>CAJTEA010000005.1 GCA_910575265.1 Oscillospiraceae bacterium
TTTTCTCAAAGCTCACTTAACAACCAAATCCTTCTGGTGCTTCGTGTTTGTCACGTTGTTTAATTTACAAGGTGCACGCCGCTCTTCAGCGGCGGGAGTTATCTTACCACACTCTTAATCCTTTGTCAAGCACTTTTTTCAAGTTTTTTAAAACTTTTTTCGCACCCTCATCCAAAGTCTTGGTGGTTTGGCCCGTTGCTCACACAACGGATTTTTACTTTACCACATTTTGCATCCTTTGTCAAGAACTTTTTTCGACTTTTTTCAAGGCTATTTGTTCCTGGGATCTCTACGTGGCTCAGATCGCGCTGACCTCGTGGACAGCTTTGACATAATAACACCCTGTTCAACCTTTGTCAAGAGGTTTTTTCAAGTTTTTTTATTTTTTTCCATATTTACCTTTTTTTCGTGTATTACTCCGCTCGCGGGACTGGAAAGTCCGCATTTAGCGGACATTTGCCCGCGGGATTTCCACTTGCGGAACGACAAGGCATGTGATAACCTTATATATAAGGAACTACTTCGCCGGAGGATATCCACATGCCGATTAAAATACCTGACTCTCTGCCTGCCCGCGCCACGCTGGAGGGCGAAAACATCTTTGTTATGACCGAGTATCGGGCGATTCATCAGGACATGCGCACATTGAACCTGCTCATCCTGAACCTGATGCCAACCAAGATCGTCACAGAGACTCAGCTGCTGCGCAAGCTGTCCAACTCTCCTCTCCAGGTACGGGTGGAGCTGCTTAAAACGACCAGCCATACCTCTTTAAATACAGACGCTGATCATCTGTCCTCCTTCTACACCACCTTCGACCAGATTAAGGACCAGAAGTTTGACGGTATGATTATCACCGGGGCGCCAGTGGAAAACTTTGATTTTACCGACGTGGACTACTGGCCGGAGCTCTGCCGGATTATGGACTGGAGCCGGGACCATGTTCACTCCACCCTTCATGTGTGCTGGGGCGCTCAGGCCGGGCTGTATTACCACTATGGCATTCCCAAATACTCCCTGAGCAAAAAGCTTTTTGGCGTGTTTCCTCATGTCGCCTTAAAAAAGCAGTCTCCCCTGTTCCGGGGGTTTGACGATGTGTTCTACATTCCCCATTCCCGGCACACGGAAAACCGCACGGAGGATATCCGCAAAATTCCCGAACTGGAGCTGCTGGCAGTCTCAGAAGAAGCCGGGGTTTTCGCCATCAAAAGTGAAGACAACCGCCGCTTTTTTATCACCGGACACCCGGAGTATGACCCCGACACCCTGGCCCGGGAGTATTTCCGGGACGTAGACCGGGGGCTGCCCATCGACATTCCCAGGCACTACTTCCCCAACGACGATCCAAGCCGGGCCCCTGTCGTCCGCTGGCGCTCCGCCGGACAGCTGTTTTACACCAACTGGCTCAACTACTATGTCTACCAGACCACGCCTTATGACATTACTCAAATTTGAGATGCCTTCGCCATTCAGAAACCGGGCGGTCCTCTCGCGGGACCGCCCGGTCTTTTTTCTGCCGCCGTCAGGACAGCCGCCGCTTTAAATCAGCTAAAAATTCATGGGTAACGCTGTTGAGCTGAGCCCCCGCCGGAAGAATATAGCCAAACTCCAGCATTCCTCCGCACTCCTCAATGGGAATGGAAACTACCTGGTAGGAGGACTGCTGCATGGTAAAGTCCTGGATTCCGATGGAATAGAGGTCGGTTCTGGCCAGCAGATGGAGCAGGGAGGCCCGGGTAACGATGTACACGGTCTTGGGGTTGACGCTGAAATCGGAGTGGGAGCCCTGGGAAAATATCTCATAGGCAAAATCCTCAAACTGTCCCTCATACCGGACAAAGCCATAGCCAGACAGGCTCTCCAGCGTCACCTCTTTCCCGGCCTGAAGGAGGGGATGGTGTTCTGAAATCAAAATATGGGGGGTCATATGGTCCAGAGGGCGGTAGACCAGCTGGCGTTCCCGGAACAGGGCCATCATATTCTTCCGCTGGCTCTGAGCGAAGTGGAGCACCCCCACGTCCGTCCGGTGATTGTACACATCTTCCACCACGTCGATGGGGTCCCCCTCCTGAAGGCGGTGGGAGTAGGCGGGCAGGTCCTGGTGGTGGAGCACCGTCTGAATAAAGCTTTCCATAATATGGGAGTATTTGGTCATGGATACCGAAAGGGACACATCCGGAAGGTCGTCCGTCACCGGGCGGTGGAACATGCCGGCCAGCTCCCCCATCACGCGCTGGGCCCGGCGCTGAAACTCGATTCCCTCCGGCGTAAGGGTCACGCCGTGGTTGGACCGGGTAAAGAGGGGCGTGCCGGCGCTCTGCTCCAAATCCCGGATAATCTTTCCCAGCCGGGGCTGGGAGATAAACAGGGCCTGGGCCGCCCGGTTGATTGAACCCAGTTGTGCCACCGTTATAAAATATTCCAGATGCTCCAGGTTCATCGAAAACCCTCCCTGACTTTAATTTCGTACTTTATTGTATCACAACTCCGCTTTATTGTCAGAACAAATAAAAAATTTGTTAATTCTTTTCAGTATATCGGCTATATAAAACAGAGACTATCCAAACCGAACAATTTATGTTATAATATGGACAAATAGTTTGTTCGCCTTCCCCTTTTTTGTGTGCAACATATCTATTTTACCGGTTCGAGCTACGTCAAGGCCAGCTGGCCTTGCGGGGCTTTTCCGTTGGGAAAGCCCCGCGGGCCGCGGTAAGGCAGCGAAAACAAAAGGGAGGATGAGATCAAATGGATGAAGCTCTTCTCAGACAGGCTCTGGAATTTGGACGGCCCTACGCGGAAAAGGGAGCGGTCGCCAGCTACATTCCAGAGCTGAGCAAAGCGGACTGGAGGGACCTGGGAATCAGCGTACACACCATCGACGGCCGGCAAACGCGCTGCGGACACTACGACCGACGTTTTACCATCCAGAGCATTTCCAAAATCATCAATCTGGCCCTGGCCCTGGAGCACTTCGGCTTCGACGCGGTGTTCCACAAGGCCAAGATGGAGCCCTCCGGCGCGGCGTTCAACGCCATGTCCCGTATCTCAGACACCGAGGATATCCCCTTCAACCCCCTGGTTAACTCGGGCGCCATCGCTATTGTGGACCTTCTGCTTCCCCTGGGGCTGGAAGAAATGCTGTCAGCGGCCCGAAGCCTGTGCGCGGACGACGCGATCACCCTGGACGAGGCGGTGTTCCAGTCCGAGTGGTCCCACAGCGCCCGCAACCGTTCCCTGGCCTATCTGCTGCAAAGCAAGGGCGTGATCACTGAGGATGTGGAGGAGGTTCTGAAGCTCTACACCCAATTATGCTCACTGAGCGTAAACGCGGACGATCTGGCCATTCTGGGCCTGCTGCTGGCTAACGGCGGCGTCCATCCGGTCACCGGACGCAGATTTTTACAGGAGGAGGTGGTGCGCACCGTTGTGACCATTATGCTGACCTGCGGCATGTATGACGGAAGCGGCGAATTTGCCGTTCGAGTCGGGCTTCCCAGCAAGAGCGGCGTGGGAGGCGGCATCCTGTCCGTGGTTCCGGGTGAAATGGGAATCGGGGTCTATGGCCCCAGCCTGGACGAAAAGGGAAACAGCATCGCGGGGCAGCGGATTTTGGAGTATATCTCCCGCACGGAAAAACTGCACATCATGGACCGGTTCACCCGGTAAAACCTCCGGTCCCCGTCAAAATCATTCAGAGAGAGGGAATTATTATGTATGACGCGTTCGCCGGTCTGATCGCCACCATCAGCGGTTATATGTACAGCTACATCCTGATTATCATGCTGTTGGCCGTGGGCCTGTACTTTACCTTCCGGGGCAAGCTGGTCCAGCTGCGGCTGCTGCCCGAGTCCATCCGGGTGGTCACCGAGAAGCCCAAGGGGGAGAACTCCGTCTCCGCCTTTCAGGCTTTGATGGTTTCCACCGCCAGCCGTGTGGGTACCGGCAACATCGTGGGCGTGGCCACCGCCATCGCCACCGGCGGCTACGGCGCCGTGTTCTGGATGTGGATTATCGCCATTGTAGGCGGCGCTTCCGCCTTCGTGGAGAGTACTCTGGCCCAAATTTACAAAAAGAAAGCTCCGGACGGCAGCAGCTACGGCGGCCCTTCCTACTACATCGAAGCAGCCCTGCACAGCCGGGGCCTGGGCGTCATCTTCGCCATCGCCCTTATCGCCACTTACGCCGGCGGCTTCAATATGCTGGCCTCCTTCAACCTGATTAGCAGCTTCACCAGCTACAGCATTTATGACTCCCTGGGCAGCGTTGTTCTGCTGGGCAAGAAGTGCAGCGTTTTCGCTCTGGCAGGCGGCGCCGTACTGGCCGTTCTGGTGGGCATCTGCATCTTTGGCGGCGGCAAGCGCATCGTCAAGGTGACCGGCGTGATGGTCCCCGTCATGGGCGTGATTTACATTCTGATGGCCATTCTGGTCATGATTCTGAACATCGGCGCCATTCCCGGCGTCCTGGCTAAGATTTTCACCGAAGCGTTTGACTTCAAGGCCATCTTCGGCGCCTTCGCCGGCTCCGCCGTGATGCAGGGTATCAAGCGCGGCCTGTACTCCAACGAGGCCGGTGTGGGCTCCGCTCCTAACGCCGCCGCCGCCGACGTGTCCCATCCGGTCAAGCAAGGTCTGGTTCAAATGCTGTCCGTGTTCATCGACACCATTCTGATTTGTACCGCCACCGCTATGATGACGCTGACCACCGGCGTGGACATCTACAGCGGCCTGAACGGCGCTCCCCTGGTGCAGGCCTCTCTGGCCACTGTTTTCGGCAGCGTCGGCCCCTACTTCATCACCTTCGCCCTGCTGCTCTTCGCCTTCACTACCCTGCTGGGCAACCTGTTCTATTGTGAAGGCTGTATGAACTACATCGCCGGCCGGGCCATCGGCAGTACTGGCAAGACCATCTTCAACATTATTGCCGTTCTGCTGGTGTTCCTGGGCGCTCAGCTGTCCATTGGCCTGGTCTGGGACCTGGGCGATGTACTTATGGGCATCATGGCTATTATCAATCTGCCCGTCATCGTGATTCTGGGCAACACTTCCCTGAAGGCCCTGAAGGACTACACCGACCAGCGGGCTCAGGGCAAGGACCCCACCTTCAAGGCCGCTTCCATCGGCCTGAGGGAAAAAACCGATTTTTGGAATTGATCTGGAATGACCATATAGGGCGGTCCCGGCGGGGACCGCCCTACTCTTTTTTTCTTCCAAGCAGCTCCATCAGCCCAACTACAACAAGAAAACCGCCAAAAAATTTTTTCAGCAGCGCCACGTCCATAGCGGTAGCCGCCCAGGCGGCCAGGGCGGCGCAGACTAGTCCCGCTCCAATTGCGGGAAGCAGAACCGGCTTTTCAAGGTAGCCGTTCCGGATATGGGTGGGGAGCGCCATTAGTCCGGCGGGGAGGAAGTACAGCAGATTAATCCCCTGAGCCAGGTGCTGCTCCACGCCGGCAAAGGCGGTCATATAGACCAGCAGCAGGGTCCCTCCCCCCACGCCAAAGCCGGACAGCACTCCGGTGGCCGCCCCCACGATCAGCGGCAGAATCCAGTCACTCACAAAAAGCTCCTCACCCCTCCGTAAATCAGCAAAATCCCAAAGGCCCGCCTCAGCCAGGTCATTTTCATCCCCTTGAACCACTTCCCCCCGGCCCAGCCGCCGACGGTCCCGCCGATGAGGTAGGGCAGTGCCGCCATAACGTCCAGCCCGCCCCGGAACAGGTAGACCGCTACCGACAGGGCACAAAGAGGTAAAATCACCGCCACCGACGTGGCAAAGGCCCGCCTCTGATCCAGCTTGCAGTACCCCGTCAGCAGTGGGACAAACACCGACCCGCCCCCGCCGCCAAACAGCCCGTTCGCCACGCCCGCCAGCCCTCCGGCAATGGCGTATTTCCATTTTTCCCGCAAAAAACCGCCCCCTTCCAGGTTAGTGTTCCTGAAAGGGGGCGGTTTATGTGTCCAACGCGTGAAACTCCTCCAGCAGACGGTCTATCATTGCCCGAAACAAAAAGGCGTTGACGGTGCCCTCCTTTGTCCTGGCGGCGCCCTGATTTATTGCCTGAATCATTTTCCGCCACGTCCCCTGTTTCCTCTCGGTTGACCACACCGCCGCCGTGATGACCGCGTTGACCAGCTCATCCCCCACTTCCCAGCTTACTTTGGCGTCCACCACGCGCAATTTTGGCGGAAAATTTTTATTCTGTTCCATAACTATTCCCTCACAAATTTATTTCGTTTTGTCCTGTTATAGGACATCGCATCTTTGACCATAGTTTATCCTAAGTTTTGTCTTATGTCAAGACAAAAGGAGGAAACTATGGCCAGGATAATTGATGGTAAGGATAAAAATATGGTAGGCAGCCAAGTGAGGAAACTTCGAATTGAAAAAGGGTTGAGTCAGCAGATGCTGTCTAACAAACTGGAAACCCTCGCAATCTACATCTGCCGTGGTTCGATCTCAAGAATTGAGGACAAACAGCGAACCGTGACAGATATTGAACTATACGGACTTGCGGAAATCCTTGGCGTATCCATCGAAAGCTTGTTTGAAGATTAAAAACACCCACCGAAAAGCAAATGCTCTCTGGTGGGTGTTTTTATTATTCCGCCAGCTTATCCAGCAGAGTGGCCAGTTCCTCCAGCTTGGCGTCAGGCTGGCCGGAGGCCACAGCCTCCCGGACACAGCAGTCCATGTGAGCCCGGAGGACCATGCGGTTGGCTTTTTTCAGGATGGACTGGGCGGCCATGATCTGACTGGATACCTCCAGACAGTATCGGTCCTCCTCCACCATCTTCAAGATGCCGTCAATCTGGCCCCGGGCAGTTTTCAGCAGCCGGGTGACCTGGGCGGGGTCGGCCTTCACTGGACGGCCACCACCTCATAGCCCGCCTGGGTAACGGCGTCGGTGAGGACCTGGTTGTCTACGTCCTTGCTAAGGGTCAGGGTGGCGGACTTGCCCTCCAGGCTCATTTCCACGGCGGACACGCCGTCAATGGCGGACAGAGCCTTCTCCACCCGGCCGGTGCAGTGGGCGCACATCATGCCCTCGATTTTCATGGTTTTATTCATGCTTTGATTTCCTCCTTGATTTATAGTTTCCTTCAACTCCAGGGGACAGGCGCCATTACAGGCGGGAGCCGCCGGAGTGTCAGACCGGAATCCGCTCTTGAAAAAGCGCAGGCGCAGAGCGTTGGTCACCACCGTCACCGAGCTCAGGCTCATGGCGGCGGAGGCGAACATGGGGTTAAGCTGCCAGTTCAGGGCGTAGTAGAACACACCGGCGGCCAGCGGGATACAAAGGGCGTTATAGAAGAACGCCCAGAACAGGTTCTGCTTGATGTTCCGGATGGTGGCCCGGGACAGCTCCACGGCGGCGGCTACGTCCAGCAAGTCGGACTTCATCAGCACGATATCGGCGCTCTCAATGGCCACATCGGTGCCAGCGCCGATGGCCAGACCCACCTCCGCCCGGGCCAGGGCGGGGGCGTCGTTGATGCCGTCCCCCACCATGGCCACTTTTTTGCCCGCCTCTTGAAGGCTGGCAATCTTTCGCTCCTTGTCTTGGGGCAGCACCTCGGCCAGCACCGAGCTCACCCCCAGCTCCTTGCCGATGGCCTCGGCTGTACGGCGGTTGTCGCCGGTGAGCATGACCACCGCCAGCCCCAGCTCCTGGAAAGCGGCCACCGCCCGGGCGCTGGAGGGCTTGGGCGTATCGGCCACCGCGATAACTCCAAGTAATTTCTCACTTGTCTCGTCCGCGAAGTAGAGCGGCGTTTTGCCCTGCGCGGCCAGCGCGTCCGCCTTCTCGGCCCAAGGCCCCAGGCTGATGCCCGCCTCCTCCACCATAGCCCGGTTGCCGCCAATCAGGGTACTGCCGTCCAGCTCCGCCCGGACGCCCCGGCCATGGACGGCGGTGAATCCTCTTACCGAGGTAATAGCCAGATTCCGCTTCTCCGCTTCCTCCACAATGGCGGCGGCTAAGGGGTGCTCCGAAGGCCCCTCTAGGCAGTAGGCCAGGGTAAGCAGAGCTGTTTCCTCGCTGCCTGAAGCGGGCAGAATATCGGTGACCACCGGCTTTCCCTGGGTGAGAGTGCCTGTCTTGTCCAGAACGATTGTGTCAATGGTGTGAAGGGTCTCCAAAGCCTCGGCGGACTTGATGAGGATACCGTTTTCCGCTCCCTTGCCGGTCCCCACCATGATCGCGACAGGGGTAGCCAGCCCCAGCGCGCAGGGACAGGAGATGACCAGCACAGCCACACCGGCGGTAAGAGCCTGGGTGACGGTGTGTCCGGTCAGCAGCCATGCCGCGGCGGCGACCAGGGCAATCCCCATGACCACTGGAACAAAAATACCAGACACTTTGTCGGCCAGCTTGGCGATGGGAGCCTTAGACGCGCTGGCCTCCTCCACCAGGCGGATCATCTGGGCCAGGGTGGTATCCTCCCCCACCCGGCTGGCCTCAAAGGTAAAGAAGCCCGACCGGTTGATGGAGGCGGCGGCCACCTTGTCCCCCGGGCCCTTGTCCACGGGGAGGGACTCGCCGGTGAGGGCACTCTCGTCAACGGCGGACTGCCCCTCCACGATCACGCCGTCCACCGGGATGGACTGGCCGGGCCGGACCACCACCCGGTCTCCCACCCGCACCTCCTCCACCGGAAGCTCCACTTCCGTACCATCCCGAATCACGGCGGCGGTTTTAGGAGCCAGGTCCATCAGTCGGGTAATGGCCTCGCCGGTTCTGCCCTTGGACCGGGTCTCCAAAAATTTGCCCAGGGTGACCAGCGTGAGAATCATACCGGCGGATTCAAAATACAGGTCCATATGGTATTTGGCTACCCGGTCCATATCCCCGTGGCCCAGACCATAGCCCATCTGGTAGATGGCGAATACGCCATATACCACAGCGGCGGCGGAGCCCACCGCAATCAGGGAATCCATATTCGGAGCCCGATTCCAGAGTGTTTTAAATCCAACCTTATAATACTTATCGTTGATATACAAAATGGGAAGGGTAAGCAGCAGCTGGGTCAACCCGAAGGTCACCGCGTTTTCGTGGCCCAGCAGCAGGGCGGGCAGAGGCGCTCCCATCATGTGGCCCATAGAGATATAAAACAGCGGAATCAAAAAAACAAACGACCAGATCATCCGCCGCTTCATGGAGGCCAGCTCCTTGGCCACGGTATCCTCCCCAGAGACGGCCTGGTCCTTTGCCCCCGCCTTCTCCGGCAGGGCAGCTCCGTATCCAGACTGTATTACCGCCTGAATAATATCCTGGGCGGAGAGGACCGCTTCGTCAAACTCCGCTGTCATGGAGTTGGTCATCAGGCTGACAGAGGCGGTTTTCACCCCCTCCAGCTTGTTGACCGCCTTCTCCACATGGGCGGAACAGGCGGAACAGGTCATACCTGTGATGTTAAATTTTTGTTTTGCCATTTTTTCACCTGACTTTCCAAGTGTCTGCACTTCATATCCCCCCACCCCAGGGGGGTGTATCTACTATAGTACATCTTTCCCGCTCTGTCAAGTATCAGTTTGGATTTTCTCTCTCAATTTATACGCGGGTCCTTCCTATGCCGCGCCTTTTCCTCCACCCAATAGGCGGTGTAGGGCCGGCCCAGCTGATAGCCCAGCTTCCGGGCCAGAGACAGAGAGCGGCTGTCGTGGGCGTCCCAACCCGGGTAGATGCCCCGGGTCAAACACTCCAGAATCAGCTTTGCTCCGCAGGCGGTGGCCAGGCCCAGACGTCGGAAATCCGGGTGGGTGTCAATTTCAATCTCGATTGCCCCGTCACAGGCGGCGTAGGAGGCGGCCCCCGATACCAGCAGGCCGCCTCGCGTGACTACAAAGCCTAAGCCCCGCTTCAGAAAATCCGCATCGTCCGCGAAGCAACCGCAAAGATCCCAGGCCCATTCCTCCTCTATCAGTGTCAAGTAAATCTCCCTTTCAATGGGGCGAAGCAAAAAGCCTTGGGGCAGAGCTCTTGTAAAGTCAGTCAGCTTGCTTCGGTTGAATTGTTCTGGCTCGTGCCGGGTGGCGTATCGGGTGAAAGGTACCGCCCTCTCTCCCAGAATGTCCTGAATCAGGCGATCCCATCCTCCGCTTCCGGGGACCAGGATGGGAGCATCCGCCTGATTCACCAGCTCCTGGACCGGCTTGCCCGCCAGAAAGCAGAAGTCCCCGATGGAGGCCATGGCGCTGTCCTCCCCATGGGCCGTGACGCGGCCCATCCACCCCTGGAGGCAGGCCCGCGTCATGGGGGCGTCCCAGCCCGCAAACAGTCTCTCAAGCGCTATTTGATCCATTTTCCGATCTCCTCTCGCGCAGATAGAAAGCGGCATGAGGCAACGCCTCACACCGCTTTCTGATGTTGGAACGATCTGCCGGACTGTCACGCCCAGACGTCGAAGCCATACTGGGCAGGCGCGGGCACATCGGACAGCATCTCAATCATCTCCTGCGCCTGACTTTCCGCATCCTGCATGGACATCTTCATCAGGGCAAAGGCGTAATTGGTCTGGAACTGCATAGCGCTGATACCACCCATTTGTGTCCCTCCCTTCCAAATAAAATCGGATGTCGCTCCATTCTGATTATCGACAAAATCTCATTCACTCTTAAGTATCCGGCAAAACTTTACTCACTTCAGCTCTGTGATAATGGTGTTGTCATCCGGGTCCATACGGTAAACATGCTGCTGATCGCCGCTGAGGAAGATGATACCCGCCAAGGAATAGCTGTCCCCCGCCTCATAGATGTGGAAGCGGCGGCAGTCCATCCCGTCGATTTTTACAAATCCCTCAATGGGGTAGATATCATATTCATCCATGGAGCTTCCGGGCAGAGCCAGCTGAGAGGGAGTCATAGACTGAATCTTCTCCATCTGCTCGTTGACGCTGGCAGGCTTCGGCGGCTCTACCTTTTCGGGCTCACGCAGCTGTCCCTCGGGGGTGGATACGCGGACGGCCAGATTGTCGCTGGCCTCCGACCAGCCGATGACCAGCTGGAACACGCGGCCCTCCACAACAGAATTCCGGGCCAGAATCAGCGCTCCCTCGGCGTCCTCCAGCTCCGGCCGTTCCTCCTGAATCAGGTAGGTTTCATCCACCAGGCTGAACCCTTCCTCGCCGCCCAGCGTCAGGTCCAAATAGCGGTTCATGATGGTGGCGGCGCCCTCCAGCTCATAGATGTAGGTCAGCCGGCCTTCCTCCTCCGCCTTCGACTTTTCCGGGGTGGTGCGCAGCGCGATCAGTTCCCCCTCGCCCTCCTCCAGAATGGTGTCCAGAGAGGGGACGGTGTCCTCGCCGACGGTGTAGGCCTCCACCCCCTTCTTGGGAATTTTCTCCTCCACCTCAGAAGTGTCCCCCTCGCTGCCACCGCCGATCAGGTTGACGCCAAACCGCGGGAGGATGAACAGAACCACCGCCGCCGCGACCGCGGCCACCAAAACCAGCAGAATGGGGATGAGAAGGAGCTTTTTTTTGCCCTTCTTCCCCGTTTTTTCAGGTTTTTCGGCCTTCGCCTTCTTTTCTTTCTTTGCCAAAATCGATCACTCCATTACGTTTCCAAATAACGGATGACAACGTCATCCCGAGCCTTCAGCTCCTGCATAAAGGAACAGTTGCTCCCGTTGACCTGCAGCTCGACGCCGCGGTCCAGATTATCAAAATCAATGCCGGAGTGTTCCAGCAGGTCCATTACGTAGTAAGGTGCGCCCTCCTCCTTGGCGGGCAGGACCAGCGACTGCCCATTGAGCACCACCTGAATCGGTTTTCCCATAACAGGCTGAGGGGCGGCGGGCGAAGTTGGGGGGACCACTACCTCTTCTGACTTCGGGGCGGAAGAAACGGGCCTTTGCTCCTTTTGTTCAGGGCGCTTGGGGCGCTCCGCCGCCCTTGCCGGCTCCGTCCGGGGCGCTTCCGCGCGCGGGGTGGGTTCCGCCATCTTGGGCGCCTCCACCCGCTGGGGCATCCGCGCCTCCGCCGCCTCCGCTTTCCGCGGTTCTGGGGCGGAAGGGGTGGACGGTGAACGGCGAACCGGCTGGTCAGAGGTGCTGATCTGGTCGCCAGTGTTCAGCGGCGTATCCAGATCAGCCCACCGTCCATTGACGGTAACACCCCGGGCAAAATCCGCCCCCAGCAGGTCCTTTAAGGTCCGTTGAGCCGGTATGCCGGGCACCGCCGGCGTAAACTGAATGCTGTCCCCGGCATAAACCAGAGTGGAGGGGGCCGTCTCCTGCCCATTCAGCAGCAGCGAACAGGGTGCGGCGGGCTGACCCCGGAAGGTCATCCTCTGCCCATCCACCGTTACGCTCAGGTTTTTCCCCGTTCGGCCCACCAGGTCGGCGGAGGTATAGCCGTTCATCATCAGCAGCTCCAGCACGGTCAGCGAACCGCTTCGGAAGAGCTTGGCGGGCTGGCCGTTGAGCATGATTCGGTAGCTGTCGCTGATCAGCCCCAGACCGGCTGACACCGCAATCCCCAGAGGGGTGGCCAGCTCCGGGTCGTTCAGGTCATACTCCTCCGAGAAGGCGGTAATATCATAGTTGCTACCCGCCAGCGCCACCCGGTTGTCATCCATATCCAGCGCCTCGGCCACCAGCTCCCGGAGACCGTCCAGCTTGCTGCCGCCTCCGGCCAGGAACAGGGCGGAGGGCGATCCGCCGTTGAGAGCGGTCACCCGCTGGGCGATCTCCTGGGCCAGAATCCGGGCGGGCTTCTGTACCGCCTGACGGATCTCGGATCCGGAGACCGCCTGCTCCAGGCCCAGCACATCCCGGTAGGAGACGGAGGGCTCGTTCATCTGGGTTTTCATCCGCTCCGCTGTGGCGAAGGGGATCAGATACAGGCGCATCAGCTCCTCGGTGATCTCGTCCCCAGCGATGGTAGCCATGGTATAGCCCACCACGGTGCCGTCCCGGCAGACCGCAATATCCGAGGTGCCCGCCCCAATATCGGCCAGCACTAAATTGAGCAGGCGCAAATCCGCGGGGATGGCCGCGTTGAGGGCGGCGATGGGCTCCAGGGTCAGGCTGGCGACCTCCAATCCAGAGGACTCCACCACAGCGTAGAGGCTCTCCACCACCTCGCCGGGGAGAAAGGTCGCCACCACGTCGGCCTCCAGCAGCTGTCCATTGTGGCCGCGCAGGGTGGTCATGGGGTAATGGTCCAGCCGGTAGCCTGAAACAGTGTAGCCCACCAGATAGAACCTGCGTTGCTCATCGGGGCTCTGCCCAATCTGGGCTTCCGCGTCAGAGACGGCGCCGCTCTCCAGACGGCTGATCGCGTCGTCGGTCACCCGGGTCACCTCGGGGTACTCCATGGAGTAGCTGCCCTGCTCGGTGCGCAGGGCGCGGCCGGCGGCCGCCACGCAAACCCGCTCCAGGGTACAGTCCAGCCGCTCCTCCAGCCGGTCGGTCACCCGGCGGGCTATTTTGGCCACCTGGGCAATATCCTCAATCTGGCCGTCCAGCATGGCCCGCTTCCCGTGCTCCTCCTTCTCAATGGCCAGCACCTGAAAGCGCTCGTCCACCACCTGACCCACAACGCCAATAATGCTCCGGGTCCCGATGTCCAGCGCGAACACCATCTCACTGCTCTGGGGTTTTCTTTTTGCCATCCGAACTCCACCTCTTCTCCACGGTCTGTTTTATCGAATGGAGAATATGGCGTCCCGAAAGCGGGACGCCATACTTCCCTGACAGGGCGGAAACTCCGCGCCTGTTTTTAATATTTGCTGTTGCCAAATGGGCTGGAACTGGAGGCCGCGAAGCTGGCGTCATCATCCTCCCAGCCGGACGCGGCGGGAGCGGCGCTGTAGGAAGTCTGGGCCTGGGGCTTGGACGAGTAGCCGCCAAAGTCCTGGCGCAGCTTGAACCGGGACAGCAGCTCCTTCATCAGAGACGCCTGACTGGACAGCTCCTCACTGGCGGCGGCGGACTCCTCGCTGGTGGCGGAGTTGGTCTGTACCACGGCGGAGATCTGATCAATGCCCTCGGTAACCTGGGCAATGGCCTGGGTCTGGCTCTCCACCGCCTGTACCACAGTTTCCATCATATCGACCACATTGTTGGTCAGTTCATTGGTCTGCCCCAGAGACTCGGTGACCTTGCTCACAGCCTCGGCGCCCTCCTGAACGGCGGTAATGGAACCCTCGATCAGGCCCTTGGTGGCTTTGGCGGCCTCGTCAGACTTGGAGGCCAGGTTGCGCACCTCATCAGCGACGACGGCGAAGCCCTTGCCGGCGGAGCCCGCCCGGGCGGCCTCAACAGCCGCGTTCAGCGCCAGAATGTTGGTCTGGAAGGCAATGTTCTCAATGGTGGCGATGATCTTGCCAATCTCCTGAGAGGAGTTGGAAATATTGTCCATGGCTACGTTCAGCTGCTTGACGTACTCCACGCTGGTCGCCACCTGACCGCCCGCCTCGTGGACGGACTGACCGGCCTGCTCGGCGGCCTTAGCGGTCTTCTTGGCGTTCTCAGAGATATCAGTGATGGTAGCGGACAGCTCCTCAACAGCGCTGGCCTGCTCGGTGGCGCCCTGGGCCAGGGCCTGGGCGCTGTTGGACACCTGGTCGGATCCGGCGGCTACCTGATCCGCGCTCTGGCTGATCTGGCTCAGGTCATCGCTCATGCTGCGGTTAATAACCCGCACAGAAGCCAGGATCTGGCTCAGGGAACCAACATAGATCTTCTCATCCCTGGTCCGCACATCGTAGTTGCCCGAGCCCATCTCTTCCAGCATGTGGCAGGTATCACTGATACACTCACTGAGCGCTGTCTGGCTGGTACGCAGGGCGTCGCACATGTCGCCCAGCTCGTTCTTTCCGGTGTAATCCACGGGGATAGTCAGGTTACCCTGGCTGAAGCCCACCAGCGCGTTGCGCACCTGGGTGCTGGGCTCCACAATGCTCCGGATGATCTTAAAGGCCATCATCAGCACAATAAAGGTCGCGATCACCATCACCACGACAATAACCACAATGCTGATTGTGGAAATGCTGTTCTGCCGGTCAATAATCTTCTGCTGCTCCGCCTGCAGGCCCTCGGCCAGCTTGTCGCCGGCAGCGGCCGCCGCCACCAGCTTGGGAGAGCAGGAGGAAATAATCAGCTCCACCGCGTTTTCCCGACTGGCGCGGGCCACCTCGCAGATC
Organism: Oscillospiraceae bacterium; assembly: GCA_910575265.1. Lineage (GTDB taxonomy): Bacteria > Bacillota > Clostridia > Oscillospirales > Oscillospiraceae > Lawsonibacter. Next base: position 15,154 of record CAJTEA010000005.1, read on the forward strand.
TGCTTTGCCTCGACCTCCCATTCCTCTACCGTATCGGAAAAAGAGGTGAGCAAACTCTTATCTGTGACAGGGTAGGTCTGCTTCAGTTCGCTGAGCTTGCTGGCCAGTTCCGTAATTTTGCTGTTGGCGCTGTCCAACCCGGACAAATCGCCGGAGAGCACCGCGTCCCGCAGATTACGGGCGGCAATGTTATAATCAATGCGGCACTCCGAAACCATCTGGTTGGCGGCGACATATTCGTCGATGATATCCTGATAGGCATTTTTTTGTGAATTCATCACAATCAGCGACGCGATAATGATGATCGCGGAGATTAGAATGGTCGTACCAAACCCTACGATGAGGCTTTTTTTGATAGACATATTTTTAAAATTCATATGTAGCTCTCCTTCTATTTTGTTCCATAGCCTTTCTCTGGTTCGGCTTTGGAAATACTACAGTATTGATTGCTTTCAGCCCTATGAAAGCCCTGGGTGTCCGCGCTGATTCGCCCTGCGGACCGGTCTGCCAGCAGCACTCATAATCCCACTCCTTACCTTTCTCATATATTTTTCATGTATTTTATACGATATCACCGTACCGGCCATTTTTCACATCTCCGGCCAGCTTCCCGTCAACCAGGGTTACCACCCGCCGCCGCATGATGTTTACATACTGACTGGCGTGGGTCGCCATGATGATGGTTGTGCCCCGACTGTTCAGCTCGTTGAGCAGATGCATCATATCCCAGATATTGTCGTCATCCAGGTTGGCTGTCAGCTCATCCAGCAGGAGAATGGGCGGACTGCTGAGCATGGCCCGGGCCAGCTCCACCCGGCGCACCTCGCCGATGGACAGCTGGGCGGGGTAGCAGTCCCCCACAGTGGGCAACCCCACCAGCCCCAGCGCCTTTTCCGCCGCGGCTTTGCTTTTGCGCTGCATTCCGCTGGCCCGCCCCGCCACCATCAGGTTCTCCATAATGGTGCGCTTGCGGATCAGCAGTGTCTGCTGGCTGACGATGCCAAAGGTCCGGGCCAGCCGGGCGCGCCATGGGCCGAAAAGCCGGGATACATTCATATCGTCCACATAGACCGACCCTTCGTCCGGAGACAGCTCCCCACCGATCAGCTTGAGCATGGTGCTCTTTCCCGCGCCGCTGCTTCCGATCAGGAATACAAACTCGCCCTGCTCCACGGTCAGATTCAGCTCCCGCACCGCGTAGTGCTTTCGCTTATCCCGCTTATCCTCTGACTTATACAGTTTTGACGCATTTTCCAGACGTACTACCGCCATTTAAAAGAGCCCCTTGATCTGCTATGACGCCGTGGCCCGGTTTCCGTGGGGACGCCGCCATAATTTTATGGTTTCAAAATCTCGCCACTTGTAGTATAATCTTTTTTGCCTGAAATGAAAAGGGTTATTTTTATTTTTTTGGGGGTTGACGTGAAAAAAAATAAAAGACCGTTTAAAACCGCGGGGTCCGTTCTGTTTATCCTGATTTTCGCCCTGCTCTGCGTCGGTGTTGTGGAGCTGGCGGTGTGCTCCTACGCGGCTCCGGAGCTCTACAGCCGGATCACCGCCCCCGTCCGCGCCGGCTTTCAGCAGCTGGTGGAGGTAAACGAAGCCATCTGGAGCAAGCTGAGCACCGCCGCGAACCACGCGGCGGAGGACGCCAGCCGCCGGCTTCAGGAGACCGCTGTCCGCCTTCAAAACGCGTGGGAGTCCCTGCGGGTCCAGCCCGCGGAGGACGAAGAGGATTTGCAGCTGGTGGACAGCGAGGCGGTGGAGCCGCCTCCCAAATCTCAGACCAGCTACGCCGCTACCTCCATCATATCCCGGTATGGCCGGGAATATCTCACCGGCGGCGCCCATGAGGTGGTTTATTTTAACCAGACCGACGACCGCTGGGCCAACGAGCCCTACGGCTCTGACCATATCGGCGGCTATGGCTGCGGCCCCGCGGCCATGGCCATGGTAGCGGCCACTCTGGCCGCCGCGGATACTGATCCGGCCCGGATGGCCCAGCTCTGCGTGGATCTGGGCTACTGGGCCAGCAGGCACGGCTCCTACCGCGATATCGTACCGGGGGTTTCGGAGGAATACGGGCTGTCCTGCACCCCCCTCACCCCCGATGAGGTCAGCGAATCCACCATACTCCAGTCTCTGTCCTCCGGCCAGCTCATTGTAGCCCTGGTGGGACCGGGACACTTTACAAACAGCGGCCACTTCATCATCCTGCGGGGTGTCACCCTGGACGGCGGCATCCTGGTGGCCGATCCGGCCAGCCGGGAGCGCAGCCTGACCGTCTGGGAGCTTTCGCTGATTCTGGAGGAGCTGACCTCCAACTGGAACAGCGGCGGCCCGCTCTGGGTAATATCTTCCAACCCTCTTTGAAAAAATTCCCCCTGCCTGGCAGGGGGAATTTTTATTGCGCGTAAAAGGAGTCCTTGCCACCGATCCGGCGGTTCAGCCTCTGGTCCAGCTCCAGTACCCGCTCCAGCAGACGGCGGACACTGCCCGCCTGATTGGAGTAGGCAGTCTCCTCCCCTCCCTGCGGGGCGGCGCCGCCGGCCAGCTCGGAGATCCGCTTTCGATCCTCCGGGGGCAGGCCTTCCAATCGATTGGCAATGGCCCTCTTCACTTCCTCCAGGCCAAGAATGGGATCCTGACGCAGGGCCAGCAGCATCCGGAGCGATATTTCATCGTTGCGGTCCATCGCCTCGCCCAGCTGCTGGCTGACATCCATAACCTCCGACAAAAGGTTATACTTTTTCCGCTCCAGCACGGTCAGATCCAGCCAATCACCTTTTGTCATGCCCGCTTCTCCTGACTGCCGCTCTTCTCCGCGGCGCGGAACGCGTCCCGCAGATCGACCAGCATGGGCCGCAGCCGTTCCAGGACGTTTTTGTTCCGTCCGATCTTAACGCGTCCCAGCTCATAGGTAAAATAGTCGTACATCCGGGCCAGGTCGCGGCTGATGGGATACTTGCGGTCCAGCGTCTCATCCAGATAGTTGACAATATCGGTACACCGGTCCAGAGCGGCCTCAAACGCAGTCCAATCCTTTTTTTCCCAGGCGATGGAGGCCAGTGTACTGCGCTTGACCAGCTCGTCGTAGAGCAACATCAGCAGCTCCCCCTGCGTCATGGAGTTGATGGACTGCTGTTTATACTGCTGGTAGCCTCTTGCATCCATATTGGCTTTATCCTTTCCGGCTCTCTCAGCCGCCCATCATGCCCGCCAGGGTAGCGCTCTGGGAATTCATCTGCTGAATCAGCAGCTCCAGGCGGCTGAACTGGCTGGTATAGCGCTCCACCTGGCTGGTCAGCTTATCCTGCCACTTCTCAATCTGGGTGTTGTAATTGTCAATCTCCGTCTGCCACTGGTTGTTCATCAGAGACAGAGAGCTCAAGGGGCTGCCGGCCTGCTGAATGAGGATGCCCTTGGGCTCGCCAGTGGTCTTGGCGTAGGCGTCCAGCTGGGTCTTCATCCGGTCCATAATCCCGTCGGTCTTGGTAAACAGGTCGGCCACCCGGTCCGGGTCGCTGTCCAGCATGGCGCGCAGCTTATCCTCATCAATCGTAATCGCCTGCTCGCCGCCGCTGATGTTGTAGCCGATTGAAATACCCATATCCTTCAAGGCGTTTATATCGTTCTGGCTGGCGAAGGAAAAGGCCTGGGTCATCTTGGTATACAGATTGGACAGGTTCCGGTCGCCGAAGAGGATGCCCTGCTTGGCCTTCTCCTCATAGCGCTCGATGGCGCTTTCAGACATACCCTCCCGTTCCTCATCGGTAAGGGGCTCATAGCCGGCGAAGGAACCATCGGACTTCTGATAGGGCATCGTGCTGTAGGCTGACTTGATCTCGTTCATCATGGCGTTGTAGTCGTCCACCATGCTCTTGATGGCGTCGATGATCTTGTCAGAATCCGTTTGGTTCTCAAAGGTGACCGACCGTGCCTTTATCTCAGCCGCGGAGAGCGAATTACCGTCCTCATCCACTGTGGCGTCGAAGGTGTTCTTCATGGTAATGCTCAGGCCGTCAATATCCACGGTGTTGCTGCCGCGGGTCATGTTGATGGTCTCGCCGTTGACGGTGATGGTAAACTTGGCGTCCTGCCCCGCGGTATAGTCAATATTCGGCGCTTTGGAGCTGTCAAATTCAACCTCGCTGCCCCACTCGTTCTCGATCTTGAACTCAACCGACGCGCCATTCTTATCCTTGGCTTCGATCTGGCCCGTATACTTGTTATAGCTGAAGGTATGGTCACTGCCTATGGGAGAACTGTTCAGCTTGTCAACGACATCGCTGATGGAGTCATCCTTTGTCATAGCGCACGTATACTCGCTGTCTCCGGGTATTGTAAAGGTCAGCTTGTCGCCATCCCGCAGCCAGTCGCAGCCGTAGGCCTCGGCAAAGCTGCTGCCGCTCTTGTCCTCAGGCTCGGTCGGGCCAAAAATCATTTCCGCCATTCCGCCGCTGATCTTAATCTCACTGTCCGAGCCAGTTTCCGTGGCGGTAAAGGTAAAGCTCTGGGTGGTCTGGGAGTAGGACACCTTCACTCCGGCCTCTTTATTGGAATTGATGTCGGACAAAATGTCAGACAGCTTGGCGTCCTCAGTGTAGGTACCGATGACCACATCATTCAGCTTAAACTCATACTTCTGCTTACCCGTCTTTTCATCAACATCCAAAACCTCAACGCCGAACTCATCCTCCTTCTTCGCGGGAGACAAGGTGCCCAGCTGGTCTCCCAGCAGCTCCTTCAAGGTCTTGCTGGTGTTCAGATAGGAGGTAGCGGTCTTGCCAATGCCCAAGGCCTCGCCCGCGCCGCTGTTGATAACCAGGCTGGAACCTTCATCCGTTGCCTTGAATTCCAGCTTTAGTTCCCCGTTTTCTCCTTTGTTCTCCACTGTAACCTTGTTCTTAAATTCCTTCTTTAACGATTCCTGGAGCGCCTCAGTGTACTTGTTGGCCAAATCCTCCTTGGTGGTCGCTTCGCCGTTGACATAGTAGGTTTCGTTTCCATCCTCATCTTTCTCGTATCCGAGTCTGGGCATCTTAATCTGCTTGGTCGTGCCATCCAGCGCCACGTTCATGGTCAGGCCTGTGGAGCCAGACTCCGAGGACTTCTCCACCAGATACTCGAAGGAGTTCAGCTTGCGGGTCAAACCGGTAGTTCCGTTCGAGCCGGTTATATTGCTTGTGTCGAGGGTGGTAAGTTTGCTCTCCGACGCGTTTTTCAGCGCGTCGGTGTCTATGCCAAGCTGTTCGGCAATGTTTCCGCTGGTCTTGGAAATATAAACACCGTTGTGTCCGTTTCCAATCTCGCTGAACCGAATACTGCCGCCATAGGCCGTGGCCTGAATACGCTGGTTCGCGCTCTCAGAGTTGCCGTTGGTAAAAGCGATGTTCTGATCCGCCAGCTTCTGGTTAATCAGCTCCGCCAAAACCTCGCTGTCACTCACGCTCTCCTCGGAAATCCCCTGCTCGCTGGACAGTCTGGCGCGGATGTCCTTCATCGTGTCCACATCAGTGCTCTCGTTAAAGCTGATGCTGACGTTCTTGGTGCCATAGGTCAGGGTCAGGCTGCCCTGGAGGTTGGACAGCTCAATGTCTCTCTCCGCGTCGACGGACAGGTCAACCCCATCCGAGGCCGCAATGACGCCCGCCTCGGTCGTCGGCAGGTTGCTTTTGGTGCGGTACTGCGCGGAGGCGGCCAGCTGGCGCACCGCGTTGAGCTGAACATCGCTTCCGGTCTTGCCGCTGGCGTTCACGCTGTCGGCGAACGCCCCCTTGGCCAGCACCTTGATGGCGCTGCTGAAAAAACTGGAGGACATCAGGTTGGTGCTGGAGGTATAGGAGGTATATTTATTGGAGAACCCCACCATTTTGCTGATAATGCTCCGGTACGCGTCCTGTTTCCATTCAACCTTGGTGACCTTCTGGTTCAGCTGATTGATTTTTGTGGAATAGCTCTGGACCAGGCTTTCTATCATGCTTTCCGTGTCCAGGCCGCTGGCCAGACCGCTGATCATGTTCGCGCTGTTCATGAGACTGCTTACGGTGTTGCTGCCGCTGCTCACGCTGCTGAGAGACGCCATAGTTGATTCGCTCCTTTCATTCTGTCTCTATATTTTCCAACAGTTTTATTCAAATGGAGAGAAAAATACTCTGTACTTTTTTATCGGCATGTAGTATGATTAAGTTAATAGTTCCTGAAAGAAAGATTTTACTGGGGGAGATTACTTGTCCGCTATCATTACCATTACCAATCAAAAGGGCGGCGTGGGCAAGACCACCACGTCCAGCGCCCTGATGGATGGCCTGCACAGCCGGGGGGCGCGGGTGCTTGGCGTTGACCTGGACCCACAGGGCAGCCTGGGCTTCTGTCTGGGCCTGGATATTGAAAACTGCGCCACCATCCACGATGTGCTCAAGGGCACGAAAAATATTAAGGATGTGATTGTGGGATCCGATTGCGGGGATATCCTGCCCTCCAACATCCTGCTGTCCGCCGCCGAGCTGGAGTTCAACCGCCCCGGCCGGGAATTCCTGCTGCGCAACTGCCTGTCAGAGGTGGAGGACGACTATGATTACATCATCATCGACACTCCGCCCGCCCTTAATGTGCTGACGGTGAACGCCTATGTGGCCGCCGACGGCCTGGTCATTCCCATGGCCCCTGAGATTCTCAGTCTGCTGGGGGTGTCCCAGATCCGGGAGACCATCGACACCGTTCGCCGGTGCTACAACTCCCGCCTGCGGGTGCTGGGCATCGTCCTGAACAAATACAACCAGCGCTTCACCCTCAACCGGGAGGTGCTGGATATGGCCGAGCAGATCGCCCAGCAGCTGGACACCACGGTGTTCCAGTCCCGCATCCGGTCCGGTGTGGCGGTGGCGGAGGCCCCCGCCCATGGGGAGAGCGTACTGTCCTACGCCCCGGAGTCCAAGGTCGCCCGTGACTTTCGTCTGCTCATCAATGAGATCATAAAGTTTTACAACCCCGTTTTCCTTAATTCCTGATACTTCGGAAAGGATACGTTATCATGTCTACCGCTAAGAAAAACGCCAAGGGCAATAAAACCGCCCATGTATTAAATCTTCTCACCGCCCCCGGGGCCGCGAAAGAAACCGCGGCCCCCTCCGGCGAGGAGACGGCCGCGGAGGGCGCTGTTCCCGAAGCCTCCGCGCCCTCCCGTCCGCTCCTTCCCCCTATTCTGGAAGTGGCCCAGGCCAACGACGACAACCTGGCCCAGCAGATCCAGCAGGCTCTGGAGGAGGAGCTCGTACCCGACACGCCCGCCGCCCCGGAACCCAGCATTCCGCCTGCCGGGAAAGAATCAAAAACTGAGGAGGTATCCCCCCCCATGGCAACTCAGCCCGCATCCTCTGGCAAGATGAGCCAAGACGAAATTGAGAAGCTCCTCGCCGCCGCCAACGCCCCCGCCGAGCCGGCCGCTCCCGAACCGGAACCCGCGCCCGCGCCCCCTCCGTCCTCCGGCGGCAAGATGAGCCAGGACGAAATCGAGAAGCTCCTCGCCGCCGCCAACGCCCCCGCCGAGCCGGCCGCTCCCGAACCGGAGCCCGCACCCGCGCCCCCTCCGTCCTCCGGCGGCAAGATGAGCCAGGACGAAATCGAGAAGCTCCTCGCCGCCGCCAACGCCCCCGAGGAGAAAGCCGCGCCCGCGCCGGAACCCCCCAAGCCCGCCCCTGTGCTGGAAGAGGAGGATGTCTCCTATATCAACATCATGCAGGCTCTTGTGGATGAAAAGGCCCCTTCATACATCAAGAAATTTGGTCTGTGTACCTGCAAGCACTGCGAAGCGGACGTAAAGGCGCTCACTTTAACCAACCTTGTGCCCAAGTATGTGGTGCTGTCCAAACTGGACCGCATCCCAATGCTCACAGTCTATGAGGGGCGGTATAACTCCACCATTTTTGCCCAGCTTACCCGCGCCTGCAAAACGGTAATGGATCACCCCCATCACAACCGCGAGGCATGAACAAGAGGCCCGGCCATTCGGCCGGGCCTCTTGACAAATATTCAGTTTTCCTTCGACTGGCTCAGCAGATGGTCCATCACATCCACCAGATGGCCGATCTCCGGCTTGCTCATCTGCTCGTCGGCGCCCAGCTGGCGGCCCTTGATCCGCATTTCCTCACTGATCAGAGAAGAGAAGATAATCAGCGGGACGGGGCTGAACCGCGGATTGCTCTTGACCAGCTTGGTCAGCCGGTGACCGTCCATCTGGGGCATCTCAATGTCGGTAATAATCAGCGCCACCTGACGGAACAGGTTGCCCTCCTTGGGCAGTTCGTTCAGCGCCTCCCACAGCTCCCGGCCATTGGGAAACATCCGCAGATTGATATACCCCGCCTTACGCAAGCAGTCCTCAATCATTTTGGACAGAAGAATGGAGTCCTCCGCAATCCAGATCGGCTCCTCGCTCTTGGAACGGGGACCCATCTGCTCAATCTCATCCATCTGAATGGTGGTCTCAGGGGCAATCTCAGCCACAATGCGCTCAAAATCCAGAATGGTCACCAGGTCAGGACCACACTGGGCGATGCCGGTGGCCACTCCCTCCGAGCCGCCGGACACCGTCTTGTCCGGCTTTTGGATATCTGTCCAGGAGATCCGGCTGATGCCCACTACGGTGTGCACCCGGAAGGCGATAAACATCTTGTTAAAATTGGTGATGATAAACAGGTCCTTAGCGCCCTTCTCCTTCTCCACGCCCAGATATCTGGGCAGATCCACCACCGTGATTACAGCATCCCGGGGCTTAAAAATACCTTCCACCGCCGGATGAGCATGGGGCATGATCTTAACCGGCGCGGACATGATAATCTCCCGTACCTTGGCCACATTAATACCGTAGAGACTTCCATCAATGGTAAACTCCATAATCTCAATCTCGTTGGTGCCTGACTCCAAAAGGATACCGCTGTTATGTACCTCCGCCATTTCTGACACTCCTCACTCTATTTAGGATAGCGCCCTCCGGCGCGTTGGTTTAAAATATGATATCCTTCTGTCCGTAAGATCGGATACAGGCCTGTCCGCTGACCACATCAAACAGCAGCGTCCTGGCCACTGTGCCTCCGGTGTGTTCGCCAATCAGATGGAGATTCTCCCGCTTCAAAATAGCGTGGACACTCTCAATATTCCGCTGTCCGATGTTGCCCAAACCTCCGCCGCCGGAGACCTCAAACATTTTCGCGCCGCCGGCGATTTTCACCGTCATGCGGGCGCGGGAGGCTCCTTTCGCCTCCAGGGCCTTCAGGGTTTCTTTGATACCGGTGTCCGCGTATTTCAGCGGATGGGTTCGTCCGGTCTCCATGTTCAGGGGCAGCATGATATGCAGCAGAGCCCCCAGACGCAGCCTCGGGTCGTGAAAACACAGCCCAATACACGAACCTAACGCATAGGTAATCAGGACGCCCTCCCCCTGGAGCGTCTTCATATCGGCGATTCCTACGGTTGTTTTGATGTTAGACATCGCTGACGCCCAGCTTCCTGAGTAAGAATTCCAGAGAACGCAGGTCGGGGGACAGGAGCAGGTGGCAGGGAACTTCCTTGCCGTCACACACGAAATTACCGCCGATCGCCATCAGGTAATTGGACATGCCGCCATACTCGGCCATAGGCACCGTCAGGATGGCTCCCTGCATGTCCACCGCAAAGGCGGGGACGGTCAGCTTGATGTCCAGGTCAGCCAGACCGGACATGGCGTTGATAAAGGTGGAAATCATAATGTTGCCGATCTCAATCATGGCGGAGCGCTCCAGCTCGGTCAGGTTCTCGTAGCTGTCGATGCTCTCCCCCAGCATGGTACTCAGCACCACGTTGACCAGCTCCAGCTTCTGAACGGACAGCATAATGCCGCCTACATCACCGCTCATCTTCACCAGAACGCCAGCGGTTACCTCCTCCGGCCCGCCGATCCACTCGATGGCCTCATTATACTCCATGATGCGCACTTCCGGCAAGGTTATGCTCACCGGGCGGTTCATCATCTGGGACAGGGCGGTAGCGGCGTTTCCGGTGCCGATACTGCCAATCTCCCGTAAGGTGTCAATCTCCATGGAGGACAACTGCGCATAATCTTTAATCATGTCCTATCTCCCTTCTTATCCCGGCAGACCGTTGATTGTCTGCTCAATCTCATCGGTAGTCTGCACCACCTTCAGCGCGTAGCTGTAGGCCCGCTGGGATTCAATCACCTTGATAAATTCCTGAGCCAGATCCACATTGGAGGTCTCCAGATAGCCCCGAATGACGGTGCCGGTGCCCAGATACAGGTCGCCGTTCTTTTCAATGGGAATAAACCGGCCGCTGTCCGCGTGGAGCATGCCGTCGTAGACACGGTAGTCAAACACGCCGATGTTCAGTTCGGCCTTATAGTCCATGGGATCAATAACAATGAAGTTGCCCATGGGGTCCAGAACACAGCGCCCCTCATTGTCGGACAGCCGCCACTCCTCTGTGGGACCGGGCTCAATCTCCTCCCCGGTGACCGGGTCGATCTCCGGTTCAGCGTCCTCAGCGGGTGGGACCTCATACCGGGCCATCACGAACGCGCCGTCCCGGGTGAAGGATATCTCGCCGTCCGTCGGGTCATACAGGGCGAAAAAACCGTCTCCCTGAATGTAAAAGTCAAAGGTCCGGCCGGTCTCAGCGGGGATACCGGGTTCAAAGTCGATGCTGGCCTTGGCAATCTTGGTTCCGCTGCCCTTGGGAAGCTCCTCCTGATCGATGCCCACCACATTGCTGTACATCAGGTGGTGAAATGTGGCCCGCTCCATCTTAAAACCGTAGTTATTCACGTTGGCGATGTTGTTGGCCTGAATATTCATGCGCTGATTCTGCATATAAGCACCCACCGCGCCGGTGTAAAAGGACATATTCATATCTCTCACGGCCTTTCTTATATCACTCGGGCGAAGGAATTGTGCCTACGTCCGTTGTCCGCTCTGTTATGGACTTCTTAGATTCTACCCAGGTCGTTCACCGCGCGCTTGATGACCTCGTCGTAAATCTGGCTCATCTGGGCGGCACTCTGGAGGGCCCGCTGGGTGGTAATCATATCCACCATCTCCCGAACCAGCTCTACATTGGAGCGTTCCACCCACTTGTTCATAATAGTCGCTTCCTCGTTGAGCTGGGCGCCGTCGCCGGTAAACAGACCATAAGGAGTGCGCTCCAGCGCCTGGTTGTCCTCAAACATATAGACCCCCAGGGTTCCCAGATATTCCCCGTCCTCAGTGGACAGGTTGCCCTGGCTGTCCGCCGTCAGCTTGTCGGTGGGCAGCTGGATGGGATTGCCCGCATCATCCAGCACCCGGCCCAGCTCGGACAGACACAGATACCCCTCGTTGTCCAGGGTAAAGCTGCCCGCCCGGGTGTAGGCCACCCCGTCGCCGGTGTCAATGGCGAAGAAGCCCTCCCCCACGATGGCAAAATCCAGGGGCAGATTGGTCTCCTCATAGGAGCCCTGGGTAAAGTCCGTGTACAGCTGATCCGGCGCCAGAATGTGGCTCTGATAGGTCTCCATGGTCTCGTAAGGGTACTTGATCTTGTTGCCGATACGGGTTACCATCACCTCGTCAAAGGTCCGGTCGGTGTACTGCTCGGTCTTATAGCCCGCGGTGGAAATGTTGGTCATATTGTTGGCAATCACGTCCAGCCGCCGCCCCTGGGAGAGCATCCCGGAGGTCAGGTTATAAAATCCCTTCATCATAGCAGATAACTCCTCTCGTCCCCGGCGCTCACTTGCCGCCGGTCATATACTGGTTCATATACAGCTTCAGCTTCTGGATGGCCCGGGAGTGGAGCTGGGAGATGCGGGGCTCACTGACCTCCATCACCTGGGCGATCTCCTTCATGCTGAGATTTTTGTGGTAGTAGAGAGAAATGACCGTCTGCTCATTCTCCCGCAGAGAACCGATCGCTTTCGTCAAAGTATCCAGCATCTCCTGACGGAGCATGGAATCCTCCGGCCGGCTGTCGAAGGATCCGTCGGGCAGCTCCGCTCCGCCGTTCTGCTCCCGGTCCTCAAAGAGGGCGTCCAGAGAGAGGACGTTGCACATGGAGGAATTTGCCAGATCCTCCTGATACTGGTCCTGAGACAGGCCCAGGCGCCGCGCCATCTCCTCATCCGTGGGATAACGCCCCAGTTCGGCAAACAGCTCGGCGCTGGCCTGGTCAATATCCCGGGCCTTGCGCCGCACGCTGCGGGGTACCCAGTCCTGCCGCCGGGCCAGATCAATCACCGCCCCCCGGATGCGCTTGGACACATAGGTCTCAAATTTGATCCCTTTGTTAGGGTCAAACTTATCCACCGCTCCGGCAAGGGTAATCAGCCCCTCGTTGACGATATCGTCCACCTGAGCGAAACTGCTGTACACCCCCCGCACCTGAAGCGCGATAGTCTTGACCAGCCCGATATACCGCATCACCAGCGGCCACTTCAGATCCTGGTCGCCCGTCTCCTTATAGGTCTGAAACAGCTCCTCGGGGGACATGGCATCCAGTTCCTCCCGGGTCCAGCCCTGTCCCGCCTGACTGCTGGCCGCCGCGCCGCTCATACCGCGGCCGCCTTTCGCTCAGGCCGGGCCCGGGCCGTATCCAGAGTGATATTGCCCAGGGACTGAATCTGTACGTCGCTGGTGATCTCATTGAAGGATAGCACATAGACGCCGGGGTAGAACTGAGACAGCATCCGGCTCAAATAGACGCGGATGACCTGACTGGTGAGGATAATGGGAGTCTGGGACAGGTCGTTGAACTTTTTCAGGTACTCGCCCAGCTGATTGACGATATTCTGCATCAGGTCGGGACCCATGGCCAGGTAAATGCCCTGCTCGTTCTTGGTGAGGGAGCTGATTACCCGCTTCTCCACCTCGGCGTCCAGCGTGACCACCCGAAGCTGTCCGTGCTCGCAGAAGCGGCGGGTAATGGTGCGGCTGAGGGCTACGCGGATGTTCTCGCACACCATATCCAGGTCCTTGGTGGTCATCAAGGAGTCCACCGCGGTCTCCAAAATGGTGGCCAGATCCCGAATGGGGACGCCCTCCTTCAGGAGATTGCGCAGAACGCGCTCCAGATTGGCGTAGGACAGTACACCGGGAATGGCCTCAGACACCAGCTCAGGGGCGCTGTTTTTCAGGTTCTCCACCAGCTGGATGACCTCCGCCCGGCCCAGCAGCTCGTAGGCGTGGCGGCGGACCACCTCGCTCATGTGGGTCTGCATGACGGACAGGGGGTCAATGACGGTGTAGCCGTAAATTTCCGCCATCTCCTTGTTTTCCGGCAGAATCCACCGGGAGGGGATGCCGTAAGCGGGCTCGATGGTCTCGATGCCGTCGATCTGGCCGCCGGGATTGGTGGGCTCCAGCGCCAGGTAGTAATCCACCAGAATCTCGCCCCGGGCCACCTCCTCCCCCTTGATCTTCACCACATACTGGTTGGTACCCAGCGCGGAGGAGTCGTGGAGGCGGATGGAGGGGATCACAAAACCCATGTCCTGGGCGTACTGGCGGCGGAAAATTACGATCCGGCTGATGAGCTTGCCGCCGCTGCTCTCATCTACCAGGGGAATCAGGCTGTAGCCGAACTCCATCTCAATGGGGTCCACGGTGAGCAGCCCATATACATTATTGATGTCCTTATAATAGTCTGTCTCACTGGGCACAGCCGACATATCCGTCGCTGCTGGCTCCTCCGCCTGAACCATCTCGGCTGCTTTCTCCCGGTCCAGCCGGCTTATCATGAGATACCCGAATACAGACAGGGCTACGCCTACGATGAGCAGCGGAATGGTGGGAGTGCCCGGAATCAGGCCCATCAGCACAAGAACAACGCCGGCCGTGAGGATTGCCCGGGGCTGCTTGGCGAACTGGCCGATAATATCCGCGTTCAGGCTTCCCTCCGACACCGAGCGGGTGACGATCATGCCGGTGGCGGTGGAGATCATCAGCGAAGGCAACTGAGAGACCAGGCCATCGCCGATGGTGGCGATGGAATAGGTCTGAGCCACCGTTCCCAGGTCGCCCACGCCGTTGATGGAACCGATAATAATGCCGCCAATCAGGTTGATAGCCGTAATAATCAGCGACATAGTGGCGTCGCCCTTGACGATCTTGGTGGCGCCGTCCATAGCACCGTAGAAGTCGGCCTCACGCTGAATCTTTTCCCGGCGCTGGCGGGCCTGCTGCTCATTGATCAAGCCGGAGGAGAGGTCGGCGTCAATAGCCATCTGCTTGCCGGGCATGGCGTCCAGGGTAAAGCGGGCGGCAACCTCGGCCACGCGCTCCGCGCCCTTGGTAATGACGATAAACTGCATCAACACAATAATACAGAAGATAATGATACCCAGCACGATGTTGCCCTGAGTGATCAGATTGCCGAAGGTCTGGATCACCGCCGTGCCAGGCGCGCCAGTATTACCCTCAAACCTCAGGATGGCCCGGGTGGTGGACACGTTAAGGCCCAGGCGGAACAGGGTAGTAATCAGCAGCAGCGAGGGAAAGATGGAGAATTCCAGCGCGTCTGAAATGGTCATGGTGACCATCAGAATTACGATGGACAGCGAGATGTTGGTAATAATCAGAATGTCCAGGATTGCTTCCGGCAGAGGGATGACCAGGAACAGAACGATGACCACTACCATAAGCGCTATGCTGTTTTGAAAAATACGCCGCATGGTGTCATCCCTTCTTCTTTATTCAAACGCCCGAAAAACGGGCTTCGCTCTCAAATTAAATCAGGCCTTCTGGTCCAGCTTCAGCACGTAGACCAGCACCTCGGCCACCGGGCCGTAAAGATCAGGAGGAATCTCCCGGTTCAGGTCGGTACTGTCATAGAGGGCGTGGGCCAGGGGCACATTTTCCACGGTGGAGATTCCATGCTCCTCCGCTACCTTCACAATGCGCAGGGCCAGCTCGTCAATTCCTTTGGCCAGTACCACAGGGGCGTTGTCCTTGAACTGGTCGTACCGCAGAGCCACGGCGTAGTGAGTAGGGTTACGGATTACCACATCGGCCTGAGGCACCTGCTGCATCATGCGCTGCTGGGCCCTCTGCCGCTGGATCTGCTTAATCTTGCTCTTAATCTGGGGGTCGCCTTCCATCTGTTTATACTCTTCTTTGATTTCCTGCTTTGACATTTTCAGCTTACGCTCATAGTCCCACCACTGATACAGATAGTCGAAGAAAGCAATTACCACAAAGGCCACCGCGATCTGTGTCACCAGCGTGACAATATCCCGAAACAGGATCGAGCAGGACTGGGCCAGATCCATATGCAGGAAGCGGGCAAAGCTCAGAGCCACATTGCGAAAATAGTTATAGATCAGGGCCAGGAGGATGGTAATTTTCAGGATACTTTTCAGCGCCTCAATCACGCTATTTAAGGAAAACAGCCTTTTCATGCCCTGCAGGGGATTGATCTTGCTGAATTTGGGTTTAATGGGTTCGGTGGTCACCAGAAGCTTGGTTTGGAAAAAGGTAACGCCGATCGCCAGCACAGCGGTCACCGCCAGAAAGGGGCCTACCGTGGTGACAAAGGTCAGAATCGCGGTTTTAAACAGGTCCTGAAAGACCAGGGGGATTGTTGTCAGTGTTTCTGTCCCCATATAGGTAAAGATAACGTTCCAAAACGCCCGAATCTGCTCTAAAAACAGGCCGCTCATCATCTGGACCATAAAGAGGCTGCCAATGAGGGTGGACACCGCGACGGCGTCTTTACTCATCAGGACGTTACCCTTTTTTCGTTCGTCCCGCCGTCTTTTTGGTGTTGCCTTTTCGGTCTTGGAGTCGCCGGCCATACGTTCATCCCCCCCTTGTCAGCCTGTGTTTGGTTCCGTCAGCCCGACATAAGGGGCAGCAGCCGCTGCAGCGCCAACAGCATCTCGGTCTCCGCCTCCAGCAAAAACTCACCGAACGGGGCCACAAGAACCAGCAGAAGCAGCATACCAATGATTACCTTCAGATCAATATTGATCACGAAGATATTGATTTGAGGAATCACCTTCATCAGAATTCCCATCCCCACCTGCCCCAGCAGCTCCGCGGCCAGAATGGGCATCGCCAGCTTGACACCCAGAATGGTGCAGTCCAGAAACACCTGAATCAGAGCCGCATACAGGTCATCCCCCAGGGCCACCTGCCCAAAGGGAACGATCCGGCCGGAGTTGGCCATGACGCGGATCAGGGTGTGATGGCCGTTGGCCGCAAAGAACAGCAGAGACATCATGGCGTTGAGTATATTGGTGGTGGCCGTTACCTGGATACCCGACGCGGGGTCGTAGGTAGAGGCCATGGACAGGCCCATCTGCATATCAATGGTTGCCCCCGCCATGACAGGGATATAGAAAAAGATGTTGACCACAAGGCCCAGCACATAGCCCAGGAACAGCTCCATCAGGAAGGGGAGGGCAAGGCCCAGGAGGGTATTGGGGATCACAAGCCCCCTCAGCGGGGTCATAACGTAGACACAGACAGACAGAAGCAGGATAAACCCGGCTCTGACCATGTTCGGAATTCCCCGCCGGCCCAGGATGGGGTTGAACACGATCATCCCGGTCATACGGCCTGTGACCAGCATAAAGAGGTACAGAGAAGTCCAATCCATGGCATCCTTCCCCCTTTACAAGGTGGCCATCAGTTCAAAAACTCTCCCGGCATAATCCAAAAAAGTCTGCCCCATCCAACCGCCCCCGACCAGGAGGACCAGGATAATCACCGTCATCTTGAGGATAAAGCCAAGGGTCTGCTCATGAATCTGGGTAACCGCCTGAAAGATCGCCACGAAAATGCCCACCACCATACTGAGCAACAGCATAGGTCCGGCCATTTTGATGACAACCCAGATACCTTCCCGCAGGATTTCCACAACAGCGTTTGTATCCATGTCCCCTCCTTACCCGAAGCCGAAACCCCGTACCAGGGTGCTGAACAGCAGCTGCCACCCATCCATCATGATAAACAGCAGCAGCTTAAAGGGGGTGGAGATCATGGAGGGCGGGAGCATAACCATGCCCATAGACATCAGGGTAGAGGCCACGATCATGTCCATCAGCAGGAAGGGGATGTACAGCAGAAAGCCCAGCATAAAGGCGTGCTTCAGCTCTGTGGTCACAAAGGAGGGAACGATAACTGTCAGCGGAAGCTGAATGGCCTCCTCCTCTGTGGTGGGCACCGGAGTGCCTGACATATTGCAGTACAGCTCCATGCTCTCTATCTTCGTCCAGTGTACCATGAATTCCTTCAGCGGCACCTGAGCCCGCTGAAAAAACTCCTCCTGGGTGATCTCCTCCGCCTGATAGGGCTCGAAGGCCTCCTCATTGATGGCGTTAAGAGTGGGAGTCATGGTAAACAGGGTCAGGATCAGGGCCATACCCACCAGCACCATATTGGGCGGAGTCTGCTGAACGCCCATGGCATTGCGCAGAAAGGAGAACACCACCACATACCGGGTGAAGGAGGTCATCATGATGATCAGCGAGGGCAGAAGCATCATGACGGTGGTGAGGAACAGGATCTCCAAGGCCTGTACGCTCTCGCCATTTACATTGATCAGCGCGTCGGTCGGCATCCTTCCTCACCTCGATTCATCACCGGCACTCAGGGTTGTTTTTTCTCTTTCAGCCGCTGCATCAGGGCGCGGAAGTCCAGGGGTTTTGCCTGCTCCGGTCCTTCCGGAGGCGTGGGAGGGTTCCAGCTTTCCCCTTCCTCTTTCGTCAGCTCGGCCAGCAGGGTCAGCCCCGCGGCGGTGCTGCCCAGCAACAGATACCGCTCGCCGACCCGGACCACCAGCAGCGCCTGATCCTTGCCCAGGCCGGCCCGGTCCAGAACCTCAATCCGGCTGCCGCCGCCCCGGAATACGGCAAAGCCGCCTCCCAGGCTTCTCCCCGCCCAACGGGTAAAGAAATAGGCTCCGGCCATAACCAGGACAAAGATAATCAGCATACCGGCGGCGGCAAGGACGGGGTTGTCCATTGGAATCAGGGTTCGCCGATGATGGAGGTGACTGTCTTCAGCACACGCTCAGGCTTAAAGGGCTTGACAATGAAGTCCTTGGCGCCGGAACGGATCGCGTCGATGACCATGGTCTCCTGACCCATGGCGGAGCACATGACCACATTGGCGTTGGCGTCAGTGGCGCGGATGGCCTTCAGGGCCTCCAGGCCGTCCATGTTGGGCATGGTGATATCCATCAGCACCAGGTCGGGCTTCAACTCATTGTACTTCTCCACAGCCATAGCGCCGTCCTCGGCCTCATAGATCTCGGCGTAACCAGCCTTGCTCAGGGTGTCCTTAATGACCTTGCGCATAAAAGCAGCGTCGTCAACTGTCAGAATCTTAGCCATAGTTAACCATCCTTTTTTAAAATACTTAAAATATAATTCTTTTCCTATCTTTACAGGGAATCAGCCCTGAGTAAGCACGTTGATGTCAGGCTTTTGCAGAATCTCGGTAATGCGGATGCCGAAATTGTCATCAATCACCACTACGTCGCCCTTGGCCACGCACTGGCCGTTGACCAGCAGATCCACCTGGTCGCCAGCCAACTTGTCAAGAACCACCAGCGAGCCCTTGGAGAAGGACAGAATATCCTGAATCTTTCTCCGCGTCCGACCGATTTCCACCGCTACTTCCAGAGAGACGGAGAGAATCAGGTCCAAGTTCTCCTGCTGCTCCTGACTGAGCTGGCTCTCCGCGCTCAACTCCCGCATCTTGGGCTGCTGAGCGTTGATTACCTTGGGCTCAGGTGGCGCGGGCGGCTGCTGGGGCGGATAGGGATAGGGCGGATAGGGGTAAGGATACTGCCCATAGGGAGGATAGCCGGGATAAGCGGGGGCCTCTCCCATTGGGGGCATTCCAGGAGGCGGAGCCATGGTCGCCGCGGGCGCGGCGGCAGGAGCCGCGGGGGGCGCGGCGGCTACGGGCGCGCCGGGAGTCGGAGCGGGGGCGGAAGCCGCTCCGCCCGCCATCAGCCGCTCGATCTCCTCCTGGCTCATGGTGGCGCCTCCGCCGGCGGGAGCGGGGGCGGGGGCGGGGGCCGGTTCCGGCTCAGAGGTCTCCACAGTATCCAGTCCGAACCCGGCAATCAGCTCCTTGGCCAGTTCCACCGACATGACGTTCATGAACTCGCTGTCCAGCACGTCGTCAATGGTCAGGTTAAAGCGGACCACCACCACAGGGCCATGGGTAACGGGGAAATGCTCCTCCTTCACCTGGTCCAGGTCGCGCAGCTCAAAGGACTCAGGGGTGGAAATGTTTACCATTCGCCCCAGCAGATCGGACAGCGCCGTGGAGGACGAGCCCATCATCTGGTTCATCAGCTCACACACCGCGCTGATAGACAGATCGTTCAGCTCAAACTCCTCGTCCGGGGTCTCGGTACCCAGAAGGATATCCACAATCGCTTTTACGTCGCTGCGTTTGAGCAGCATAATGTTGCTGCCCTCCAGACCGCAGACGTATTTGATTTCTACGCCAACCGCCGGCTCGATCCTGCCCAGCGAAAAGTCCTCCGCGTTGACAACATTTACTCTGGGCGTGGTAATATCCACTCGGTGGTCCAGCATATTGGAAGCCGCGGTGGCGGAGGAACCCAAGCTGATATTCATGATCTCCCCGATAGCGTCTATCTCTATCGGGCTAAAAATATTCTCTTCCATCCAGATTCACTCCTTTTGCCTACATTTTTATGTAGGTCTCTCCGATTTTCACGGCCACCTGCTTGTTGCTGGTGCCCATATGCCCGTCGAACCACCTTCGTCCGCCGATATTCAGGAATACCGGGGAGTCCTTGGAGCGTTTGATATCCACCACATCACCCACGTTCAGATGATACAGGTCGCTGAGCAGTATCCGGGTTCGGGCCAGCTCGGCCACAATTTCCAGCTCGGATTCCCGCAGGGTATCGAAGATCTCCTCGGACTTGTCCTCGCCGGTGGTGCGGCGGCTGTTGTTCTTGCTGATCTCCGTAAAGATATTGGTCAGCATTTCCCCGGGCAGGCACAGGCTCATACGGCCCGTGCAGTTGGGAAACTTGATATTCAAACCTACAATGACCACCGTCTCGTCATAGCCAATGAGCTGAACCAGGGTGGGGTTGACCTCGGTGCGGATGTAGGAGAACTGAATGGTAATATAGTTCTCCCAGCTGCCGCCCAGAATGGGGACAAAGTCGCTTACCAGGTCCTCATACATATTCAGCTCCAGGTCGGTAAGGTTATACTCGCTGGAGATAGTCGGATCCGGGTCGCCCTCGCCGCCCATGAGCCGGTCCAGCATGGACAGGACCACCGGAGTATCCAGATGGACCAGAATGGGGTCGTCTCCTTTCAGGTGCTCCAGGTCGATCTCGGCCAGGGATACTACATCGCTCTCGTTCAGGCCGTTGGCAAACTCATAGTAACGCTGCTCCTCCACGCTGTCAACCTCTATTTCACAGGTAGCGTGAAGAAGGGCGTTGATCCTGGAGTTGATGACCCGGGCGTAGCCCTCAAAAATGCTGTTGAGCATTTTCAGGCGGTCCTTGGTGAACTTCCGGGGACTGTAGAAGTCGTACTTTCGGTACTTCTGCTCCTGCTTCTTCTCCGTCGGCGCGTCCAAGTCCATCTCGCCGCTTCTGGCCGCGTTCAACAGGGCGTCTATCTGACTTTGTGATAAGACTTCAGCCATATCGAATCCCCCATTTTATCAGGTCTTCCGACCCGCTTGTGGGACGGAGTAAACTATCAATTGGATGTCTGGGTGCTGTTGTACATGGTGTAATACTGCTGGTAGCTGTCGGACAGGACATCGTCTATGTCTCTGCCGGTGATAATCATCTCCACACGGCGGTTCTTCATCATGCCCTCGGTGGTGGCGTTATCCCCTACCGCCCGCCACTGGGCGTGGCCCTCGGCGGTCATTCGGCCGGGGTCCAGCAGCTCATGGTCAGAATTGGACTGGATATAAGCCGCCACGTTGGCCGCGCGGGCACTGGACAGGCCCCAGTCCGTGTAGGGCTCATTATCCACGTTCTGGTAGAGCTGGGCGGTATGGCCCAGCACCCGCAGCTCGTCGATGGAGCGTCCGCACTGCTCCAGTGCCGGGATGATTCCGCTCAGCATCGCCTCGCCGTCCGGGCGCAGGACGGAGCTGTTCGGGTCGAAGAACACCGCGTCGGCAAAGGAGAGAAACACGTACCCGTCGCCCTGACTGACCAGAATCTCCCCCGACTCCCCGCTGGCCGCGGCGTAGGCGGCCAGAAACTCATACAGCTCTGTCAGGTCGCTCTCCACTTGAGTGGTGGCGGGCAGGTCGTTACCGATTGACTTGCTCTGGCTGGCGTTGGGGTCGGGGCCGCCCGTATCGATCAGCGCGTCCCGGTTAAAGCTGCGCACCACGATCATCCACTTCTCCGCGTCGATGGTGGAGATGGAATACAGCAGCACGAAGAAGCACAGCAGCAGGGTCACCATGTCGCCGTAGGTGTCCATCCAGTTGGCGCCGCCCTCGCCGCCGCCCTTTTTTTTCTTTAGGCTTGCCATATTATCACCTCAGTTCACTCTGGAGACGGACTTAATCATCGCCGCCTCCGCCCTTCTTGCCCTTGCCGCCTCCGTCACGCTGCTTCTGGCCCAGGAAGGTGAGCAGCTTTTCCCGGAGGAACTTGGGGTTGGCGCCGGCCTGGATGGACATGATGCCCTCCACGATGATGAGCTTGCACAGGGTTTCCTCTTCGTCGCGCTGGCGCAGCTGGGTGGCGATGGGGCCAAAGATCATATGGGCCAGCACGCAGCCGTACAGGGTGGTGATCAGAGCGGTACCCATGGCGGAGCCGATGTTGCTGGCGCCGCCCTCGGCGGAAACGTCCATGCCCTTGAGCATGTTAATCAGTCCGACCAGCGTACCCACCATGCCGAAGGCAGGGGCCACGGAGGAGGCTTTCTCGTACATGCCCGCGCCGGCGTCGTGCCGGGAGGAGGACTGTTCCAGGTCGTTCATCATGATCTCCTTGGCCTGGTCCGCGTCGTTGTTGTCCACGATGAGCATGATACAGAACTTGAAGAAGGGGTCGCTCTCCTGGTTGCCCATCTCCTCCAGGGCCAGCAGGCCGTTTTTACGGGCCACCTGGGCCAGGTCCACCAGCTTGTCGATCACGGACATGGGGTCGTATTTCTTGGTGTTCATCAGCACCTTGATGTGGCTGGGAATCGCCTTAAGGGCGCTGGGAGGGAAGGACGCGATCAGCACGGCGAAGGTACAGCCGATGGTAATGAACACGCTGGCGCCGTCCAAAAAGTTTGTGATCTGCGAGGGGGTCAGGAATCCTCCGTCACCGCCCTGCATCATACCGGTAACCATGACGCCAAACGCAGCGATTACACCAATAATATAAGTAATATTCATTGCCGCAAGTCCACTCCTCTCCCCCGGTCAGGGGGGCACTTTTTTTCTGTTCCGGACACATTTGAAAGGCGTCGCTCCGTCCGGCGCGCCTCAACGCCTGTCAAACGTGCCCTACCGGCGCTTTTCAGCGCCGGTCCTCGATTACCAGGGCGCGGTGCACGTCCTGCACTTTGGCGGTATAGTCCGCAATGCGCTTGATGATTTGCTCCGGAGATTCCTTCACAATGAAATAGTCCCGGTTCATCATGACAATTTTAGACTCCGGAATCATCTCAATGCTCTCAATCTGGCTGTGGTTGAGCAGGAACCGCTCACCGTTTCTCTTGGTCAGTTGAATCATGATAAACCTTCCTTTCACTCTCTCAAAAAGCTCCCCGCAAGGCCCCTTTGGAAAGGGGCGCCGCCGTGACACCTCCTTTCAAAGGGAGGCCCTGGGGGCGCTTACGTTAAGGAACCGCTGGGGCTTACCGCTTCATGTTCACCAGCTCCTCCAGCATGGAGTCGGTGACGGAAACAATACGGGTGTTGGCCTGATAGCCGCGCTGGGTGGTGACCATCTCGGCGAACTCCTGGGCCAGGTCGGTGCTGGAGGCCTCCAGGCCCTGGCTCTGGAGCTGGACCTCCGACTCGTTCCAGATCTTGTCGTTGGTGTTGGCAGCTCCCAGCGCTGCCGGATCCAGGCCATAGATTCCGACCGGCTCGCCGTCTGTCACCTTGTTCCCCAGATGGCCGCCGGGAATCTCCAGGCCCGCGGTGGAAACGCGCATGTTGCCCGCGCCGGGCATGCACTTGTAGTAGGGGCCGCTGGTGTGGGTCATGCCGTTGGGGTTGTCGGCGCTGACGACACCGATATACCCCAGAACCACACTCTGGCCGTTGGCAACTCCCACGATGGAACCGTCCGAGCCAATGGCGACCTCCTTCATCTGGCAGGGCATCACGTTGGACACCCGGTCACCGGCCATGTTCTCGGCAACAGGCATCCTGGTTGTGCCAATTCCCTGACAGGGATCATCCTTGGTAGCATCCCATTTCCCCTGTGTGCCTTTCTTCTGCATATCAGGGTCGGCGTACTGGTTCAGGCCGCTGGAATCCACAAAGGGGTAAACGGGGTCACCCTCTTCCCAGAGATTCTTTGTGTCCACAGCGTCGGCTGGCTTCGTAAGGTCATCGGGAGTATCCAGCACATTCCCCTTTTCGTCAACATACACCTTCCCGCCATTTGCCAGCGTAGGGGCGGCGGCCTGAAGGGGCACACGCAGAGGGACCATGTGGCTGCTGATGACGGTCTCGCTCTCAATATCCCGGCCAGCCGCTTTTGCCGCCGCAATCGCTTCCGGCGGGGCATTGGGAACATAATCCGGGTTCTGCACCCGGGCGAAGCCGTAGACAACTTTACCGTCACCGTTACAGATATAGCCGTCCGGATCGATCCAGAAGTCGCCTACCCGGCTCACCTCATAGTCCTTCAGCTGATCGCCCTCGGTTACGCCGCCAGTCCAAGTCACGCTCTTGATTTCGCCGGCTTTTGGTGCTGGAGTGGGCAGATTTGTGCCAGCGTCAATCTCCTCTTGTGTCCAATACTCCACGTTCCGGGTCAGCTTATCGCCCACCAGGAAGAAGCCGTCGCCGGCGATATAGCAGTCCAGATCCACGCCGGTGGGGGAGTAGGTGGAGGGGGACATGTTCAGGTCGATGGTGCCGACCGTACAGCCGTAGCCGGTCTGGGAGGGGTTGTTGCCGCCGGTGACCGCGCCACCGTTGGAGCCGGAGCGGCTGGTGCCGTAGATGGACTCCTTGAAGGTCATGCGCTGGGACTTATAGCCGTAAGTGTTGACGTTGGCGATATTGTTACCGATGACGTTCAGTTTGCTCATGTGCGAGCGCAGGCCGCCGATGGCGGCATACATTGCACCTGTCATAGATTCTAACTTCCTTTCTGTGGCGCTGCCGGCCCCCTGTCAGTCGGGCAGGGGGCCAAAGCATCCCGCGAAGGTCCTGCTTTCTGTTATTTCAGCAGTACAGCGCCGTCGATGTTGGTGAAAATGTTCTCTTCCATTTCCTCCTGGGACATGGTGGTAATCACCCGCCCGTGGGGAACGTTGATGATGAAAGCCCGGGTCGCGTCGAAGGCCAGGATATTGGTGGCGCCCTTGGCCTGGGCCCGCTCGACGGAATCCGCCAGCTGCCCCATCAGGGTGTCATCCACCTGGATGCCCCGCTCTTCCGCCCGGCTCTGGGCGTGCTTGGAGAAGGAGATCGCCGGTTCCGAGGCCCTGATCTCCCGGTTCAGCAGAGCGCCAAACTGTCCGGACGGCCGGCGTGTGACCGGGCTGACCGGCTGGACGCGCTCCACCTGGGACACGCCCTGAATGGATTCCATGCGTTCCGCCATGCTGCTTCCCTCTTTCCTCACGGACCTCATGTCCGCTTATTCTAGGCCGGATTCCCTCCCGGCTGGTCCCGGCTCAGCCTACCTCGCCGCCGGTGGTGGTATCGCCGCTGTCAGAGCTGCTTCCGGTGGTGTTGTCGGTATCCGTTTTGTTGTCCGTGTCGGTGGTCTCATCCTTGCTGTCAGGGTCGGTGACCTCGTCCTTGTTATCAGGGTCGGTAACCTCGTCCTTGTTGTCCGGGTCAACGGGAGTCGTCGGCTTGGGCAGCTCGCCGATGGCCATAATGCTGCTCAGATAATAGCTCTTGCCCTTGATAAAGATGACCTGCTGTCCATCGTAGGTGCCGGCCGCTTCCACCTCGCCGCAGATCTCGTTGAGCTTGCCTTTGTCGTCGTAAACACCCACGGTCACGATCTTCCCCACCAGAGAGGCGGAGTAGCTCAGGATGTTGGCGGTGGTCAGCTCTCCCATCTGGGTGGTCATTTCGGTCATGGCCTGCATGGAACTCATCTGAACCAGCTGGTTCATCATGTCGCTGGTGTCCGCCTGGTTGTCGATGGTCTGATTCTGGAACTGGGCGATCATCAGGCTGAGCATGTCGGTGAAGTCCAGAGTGCTCTTGTCCTCATACAGCTTGTCATAAGCCTCCTTGGCCTCGGCGCGGTTGATATAGGGGTCAAAGGTAGTGCCGCTGGATCCGGTGGTGGCCTGCTGATAACGGTTCATAATATCCAGGCCGGTGCTGATCGTAGAATCTGCCATGTTCTTTCACCTCGTATTCTGTTTATTACTCCTCCAGCCCGAACAGTCCCAGCCGGAGTTTTTGGACGAAGTCCCTGCTGTGCTCGCTCTCCTGCCGGCGCCGCTGTTCCTGCTGCTGGCGGTTGTGTCCATCGGGGTCGGTCTGCTGCTGTTGCTGCTGCTCGGCCTGCTGGCTGTTTTCGTTGTGCTGGACCTCCACCCGAACCTCGCCCTGGCCGTAGCCCTGGAGGGCCGCGTTCAGGCCGCTCAGATTCTGGCTGAGCAGGTTGGCGGCCTTGGCGTTGGTGGCGTGGAGCACCACTTCCAAAGTGCCGTCGCTGGCCTGGGTCAGGCGTATGGTCAGATTGCCCAGGTTCTCGGGGCTGAGCTTGATCTCCAGCTGCTTTATACCCTCCTGGGCCGCGTAGCGGATGGTTTCCGCCAGCTGCTGGTCCATGTCAGGCTCCTGGGTGTCCAGCTGGAAGTTCTCGCCTACCTTCACGGGAGCGGCCTTCACGTCCTTGAACAGGGGCTGGCTGGCGGTCATGACCTCGGCGTTTAGATCGGCGTCGTCGTCAGCCTCACCGCTCTTGGCCTTAGCCTCGGCAATCGCCTCCCGCAGGGTGGTGACCTTGCCGTCCGCCGTGACTGCCTTCGCGTCCTGATACTTGGACAGGTCGATCTGCCCCACTAAAGTCATGTCGTTGCCGCCCTTCTGGGGGACTTCCTTGCCTAAGCTGTCGAACACTTCCTGGATCTGCTTGGGAGTGACGGTTATTTCCTCTCCCGCGGAGTTGGTGATAATCACCGGGATGAGCTCCTCAGCCCCTGTGGGAAGATCGTTGCTGCCGTATACGATGGCAACGCCTCCGTTCATCATTTCCTCGCTCAGCATAAGCAGGGCGCTGCCGTCCTCGAAGACCTTCACCACCTCAACGTAGCCCGCGGCCACCAGAGCGGCGGTTCCCACATCCATCTTGACCTTGGCGGTATTGTCCTTCGTGGGCTGGGCCTGCTGGGTCTGCCCGGCCTTCTGCACCGGCTGTTCGCCCTGGACGGTTTCCTGCTTCGCCGGGGCGTCCTCCTTTTTGGGGGCCTCCACCTGCTTATCCTTGGCCTTGTTCATCAGGTCCTGGAAGCTCTCGCCCTTCTCGGTTCTGGCCGGCTCGCTGTTCTGGCCGGTCTGGGGCAGAGTCGTGGCCATGGAGGCCGCCATCTGCTGCATCTGCTCCAGCATCCATTTGTCGTTCACATTCATCTCTTGTTACACCTCCTTTTTGCTGTTGTCGGGGTCACTGGGGTCGCTGAGTTCGCGCTTTTCTGTGACGTCCAGGCTCTCTTCCACGGCTTCCTGCTCTGCCTGCTCCAGGCCTTTTTCGGTGTTCTCCCGGATTTCGTCCGCCTGCTCAAAGGTAATCCGGTCGCCCGCACAGGCCAGAAGGACCTGAATGGTCAGGCTTTGAGCGGGATCGACCCACTCTACCCGCCTGGTTCCGTCCTCCAGCACTTTCTCGTGCTGCTCCGTGATTGCCCTGCCGGCCTTCGCCAGCGACCTGGTCAGGGTCCGCTCCAGCCGGCCGGACTCCAGGTCCTCCTCGGAAGCGGTCATGGCGTCAATGACGGCCATCAACGCATCTTCCTCGGCATCTTCGGCGTCCTGCTTCTGCTGTCCGCGGAGTTTGAGCATGTAGTTCTGGAAGATCTGGCTGAGATTCAAGCCGGTCCGCTCCCCGACGCTCCGCTGAGGAGCGGGCGCCTGCCCATACCGCGCGCTGATGTCACAGAGGGAAAGCGGCGCGCTCATCGCGTTCACCTCCTTTCCGTGACCTATATAGAGAAACACTTATCAAGTGTAACTCACGTTAGATACCCATCGCCGCCATGGCGCGGGTGGTGGAGACGAACTCCTCGATCTGCCGCTCCTGGTCCTTCTGCTCCGCCTTGCGGTAGTCCTCCAGCTTGTGCTCCTTCAGCTTCTCGATGGTGGCCGTTTCCTTCCGGGCCTCCACTACCTCGGCCCGCTTGGCCTCCTCCTTCTTGCGGAGTTTGGCCAGCTTGAAATACTCCCCGTGAATCTCACGCTCCAGAGAGCGGAGGTATTGCTCGTAGTTCAGCGCGTCCAGAACGGTGAGTCCCTCCAGCTTGCGCTGACTGAACTCCTCGTCCACCTGCCGGTGCTCGGTTTCCAGGTTCTCAATCACCTGCTCCTGGGCCCGGACCTGAGCCAGAATGGCTCCGTGCTCCGCCCGGAGGGCGTCCAGCGCCTGGTTCTTGTAATCCAACACGGTTTCCAGGGAGAATTTGAATTTCTTCATCTATCTGTCTGCTCCTTCAAGCGGTTTAACGCAGGATTCGCCGCAGCTGTTCCAGGCTCTCATCGTAGGAAAAGGCCTCGTCCACACCCTGCATCAGGAACTGGTTGATGGCGTCCATCTTGCTCAGCGCGTGGTCCAGCTTGGGGTTGGTGCCCGCCTTGTAGGCGCCGATGGACACCAGGTCGGCGTTTTTTTCATACACGCCCATAATGTCACGGAGCTGGCCAGCCAATTTCCGGTGCTCCGGGGAGACGATCTCCACCATCAGGCGGGAAATGCTGGCCCCCACGTCAATGGCCGGGAAGTGGTTGGAGTTGGCCAAGGCGCGGGAGAGGACGATGTGGCCGTCCAAAATACCCCGGACCGTGTCGGCGATGGGCTCGTTGGTATCGTCGCCTTCTACCAATACGGTGTAAACGCCGGTGATAGAACCCTTTTCGAAATTGCCGCTGCGCTCCAGGAGCTTGGGCATCTCGGCGTACATGGAGGGGGTGTAGCCTCTGGCGATGGGCGGCTCCCCGATGGCCAAACCGATTTCACGCTGAGCCATAGCGAAACGGGTGAGGGAATCCATCATCAGCAACACATCGTAGCCCTGACCGCTGAAATATTCCGCGATGCTGGTGGCTACGCTGGGGCACTTCATCCGCAGCATGGCGGGCTGGTCGCTGGTGGCGACCACCAGCACGGAGCGGCGCATGCCCTCCTCTCCCAGGTCCTTCTGCATGAACTCCAAAACCTCGCGGCCGCGCTCGCCCACCAGGGCGATGACGTTGATGTCCGCCTTTACGTTCTTGGCGATCATGCCCATCAGGGTGGATTTGCCCACGCCGGAACCGGCGAAGATCCCGATACGCTGACCTTTGCCGATGGTCAGCAGGCTGTCAATGGCCTTGACGCCGAACTCCATCCGCTCCCGGATGGGAGGACGGGCCATGGGATTGATATAGGTGCTGTCCACAGAGAAGGTGTCGCCCCGCTGAAAGGGCTCCAGCCCGTCGATAGGCTGGCCCAGCGCGTTGATCACCCGCCCCCGCAGAAAGGGCCCCACCGGAAGGGTCAGTCGCTTGCCGGTGTTGCGGACAAAATTGCCCGCGGAAATTCCGCTCATGTTGGCATAGGGCATCAGCAGAATATGGTCATTTTTGAAGCCCACCACCTCGGCGGGAATCTGACCGCCGGACTCGTTGGAATAAATGCGGCAGATGTCGCCAATGGCGGCCCGGCCGCCGGAGGCCTCGATGGACATGCCCACGATATTCTCGATTTTTCCCGTCCGGCCCACCGTCTCGGCGGAGCGGACCGAGGGTATCAGCTCTCGGAACACGTCAATCTCCTCTTACTGGGGCCGGTAGCCCCCGATCTGGTCATAAAGCACATCCCGGATGTTGGACATCTGAGTGGACACGCTCGCGTCCGCGATTTCCTCGGGGGTTTCGATGATGCAGGTGCCGTCCTCGCCGTCCCCCATGGGGACCACCTTGATGTGCTGGGACAGAGCCCCCAGGGTGCTGGTGAGGGCTGGGGATATTTGAGCCAGCTGGCGGCTATCACAGCCGGAGATGTAGATATGCACCCACTCCTGCCGCTTCATCCGCTCGGTGGCGGTCTGGATCATGCGGACGATCACTTCGCTGCTGCTCTTCAGGCTGATCCGCACCACCTTTTCGGCGATGGACAGGCACAGCTCCAGCAGCTCGTTCTGGGTCTGGGCGAGCATTTCCTCCCGGGCCAGGGAAGCCTTTTCCAAAAAGGCCTGGACCTCCTTTTCCAGTCGGGCGGCGGTGGCCTCCCGGTCCCGGACGGCGTCGTCCATGGCCTTGGCGATGCCCTGGGCGTAGCCCTCCCGGTAGCCCTCATCCCGGGCGCCCGCCCGGATTTCCTCCTGCTCCGCCATGGCCCGCTCCCGGGTCTGGGCCAGCAGCTGCTCCGCTTCCTCCCGGGCCTGATTTAAAATCAGCTCGGCCTGAAGCTGGGCGTACCGGACCGGGGTTTCCGGTTCGGCGGGACGTGGGGGCTCCGGCTCCTCGGTGTGTTCCTCCGGTTCCTCTCCGCCCACGGTAACATCCAGGGGGTCCGGGCTTTCTTCCTCTATCAGAGGCTCAAATTCCTCCTCCCCGTCGATACGGATATCGGCGGCATTGGGCAGAACGTAGGTCTCCGCTTTGGGTTCCAGGAACCCTTTCAGGATATTACGCAATGATATCGTCCTTTCCGCCCTTCACGATGATAATCTCGTTTCGTTCCTCCAGGTCGCGGATCACGCCCACAATACGCTGTTGGGCGTCCTCCACGTCCTTCATACGCACATTGGTGGTAACCTCCAGGTCGTCCCGGATGCTCTCGGCCATACGGGAGGACATGTTGGTAAACAGTTTGTTGGACACCTCGGCGTTGGCGGTCTTGAGGGCCAGCACCAGGTCTCTCGGGTCGCAGTCCCGGACGAAGCGCTGCACCGAGCGGTCGTCCATGGTGATAATATCCTCGAAAACAAACATCCGCTTGCGGATCTCCTCGGCCAGGTCGGCGTTGTGGAGGGACAGTCCATCGAAGATGGACTTCTCGCTGGAGCGGTCCAGGTTGTTCATGATGCCGGCCACATAGTCTATGCCGCCCACCTTGACGTTGGACTGGGTAATAATGCTGGAGAATTTGCGCTCCATCTCCGCCTCGATGGTCTTGATGGCGGTGGGGGAGGCGCTCTCCATGGTGGCGATCGCTTCCACCACCTTGATCTGGCGCTCCGGCTCCAGCTGATCGATGACGCCGGCCGCCTTGTCCGGGTCCACATAGGACAGAACCAGGGCCATGGTCTGGGGGCGCTCGTTTTGCAGGGCGGAGTAGAGAGATTTGACATCCGCCTTGTCCAGGAAAGCGAACTCCCGGCTCTTCAGGGACTTGGTCACCTTCTCCAGAAGGGCCAGGGCCGTCTGGTTGCCAAAGGCCTTCTCCAGCACGGAGCGGGCGTATTCCAGGCCGCCCTCGGTGACCGCCTTGCTGGTCATGCAGTTCTGATAAAACTCAGTGAGCACCTCTTCGGTCTGCTCGGAGTTGAGCATACCCAGCCGGGCAACCTCAAGAGTGAGAGTCTCTACCTCCTCCGGCTCCATGAACTGGTACAGGTTGGAGGCCTTATCCGCCCCCAGGGATACGATTACGGCGGCGGCCTTCTGGGGATAGGTCAATTCCAATTTCGGCGTCTCAACTACTGCTGGCACTGCTTTCCTCTCCCTTCAGCCAGGCCTTCACCATCTGAGCGGCAATCTCCGGATTGTTCTGAGCGAACTGCCGGACGGTCTTACGCAGCTCCATGCTCTTCTCGGTGTTGACCTCCATAATATCGGCTCCGCCAGTGGGCGCGGCCGCGGCGGCGGCCGCCGCGATGGCCGCGGCCTCGGCCGCCTGCGCGGCCATCATCTCTTCCTCCAGCGCCTTCTGCTGGGCCAGTTTCTTCTTCTTCCGCTTGCCGCGCACCAGCAAGATGACAATCAGCAGGACGACAAACAGGAGCAGTCCGCCCAGAGCGGCCAGCACGACCCAGTTATCAACACCCGGAATAAGGGGTCGGGGGGTATCGCTGAGCTCCGCGTCAGTGGCGAAGGGCGCAATCATCACGGATACCCGGGACACCGGGTCCTCCGAGCCGATGCCGGAGATCACCGCGATGTGCTCCCGCAGGGCCTCTACGGTCTGGGAGCCGGAGTTGGGGGCGTTCTGGTTGATGGTCACGCCCACGCTGATGTTGCTGATGGTGCCGGCCAGCACCTCGGTCTGCTGGGTAGTGGTGTTGATCTTCTGATCGTTCTCTCCCGAAGCGGTGGCCAGCCTCTCGTCCCCGTTCAAATCCTCATAGCCGTCCGGGTAGAGAGAAATATCACTGTTGGTTGTGGTCCCCGGAATGCCGCCGATGGCCGCCTCGCCGTCGGTGATAACCTCCCAGAACCACTTCTCGGTGCCGATCAGGCCGCCGTTCTCGGTGGAGCCCTCGGGCTGCTGGTACTCAGTGCTCTCAATGACCTTGCGGTTCATGTCCACCGTGCTGTTGACGGCTACCGTCACGTTGCCCCTGCCGTAGACAGGCTCCAGGCTGTTCAGGATCTCGGTGCGGACCTTGTTGTTGATCTCCTGCTCATACTGCATCTTCAGGGCGTTGGCCTCAGACAGCGCCCCAATGCCAGTGGCGTCGGAATATGTATTGCCCATAGTGTCGCCAATGGCAACGTTGGAAACCTCCAGCCCTTCCACTGCGTAGGCCACCGTGTTCCGAATCGTCTCTACCATCTGAGAGTCCAGCGGCTGGTTGCTGTCCAGGGTGAGCGTCACCGACGCAGTAGCGGGGGTGGCGTTGGGATCCAGCACATAGACCCGTTCCGTCCCCGGGGCGATATCCACCGTGGCGTACCGCACACCGTTGAACTGGCGAAGAACCGCTTCCAATCTCTGGCAAACGGAAATCAGCCACGCCTTGTCCTGCTCGTTGCTGTTGGAAATACCGCCGGCATGTTTTCCCCAGTACTCAAACATAAACCCGGAGGTGCGGTATCCCGACATGGCCAGCTGGGCCTGGAGCTGAGTTTCCCGCCCCTTGGGCACATAGATGGCGTCTCCCTGTATCTGGTAATCCGTCACCCCATTGTCGCTGAGGTATTGGACGATGGTGCTGGTATCGCTGGCGGTCAGTCCGCCGTACAACAGGGCGTATTCTTTTTTGTTCAGCAGGATGGCCGCCGCGATAATCAGGATCAGAACGACCGCCGCGACGACGCCCAGCAGGATACGGACCTTTTTATTCAGTTTTTTGAAAAAACCTTTGACCTTTTCCCAAAGGCCTTTCAGCTTTGTCTGCAACTTGGATCCCCTCCGGACAGTTATCTTCGCGCAGTCTCACGCGGCTCTCTTACAGAGAGATGCGCATCAGCTCATTGTAGGTGTCCAGCGCCTGGTTGCGCAGCTGCATCAGCAGCTCGGCGGCGGCGGTGGCCTTGGCGGTGGCGGTGCTCACCAACGCGGGGTTGTCGATCATGCCGGTGGCCAGCTGATACTCCAGATTAACCTGCTCGGCGTTGGTATCCCGCACGTTCTGGATGGCCTGACGGAAAATGCCAGCGAACAGGGAGTTGGCGGGGTCGTTCCGCGCTTCCCGCGCGTCCTGAGTTCCAAGGGGGGCTTCCCACAAGGGCTGAACGGAGCGGATGGGTGTGAATTCCATATCTATTCCTCCTGAAACCGGCCTCAGCCGGATGTTCTTTCCTCTTTTATAAACGCAAATCCAGGCCAGACTAGGTTTTCCCCTTCCGGCCTCCTGCCGCTGGGTGAAAACTAACCTGACCTAGGATCATCGTTACTTCCCGATCTCCAGTCCCTTGGAGATGAGAGTTTTCAGCAGATTGAAGACAGTTACATTGGCGCTGTACGCCTGACTGGCCGCCATACCGTCGGTAATCTCCTTCACCAGATCCACGTTGGGCAGTTCCACATAACCGTCCTCGTTGGCGTCGGGGTCGTCAGGGTCGTACTTCAGCTTGAAATCAGAGGGGTCCTCTCTCACCTCCGACACAATAACGCCCCCCTTGTTCTCCGGAACCCAGCTCGCTCCGTTGACGAACCGGGCCTGACGGGCCAGCACATCCTGAAACCGGCCGGTGCTGTCCTCCGCCTGGAAAACAACCACCTTCCTGCGGTAGGGACCCTCGCCGTTTTCGGTTCGGGTGGTATTCATATTGACGATATTCTCCGAAATCACATCCAACCGTTGCTGCTGGGCGGTGAAGCCGGAACCAATCACATCAATGGTGCTTACAAATGCCATATTATGATTCCTCCAAATCCCGCGGCGCGCGGCTCACTTCTGTTTTACTGTCCCCGAATCAGTGTACGCATCAGGGACAGGTTGCTGTTGATGGAGTCGATGGTATACTGCATCTGCAGGGCGGTGCGAGCGGCCTCAACCTCCTGATCGGCTACGTTGACGCCATTGTCATCCATGCGCATGCTCTCCTGGTCGGCCACATGGACCACGGGCCGTGAGTTGGCGATGGCGGAGCGCACAGAACCCGCCTTGCGGTCGGTATCGCGCAGGGCGCTACGGATGCTGCTGTCCAGCGCCTCCTCAAAGGTAACATATTTCGCCTTGTAGCCAGGAGTATCGCCGTTGACGATATTATCCGAGATAGCCCCGAATTTGGTCCACTGGTAATTCATCGCCCGCTCCAGCATCAGCATGGAATTGGTAAATAAGTAACCGGCCATACGGACGGCCTCCCCTCAGTGCGGAACGCACCTCTCTTTTTCCTGATTATATCATGGTTTTTTGGGAACTGTCAAGAGCGGTTCCGATTCTTATCTCATTCTTGACAGCCTGTTCCTTACAGAGCTTACAGAACAGTCTGTTAAAAATTATAGCTCACTTCTTCCCTGATTGCAACCAGCAAAATGAACATGCCGCCTGTAAATTTCTGGCGGCGGCTGTGACAGTTTTATCCGCCGCCTTCTCCAGACTCCCCGACAGGCAAAGCGCGAGAAGCAGGGTCTTTATAATATATAGTAAATCGCCGGTAATTGCAATGGTAAATCATGTAAATTTTCGCCGCCGCTTCTTGCCATGACGCGCATTTTTTGTCAAACCTCATCTTTTTTATTTCAAAGCGGCAAAAAGCCGCCTGTCCCTAAAAAAGACAGGCGGCCTCCTAAAAATTTTAAGTCTTTTTTTCCCGGTCCTTCAGCGCGTCCAGCAGCTCCAGGGGAGAGACCTCCTCATCCGCCGCCTCCCGGTTGGCCTGGGCGGCTACCTTCAGCTCGCTGCGCAGGATGGGAACGCTGCGGGGGGCCTGAATGGCCAGACGCACCCGTCCGGCCTCAACCGCCAGCACGGTCACCTCCACCTCGTCTCCGATGAGCAGGGATTCCCCCTCTTTCCGCTGCAAAATCAGCATGGCGCGCCCTCCTCCGTCCGCTCCAGCTCCGAAAGAAGGTGGCGCATGTGATAGCCGCCGTCCTCCAGAATGACCTGCACGGCCTGTCGGGTCTGGTCGTTGACGGCCACGGGACAGCGCAGGTTTACCGTGCTGTCCCCCACCGGGTGGCGCACCACGCACAAGACGTAGAAGCACAGGTCCTCGCTGCGCTCCACCTCCATGGCTTTCAGCTCCGCCGGGGTGAGCACCGGGGCGTAGTCCGGCTTCAGAGAGAAGGGATTCATGGCCACGAAGGCCAGACCAGGCGTCGCCGCGCTCTGAAAGCAGAGGAGAGAGCCATCGCCGCCCTCAAAGGGCAGCAGGAAAAACTCCTTCTCCTCCTCAAAGCCGAACAGGCCGTTGGGAAAGTGGAGCCTGTCCTCCTCAGGACAGTCAATCTCACCGAAATATTTTGTCTTTAACCGCATGTTTCCTCCTGTTAGGGGCGTTTCCCCGCGAATATTATTCGGGCCTCCCCCTTCTGGAGGGAGGCCCGGTCCATGTTACACGATCACATCCACCGGCTCATAATTCGGGTCGGAGGAGGGGGGGACGTAAATAGGTCCGCCCAAATACTTGATGATGATATCGGGTCGCTGGGTAACGGTAAACTCGATATCGCCGGGGGTGAACTCAAAGCTGCCCTCTCCCATCTTCCAGTCGATGGCCAGCTTATCCATCTCATAGCGGATGCTCAGCTCGCCGGGGTCCCAGGTGATTTCCGCGCCGGGGTCGGGCAGGAAGTCGATGCCCACGTTGGTCTTGACGTCCTTCATCATGGCGTCCTCGGCGAATTTGGTCACCAGTTCCTCGCCGATCTGGGTGTTCAGCAGCAGCTGGCCCTGGCCGGCATAGGTGGCGGTGGCCTCATAGGCGGCCTGTCTCCCCTTCTGGGCGCTCTGTTCCAGATAGCGGGCCAGGGTGGGGGACAGGGAATTCCGGGCCTCGAAGGTGTCG
Organism: Oscillospiraceae bacterium; assembly: GCA_910575265.1. GTDB lineage: Bacteria > Bacillota > Clostridia > Oscillospirales > Oscillospiraceae > Lawsonibacter. Next base: position 50,913 of record CAJTEA010000005.1, read on the forward strand.
ATGTTGACCTTGATCGGCTTGCTCTTGATCCGAAGGTTCCCGTTATCCCGTGTAATCTCCATCTCCGCGGTAGCACGGGCATACTCCAGTTTGGCGTTGGTGGTCTTCATCTCAATCTGAATGGGGACTGTGGTAATTTCAATCAACGGCTTCATGTGCGGCACGCGCTCCCTTCTGATAAAATACGGCGTCCATACCGTTCGCGCACACTTTAAAAAGTAAGCTTCCGCGTTAACCCATATAGTCGATCAGCGACTGGCTGAGCAGCTGGTTGCCGATCTTCAGCGCCGCGTTGTAGCAGTACTGCTGCCAGGAGAAGGTGGTGATGGCCTCGGCCAGATCCACCTGGGAGATGTCCAGGATCTCGGTGTTGGTGTCGATCATCAGGGTCTCCAGCCGCTCCTGGTTGCTGGTGAGGAATACGGACTTGGCGTCCAGCTCCACCCACTTCTCGGTAAAGTTTTCCTGAGACGCTTTCAGCTTATCCAGCAGACGGAACGCTTTTTGCTCCATCTCGGCGCTGGTCAGGCCCTTGGCCGACTCCCCCGCCAGAGCCGGATTGTAGCCCTGGGGGTCCATGCTCTCGTCCCAGGCCTGGAAGATATCGGCAAACTCCCGCATAATCAGGGCCAGGTTCTTGGGGTCGCCGTCCTCGTCCACGCCGAAGCCGGTGAAGGCGATGCCGCACAGGGCGCTGTTGAAGTAGCTGCCGTTGACCGCGTTGTTGGGCGAGTTCTCCGCCAGGCCCATGCCCAGGTCGATATACAGCTTTTCGTCGCCCATCTCCTTCAGGTACATATAGTTGTCCTTGTCCTTGAAGAAGCTGTAGCACGCCTTCTGAGTATCATCCAGTTTTGTCGTATCCGTCTTTGTCAGCTCCACCACCCAGTCGGGCCGGGTACCGGCCTCGGGGGACTCGCCGCTCGCGCCGCTGAGATACTGATACCACGCCTCATCGGTTTTGGTCCAATCAGCGCCCGGTGGATCTGTCCTCCCCGATGCTTGATCCAATATCTCCTTCAGCTTCGGCTCCACGGGCGGATCAGCCGCCTCATGTTTGTAGTACTTCAGCCACGCCTCGTCGGTGGAGCCAGGGGCCGGGGTCGCGTTATCAAGCCAATTCGGTTCCGGATATTTTGTGGCATCCGGTTTCACGTTTGTCGCGTGGGTATAATAGTCATACCAAGCCTGATCTCCATCTGACAATGTTCCGTTCTCGGCACCCGTCTTCGCGGTATCCAGCCAATTCGGCTCCGTCGCCAGAGGCTTATCCACCAGGCCGCCCGCCTTGACGTTGATGCCCCGGTAATACAGGTCCTCGCCCTTCCACTCGAAGGGGACGTTCAGCCCGTCGTTTCCGGCAAAGATGAACTGGTCGCCCAGCTTCTGGTTCATGGCGTAGATCAGCGACTCGGAGGTCTCCCGCAGCGTGGTGGCCAGCGCCCTGCGGGCCTCGCCGGTGGTGCCGTTGTCGCCCCGGATGGCGGACTGGATGGTGGTCTCGTTAATCAGCTTCTTTTTCACCTCCGCCAGGTTGTTCCAGGCGGTGTTATACTTGCTGTAGGCGTTTTTGGTGTTGTTCCGCTGGCTGTATGTGGTGTAGTAATCCCGGCGCAGGCGGAACTCCTGGGTCGCGGCGGCGGGGTCGTCGGCGTAGCTGTTGAACTGGCGCTGAGTGAGCACCATATCCCGGGCATTTGAAAGCTTCAGCGTGGAGTTCTGAAGATTGTACCGGTAGGTGTTCATCATCATGTTTGTGGTAATGCGAAAGCCCATAGTCAGGTTACCTCCTTATCACAGGGTTCCGTTAATCAGCTTATCCAGCATAGAGTCCAGGGTAGTCATCAGCTGGCAGGCGGCGGCGTAGGACTTCTGGAACATCATCATATTGGTGGCCTCGTCGTTGAGGTCCACACCGGAGACGCTCTGCCGGTCGTTCTCCAGGGACAGGGACTTGATGCTGTAGCTGTTGTACAGGGTGGTGGTGGTCTGCTGGTCCACAGACAGAATCACGTTCATATCGGCGAACCGCTCCTGGAAGGTGCCGTTGAAATAGCGCTTGTCGCCCGCCGCGTCCTCCGCGCCCTCCTTGGGCATATAGTCCAGCTTGGAGCCCATCAGGTTGATCATGTGGGCGATGTTATCATCGGCGGTGGTGTGGCTGAGGACCTTGTCGCTGTTGGGGTTGTCAGGGTCCGACGGAACCAGGGTGTCCGGCTTCTTGCTGTTCAGGACGCGCACCTCGCCGGTGGACCAGCCCTTGGCGATGGTGATGTTCTTGGCGGTGATGCCAGTGGGATCGTTGGTGTCGCCGTTGCTGCTGAACAGCACGCCGCCATTGTAGTAGGCGTATTCGGAGTTCAGCTGGCCCTCCTGCCGGAGCACCTCCAGTTTCTCATAGGCCGCCTTGGTCCTGGCCTCGATACCCCCGTCTTTTGCCTCCAAATCATCTATTTTCTTCTGGATTTTCTTTCGATTTGCTTCCTTATCAGCGGCAGACAACGCTTTATCTTTAGCGTTCTCCGTTAACTGCTCTCTCAACGCTTCCAGCTCTTTTATATCCTCGCCTAACTTATCAAATTCATTCGGGTCAATCGCTTCCTTAGTGCCATCAGCCTTGGTATACATGACTGTAGCGCCATCCTTGCCAATAAAAACCGTAGGATTGGCCGGATCATCTACCAGATAACCCTTGGTTACCGTATCGATGTCCATTTGATTGGCCTCGTTGAACATCTGGGCGAACTTCTTGGCCAGGGCGTCCAAAGACTTGCGGTAGTAGGGCACGCCCCGGGTGCTGGTGGCGTCGGGGTCGTATTTCAGCTCTGTCGCGCTGGAGAACTCGCCCTCGCCCAGCAGGAAATCCCGCTTGGACTGGAGCGCGCCGTACAGCACGTTCTCACCCAGCTCCACCATCTCGCTCTTGTTGCCGTCGGCGTCCCGGAACACCCGTCCCTTTTTGTCCTCCAGCGGCTGAACATTCATCCACAGGCGGTTGTAGTCCTCGTCGCCGCCCACCTTGGCGTTGTCAACCTCCAGCGCCCAGGGATTGTTGGGGTCATTTGTCGGAGCCGGAAGTCCCTTCTCAGCCGCCTCAGCCTCAGCCCGCTCCTTCGTTACCGGGTTGTTTGTGTAGGTATATGTGGGTGGAACCGTTGTATCGTCAATAGACGCAATATATTTTCCACCGGCAGGGGGATCCGGCATCAGCGCATTCTTGGGATCGTTCAGATCGTCAAAATTATAGGCCGGATTGCGCATCGGAGCCCGCTCAGACATTCCAATCTGCGCGCCGTAGGTGCCGCAGATCAGGCGGATGGGGGGATTGCCGGAGTCGGCGATGTTGATGTTCAGCCGTTCCACCGAGTTGAATTCGTCCAGCTTCTCCATGTCATAGCTGACGTCAATTTTGATATACTTGGACAGCTCGTCGATCAGCACGTTGCGCTCGTCCCGCAGCTCCAGGGCCTTGGCCCCATGGATGCCCGATTCCCGGATTTCCTCGTTCAGGCTCCGGATCTGGGTCAGGATGGTGTTCACCGAGGTGACGTCGTCCTTGATGTTCTCCAGCTGGGTCGTCTCCACCTTCTCCAGGGCCTTGGCGTAGCTGTTGAACAGGTTGCAAAGCACCTCGGCGGAGGAGCGGACGGTGGTATCATACTCAGTGGTGCCCACGGCGCCGTTGAGCTGCTGGAGCTGAGAAAGAACGTCGTTGAACTGGCGCTCCAGAATGCCGAAGTCGTCGCCGTCGCCCACCTCGTCCAGAGTGTGGGACAACTGCTTCAGGCAGTCCAGCCAGGTCTCGGAGGCGCCCACGTTGGCCTGCTCATCCCGGTAGCGGATATCGATATAGGGGTCCCGCAGCTGAGACACGCCGTTGGTCAGCACGCCGTAGCCCACGTCCATGTTCATCTTGTTGGCGTACCGGGCGGAGCCCCAGGAGTTGAGGGACACCAGATCCAGCCGCTGCCGGGTGTACCCGTCGGTGTTGATGTTGGCGATGTTGTTGCCCGTCACGTTCAGCGCCGACTGGGACGCGTAGATACCCATGCGCGCGGCCGTGAAGGAACCAAAAGTGCCGATAATAGCCATAGTTGTTCTCCTTTATCTTATATCGCTCACGGGTCTCATGCCCGGAAGTCTGTCTGGTGGTGCTTGCGCGTCTCCTCCGCCTCGGCGGTGTCGCCGATCCGCTGGGCCTGGAGCCGCTCGATGCCCCGCAGGTTGATCTCCAGCGTATCCCGGGCAACCTGGCTGGCGGCCTGGAACAGCTTATACTGCCGGCGCAGCTCCTCCACCACCGCCTTGGTCTCCAGCTGAAACTCGTCAGGGCTGCGCGCCTCCAGCTGGCTGAGGGTAACGCCCCGCAGCCCCAGCTCGGCCAGCAGCTTATCCCGCCTCTGGTCGCAGCCCCGCAGGGACAGGCTGAGCACCTGCTCCCGCTTCATGCACTCCTCCACCCCGATCAGGTCGCCCTGGGAGGCGGCGTCATTTTTGTCCCGCTCCACCTGGGTCAGCGTCTCCAGGGTTTTGGTCAGGTCCCGCATCAGCTTTAAATAGTCCTGCCAGCCCGCCATTTATTCGCCCTCCGACAGCAGCAGCATCCGGGCCGCGGTCTCCCGGGCGTCGGGGCGGTAGGCGCCGGACGCCACCTGGTCGCGCAGGTCCTGAATCCTGCCGGTGGTATTGTAGGTCCGCACCTGCTGGGACAGGCTGGCCGCCAGCTCCCGGAAGGTGGGGGACACCTCCCCCTGGCCGGAGAGGGTGATCTGGTCAAATTTCGCCTCCTGGGCCCGGCCGCGCCGGACACCGGCGGGCCGAATGGTCCCAGCCGCGGAAATGGGGGCGGAAGAGAAGCCTTCCCGTCTCGTGATCTGCATACAGTACCTCCTGAACGCCCCATATCAGGGGCGCGATCAATTGTTAAAACATTCTGTACTATTTCTATCGGACTATTTACCGAAAAAAATAACACGGCGGACAAAATTTTTTCCTTTCCTCCGACCCATTGCATCCTGTCAGATTTTTCAGTATAATAGGAGGTAACAAATCTCAATAAGGAGTGGACCAAAATGGCCATGTTTTCCCGCTGCAAAAAAGCTGAGCTGAAAGATGCCGTCTCCGGACAGACGTTTGCCGCCGGAGTAAGCATCGGCCCGATGGACAGCCTGATGATCGCCGCCCCTATAACCCGCAAGGTGGAGGCGGGCACGCCGTTGGAAATCAAATTCCTGGACCCCGCCCTGGGCGTGGTCACCTGCCGCTGCAAGCTCACCTCCCCCCTGATCTCCAGAGACAAGCGGTTTGCCGTCTACCGCTGCCAGGTGCTGGAGAAGCTGTCTCAGGAGCAGCGCCGGGAGGATATCAAAATTCCGATCACCATGAAGGTCCGGGTCGCCCACCGGCGCTCGGGAGGCGAGGCCCCCGCTGTCCTGTGCAACATCAGCGCCAGCGGCGTCTATCTGGGCACCAGCCTGCCTGTTCAGACGGGGGACCTGCTGAGCTTTACCCTCCCAACGGCGGACGCCCAGATCCCCCTGACCGCCGAGGTCCTCCGGGCGGAATCCAGGGCCGACCTGGGGGGGACCGGCTGCGGCTGCCGCTTTGTCCATCTGGCGCCCCAGCATGAGACACAGCTGCGGGCCTACATATTCCAGGAGGAGCGCAGGCTGTACCGGCAGCAGAAGGAAGCTTAAAAAAACCGGGGCCCGGAGCGTCAAAGCTCCAGGCCCCTTTTTCATTTGAAACGTTTAACCGTCAGCGCCGCTCCTCCACAGGGTCCCGGTCGCGGAACAGCAGAGAGACGCACCACACGGCGGACAGACCCACCAGGGTATAGATTACCCGGCTGATCATGCTGCCGGAACCACCGCAGGCAAAGGCCACCAGGTCAAACTGGAACAGGCCCACGCTGCCCCAGTTCAGGCCGCCGATAATCAGCAGCGTCAGGGCAATTTTGTCCATCATCATGTTCAGACCACCTCCTTTTCAGGTTCCGGAGGTAGTTTATACGGTTTTTCCCCCTTTATGCGCCGGGGAAATTTTTGTCAATTCAGCGACTTTGGCCCAAAGCCGCGGGGCAGCAGGCCGGACAGGCTCACCTCCTGCCAGGAGCCGTCCCCCCGGGCGGCCAGCACCCGCAGATTCGGGGCAAACTCATAGAGCATCTGCCGGCAGGCTCCGCAGGGCCAGCAGTAGTCCTCCCCCTTGCCGGCGATGGCGATGGCCGTCCAGCCCTCCCGGCAGCCCTCGCTCACCGCCTTTACAATCGCGGCGCGCTCGGCGCAGATAGTGGAGCCGTAGGCCGCGTTCTCCACGTTGCAGCCGGTGAACACCCGGCCGTCCTCCGTGAGGATCGCCGCCCCTACGGGGAAATGAGAGTAGGGCACATAGGAAAACTCGTGCATGTCAAAGGCTTTTTTTACCAGCTCCCGGTCGGTCATAAGGTCCGCTCCCTTCAAAAAGTATTTCACAAAACGCTTGTGTATTCCCTTCGTTTCTATTATAATACCTCTGACATTTTCATGCAAGGACGGGATCGCTGGAATGAAAAAATCGCTTGCAATTTTTGATATGGACGGCACCCTGGTGGACTCCATGGGCTACTGGAACCGGCTGGCCGACGAGTATCTGGCCCAGCGGGGCATTCCTCCCCTGTCCGGGGCGCTGAAGGAGGAATCCATCGCCCTGACCATGCTGGGGACCGCCCGGATTTTCATGCGGGAATTCGGCCTGCCCGGTCCCCCGGAGGCCATCCGCGGGGAGATCAACGGCCTGATGGAGCTGCACTACCGCGCCGACGTGGAGTTGAAGCCCGGGGCCGCGGCCTGTCTGGAGCGGATGAGGGCGGCGGGGTTCCGGATGTGCGTCGCCTCCTCCACCGCTCCGGCGCTGATCGACCTCTGTCTGCGCCGGCTGGGGGCGCGGGATTATTTTGAGTTCCTCCTGTCCTGCGAGGAGGTGGGTGTGGGGAAGAACCGCCCCGACGTATACCTGGAGGCCGCCCGGCGGCTGGGCGGAACGCCGGAGAACACCGTCATTTTTGAGGATATTCTGGTGGCGGCCACCACCGCCAAACAGGCCGGGTTTCCCCTGGGGGTCATCTACGACGCCAACTCCGACGCTGAGCAGCCCCAGCTGAAGGCCCTGGCCGACTGTCACTTCACCCGCTGGGATGACGAGGCGCTGCTCACCTGGCTTGGGGTATAATCCCCGTCAGCCCGCCCGTACCCACCCGGCCAGCTCCATGCCCAGCCGGAAGCCGTGGGCGAAGGAGAGGAAGCCGCTGGTATCTAACCGCCGGAAAAACGGGACGGGTATATCCTCCCCTTCCAAAGCTCCTCCGCCTGTGTATAACAGGCCTGATAGTCCGGGTCGCGCTCAAAATCCAGATGGAACTGCTCGATCTCCCGCTTGTACAGTTCTTTGAGTCTTTCTTCCATCATCAGCACCACCTAGCAACCTTTAATGTTGCTTGTATTACGCGCTACTTTTAAAGTGTGCCAAGAGGATATTGAAAAAAGTATGGAAATTATACTGCCAAGTGTCGCGGAAAGGCTAAAACCATCGCGGCAAAAGAAAAACATGAAACAGAAGGATATGGCGGAATTGCTGGGCCGCACCGTCCAGCACTATCAAAGGATGGAGTACGGCAAGGTCAATCTGCCCGCCACAACGGTGATCTTCCTGGCCGACCATCTGCTGGGACGGGAGTGACGGCATGGATCTTTTTGACTTTTTAACCGGCACCACCGGGGGCAAATGCCTGTTCACCATGCTGGTGTCCATGATTCCCATCATCGAGCTGCGGGGAGGGCTGCCCTTCGGGGTGGCCCTGGGGCTGCCTTATTACCTGGCCTTCCCGGCGGCGGTGATCGGCAACCTGATCCCCACCCCCTTTATCATTGTCTACATCCGCCGGATTTTTGAGCTGACACGAAAATACCTGCCCAGTCTCAACGGCCTGGTGGACCGGCTGGAAAAAAAGGCCCATCTCAAGGGCCGGAAGGTGCAGCGGTTCCAGTATATCGGCCTGTGGCTCTTTGTGTCCATCCCCCTGCCGGGGACGGGGGCCTGGACCGGCTCGCTGGCGGCGGCCTTTCTGGGCATGCGGCTGAAAAAGGCCATGCCCGCCGTGGTGCTGGGGGTGCTCACCGCCGGGTGTGTCATGCTGGGGCTGACCCATGTGGGGGTCAACCTGTTTTCCGGGACGGTTTAACGGTTTTTTCCGCCCGCGCATAGAATGCCCCGGAGGTGTTGCTCAAATGGGTACATTCTGGGATATTCCGCTGGCTGTAATCTGCGCGTTCGGCCTGGCCCTGGTGGGCTGGTGGCTGTTTGGACTGCTGCTGCGCCCCCTGCCCGGGCGGGAGGCCAGGGTGGTCCTCCCCGGCCGGGGCGAGGGGGAGGGACTGGAGCAGCTGGTCCGCTCCTTCATCTGGCTGCGGGGAATGGGGCTGCTGCGCTGCCCCATCGTCATCGCCAACGTGGACCTGACCCCCGCCGGCTGGGAGCTGGCCTCCCGCCTCACCGCCCGCTGGCCCGAGGTGGCTCTGTGGCCGGCGGCGGAGCTGGGGGAGTATATATCAAGGACATAAAAGGCTCCTTTGCCCAAGGAGCCTTTCGATGAAAGGAGACGAGCACCCAATGTCAGACCAGGAACTGGAGCTGCTGGAAGGCACCGTCTCCGCTGTTATTTTTCAAAACGAGGAAAACGGCTACACCATCCTCAAGCTGGACGTCCACGACGAGGAGGCCACGGTGGTGGGCTCCATCCCCGGGGTGGCGCCGGGGGAGTATCTGTCCGTCCGGGGCCGCTGGACCCGGCACCCCACCTACGGCCCCCAGCTGAAAGCGGAGCTGGTGGAGCGCCGCCTGCCCCAGAACCTGAAGGAGATCTACCACTATCTGGCCTCCGGGGCGGTGAAGGGGGTCGGGAAAGCCACCGCCCGGCTGATCATCGAGGAGTTCGGCGAGGACGCCCTCACCGTCATCGAGGAGGACCCGGAAAAGCTGACTAAAATCAAGGGCATCACCCTCAAGCGGGCCCGGCAGATCGGCGAGGTGTTCCACCAGCAGATGGGGGCCCGCCGCCTGGTGGAGTTTCTTACGACGCATCAGCTTCCCCTGGAGCTGGCCGCCCTCCTCCGCCGGGCCTACGGCGACGTGGCTCTGGAGGTGATCAAGGCCAACCCCTACCTGCTGGTCAACGGGGAATTCGAGGTGGAGTTCTCCCAGGCGGACGCGCTTGCCCTCTCTCTCGGGGTGGGCCCGGAGGACCCCCTGCGGCTGGAGGCGGGGCTGCTCTTTGAGCTGGCCCACAACAACTACAGCAACGGACACACTTTTCTCCCCCGCCGCAAGCTGCTGGAGGCTACGTCCACCCTTCTGGAGGTATCCGGCGAGCTGCTGGAGGAAAGCCTGGAGGCGCTGGTCCGCCGGGGCGAGGCGGAGTGTGAGCCGGTAGCGGGCCAGGAGGCGGTATATCTCCCCGCCCTGCGCGACGCGGAGCGGTTCATCGCCCAGCAGATCACCGAAATGAGCCGGGCGGAGCTGCTGCCCCCGGAGGAGCTGGACCTGCTGATCCGCCGCATTGAGAAGGAGCAGCGCATCTCTTACGCCCCCCAGCAGCGGGAAGCGGTCAAGCTGGCCGCCACCCGTCAGGTGATGCTCCTCACCGGCGGGCCGGGCACGGGCAAGACCACCTGCCTGCGGGGGGTGCTGGCCCTGTTTGAGCGGATGGGGCTGGACACCGCCCTGGCCGCCCCCACCGGCCGGGCCGCCAAGCGGCTGGGCGAGCTGTGCGATACCGACGCCTCCACCATCCACCGCCTGCTGGAAACCGGCTTTGATCCCCGCTCCGGCAAGCTGGTTTTTACCAAAAACTCCTACGATCCCCTGAAGGCCAACGCGGTGATTGTGGATGAGACCTCTATGGTGGACGTGCCCCTGATGGCCGCCCTTCTGGACGCCCTGGAGGGGGACTGCCGCCTGGTGCTGGTGGGCGACCCGGACCAGCTGCCCTCGGTAGGGCCGGGAGCCCTCTTCGCCGACCTGATCCGCAGTGGGGTGGTGCCCACCGTCCGGCTGACGGAGATCTTCCGGCAGGCCGCTCAGAGCGCCATCATCCGCAACGCCCACCTGATCAACCAGGGACAGGTGCCCGACCTGCGGCGCAACCAGGGGGACTTCTTCTGTCTGGCACGCCGGGACCCAGAGGAGGTGCTGGACACCATCGTGGACCTGTGCCGCCGCCGTCTGCCCGAGCGGTTGGGCATCCCCGCTGACCAGATTCAGGTCCTCTCCCCCACCCGCCGCCGGGGAACGGGCACCCGGGCCCTGAACCAGGTGCTCCAGGCGGCCCTGAACCCACCCCTGGAGGGAAAGGGCGAGCGCCGCTTCGGCGACTGGGTGTTCCGGGCGGGGGACCGGGTGATGCAGGTGCGGAACAACTACGACATCCTCTGGCGGGAGGAGGGGGGGACCGACTCCGGCATGGGTATGTTCAACGGGGACATCGGCGTGATCCGTTCCATTGAGAAAGAGGTCATCACGGTGGACTTCGACGGCAAGATCGTGGCTTACGAGCCGGACATGCTGGGGGAGCTGGAGCCCGCCTTCGCCGTGACGGTACACAAGGCCCAGGGCAGCGAGTACCGGGCGGTGATTCTGGCCGCCCTGGAGGGCGCTCCCTTCCTGATGACCCGGGGAGTGCTGTATACCGCCGTCACCCGGGCCCGGGAGCTGTTCATCGTGGTGGGCGACCCCGCCGCCGTGGCGGGAATGGTCCACAACAGCCGCCAGACCCGCCGCTATTCCGGCCTGCGGGCACGGCTGGCCGAATCATAGAAGCGTCCGCCTGATCCGGCGGACGCTTTTTCATGTCAATTCCTTTTTCAGCTTCTCCAGCGCCCGGCGCTCCAGACGGGAGACCTGGACCTGAGACACCCCCAGCACCCGGGCGGTGTTCACCTGGGTGAGGCCCTTGTAATAGCGCAGGAGAAGGACCTGCTGTTCCCGCTCCGGCAAATCCCGCATGGCGGCCCGGAGGGTAATGCGCTCCACCATCCCCTCCTCCTCGTTCCCGGTGGTGAGCATCCCCTCCAAGGTCAGGCCGTCCTCCCCCGTCTCCGCCTGGAGGGAGATCACCGGCTCAATGGCGGTTTCGGCGGCGGCGATATCCTCGGGGGACAGGCCGGTGTCCTCCGCCAGCTCGGACAGAGTGGGTTCCCGGCCCAGCTGGGCGGACAGGCGGGACCGGGCCGCCCGGATGCCTGTGCCCCGCTCCTTTAAGCCCCGGCTCACCTTCACCGGACCGTCGTCCCGGAGGAAGCGGCGGATCTCCCCGGCAATTTTGGGAACGGCGTAGGTGGAAAACTGGGTGCCGAACTCCGGATCGAAGCCCTGGACCGCCTTGAGAAAGCCCAGACAGCCCAGCTGATATAGGTCGTCCGGCTCCACCCCCCGGCCGTAATACCGGCGCGCTACGCTCCAGATCAGGCCGTTGTTCTCCAGCAGCACCCGCTCGCAGGCATCGCTGTCCCCCTCCCGGGCCGCTTCCAACAGGGCGGAGCCGCTCAGCGGGCCGCTCACCGGACCGCCCGGCGGGCGATCCTCCGCAGCATTGTGACGGAGGTCCCCTTGCCGGGGGTGGAACGGACCTTCAGGGTGTCCATAAAGCTCTCCATGATGGTAAAGCCCATGCCGGAGCGCTCCTCGCTGCCGGTGGTAAACAGCGGGGTCCGGGCCCGCTCCACGTCGGCGATGCCCACGCCCCAGTCCTTGACCATGATCTCCAGGGCGTTGCCCTCCCTGATACGCAGCCGGACCAGCACCTTGCCCAGGGTGTCCGGGTAGGCGTGGACGATGGCGTTGGTCACCGCCTCACTGACGGCGGTTTTAATGTCGTTGACCTCCTCCAGGGTGGGGTCCAGCTGGGCGGCGAAGCAGGCCGCCGCCGTCCGGGCAAAGCCCTCGTTGGCGGAGCGGCTGGGAAACTCCAATGTGACCTGGTTCTCAATTTTCATATGTAGCGCCTCCTTCATTCAAACCGGATGATCCGTTCCAGACCGGCGGCGCGGAACACCTTCCCCGCCTGGTCCGGGGTGTTCACCACCCGCATGGCCCCCCGCACCTGTCCCATCCGCCGGTGGGCCCGGAGCAGCACGGCAATTCCCGAGCTGTCCGCGAAGGTCAGCCCGCTCAGATCCAGGGTAAGCTCCCGGGGCTGGGCCGCGTCAATGCGGCGGTCCAGCTCCTCCATCACTGTCTTGGCCCCATGGTGGTCCAGCTCTCCAGCCACCAGCGCCGTCAGGCTGCGCTTGTCCTCTTTGCAGGTCACCGGCATTTCCAATCCGCTCCTCTCTCCGGGTGTATCCCATTATTTTCCAGACCATTATAGGACAAGCCTCCTGTCGCATTTGGACGTTTTTTTCCGGCGGAACACACTTTTGCCGGAAAAGTGTATCGCCAAATCTTCCCGTGACTTGCTTCCCGCCGCGCGGAGGGGTAAAATGTAAGAAATCCGTAAGAGTTTTCCCACTGGCTTTGTAAGAAATTTTTGATATCCTGACCACAGCGAACGAGGAAGGAGCGAACCCGATGAGTGAGACGATATTGGTGGTGGACGACGACCGGGAGATTGTGGGGGCCATCGCCGCCGCCCTGGAGAAGGAGGGTTACCGGGTTCTCCGGGCCTACGACGGCATGGAGGCGCTGGACATGGCGGTGGACCCGGAGCTGCGGCTGATCCTGATGGACGTGATGATGCCAAAGCTGGACGGGCTGTCGGCGGTGCTGCGCGTCCGGGAGCGGCGGAATCTGCCGGTGATTGTGCTGTCGGCCAAGAGCGAGGAGAGCGACAAGGTGCTGGGCCTGAGCATGGGGGCGGACGACTACGTCACCAAGCCCTTCAGCATGCAGGAGCTGACCGCCCGGGTGCGCAGCCAGCTGCGGCGGTACACCCGCCTGGGAGACGTGAACGCCGTTCCGGATGGCACCGTCACCAACGGACGGCTGGCCTACGACCCAGCCAACCGGACCCTCACCGCCGATGGCGAGCCGGTGAAGCTGACCAACATCGAAACGGGCATCGTGGACCTGCTCATGCGCAATCTGGGCCGGGTGTTCCCCGCGGAGGAGATCTACCGTCGGGTGTGGGGGGAGGAGGCCTGGTCCTCCGAGAACACGGTGATGGTCCACATCCGGCGCATCCGGGAAAAGATCGAGCTCAATCCTCGTGAGCCAGACTATTTAAAGGTGGTGTGGGGCATTGGATACAAAATGGAAAAAAAGTAAGTCAATCATCGGGTTTCTGGCCTTTCTGCTGGGCGTTTCCCTGCTTCTGGAGGGGGCGCTCTACTTCGGGACCAAGCTGACCTCCTCCGGCAGCCGGCGGTGGATTTCTGACAGCTTCCAGGACGACTGGCGGGACACGGCGGAGTTTCGGAACTTCATCTCCTCCCGGCTGGAAAACCTGATTACCATGGGAGCGGGGGGCTTTGTGTACGGCTATGAGTATTACTACGACACCGGCCGGCCCAACTACTACAGCATCAACAGCAACCGGATTCAGGCCATGCACGAAAAATTTAAGGAGGACAAAAACATCCTCTACATCGTAGAGAAGGACCGTGAGGCCCTGTACAGCAATACCGACGGCTTTGACCTGGCCCAGGGCCTTCCGGAGGGCTACAACTTTCTTGTCGTTTTTGACGGCACCGCCGTCCGGATTAACAAGGACGGCGCCGACCTGGATATCTACGGCGACGGCTACTACCGCTTTAACAGCGGGGAGAGTACAAACCAATGGTATGTCCCCGGCTACAAAAACTTCACGGTGGACGACGCGGGGTCCAAAGTCAAGGTGTTGATGGCGGTGATTGATGAGCCGCAGATTTTCATCAAGGGCAATTATGGCAGCTCCGGCTCCGACCAGTACAACGAGCTGTACTACTTGAATCGGAATCTGGAGAGCTACCGGGAAAGCGTCATGGGCCACGCCGTCCGGATGGGCGCAGGTGCGGGACTGTTCCTGGTGTATCTCCTGCTGCGCAGGGACAAAAAACGGGCGGACATGGCCCTGGCCCGGGGGACAGGTAAGGTCTGGTTTGAGGGCAAGGTATTGGCCGCTGTGCTGCTGGTGTTCTTCTGCATGCCCCGGATGGAATATCTGGGGGATGTGTGGCAGGAGCTGACCTACGCCTACGCGCCTCCGGCGACCGTGGGCACCGCTTCCTCCGCCGATATCTACTACGGCGACCTTGCCGCTGAACTGGAACAGCAGGGGGTCCCCCCGGAGGAAATCGAGGCCGCCCTCTCCGAGTACGGCTATGCCCAAATTTCTGCTGTTGAGCAGGACAGCGAGTTCAATACGGCTGTGACCATCCTCCAGGAAAACGGCGGGTGGCTGCTGCGGGAGTACCTGGGCGAGCTGGCGGACCACTTCCTGAATCTGCTGGCGGTGTTCTGGGGGCTGTACCTGCTGATTTTCAATGACTGGCGGTATAATCGCAAGCCATGGAAACAGGGCGTATTTGGGATGCTGGCCGTCCACGAGCTCAAATACCCCCTGCAAAAGCGCCTGAGCCGGATGAACGGTTTCCTCGGGCTGGCCACGTTCCTGCTCTGGCTGGAGGTGCTGTTCTTCCTGGTGGCCCAGACGGTAGAGCTCTATATCCCCTCCTGGGCCATCTGGAACCTGTTTGGCCTGCCCTGGCTGCTGGCGGCGGCGGTATACGCCTGGTTCTTCTGGCGGCAGCGGCGGTTGTGGACCGATTTCGGCGCGGTGGCCGGACAGCTGGAAGCCGTTCGGGCGGGGGATGTGGAAAGGGAGCTGGCCTTACGGGAGGACAGCGACCTGTACCAGATGGCCGACGATCTGAACCACGTCCAGCAGGGCCTGCACCAGGCGGTGGAGGAGCGCACCCGCAGCGAGCGGATGAAGGTGGAGCTGGTGACCAACGTGTCCCACGACCTGAAAACCCCTCTGACCTCCATCATCAGCTATACCGAGCTGCTCTCCCAGGAGCCCCTGGAACCCCCGGCCAGCGAGTACGTCCAGATTATGGGTGAAAAGGCCCAGCGGCTCAAGGCCATGGTCCAGGATGTGTTTGAGGTGAGCAAGGCGGCGTCGGGACAACTGCCCGTAAAGCTGGAGGGGCTTGATTACGCCCGGTTATTGCGCCAAACCCTGGCCGACATGGCCCAGGCCATCGAGGCCAGCGGCCTGACTTTGCGGCCCTCCATTCCAGAGGAGGAAGTGCCGATTACCGCCGACAGTGACCGGCTGTATCGGGTGTTCCAGAACCTCATCGGCAACGCTCTGAAATACTCTCTCCCCGGCTCCCGGGTCTATCTGTCCCTGGTGGTGGAGGGTGGGCGGGCCGCCGCCAGCGTGCGGAACACCTCCGCCGCCGAGTTGAAACCCGGCGCGGATTACACCGCCCGCTTCGTCCGGGGGGACGAAAGCCGTACCGACGGCGGCTCCGGCCTGGGGCTGTCCATCGCCCAGTCTTTCACCCGGGCCTGCGGCGGCGAGCTGACTGTGACCACCGAGGCGGATTTGTTTACCGCTGTGGTGACCTTCCCGGTCGCCTGAATTTTAATCAACCTTTAATGGCCGCTGGGTTGGGCGGCTAGCCTTTCCCATCTTCCTGCCCACCCGGACGGCGATTAAAATCCCAAAATGGTTCTTTTACGGCTTCTACCCCGCCCATCTGGCGGTGATCGGAATTGTCCGCGTCATTTTGAAGGTATGAGAGAACCCCCGCTCCGGCTCAGCTGGGGCGGGGGTTCGGTTTTCAGGTTACAGCTTGTCGATCTCTTCCTGCTCCACTGTTTTGATCCCCTGGGCGGACAGGGCGGCGGAGGCGGAAGCGTTGTCCTCTACCCGGAAGATCATATAGGCGTGGTCCACATCCTTGCCGCCCAGGAAGGCGTACATATATTCCACATTCACCTGGGCATCGGTGAGCGCCTGGAGGACCTTGTTCAGCCCGCCGGGCACATCGGGGATGGCTACGCCCAGGACGGGGGTGACATTGTTAACAAAACCGGCCTCTCTCAGGACGGTGGCAGTTTTATATACATCGTCCACGATGACGCGGGCGATGCCGAAGTCGCTGGTCTCCGCCAGGGAAAAGGCCCGCATGTCGATCTGGTTCCGGGCCAGCACACCGGTCATGGCGTGCAGAGAGCCTGGCTTGTTTTCCAGGAAAACAGAAATCTGCTTGACGCTCATAAGGTTCCCTCCTTCTTAAATTTTCCGCTTGTCGATGACGCGGACCGCTTTGCCCTCGCTGCGGACGATGGACTTGGGGGCCACCAGGGTGACCTTGGCGGTGATGCCCAGCATGGAGCGCAGGCCGTCCACCAGCTCCTTCTGCCGGCGGTTGATCTCGCCCATGTTGTCATTGAACATCTCGGGGGTCATCTCCACCTGGACGTCCAGGGTGTCGGTGGACTTCACCCGGTCCACGATGATCTGGTAGTTGGCGGCGTAGCCGTGGTTAAGCAGGACGGTCTCGATCTGGGACGGGAATACGTTCACGCCCCGGATGATAAGCATGTCATCAGTGCGGCCCTTGGGCTTGCTCATCTTCACGTGGGTGCGGCCGCAGGGGCACGCCTCACGGGTGAGGGCGCAGATGTCCCGGGTACGGTAGCGCAGCAGGGGGAAGGCCTCCTTGGTGATGGAGGTAAACACCAGCTCACCCTGAGCCCCCTCGGGGAGGACCTCGCCGGTGTCCGGGTCGATGATCTCGGCGATGAAGTGGTCCTCGTTGATGTGCATACCCGTCTGGGCGGAACACTCAAAGGACACGCCGGGTCCGGACAGCTCGGTCAGGCCGTAGATGTCGTAGGCTTTAATTCCCAGCGTATTCTGAATGTCCTGCCGCATCTCCTCCGACCAGGCCTCCGCGCCGAAGATGCCCGCCTTCAGGGGGATCTGGTCGGGGGTGAGGCCCATCTCCTTCATGGTCTCGCCGATGTAGGCGGCGTAGGAGGGGGTGCAGCACAGGATGGTGGCGGACAGGTCCCGGATAAACATGATCTGCCGCTCGGTGTTGCCCGAGGAGGTGGGAATGGTGAGACACCCCACCTTGTGGGACCCGCCGTTCAGGCCGGGACCACCGGTGAACAGGCCGTAGCCGTAAGAAACCTGACACACGTCCTCATCGGTGCCGCCGGCGGCCATGATGGCCCGGGCGCAGCAGTCCTCCCACAAGTCGATGTCGTGCTGGGTGTAGAAGGCCACCACACGCTTGCCGGTGGTGCCGGAAGTGGACTGGATACGGACGCACTCCTTCAGGGGCTTGGCTACCAGCCCGTAGGGGTAGGCCTCCCGCAGGTCGGCCTTGGTGATAAAGGGCAGCTTGCGCAGGTCGTCGCTGGAGCGGATGTCATCCGGGGTGAGGCCCTTCTCCTCCATCTTCTTGCGGTAGTAAGGCACATTGTCCCAGACGTGGCGCACCTGCTTCACAAGCCGCTCATCCTGCCAGGCCTTGATTTGCTCCCGGGACGCGCGCTCGATCTCGGGCTGGTAGTATCGTTCCATTGGAATCATTCCTTTCTGACGTTCCATGTTTATTTTTTACGCCTCCGCGTTTTTCGCCTACTTTGCCAGCAGCCGCCCTCGGTTCATGGTGACCTTGGCCTTGCCAAAGTCCATATCGAAGATGACAATTACGGTGACCGGCGGCTCCGGCAGCAGGTCAAATACCCGCTCCGACTCCCAGTCCGCCAGCTCCTCGAAGTTCTCCTTGGCAAAGCCGTCATAGGAGGAGCCGTCCGAGGTCATATCCATATTGATCCGGGCCTCATAGCCCTTGTCCCCCCGGGTAATGGAGATGGTATACCTTGCCGAATTTGTAAACTCACTGGGCAGATTCTCCTTGAAAAACTGCTTCAGCGCCTGGGCGTTGGCGTCGTTGACCTCCTCCACCTTCTTGGCGCCGCCGCCAAAGAGATTCGAAAACAGTCCCATTTCAGGTCATCCCTTTCTATCGTTATGTTTACTGTGCGTTTTTTCCTAATTCAAAAGCCTTTTTGTTCAGCTCCAGGAATTTGGGGGGCACCATGGCCTCCAAGGACTTCTGCCACGCCTCGTCGGGCAGGTCGAAGTAGTGGGACAGCCGGCCCATGAGGACGATGTTCACCGCCTTGCTGCTCCCGGCCTCCTCGGCCAGCTTGAGGCAGTCCAGGGCGTCCACCCTGGCCCCGGTGGCGCGCATTTTCTCCACCAGGTCGTCAGGATAGCTGGCCGCGCCGGTGATGACGGGCATGGGGTCGATCTGCTGGGTGGAGGTGACGATCTGGCCGTCTGGTTTGAGGTAACCCAGCCACCGGGCGGCCTCCAGCAGCTCGAAGGAGACGATGTAGTCCGCCTCTCCCCTGTCGATGACGGGGGAGTTTACCTTATCCCCATAGCGCACATAGGTGACCACGCTGCCCCCCCGCTGGGACATGCCGTGGACCTCGGACACCTTCACGTCGTAACCCCGCTCCATGAGAAGGTGTCCCAGCAGCTTGGAGGCCAGCAGGGAGCCCTGGCCCCCCACGCCGACGATCATAATATTTTTGGTTTCCACTGTTCAGCCCTCCTTCCCGGTGCTCTGGAACGCCTTTACGCCGCACAGCTGCTCACACACACCGCAGCCCACGCACTGGGTGGCGTCCACCTGGGCCTTGCCCTCCTTGATGGAGATGGCGGGGCAGCCAATCTTCATACAGCTCCGGCATCCCACGCACTTGACCGGATCCACCTTCAAAGGCGCCTCATGCTTGACGTACTTCAGCAGGGCGCATGGGCGGCGGCTGATGATGACGGAGGGCTCGTCCGCGGCCAGCTCCTCCTTCAACACGGTATCGCAGGCTTTCAAATCGTAGGGGTCCACCACCCGCACCCGTGTAAAGCCCATGGCCCCGCACAGAGCTTCCAGGTCGATTTTCCCGGCGGGGTCGCCCTTGATGTTATAGCCGGTGGTGGGGTTCTGCTGGTGGCCGGTCATGCCGGTGATGGAGTTGTCCAAAATAATCACGGTGGAGTTGGACTGGTTATAGGCGATGTTGGCCAAACCAGTCATGCCCGAGTGCATGAAGGTGGAGTCGCCGATGACGGCCACCGTTTTGCCCTCGCTCTCCGCGCCCCGGGCCTTGTTGAAGCCGTGGATGGCGGAGATGGAGGCCCCCATGCACAGGGTCATATCCATAGCGGCCAGAGGGGCCACCGCCCCCAGGGTGTAGCAGCCGATGTCCCCCAGAACGGCGCATCTGTTCTTGCTCAGAATGTAGAACAATCCCCGGTGAGGGCACCCCGCGCACATGACAGGGGGCCGGGGCGGAATGGGGTCCTGGATGGACCGTCCGGTATGTACACTTCCGCCCAGCTTCTCCGCCACCAGATTCTGGGAAAATTCCCCCTCCATGGGAAGCACATCCTTGCCGGAAACGGCAAGGCCCAGAGCTTTACAGTGGCTCTCTATGATGGGGTCCATCTCCTCCACTACGACAAGCTTTTCCACTTTACCCGCAAAGTCTTGTATCAGCTTGACGGGCAGGGGGTTAGCCATACCCAGCTTGAGGACGGAGACGGTATCCCCAAAGACCTCTTTCACGTATTGGTAGCTGGTGGAGGAGGTAATCACACCGATTTTGTGGTCCTTTCCCGGCTCCACCCGGTTGATGGGGGCGGTCTCGGCCCACTCCACAAGCTTCCGGACGCGCTCCTCCACGAAGGGGTGGCGGCGGATAGCGTTGCCGGGCATCATAACGTATTTGGCGATGTTTTTTTCATAGGGCCTCATCGCCGGTTCCACCCGGTCAGCGGTCTCCACAATGGACTGGGAGTGGGCCACCCGGGTACACATCTTCAGCAGCACCGGGGTGTCGAACTCCTCGCTGAGCTCGTAGGCCAGCTTGGCGAACTCCAGCGCCTCGGCGGAGTCGGAGGGCTCCAGCATGGGCACCTTGGCGGCGATGGCGTGGTGACGGGAGTCCTGCTCGTTCTGGGAGGAGTGCATCCCTGGGTCGTCGGCCACGCCAATCACCAAGCCGGCGTTCACCCCGGTGTAGCTCATGGTAAACAGGGGATCGGCGGCCACGTTCAGACCCACGTGCTTCATGGCGCAGAAGGACCGCTTCCCCGCCAGGCAGGCCCCAAAGGCGGTCTCCATCGCCACTTTTTCGTTGGGGGCCCACTCACAATAGATTTCATCGTATCGGGCGGCCTCCTCGGTGATCTCGGTGCTGGGGGTGCCGGGGTAGCTGGAGATCACGCAGCACCCCGCCTCATACAGCCCCCGGGCAACGGCGGCGTTGCCCAACATCAGTTGTTTCATACGATTTCCTCACTGTCCCTCGTTATTTTCATCGGCTTCGCGGAGTCCCAACCGGGCGATGACCTCCCGCATCACGCCTCCCGCGCCGTTGTCCAGCATGGACCGGCGGACCCGGCTGATGGTGGCGCTGGAGGCGCCGGTCTTTTCCAGAATGTCCAGATAAACCAGTCCCTGTTGGAGATACACCGCCACGTCAAACCGCTGTTCCAGGGAGCGAAGCTCCGTGGGGGTACACAGGTCGTCGAAGAACCGGCAGCACTCGTCCAGGTCTTTCAGCTTCAGGATCGTCTCATACAGGGCCACGCTCCGCGCTCTCTTTTCCGCTTTCGCCATGGATCCACACTCCTTTATCAAAATGCCTTATAACGCGGAATTCACTGCTATAAAGTTTAGCATAGGAAAGTAGCAAAGTAAAGGGCATGATATCGAAAATTTATGGAACGGGGGGAAATTTCTTGACAAGACCCGGAAAATACGTTACAATGCTTTAGCGGTTAAAATCAATAAAGTTTCGCGGGCCCGGCCCGTTTTTGGAAAGGATCGAACACAATGCCTATCACTGACCTGCTGGAACGCAACAGCAAGCTGTATGGCGACGAGGTCGCCCTGGTGGAGATCAACCCCGAGGTGCGGGAAGAGCAGCGGGTGACCTGGAAGGAGTACGAGCTGATCCAGCCCACCGGCGACGCCCCCTACCGCCGGGAGATCACCTGGTCGGTCTTTGACGAGAAGGCCAACCGGGTGGCCAACATGCTGCTGGAGCGTGGCATCCGCAGGGGGCAGAAGGTGGCCATTCTGATGATGAACTGCCTGGAGTGGCTGCCCATCTACTTTGGCATTTTAAAGACGGGGGCCATCGCCGTCCCCCTGAACTTCCGCTATACCTCTGATGAGATCGAATACTGTCTCAAGCTGGCGGACGCCGACGTGCTCTTTTTCGGTCCGGAATTCACCAGCCGGATGGAGCCAATTGTGCCCAAAATTTCCAGGCAGATGCTTCTGTTTTTTGTGGGGGAGACCTGCCCCTCCTTTGCCGAGGATTATCTGCGGGCCACCGCCAACTGTTCCAGCCGGGCTCCCAAGGTGCTGGTAGACGACGAGGACGAGGGAGCTATCTACTACTCCTCCGGCACCACCGGCTTTCCCAAGGCGATTCTCTTAAAGCACACCGCCCTGACGCAGTCCGCCCGGATGGAGGCCATCCACCATGAGACTACCCACGAGGACGTGTTCCTGTGCATTCCGCCCCTGTACCACACCGGAGCCAAGATGCACTGGTTCGGCTCGCTGTTCACCGGGAGCAGGGCGGTCATTCTCAAGGGCAACTCCCCCACCGCGATCTTCCAGGCGGCCAGCCAGGAGCGGGCCACCATCGTCTGGCTGCTGGTGCCCTGGGCTCAGGACATTCTGGCGGCACTGGACCGGGGCGAGCTGGCGGTCGGGGACTTCCACCTGTCCCAGTGGCGGCTGATGCACATCGGGGCTCAGCCGGTGCCCCCCTCCCTCATCAAGCACTGGCTGGAATACTTCCCGCACCATAAATACGACACCAACTATGGCCTGTCCGAATCCACCGGCCCGGGCTGCGTCCACCTGGGGGTGGACAACGTCCATAAGGTAGGGGCAATCGGCATTCCCGGATACGGCTGGAAGCTGAAAATTGTGGACGAGCAGAATGTTCCGGTGAAGCAGGGCGATGTGGGGGAGCTGTGCGTAAAAGGCCCCGGCGTGATGGTGTGCTACTACCACAACGAGGAGGCCACCCGCGAGGTTTTGGAAAACGGCTGGCTCCACACCGGCGACATGGCCCGGCAGGACGAGGACGGCTTTGTCTTTCTGGTGGACCGGAAGAAGGACGTGATCATCTCCGGCGGCGAAAACCTGTACCCGGTGCAGATTGAGGACTTCCTCACCGCCTACCCCAAGATACATGACGTGGCGGTGATTGGTCTGCCCGACAAGCGGCTGGGGGAGATCGCCGCCGCTATCATCCAGGTGAAGGAGGGCATGCAGTGTACTGAGAGCGAGATCAACCAGTTCTGCATGGATCTGCCCCGGTACAAGCGCCCCCGGAAGATCATCTTCGCCGATGTCCCCCGCAACCCCACCGGCAAAATCGAAAAGCCCAGGCTGCGGGAGCAGTACTGCGGCATGCGTCTGGTGGAGGCGCAGAATCAGGGATAAAAAAGCGGCTGGTGACCAAATCGTCACCAGCCGTTTTTTTCGCTGTTTTTTTATGGCTCCGCTTCCGACGCTTTCAGCTCCGGGGAGGAGATATACAGCTCCTCGCACTCCCGCTGGACCTGAATCAGAAGGTTAACCGCTTCCTCAGAAGCCCTGAACAGCTTCAGATACATTTTTTTATAGTCTGGAGAGTCTGACATGCTAACACAACCATTCCCGGAGGCAGCCACCCCGGCTGCCTCTCTGTTTTCTCAACGGTTCCGCCTGCGGGGGGGGAGGATAAGACGGTGAGGAATAAGATGGGCTCCCCCGCAGGTTTTCCCGCCGAGACAAACAAGCGGCGCAGGATAGTTACTACCCTACACCGCATATGTCCAAACACAAACTCTCTTGTCATCTCACCCCCCCTTGTAAAAGGAGAGAAAATGTGTTATAGTGAGAGTCGGCACAGCAATGCTGTTGTGTGGGTGGTACGGCACCTGCATAGGGGCGTGGGGTGTGTCGCCACTCCACGTCCTGCCATAATTTGTCCCGTGTTTTCATTATAGCGCATTTCCGGGAAATACGCAAGTAATTTTTTTCAGGCACAGCCCGTTTTGGGGGCTGTGCCTTTTCTTATATTACTTATACTAAAGGTATTCCACACAGGTCTCCAGCTCCAACCAGGAATAGCCCGGCTCCTCAATGGACTGCCAACTGGGGAAGTTATCCTCCAGCTCCATCCAGGTCAGATACCAGAAGTCGTACTCAATGCCCAGATGGGTGGGCAGAATGTCCTCGATGATTTTTTTCAGCTCTTCAAAGTTGTCCGGCTCCCCGGCCACCCCGGGAAAGGAAACCGATACCTCCCCCTTCCCCCGCTCCTTTACCAGGGCGGGGATGCCGCAGCCGGTGATGGTGTCGTTGATGGCGTCCAGGGTGAAGCTGTCCCCGCCAATGCGGAGCAGGGCCGCCAGGGCGGCGGCCAGCTTCCGGGGCTGGGTGGCAACCGGACGGCGGGCAAAGAGCTTCGCGACGTTCTCCAGCCCCCAGTCCTCCGCCTCCGCCAGGGAGGACTCCCGCTGGATTTCCTCCAGCCAGACGCGCAGGTTGTCCAGAGCCTCACCCTGGGCCTCCAGCTCCCCGCCGTTAAAGGGGGCCGACAGGTCGTAGACCCCCAGGGGCCTCAGCAGCTCCCTCAGATACTGGGCGTGCCTCATGCTTTCGCCTCCACCCGCAGCGCGCCTAAAACGGGCAGCACGTCCTCCGCCACCAGCCGGTCCGCCCCGGGGGTTGTGATGACGTAGTTGACCACCCCGTCGCAGTGGTAAATCAGCTCCCCCAGCCGGGCCAGAAGGATGTCCTGCCCCAGCAGCTTTCCGGTAAACCAGCCCCGCAGAGTGTCCTCCACCCGCTGAAGCACCTCGTCTTTGTTCCGCCCCGCCTCCGGCTCGATCTGGACGGCCAGGTCCACCGTCACCGTCTCCGGAGCCCGGACCCGAAGGTCCACGGCGATCTCCCGCCGCTGGTTGAAATAGTCCTCCAGCTCCTCCAGCAGCTCCGCGCCGGGCAGGCCGGCCAAAGTGGCGGGCACCACGTCCACCGAGCCAACCCCCCGGGGCCGGGCCACCACCGCCGCGGCCGCCACCTGGTCAAAGGACAGCGCCCCCTGCTGGTAAAAGGCGGTGTTGGCCCCGTTGGGCAGGCGCTTGAAGGTATCCAGCACCCGCTCCCGCAGCGCGCTGTCCGTCTCTCCGTCCGCGCCGCCGGTAAAGGCCCTGGGGTTGGCGCAGAAGGAGATCCCCATAGGGGCCACCGCCATGGATACGATGGCTCCGGCGGAGATGTTGCCCGCCGCCCCCGGCTCCAGCGCCCGGACAGGCGCCTCCGCCGTCAGCTTCCCCGCCTCCAGCACGGCGGGCCGGGTGGTCTCAAACCGTACCAGCCCCGCCGTCATGCACACCGTGCCCTGGGGGATGTCCCGTGGCAGCTCCGCCGCCTCCCCGGCGGTGAACCGGACGGTCCCCTCCGCCGCCACCGCCGGCTTGCGCTCCAACCCCCGCAGCTGGGCGTGACGGTCCAGAAACGTACCCTCCGCCGTCTGGGGAAAGGCCTGCCGGACCACCCAGTCCGCCTGGACATACAGGGAATAGACCTGGGCCGCCACCGCGTACAGCCGGGCGGACAGGTCGCACCCCTCCCGGGGCTCCAGCCCCGTCCGCTCCCCAAAGCAGGAGAGCAGCTCCTGATAAATCTCGTCAATGGTTTTCATCTCATACTCCTCCAGCCTGTCCGCCCGTCCGTTCAAGGGGCAGCTGAACGGTCAGCGGTTCTCCCTGCCAGTCCAGCTGTACGGTGAGCTTCGCCCCCTCCCCCAGGGGGAGCAGCTCCACGGACTGTACCGACAGGTCTGTCTCCTCCCGCAGGGCCTCGGCCACATACTGGGCGGCCAGAGCCTGCCGGGCGGAGGGCTTTTCCTGGCCCAGCCGGTACAGCCGGCTGCCCAGCTCCGGCAGAAAGGGCAGCCCGCCCCGCCGGGCGGTGAGGCGGTACAGCACCCGGGCCAGCACCTCCCCGCTTCCGTTCAGGCCGGTCAGCCCGCCCATTCCGTCCGGGACGTAGTCCCCGTCCATCAGCTTCCACTCCATATCTCCGCCTCCTTACCCCAGAAGATCAATCACGATCTCCCGGACTATGTCATACAGCGCGCGGCCGTTGACGAAAAGCTCTCCGGTCAGCTCCGCCCGGCCCCCCTTCAGGCTCAGGCCGCTGTCCGTACCGGCCAGCTCCAGCCCCTCCTGCCCCAGCAGGACCGAGCAGGCCCCGCCGTCCAGCCGCACCTCTCCCGCTTTCAGCTCCCCACTCTTCTGCGCCGTGCCCAGCACGCAGGGGGACTCCCCCTCCGCCCCCGCCTTGAGCACCAGCACCTTCTCACCCGAGCCAGGCCGCCAGCTGTAACCCCCGGGGCTGTATACGGTGAGCCACCGCCGCTCTCCCCCCAGGCTGACCCCGGCGGGGTCCCCACCCAAGGTAACCGTCCCCAGCTCCGCCGCCGGCTCCGCCGCCGCCAGCCTTCTGCTCCGTTCCGATGTCCACATACGCCGCACCTCACATCTATTTTTAAACTGTAAAATCAACAGGAGCCAGCTCCAGCCCGCTCCAGTATCCGCTTCCATCCATACCCACTGTCACCTGAGCCGCCCGGTAGCGTCCGTTCCAGTCCCAGTCTGTCCGCCGCACAGTCACCAGATCCCCCGGCCAGGCGCAGAACGCCTCGCCCAGCAGCACCTCCACCCGCTCCAGCTCCGAGGCGGACTTGTCCAGCTGGAATTTCCCGCTGTACCGCATCGCCTTGTAGCTGCTCCGGGTGGGCATGGTAATCACCCGCCGGGCCCGCCCGCCCTTTTCCCGGAAGGAGGTGTTGACTACCTCCTCCACCTGGCCGCTCCAGCGGTCCCGCACCAGCACCTGGGACAGCACCCCGTACCGCCGGTCCCGGCGGAGGATGGAGATCAGGGCGGAGCTGTCATCCACCACCCGCTCCTGGCTGTCGTTCCACCCGGTAAGCACCAGCCGCCCCGTCCGGTCAAACCGGGGAGCCACTCCGCCGTAGTACCGGGCGAACTCATAGACCACCGACCACTCGCTACTCCCATTGGCCACCGAAAAGCGGGACACCGGAGGCAGGTTTCCCCCCGGCGCCACCGCGATCCCATAGGGGGTCACATGGTCCCGGATGATGTCCGCCTGGGTGGCGGACTGGTAGTCCTGCCCCAGCGCCTCGTTGTCCAGCAGCCGGGCGGCCATCCCCCGGCCGGATACCTCCAGCATCCGGCCGTTCCGGTCTATGGACACCTCGCACTCGTCCACCACTCCGGTGAACACCCGCTCTCCCCCGTGCTCCGCCTGAAAGCCCACCCAGCTCTCCGGCTTAACGGCGTTGCCTCCATCCCAGGGACAGCGCAGCCAGAAGCTGTCGCAGGGCACCCCGGCAGTGTACTCCAGCCGCCAGGCCGCCGGGGCGGGCAGCGTCCAGCGCGTCCCCGCCGAATCAATCATACAGGCTGTCACCGCACCCGCACCTCCTCCCCCACCTGGATCAGGTTGGGATTTTTAATCTGGGGGTTCAGGGCAATCAGCTCTGAAACGGACACGCCGTAGCGTCCCGCCAGCGCCCACAGGGTGTCCCCCTTCACCACCCGGTGATAGGCGGCCTGACCGCCGGACCGCACCGCCGTTCCGGCGCTCCCTCCGCTCCCGGCGGCGGTCTCCACCGTTCGGGTGGCCAGACCGGTGGTCAGGCTGTTTTCCTCCCAGAACGCGAAGGAATAGCGCACATAATCGGGCCGGGGGGCCTGCTCCACCCGCAGCGAGACAAAATAAGTATTCGCCACCTGCCATAGGGGATGGACCAGCAGCCCCGGTCCCTTTTCATAAAACACACAGGCCAGCCTCTGAAACTCCTCATAGGCCCCCTCCCCCACAAACTCCCCCTCGCCCTCCATCACCCGGTGGGCGTTTCCCAGATCCTGGAGCTGATACCCGCCGAAGGGGGTCTTGTTCACCGCCATAGTCCTCTGGTAGTCGATGGAATACACCCGGGGGTTGTGGGGCCAGGTGTAGTCCTTATAGCGCATCGGCGTCAAAAGCATCCGATCACTCCTTCTCAGTACAAATAAAAGTCTCCGTCATACCGGCGGCTGTCCCGGCGGAAGGCCCGGTCGGCCCGCTCCGCCCACCGCAGCTCCTCCCCCGGCTGAACATCCGTCCCCGCGAAGCCGGTCCCCAGGGTCCATCCCTCTCCCGCCGCTCCAGTCACGCCGGGAAAAACGGAGCCTGGACGCGCCCCGGACAGGCTGGCGGAGTATCCGTTTCGTCTTCCAACCCCCGCCTCACTCCAACCGTCGGACCAGCTTGAATTACCACCGCCGGCAGCCTCAGACACAGCCGCCCGCTCCAGCCGTTCCAGCTGCTCCAGCAATACGGACCCCGCCGGCCTCCGTTCCTCCTCCAGCGGCGTGAGAACCCGTTCCGGCGGCTCCGGCGCCCCGTCCTCCCTCTCTCCGCCGCCGGACGCCGCGCCGGACACGCTCTGTCGATCCGTCTCCTTCCGCTCCGCAGCCCGAATCGTCTCTCCCGCTTCCGCCCTTCTGTCAAGGGCCCGCTCCTCCACCGGCTCCTCCGCGGCCCGGAATGCGGGGGAGGGCGCCTCCTCCCCCGCTCTTTCCAGCACCGGTCCGGACGCGCTCCGCTCCAGCCGCCGCACCTGCTCCAGCAGAGCCGCGGTGTTGTCCAAAAGCTCCTCCAGATAGTCAGTCAGCGCCGCCGCCCCCTCTCAACTTCTCAAAACGGTCGGGATCGAAGGCGGCGTTGTCCGCCCCTTCGCCCCACTCCGCCTCAGCCTTGCCACAGACAGGACACCGCTCCTCCAGCGCCCCGGTCCGGCAGGAGGGACACAGCCGGCCCAGCGTCTCCTCCCGGTCCAGCAGCGTATTGGCCAGACACCAGAGATAGTCCCGCTCCTTCATGCTTCTGGCCCGTCCCTCGGAGGGCAGGGCGTGAAACTGCCGCAGCACCCGCCAGCGCAGCCGCTCGCCCGGGTCGCCGGACAGGTCCCGCTTCACGCCCTCCAGCTCCTCCCGGGACAGGTCCAGTCCCGGGCCGCTCTCCCGGCTGAACATGCTCCACCGTCCGGCCAGGGCGGCGATCTCCTCCACCGTCAGCCCGGCCAGCACCGCCCGGCCGCTGTCAAAGACGGGCCTTCTGCCTTCCGACCGCTCCAGCGCCCGGGCCAGAAGGCAGGCGTTGGAGCACAGGGCCCGCTCCCGGTCCTCCCCTGTCAGCTCCGCCGCCTCCCGCCGGGCCTGAAGCACCTCCAGCGCCGACAGCAGCCGCAGGTCAAAGCCATTCTCCAGTGAAATCCGGTCCTGCCCGGCCAAAATGGACAGGCCCACGGCTTACACCCCCGTCTCGATGCGGCGCGAGGCCACCAGGGTGACCTTTTCCAGCACCATGCTGCCGATGTTGGCGCTCTCCTGAATGGAGCTCCATTGGCAGTCGGAGAAAATAATCTTCTTGTCCGGCTTGCAGATGACCAGGGAAAAGCCGGACATGGAATAGAAGTCCAGGTTGTCCCGGATGGCCTCATCGGTGGCGTACAGCCGGGTCAGCTCAATGGTGTGGACGGCCTGACCTGGCGCGGTAGCCACCGGCTCCGCCTCTCCAAAGGCCTCCACCACCGTACTGCTCTTGGTGGTCTTAACGGCGTAGCTCTGCACCACCGCCACCCGCACGCCGTCCGCCTCCAGGTAGATGTCGCTGCTGGTAGGAAATCCCGCGATACTCATACTTCAACCTCCTTAAACGGTGATATGGGCCGTCAGCCAGATCTGGTTCAGGCCGTGGGCCACGGTAAAGGAGAAACTCACCAGACAGCGGGTGGGATCCTCTGTATCCGCCGCCACGGTCACATCCTCATAGCTGGTAATAATCTCCCGGGCCTTTTTGTTCTCCAGCTCCAGCACCACCTGGGCCCGGACCGCCCCCCGGCTCTGGGCTGTGTTCTTGGCCCGGCGGAATTTGGTCCGCAGAGCATTGCGCAGGCCGGGGATCACATCGTCCACTACCCGGACGGCGGACAAATCCCGCCAGGTGGCGTCCGCCGCCCCGCCGGTCGTGGTCCGGGTAGTCACGCCCCGAATCACACTGACCACGCCGCCCAGGCTCTCCACCGGAGTGACGCCGCCCAGGATCAGCCTGTCCACGTCCCTGTCCTCCAGCCGAAGGTCCAGGCCGTTCAGCCCGGTCAGCTCCGCGCCACCCAGGGGAACGGCGGGGTCGCTCTCCCCCGCGAGCACCCCCGCCACAGCGGCGGCCAGCGTCAGGCCGGACATGGCCTCTCCCTCGCCGTCCACGCCGCCGGGGGCCACCAGCACCACCCGCTCATGGTTCAGCTCCCCGGCCCGCTGGATCAGGCTGTCCACACTCTCGCCCTTTGCCCCGGCCACCACGCACAAACGCTCCCGGCGCATGTCAGACGCCTGGATCACGCTGTCACGCAGCTTTTTCTGCACCGCCGGATCGGTGCTGCCGCACAGCACCAGGGCAATATCCTCCATCCCGGCCAGCCGGGCAAAGGCCTCCTCATAGCCCTCCTCGCCGGCCACCGGGACAGCCGCCACAGCGGAGGCCCCGTTTTTCAGGGCCAGTCGAATGAGCTCCGCCATATCCTCGGCCCCGCCGGAGCCGAACAGCTCCACGGCCCTGTCGTAGCTGGTCACAATCTGGACCCCGCCGGCCGCCGCCGCGGCGCTAACCGCGGCCAGACCCACCACGCGGCCTCCTCCGTTCCCGCTGACCACCGTGGACGCGTCATACGTGGAATAAACCCCCGGACGCTGATGTACGCTGATACTCATGTTTTCACCACACCTCGCAATTCAAAATCAGTAAATCCGCCGCCTGCGTCGGACACGGCGCACAGATAGGCGGTACACACCGCCTCCGCCGGCCGCGTCAGCCGCCGGCTCCCGCTGTCCCGGACTGTCTGCCCACAGGAGAAGCTCTGGACATCCAGCCCCTCCGGGCCACCCAGAATCAGCGCCCCGGCCAGCGCGTCAAAGGCGGTCTGAACCGCCTCCCCGTCCCCCTTCTCCGGCGCGTAGATATCCAGCCCGAAGGTAAGCTCCGCCCTGCGGCCGTACCGCTCCTCCCACTGGCCCGTCCTCTCGTCATACCGGTCCCCCAGATAGTTCTGAAAGCCCGCCGGCCCAGCTCTGCACCCCCGAAGGGATACCACCACCACCGGCTCCGCCTGTTCCATCCTCGGCGTCATGGGCCAGGCGGTAACGGCCTTCACCCCTTGGCTGTTGAGATAGTCCGCCATATGCCGGCGGATGTGCTCCAAACCCGCGCTCACGGCGCCGCCTCCTCTCTGGGATACAGCACAGCCCACCAGTGGGGGCACACGCCCTCCCCCACCAGGTGGGCGACCTGAACCCGATACTCCCGCCCGTTCCACTCCACTATGGTATCCAGATCAAGAGGGTATCCGGCGGGCCCCATATAGCGGAACCGGTCCTGCCGTCCCAGTCCCAGGGGAGACGGAACCTTCTGCTCCCTCCCCCGGTCCAGGACAGGCTGCACAAGGGCCCGGAGGGATACTGCCTCCTCCCCTCCGCGCAGGGTAACGGCATGTCCAAAGCGGTCCAGAATATGGTTCCACATCCGCTCCATCATCCCGCCACCCCCCGGAACAAAAAGCCCTCGTCTCTCAGCCAGGGCGCCAGCATTTCTTCCGCCTGTTCAGACAGGCTTTTTGCCGTTTGACCGCCGCTCCGCTTTTGAATGGTCAGATCACCAGCGGTAAAGGAGGTCACCTCTCCGGCGCTCCCCTCCTCCTGTAGTCCGGACAGCCGCTCCATGGTTATCATGGCGGCGGCCAAAGCAAAGGCGGGGCCGCAGTCCCCGGGCATGATTCCGGGGCGCAGCCGGCCGGCCAGCTGGTCCCGGACTGCCTGGACCAGGGGAAGCAGCAGCTCCTCCTGGTCCTCATTCGCTCCCATCGCCCCGCAAAGGGCCATGATCCGCTCTGTCATCTCAGACCTTCAGCACGCGGCTGGCCTCGGAGAACACCTTGGCAAAGCCGCTGATGGTGGTGATAGCCGCCCGCTCCAGCTGCCGGTCGATAAGCTTGTCATACTCCACCATTACGTCTCCGCTCTGGACCATCTCCAAAGCGAAACGTCTGTCCAGGCCCACGGCGGTCTTTTCCGGCAGCACACTGGTGCGCAGAAGGGCGGCTCCCAGAGGCGTGGTCAGCTTGCCGGTCCCCTGGAAGTTGAGACCGGTAAGGGGATTCTGGAACTCCGGCAGCTTGAGCATCTGGAGCATCACGTCGCCAGACACCAACAGGGTATTCATCACATAGGGATCAAATCCGGCCCAGAACTCCACCAGGGCGTTGTAGTCCAGGGCGCCGTTCAGCTCGGTCATTTCGGCTGGGTTGTTGTTGCCGTCTCCGTTGATCAGCACATCCACCGCGTCCTCCAGATGGGTACGGGCGATGTGGGCGCCAATCTGCCGCAGGGTGACGGAAAACAGGTCCAGCTTCTGGAAGCGCACCGCCTCATAGCTGGCCACCAGCATCCGGCCCCGCTTTCTCAGCTTGACCAGGTTGGCCTGCACCTGAATGGTGGTTTCGGGAATGGCCGCGCCCTCCTCCACTTTTTTCAGCTCTTTTTCCTCACCTCCGGCCTCGGAGGTGATGGAGCGGTAGTCCATCCCCTCGATTTTGGTAACGGCGGCGGTGATGTGGGGAAGAATATCCCCCTCCTCCATGCCCTGCCGCACGGTGCGGGCGATGTACTCGGGAAAGAGGACGGCGGCGTCAGAGGTGCGGAAGAAGGCCTCCACCACATCGCTGCCCGCACCCTTCACCTTGATGTCAAACCGCTTCAGCTGCCGCTGAAAGGCGTCCAGTCCCTCCAGGCTGGTACCCTTATACCGTTCGCTGGGGTCCTGGCTCTCCAGCACCTGGCTGAAGGACCGGCCGGCCTCCCGGTACATTCCCTTGTCCAGCTTCAGATTGTCGTAGTAATATGCCATATCTTGTTACCTCCTGTTTTTCATTCAAAGCTCTTTTGTCCCGCCGCGGGCGAACTATACGAAGTAATCAGGCCAAAAACGCCTGGTTCTGTTCGTCGCGGGCCTCGGTTCTTTCCCCATAGCACAGCTGGGTCCTCAGGGGCATTCTCTTCTCCGCCTGTCTGGCAAAGAATCCGCGCAGCGCCGTCAACTCATCAGGGGACAGCTTGTCCGCCAGGGACTTTATGGCCCGGCCGTCCAGCTCCCGGTCCGCCAGCAGGGCCAGACGGACCGTCTCGCTCCGGAGCTGTTCCAAATACTTCCGTCCCAAAGCGGCCTCCTCCTCCAGCCGGACGGCAGCCCCCCGCCGGGCAGACTTCACCACCCCAGCGGCTGGCTGGGCGGGCACCGCCACAAAGGAGAACTCATAGGCGTCGCCGGCCCCCTCCAGGCTGGCCCAGCACAGCTGTCCGCCGTACTCCTGGCCTTTCTGGTGACCGCAGTCCACCTGATTTCGATCCGCCCCACAGACCGAACAGATGGCGTGGTCCACCGCACAGCCCACGCTGACCTCCTTTTTGATGCCCCCCTCGATCTCGGCAATCAGGTCCCGGCTGCTTTCGGTCCGCATCATATAGGCATAGCCCTTCAGCCAGCAGTAGCCGTCCCCGGCCCGTGTCACCCGTCCGGGCTCCCGGATCACCTCCGTCCTGTAGACGCGGGCCGCCTGCCCCCTGGCCGACCACTGGTGGTCAAACAGCCCGCTCTTACCTACAAACAGGGGCGCCAGCTCCTCCAGGGTCTGGGGAGCAAAGCGCTCAAACTCCCGGTCGATTTCGTTGTCGCACAGCCGCACGGAGAAGGTATAGACCTCCTCCTCGCTCAGCGGCTTCCGGGCCAGCGCCCCAATCAGCTCCAGGTCCTGGGCGGTCACTGCCGTCCCCTCGCCGCCGGTGGCCTCCTTTACGATCTTCATGCCAATTCCCTCCTCAATTTCTCCGCCTGAGCCCGGTAGAGCTCGGCCTTTGCTTCCTCCACAATATCCTGAAGGTTGATATCCTCCCAGACGATCTCCGCCTTTTCTCCAAAGCCGTGAACCCGCAGCCACAGCTCCGCCGCCCGACACAGGGCGGGCTCCACGCAGCGGCGTATGGCGGTGATCTCTGTGGTGAGCATATCCGCCTGCTGGGTGCTCATCCGCTCGGTGGAGGACCAGGACAGCCCCAGCATAAAGGGGGGGATACCTGTCCGGGCCACCAGCTGCTCCAGAATCTGCCGCACCGGAATTTCACTGTCCAAAATGGGGCTGTCGGCGCCGATGACCTTGATTTCCACATCGCCAACCGCCACAAAATCCCGGACAGAGCCCTCCCGTCCCGCCTGCATGGCGGCGGACCACTCCTGAGCCAGCCGATCGCACCGCTCCTGGGCAAAGGCCTCCTCCCCCTCGCCGGGCCTGCACACCACCGCGAACCGGAGGCTGCCCGCCCGCTCCCAGTTCTGCCCGGTAGACTGAAAAATTTTCAGCAGAATCCCGGCCAGAAAGGGCATGGACCGCAGCAGCGATACCCCGCAGGGGGCGTCCCCCGTAGGCTGGAAGGGGGTAAACAGCAGCAACTCCTGCCAGGGCAGCTCCCGGTTTTCCCCCAGCCCGGCCCGGCACAGGGTAAAGTCCAACGGATTGTCCCCGATCCTCACCTCCACCTGCTCCGGATCGGCGCACAGCAGCGCGGCGATGTCCTTCCCATCCCCGGTCAGCACAACCTCTCCCAGCGCGTGGCCGCAGGTGAACAGATCATCCAGATACCGGTCCAAAAAGGCCTGAACGCCCCGCTGTCCCCAACCCACGTCCACAGTCCGGAAAAACTCCTCCAGTCCCGCCTGAGCCGCCCGGTCCGAGCATCGGACGCCCACCCCACCGCACAGCCGCACCAGCTTCCAGATGGCGGCGTCCACAATGGGCACCCCCTCCCGTATGGCCCGGTACAGGGCCATCTCCCCGGTGCGCAGGGGCACATACCGATCCAGCACCCCAAAGGGATGCCCCTCCCCTCTCCGCACCTGCACCACCGGCGCGGGAGGCTCCCGCCGCTTCTGTTTCCACCACTTCATACGTTTCCTCCTTCGTCTCTACTCGTCCCGCCCGCAGGCGGCAAAGGCTCCTTTGGCGCGTTCTAAAACACGCCTCTTTCCACGCTCCCGGCCACAAAGCCGCCCTGGCCGCTTTTTCCAGCCACCGTGGCGGCAAAGTAACGAATCTCATCCATGGCGTGGTCATGCTCCTTCCGCACCTGATCCTGCCCCTGGCACTTATCGTCCCAGCGGTAGAGGGAAAACTCCCGAACCGCGTCGGTACAGCCTCTGCAAATGACCAGCTTCCCGCTTTTCAGCAGCCGGGCGGTAAGCCGGATTCCGGACAGCACATGGTTGTCCGCCTTTTTCACCCGCCAGCCTCTCCGGCGCAGCGTCTCGCAGAAGCTGGCCGCCGAGGGGTCGGCCACCACCGCCCGAACCGGCCGTCCTCCAGCCAGTCTGGTCAAATCATCGGCATACTCCTCATCGGTTTTCTGCCGCCTCATGGCCCGGCCGTCGTAATAATACTCGCTCACCCGGTACCACACCTCATTTTTCCTCCCCCACAGCCCCATAGATGTGGGGTTGGAGGTGCCGTAGTCGCAGGAGATATACCACTCCTCAAAGGGCTCCTCCGGAGCCTCTTTCAGAAGGCTCTCATCAAAGAAGTCATACACCAGCCCCTCCGCGGCCACCCACTCCCCCAGCACAAACCGGCGGTAGAAGGTGCCCTGAAAGGTGTTGGCGTACCGCTCCCGCACCTCCTGAGACAGCCCCGGGTTGTCCGCCATGGTGAACGGGAGCCGCAGGACGTTTTTTTCCTCCGCCTTGAGGACCCACTCCTGATAAAACCAGTGAGCGGGAGACTCCGGATTACAGGAAAACCACAGTTTGCTCCCGGTAACCGAGCACCGGGCGGCGGTCTGCTCCACAAAGGACCGGGGCATCAGCGCCGCCTCGTCCAGCAGCGCCCCCGCCAGGGTGATCCCCTGAATCAGGGCGGCGGAGCTCTCGTCCTTCCCCCCAAAGAGGTAGAAAGAATTCCGCCGCCTGCCCAGCCGGACTTGAATGACGTTTTTGGACGCCTTCTGCGCACACCGGAACCCCATCCCCTCCAGCAGCGGAAGCAGCTCAGACAGCAGATTCCGCCGTACCGACTGGATGGTCCGCCCGCACAAGGCGAAGTTCCGGTTTTGAAAGGAGCTCATGGCCCAGCAGAAGAAAGAAAGGCCGGTACACAGCGTTTTTCCGCTGCGCACCGCCCCATCGCAGATAATGGCCTGCCGCCCCCGGTCCGGGGAACCGGGCCTCCACCAGGTCAGCACCCGCCTTTGTTTGGGAGAAAACACCATTCCACCCACGCCCTATCCCCCCTCCATAGCCTGGAGGAAGCGGTCCACCTGGTCCTCGCCGCTGTGGTCCACCGTATCCAGCAGCCGCTCCAGCAGCCGCCCCCGGTCCACAAATTTCAGCTCCACCACGCCGCTGCTCCCCCGCTTGAACTCGGTAAGGGCATCCAGGTCCAGTCCGTCGGTCCCGCACCACTCCTCTGGCGGAAAGCAGGCCAGCTTAACGGCGTCCCCCGCCCCCGCGTTGGCCAGCTTCCACATCCGTTTGATAATCTGCTCCCGGTTGGGGAGCTTACTTGCTTTCGTCACCTCATCCCTCCTCACCTGAACCGCGGTGAGGGGAAAAAGTTGCACGTTTCCGTTCACCGAACAAAAAATATTTTTTCTTCCCCCCCTTTCGCCTCTTTTTTCTTCCCCTCCAAGGTACACTGTGCCTTGTTTGCAAAAAATACCGCTGTTCTCCAGCGTATAGAAAAAGTTTCCCCTCCATATCCTGACCATACCCGCAAATTTTTGGATATGGATTCAGGAGGAACCATCTATGAAACAATATGTATCCCTGCTTCTGGCCGCCCTTATCCTGACCGTCTCTCTCCCCACCGCGGGGGCGGCGGCGGAAAGCGGCCTGTCTCTGTCCTGCGCCTCCGCTGTACTCATGGAAAAGGAGACGGGAGCCTTCCTGCTGGAGGAAAATTCCCATGAGAAGCTGGAGCCCGCCAGTGTCACCAAAATCATGACCCTGCTCCTGGTCATGGAGGCCCTGGACTCCGGCCGCGTCTCCAGGGACGATATGGTCTCCGTCTCCGCCTACGCCGCCGGCATGGGCGGCTCCCAGGTCTATCTGGAGGAGGGGGAGCGGATGCCCGTATCTGAGATGATCAAATGTGTCACCGTGGTGTCGGGCAACGACTGCGCCGTGGCGCTGGCCGAGCACCTGGCCGGCAGCGAAGGGGCCTTTGTCACCCAGATGAACCAGCGGGCCCAGGAACTGGGCATGGTGGACACCACTTTTCTAAACTGCACCGGCCTGCCCGCCCAGGGGCACGTGACCTCCGCCCATGACATTGCCCTCATGTCCCGGGAGCTGATCCTGAACCACCCGGGCATTCGGGAGTACACCACCATCTGGATGGACTCCATCCGCGATGGGGAGTTCGGCCTGACCAACACCAACCGTCTGGTCCGCTTCTATGAGGGGGCCACCGGCCTGAAAACCGGCTACACCAGCTCCGCCCACTACTGCATGTCCGCCACCGCCGAGCGGGACGGCATGGAGCTCATCGCCGTGGTGATGAAATCCCCCACCAGCAGCCAGCGCTTTGAGGACGCCAAAGCCCTTCTGGACTACGGCTTCGCCAACTACGCCGCCGTCCCTGTCTACCCCGACGCCCCACTGGCCCCGGTCGACGTGCTCCTGGGTACCCAGGCCCAGGTCCAGCCCCAGCTGGAGCGGGACTGCCGCCTTCTGGTACGCCGGGGAGAGGAAAGCCAGGTAACCACCCAGCTCTCTCTGTCCGAAAATGTGGAAGCCCCGGTGGAACAGGGGCAGATTCTGGGGCAGCTGGAGGTCTATGTGGCCGGCGAGCCGCGGGACACTGTGCCGATTCTCTCCGCCCAGCAGGTGGACAGGCTGTCCATCCCCGGCATTTTTACCAGAATGCTCAGCAAGCTGCTGATGGCGGGATAAGCAGCCGCTGTGCAGGGCGGGGCTCCACCCCTGTCCTGCACAGCCGCTGTCCCTTGCGGCGCTATGAATTTCTTTTCCCCCACTTTTCCACTATTTTACTTGACGGCTCTCTTCCCTTGTTGTATAATTTTTATAAATATATCCAGCCGCTTTTGTAACCCCCTTGTTAGAAATAGCCGACAACAGTCTATAAAAGATTTCCACGAGGTGATAATTATGTCCAAATACGTAGAAAATCTCTCTGAACACGACCTTTATTTAGAACTTGAGGCCTTTTCCGAGGGCCGCTCCACCCACGCCTGGAAGTGCTTCGGCTCCCATCCCGCCAAGGACGAAAACGGTGTCGAGGGCTATCTGTTCCGGGTCTGGGCTCCCAACGCCCCCAAGGTCACCATCATCGGCGATTTTAACGGCTGGAACCTGGAGGCCACCCCCATGTCCAGAGTGGAGGGCGGCATCTGGGAGGCCTTTGTTCCCGGCCTGAACCGCTACGACGCCTACCAGTACGCCGTACATAAGGCGGACGGCAGCGGCTTTATCGGTAAGGTGGACCCCTACGGCTTTCACTCCGCCACCCGGCCTGACGTGTCCAGCAAGATCTACGACCTGGACACCGGTTACCAGTGGGGTGACCGGGACTGGCTCACCTTCCGGGCCAAAAACCCGCTCTACCGCCGCCCCATGAACATCTACGAGTGTCACCTGGGCTCCTGGCGGCGCACCGGCGAGGGCGAGTTCCTCAGCTACCGGGACACCGCCTCCTATCTGGTGCCCTACGTGAAGGAGATGGGCTTCACCCATGTGGAGCTGCTCCCCGTCACTGAGCACCCCCTGGACGCCTCCTGGGGCTACCAGTGCACCGGCTATTTCGCCGCCACCAGCCGCTTTGGCACCCCAGATGACCTGAAATACCTCATCGACCAGCTCCACCAGGCGGGCATCGGTGTGATTATGGACTGGGTTCCCGCCCATTTCCCCCGGGACGCCTTCGGCCTGTATAACTTCGACGGCACCCCCACCTATGAATACGCCGATCCCCGGAAGGGGGAGCATAAGGAGTGGGGCACCGACGTGTTTGACTTCGGTCGCAGCGAGGTCCGCTCCTTCCTGTTCTCCTCGGCCATGTTCTGGCTGGAGGAGTACCACATGGACGGCCTGCGGGTAGACGCGGTGTCTTCCATGCTCTACCTGGACTACAACCGCAAGAACGGCGAGTGGCTGCCCAACGTCAGCGGCGGCCACGAGAATCTGGAGGCCATCAAGTTCTTCCAGGACCTGAACACCGCCGTCTTCGCCGCCCACCCCGACGTGCTGATGGTAGCGGAGGAGTCCACCGCCTGGCCCAAGGTGACCAAACCAGTGGACGACGGCGGCCTGGGCTTCAACTTCAAGTGGAACATGGGCTGGATGAACGACATCTGCCACTATATCAAGCTGGACCCCTATTTCCGTCAGTTCAACCATCGAGACATCACCTTCTCCCTGATGTACGCCTTCTCTGAGAACTATATCCTGCCTCTGTCTCACGACGAGGTAGTCCACATGAAGGGCTCCTTCTTTGGCAAAATGCCCGGAGACAACCCTCTGAAATTCGCCGGCGTTCGGGCTTTCTACGCCTATATGATGACCCATCCCGGCAAGAAGCTCACCTTCATGGGCGCTGAGCTGGGCCAGTGGAACGAATGGCACTTTGAATACTCTCTGGACTGGCACCTGCTGCAATACGCTCCCCACCGCCAGACCCAGGAATTCTTCAAGGCGATGAACGCCTTCTACCTGGAGAACGCCCCCCTGTGGGACCAGGACGACTCCTGGCAGGGCTTCCAGTGGCTGTGCGCCGACGACAACAACGCCAATACCGTGGCTTTCCTGCGCTGGGACCGGAAGGGAACCCCCCTCATCGTGCTGTGCAACTTCTCCCCCGAGCATCGGAACGGCTACCGGGTAGGCGCCCCCTTCGGCGGTACCTGGGCGGTGGCGTTCAACACCGACGACCCGGCCTATGGCGGCGAGGGCATGGGGGACAAGGCCCCCGTCAAAACGGAGAAAATCCCCTGCCACGACCAGCAGCAGTCCTTCACTGTGGATCTCCCCCCCATGTCCGCTGTGATTTTCCGCTGCACCCGGAAGAACCCCGTCCGCAAGCCCAAGGCCGACAAGGCCGAGGGAGAGAAGAAGCCCTCCGCCAAAAAAACTGCCGTCAAGAAGTCCTCCGCCCAGGCTGGGGCCGCCTCCGCCCCGGAGGAGGCCCCCAAGCGCCGGACCCGCAAGCCCAAGGAGAAGGTGGAAAAGGCCCCCGCCGCTGAAAAGCCTAAGCGCGCCCGGGCCAGGAAGGCGGACAAATAACGGGCACACTCGAGGCCAAACAGCCCCGAACCTCATAGATGCCACCGCACCAAAAAAGTAAGAGGTGAACAGCATGAAAAAAGAAATTGTCGCCATGCTGCTGGCCGGAGGTCAAGGCAGCCGCCTTTACGCTCTGACCAGCAACGTGGCAAAGCCCGCCGTCCCCTTTGGCGGAAAGTACCGCATCATTGACTTTCCTCTGTCCAACTGCGTCAACTCCGGCATCGACACTGTAGGCGTCCTCACCCAATACCGCCCTCTGGAGCTGAACAGCTACCTGGGCAACGGTCAGCCCTGGGACCTGGACCGGTCTGACGGCGGCGTCCATATCCTCCCCCCCTACCTGGGCGAGGGCGAAAAGGGCAGCTGGTACAAGGGAACCGCCAACGCCATTTACCAGAACATCGGTTTTCTGGACCTGTACGACCCTGAATACGTAGTTGTTTTGTCCGGCGACCATATCTATAAAATGGACTACTCCGAGATGGTGGATTTCCACAAGAAGTCCGAGGCGGCCTGTACCATCTCCGTGCTGGAGGTCACCATGGAGGAGGCCAAGCGCTTCGGCATCCTGAACGTGGAAGCGGACGACAAGGTATACGAATTTGAGGAAAAGCCCCCCCAGCCCAAGAGCAACCTGGCCTCTATGGGCATCTATGTGTTCACCTGGTCCAAGCTGCGCAAGTATCTGATTGATGACGAGGCCGACCCCAACTCCTCCAACGACTTCGGCAAAAACATCATCCCCAACATGCTGAACGCCGGCGAGAAGCTGATGGCTTACCGCTTTG
The DNA here is from genome assembly GCA_910575265.1 of Oscillospiraceae bacterium. Taxonomy (GTDB): domain Bacteria; phylum Bacillota; class Clostridia; order Oscillospirales; family Oscillospiraceae; genus Lawsonibacter. The sequence goes on from CAJTEA010000005.1 coordinate 91,246, forward strand.
CCGGCTACTGGAAGGACGTAGGCACCATCGACTCTCTCTGGGACGCCAATATGGACCTGTTGTCCCGGAACAGCGGCCTGGACATGTATGATGAGAGCTGGCCCATCTACGCCCGTACCCCCATCAAGCCCCCCCATGTCACCGGCCCTGACGCCTCCATTTCCCACTCCCTGGTCACCGGCGGCTGCCAGGTGGACGGCACTGTGGCCAACTCGGTTCTCTTCAACTCCGTCACTGTGGAGAAGGACGCCGACATCCAGTATTCCATCCTCATGCCTGGCGCCACTGTCAAGGAAGGGGCCAAGGTCTACTATTCCATCGTGGCCGAGGGCGCCACAGTTGAGGCCGGAGCCACCGTAGGCTCCGCCCCTGACGGCGGTGAGAACTGGGGCATCGCCGTGGTGGCCGGCGGAGTCACCGTGGGCGAGAGGGCCACCGTTCCGCCAAAAGCCATGATTCGCAAAGATGTGAAAGGAGGTGAGCAGGCATGAACGATCTGCACGGAATTCTGTTCGCGTACCGTTCCGACGCCAACCTGGGCGAGCTGACCCGTCCCCGCAACACCTGCTCTCTGCCCTTCGGCGGCCGGTACCGCCTGATCGACTTTATGCTGTCCAACTGCGTCAACGCCGGCATCACCGACGTGGGCGTGGTGGTTCACCAGAGCTACCAGTCCCTTCTGGACCATCTTGGCTCCGGTAAGGACTGGGACCTGAGCCGCAAGCACGGCGGCCTGCGCATTCTGCCCCCCTTCAGCTACACCGAGCAGGGCCATGGCGAATACCGGGGCAGCATGGAGGCCCTGGCCGGCGTCTACGATTACCTGGAGGACATCCGTCAGGACTATGTCCTTCTGGCCTGGGGCGATGTGGCGGTCAACCTGCCGGTGAACGAGGTGTTCCAGCAGCACCTGAACTCCGGCGCTGACATCACCATGGTCTGTACCCCCACCCTGAAGGGCGCGCCTCAGTTCTCCGAGTACGTGGAGGTCAGCGAGGAGGGCCGGATCACCGACCTGTCCGTCCACCCCACCTCCGCCGACAAGGCGCTGGAGTCTCTGGAGATTTACATTCTGTCCAAGCGTCTGCTCATGGACATGGTAGACTACTGCTCCGCCCATGACGTAACCAACTTCAGCCGCGGCGTTCTCCAGCCCCGCCTGAAATCTCTGAAAATGATGCCCTACATCCACAAGGGCTATGTGGGCCGGTTCCAGTCGGTGAGCGACTATTTCCAGCGCTCTCAAGACCTGCTGAATCCCGAGGTCCGGGCCGACCTGTTCAACCCCGCCCGTCCCATCCGCACCAAGGACCAGTCCAACCCCTCCACCTACTACGGCCCCGGATCCGTCTCCAAGTGCTCTCTCATCGCTGACGGCTGCTACATTGAGGGCGAGGTGGAAAACTCCATCCTGGCCCGCGGCGTCATCGTGGAAAAGGGCGCCAAGGTATCCAACAGTGTGCTGATGCAGGGCACCGTGGTCAAGGCCAGCGCCTCTTTGTCCTATGTCATCGCTGACAAGGCCGTAACAGTAAACGAGGGGCGCGCCCTCATGGGCCACTTCACCTATCCCCTGGCCATCGCCAAGGGCAGCGTCGTTTAACCGCTTGCTGACTTCAGACGCCTTCCTCAGTGAGGAGGGCGTCTGACTGAACTCAAATCTTTCGGAAAAGAGGACCGTATTATGAAAATCTTATTTGCCACCTCCGAAGCCGCCCCCTTCATCAAGACCGGTGGACTGGCCGACGTAGCCGGCTCCCTGCCCCAGGCCCTGGCGGCCGAGGGGCACGAGCTCAAGGTGATCCTCCCTCTCTACGAGGGCATCAGCGAGGACTGGCGCTCCAAAATGACCTTCCTGAAGTACTTCAACGTCACCCTGGCCTGGCGCCAGGTGTATTGCGGCATCTTCGAGGCGGAGTATCAGGGCGTCACCTTCTGGTTCGTGGACAACGAGTATTACTTCAAGCGCTGGCAGCTCTACGGCCACTTTGACGACTGCGAGCGCTTCGCCTACTTCTCCCGGGCCGTGGTTGAGACCCCGGGCCAGCTGGACTGGGCTCCGGACATCATCCACTGCAACGACTGGCAGACCGCGCTGGTTCCCGTCTACCTTCTGGAGGAGAAATACCGCGTTCCCCAGCTGGCGGGCGCTAAAACCGTATACACCATCCACAACATTGAGTATCAGGGCCGCTACGGCGACCAGGTGCTCCAGGACGTAATCGGCCTGGATCGCAGCTACTTCAACGAGGGAATGCTGGCCTACCACCGGGACGTCAACCTGATGAAGGGCGCCATCATGGCCTCCAACTTTGTCACCACCGTCTCTCCCACCTACGCCCAGGAGCTGCGCACTCCCTTCTACGCCCACGGCCTGGACGGAGTGATCAACCAGCAGAGCGGCAAGCTGGAGGGTATTCTCAACGGCATCGACACCACCCTGTATAACCCGGAGACCATGTCCGGCCTGGCCGCCAACTACACCTTCAAGACGCTGACCAAGGGCAAGGCCGCCTGCAAAGCGGCCCTCCAGCAGGCTGTGGGCCTCCAGGAGAACCCGGATGTGCCCCTGATCGCCTGTGTCTCCCGCCTGGTGGGCCACAAGGGCTTCTCTCTGGTCACCGACGCCCTTCACGAAATCATGGGTATGGACATGCAGATGGTGGTGCTGGGCACCGGCGACTGGCAGTATGAGGAGGCCTTCCGCCACGCTCAGGGCCAGTATCCCGGCCGCTTCGCCGCCCAGCTGACCTACTCCGCTCCCCTTTCCAATATGATCTACGCCGGCGCGGACATGTTCCTCATGCCCTCCGTCTCTGAGCCCTGCGGTCTGAGCCAGATGATCGCCATGCGCTTCGGCACCATCCCCATTGTCCGGGAAACCGGCGGTCTGAAGGACAGCGTCACCCCCTATAACAAGTACGAGGGCACCGGCCGGGGCTTCACCTTCTCCAACATCAGCGCCGGCGACATGGTCTGGGTCATCCGCGAGGCGGTGGACCTGTATCACAACAACAAAAAGGCCTGGAAGGGCCTGCAAAAGGAGGGTATGGCCGTCGATTTCTCCTGGAAGAGTTCCGCCCAGCAGTATCTGGACACCTACCAGCGGATCCTGGGGTGACAACGTAGGGGCAATCCACTTTCAAGAAAATAAATACTCAAATTTTAAAGGAGTATTTCGTATGAAAAAGGCAGTAGGCTGTAATGGACCTTAACGGTCTGAAAAGAGTTCTATGCCTGTTTGGCCTGCTGGCTGTTATGAGCCCCTTGGTCGGCTGCCCGGGGGCGCTGATCGGCCGCTCCGGTCCCCAGGAGCCGAAACTGTTCTTTGGGGTGCCCGCCGTCGAGGAAAAAACCGAATTTTCCTGGTGGGACTGGGAAAAGCACCTCTCCCTGGCTCCCCAGCGCTACGGCGGTCCTTTTCAGGAGGACGGCTCCCAGTCATAGAGATCCAGGGCCCCGTCCGGGAGGACGGGGCCCTTCTCACCTCCGGCACAAAAAAACACTGCCCACCTCATATTTTTACCCTTCCCCACCGTTGACGCTCCCCCCACAATCTGGTAAAATAAGTTTCCGTGGGAGAGCCTCTCTCTTGATAGATAAATCGAACAGGAGGAACTGTTATGACGAATTATACACCGGAATACACCAAGGAGCAGCTGACCGAGATGATCACCGGCAAGCTCCAACGCAACTTTGGCTGTACGGTGGAGACAGCCAACAACAACCACATGTTCAAGGCCTGCGCCCTGGTCCTGCGGGACATCATGTCCCGCCACCGCATGGACACCAGCAATCAAGTGTGGGAGAAGCAGCAGCGTCAGGTCCACTACCTGTCCCTGGAGTTCCTCATGGGCCGCTCTCTGGAAAAAAACGCCTATAACCTGGGACTGCTGGACACCTTGAAAGAGGTTCTGGAATCCATGGGCTTCTCCGCCGCCGACCTCTTTGAGTCTGAGCCGGACGCCGGTCTGGGCAACGGCGGCCTGGGCCGTCTGGCGGCCTGCTATCTGGACTCCATGACCACCCTGGAGATTCCCGCCACCGGCTATTCCATCTGCTATGAGCTGGGCATCTTCAAGCAAAAGATCATCGACGGCAAACAGGAGGAGCTGGCCGACAACTGGCTGGGCCTGGGCGACGCCTGGCTGATTCCCAAGATGGAGGAAGCTGAGGAGGTCCACTTCGGCGGCAAGATCGTGGACAGCTGGGACGAAAACGGGGTCAACCACCCTGAGCACGTGGGCTACACCGCCGTCCTGGCCATCCCCCGGGACATGAAGATCGCCGGCTACCAAACCAAGCACACCAACACCCTGCGCCTGTGGGACGCCAAGAGCCCTCTGCCGGTGGACATGTCCCTGTACTCCCGGGGCGAGTATCTGAAAGCGGTGGAACAGCAGGCCATGGCGGAGGTCATCGCCAAGGTCCTCTACCCCGACGATAACCACTACGAGGGCAAATCCCTGCGCCTGAAGCAGCAGTATTTCTTCGTCTCCGCCACCATCCAGTCCATCGTCCGCCAGCACAAGGCCCAGTACGGCACCCTGCGCAACTTCGCCCGGAAGCATGTGATCCAGATCAACGACACCCACCCCACCCTGGTCATCCCCGAGCTGATGCGCATCTTCCTGGACCAGGAGGGCTACGGCTGGGACGAGGCCTGGCACATTGTCACCGACGCCGTTTGCTACACCAACCATACGGTCCTGGCCGAGGCTCTGGAGCGCTGGCCCCAGAAGCTGATCGAGGACCTCCTGCCCCGCATCTGGCAGATCTTGAAGGAGATCGCCAGCCGTTACCAGCGGGAGCTGGAGCGCCGCTACGGCGGGGACACGGGCAAGATCGCCCACATGGCTATCATCTGGGGCGGCGAGGTACGTATGGCCAACCTGTGCGTCTGCGCCTGCCAGTATATCAACGGCGTGTCCGCCCTCCACTCCGATATCCTGAAGCGGGAGGTCTTCCGGGACGCCTATCAGGCCGAGCCCAACAAGTTCACCAACGTGACCAACGGCATCGATCACCGCCGCTGGCTGTCCCAGATCAACCCCAAGCTGGACGCGCTGATTAAGGACTGCGCCGGTGGGGATCAGTACCTGCTCCAGCCCAACGCCCTGCGGGACCTGGAGAAGTTTAAGGACGACAAGTCCGTTCTCCAGCAGCTGGGCGCCATCAAAGCGGAAAACAAGCGCCGCTTTGCCGCCTGGGTCTCCCGGGAATCCGGCGTCATCCTGAACACCGACGCCGTCTTTGATGTCCAGGTCAAGCGTCTGCATGAGTATAAGCGCCAGCTGCTCAACGTACTGCATATCATTCACCTGTACAACCAGCTCCAGGACAACCCCAATATGGACTTCCGCCCCCAGACCTTCCTCTTTGGCGCGAAGGCCGCCCCTGGCTACCATGTGGCCAAGGCGATCATCCAGCTCATCAACTCCCTGGCCGCGCAGATTGCCAATGACCCCATCTGCAAGGATAAGCTCCAGGTGGTCTTCCTGGAGAACTACCGGGTCTCCCTGGCCGAGAAGCTGATGCCCGCTTCCGAGCTCAGTGAGCAGATCTCCACCGCCGGCAAGGAGGCCAGCGGCACCGGCAACATGAAGTTTATGATGAACGGCGCCCTGACCATCGGCACTCTGGACGGCGCCAACGTGGAGATGCACCAGCAGCTGGGAGACGACAATATCTTCCTCTTCGGCCTCACCGCCGACCAGGTGACCCAGCGCAAGCGGGATGGCTACCGCTCCCTGGACATCTACCAGCAGAACCACGCCCTGAAGCGGGTGATCGACCGCGTCAGCGCCGGCTTTGGCGACGGCGTGTCCTACTCCGACCTGACCAACCGCCTGCTCTTCGGCGCCGGCGGCGGCATGGCCGATGAGTATATGCTCCTGGCCGACTTCGACAGCTACTGCGCCGCCCATCAGCGGGCCATCCAGGCCTACGGCGACCAGCAGCACTGGAACCAGATGTCCCTCATCAACATCGCCCGCTCCGGCATTTTCGCCGCCGACCGCTCCATCCAGGACTACGCCCGGGATATCTGGCATGTTCCCACCCGCAAATAACAAAAAAAGAACCGTTCGGGACACAGCTTTGTGTCCCGAACGGCTTTTATAACGGATTTTACGTTTGCCGCTGGGTGGCCCAAATCAACGCTCCAAACCCGCAGCCGCCGATGATATTACCGATGGTCACCGGAATCATATTACTGAAAAAACCGGCCAGATTCAAAGCGGAGACGTTTACCCCTGTCTCCTGTGCCCAGCTGACCATATTGGGCACGGTCCTCGCCGCCAGCAAACCGGCGGGGATGTAATACATATTGGCCACACAGTGCTCAAACCCGCCGATGACGAAGAAGCTCACCGGCACAAAGGCCCCGATGGCCCGTCCCGGCAGGCTCTTTCCACACAGGGAGCACATCACTCCGGCGCACACCAGAATGTTGCACAGGATGCCCAGCACCACCGCCCGTCCAAAGGGCAGGGAGCACTTGTTGGCCGCGGTACGGATGGCGTACAATGCCAGCGCCCCGTTGGAGAAGGCTCCGCTGTAGGCGATCGCCGCCGCCAGCAGCACCGCCCCCACCAGGTTCCCAAGGTAGACGATCACCAGATTCCGGACCATCCCCACCAGGGAGGCTTTTTTCTCCAGCAGGGAGATGGTAATCATACAGTTTCCGGTAAACAGCTCCGCCCCGGTGATAATCACCATAATCAGCCCAAAGGGGAAAAGCAGGCCGCTGACCACCCGGGCCGCGGAGGTGTTGTCCAGCCCGTAAGAGGCCGTGCTGGCCGCCACCGCCCCGGAGGCGATAAAAAATCCTGCCAGCACCGCCGCCAGAAAGAGCCTTCCGGCACTGTTTCCAGCCTTTTTCGCCCCCGCCTGGGCATAAACACCGACAAATTCCGCAGGGCTCAGCATAAAGCACTCCGCCTTTCTTTCTATCCGCGCAGCTCCAACAGATGCCGCACTTCGCCAATCATATACAGCGACCCGCAGGCGCATATTACGTCCTTTGGGCCTGCCGCCGTCAACGCCTGATCCAGGCCGTCCCAAGTGGTCGGACAGGGGACGGCCTTCACGCCCCCGCTCTCCAAAAACTCCGCCAAGGCCTGGGCGGACAAGGCCCTGGGGCTGTCCGGGGTAAGGGTAAAGAACGCCTTCGCCAGAGGGAGCAGTTCCCCCATCATGGCGGGGTAATCCTTGTCGGCCAGCACGCCGGTAAGGAAAATCAGTTTTTTCCCCGGGTACAGCGTCCGCAGAGACCGGGCCAGGGCTTCCATACACTGGGGGTTGTGGCCCCCGTCCAGAATCACATTGGGCGAGTAACAGGCCAGCTCCAGCCGCCCAGGCCACCGGGCCCGCTCCAATCCCTGAACCACTGCCCTTTCCGGAATCTCCCAGCCCTGGTCCCGAAGAACCTTGACTGTCTCCAGCACCGCAGCGGCGTTCTGGACCTGATACTCCCCCAGCAGGGCGATGTGATAGGGGCCTTGGTCCCGGTAGGTAAAGGTCTGCCCCTCCAGCCCGGCGGACAGCACCTCTGGCGGAGCGGTCACCGCCAAACGGCTGTACCGGACTTTACAGATGTTCTCAAACAGGCCGTAGAGATCGAAGCCCTGTTCATAGAGCACCACAGGACAGCCCGGTTTGATAATTCCCGCCTTTTCCTCCGCGATCTTGTCCAAGGTGTCCCCCAGCAGCTCGGTGTGCTCCAAGCCGATGTGGGTAATCACCGCCGCCTCCGGTCTGTCTATAACGTTGGTCGAATCCAGCCGTCCTCCCAGTCCGGTTTCCAGCACCACAAGGCCGCAGTTCGACCGCAAAAAGTGGAGCATTCCAATGGCGGTCATCAGCTCAAACTCAGTCTCGTCCTCCGCCTGGTCCAGCACCTGGACGGTAAGCTCAGCCAGCTCTTCGTCGGAAATGGGGACCCCGTCCACCTGGAACCGCTCATTGAACCGCCACAAATGGGGGGAGGTATACAGCCCGGTTTTCAGCCCCGCCGCAGACAGCACCGAGGCCAGCATGGCGGCGGTGGATCCTTTTCCGTTGGATCCGGCAATGTGGACAAATTTCAGCTTCTTCTGAGGGTCACCCAGCTTTCCCAGCAGCCGCCGGACGCGCTCCAGCCCCGGCTTCTGGCCCACCCAGGCCCTCTGATGAATCCGTTCAGCTGCTTCCTGTCCGGTCATGAATCGGCCTCCCGAACAGCGGCAACCATCAGGACACCCGGCCCGCCCTTGACGGTAAAACTCTCGCTCTGTCCCTCCAGACACAGCAGGGTCTGCCCCTCCTGAACCTCCAGTCCAAACCGGGGCAGGCTGGCCCTTCCGGACACACAGTAGACAGCCAGCCCCCGGGTCTTCGCTCCGGGCTGGATGGTCTCCTCATAATCCTCCTCCCGGCGCAGCTCGGTGACAAAACCGGTCCCGGCTCCCTTGCGGACCATCAGGTTGAAGTCCACGCACCGCCCCCAGCTCTCCACCGGAACGCCGCCGTCGAAGGCCACCACCCGGCCGGGGGCCAGGGGGAAGGGCTCGCCGCCGTCAATCTTCAGCTTGATCTCCCCGTCCAGAACCGCCAGAAAGCGGTTGTAGTCGGGCAGGGGGGTGAAGTCGGAGCGCTCCAGCTCCACAGTGGCGGAGCTGAGCCGCCAGAGGAAGTCCCGATCCGCGTATACCGCCCCCTCGGGGGAAATCGCCAGCTGGGTGGTGGTCCCGCCGGACCAGCTTGTGGTCACATACTCCGTTTTGGTCAACAGCTTCCAGTTCATTTATGAAGCTCCTTTCGTCAGTCCACATACCGCACCACACCGCTGCGGCGCAGGGCGTGAACCAGAGGGATACAGGCGGTGGTGACGCCCACGGCGGTGGCAATCCCGGTCAAGAAACGTCCGGGCAGGAAGGGCAGGTTCGCCAGGAAGGAGGTGTGGTACATCAGGCACTCCAGCCAGATACTCAAGGTGTTGCCCGCTGTGGTAAGTACAGCCCCGGCGATACACACGGCGTAGCACACCAACGGACGGCTCTCCATCCGCCGGCCGGCGCGGCGGCACCACAGCGCCCCGCAGCCTACCACCACCCCCCGGATGGCGGCGGGGGCCACATAGAGCACCGTAGTGGGGGCCAGCCCATAGGGGCCGGTCACTTGGGCAACGAACTCTCCCAGCAGGCCCACAAGCGCACCCTCAATCGGCCCGAACAGCATGGCCGCCAGCACAATGGGCAGGGAGGCGAAAGAGAATTTAAAGTAAGGCGTTTCAATGGCGATGGTCCGCTTCAGCAACACCATCATAGCGGTGAGCAGGGCCACCATGCAAATGGTATAAGCGGTTTTCCTCTTTTGAGCTGTTGTCATAATAAAATACGCTCCTTTCACGGCGTGTTGCCATGAAAGGAGCGTACTCCCCCATGGCAGCGGAATGCGGCACAGCAACGCGGGTCGCGTCAGACCCTTCGTCCATTGGCAACTTCCCATCCAATGGCACTTGACGCGCTGGACCTACTCTGTCAGGTACAAACATTTACATCGCCTTGACGACCGTTTCGTAGATCTGGTCCGCCAGGGGCAGAGCGCAGGCCAGCAAGGCCTCGCCTTTGGCGCGGTAGTCCTCGGCCAGCTCCTTGTTCTTCAAGCTGCCGATGTTGATGAGCACGTTGAGCCACGCGCCCTGGATGGCGGCCCGCAGAGACAGGGCGGACACGCCCAGGTCGCTGGCGGCGCTGTCGTTGCTCTTGCCCAGGATGGAGGCGGTGAGCTCCAGGGTCTCCACCGCCAGCTCCATCATCTCAAAGGGAGTTTTGGTGCAGCCCTCCAGTCCCTTCTGGATGGCGGCGGAGCGGGCGGCTTTCTCCTCGTCGGTGGCCTTTGGCATGCCAAAAGCGGCGCTGACCACGTTGAAAGCCTCGGTGTCCCGGTCCATCACGTCCACAAAGCGGACCTTCAGGTCGGTGGCCTTGGCCTGAGCGGCCTTAGCCGTCTCCTCAAACTCGGCGTACTTCTTCTTGCCGATGGTCAGGGAACACACCATAGCGGTGAGAGCGGCGCCCAGAGCGCCCTCCAGAGCGGCGGCGGACCCGCCGCCGGGGGCGGGGGCGTCGGAGGCCAGCAGATCCACAAACTCGGCGGTTTTCAGTTCAGCCAGTTTCATCGGCGAAACCTCCTTATTCCATACCCACCAGGTGGTACTCCATCACCTGGTTGTGGGCGTCAAAGTTCTCCAGCTTCAGATAGTGCTCAGCGCAGTCCAGCAGGGCCTTGGCGGGGGTGAGGCCCACCACCTCGCTGCCCACGATATAGGTGCCGTAGCGCTCGGCCAGGGACTTGATCATCTCGTAGACCACGTTCAGCGGGGTGTCCTCATAGTTGACCATGTTCATGGACACCTGGGCGATGCCCCGGTCCTCCAGCATAAAGCCCATGGCCTTGCAGCTGCGGAAGCCGCCGGAGGATCCGCGGATCACCTTGGCGATCTTCTTGGCGATCTCCACGTCGGAGGTGGCCAGGTTCACGTTGAAGGCCACCAGGGGCATACGGGCGCCGATGGCGGTGATGCCGGCGGTGGGGTGGATCTTCCGCTCGCCGAAGTCGGGGGCCCACTCCTCCTGGAGCAGCTTCTCAGGCATACCCTCGAACTGGCCCTTGCGGCAGGCGGCCAGATTGCGGCGGTGGGGGGCGGAGGCGGAGTCCTCATAGAGGAAGGAGGGGATTTTCAGCTCGTCCCAGATACGCTGGCCCAGCCGCTTGCTGATCTCCACGCACTCCTCCACGGTGACGCCCATGGTGGGGACAAAGGGGATAACGTCGGTGGCGCCCATGCGGGAGTGCTCACCGGTATGCTTGGTCATGTCGATGACCTCGGCGGCCTTTTTTGTCAGCTGGAAGGCCACCTCCTCGATAGCCTCGGGGGAGCCGATCATGGTGAACACACAGCGGTTGTGGTTGCCGTCGGTCTGGGCGTCGAAGAGGGTGCAGCCGGGTACGCTCTTGGCCACCTCCACCAGGGCGTTATACGCGGCCTCGTCCTTCTCCTTGCTGCAACTGAAATTGGGAATACACTCGACAAGTCTGGCCATTTGTGATTTCCTCCTAAAAAAATATTCGCCGGGGCTGTTTTCTTTGATGGCTGTATTATATTGCGTCCGCCACAAATTTTCAATGCCTGGAGCAAGGTTTTTTCAGCCCTTTGCTTAAAAATATTAAGCCCTGTGCCGCTGTTTTTTTTGATACCGTTCCGCCAGCTCCAGAAAGCGTTTGACGCAGCCGGCCTGATAGGGGTCGTTCTCCCACACCAGAATGGGGTAGGATTTGGCGGCGTACTCCAGCACCGGCTTGGTATAGACGGGGGAGCCGGGGTGGGCGGCCACGACGGATCTAGGCAAAAAGCCCACCCCAAAGCCCGCCTGGACCATCTGCATCTCCATGGGGGTGTCATAACAGTGGCAGGCCACATGGGGAGAGAAGCCCGCCCGGCGGCACTCCTCCAGCAGATCCCGCCCATAGCCCCACAGGTCGTCGCTGCGCAGCAGGCACATGGGGACGTCCCGCAGGGCCTGAATAGGCACCGCCTCCTGTCCCGGCGCAGGATCGGTTCCGGCGCGCATGACCAGCTCCAGCGGGTCCTCCCCCAGCACCCGCTCCCGCAGGCCATAGGAGCGCTCCGACTGGCCGCGCAGGAACAGGGCGTGCAGCTCTCCCTGATTCAGATCGTCCAGCAAATCACCGGGAGAGCCCATACGGACATATAACTCCACCTGGGGAAACTCCTCGTGATATTTTTTTAAAAGGTTGGTGGCGATCTGCACATCGGAATAGATAATCCCCACCTTCAGCTGTCCCCGCATTCCCGCGCCGACGTCCCGCACACTGTCCGCCATGGTCCGCAGGCTTTGGAGCATCTGCCGGCTCTGCTGATAGAGGCACCGGCCCGCCTCCGTCAGCTCCACACCCTTATTGGTGCGCAGAAAAAGGGTCGCCTCCAGCTCATCCTCCAACAGGGCCAGCTGCCGGCTAATGGGGGGCTGGGCCACATGGAGCACCCGGGAGGCCCCGGAGATGCTCCCCGCCTCGGCCACGGCGGCAAAATATTCCAACTGCTTAAAATTCACGGTATCATTCCTTTCGCTCATGGAACCATCGAAATTGACCATACCTTTTTTATATGGCAATTATACAATACTAGTGCTTTTCAATCAAGTGAATTTTTGTTAAAATACAATACATCAAGAGCAACCATACCAATTTTTAAGAAGCGGAGGAATTTTTATGAATCTAGCAGACGCCATGACCATCAAGCTGGACTACGACCTGCCCGAGTACCCCGCCTTTGAGGAGGGCTACCGCCGTGCCCCCCGCCGGGAGTCCCACCTGTCCGAGGCCGACAAGGCCCTGGCCATCAAGAACGCCCTGCGGTACATCCACCCCGACCATCACGCCCAGATGGCCAAGGAGTTCGCCCAGGAGCTGGAGGAGCACGGCCGCATCTACGGCTACCGCTTCCGCCCCGCCGGCAAGCTGTACGGCAAGCCCATCGAGGAGTATAAGGGCAACTGCACCGAGGCCAAGGCCTTCCAGGTGATGATCGACAACAACCTGGACTTTGACATCGCCCTGTACCCCTACGAGCTGGTCACCTACGGTGAGACCGGCCAGGTCTGCCAGAACTGGATGCAGTACCGGCTGATCAAGAAGTACCTGGAGGTCATGACCGACGAGCAGACCCTGGTGGTCATGTCCGGCCACCCCCTGGGCCTGTTCCACAGCCACAAGATGGCTCCCCGCTGCATCATCTCCAACGGCCTGATGGTGGGCATGTACGACAACCAGAAGGACTTCAACCGGGCCGCCGCCATCGGCGTGGCCAACTACGGCCAGATGACCGCCGGCGGCTGGATGTACATCGGCCCCCAGGGAATCGTCCACGGCACCTTCAACACCCTGCTCAACGCCGGCCGCCTGAAGCTTGGCATCCCCGAGGACGGCAATCTGGCCGGACGGCTGTTCATCTCCGCCGGTCTGGGCGGCATGTCCGGCGCTCAGGGCAAGGCCGCTGAGATCGCCGGCGCCGCCTCCATCATCGCCGAGGTGGACGACTCCCGCATTGAGACCCGCTACACCCAGGGCTGGGTGAGCCACCGCACTGGCGACCTGGCCGAGGCGGTGAAGATCGCCCAGGAGCACCAGGCCAGCAAGCGGCCCTGCGCCGTTGCCTATCACGGCAACATTGTGGACCTGCTGGAGTACGTCTACAACAACAACATCCATGTGGACCTGCTGTCCGACCAGACCTCCTGCCATGTGCCCTACGACGGCGGCTACTGCCCCCAGGGCCTGAGCTTCGAGCAGCGCACTGAGATGCTGGACAAGGACCCCGAGGGCTTCGCCAAGCTGGTAGACAAGACCCTCCAGCACCACTATGAGATGATCCGCAAGCTCCACGACAAGGGCACCTACTTCTTCGACTACGGCAACAGCTTCCTGAAGGCCGTGTACGACACCGGTGTCAAGTCCATCTGCAAGAACGGCGAGAACGACCTGGACGGCTTCATCTTCCCCTCCTATGTGGAAGATATTCTCGGTCCCTGCCTGTTCGACTTCGGCTACGGCCCCTTCCGCTGGTGCTGCCTGTCCCGGAACCCCGAGGATCTGGACAAGACCGACGCCGCCGCCGCCGAGTACATCAAGGCCCACAACCGCCGCTATCAGGACTATGACAACTATGTCTGGTGCCGGGACGCCAAGAAGAACAAGCTGGTGGTGGGTACCCAGTGCCGCATCCTGTATCAGGACGCCATGGGCCGCATGAACATCGCCCTGAAGTTCAACGAGATGGTCCGCAACGGCGAGATCGGCCCCATCATGCTGGGCCGCGACCACCACGACACCGGCGGAACCGACTCCCCCTTCCGTGAGACCTCCAACATCAAGGACGGCTCCAACATCATGGCTGAGATGGCCACCCAGTGCTACGCCGGAAACGCCGCCCGGGGCATGAGCCTCATCGCCCTCCACAATGGCGGCGGCACCGGCATCGGCAAGGCCATTAACGGCGGCTTCGGCATGGTGCTGGACGGCTCCGAGCGGGTGGACACCATTCTGAAGATGTCCATGCCCTGGGACACCATGATCGGCGTTTCCCGCCGCAACTGGGCCGGCAACCCCAACTCCATGACCACCGTGGCCGAGTACAACGAGATGTACGCCGGTCAGGACCACATCACCATGCCCTACATCGCCGACGACGCCATCGTGGCCGAGGCCGTCAAGAGCATGAAGGGCTAATCAGACCAGACATCCAAATCACTCAATGATTCAGAGGGGGCGTCCCATGACGTCCCCTCTTTTGGAAAGGAATAGAACCATGAGCAAGGTAATTGTCACCAATATCGGTATGCTGGCCACCCCTCAGGGGACCGGCCCCAAGAAGGGTCCCGAGCAAGGAAACATCCAGATTCTCAAAGACGCCTGGGTCCTCATAGAGGACGGCGTCATCGCCCAGGTGGGAACCGGCGCGGCCCCGGCGGCGGACAAGATCATCGACGCCCAGGGCAATCTGGTCACCCCCGGCCTGGTGGACGCCCACACCCACCTGATTTTCGGCGGCTGGCGGCAGAATGAGCTGGGCCTGAAGCTCCACGGCAAAACCTATCTGGAGATTCAGAACGCTGGCGGAGGCATTCAGTCCACCACCAACGCCACCCGCCAGTCCACCGAGGAGGAGCTGACCCAAAAGGCCGCCCGGGCGCTGGATGAGATGATGGGCTTCGGCGTAACCACCTGCGAGGCCAAGAGCGGCTACGGTCTGGCCACCGAGCACGAGCTGAAGGCCCTGCAAGTGATTAAAAACCTGAACGACCGCCACCATATGGACATTGTGGCCACCTTTATGGGAGCCCACCTGGTCCCCGCCGAGTACAAGGCCGACCGGGAAGCCTATGTCCGTCTGGTCTGCGAGGAGATGATGCCCAAGGTGAAGGAGCAGGGCATCGCCAAATTCTGCGACGTGTTCTGCGAGGCCGACACCTTCACGGTGGAGGAATCCCGTCAGGTGCTGGAGGCCGGCCTGAAATACGGCCTGCGGCCCAAAATCCACGCTGACGAGATCGAGGCCATCGGCGGCTCCGTTCTGGCCGGTGAGATCGGGGCCATCTCCGCCGAGCACCTGATCGTCTGCCCCCCCGAGGGCATCCAGAGCATGGCGAAGGGCGGGGTTGTGGCCTGCCTGCTGCCCGCCACCAGCTTCTACCTGGGGGCCACCTTCGCCCCCGCCCGGGACATGGTGAACGCCGGCGTCCCCGTGGCCATGGCCTCCGACTTCAACCCCGGCTCCTGCCCCTGCCTCAACCTCCAGTTTGTCATCAACCTGGGCTGCCTCAAGTACAAGCTCACCCCGGAGGAGGTCCTCACCGCCGTCACCCTAAACGCCGCCGCCGCCATCGACCTGGCGGACAGAGTGGGCTCAGTGGAGCCGGGCAAGCAGGGCGACCTGGTGATCTGGGACGCCCCCGACCTGGACTACATCTGCTACCGCATGGGCAGCAACCTGGTTCAAACTGTTGTCAAGAAAGGCGCAGTGATTTAAAAACGGCAAGGAGGAAACGCCTCTATGGACCGAACCGACTATCAAATCCTGAATCTTCTCCAGACGGACAGCCGCACCACGTTAAAAGTCATCGGAGATAAGGTGGGCCTCACCGCCCCCGCCGTCTCCGAGCGTATCCACAGGATGGAGGAAAAGGGCGTGATCAAGCGCTTTTCCATCAGCGTGGACCGCACCCTGCTGGACTGCAACCTGACCGGCTTTATCCTCATCGCCCTTTTTCCGGAAAAGTACAGTCAGTTCTGCAAATTCTGCGAGGAAACCCCCGCCATCATCGCCCACCACCATCTGGTGGGCAAGCTCAACGGACTGCTGCGCTTCGCCGTGAAGGACACCCATGAGCTGGATCAGCTCCTGGCCGCCATCAAATATTACGGCGACTCCCAGACCTCCGTGGAGCTGAGCGTTTACTTTGACCAAAAGGATGTACCCATGCCGAACTAAACAGACAACCGGGACCCGCCCACAGGGCGGGTCCCGGTTCTTCTTAAACTCCGTTACCGCAGAAACAGCCGCAGCAGCTTGTCCTTGGTCGGAGTATAGGGAGCGTACCGGATGGGCGGGTCCATCCAGACGGATTTTTGAACGACGCTCTTCCGGTGGGAAAATGTCTCAAAGCTCTCCCTGCCATGGTAGCTGCCCATGCCGCTGTTTCCCACACCACCGAAGCCCATGCGGCTGGTGGCCAGGTGGATGATAGTATCGTTGATGCACCCGCCGCCAAAGGAAGCTTTTCGGAGAAACATCCGCTGGACCTTTTTGTCCTGGGAGAACAGATACAGGGCCAGGGGGTGGGGCCGGGCGTTGATAAATTCCAGCGCCTCCTCCGCCCGGTCAAAGGTAAGGACAGGAAGTACCGGTCCAAAAATTTCCTCCCGCATCACCGGGTCCTCCGGGGATACGTTGTCCAGCACGGTGGGCTGGATTTTCAAGGTATCCGGGTCGCCCCTGCCGCCAAAGACCACCTTGGACTGGTCGATAAGGCCCATCACCCGGTCAAAGTGCTTCCGGTTGACCATACGGACATAACCCTGGTTGTCCAGGGCGTCGGTGCCGTACTGGACGGCCACCCACTTGCGCGCATGGGCCAGAAAGCAGTCCTTGACCCGCCGGTCCACCAACAGATAGTCCGGGGCCACGCAGGTCTGGCCGCAGTTGAGCAGCTTGCCGAACACCAGCCGTTTGGCGGCCAGGTCCAGCTTGGCGGTGGCGTCCACCACGCAGGGGCTCTTGCCCCCCAGCTCCAGGGTAACGGGGGTGAGGTGCCGCGCCGCTTTCGCCATGACCTCCCTGCCCACCTCCACCCCGCCGGTGAAGAAGATATAGTCGAATTTCTGGTCCAGCAGAGCCTGGTTTTCCGCCCGGCCTCCCTCGACCACAGATACAAGCTCCGGAGGAAAGCATTCCGCCAGGATGTCCCGGATCACCGCCGACGCGGCGGGGGAGTAAGCCGAGGGCTTCACCACACAGCAGTTGCCCGCCGCGATGGCCCCAATGAGGGGCTCCATGGTGAGCAGAAAGGGGTAGTTCCAAGGGGACATAATCAGGACAACCCCATAGGGCTCGGATACGGTGAGGCTTTTGGCGGGAAACTGGGCCAGAGGGGTAAGGTGGCGCCTGTCCCTGGCCCAGCCGTCCAGATGCCGCTCCACAAACCGCAGCTCGGACAGGGTCATGCCAATTTCGCACATATAGCTCTCGGTGGGGGACTTGTTCAGGTCGGACCGCAGGGCGTCGCAGATATCTCCCTCACGGCGCTGAATGGCCTCTCTCAGCCGCTGTAAGGCCGCTTTCCGGGTGGATAGGGGTAAGGTGGCACCGGTACTAAAATAGGCTCTCTGCGCCGTTACAAGGGCTTGAATGTCCATAAAGCGTCCCTCCTTTGGTTCAGCATACCATAAAATTATCAGTCCGTCAAAAATTTTCCTTGACAAAGTTCGCGTCGCTGAGTATTATATTTTTAACAGTACTGTATTTTTATCATTAGCGAATGGAGGAACGAGACATGAAGCAGCCAAAGTCCCTGACCAGGGAGCAGTACCTGAAACAATTCAGCCGGGCGGTGCGGTGGCGTCTGCCGCCCCGGGAGCCGGAGGACGCCATTGCCGACTACCGGGAGCTAGTCTTCCAGCCGGAGCGGGACGAATCCAAACTGGTGGAGGAGCTGGGCGAGCCCGTTCAAGCGGCCCACCTCCTCACCGACGTAAAGAGCTACCGCCGGTGGCTGAAGGTGTTCGCCGTGCTGGCCTTTGGTCTGTTCCTGCTGGCGAAGTGGGATTATATGGCCTGGAGCAACGTCCGCCTCAGCTTTGCTGAGCAGTGGTGGTATCCAGTGTGGACGATGGCGGTGGGGCTGGCGCTGTCCCTGTACTGGTTCCGGCGGCATGGGCAGAAAAACGGTCCGCTTCCCAAAGGGCTGGTACTGGCTATAGCCGTGGTGCTGATTGCCGGGTGCGTAGTGATGTATGGGATTTGGGACGTAACGGGGGCGGTCATGTACGAGCAGGTGTCGGAACACACCTTGCGTCTCAGACAACAGACGCGTCTGGTCATCACGGCGATGATGTATGTGGGGACGCTTTCAGCCGTGGCCGCTTTGCCCGGCCTGGTGCTGGCCAAGTGCTATGATCGCCGGTGGCTGGCCCTCTATGTCCTGGGTGTCACCGTGGCGGCAATGATCGGGTTTGTGACATTCTATTTTAAGAGCATAGATTTGGACTATCTAACCGCAAATATGCTCCAATCCTATCTCTTTGCCCGCCTGATTCCCATTGGTATTGTCGGCCTGATTGGAACGGGGGTGGCCCTGTGCTGAAAAAGGACCTGCTGGAGCTGTGCCTGCTTCAGCTGCTGGACGGTGGGGACAAATACGGCTACGAGGTGCTCACCCCCCTCCGCGCCGCCTTTCCGGACACCCAGGAGAGCGCCATTTACGCCCTGCTTCGGGGGCTGGGGAAGGAGAAGTACACCGAATGGTACATGGCCCCTGGCGGCGGCGGGCCGGACCGGAAGTACTACCGGATAACCTCCGCGGGGCAGGCCCGGCTGGAGGAAATGCGGGACCAGTGGCGCAATATGCGGGACGCCATCGCCTCCTTTGGGGTGGAATAGCCGCTTTGCCGCGTTAATCAGGAAAATTATATTTACAACCGGCTGAAATCGTGGTATCATACAAAGTTGTGGGAGTTTTTCCCGCGAAAATGATATGAAAACAAGGAGTGTTCCTTTATGAGCCGTATGGTCGGTACAGTATCCCGGGGCATCCGCACCCCAATTATCCGCAGCGGGGACGATCTGGTGGAGATCGTGACCAATTCTCTGCTGGAGGCCGCCTCGGAGGACGGCTTTGCCATCCGGGACCGGGACGTGGTGGCCATGACCGAGGCCATTGTGGCCCGGGCCCAGGGCAACTACGCCACCGTGGACGACATCGCCGCCGATGTCCGAACCAAGCTGGGCGGCGGGACGGTGGGGGTTATCTTCCCCATCCTCAGCCGCAACCGCTTTGCTATCTGCCTGCGGGGCATCGCCAAGGGGTGTAAGAAGATTGTTCTCATGCTCAGCTATCCCTCCGACGAGGTGGGCAACCACCTGGTCAGCCTGGATGCCGTGGACGAGAAGGGGGTGGACCCCTACAGGGATGTGCTCACCCTGAAGAAATACCGGGAGCTGTTCGGCTATGAGAAGCACCCCTTCACCGGCGTGGACTATGTGGCCTACTACCAGGAGCTGATCCAGGACTGTGGGGCCGAGGTGGAGATTATCTTCGCCAACAACCCCCGGGTCATCCTGCCCTACACGAAGAATGTGCTGTGCTGCGACATTCACACCCGCCAGCGCACCAAGCGCCTGCTGAAGTCCGCCGGAGCCGAGCGGGTCTTTGGTCTGGACGAGATTTTAAACGCCCCGGTCAACGGCAGCGGCCGCAACGAGAAATACGGCCTGCTGGGCTCCAACAAGTCCACCGAGGAGAAGGTAAAGCTGTTCCCCCGGGACTGCCAGGGTTTGGTGGAAGCCATCCAGAAGAAGCTGCTGGACAAAACCGGCAAGCGTGTGGAGGTCATGGTCTACGGCGATGGCGCGTTCAAGGACCCGGTGGGCAAGATTTGGGAGCTGGCTGACCCGGTGGTCTCCCCCGCCTACACCTCCGGCCTGGAGGGCACCCCCAACGAGCTGAAGCTCAAGTATCTGGCGGACAACGACTTCGCCGACCTGTCCGGCGAGGCGCTGAAGGAGGCCATCAAGGACCGTATCCACAAGAAGGACGGGGACCTGGTGGGTCAGATGGTGTCGGAGGGCACCACCCCCCGCCGCCTGACGGACCTGATCGGCTCCCTGTGCGACCTGACCTCCGGCTCCGGCGACAAGGGTACCCCGGTGGTTTTCATCCAAGGCTATTTTGACAACTACACCACAGAATAATCAAAAGGCACCGCCCGCGGCGGTGCCTTTTTAGTCTGCCCAACGCGGGCATTCTCAGTTGGTTTCAGATCCGCGCCAGCCGCTGTTCCGGAATGTAGGGGCGCAGGGCAGGCACCCTGGGCAGAGCGAGCAGCAGCAGTTCGCCCAGGACCACGCAGGCGATCAACTCACCCAGCCCTACGGTGAGGGCGTTGAGAGCAAAGGCCGGAACAAAGCCGGGGCCGAAACCGGTCTCAAACCAGGCGATTTCCGCGCCCACAATCACCGCGTTGCAGAGCACCGGGGGCAGGGGAGCCAGCCAGCGGTTGGGCACGCGCTGGGTCATCAAACAGGCAATCAGAGTAGCGGCGGAGCCGCACAGCACGTCCAGCGGATAGGGCGAGAACAGGTTGGCGATGACGCACCCCACAAACAGCCCCGGCGTGGCGGCGGGAAACAGAAAGGGCAGCACCGTCATCGCCTCGGCCACCCGCAGCTGTACGCCGCCATACTGGGGGACGGGCAGCGCCACCGTAAACACGGCGTACACCGCCGCGATGAGAGCGGCCAGGGTCAGGTCCCGAACGGTAAATTTGCGCATAAAAAAACCTCCATTTTCTTATTTAGAGAACGGCGGCGAACCGCCGAACGAACGCCGTTTCCGGCGCTTGGACGAGGTTTGGAGACTCGTCAGGAGGTATTATAGCACAGTGAGCCGGATTTGTCCAGTACGGATCACAGAACGGGCACAGGCGTGGAGCTTACAGCTCCCGCCTGTTCGAGCGCCCCAAGAGGTAATCTGTGCTGACGTTGAAGAAGTCGGCCAGAAAGATCAGGCCGGCGACGGTTGGGTAGGATTTATTGTATTCATAATCCTGATAGGTACGCGGTTTGACGCCACAAGCCTCCGCCATCTCCCGCTGTGTCATGCCCCGCTCTTTCCGCAGACCTCTATTATCTCTTCGGCCTGGGCCTCCGTCAAGAGGTTTTGCGGGCTATGAACCCATAGCCTGTCAGCCCTCCTCCTCCTTGATGGCGTGGGGGTCGGGGGGGATCACCGGGCGGTCGCCCTCCAGCTGGTCGAAGTAGTCCTCATCCTGGAGCACCGGCTTGCGGTGGCGGGCGATCGCCATAATGGTTGGGTACAGAACGATGGCGATCAGTCCTCCGGAGAAGCCGTTGTTATACAGGTTCATCCCCGCCACGGGGGAGCCGGTGTACAGCACCACCGAGGAGTGGAGAAACCCGGCCAGCACCCCGTAGAACCAGCCGAAATAGCCGGCGATGGGGGCCAGAGTGGTGCAGAACAGGCAGGCCAGCTGTACGGCGGGGTCAGTGAGGGACCAGTCCATCACCACGCTGCCCAGAGCCACCCCGGCCATCACCGGCAGGATATTGAAGGCGTGCTTGCCAAAAGCGGAAAAGCCCATCACCGTCAGAATCCCTCCCACGGTGGGGCCGTTGAGCTCGCCGCCGGTGAGCAGGATGTAGGCCATACCGATCAGGCCGTTCACCCCGATGTTGATGACCACCGGGGCCGGGCCGAACATACGCAGGTAGTCGCTGGGAGCCCGTCCGCTGGTCTGGAGCAGCCGGCGGTAGCCCGCCCAGGCCGCCCAGACCGGCTTGCCGCTGAAAAACAGTCCTCCCAGAATGAGGAGCACACACAGGGTAACCAGTATAAACCCAAAGTGCGGACTGTAGCCCTCCGCCCAGCGGTAATAGGTGGTGGGGTCCGCCCCCAGAGAGGCCATCAGCGGCACGCACACCATAGCCACCAGCCCGCAGGCAAAGCCCACATTGTACAGGTTCATTCCGTTTTGGATGCGGTAGGTATAAGCGGCCAGGGGCGGCATAATAAAGCCAATGACCAACCCCACCAGCACCCCCTCAATGGGTCCGCCCCAGCCGTTGTCCAGGGCGATGTAGCTGACAATGGGGGCCAAGGCGGTGGCCATCAGTCCGATTCCGATGTTGCCCGCCGCTGGCAGGCGGCGGGCCTTGGTGTACAGCCAGGTTCCGGCTAGAATGGGCCAGATATTCACAAAGTTCTTGCCAAACAGGGAGAAGCCGGACATCAGACCGAGCTCCACCAGGGTCATACCGTTGAGGGTATCCCGGGCGGCGTAGAGCACGCACACCGTAATGGCGGTGACAATGGCGGAGTTCACCAGCGCCGCCCCCGGTCCGGCCACCAGAACGTAATCGGTAATCAGCGCGTCCTCCGTGGTGACAATGGTATACAGCCCCCGCAGAATATTTACGGGGGTATCTATCACAAAGCCGGCCAGAGCCAGCAGAATCGCGTAGGCCCACAGATAAGGGAACATTTTGTCATACCGGGCCTGATGCTCATGGTGCAGCAGGTGAAACACTCCCATTGGCGGTCACACTCCCTTAAAATACTCCCGCGTCCGCTCCGCGTCTTTCCGAATCTCCTCCGCCAGCGCCTCCAGGTCGGGGAACTTCCGCTCCCCCCGCAGCCGCCGGAAGAACTCCACGCGCACCGGATGACTGTACAGATCGCCCTGGAAATCCAGAATAAAGCCCTCCACCGTGACCCGGCCGTCGTTGTCAGCTACAGTAGGGCGGACCCCCACGTTGGTGACGGCGGCACGGCACTGGCCGTCAAACCACACCCGGGTGGCATAGACCCCGAAGGCGGGGACAATCACCCGGTCTGGAATCCAAAGATTCACCGTAGGAAAGCCCAGGGCGGAGTGACCGATCCCCTTGCCGCGGCCCACTGGCTGAGTGAGAATATGGGGATGGCCCAAAAACTCCGCCGCCCGCTCCATCTCCCCCTGGGCCACCAGATCACGGATGTAGGTGGAGGAGATGGTAATGCCGTCCCGCTCCACCTTTTGGATGATGTCGCAGCCCAGGCCCAGTTCCCGGCATTTAACCTTGAGCCGTTCCGGATTGCCCTTGCCCATGTAACCAAAGTGGAAGTCGTGCCCGGCCACCACATGGACCACGCCCAGCTCCTCCGCCAGGTACTTCTGGACAAAGTCCTCCCAGTCCATCCGCTGCATGGTGTCAAAGGGGGCCACTACCACCTCCTGAATACCATAGCACTGGCGCATCAGCAGGATACGGTCCTCCACGGTGCTCAGCAGCGGAACGTCCCGCCCGGTAATGACGGCGGTGGGGCTGCGGTCAAAGGTGAAGGCGCAGGGAACGGCCTCCAGCCACCGGGCCGCCTCCTTCACCGCCTGGAGCAGCGCTCCGTGGCCCAGATGCACTCCGTCGAAAAAGCCCAGGGCGATTACTCTGCGTTGTTTCTCCATCGGATATTACACCTCAAAAAAGCTCTTGATGGTGGACAGCTTGCCGTTCCGGCACCGGCACAGGGCCAAAAACTCGCCGCCGATCGCATAGGTCCGGTACTCCCCGGAGTCCAGGTGGGGCAGTACGGAGATCATGCCGTTTCGCACCATCTTCTCCGTGATCCTGTCCACAACCAGCCTCTTTCGGTCCTGGAACATGCTGTCCACCGGCATCAACAGCTCGGCGGGGTCGGAAGCGCTCTGGACCTCCTCTATGGCGCGGGTATCTCGCAGTGTAAAACCAGCCGCCATGGTCCGCCGCAGAGAGGCCATGCACCCCCCGCAGCCCAGAGCTTGACCGATGTCGTGACAGAGCGTGCGGATGTAGGTGCCCTTGGAGCAGCGTGCTCGAATCGTGTAAAGGTCCTTCCCTTGCTGTTCCAGTATTTCCAGCTCTTTTATTGTCACCGGCCTGGCAGGCCGTTCCACTTCACGGCCCTTGCGGGCCAGCTCATAGAGCTTTTTGCCGTTAATTTTGATTGCCGAGTACATAGGGGGGATCTGTTCGATGTCCCCGGTGAACCGCATCAGCACAGCCCGGAGCCGCTCCTCTGTTACATCAACGTCACGTTCCTCCAGAACCTCGCCGGAGGTATCCTGGGTGTTCGTGATAACGCCCAGTTTTAACCCGGCAATATACTCCTTGTCGGACTTCTCCGCGAACTCCACCGCCCGGGTGGCCCGGCCCACAAACACCGGCAGCACCCCTGTGGCCATCGGGTCCAGAGTGCCGCCGTGGCCGATCCGTTTCACCTGGAAAATGCCCCGCAGCTTGGCGCACACATCCATGGAGGTCCAGCCGGCGGGCTTATCTATAATCAAAATTCCACTAGCCATTCCGCACCTGCTCAATCGCGTCGATCACCCGCTGACGGACCTCCTCCATGGAGCCCTCCACCATCGCTCCGGCGGCGGCGGCGTGACCTCCGCCCCCCAGCAGGGCGCAGACCCTGCTGGCGTTCAGGTCTCCGGGGTCGGTCCGAAGGGAAATCTTGATCTCGTTGTCACAGTGGTTCTCCTTGAGGGTAACGCCGGTGCGCACCCCGTCGATCTGGCCCACAAAGGCGGAGATATCGTCCATGTCCCGCTCGTCCGCCCCCACCTTCCGGATCATCTCCTGGGTGAGAAAAACCAGGGCGGTCTGTCCCCCGTCCCGCAGCTCCAGGCCGGCGGTGAGCATGCTCTCCAGCTGGAGTCGCTTGAGGGTCTTACCCCGGAAGTGGCGGCGGTTCACCGGGTAGGGGTCAAAGCCGCTGTCCATCAGAGCCGCCGCCGCCCGGTGTGCCTCGGCGTCAGTGTTGCTGTACTGAAAGCAGCCGCAGTCGGTGGACAGGGCCACATAGAGCACCTCCCCGATCTCCGGGGTAATCTGGGCGAACCGCGCCACAATCTCATATACGATCTGTCCACAGGCCGCTTTGGCCGTGTCCAGGCAGGTTTCTCTGGCGTAGAACTCCTGACTGGGGTGGTGGTCGATGGTCAGGTCCACCCGGTCCCCGTAGGGCTTGGCGTTGTCTGGGAACAGCCCCAGGGCGGCGATGTCCACCGCCGTCACCGTGTCGGGAACAAAGTCCGCCGGGGCGGTCAGCCCTTTCAGGTAGGGGGCAAACAGGGAGTTGGCCCCGTCGTTTTCCAGCACATAGGCCGTCTTGCCGATCTGCCGCAGAGCGCGGCACAGCCCGGCGGCGCAGCCGATGGTGTCCCCGTCGGGGCGCATGTGGGTTAAAATCAAAAATTTGTCCCGGGATGTGAGAAACTGGGCCGCTTCCTGGGTAGTCATGGCTTATTCCTCCTCCAAAATGATATGCTCGTTGGCCGGATTAGCGGGCTTGACCACCTCCGGATCGCGCAGCATATCCAGAATATGGGCTCCCTTGGCCATGGAATCGTCCTGATAGAAGGTGAGTTCGGGAGTATTGCGCAGGTTCAGCGCCCGGCCCAGCTCCCGCCGCAGATACCCGGCGGCGGATTTCAGGCCCTTGAGAACCTGAGCGCTGTCCTCCTTTTCCAGAACTGAGATATAGACCTTGGCGAATTTCAGGTCCTGGGTCACGTCCACCGCCGTCACCGAGATCATCCCGGTCACCCGGGGGTCCTTCACCGTAGGAATGAGGACGGCCAGCTCCCGCTGGACCTCCTCGTTGATGCGTCCGATTCGATTGCTTGCCATTGCGTTTCTCCTTATATCGTGATGATAAAACAGATCTCCTCCGCGGTCATAAATTGTTCCAGCGCTTCCTGGTCGAAGTCCGCCAGCCGGCCTCGAAAGCGGGGCGGGCATTTTTTGTTGAGGTCGCCGCTGAGCCACACGCTCCACAGCTCCAGCGTCTCGCCCTGTGTAAAGTTTGCCTCCAGAAAGCTCCGCAGATTCTTCCGATCTGCTTTCTCCCGCTCCAGCGTAATTCCATACCTGAAGGGCTTCATGGGGTAGCCCAGCTCCTCCACCGCCCGGCGGTAGTAGCTTAGCTCCTCCAGCCCGGGCAGCTCCTTTTCGGCGGCCAATAGATAGACACGGCTCACAGCGGACTCTCCTCACATGCAAAGCGGGACGGGCGAAAACGCCCGCCCCGTTGGCTTAGTTCTTATACCTCGATCCGCTCCATCAAATAGGCCTCAATGATATCGTTCTCTTTGATGTCCTGGAACTTCTCGAAGGTGATGCCGCACTCGTAGCCGGAGGCGACCTCCTTCACGGAGTCCTTGAAGCGCTGGAGCGAGGCGATAGCGCCGTCGTAGATGACGATGTTGTCCCGCAGCAGGCGCATCTGAGCGCCCCGCTGCATCTTGCCGTCCAGCACATAGCAGCCAGCCACCATGCCCACATTGGTAATGCGGAACACGCTGCGCACCTCGGCCCGGCCCAGGTCCACTTCCCTGAATTTGGGGGCCAGCATGCCCTTCATCGCCGCCTCAATCTCGTTGATAGCGTCGTAAATCACCCGGTACATCCGCATATCAACGCCCATGCGGGCGGCGTTCTCCTTGGCGTTGCTGTCCGGGCGGACATTGAAGCCCACGATGATAGCCCCGGAGGTGCCGGCCAGCATGACGTCGCTCTCGCTGATGGCGCCCACGGCGCAGTGGATGACCCGCACCCGGACCTCCTCATTGGTCAGCTTCTCCAGGCTGGCCTTGACGGCCTCGGCAGAGCCCTGGACGTCGGCCTTGACGATGATGTTCAGGTCCTTCATCTCGCCCTGCTTGATCTGGCTGAACAGGTCCTCCAGCGTGACCTTGCCCACAGAGCTGTTAAGGCTGGCCTTCTGCTCGTGCTTGCGCTGCTCCACCAGCTCCCGGGCCATGCGCTCGTCGGCCACGGCGTGGAAATCGTCCCCCGCGCCGGGCACCTCGCCCATGCCGATGATCTCCACCGGCACGGAGGGACCGGCCTCGGCCAGCTTCTGTCCCCGGGCGTCAGTCATGGCCCGGACACGGCCCACGGCGGTGCCGGCGATAATCACGTCGCCCTGTCTCAAGGTGCCGTTCTGGACCAGGAGGGTGGCCACCGGGCCCCGGCCCTTGTCCAGCCGGGCCTCGATCACCGCGCCGTGAGCGGTGCGGTTGGGGTTGGCCTTCAGCTCCTGGACCTCAGAGGTGAGCACCACCATGTCCAGAAGATTGTCGATACCCATGCCTGTCTTGGCGGAGATGGGACACACAATGGTCTCCCCGCCCCACTCCTCGGGCACCAGCTCATACTCGGTGAGCTGCTGCATAATCCGGTCGGGGTTGGCCTCGGGCTTATCCATCTTGTTGATGGCCACAATAATGGGGATGTCGGCCGCCTTGGCGTGGTTGATGGACTCCACCGTCTGGGGCATAATGCCGTCGTCGGCGGCCACCACCAGGATGGCGATGTCGGTAATCATGGCGCCCCGGGCCCGCATGGCGGTAAACGCCTCATGGCCGGGGGTATCCAAAAAGGTGACGGTGTTCCCCTTCACGTCCACCTGATAGGCGCCGATGTGCTGGGTAATGCCGCCCGCCTCGCCGGAGACCACGTTGGCGTTTCGGATATAGTCCAGCAGGGAGGTCTTGCCGTGGTCCACATGGCCCATGACCACAACCACGGGGGCCCGGGCCTCCAGGTCCTCCTCCTTGTCCTCGGCGGTGTCGATGAGGCGCTCCTCGATGGTGACGATCACTTCCTTCTCCACCTTGCAGCCCATCTCCTCGGCGATGATGGCGGCGGTGTCGAAGTCGATGATATCGCTGAGGGAGGCCATCACCCCGTTCTTAATCAGGCACTTGACCACCTCGGCCCCGGTCTTCTTCATCCGGGAGGCCAGCTCACCCACCCCGATCTCGTCGGGGATAAGCACCTTGAGCGGGGCCTTCTTGGCAATCTCCAGCTGGAGGCGGCGCATCCGGTCCTGCTCCTCCTGCCGGCGCTTGTTCCCGAAAGACTGGCCCCGGCCGCCCTGCTGGCGGCCCCGCTGGTTTTGCTTTTGGAGCTTCTGCTTGCCCCCCCGCATATCCTGGCGGCGCTGGTCGGTAAAGTTTTCCAGCCGCTCGTCGTACTTCTCCAGGTTGACCGCCGGGCCTCCGCGGGTATCCACCACCTTCTTCTGGGGCACCTTGGAGGCGGGCTTCTGGACGGCTGCTGGCTTGGCCGGCTGCTGGCTCTGGGACACGGGCTTGGGGCTCTGGCTCTGCTGGTCCTTTTTCTCCCCCTTGGGGGCGGATTGCTTCGCCTCCGCTTTGGGAGCCTTCCCCTTCCCGGCTTCCGGGTCGTGGTAGATATCGGCATAGACCTGCTCGATGGAGTCAATCTGGTTGTGCTGGGTCAGATACTCGAACACAATGGACAGCTCCTCGTCGCTGAGAGGCTGCATATGGTTCTTGGGGGGATGGCCGTACCGGGTCAGGATATCCATGACCTCTTTGGAAGGCAGAGCCTTCCCGTTCTTTTTAAAGTCCTTGGCCACCTTATGGACAGGATATTTCGTCATCATCATGAACGCACCTCGATTCTCAGGAGTGCCGGAGCTTGCCGGTCAGCCGGCGGCCTCCGGGGCCGCTTTTCGGATTCTTGTCCCGCCGGGGCGGGGGAGCCTCCTCCCTGGGCGGCGGAGCCCAAGGCTTTCGCTTGCCCTGGCGAAGGTTCTTCTCATGCTGCCGCCGCTCCTTCTGCCGCTGGATCACCCGGTCCGCCTTCTCCCGCAGCCGCCGGGCGGCGGGGCCGTATTTGTCCGGATCCCGGGCGGCCAGCTTTTCCACCGCGGAGGCGGCGAAGCCCGCGTCGGTGAGGGCCAGCATGGCGCAGGAGGACCGGCCCAGGACAGAACCCAGAGCGGCCTTGTCAAAGGGGGTCTCCAGCCACAGGACATTCCCCGCCTCGCCGAAGTGGGCGGCCCGGCGGCGGGTATTGGGGGCGGCGTCCGCGGCCAGCAGCACCAGCCGCGCCTGGCGGGCCCGGCAGGCCGCGCCCACCGGTTCCTCGCCGATCTCCAGCCGGCCGGCCTTCCTGGCCAGCCCCAGCAGATGGAGGACAGGATCACTGGGCATCGGGCTCCACCTCCTTCATCTGCTCTTCCAGCCCCTCCCAAACCTCGGGAGGCAGCGGGGCGGAAAAGGCCCGCTCCAGCCCCCGGGACTTCCGGGCCCGCTTCAAGCACTCCGGATTGGGGCACACATAAGCTCCCCGGCCGGGCAGCTTACCCTTGAAGTCCAGGGACACCTGGCCCTCCGGAGACTTCACCACCCGGATCAGCGACTTCTTTTCTTTCATCTCCCGGCAGCCAACGCATTGGCGCATAGGTATCTTTTTGGGCAAGGCTCTCTCTCCTTTTGGGGTCTTATTCCTCAGCGGCTCCGGTCTCACCGGCCTCATATTCGGCCAGCGCCTTTTCGGCGGCCTCCGCCTCGGCCTGAGCGATCAGCTCCTCAATGGGTTCCAGCGGCGCGGAGGCGGGCTTGATATCAATCTTGTAGCCGGTAAGCTTGGCGGCCAGACGGGCGTTCTGGCCCTCCTTGCCGATAGCCAGAGACAGCTGGTCATCGGGGACCACCACCCGGCAGCTCTTGGCGTCGCCCACGGCGGGCAGCTCCTCCACGCTCACCACGTCGGCGGGGGACAACGCGGCGGCGATATACTCCGCCGGGTCCTCCGACCAGCGGATGATGTCGATCTTCTCCCCCTTCAGCTCCTCCACGATGGTGTTCACCCGCTGGCCCCGGGGGCCCACACAGGCGCCGATGGGGTCAACGTTGGGCTGGTCGGCCCAGACGGCCATCTTGGTGCGGGAGCCGGCCTCACGGGCTACGGAGCGGATCTCCACCGTGCCGTCGTAGACCTCGGGAACCTCCAGCTCAAACAGCCGCTTGACCAGGCCGGGGTGGGTGCGGGAGATGAGGACCTGCGGGCCCTTGGTGGCCTTGCGGACCTCCACCACATAGACCTTCAGCCGTTGGCCCTCGGTGTAGCGCTCCCCCTTCACCTGCTCGCTCGCGCCCAGGTAGGCGTCGGTGAACTCGGAGCCGGAGTGCAGCCGCAGGGACACCGCCCCGTTCCGGGGATCAACGCGGGTGATGGTGCCGGTGAGCAGCTCGTGCTCCTTGGTGCAGAACTCGTCGTAGATCATCCCCTGCTCCGCCTCGCGGATGCCCTGGATGATAACCTGGCGGGCGGTCTGGGCGGCGATGCGGCCAAAGGAGCGGGCCTTCACCTCCATGCGCACCATGTCCCCCACCTCGGCCTGGGGCAGAGCCCGGCGGGCCTCCTCCAAGCTGATCTCCATAGCGGGGTTGTCAACCTCCTCCACGATCTCCTTTTTCAGAAACAGGCGGACGGTGCCGGCCGTTTCGTCGGCCTCCATCACCAGGTTGTCCCCCACCCCCTCATGGTCCCGGCGGTAAGCGGACAGCAGCGCCTGGGTCACCTTCTCCATCATATAGCCAGGCTTGATGCCCTTTTCCTGTTCGATCTGATGGATAGCCTCGAAAAATTCCTTGCCGTCCATCTCATTACTGTTGACATTTTTCTTTGTCACTCGTTTCGCCACGGTTTCATCCTCCTAAAGTCAAACCCGCGGGTACAACCGTACCAGCGCGATCTCCTGTTTGGTAAAAACAGCCTCCTCGCCGTTCACATCCAGGGTGACGTTTCCGTCTTCATAGCCCTTGAGCGCTCCCACAAACTCCTTGCGGCCCTCTCTCGGACGGTAGAGCTTGACCTCCACCTCCTCACCCTGAAATTCCGCGAAATGTTCCGGCTTTTTCAGGGGCCGGTCCGCTCCGGCGGAGGACACCTCAAAGGTGTAGCTGCCCTCGATGGGGTCAGCCTCGTCCAGCAGATCGGACAGCGGGCGGGAGACCGCCTCGCAGTCGTCGATGGACACGCCGCCCGCCTTGTCAATGTAGACCCGGAGAAACCAGGTCCCCGCTTCCTTCACATATTCCACATCCCACAGGGTACAGCCCGCCCGCTCCACCACAGGGAGGGCCAGAGCGGTCACGGCGTCGGTCACCTTTGCCATAATGTTCCTCCTGAAAACCGGGGCTTGGCCGGTTTTTTCAATCAAAAAGAGCGGAGCCGCGACCCCACTCTCACCAATACTACCTTACATTTCAGCTATACTATACCACACCGCTGTGGAAAATGCAAGGGATTCCGCCGAAGTTTTTTCCAAAAAAAGCGGAAAGCCTCCGGGGCCTTCCTGTCAAAAACGGTCAAAAAATCCAAATTGCCCGCTCATTTCCGGACTGAGTCCGGTCAGACCGGCACATACTAGAGCGCGGATGGGACTTCCGTGAAAAAAGAGCGGGAGGAAATTTGTGATGAAAAAGAGCATCATGGCTCTGGCCCTGGCCCTCACTCTGGTGGGTTCGCTGGCGGCCTGCAGCAATCGTGACCCCAACACCAACAACAACGGCAGCAACGGCAACAACAGCGGCACCACCTCCGGAGCCGCCAGCGGCTCCGGTTCCGCCGGCCAGGTGAGCCGGCGTTACAACACGACCATGAACCAGGGACAAAATTATTTCGACGACGGCCGCTACACCGCCGGCTCCAACGGCCAGGTCTACGGCAGCAGCGGAAACGCCTTGTCCCGTGACCTGACCCAGGGCGCCCGGGATATCGTCCGGGACACCGGAGACGCCATCGGCGACGTTGGCCGGGGTATCGGCGACGCCGCCCGGGATATGACTGGAACCAACACCTACTCCGGCACCCCCAGCTGGCAGCCGGACTCCAGCGCTCGCTATTAACCAAAACGGGACGGGCTTCGCGCCCGTCCCGGTCTTTTACCCTTTCTTTTTCGTCTTTTGAGCCTTCGCCCACCCTTTCTTGCGGGCCGGTCTGGCAGAGCTTTCTTTTTTCTCCACCCGCATACGGGTATCAATACGGGTTTTTTTCGGGCCGTCCCCCTTTTTTCCTAACGGTTTCCGTGCGGGAGGCCCGCCCTTGTCTGGCTTGACCAGGCAGTGCTTTCCGTAGCCAATCAGGTCCTCCCGGCCGGTTTCGCGGAGGGCCTCCAGCACCAGTTTCCGGTTCTGGGGCTTGCGCCACTGCATCAGCGCCCGCTGTAGGGCCTTGTCGTGAGGCGTTTTGGGGACAAACACCGGCTTCATGGTCCGGGGGTCGATGCCGGTGTACCACATGCAGGTGGCCAGGGTGCCGGGGGTGGGGTAAAAATCCTGGACCTGCTCGGGCATGTGGCCCTGCCGGTTCAGCCACTCCGCCAGCTGAACCGCGTCCTCCAGGGTGCAGCCGGGGTGGGAGGAGATCAGGTAGGGCACCAGATACTGCTCCTTGCCGTAGCGGCGGTTGAGCTTGAAATACTTCTCCCGGAACCTCTCATACACCTCAATGTGTGGCTTGCCCATGTAATCCAGGGTGTGGGCCACACAGTGCTCCGGGGCCACTTTCAGCTGTCCGGAGATGTGGTGCTGGACCAGATCGGTGAAAAACTCCCCGCTGGGGTCCTTCAACAGGTAATCAAAGCGTATCCCGGAGCGGATAAACACCTTTTTCACCTTGGGAATCTCCCGCAGCTTGCGCAGGAGCATCATATAGTCGGTGTGGTCGGCGTTCAGGTTGGGACAGGGCTCCGG
The DNA here is from genome assembly GCA_910575265.1 of Oscillospiraceae bacterium. GTDB lineage: Bacteria > Bacillota > Clostridia > Oscillospirales > Oscillospiraceae > Lawsonibacter. Next base: position 123,643 of record CAJTEA010000005.1, read on the forward strand.
GGCCAGACAGGCCCGGTTCCGGCACATCCCGCTTTTCAGCTGCTTCTGGCAGGAGGGCTTCCGGAAGGTGGCCGACGGCCCTCCCACATCGTGGATGTAGCCCTTGAAGCCAGGGTGTTGGGTGAGGGCTTTTACCTCCCGGATCACACTGTCGTGGCTGCGGCAGGAGACAGTCCGGCCCTGATGGAAGGCCAGGGAGCAGAAATTGCAGGCCCCGAAGCATCCCCGGTTGTGGGTGACGGAAAAGCGCACCTCCTCAATGGCGGGAACGCCCCCCATTTCGTCATACATAGGGTGAGGCTCCCGGACGTAGGGCAGCTCGGCCACCCGGTCCAGCTCCGCCGTGGTCAGGGGATAGGCGGGCGGGTTCACAATCAAAAACCGCTCCCCGTGCTTCTGGACAATGGCCTTGCCGGACACCGCGTCGTGTTCCAGATACTCCACCATGTTGGCTTGGGCATAGGCCTTTTTGGAGGCGGACACCTCCGCAAAGGAGGGGACCTCCACCCTGGGATAGGCGCAGACGCCGGGATAGCGTCCGATTACGCAGGTGCCTCGGACATCGGTGATCTCCTCCACTGGCGTCCCGGAGGCCAGCCGGGCGGCGATCTCCAGGGTGGCGGTTTCCCCCATGCCGTAGGTGAGGATATCCGCCTGGGCGTCAAAGAGGATGGAACGGCGCACCTTGTCCTCCCAGTAATCGTAGTGGGCGAAGCGGCGGAGGGACGCCTCCAGCCCGCCGATGACGATGGGGATATCTCCAAAAACCTCCCGGACCCGGTTGGAGTAGACGATGGTGGCGCGGTCAGGCCGTAGGCCCGCCCCCCGTCCGGGGGAGTACGCGTCGTCATGGCGGCGCTTTTTGGCGGCGGTGTAGTGGGCTACCATAGAGTCGATATTCCCCGCCCCGATGAGCACTCCCAGCCGGGGACGGCCCAGAGCGGCAAAGGCGGCGGTGGATTTCCAGTCCGGCTGGGCCAGCACCGCAACCCGGTAGCCCGCTCCCTCCAGCAGCCGCCCGATGATGGCCGTGCCGAAGGAGGGGTGGTCCACATAGGCGTCCCCGGTAATGAGCAGGAAGTCATAAAAATCCCATCCCCGGCGGGCCATATCGTCCAGGGTCACGGGGAGGAATCGGTCACGGTCGAAGGACATCAAATCCCCTCTCTTTCCGTGAAGCAGTATATCAGCCGCAGTGGTATCCGTCAACAAGAACAGCTTGTTCCAACTGTCGAATTTTGGTATACTCTCTGTGCTGTTCCATCCACACCTGGCAGCAGGAGGCGGTGGAAAGAATGGAATATATACTCGGATTCATCGTGTCTGTCGCGGCGAACGCGGCCTCCAACCGCATAAGCAAATGGCTTGATAGACATCGTATGGAACAGTAAAGCCTGACACCGCGGGAAAACGATAGTTCAGTACCTTCGCGTACAGCTACCGCTCATAGCCTATGTACTTTTCCAAAATATCCAGCGGCACCCGGCTGTTCTCCTCCTCGCCCACCTTGGCGAAGCCGTATTTTTGATAAAAGCGCTGTGCCCGGTCGTTGTAGGGGGCGCAGCGCAGGCGCAGCCTGTCCCGGCCCATGGGGCGGTAGACAGACACCGCCTGCCCGATGAGCTGCACGCCCAGGCTCTGGCCCCGGCGCCGCGGGACCACATAGCAGAAGGGGATATACCCGGCGTTGTCCTCCTGATAGCGCCCCGGGTCCAGCTGGAGCACACCGGTCAGCGTATCCCCGGCGAAGGCCAGGGTGACCCCCCAGGGGGTGCGGGACAGGTGGAGCCGGGCATCCCGGCAGAAGCCCTCCCCGTCGAAGGGGACCCCCTCGCCATGGGTGGAGGTCCATGCCTCCCGGCGGGCGTTGACATAGATGTCCCGCTCCCTGTCCCAGTCGATGGGCCGGTACCACAGATTTACATCCTGAGCCTTGCCGCTCTTTCGCCACCAGGCCTGGCGGGCCAGGGTGGAGACGCTCTCCGGCAGGTGGGAATTGTCCTGTTCAAAGACCAGGGACAGCTCTCCCCCGTCCCAGGCCAGGCAGGTCACCGCCGTGTTGTCCCCGTGGGGCACCTCGTCCCACTCCTCCGGGGGCAGGCCCCTCACCAGCGCGATCAGCTGGCGGATGGCCATGCCGTGGCTGAACAGGGCGATGGTCTGGTCCGGATGCCGGGCGGCCAGACGGCGCGCCGCCTCCCCCATCCGGGCGCCCAACTGGTGGAAGCCCTCTCCGTTGGGGGCGCTCCAGGTGGGGTCGGTGGAATTGAACCGGTTCAGCTCCTCCGGCCAGCGGCGGCGGACATCCCCGAAGGTCAGATCCTCCCAATCCCCCAGGTTCATCTCCCGCAGGCCGGGGTCGGTGTTCAGGGGGAGATTTTTAGGGATGTACACCGCCCGGGCGGTGGTCATGGTGCGGTACAGGTCGCTGGAGTACACCGCGTCGATCTGTATGTCCCGGAACCGCTCCTCCAAAGCCCTGATCTGGGCGAAGCCGTTCTCTGTAATCAGGGAGTTGTACCAGCCGTGTACCCGGCGGTACAGGTTGCCCTCCGCCTCGGCGTGGCGGACAAGATAAATGGTGGTCATGGAATCAGTCCTTTGCATGATTTGCCTCCCCCTTCATCTCCACATGGATGAGCAGGGACAGCAGCGCCCGTAGGAGGATCACCGCCCCCAGGACCATCAGCTCGTTCAGGTCCCGGACCAGGACGGTTTTTAAAATCTCCGCGGCCATTTTGAATTCCAGGCTGGTGGCCAGGCCCTCGGCCAGCTGGAATTTGATGTTTTTCGGGGTGCGGGTGACCATCCCCACGCAGTACAGCCAGAAAGCGTGAATCGCGGTGACCGCCACCACGAAGATGCCCATCAGCTCGCAGGCGGAGATGATGGTGGGCAGGCACAGCTCAATAATATGTTCCAGCATTGGCAGTCTCTCCTTCTACCAGGGCTTTACCCCGCCGGTCAGCTCCGACACAGCGGACAGCCCCTGCCGCCCGGCGATCTCCGCCAGCCCATCCCGGACCTTCAGGGGGGCGAAGGGGTCGGTAAACAGGGCGGTGCCCACCGCCACCGCCGACGCCCCCGCCAGCATCAGCTGAGCGGCGTCCGCCCCCTTGGACACGCCTCCCATGCCCAGGATGGGCAGCTTCACCGCCTGGGCCACCTCCCAGACCATCCGCACCGCCACCGGCAGTACGGCGGGGCCGGACAGCCCCCCGGTGTTCATCCTCAAAACCGGACGGCGGGTGCTGACGTCAATCCGCATGCCCCGGATGGTGTTGATGAGGGACAGGGCGTCCGCCCCGGCCCCCTCCGCCGCTTTGGCGATTTCCGTGATATCCGTCACATTGGGGGACAGCTTCACCATAACCGGCACGCCGTTGGCGTGCTTTTTCGCGGTCTCAGTGACCTCGGCGGCCAGCTCAGGCCGGGTGCCGTAGGCCAGCCCCCCCGCCTTCACGTTGGGACAGGAGATGTTCACCTCGATCATGTCCACCCCGGCGGCGGAGAGCTTCTCGCACATCACGCCGTACTCTTCCGGGGTGTTCCCGGATATGTTGGCGATTATTTTCGTGTCAAACCGCCGCAGGAAGGGCAGCTCCTCCTTAATGAAAGCGTCCACTCCGGGATTTTCCAGCCCCACCGAGTTGAGGATGCCCATGGGTGTCTCGGCAACGCGGGGGGCGGGGTTGCCCATCCGTGGGTGAAGGGTCAGCCCCTTGGCGCAGATGCCGCCCAACTCGGACAAATCGTAGAACTGGTTGTACTCCCGGCCAAAGCCGAAGGCGCCCGAGGCCACAACCACGGGATTATTCAGCGTCACCCCCGCCAAATTGACGGACAGATTCACATCAGGCATCCCAGTCCACCTCCTCCGCGTCAAACACCGGGCCGTCCTTACAGACGTGTTTCACCGTTCCGTCCTTCATGGTGACGGCACATACCAGACACGCCCCCACGCCGCAGCCCATCCGTTCCTCCATGGACACCTGGCAGGGGACGCCGAACTCCGCCGCCACCTCCGCCACACGTTTCAGCATGGGCTTCGGCCCGCAGGCCAGCACGCCCTGATAATGGCGCTTCTTCTCCAGCTCCTGACGCACCAGCGCGTCCACAAAGCCGTGATAGCCCAAAGAGCCGTCGTCGGTGGCGACTTGGACGTCGACGCAGTCCTCGTCAAACCGGTCCAGCAGGATGGCCCGGTCCTTGGACCGGAACCCCAAAATAGCGGTGGAGGCACAGCCCGTATAACAGGCGCAGGCGTGAAGCGGCGGCACACCGACGCCGCCTCCCACCAGTAAGTAGGGTCCGGACGTTGTCCGAAAGCCGTTCCCCAGGGGGCCTAACACGTCCAGGGTGTCCCCCACCTGACGCTGGGCCAGCCAGCGGGTGCCCTCCCCCTTCGCCTCAAAGACAACGGTGATGGTCCCCCCCATCCGGGTCCCCAGCCAGGACTGGATAGAGATGGGCCGGCGAAGCAGCAGGCCCTCCCCGCATTTGATGTGGATAAACTGTCCGGGGTGGATGGGCCGCCCGGTATTGGTAATAGCGGAGCTGACCATGTCCCCCACCGCCAGGGTCATGGAGACGGTGTCCGGGGTCAGCCGCTCCCGAGCGATAATTTTGCACTGTTGTTCTACTTTCATGGGTTCCCCGCTTTCTCTATTTCTCCCAGGGCGGGCGTTTTTTCTTTCGTCCGCCAAAGCCAAACAGGCCTTCTCTCCCGGGTTCGGGCCGCTCCGCCTCCTCCGACGCCTCAGCCTCCTCCGACGCCTCAGCCTCCTCCGACTGAGGAGCTTCCTGTTTGAAGTCAGCCGTATACAGCTCCACCTTGCCGCACCGGGGGCAGGCGTACAGGTCCACATCATACTGCTCCATAAACAGGGACATCAGCCCGCCGTGTCCATCCGCGCCGATGGAGAAGTTCTCCAGCTTCAGCTCCATCTCCACCCCGCAGGCGGGACACAGCCTCTTTTTCTCTTCCATGGCAACTCCCTTACACGATAGTGACAAACCGCCTGATATCGTCCCGCATAGCAACGGCGGCGTTCCGGGCGGCCTCCGCGAAGTCATGGCCGTCCCCTCCGGTTTTCTGCCAGGCGCACATGATGCCCCGGGAGGAGTTGACAATGGCCCCGTGGCCGTACTTGTCAAAGGCGTACCGCACATCGTCCGCCGTGCCCCCCTGGGCGCCGTAGCCGGGGACCAGGAAAAAGGTGTGCTCCAGCCGCTTGCGGAGGGCGCGGATATCGGAGGGGTAGGTGGCCCCAGTGACCGCCCCGGCCATGGTGTAGCCGTACTTGCCCTCGGTTCCAGCGGCGACGCGCTCGTTCAGGTCGCCCATCACCTGATACACCTGCCGGTCTCCGGCCAGGATATCCTGCAACTCCCCGGAGCCGGGGTTGGAGGTTTTCACCAGCACGAAAACGCATTTGTCCTCGGCCTTGGCCGCCTCCAAAAAGGGCTTGATGGAGTCGGAGCCCATGTAGCCGTTGAGGGTGACGCAGTCGGCATCGAAGGATTTATACTGCTCCCCCTCGATTTTCGCCCCGGACAGCCAGCCCTCGGCGTAGGCGGCGGCGGTGGAGCCGATGTCCCCCCGCTTGATATCCGCGATGACGAACAGGCCCTTTTCCCTGGCGTATTTTATGGTACGCTCCAGCACCTCCATCCCCCGCCAGCCCAGGTTTTCGTAATAGGCCGCCTGGGGCTTGACCGCGGGGACGATATCGCGCAACGCGTCAATCAGGCCTACGTTGAACCGCCAGACAGCCTCCGCCGCGCCCTTCAATCCCACGCCGTGCTCCTCAAAGGCGGCTTCGCGGATGTGCTCGGGCACATACTCGATCCGGGCGTCCAGTCCCGCCACGGTGGGGTTTTTCATGGCGCGGATCTTATCCTGTAAAACGTCGAATGACATGGTATCAATTCCTCCCGTCCTGATAGATGACCTCGCCCTTGGAGATGGTATACTTCACCCTGCCCTTCAGCTTCCAGCCGGCGAATGGGGTGTTGCGGGCCTTGGAGGCGAACTGTTCCGGGTCCACCGTCCACTCCTCGTCCGGGTCAAAGACCACCAGGTCAGCCACCGCCCCCAGAGACATGTGTCCCCGGGACAGGTGGAGCAGGTCGGCGGGGTTGGTGGACATGCGGCGGATGATGCCGGGCAGGTCCATCTTTTTGGTGTGGTACAGTTGGGTGAGGGTAAGAGCCAGACTGGTCTCCAGCCCGATCATGCCGCTGGGGGCCCGGCTGAGAGAGCGGGCCTTCTCCTCGGCGGAGTGGGGGGCGTGGTCGGTGGCGATCACGTCGATGGTGCCATCCCTCAGTCCGGCGACAATGCCCTGGATATCCGCCCTGGTGCGCAGCGGCGGGTTGACCCGGGCCATCGCCCCCTGGGTGAGCACCTCATCCTCGGTGAGGGTGAAGTACTGCGGGCAGGTCTCACAGGTGATGGGAACACCCTTTCGCTTCATTTTTCGGATGATGTCCACGCTCCGGGCGGTGGAGACGTGGCAAATATGTACCCGCGCCCCAGTCTCCTCGGCCAGCATGGCGTCCCGCATGACCATGATCTCCTCGGCGATGGCGGGCCGACCTTCCAGCCACAGCTTTCGGGACACGCTGCCCTCGTTCACCGCCCGGCCGGTCACCATGGAGGTGTCCTCACAGTGGCACAGCACCGGCAGCTCCAGCTGACGGGCCCGGATGAGCACATCCCGCATCAGGTTGGCGTTGTCCACGTTGTTTCCGTCGTCAGACAGGGCAACCGCCCCCGCCGCCCGCAGCGCCTCGGCGTCGGTGGGTTCCTCCCCCCGCAGGCCCTTGGACACGGCCCCTACAGGGTAGACCTCCACCCCGTTGGCCTCCCTGGCCCGGTCCAGCACATATTGGATCTGTTCCGGACAGTCCACCGCCGGACTGGTGTTGGCCATACACACCACCGAAGTAACACCCCCCCGGGCGGCGGCGGCGCAGCCGGTCAGGATATCCTCTTTATAGGTGAGGCCCGGATCCCGGAGGTGGACATGCATATCCACCAGCCCCGGAGCCACCGACAGTCCGGAGGCGTCGATCACCTGGTCCGCCTCACAGCTCAGGCCGTGCTCCAGCAGGCTGATCCGCCCGTCCTCCACCAAAATGTCCTGGAGCAGAACGGTCTCCGTCACCGGGTGAATCACCCGGCCGTTTTTAATCAGAAGCTTCATATGGTTCCTCCGCAGGTTGTCAAATTCTCGTACGCATAGCATCCTGATAATAAATTATAGCGGAAGATGCAGGATTTAGCAACGAGTTTTTCAAATTTTCAGGGCAAGCTATTCCGGACGGAGAACAGGCAGTATTCTCCGGAATAAAGGAGGGAAATTTATGCACGGAACTTCCTGCCATTCCAATGGCTGCGGAACGTTTATCATGGGCACCGCAGCCGGCATGCTGGCCGGCGTGGCCGTGGGCACCCTTATGGCGACCCCCAGCCGTCAGATCAAACGGACCGCCCACAAGGCCGCCCGGCGGGTCAACGAGGCCATCGACCACCTGGCTGACGCTATGGATATGTAACGCAAACGGCCCCCGGCCCGCGCCGGGGGCCGCGTTCATTTTACCGCGTCACAATCGCGCCATTTTTCCACAGCGCCGAATGACAGACTTTGAGGCGGAACATAGTAAAATAGATGTGGAAAAAGCGTGTAGTCTCTGTACTCCGGATTTCGGCGCACTTGGCGGTCATATTGTACGCGATGACCATAAACACATGTTGACCGCTCGGTTGGCTCCCAAGCGGTCAACTGATTTGTTAACTAACCTTCGGGCCAACCGCTAAAGCGGCAAGTGCCCTTCTGTTTATCCCTATACCACTGGAACCCGTTTTGTCAAGCGGGGCCAAGCGGTCTTTTCATCCATACAGCCTGTCCAAAAGCTCCACAATATCGCCAATCACGCCGTCGTTACAGTGGCAGAGAATCTTCGCGCCCCAGTCTCTGACCTCCCGGGCGCAGTTTTCCGGGGCGAAGGGAATGGCGGAGCGCTCCAGCATGGGAATGTCGTTCTGGTTGTCCCCCACGCAGTAGATACGCTCCGGAGCGACGTTCAGCAGCTGGGCCACCCGGGCCACGCCGCCTCCCTTGCTGCTGCCCTTCGCAGTCAGCTCCAGGTAGCGGGGGTTGGAGAAGATAGCCTCATAGGCCCCCCCGCACCGCCCCAGCAGGCGGGCCTGGACGGCCAGCAGCACCTCCCGCTCCTGGTGGAACAGCGCCTTCACCCAGGGGGTGGGCATCTCCGCCACCTCACACTGGGTATAACCGCAGTTTACCTTTTTTAAATGGGCGAGGGTAATCTCGTTGGGGTGGCAGACGTAAATATCCTCCCCATGGTAGGCCTCCAGGGAGAGGGAGGGAAACTCCTCCATCAGCGCCGCGAAGTCGGCGGAGGCCCGGTCGGGAAGCTGGCTCCGCTCCAGCATCCGGTCCGTCTGAAAGTCGTAGATGGCCGCGCCGTTGGACAGCACCGCCGGAGCGTTCATGGGCACCAGGTGGGCAAAGGGGGCGAAGGTCCGGTGGGCACGCCCGGTGGCCACGGTAAAATATCCGCCCTGGCCGGTAAAGTACCGGATGGCCTTCAGGTTGCGCTCCGGAACGCGCAGGCTGAAATCGTACAGTGTATCGTCAAAGTCGCTGGCCAGCAGCAGACCGTCAAATTTCCCCATAGGGCCTCCCTCCGTCATTTGGCTGGTTATTTGTCTATAACTATACCATAATGCCAACATTTGTCAACCCCTCCCATGGCAATCAGCGGCTTGTGCCAGGACGCGGCCTTTTATGCCAGAGCTTGTTGACTTGTTGAAAGGCGCTCTCTGTGCTATCATAGAGGACAGTTTTGCCCGCTCTGTAAGAGGGCTATGTCGGCAGCGGGCGAAGCGATGAAACAGGCGGGCATCCTGTGCCGGGTCCCCAACTGGTGGCGCGAGCGCAATGCCGCGGTCAGTCTGTCCATCAGCCTGGGTGGGAAGAAGCCGTCTATGGTGGGGTTCAGCGCCTTGGGCGAAGTTCAGCCCGAGCTGGCGGTGGACAGGATCCCCCTGACCCGCGAGGAGATCCAGGCTCTGTTGGCCTAAACCGAGGGACTCGCTCCGCTCAAAGGCCGGCGGGTGGAGGGAGACATCCGCGGACTGTTCGGGATATAGGAATCCTCATAAAACGTACACACCCAAGCGGACCTGGGCGAAGAGAATTTTTATTGGATTTTCCCGCCGAATGGATTATAATATAGACATATTCATCAAAGGAGGACATAAAAATGTTGGAAGCAGGGACTAAGGCGCCGGAATTTACTTTGTCGGACAAGGCTGGCGATCCTGTATCGCTGTCCGATTTTGTGGGCAAAAGGGTCGTACTGTACTTCTACCCCAGAGACAACACCCCCGGCTGTACCAGGCAGGCCTGCGCCTTCGCTGAGGCCTATGAGGAGTTCAAAGCGTTCAATGTGGTGGTCATTGGCGTCAGCAAGGATTCTGTGGCGTCTCACCAAAAGTTCGCGGAGAAGCACGATCTGCCATTTATTCTTCTCTCCGACCCGGAGCTGACCGCCATTCAGGCTTACGGCGTGTGGCAGGAGAAGAAAAACTATGGCAAGGTGAGCATGGGCGTGGCTCGCTCCACGTTCATCATCGACGAGAACGGTATGATCGAAAAGGTGATGCCCAAGGTGAAGCCCGACACCAACGCGGCGGATATTTTGTCGTATCTGAACGCGGAATGACAACCTCCCCCGAACGCCGCACGTTCGGGGGAGCCGCTTTTCCCATGCGCAGGATGATCTCCGGGCCGCGCATGACCATGTATCTCCCCTCGTTGTCATATGTAATAGTCAGGATACGCCTGCTGACGCAATCGAAATACTGCCCCTTACATTTCCCAAAGCGCCGTCCGGAGCCTGGAGATACAGCTGATAGGTTCCGGGCTTTGTTGTCGGAGGCCCGACGATAAAATCCGCGATACATTCCAGCGATTCGCCCGGCTGCCGCAGGTTATCCACAGACCAATAGGCCACATCTTCCTGCCCGTCCTTAGCGAAAAAAACCTTTATTTGGTTTCCTGTTTTCACTGAAATGCTGTACAGGATTTCGTCCCCCTGGGACAATGTATATTCCCCCAGGCAGATCGTTTCTCCTGCCGCTACGGCCTTGAAGTCAACAGGGATCAGCTCCACATCAGTTGTATCATCCGGGTCATCCATATCCCCAAGCAGCTCAGCCACTTCCGCTTCGGTCATATAGGCGGCGCCAGTGATATCGTCGTTCGCGTCCCGGGTAATTTTAATATTGACGGTTCCCTTCGGGTTCATATTCAGAGTATAGAAGGAGCCTTCCTTCCGGATGTCCAGAAAGATATTGATTAGCTGTCCTTGATAATAATAGGTCTTTTCATCCACCATCGTGACGCCTACCGCCTCATATTCCGCCATCTGCGCCTCGGCCCATTCCTTTTCCTGTTTCGCTTTCAGCTCGTCAAATTCGTCTCTCTTGCCTACCTTATCAAAAAGCATGGATTGAAATGCCCAGTTCCCATCTTCCAAAGCCCTGTCCAGCCAAAGTTCCAGTCGCGTTTCGTCCATACAGTCGGTCAAGATGGAGAAAAACGCTGTTTTCCCATCAACATACGCTTTTTCGGCGAAGCCGGTAAACAGAGCGGAATTTGCGTCAAGCCGGCGCGCGGCGACAGAGAAGAAAGCAAAGTCCCCATCCGCATAGAGCTTTTCAAGCCATTTCTTTTGCGTACTTTCATCCAGCCGGGGGAACGTGATCTCAAACAGAGGCAGACTGCCGGCCTCATAGTACCGCTCTATGTCCGCGGAAGCTGTATTCGTTTTTTCAGACCGCTCGTCACTCGCGGCGGGAGCGTTGGAGGTATCATCTTCCCGCCAGGTATTTTGCCACCAGTCATCTTCCCAGGGCTTGCCCTGCCATTCGTCCTGCCACAGGTCCTTCCAATCGTCCGGAAATTCATTAGAGGCGGTAAAGCTTTGTGAAGTATAAATCCCCATCACACCGGAGCCTTTTCGCGTAACCCGAATTGTATTTGCCCCTGTGCCGTCTGTAAATGTGGAAGTATTCCCATTTTCCTTGAAATTCTTCGGTTTGTAAATCTCGCCCCAATCGCCGTTGTCGGTAATGGTGGTGGTGGTATTTTTGAAATCGTCTTGGGAAACCAGCTGGAAATATCCACTGTCGGCAATGGCGTTTACCGAGCCGGAAAATCCCTCCGGCAAGATCAAATAGACGGAAGCCATATTGAAATTGCCCACAATATTGCCGGATCGAATCAGGCCGCAGGTCAGATACCCGTTATCGGCTTTTAATTTTACATCACTGTAATCCACGCTGGGAAGATAGAGCTTGATTGTTTCATCATTTGTGTTCGTGCTGGCTTCGCAGGAGATTGAAACCTTCCAGTCGCAGTTCTGCTGGCTGATGCGAACTGCATAGACATCGCTGTTGTATTCAGCCGAAATCTGATTGTCCGCCGCCGCCAGCACATTTACAGCGGCGCCGCTGACATCCAGCGACAGCGAGGGCCTGCCGGTGGTGTCCAGTGGTGTGCCGGGCAGGGACGCCGCCTGAACATTCCCCACTGTGTAAACCCCAACAAAGGCCGCTCCCAAAACGACACATAGTGTCAGCACGGCAGTCCATATCTTACCTGATCTCGATTGCTTCTTAACCTTCATAATCGCGCCCAACCTTTCTTTCAAAAGCTGTTTATTTTCGCTTAAAGTGACAGCCCCAAGATTTTCCTTGTATTTTCCAACGGCCGCCATCGCGTCAAGCAGGGTTTTCCCATAGTCCCGGGCGTTATCATATCCCATTTTCGCTAGGACAGCTTCATCACAGGAAAATTCACAAGCCTTGGTAATTTCCCGGCCCATGAGATGAACCAGCGGATTAAACCAATGCAGGCAAACGGTTATTTGAACCAGCCATTTATAGAACATATCCCGCCGTTTGTAGTGGGTCAGTTCATGCGGAATGATATAGCGAAAATCCTTTTCGGGAATATCTGAGCTGGGCAGTACGATGCACGGATGGAAAAATCCAATCAGCAGCGGGGAGGAAACCAACGGATTGACACATAACTCAATTGGCTTTTTCATGCCTGACCGCTCCGCGACAATAGAAAGCCGGTCCAAAAGTTCAATGTCAGAAACCGGGGTTAATCCAGCCTTGATATATCGCGCAAAGCCCTGATAGATTGTTATTTTTCGTATCAGCAAGCCCAGCGCGGCCACCAGCCACACCAGCCAGATATGATTGATTAGCAACACTCCAATATCTTGAAGCGGGTGGGCGGTTGTTCCATCATCCGCCGGACTATCCACCGTTTCATTGTGCCGCTCCGCCCCAACAGCGGGAGCAAGATCGCCTTCCGGAACATTTTGTGGGGACTGTTGCCGCGGCGGCAAGGGAGCGGTCTGGGATATCGCTTGATCGACAGCCTGATATGCCTTTCCCATCAGGCTTACTTCCGGCCCGAACGGGAGCAGCAGCCGCGCAACAACAACCAGCCAAATGTAATACTGCCATTGCCGGCTGATTTTGTTTTTCAAAAAACGTTTTCCCAAAAGCAGAGCCAGAATAAGCAAGCCGCCGGAAAAAGACATGGACAGGAAAATTTTCAAAACCGCGTTCATTGCTGCCCTTTTCCTTTCTCCAGCAGCCTTTTCAATTCCTCGTATTCCTCGTCTGCCAGCAGATCGCCCAAAATCAGATTGGAAACCAGCCCCTTTGCGCTGCCCTCATAAATCTTATCCAGGAAATTTCTCGTCTGCGCTGTCTGGTATTCCGTCTCTGAAACAAGCGTGGTATATTCGTTGCGGCGTCCGATTTTCCTGGCGCTCAGAAAGCCCTTGTTCATCAGCCGCGACAGCAGTACAATCAGGGTATTCTTTTGACATGGCCTGCCCCTTGCCGCCAGCCCGTCCATGATATAGGGGAACAGCGTCACCTCCGGCTGGTTCTCCCATACGATTTTCATAATTTCGAGTTCAGCATCAGATAGTTGTTGTACCATATATTTGCCCTCCACAATGTATAACACGATGTTGACAATCAAAGTATAACGCAGTGTTATTCTTTTGTCAAGAGCATTTTCCAAAAACATAGGGTACAAAAAATATCAGACGCGGCGGCCAGCATCCGCCTTCCGCTCCTTCCGCTGGCCCGCTGGTACTATGCGGGGGCACAATTCCGCCCTTCCCTTTCGGGACATTTTGTAGTATACTTCCCTCTAAGAGCTTGTTTCACATCCCTCAGCATACCGTCTGACGGATCTCTCGCCGTCATACCGCGTTAAATTTTTTGGAATACATCCAGTATTCCCGCAAAAATTCGCCTTGCCTGACGGCAAAATTCCACGTCATTCGGCATACTTTGAGATATGAACCAGGCTCTTACATCAAAACCTGGACGCGTCCCCGCCCCGCGGCTGGGGGCGCAGACTGATTGGAGGAACGCAGCTTGTCCCAGTCCCACAGAAGCGAGGAGGCGCTGGCCAGCGCCCCCATCGGTCCGCTGATGGTACGCCTTGCCCTGCCGGCGGTGGCGGCCCAGCTCATCAATATGCTGTATAACATTGTGGACCGCATCTACATCGGCCACATCCCGGAGGTGGGACGCTCCGCGCTCACCGGCCTGGGGGTCACCTTTCCCATCATCATGCTCATTTCCGCCTTCACCGCCTTCGCGGGCATGGGCGGCGCTCCGCTTGCCTCCATCCGCCTGGGAGCGGGGGACCGGGAGGGGGCGGAAAAGATTCTGGGCAATTCCACCGCGCTGCTGCTGATGATGGCCGCTGTCCTCACCACGGTGTTTTCCGTGATAAAGGAGCCGGTTCTCATGGCCTTCGGCGCCTCGGAGGACACCATCGGCTACGCCCTGGATTACATCTCCATCTACCTGGCGGGCACCGTCTTTGTCCAGCTGGCCCTGGGGCTTAACGCCTATATCACCGCCCAGGGGCAGGCTCTGGTGGCCATGTGCTCGGTGCTCATTGGGGCGGTGTTGAATATCCTCCTGGATCCGCTGTTTATCTTCGGCTTTGGGATGGGGGTAAAGGGCGCGGCCACCGCCACCATTCTCTCCCAGGGGGTGAGCGCCTGCTGGGTGACGGGCTTTCTGTGCTCTGGACGGTCCGGACTGCGCGTCCGGCCGAAAAATATGCGCCTGGAGCGGGCGGTGGTGGGAAAAATCGCCGCTCTGGGGGTGGCCCCCTTTATCATGCAGTCCACCGAGAGCCTGGTAACGGTGGTGCTCAACTCCGGCCTGCAATTTTACGGCGGGGACCTGTATGTAGGCACCGTCACCGTCATGCAGAGCGTGATGCAGATGGTAGTCATGCCGGTGCAGGGGATCACCCAGGGAGTGCAGCCCGTTATGAGCTATAACTTTGGCGCGAAGAACTACCGGCGCGTGCGGGAGACCTTCCGGCTTCTGCTGCGCACGACGCTGACCGTAACCGTCGCCGCCTTTCTGGTTACCTTCTTCCTGCCGGAACCGCTGGCCCTTATCTTCAACGACGACCGGGAGCTGGTGGAGCTGGTCGGCAAGGTCATGCCTGTTTTCTTCGGCGGCATCTGGGCCTTTGGAGCGCAAATGGCCTGTCAGTCCACTTTTATGGCCATGGGCCAGGCCAAAACCAGCCTGTTTCTGGCCCTTCTGCGCAAGGTGATCCTGCTGGTCCCGCTGGCGATCATCCTGCCCATGGCCACAAAAAATGTGATGGGCATCTATGTGGCCGAGCCGGTGGCCGACATTCTGGCCTCCGCCACCACCCTGACCCTGTTTCTCCACAAACGGAATACGCTGCTGCCGGAGAGCGCTGGATAAAGTGTAAGGACCGCCGAACAGGCGGTCCTTGTTTTTATCGGGCCAGCAGCTTCCGCATGCCCTGCTCCAGTCCCTCCACCGTGAGGGGGAACATGGGAAACAGGCGGTCGATGGCATCGTAGCTCTCGGTCCACTCGCCGCCCCACTCCGGGCGGTCGCCGGGGTTGAGCCAGACTGCGTGGCGGTAGCGCTCCCGCAGACGGCGTAGGCAGTCGATGCCGCTGGAGGGCTCCCCTTCCCTCTGGGCGGGGAAGGGATCGAAGATCTCGCGGGGGGACATCTGGGCGTCCCCCACAAAGATCAGCTTGTACTCCGGGGAGAGGTTAGACAGCAGCCAGCTCACCGGAACGGCGTTGGAGGGCATCAGGGTGGGGTCGTTGTACAGCCGGGTGTAGGGGCAGTTGTGGAAGTAGTAGATTTTCAGGTCCTTGAAGTGGCCTGCTCTGGTCACCGCCTGGAACAGGGCGGAACAAAGCTGGGCGTAGTGCTCCATGGAGCCGCCGGAGTCCATGAGGAGGATCACCTTCACTGTGTTCTGCCGGGGCTTTTTATAGCGCGCCTTTAACAGTCCGGCGCTGTTGGCGGTGTCCTGGATGGTGCCGTCCACATCGAACTCGGTGGGGGGCAGGTCCACCAGGCCGGAGAACTGCCGCAGGCGGCGCAGAGCCACCTGGAGCTGGCGGGTGTCCAGGGTGTTGTCCTGGCGAAAATCCCGAAACCGGCGCTCTCCCGCCACCCGGAAGGCCCGGCGGGAGGTGGACTCCCCACCCACCCGGATGCCCACCGGGGACAGGCCCATGTTCCCAAAGATGGACATGCCGTGAGTGCCCACCCAGTAGCTGCCGCAGTTGTGCTGCTCCCGCTGCTCGTGCTTGCGCTCCTGGAACAGCTCCTCGATCTCCAGGGTGGACAGGGTCTCGTTCAGCTCCGCCTGCTGCTCATCGTATTCTCCCATAGGGGCGTTGGGCTTGTCCAGCCAGTCCAGCATCTCCCGGGACACCTCCCGCTGGAAGGGTACGTCCCGGAAGTAATCCAAAAATGCCCGGTCGAAGGCGTCGAAGTCCGCCTCGCTTTTCACCAGAAGGCAGCGGCACAGATGGTAAAACCCGGTGAAGCTGGCCTCATGGAGGTTCTGATTCAGGGCCTCCATCAGGGCCATCCACTCAGTGAGGGACACCTTCAGACCGTTTCGCCGGAGAAGGTAGAGAAAATCCTCAAACATGGCTCACCGCCAGCCGCGACGGAGCATGTCGATATCCTCGTTCTTCTTCAGCAGCACCCCCAGATAGGGGACCTCCTTGACAACGCGGCTGACATCCGTGCCGCCGTGCTGGAGAGCCTGAATCCAATCGATAATTTCGCTGGTGGAGGGCTTTTTCTTGATTTGCGGCAGGTTCCGGATCTTATAAAAAGCCTCCAGCACCTGGGTGAGCAGCTTTTCGTTGATATCGGGGTAATGGACCCGGACGATGTCCGCCATCAGCTCCTTGTCTGGGAACTCAATGTAGTGGAACACGCACCGGCGCAGGAAGGCGTCGGGCAGCTCCTTCTCGGCGTTGGAGGTGATAATCACTACCGGCCGGTGGTTGGCCTTGACGGTACGGCCGGTCTCCGGGATGTGGAACTCCATCCGGTCCAGCTCCCACAGCAGGTCGTTGGGAAACTCCAGATCCGCCTTGTCGATCTCGTCGATGAGGAGGATCACCTGCTCGTCATCGGTGAAGGCCTCCCCCAACTTGCCCAGCTTGACATACTTCTCAATGTCGTCCACCCCCTGACCGCCGAACTGGCTGTCGTACAGCCGCTGGACAACATCATAGACGTACAGGCCGTCCTGGGCCTTGGTGGTGGACTTGATGTTCCAGATAATGAGCTTTTTGCCCAGCGACTGGGAGATGGCCTCCGCCAGCATGGTCTTGCCGGTGCCCGGCTCACCCTTGATAAGCAGGGGCTTTTGCAGTACCATAGCGATGTTGGCCGCTCGGAGCAGCTCCTCCGAGGCTACATAGTTCCGGCTTCCTCTGAATTCCTCCATGTTGGTTCCTCCTTTGATTTCGCGGAAAACAGTACAGGGTTCCGCGTTCTTATGGTTGATAGTCAAATCATATCGAAAGCCTGAAGCGGTTTCCAATACAAGATTTCAATTGCCCGATAAAGCACTTCAATGATACCGGCCTGAACAGGCGGTTTTTTCGATGGCTTTCACAATTTCAAACGCCCCGCCTTGGCGACTTCCTCCAAAAACAAAACTTTCAATTTGGATATTGTGACGAAACGGCGTTTTTTTCGTCCGGATCAATGCAAGAAAACGATTGATTCATGAAGTTTTAATAATGGACTGACCGAGCACTTCCAATATAAAATTAGAGCGACAACAGGGGGATATTGGTCATATCAACAATTTCCCCACGCTGAAAAGGAACAGGAGGAGATATGAAAATGACCAGACAATTTTCCCTCGCCTACCTCACTACACCGGGGATCGACCCTGTGGAGCAGATTAAAACGGCTAAACAGGCCGGCTATGACTACGTCAGCCTGCGCACCATCCCCATGGGGCAGGAGGGCGAACCCCAGGTTCATCTGGAGAGCGACCCCGCCCTGATGGAGCAGGTCCGGCAGGCTCTGAAGGACTATGAGATGAGGCTCTTCGACATCGAGCTGCTCCGCGTCCGGGAGGATTTGCCCGGCGACTACCGGGCCGCCTTTGAAAAGGGAGCGGAGCTGGGGGCCACCCAGGTACTTACCAGTGTCTGGACGAAGGACCGCGGTCTGGCGGTGGACCGGTACGGCGCCTTCTGCGAGCAGGCCGCGCAGTTCAGCCTGACTCTGAACCTGGAGTTTCCCATCGTCTCCGAGCTGAAGAGCATGAAGGAGGCCATGGAGATTCAGGACCAGGTGGGCGCGTCCAACCTGAAGATTCTGATGGATATGATCTACGTCTATAAAACCGGCGTTACTCCCGAGGATATCAAAGCGGTGGACCCCAGCCGGTTCGGCGTGATCCACCTGTGCGATTGGCCCGCTGACATGGCCGGACGGCAGGACGTCGAGGTGGTCCGGGGCGGGCGGGTCTACTGCGGCGAGGGTGTTGTGGACTTAAAGGGTATTTTAAAGGCCCTGCCCGCCAACGTCTGCTCCATCGAGCTGCCCAACCTGGCCGAGATCCAGGCCAGGGGCCGGGCCGGCCATGCCGCCCGGTGTCTGGAGACGGCCAGGGAGTTCTTCGCCGCCAACGGGCTGTAATCCGGTTCATTATAACATGAAAAATCCCGATCGAAAAGAGGTAAAAAACAATGAAGGCTGATATCAACACCAAAATGATTACCCTCATTGGCACCCCCCTGAGCCAGTCCTTCGCCGCCCGGATGCAGAACACCGGGTATGAGGCCGCTGGGCTGAACATGCTCTACTTCTACACTGAGGCGGACAAGGAGCATCTGGGGGAGATTGTCAACGGCATCCGGTATATGAACTTCGCCGGCTTTGCCGTCACCAAGCCCAACAAGGTGCGGGTGCTGCGGTATCTGGACGAGCTGGACCCTCTGTGCCAGAAGATGGGGGCCAGCAACACCGTGGTCAAGACCCCCGAGGGCAAGCTCATCGGCTACAACACCGATGGCGTGGGCTTCTATACCTCCCTCACTCAGGAGGGTGGCGTTCAGGTGGACCAGTCGGTGTTCTTCTGCTTCGGCGGCGGCGGGGCGGGCCGGGCCATGTGCTCCATCCTGGCTTACCAAGGCGCCCGGAAGATTTACATCACCGACCTGTTTGAGCCCTGCGCCAAGTCCCTGGTGTCCGACATCAACGAGAACTTCGCCCCTGTGGCCGAGTTTGTCCACCATGGCGATTTCTCCAAGCTGGCCGCCTGCAACGTGGTCCTCAACGCCAGCGGCATCGGCATGGGCCAGCACATCGGGGAGACCCCCCTGCCCAAGGAGTACATCCAGCCCAGCCAGTTCTTCTTCGACGCCTGCTACAACCCGGAGCGGACCCAGTTCCTTATGGACGCGGAGGAGAAGGGCTGCAAGGTGCTCAACGGCCTGGGCATGTCCCTGTACCAGGGCGCGGCCCAGATCGAGCTGTGGACGGGCAAAAAGGCTCCGGTAGACGCCATGCGCCAGGAGCTGCTGAAAATTGTCGCCGAGCAGCAGAAAGCGGCCGCGGCGAAATGACCGGTCATTTCGTCCGGCGGGCACAGCCCGCCGGACGGACATAAAAGCAGAAAGAGGAGGTATTTAATGAAAGCAATCAAATGGTTGGACGACCACTTTGAAGAGGTGCTGCTGGCTGTTTTCCTGGTTCTGATCGCCTGCGTTATGATGCTTCAGGTTATCGTCCGAAAGCTCCCGTTTATCGAGTCGTTAACCTGGGCCGAGGAGTTCAGCCGCTTTATGTGGATCATGAGCGTGTTCGTCTCTCTGCCTTACACCATCCGCAAGGGCAACATGCTCCGGGTCAGCGTGGTGCTGGATTTGATGCCCCAGGTGGCCCGCAAGATCATCAACCTGTGTGTGGACGTGGTGGTCACTTTGTCCATGGCCCTGCTGACCTATCACTCGGTGGAGGTGCTCCAGTGGACCATCCGCAGCGGCGAGACCTCGGCGGCTATGCAGTGGCCGATGTCCATTCTGTACGGCTTCGCCTTCGCCGGCTTTATCCTGGCCACCCTGCGGGGGGTACAGGTGTTTGTTCTGCACCTGACACACTTTAACGAGCGCGAGCTGTCCACCATCGAGCAGACCATGGCCGAGGCGGCTGAAGAGGCGGCGGCCGGCAAGAAAGCGGAAGGAGGCTTGGAGTAAATGGCGGCAATTCTGGTATTTGTGGTATTTCTGGTCGCGATTATACTTTCCGTTCCCATCGGCGTCAGCATGATCCTGGGTTCCGCCGCGCCCATTATGCTCCTGGGACAGGGCGGCGTGATTCCTCAGATCGTAGATAACACCCTCTCCGGCGCGAACTCCACCCCCATCCTGGCGGTCCCCCTGTTCATCCTGGGCGGCGTCATTATGGCGGAAGGCGGCATCTCCAAAAAGCTGTTCAACTTTTTCGCCTTCTTCGTGGGCCGCTTCCCCGGCGGCGTGCCCTGCGCCGTGGTGCTGACCTGCCTGTTCTACGGCGCGATCTCCGGCTCCGGTCCGGCTACCACCGCCGCCGTGGGCGCTATGTGCGTCCCCTTCATGGTCAGCCTGGGCTATGACAAGACCTGGACGGCGGGCCTGATCGCCGTAGCCGGCGGTCTGGGCGTCATCATTCCTCCTTCCATTCCCTTCGTGCTGTACTCCCTGGCCACCGGTGTGTCCACCGGCAAACTTTTCCTGGGCGGCATCATTCCCGGTATCCTCATCGGCGCGGTGCTGATGATTTACGCGGTGATCTACTGCGTCCGGAAGGGCGAGGACCGGGCGCTGATTAAAAAGCGTATGGCCGAGATGAGCCGGCAGGGCTTCCTGCACCTGTTCCTGGACAGCCTGCCCGCCCTGCTGTGCCCCATCATCATTCTGGGCGGCATCTACTCCGGGTTCTTCACTCCCACCGAGGCCGCTGTGGTCTCTGTGTTCTATGCCCTGATCGTGTCTCTGTTCATCTATAAAACCATCACCATCCGGGAGCTGATCCCCTTCCTGTGCGGCGCCATCAAGACTTACGGCGGTCTGGCCTTTGTGCTGGCCTTCGCCACCGCCTTCGGCCGTGTGCTGTCTCTGACCCACGCTACCGCCGCCGTGCAGAACTTTATCACCAGCAATTTCCACAGCGGCTTTGCCGTGCTCACCGTGTGCACCGTCATCTTCCTGATTCTGGGCATGGTCATGGACACCGGACCGGCCATTATCATCCTGGCTCCTGTGCTGCTGCCCGCCGTGCAGGCCCTGGGTGTGAATGAGGTCCACTTTGGTGTGGTCCTGGTGTGCTGCCTGTCCATCGGTCTGGCCACTCCCCCCTTCGGCCTGGACCTGTTCGTGGCCGGCAACCTGGCGGACTCGCCCCCCATGTCTGTGGCCAAAAAGGCAGTTCCCTTTATCATCGCTTTCCTCATCGCCCTGGTAATGATCGTATACATCCAGCCCATCAGTACCTGGCTGGTAGACTTGATGGCCAGCCTTCAGGCGGCATAAAAGGAGGAGGGACTGTTATGAAGAAAAAGCTGTTTGCTCTGCTGCTGGCCTGTTCCACGCTGCTGGCTCTGCCCTCCTGCGGACTGTCGGACCAGGGGGTATGGCTGGTCACCGCCGACACCACCGCCAAGGGGGCCGCCGGTCAGGTTTTCGCCCAGAAGATCGTGGATAAGGTGGCCGATCTCACCGGAGACAGTGAGACCCCTCTGGTGGTGGACTACTTCCCCAACGGCGAGCTGGGCGGCGACGCCGACCTGCTCCGCCAGGCCCAACGGGGCTACATCGCCATTACCGTATGCCAGACCGCCCCGGTGGTGTCCTTTATCCCGGAGATGGCTGTGTTCGATCTGCCCATGGTGTTCTCCAAGTACGACGGAGATACCATCAACGAGGTGCTCAACGGCGACTCGGAGTTCCACCGGCAGATGTCCGAGGCCTATGAGCGAAACGGGCTCCACCTGCTGGGCTTTATGCAGAACGCCACCTACCGGCTGACCACCGCCCATACCGATTTGCGGACACTGAGCGATTTCAACCGCCTCCAGATCCGCACCATGGAGAATACCAACCACATGGATTTCTGGAAGGCGATCGGCGCCGAGCCCACCCCTCTGGCCTGGTCGGAGCTGTACATTTCTCTGCAAAACGGCACCGTTCAGGGCCAGGAGAACGCCGCCGACAGCTGCGTGGGCGCCAACTTCCAGGAGGTCCAGGAGTATCTGGCCTGTACCAATCACATTCTGTACTGCAACCAGATCTGCATCAACTCTGAGATCTACAACAGCCTGTCCGACGAGCACAAGGCGGCTCTGGAGCAGGCGGTGGCCGAGGCGCTGGAGGAGATGCGTCCCCAGCTGACCGAAATCGACCAGAGCAACAAACAAATTCTGGTGGACGGCGGCATGGAGCTGATCGAGTATGACGACACCTTCTTTGACGATGTGCTGGCCGTACAGGGCGTGAAGGACCTGTATACAAAGATTGACAACGCCACCAACGGTCTGGCCACGGTCCTCCAGCAGAGCCTGGAGGAGGCCGCCGCCAACTGATCCGTTTCCGGAGCGTGAAATGACCGCCCGGGCTGGCGGCATCCCGTCAGAGGCCGCCAGCCCAGGCTGTAAGGAGCAGGGAAAACAATGGAGACAAAATCAAAGGGCCAGGCCTTTGGGCTGCTGTTCTTTACCTTCTTTATCTGGGGCAGCGTCTATGTGGGGGGAAAGCTGATCGCCGGTGATCTGCCCCCCGCTCTGGTGGCCTGCCTGCGGTGCTCCACCGCCATGGTCCCGCTGCTCCTGATGGCCCGAACACACCTGGGAACCAGAATTGACCGGGCGGACTGGAAGTATTTTCTCCTGGTGGGGGCGCTGGGCTATTTTGCCACCTTCTTCCTGATCCAGCTGGGCATCTCTCTCACCGGGGCCACCATGGCCTCCCTGATTAACGCGCTTAACCCGGTCACGGTCACTCTTTTGGCCGCCCTGCTGCTGAAGGAGCGTATTACCCCGGTCAAGCTCCTCTGCCTGGCCCTGGCCCTGGCGGGAACGGTGGTCATCACCCGGGGGGCGGGCAGCCGGAGCGAGATTTTGGGGATAGCGGCGGTGCTGGTATCGGTGGTGACCTGGGGCTTTGCCTCGGTGTATATGCGGCGGCTCACCGCCAAATATCCCGCCGTGCTGGTTACCACCTGGAGTATGGCCGTCAGCCTTTTCTTCCACATTCCCGCCGGACTTCTTTCCGCCGCGGTCCAGCCGGTAAGCTTTTCTCCAAACGTGGCGCTGGTCATCCTGTATCTGGGCTTTTTCGGTTCCGGGGTCGCCCAGTATACCTGGACAAAAGCCCTGTCCCTCCTCCCCGCCAGCACCTGCTCTCTGTTCTATCCCCTCCAGCCCGCCTTCGCCGCCCTGCTGGGAGCGGTAATACTCCACGAGACCTTTACCCCCTCTTTTTTCTTCGGTCTGCTGCTCATCTCCCTGGACGTGGCGCTGAGCACCTGGGAGACCAGCCGGGGAAACAGGGCGCGCAATGGCTGAAATAAAAAAAGGTTGCGTATTTTCTGAAAATCGCGGATAATAGGGATTTGAGAACGGAGAGAGGGGCGGAACTATGAATCTGCGGCAGTTATATTACTTCAAGGCCATCGCTGAGCTGGAGCACTACACCCGGGCGGCGGAAAAGCTGTATGTCAGCCAGTCCAGCCTGAGCCACGCCATTCGGGAGCTGGAGGACGAGCTGAATGTGGAATTTTTTGTCAAGCGGGGCCGTAATGTAGAGCTGACCAAATACGGGCAGCTGTTCCTGCCCTACGTCCAGAAGACGCTGGAGACCCTGGAAACAGGGATCGCCACCCTGACCGACTACATCAATCCCAACACGGGAACGGTGGTCATGGCGGGGTTTCCCTCTCTGGCTCAGTTTGCCCCGGACATCATCGTACGCTATGTGTCGGAAACCAACCGGGTGGACGTGCGCTTGCAATTTAACCAGGAGGCCACCTACGCCCAGCTTCGGGAGCAGCTGCTCGCCGGACAGGTGGACCTGATCTTCGCCACCGAGGTGGACGACCCCCGGGCGGATTCCACTTACATCGGGGATCACCAGATTGTACTGCTGGTTCCTCTGGGCCATCAGCTGGCCCGGCATGACGAGGTGGATCTGCGGGATCTGGATGGAGAGGACTTCATCGCCTTTGACACCAACTGTCAGCTCCGGGGGGTCACCGACCGGATTTTCCAGGAGCTGGATATCCATCCCAATATTACCATGGAGACCGCCCAGGATCTGATTATCTACGGCCTTGTGGCCGCCAGCCACGGCGTATCCATTATCCCCTATCCCCTGGGTGGAGCGCCCTATAACACCAAGATTCTCCGCATTTCCAACGATATTCCACCCCGCCAGCTCTACCTGACGTGGAACAAAGAGCAGTATCTCCCGCCGGCCGCGGAGTATTTTCGGGATTTTATTATCCGGAGCGGCGAGGTATTTACCCAGTTTTTACAAAAAAACGGTCATTCTGACGCATGAACAAATTCCCCGGTTTCCCGGAAAATTCATGTGGAAAATCGAACGATAAATGAAAATGGGATATTGGACAAAAACAGCCTGATATACTATTATTTAATTAAGGAAAACGCCGGAGAAACCGAACATTTTCCCCGCCCTTCGCAAACGCGGGGGGAAGAGTGGATGATGCACGATTTCGATGGGAATTATGAAAAAATTTTCAGGAGGTAATGATTCATGGCAAAGAAACTGGTATCTGATCTGATTGTTGACTATCTGGCGCGCCGGGATGTGGAGTACGTTTTCGGGCTGTGCGGCCACACCGTCATTGGAATGCTGGACGCCTTCAACCGCAACCCCAAGGTGAAGTACATCTCCAACCGCCACGAGGCCGTGGCTTCCACCGCCGCTGACGGCTATGCCCGCCTGACCCACAAAGCCTCCGTGGTCATGTGCCACCTGGGTCCCGGCCTGACCAACGTCCTCACCGGCGTGGCCAACGCCTCCTTCGACTCCATTCCCATGGTGGTCATCGCCGGCGATGTGCCCAGCTACTACTTTGGCCGTCACCCTCACCAGGAGGTCAACATGCACGCCGACGGCGACCAGTACAAGATTCTGGAGCCGGTGTGCAAGCGCTGCTGGCGCATTGACGACGTGGAGGCCCTGCCCTACATCATGGACAAGGCCTTCCGTCTGGCTGAATCCGGCCGCCCCGGCCCCGTCCTCATCGACGTGCCCATGGACATGTTCTCCCGGGAGATGGAGGAGGACCTGTGGGCCCGTACTTACAAGGACAGCCACCTCACCGTGAAGCCCGCTCTCGACCCCGCCGCCGCCAAGGCCATCGCCGAGAAGCTGGTCAGCGCCAAGAACCCCGTCCTCCACGCCGGCGGCGGCATCCTGCTGGCCCAGGCCTCCGAGGAGCTGGCCGCTCTGGCCGAGTTCCTGGACATCCCCGTGTCCCGCACCCTGATGGGCCAGGGCTGCCTGTCTGACCGCCACCCCCTGATGCTGGGCCAGACCGGCTTCTGGGGCCTGGAGTCCACCCACGCCTTCACCGTCAACGCCGATGTGATCCTGGGTCTGGGCACCCGCTTCGCCGAGGCGGACAGCTCCAGCTGGTATCAGGGCGTCACCTTCGACCCCGACAAGACCACCTTCCTCCAGATCGACATCGATCCCACCGAGATCGGCCGCAACTATGCCGTGGAGATCGGCGCTATCGCCGACCTGAAGATCGCCTTGGCCCAGATTCTGGACGAGGTCAAGAAGATCTGCCCCGAGGGCAGGAAGCGTCCCGGCCTGCGGGAGCAGATCGCCAAGGCCAAGGCCGACTTCAAGGCCTCCGTCAAGGATATCTCCGAGGATTCCCGCTTCCCCATGACCCCCCAGCGGATTCTCCACGACGTAAAGGCCGCCATCCCCGAGGACGCCGTGATCTTCACCGACGTGGGCTGGAACAAGAACGGCGTGGCCCAACAGTTTGACATCACCGTTCCCGGCTCCATCCATCACTCCTCCGGTCTGGCCACCATGGGCTTCGGCGCCTCCGCCGTCCTGGGCGGCAAGCTGGCCGCTCCTGACCGCATCTGCCTGACCCTCACCGGTGACGGCGGCTTCGGTGTCAACCCCACCTGTCTGGCCACCGCTGTGGAGCAGGGCATCGCCTGCACCTGGGTTGTCATGAACAACTCCGCTTTCGGCACCATCGCCGGTCTGGAGAACGCCAACTATCATACCTTCTTCGGCACCAAGTTCCACACCCCCGACGGCGAGAGCTACTCCCCCTGCTGGGCCGACGTGGCTAAGGCTTACGGCGTGGACGCCATCCGCTGTGAGTCCGCCGAGGACTTCCTGCCCGCCATGGAGAAGGCCATCGCCGCCAACAAGGCCGGTAAGCCCTTCCTGGTAGAGGCCCCCATGGAGAACATCGTGGTGCCCACCCCCGGTTGCTGGAACATCAACGATATCTATTCCCCCAACGAGCTGGTCAAAGAGGGCAAGCTGGTCAAGAAGGAGAACGGCCAGTACGTCGCCCCCAGCCACTCCAAGTCCCACAACGCCAAGTAAAT
Organism: Oscillospiraceae bacterium; assembly: GCA_910575265.1. GTDB lineage: Bacteria > Bacillota > Clostridia > Oscillospirales > Oscillospiraceae > Lawsonibacter. Next base: position 149,721 of record CAJTEA010000005.1, read on the forward strand.
TTCTCTCTTTCTTCTTTTTCCAAACGGAAAGGAGGCGCCCGGTTCGGACGCCTCCTTTTCGTATTTTCCTGCCGCGGTTGGTTGAGTTCTGGTAAACGCTGTGATATAGAAAGAATTCTCTTTCGGCGCTAAATATTCCGCGGCTTCAGCACCGCCGTCTGCTTTTCCATCCTGGGAGTAAGCTCCAGAACAGAGCCAGAGTACTCCTTCACGTCGCCGCGCAGGCTGGTGAACTGTTTCAGGGTGCCGATCACGTCGTAGCCGAAGCCCCCGTCCCGGTAGTGCATGGGGATGACTACAGCGGGAGCCAGCTCGTCGGCCAGTCCGCTGGCCTGGGCGGCGTCGATGGTGTAGTAGCCCCCCACGGGGATGAGCAGGGCGGTGAGGCCCCGGAGCTTGTCCTTTTGTTCCGCCGTCAACGCACAGCCCAGGTCGCCCAAGTGGGCGACGCGGCACTGGCCGTCGTCCAGGATGTGGATGGTGTCCGGCCCCCGGAGCGCCCCCTGCTGGTCGTCGTGCCAGGCGCTGACGGTCTCCACGGTGAAGGGAGAGGTCCCGCCCCGCTTCAGCGTGACGTTCTCCACGCCGCAGTGGTCGCCGTGGCCGTGGCTGCACAGCACCTGATCCGCTTCCTCGCGGAGGGGGGCGTAGCCCGGCACCTTGCCGTCCTGGTAGGGATCCAAAATAACGGAATAGCCCTGGGATTCGAGCTTAAAACAGGAATGGCCCAGCCAGGTGATTTTCATGGTAAATTCCTCCTTATGATTTCTTGGTCTATTATACTATACTTTGCCGCGAAATGGAAGAAGGCCGCCACACAGAAGTGTGGCGGCCCCTTCAATCAAAGCAGGAGCGTCTTGCCGCTCGCGATCCGCGTCCAGGTTGGCGCCCTGTCCGAACAGGTGTCCCGCCCCGGCATCCGCGGGAAAGCGATCAAGTAGAGAGCCTGAGCTGGAGGTTTACTCCTCGTCCATATCGGGCTTGTTGAACTCGCCGAACAGCTCCTCGTTGGAGGGCATGTCATAGGGCAGAGGACGGGCCACCCAGGTGGTGTTCATGTAGTGCTTCAGGCAGATGTTCTCAGAGACGATGTTGCCGCCCCAGGTGCCGCAGCCCATGGAAGACGTGGGGGGCATGCCGTTGTAAGCGGAGCCGGAGTTGCCCCGGTTGTTGGGCTGGCGGACCATGATGCGGGAAACGGGAGCGCACATGCCCAGACGGTCGATGTGGCTGTCATCCCAGGAGTAAATGCCACAGGAGTGGCCCTTGCCGCCCACGTTGAACATGGCCTGCATCATATCCAGAGCGTTCTGGAACTCGCCCTTGTACTTGAACAGGGCCAGCAGGGTGGTCAGCTTCTCGCTGGAGAAGAAGTGCTCCTTGCCCACATTCTCGATGCCGCCGCCGGTGACAGCGATGAACTTGCGGTCCTCGGGGATGGTGAAGCCGGCGGCCTCGGCCAGCTTCTGGGGGCTGATGGCCACGGTGTTGGGCAGACGGTGGCCGGTCTCATCCCACATGACATTCTTCAGCTTCTCGGCCTCTTCCTCGTTGGCCAGGTAAGCGCCCTGGTCCACCAGAGCCTTCACAAAGCCGTCGTAGATGTCCTCGTGGATAATCAGGTTGCCGTCGCAGGAGCAGCCGGAGCCGAAGTCAGAGGTCTTGGAGATGCGGGTGTTCTCGGCGGCCTCAGCCTGACGCTCGGGGGTGTCGCAGGTGTTGTCGATGATGACAGTGGCGTTGCCGGCGCCGGAGCCGTAGGCGGGGACACCGGTGGAGTAGGCGGACTTGACCATGGGACGGCCGCCGGTGGCGATGGTCAGCTGGCAGCGCTTCATCAGCTCCTGGGTCAGGGAGATGCTGGGCTCCTCAATGCCCTGGATGATGTCGGCGGGAGCGCCCTCACGGACCAGAGCCTCGCGGATGATGTTGATGCACTTGTTGGTGGTCTTCTTGGCGCGGGGGTGGGGGGAGCAGATGATGACGTCACGGGCCTTGATGGCGTAAATCACCTGGCCGGCGGGGGTCAGGCAGGGGTTGGTGGTGGGCACCAGGGAGGCGATGACGCCCACAGGCTTGGCGTACTTCACAATGCCCTTCTCGGGGATCTCCTCGATGATGCCGACGCTCTTCTGGCGCAGGCAGTCCCGGAGGATCAGCTTGATCTTGTTGCGCTTGTTGCGCTTGGTGACCTTGTCGCCCAGACCGGTCTCGTCCACGGCCTCGTCAGCCAGATTGGCCCAGACCTTCATGTCCACAACGGCGGCGGCGACAGCCTGGCACAGGCGGTCCACACGGGCCTGGTCATAAGTAGCGATGATGTCGGCGGCCTTCTGGGCACGAGCGACCATTTCGTCCAGCATCTGGATCTGTTCAGCAGTGACTTCTTTTGCCATGATGAATACGCTCCTTTGAATTTTATTTTTTGCCGGGGTCTTTTGATGATCCTATTCTAGCGCGGATTCAGGCGGAAGTCCAATACCGGGTTTCTTGCATGTCATAGAGTTTGTCTATCATACAGCCGCTCTATCAAACCGGTTTGTATTTTTTACACAAAAACCGAAAAACCCTCTTGCGCAAAGGGCTTACTTGCAAGAGAGCGGATTTTGGAGTACAATAGAAAAAAACTATAATGACAGAAACGAGGCGTTTTTATGACACTGCTCCAGCTGCAATATTTTAAGACCCTGGCCCGGGTTCTGCACTACACCCAGGCCGCCGCCGAGCTCCATATCGCCCAGCCCAGCCTGAGCTACTCCATCAAGGAGCTGGAGAAGGAGCTGGGGGTGAAGCTCTTTGAAAAGGACAGCCGGCACATCAAGCTCACCGTCTACGGCGAGCAGTTCCTCCCCTACGCGGAGCGGGCTCTGGGCATGCTGGACGAGGGGGTGGGAGTGCTGAAGCAGATGGCGGGCTCCGCCCAGCAGATCGTCCGGCTGGGGTATTTCCACTCCATCTCCGCCTCCCTGATCCCCGCCGTGATGATGGGCATCTACGGCCAGGAGAAGAACCAGAGCATCCGCTTCCAGTTCACCGAGGCCCCCTCCTTCGACCTGTTTCAGCAGCTGAAAAAGGGGGAGCTGGACCTGGCCTTCTGCCTGCACCAGGACCCGGACATCGAGTCGGTGACCATCATGCGCCAGCCTCTGTATCTGGCCGTCCCGGAGCACCACCCTTTGGCAAAACGGGAATCGGTGTGCTTTGAGGACTTCGCCCGGGAGCCCATCGTCATGCTGGACAAGCCCAGCAGCCTGCGCCAGAAGATGGACGAGATCTATTACCAGCATGACCTCACCCCCAATGTGGTGTTTGAGGTCCGGGAGTGCAACGCCGCGCTGCAATATGTGGCTTTGCGCTTCGGCGTATCCGTTCTGCCCCAGGTGCCCGCCATGGAAAATGAGAAGGTGGTCACCATCCCTATCTCTGATGAGACCTCCTCCTTCGTCCGCACCGTCTGCCTGTCCTGGATGAAGAACCGTCCTCTGTCCCCCGCCGCCAGGCGGGTCCGGGACTACATCGTGGAGTATTACGCCACACCATAATAAAGATTCCCGCCTCCTTTCGGAGGCGGGAATTGACTTTCGCAGGAATAGTTTTCTTAGAAGATACCCTGCGCCATCATGGCGTCGGCGACCTTCTGGAAGCCCACGATATTGGCGCCGGCCACCAGGTCGTAGCCCAGGCCATAGCGCTCGGCGACCTCGACGGAGTTGTTGAAGATGTTCTTCATAATGCCCTTCAGCTTCTCGTCCACTTCCTCAGCGGTCCAGTACAGGCGCTCGGCGTTCTGGGCCATCTCCAGCTCAGAGACGGACACGCCGCCGGCGTTGACGGCCTTGGAGGGGGCGACCACGATGTGGGGCTGCTTCTTCAGGAACTCCAGAGCCTCGTTGGTGGTGGGCATATTGGCGACCTCGATGTAGTACTTCACACCGGAGGCGGCGATCTTCTCCGCCCACTCCATGTTGACGTCGTTCTGGGTGGCGGCGGGCATGTAGATGTCCACATCCTTGACGCCCCAGCACTTCTCGCCGGCCACGAACTCACAGCCGAACTTCTCGGCGTAGGAGGCGCAGTGGGCGGGATCCTTGGCGCGCATCTCCAGGATATAGTTCAGCTTCTCCTCGGTGTCCACGCCGTCGGGATCGTGGATGTAGCCGTCGGGGCCGGCGAAGTAGGTGACTTTGGCGCCCAGCTCAGCGGCCTTCTTCATGATGCCCCAGCCCACGTTGCCGTAGCCGGAGATGGCGATCCGCTTGCCCTTGATGTCCTCGCCGTCGTGCTTCAGGGCCTCGACCAGATAGTACACCGCGCCGAAGCCGGTGGCCTCGGGACGCATCAGGGAGCCGCCGGTTGCCACGGACTTGCCGGACAGAGCGCCGAACTCGGAAGCGCCCACGATGCGGCGGTACTGGCCGTACATATAGTTGATCTCACGGCCGCCGCAGCCCAGGTCGCCGGCGGGGCAGTCGATGTCCTGGCCGATGTGGCGGTACAGCTCAGTGATGAAGGCCTGGCAGAAGCGCATCACCTCAGCGTCGCTCTTGCCCCGGGGGTCAAAGTCGGAGCCGCCCTTGGCGCCGCCGATGGGCAGCCCGGTCATGGCGTCCTTGAAGGTCTGCTCGAAGCCCAGGAACTTGATGATGGACAGGTTCACGGAGGGGTCAAAGCGGATGCCGCCCTTGTAGGGGCCCAGGGCTCCGTTGTACTGCACGCGGTAACCGCGGTTGACCTGCCAGTTGTGATTGTCGTCCTCCCAGGTGACGCGGAACTCAATCACGCGCTCGGGCTCCACCATGCGTTCCAGCAGGGAGACCTTCTCATACTCGGGGTGGGCGTTGATCACGGGCTCCAGAGAGGTGAGGACCTCCTCCACGGTCTGCAGGAACTCGGGCTCGTTGGCGTTCTTGGCGCGGGTTTCGTTCAGGACCTTCTCAATGTACTTGTTCATAGCGGCATTCCTCCTATAAAATTATGTTGCTGGGTGAATTTTGACGGAAACCCTTCATTTTTCTGTCTGGAAGGCCTCCGCTCTTGCTTTGATATGTATATCATACCACAAAAGCGGCCGGTGTAAAGCACATCTTTTGTGGAGGTTACCACAACAAAAAGGCTGTGGCAGAAGAATGCGGGCACAAAAAACGGCCGTTTCCACAAAAAGAGACGGCCGTTTTTGGTCATTCTGCAAGTGTTCCGTCAGAGCGCTCAGTACCCCGGGTAGATGTCGCTCTTTTTGGGCATGATGAGGGCGCAGATCAGATAGGCCCAGAAGCCGAAGGTGCCGCAGAAGGCGGCGATCACCCAGCCCACCCGCACCAGGGTGGGGTCGATGTCAAAGTACTCCGCGATGCCGCCGCATACGCCGCACACCATCTTGTAGGGGCCCTCGGTCCGATACAGTCTTTTGCTTCCCATATATATCCGCTCCTTTTTAAAATCGTTTGGGGCTGTGTTCTGTTCTATATCATACGCTCCCCGAATTGAAAATTCCATAGGGAAAGGATAAAAGAATCATTAAAATTCCTGGAGCAGCCAGACCCACCTGGCCAGCAGGGCGGCGGAAATGGTGAAAAAGACCTCCAGGGCGGTGGATACCATCATGGGAATCAGGAAGAGGACGGCGCAGCCCACAGCCATAAACAGGCAGAAGCGGAGGGGTCCCGCCCAGCGGTCCGGGTCCCGGCGGCGGAAGATCAGGACGATAAGCTGCAAGGCCAGCATCAGCAGGACGCTGGCTCCGGCGGCGAGGACCACATGGAGGGCGGCGTATTTTGGAAAATACTGGGGCAGATAGGGGATGGCCAGGGCGTAGGACAGAGACAGGACGGCGGACAGGGCCAGCAGCCGCACGGTGATCCGCTGCCACAGGGCGGGCAGGCGGAAGGAAAGCCGGATGAGCATGACGAAGAAGTAGCTCCCAGCCAGCAGGCCCCAGTAAAGAAAGCCCCGGTAGTGGTCCGGCCCGGTGACGGCGATCACCGAAAAATTGGTGCCGAACCACTCCACGCTTCCCGCGAAGAGCAGGGTGTAGGCGGGGATCAGAAAGCAGGCGAAGAGGTTCAGCCAGAAGTGCCCGGATTTTTTTCGCATGATCTCTCCACGGCGGCCACCAGGTCGCCCTTTTCATTGAAATAGACCGTTCGGATCTGACTGCCAGTGGACTTGACAATATCGTCCAGCCGCAGACCCTCGGTGATGGTGGACACCAGGGAGAAGGCCACGCCGTGGCGCTTGGCCCGGCCGGTGCGGCCGACGCGGTGGATATAGTACTCGTTCTCGTCGGGAACGTCGAAATTAAACACGGCGTCCACATCGTCGATGTCCAGGCCGCGGGCGGCCACGTCGGTGGCGGCCAGCACCCGCAGCCTTCCCTCCCGGAATTTTTTCAGGGCGCGCTCCCGGAGGGACTGGGTGATGTCGCCGTGGATGGCCTCGCAGCTCACTCCCCGCATGTCAAGCAGGCCGGCCAGACGGTCAGTCATATTCTTGGTGTTGCAAAAGGCGATCACCCGCTCATAGTCCCCCATCTCCAGCAGACGGACCATGGTGTCCGCTTTCTCGCTACGGTCCACGTCCAGCCGGTACTGGGCGATGTCGGGCCGGTTCTCCTGATCGGCCTGGACGGTGATCTCCACCGGCTCCCGCTGGTACACCCAGGAGATGTCCAGCACCTCCCGGGAGATAGTGGCGGAGAACATGCCCAAGTTCTTCCGCTTGGGCATCTGGTCCAGAATGTGGGTTACGTCCCGGACGAAGCCCATGTCCAGCATCCGGTCGGCCTCGTCCAGCACCACCGTATCCACCTTGTCCAGACGGATAGTCCGGCGCTTCATGTGGTCCATCAGCCGGCCGGGGGTGGCCACCACAATTTGGGGCCGCTTTTTCAGCTGGTTGATCTGGCTGCCGATGGGCTGTCCGCCGTAGAGGCACACCACCCGCACTCCCTCTTTAAAGGCGCACAGGTCCCGCAACTCGTCCCGGATCTGGATGGCCAGCTCCCGGGTGGGGGCCAGTACCAGGCCGGTGACATCGCTGACAGCGGGGTCGGTGTGCTCCACCATGGGAATGCCAAAGGCGAAGGTTTTGCCTGTCCCGGTGGGGGCCTTGGCAATGACGTCCTTCCACTCCATAAACCAGGGGATGGCCCCGGCTTGAATGGAGGTGGCCTCCACATAGCCCTTTTTCTCAATGGCCCGCATCAGCTCCGGGGACAGGTTCATCTGGTCATAGCGGCCGGTTCCGCTGACAGTTTGTCCGTTAATCTCCATAGTTATATCCCTCTTCTGTATAATCTATCAAGCTATATTATACCTATTTTTTCGGGATTGTCTATGGTTTTATCAAAAGTACCCCCACAGTCCGGAATGGACCGCGGGGGAGAGGAAAACAGGTGATTACCAAGGGAACATGTTTCCGAAGGGCCACTGATAGTAGTAGCCGTTGCCCTGCTGCTGTTGCTGTTGCTGCTGGGTGTTCTGCTGAAGCTGGTTGTTGGCCTCGGTCTCGGCGTTTTTCTCGTCGAAGGTGATGGTCAGCTCGACCTCCTGCTGGTTTCGGATTACCGTCAGGGTGGCGGTGTCGCCCGCCTTATAGCCGGTAGTCAGGGCGGCGGTGAGGGCGGAGGAGGAGTCGATGGCGGTGTCGTCAATGGCGGTGATGATGTCGTTGACCTGGAGGCCCGCCTTTTCTGCGCAGGAATCCTTGGCCACAGAGACAATCACCGCACCAGCAGATATACCATAGCGCTGGGCCTCGGAGGATACGCTGTCCACCTGAACCCCCATGTAGGGCTTGCCGGTGACATAACCGTGGGCAATCAGGTCGGAGAGGATGTCCTTCACGTCATTGATGGGGAGGGCGAAGCCCAGGCCCTCGGCGCTGACGCCGGAGGAGGACTGGGTATACTTGGCGGTAGTGATGCCGATGACGTTGCCGTAGCTGTCAAAGAGGGGCCCGCCGGAGTTGCCAGGGTTGATGGCGCAGTTGGTCTGGAGCACGTTGAGGGTGGCGCTGCCGCTGGAGTCGCTGGTGGTGATGAGCCGGTCCAGGGCGGAGACAATGCCGTCGGTGAGGGAGTAGGTCAGCTCGCCCAGGGGGTTGCCGATGGCGTAGACGGACTCGCCCACCACCAGCTTGGAGCTGTCCCCCAGGGTGACAGGGGTGAGGCCGGAGGCCTCGATTTTCAGCACCGCCACGTCGTTGTCCTTCTCGCCGCCCACCAGTCTGGCGTCGTACTTGCCGCCGTCCGCGAAGGAAACCTGAATGGTAACGGAGGAATCGTTGACGGCGCTCTCAATGACGTGGTAGTTGGTGGCGATATAGCCGTCCTGGGTGAGGACGAAGCCGGAGCCGGAGGCGGCGGAGGTGGTGGTCTGGCCGAAGATGTTCACCGTGGTGTTCACCGTAATACCCACGCAGGAGGCCAGGTTGGCGGCGTATAGCTGCTCGGGGGTCATGGGCTGGCCGCTGTTGGTGTTGACCACCGTCCGCACCTGGGGCCGGTCCTCCTCGTAGATCACGGTGGAGTTGGAGGGGCCCGCCACGCGGTTGTAGAGGTAGGCCCCGCCCACCCCCGCGCCCCCTCCGGCGATGGCGCAGACCAGCACCAGCGCGACCACCTTGGCCGCTCCTCTCTTCTTCTTTCCGGGCCGCATGGGGCCTGTGCTGTAAGGGGTTCCGGGCATGGTGGGTTCCGGGTCCACATAGCCGCCGAGGCCGCCCCGGTAGCCGTCGTTTTCACTGTTGTAAAAATTAAATTCGTCCATCGTGATGACGCTCCTTTCGAAACGGAATTGATAAAGGCGTTTCCTTGAACTGTGGATATCATAGCGCCAAATTATGAAAAAAGCGTGAAGAAAAACAAATATCTTTTTGAATTTTTTCAGAGGAAAATGGGGGAAATTGTGAACGCGCTACTCCGGCCGCTGGGCCAGTATGGCGAGGATATCCTCCATCGCCGCCGTTAGGTCCAGCCGCAGGCCCCGGAAGATACCCATCCCGGCCAGGTTGAGAATCACCAGCAGGGTCACAGGCCCGAACACCATGCCAAGCACTCCGGCCAGCTTCATGCCCACATAGATGGACACCAGAGACAGAATGGGGGACAGCCCGGTCTGGTCGCCCACGAATTTGGGCTCCATCACCCGGCGGAACAGGGCGATCACCCCCCAGATCACCATCAGCTCCACGGCGGAGGGGATGTCTCCGGTGAACAGGGCGATAAAGGCCCAGGGAACCATCACCGTGCCCGCGCCGATGATGGGAATGAAGTCCATCACCGCCAGGCCCAGGGCCAGCAGCAGGCCGTAAGGCTGCCGGATGAGGAAAAAGCCGGCCAGCAGGATGAGGAACACCCCTACAGACAGGAGAAATTCCGCCTTTAAATAGCCGCCGAAGGCCCCCAGGGCGGTGGAGCGCAGCTGGCTCAGGAAGCGCAGCAGCCGCTCATCCATGTGCTGGACCGTCCGGCTGCGCAGATAGGGGTAGTCCGCCGTGAGCAGGAAGGTAGCCATGACAAAGATGATGAGGGCCACCAGGAAGGAGGGCAGGCCCATGGCCTTTTCCCCCGCCTCCATGCCCAGGTTGGCCAAAACGTCGGGCACCGCCTCGGACAGCCACTGGAAGAACTGTCCCCCGGCCTCCTCCACCAACTCGGTGACCTGCGGGGGGACCAGGGTGAGGAAGTGGGCGAACAGGGCCTCCAGCTGGTCCAGAACGGACTGGAGCTGGTCCAGCAGGCCGCTCCAGTTCTGCACCAGAGACACCAGCTGTCCCACCAGAGCGTAGCCCAGCAGCGCGAGACCGCCGCCCAGCAGGCCGAAGAGCAGAATCAGCAAAAGGGCCGACAGCACCTGACGGCTCCAGCCCAGGGCCTTTTGCAGCTTTTTGACCAGGGGATTGAGCAGCGCGGCGGCGATCAGGGCAAGCACAAAGGGAGCGAACAGGGCCAGAATCTGCCTGCCCGCCCTGACCAGTACCAGAAGGGCCAGCGCCGCCAACCCCAGCCGAAGGCCCAGCCGGAGCCACAGGGCGCCCCGCTGCCGCCAGGTGAGCTGTCTGCGTTCCATCGTTTACCGCCTCTTTTGTTTTTTTATAGCATACCACAAAACAAATGAATAATCTGTAAAATAAACGCCCAGCCCGGAAAGGCTGAGCGTTTCATCATCAGGCGTAATAAATCACACCGATCAGGTTGGGGCCCGCGTTGATAGCGATCACGCCGCCGATCTGGTAGGAAAGGGCGGGCTCCTCCCCCAGCTCCTGGCGGCACTGGTCCAGCAGCCTGCCGGACTGCTCCTGGTTGTTGCCCTGGATTATCAGATAGGGGGTGCCGGCTTTGCGTTCGGCCCCGCACATCTCCGCCAGCTTAGAGACCACCGCCTTCTCTCCCCGGACCTTGGCCAGAATTTTGGATTCTCCGTTGATAAAGGTCATAATGGGCTTCAGGCCCAAAGCCTCCCCGACAAAAGCCGCGGCGGCGGACACCCGGCCCGACTTTTTGGCGAAGCGCAGGTCCAGCGGAGCGAAAACAACGTGAACATGGTCCACCCAGTCCTGAATGTAGTCCGCGACGACCTGGGGCTCCGTGCCCTCCGCGGCCATTCTGGCTCCCTGGACTACCGCCCAGCCGTAGCCCATGGTGTAGTTCAGGGCGTCGATGATGTGGATATGAAAGGTCCCCTCCGCCTCCGGGTGGTCCCGGTAGAAGTCCCCCCGGGCCTGGAAGGCGTTGGAGCAGGTGGCGGAGCCCTTGGAGTTGATAGAGGTGTGAATCAGGTCGGTGTACCCCTCCTTCCAGGCCTGCTCGAAGGCCTCGGTGAACAAAAAGGGGTTCAACGCGGCGTGGGTGGGAACCTGAGGGGCTGAGAGCAACATGCCGTAAAACTCGTCCGGCGTAAAGTCAAAGCCGTCGGCCAGCTCCCGGTCCCCCATGACGATGGGGAAGGGAAGCACCTGAATGTTCAGCTCCTCCCGCAGGGAGACGGGGATATCGGAGGCGGAGTCGGTGATAAATTTGACGCGAGCCATAGCGGGCCCTCCTTATCTTGCGGGCTGCGCGCCCGGTATCAGTAGCTGAGAAAAGCACAGTTACAGTTATTATGTCAGAAAATGGCTGGCTTGTCAAATTAAGAAACCATTAAAGTTTTAGCTTTTTTTCCGCGGCCTCCGCCGGGTGCCGTCGGAGTACTGGATCACAGTGTTGTCCAGCTGGGCGGTGAGACTGGCCCGGACGGCGGCGATATACTCCTGGCGCAGGGCGTCCCGCTCGGCCAGCTCCTGGGGAGTCAGCCCCTCCGGTGTTCTGGCCTTCCGGGCCAGCTCGTTGATACGGTCAATTTTCTTCTGTTCCATTTTTATAGATACCTCTCAATTACCAGCATAGTACGGCCTTTTCGGGATTGCCCCGGGATCTCCTTCACAACGCATTTGCCCAGCCCCCGGCAGGTGAGGACATCGCCCTCCGCCACCGGACGGTCAGCCTTGAGGCACTCCCGATGGTTCAGGGATACCTTCCCGGCGGAAATCAGGGCAGCGGCCTTGCCCCGGGACAGGGAGAAGCCGGCGGCCGCCACCGCGTCCAGCCGGGGGGTGGCCACGGTGTCACGGATGGTTTTGAGCTGAGGCGGCCTGGGGGCGAGGCGGTCCAGTGGAATCTCTGACAGGCTCACCTTATACCGTCCGGCGCCCTCCCACTGGGACAGGAGGATGGAGGCCGCCTCCCGCAAAACCACCACCTGGCACAGGCCCGGCCGGGGCAGAAGGATATCCCCCAGCAGCTCCCGGGTGATGCCCAGCCCCATGAGAGACCCCAGAATGTCCCGATGGGTGAGAGAAGCCTCGGCGGGAAACCTGGCCTCCAGAGCGGTCAGCGGCCCCTCCGGGTCGGAGAGAACGCCGTCCTCCTCCTGCCAGTCGGCCAGGAAGAAGCAGACGCTTCGCTCGCTGTCGGGATAGCCGCCCCAGAAGAGATGCCGGGGCCGGCCCCAGGCGTTGAGCAGGTCGGTCACCGAGGCCTGCTGCCCGGGGGAAAGAAAAACGGTGTGAGCGGGGACGCCCCGGTTTCGCGCCAGCTCCAGCTTGTCCAGCACACGGGCCAGCAGGATACGCTCCTCCCCGTCCCGGGCGCGGCGGTCCAGCAGCTCCTTTTTGTTCACGGCGGTTCCCTCCTCCCTTGTATGCCTCGTCTATCTTAATCGAGCTTCTCCTCGAAATAATTCCCCGCGCTCTCGCCCAGTCTCTCGATAGATCTGTCAAAAATCCGCCACTTTCCCGGTAGGTCCGGTTGACTCGGACGGGAACCCTGTGTCCGCCGCAGATAAATGATAGGCTTTGATTCTTTTAGATGTCCGTAGTTTTCCTGATCCAGCGAATCATAAAACTTCTCTCTCGATGTAGCGGCAAGGTCTATATCTATATCTATGATTCTTCTCGCTAGGAGCGAATCAATCGAGAACTCGTACTGAAACGCCAAGCGCGCGTAGAGTTCACCGATTTCTTTCTCCATCATGATCCCATTCTCCATTTTTCTACAAATATATCAGAAAAAGCAGGATTTGTACAGCGTTATTTCATTTCTATGGAAGGAGATTGGTATCTGGTCGATTTCGTCCCGAAAAAAGACAAAGCCCGTGCATAACGATCGTTATACACGGGCTTTGTCTATAATGGCGCAGTAGGAGGGATTCGAACCCTCGAGCCCTTATCAGGCTACACGATTTCCAGTCGTGCTCGTTATGACCACTTCGATACTACTGCATATCTGCAAACACTGCCCTGATCAGTGAGACAGCATCATGTATTATACCAGCTTTTGGCCGATAGTCAAGTCTTTTTTTAAAACATTTTTTTAAACCCGCCTTCTTGACATTTCCCGGCATCCGCTCTTGACCAGAACAAAATTACTGCTTATAATAAAGGTTACCAAAAAAAGAACCAGGAGGGATTACAATGGAAATCAAAATCACCCGCGCCGCGACCCTGAAGGAGAAGCCTGACTCCTCCACGCTGGTGTTCGGCAAAGCTATGACCGACCATATGTTTATCGTGGACTATGACGAAGGGCAGGGCTGGCATGACGCCCGCATCGTCCCCTACGGTCCGCTTCAGATCGACCCCGCGGCCAAGGTGCTGCACTACGGCGAGGAGATTTTCGAGGGTCTGAAGGCCTACCGCGCGGCCGACGGATCCATCCAGCTCTTCCGGCCCCGGGACAACATCGACCGGATGAACAAGTCCGCCCAGCGGCTCTGCCTGCCCCAGATCCCCGAGGAGATCGCCCTGGCCGGCATTACCAGGCTGGTGGAGGTGGAACAGGACTGGGTTCCCCGCGAAAAGGATACCTCCCTGTATATCCGCCCCTTTATGATCGGCCTAGACGCCGCCCTGGGGGTTCACTCCTCCAAGCATGTGCAGTACATCGTGGTGGTGTGCCCTGTGGGCGCCTACTACCCCGAGGGGCTGAATCCGGTTAAAATTTTCGTGGAGGAGACGGATGTCCGGGCCGTTAAGGGTGGCATGGGCATGGCCAAGACCGGCGGCAACTATGCCGCCTCCCTCCGGGCCGGCGACCTGGCCGAGAAGGCCGGCTACAGCCAGGTGCTGTGGCTGGACGGCGTCCACCGCAAGTATATTGAGGAGGTCGGCTCTATGAACGTGATGTTCAAGGTAGCCGGTAAAATCCTCACCCCCGATCTGAACGGCTCCGTGCTGGACGGCATCACCCGCCGGTCCTGCATCCAGCTGCTGAAGGACTGGGGCTATGAGGTGGAGGAGCGCCGCGTCTCCGCCGACGAGCTGTTCGAGGCCGCCGCCAACGGCACCCTGGAGGAGGCCTGGGGCACCGGCACCGCCGCCGTGGTCTCTCCCATCGGCGAGCTGGCTATGGGTGACAGGAAGGTCACCGTCTCCAACAACCAGATCGGAGAAATCACCCAGAAGCTCTACGACGAGCTCACCGGCATCCAGTGGGGCCGGGTGGCCGACCCCCACGGCTGGATTATGAAGCTGTAATTGGGCTGATCGGATCATTTTTTGACAGAATACAGCGGCCTCCGGTTAAACCGGAGGCCGCGTTTCGTCTTTGAGGTGGGGCTTACTCCCCCAAGTACAGCCCGTAGTACCCCACCAGGGCCATCGCCATCAGCCCGGCGGTGATCAGCTGGATAGGGACGCCCCGAAAGGCTTTGGGGCAGCGGTTCAGATCCACTTCCTTCTGTAAGCTGGCGAAGCTGGCCAGAGCCAAAGTCGCCCCGATACCGCCGCACAGGGCAAAAACCATCGCCGCGCCCAGGCTGTAATTGCGCTGGGCCACCAGCAGGGCGGCGCCTAAAGCGGCGCAGTTGGTGGCGATGGAGGCCAGATTGGCGTCCACCCGCCGGGACAGCTCTGGGACGCACAGCCGGAGGAATCCGCGCAGCAGGGCCACCAGAGCCGGGATAAGCAGAGAGAAGATCAGCACCTGGAAGTGCTCCCACCGGAAACGGGCCAGGAAGAAGTAGTTGATCAGCCAGGCGGAGAGCGCCCCCAGCATCATCACCACCGTCAGGCACAATCCGGTGCGGATCGCCTCCCGGGGCCTGTCAAAGGATTCGGTGTGAGTACCGATGCCCATGCAGGAAACCAACACCAGATTCTCTGACAGCAGGGCGGCCAGGGCCACTCCGGCCAGCTCAAGCACTGTGTTCATAGAGCGCGCCTCCTCTCAACCCGGGGGGAGCGCTTATTGACTGTCCGCATAGTTGATCTCCCCTTCCGTATCCAGATTAGCCACGATATTCAGCGCCCGGTTGACTCCGGCGGTGACCGCCTTGGAGGTGGCGGTGGCCCCGCTGACCACGTCCACCGAGTTGTTGCCCGAATTGCGCAGGGTGCCTGACCGGCCGATATAGCGGCTCAGCGCCTCGGGAGTCAGGGCGGTGGTTCCCACCCGGTCGGTCTCGTTGTGGCTGTCAATGGCCACGCCGGTGACTTCGCCGTTCAGATCCACCCCTACCGTCATGGTGATCGGTCCGCCAAAGCCCTGGCTCTGGACCTCCACGCAGTAGCCCAGAAGCTGGCCCTCCCCGTTGTAACCGGCGGTGATGGACAGCGCGCCGCTGGCCCGGTAGGGGGTCTCGGCCCCCACCACGGCCTGGGGCATGGCCTGGGCCAGAAGCTCATGCTGGGCCTGGACCTCCGCCCGGGCGGCGTTCAGATCGGTGAAGCGGTGGACGCCGAAAATGACCGCGCAGGTGACCAGAAGCACCCCGGCCAGAGGCACGCCGGTTTTAAGGAGGGCGCGCAGCTGATCCAGATAGGCCTCGCCGGGAGCCTGGCCCTCCTGCCGGGGGGCGGGCCTCCAGTTCAGCTTGGGCATAACAAATTTGATCTCCGCCAGATTGGCCCAGCTCCGGGCCAGGACAGCCCGGGTAGCGGCAAAGTTGCTGACGCCGAACCTCCTCGGCAGTCCCAGCCGGTCCAGCAGCCAGACCATGCAGTTCATAGTGAGGATAGCCCAGCCCACTCCCTCGGGGTAGGGACTGGAGGTGCGCAGAAGCACCGTGAACAGGCCGCAGCCGACGCCGAACATCACCTGGCCCCGGGGGGTGACCGGAGAGGTAGTGGGGTCGGTGGCAAAAAAGACGGCTCCCATCAGCAGACCGCCGCCCATCAGCTGATAGGCGGTCCAGATGAAGGGAGACACCCCCTCCGGAGCGGAGAACAGGGCGAAGATGGCCACTGTGGTCAGATAACCGGCGGGAATCCGGAAAGAGATGACCCGGCGCAGCACCAGATAGACCAGCCCCAGCAGAAGCATAAAGGTGGAAATCTCCCCCATACATCCGCCCCGCTGGCCCAGAAACATGATGTCCAGCGCCTGAGGGGGCAGGGAACCCTCATGGAGGTAGGCCATGGGAGTGGCGGCGGACACCGCGTCGGTGGCGGTGAGGGACAGCTGCTGCATGGGCTGGGGCCAGGTGGTCATAAGGATGGGCATGGTGCCGGCCAGCATCCGTCCGGCCAGAGCGGGGTTCATAAAGTTCCGGCCCAGACCGCCGTAAAACTGTTTCACCACGATGATGGCGAAGGCGGCCCCCATCACCGGCACCCAGTAAGGGGTGCTGGCGGGCAGGCTCAGGGCGAGCAGCAGGCCGGTGACACAGGCGGACAGATCGCCAACGCTGATACGCTGCCGGGTGAGCAGGCGGTAGAGCAACTCGAAGAACACGCAGGACACAATGGACACCGCGGTGAGAACCAGAGCCCTGGGTCCAAAGAAGAACACCGCCATGCCCAGGGCGGGCAGCAGAGCCACCATCACGTCGGCCATCATGGCCCGGGTGGTGGAGGGCTGGCGCAGCTGGGGGGACAGGCGCCTGGGAACATAACTGACGCTCATTGCTTTCCCCCCCTTTTGACAAATACAGCCGCCTGGGCCACCGTTTCCACCAGAGGAATCTGCGCGGGACAGATGAAGGAGCAGCAGCCGCAGGCGTTGCAGTCCTCTAAGTTGTATTTGGACAGCCGCTTCAGGTCCTGTTCCTCCAGGGCCCGGCGGATGATGGTAGGGGCCAGGTGCATAGGACAGGCCCCCACGCACTTGCCGCAGCGGATGCACACGCCGCCGGGCAGGTCGGGCTTGTGCTCCCAACCGGTAAGACAGAGCAGGCAGTTGGTGTCCTTGGTCACTGGAACGTCCAGGTTGGTCAGGGCGATGCCCATCATGGGCCCGCCGATGAGCATCCGGTCCGGCGTCTCCCGCAATCCGCCGCAGGACTCCAGCAGATGGCGCAGGGGGGTGCCAATGGGCACCCACAGGTTCCGGGGGCGGGTGACCGCCCCGCCGGTCACGGTGACCGCCCGGTGGGTGATGGGCTTGCCCTGAAACAGGGCGTCGTGGATGGCATAGACGGTGGCCACGTTGAACACCGCGCATTTCACGTCCAGGGGGGAGCCCTTCGGGGGGACCTCCCGGCCGGTGACGGTCTGGATGATCTGCTTTTCCGCCCCCAAGGGGTAGCAGGTGCGCACGGGGAGGATATTCACCCGGCTGGCCCCCTTGCGGCGCAGGCGGCGTTCCACCGCCTCCACGGCGTTGAGCTTGTCCCCCTCGGTGACCACCACCACCCGCTCCGCTCCCAGGCAGAGGGCCAGGGCCTGGGCTCCCCGGAGGATGTTCTCGCTGCGCTCCAGCAGCAGCCGGTAGTCGGCGGTGACGTAGGGCTCACACTCAGCGGCGTTGACGATGAGGGTGTCAATCTTTCCGGCGGAGCGGGCGATTTTATCCTGGCTGGGGAAGGCGCCTCCCCCCATGCCCACCACGCCCGCCGTCTCCACCCGTTTCAGCACCTGGGCCAGGGTGAACTGCCGGGGGTCCAGGGGGGGGAGCTGGCCGTCGTAGGGGGTACCGCGTTCATCGTTGTCAATCAGAATCGCCGGGGACTGCCCGCCCCAGGGATGGGGCCAGGGAACAATGTCCCGCACCCGGCCAGAGACGCTGGCGTGGGCCGCCGCGCCCGTCTCTCCCCGCCGGGCGATAGGCTGGCCCACCGTCACCGGGTCGCCTGGGCTGACCAGGGGGGTGGACGGCCCGTCTGAGCACATGAGCAGCGGAATCACAATCTCTCTGGGCGTCTGGGACAGGCGGGTCATGGGTTTGCGCTTGGTATTGTCTTTCCGGGTGGCGGGGTACACCCCGCCGAAAAAGGAATGGGTCATAAGGATGAAACCTCGCTTTGACAAAGTGCGTGTCATTTCCCGACATTTACACAGTTTACATGATAATCCAATCCGCGCCGTCTGTCAATGTAATTGTACCCGGAAAATGGGCGCCGTTCTCCACAGACCGGAGTGTTCAAGGCTGTAAAACTCTATATTATCCTGGACCGCTACTTCTGTAAACATTATCGCGGCTTGCTCCGCGTTGATGATAGATTCGCAAAAACCAGTGGAGCCGCTTTGTGCCCTCCCGCCATCGCTATTTGCCGCGGAATAAATGGTTTGGGCAGAATTTCAGCGGGCGACGCCCTGGCCCACAAGCTGCTTCACCAGCGGTCTTTTCCCCCCAAATCCCACATGGTCTATATGATCCCATACTCATCCTTGGGAATGTTGGAAAATTGTACCGCCACTGATCGTAATCCTCTTTGGAAATTTCACCGCACATATATTTCTTCCGCAATTCCGGTTTTGGAGTCTTTGCCCCGATCTCATACTGGGCTACGCGGACAGAGGCGGTTCGAGAGGAAAAACCAACCGCTCATATCATGTCGATCGGTCGCGCTTATATTAAAATAACAAGCAAACAAAAGCCCCGAATATCAGCTGATATTCGGGGTTTTTGGAGCTGATGGTGGGAATCGAACCCACAACCTTCTCATTACGAGTGAGATGCTCTGCCATTGAGCCACATCAGCGTATTCAGTTGTCTTTGCCTGGCCTGGTCGTTACGAATCAGCCGCTCTACCGACTAAGCTGTACCGGTGCAGTACGTATCATTATACTCAAACTCAGTATGTTCGTCAAGGGGCCAACGGATAATTTTCCGCTATACTTTTTTCCGGCCGGATGGTAAACTATACCCAACAATCACAGAAAAGGGGGTCCATATGGTTATTACTGGCTTTTCGGAACTGAAAACGAAGCTCCGCGATCTGCCGCCCAAGACGGCGGTAGTGGCGGCGGCCCATGACGAGCACACCCTTCAGGCGGTGTTCGCCGCTCGGCGGGACGGGCTGATCCGTCCCATTCTGGTGGGGCACAGGGAGGAAATTCTGTCCATTGCCCGCGGTCTGGGCGAGGAGCTGGACCCCGGTCAGGTGCTGGACGCCGGGGACGACGCCGGCTGTGCCGCCCGATCGGTGGAGCTGATCCGCTCCGGAGCGGGGGCCATGCTCATCAAGGGGATGCTCCAGACAGGCGCACTGCTGAAGGCGGTGGTCAACCGGGATACGGGGATTCGGGCCAGCGCGGTGATGTCCCACGTGGCAATTCTGGACGTACCCGGCTACCACAAGCTGCTTTATGTGACCGACGGCGGCATGGTGGTGGCTCCGGATCTGGAACAAAAACGGCACATCCTGCGCAACGCGGTGGACTTCTGCCGCTTTCTGGGCTATGACC
This sequence comes from Oscillospiraceae bacterium, assembly GCA_910575265.1. Taxonomy (GTDB): domain Bacteria; phylum Bacillota; class Clostridia; order Oscillospirales; family Oscillospiraceae; genus Lawsonibacter. Next base: position 168,822 of record CAJTEA010000005.1, read on the forward strand.
GCCCCAAAGCGGCGGCCCTGTGCGCGGTGGAGACGGTAACTCCCTCCATGCCCGAGACGGCGGACGCCGCCGCGCTGAAGGCGGAGGGCAGCCAGGGGGATTTTGGCCCCTGTCTGGTGGAAGGCCCCATCTCCCTGGACCTGGCTACCGACGCCGGGGCCGCCCGGGTCAAGGGCTACCACAGCCCGGTGGCGGGGGACGCCGACATCCTGCTGGCCCCCTCTATCGCGGCGGGCAACCTGCTGGGCAAGTCGCTGTACGGTCTGGCCGGAGGCGAAATGGCGGGGGTGGTTCTGGGGGCGTCAGCGCCCATCACGGTCAACTCCCGAGGGGCCGCGGCGGAAGAAAAATACTGGTCCATCCTGATCTGCGCAGCCATGAATTGAGCGGAGGAGGTTCCCATGTCTTTTGATATTCTGATTCTGAATCCCGGCTCCACCAGCACCAAGGCGGCGGTTTATCAGGATGAGCGGCTTTTGATGATTCGCGGCATGGTTCACACCAACCAGGACCTGGCCCCCTACCCCACCCTCAACGATCAGCTGGACTACCGGGTGGGTATGGTGCGCAGCTGGCTGGCTCAGGAGGGCTACAGCCTGTCCCGGCTGTCCGCCGTGGTGGGACGGGGCGGCATCATCCCAAACATCGTATCCGGGGGCTACCTGGTGGACGAGGCGCTGGCCGACTGCCTGCTTCACCACACCGTGTTCGATCACGCCTCCAACCTGGGCGGGCTGATGGCCCGGGAGTTCGCCCGGCCCCTGGAGATTCCCGCCTATATCTACGACGCCGTCACCAGCGACGAGCTCCTTCCCGAGGCCCGTGTTACTGGCTTCAAGGAGGTCACCCGCGCCAGCTTCTGCCACGTTCTGAACGCCCGGGCCACCGGTCACAAGTACGCCCAGGCCATGGGGCGGCGGTACGAGGACATGAACCTAGTGATTGCCCACCTGGGCGGCGGCATCTCCATCTCCGCCCACAGCCACGGACGGATCATCGACTCCGTGTCGGACGACGCCGGCCCCTTCTCCCCCGACCGGGGCGGCAGTCTGAACATGCTGTATGTGCTGGATATGTGCTACTCAGGAAAATACACCAAGGCGGAAATGCTGAAGAAAATGCGGGGCGAGGGTGGGATGTCCGCCCTGCTGGGCACCCACGACTGCCAGGAGGTGGAGCGGCGCATCGCCCAGGGGGACGAGTGGGCCGCGCTGGTCTATCGGGCCCAGGCGCTCCAGATCGCCAAAGGAGTGGGCACCATGCTGGCCTGCTTTACCGAGCTGATCGACGGGGTGATTCTCACCGGCGGACTGGCCAACTCCAAAAAGCTCACCAGCATGGTGATCCAATACCTCCACAATCTCTGCCGGGTGGTGGTCCTCCCAGGAGAAAATGAGATGGAGGCCCTGGCTCTGGGCGGGCTGCGTATTCTCCGGGGGGAGGAGAGCGTCCATGCGTTTCATCCGGTCTGTCCCCTGACGCGGTAAAAGCGCGCGAAGAAGGAATCAAAATTCCTCAAGGGAATGGATATGCCAGAAAAACAGACCGGAGTCAGGGACTTTCTGGGGGCGTCCAAAATACCCCCGTTTCATCTTCTATGGCGGTGTCCGCGCTAATCCAGCGTTTCCTCCACCATGGCCCACACCTGCCGCGCCGTCAGGCCGTCACAGCGGTAGGACACCAGCGTCCCGTCGGGGTGGAGTACATCAAAGGAGTAGGTCATCCCGCCTGTGTCGTGTTCCCGGCCCCGGGCCTCCACAATGTCCAGGGACATGTCCTCAGCTTTGAAGGCGGGGCGGTCTACCGTCTCCCGGTACTTCTCAGGAACACTGTCGCACCAGGGGATGGGATACAGGCTCAGATCATAGGTCTCCGGCTGGTCGGGGGACACCAGATTATAAGAGTGATATCCCTCCTGGTAGACGGCCACCTCCACATTGTCGTAGGCCCCTACCCTACTCCAGCGGACAAACAGGCTGTTGCTGTGGCCTTCCTGATAGCTGAGACGGCCGTAGAACTCGTTATAGCCCTCCGGCTCCGCCGTGGGCAGGTAGGGGGCAAAGTCCGCCTCCTGCCGGGCCTGGGCCAGGGTGGAGAAGCTCTCCTCCCGCCAGGCGGGGATGTTTTCGTTTTCTGCCAGGTGATCCAGGTACAGCCCGCCGTCGGTCAGGGCCTGACGGACAAACAGGGCGTTGAAGGCCTGGGCCCCGCCCAGGTCCATGCTTCCGTCCTGCTCATATTCCACCCTCATCAGGCTGTTCCGGTTAACAAACCGGACGCCGATGTCGTTTTTGGTCATAAACTCACTGCCGCAGATATAGTCGTCCTGGCCGTCGCCGTCCCGGTCGTAGACCTGGCTCCAGCCGGCCACAGAGACGCCGTTAAACTCGCTGATGATGTCTCCCCGGTTCGCGTCGATGCAGCAGGTGAAGGGCAGGGCACCTGGGCACAGCTCCAGCTCAAAGCTGGCCCGGTCCTGTTCGCCCCAGACCCACAGCTCCATCAGCTGGCCCTGGCCGTCGTACAGGGCCCGGCCCTGGAGGGTATAGCCGTCCCAGAACAGCATCCAGGGCAGGTCCCCCTGCTCCGTCTTGGGGTGGTCCGCCTGGGGCTTGCCCTCTGGCCCCCAGAAGATGGTCTGGACATCCTCCTTCTTCAGGTTTGTCATAAAGCTGCCCGGCAGATAGGCCCGGGACGCGTCGGAGGACAACTGAGACTGGTCGGTGATATCCTGGTAGTTGATGTCGGGAATCATGGGGAACGCCAGCTTGCCGCCTTCGGCGGGGCTGCTGACCACAAAGAGGTCATCGGACTCCACCACGTCCTTCTCTCCGGGCAGGGGGGTGTAGTCGGCGGCGAACTGGCCGGAGCTCTGGGGCGGGTTCGGGGTAGTGGCAGGGGCGGGCGCCAGCTTCCACGCCCCTACCCCGATGATGAGGGCGGCGCAGGCGGCCAGAGCCCCGTATTTCATCCAGCGGGAGCCGGGCCGCTTCTTTTTTACATCCAGGCTCAGCAGTCTTTCATGGAGTTCGGGAGAGGCCTCCTGGCGTCCCATATACGAGTCGTAATATTTCATAAAGAAACTCCTTTTTGTCGCGTCTAATTTGCTTCGATCAGCTTCCGCAGCCTGTCCCGGGCCCGGGACAGCCGGGAGCGCACGGTTCCCGGGCGGCAGCCCAGCATACGGGCGATCTCGTCAGTGCTGTACCCCTCGTAGTAGTGCAGGTGGATCACCGCCCGGTCCTCCGGGGGGAGGGCAAACAGCTCCTCCAGCTCCTCCCGTTCCTCGGGGCCAGGGGTGGGAAGGGTATCCGGGAGCGGCCCCACCCGCCGCCAGCCCAGACGCAGGCGGCTCTTGCAGCCGTTGACCAGCACCCGCGTCAGCCACGCGCCGGGGTTCTCCAAATCAGCGGGAGCCTTTTCCAGATACCGTATAAACGCGTCCTGAACGGCGTCCTCCGCCTCCTGCGGGTGACCCAGGATGGCCAGCGCCGCCCGGTACAGGCGGGTTTCGTTTTCTGTGACAAGCGCTTCCCAATCCACCGGCCGGTTGGATGTTCGGGACATTCAGGCCACCTCCTTTCACTGATATAGGCGTTTGAGCGGACGGATTTGTTGCAGTCAAAAAGAAAAAGCCTTCCCCGGCGGGGAAGGCTCGCGCTTAGAAAATCATTTCCCGGCTGATCTCCGACAGGGAGTGGACGCCGCACATGGCCATCGTATCGGCCAGCTCACCCTTGATTTTGTCGGTGAGGACCTTCACGCCCTCCGCTCCCCCGCCGTAGACGGCGGTGACATAGGGCCGGGCCAGCAGACAGGCGTCCGCTCCCAGAGCCAGGGCCTTGCACACGTCCACGCCGCCGCGGATGCCGCCGTCCACCATCACCACCAGCTGACCCTTGACCGCCTCGGCGATGGCGGGCAGAACCTCGGCGGTGGCGGGAACGCCGTCCTGGACCCGTCCGCCGTGGTTGGACACCACGATCCCCGCCGCGCCGGCCTCCAGGGCCTTTTTGGCCCCACGGACGGTCATAACGCCCTTGATGATAAAGGGCACCCCGGCGTACTCGATGACCTCCCGCAGCTCAGCCGCCGTTTTAGACCCGGCGGGCGGATTCAGCCCCTTGAGGAAGGGCAGTCCGGCGGCGTCGATGTCCATGGCGAACATCTGAGCCCCCGAGGCCTTGCCCTGGTCCAGCTTGGCAAAGAGCGTATCCCGGTCCCAGGGCTTGACGGTTGGAATACCCTTGCCGCCGTTCCGGCCGATGGACTTGGCGGCGGCGGCGAACACAGCGGGGTCGGCGCCATCGCCGGTGAAGGCGGCTGTCCCGGCCTGAACGCAGGCGGGGACCAGGATTTCGTTGTACTCCAGATCGGTGTACTTATCCCCGTAGTGCAGCTTCACCGCCCCCACAGGGCCGGCGAAAACGGGCAGGTCATAGGTCTGGCCGAACAATGTAAAGCGGGTGTCCACCGGGCCGTTGGCGCAGATGGTGTCCATATTCAGGCACACGTCCTGCCACGCGTCATAGTTTCGGGCGGCCACAGTCCCGGTGCCCTTGGCGCCCGGACCGGGCATGGTATTGCCGCAGGCCCGGCCATTGCACACCGGACAGGCCTTGCAGCAAGGGCCGCTGCAGGCGCGGGCGGCCGCTAACACTTCCTGATAGGTCATGATAACCCCTCCTTCTTCCTTCTCCCCATGATACCGTGTCAGAGGGATTTCGTCAAGAGTGCCGCGCTCTCATGCTCCAGCAGCCAGCGCTTTCGCTCGGCGCCGCCGGCGTAGCCGGTCAGGCCCCCGTCGGAGCCGATCACCCGGTGGCAGGGGATGATGATGGAGATGGGGTTATGTCCCACCGCGCCCCCCACCGCCCGGCTGGAGGTGGGACGTCCCAGCCGCTCCGCCAGCTTCCGGGCCAGAGCGCCGTAGGTGGCCGCCTGCCCATAGGGAATTTCACCCAGGAGCCGCCAGACCGCCTGCCGGAAGGGGGTTCCGGCGGGGGCCAGGGGCAGCTCCTCCATAGCGGGCCGCTCCCCGGCAAAATAGCGGTCCAGCCACTCCCTGGTCCGGGCAAGGATGGGCAGATCCACTCCGGGCTCCATTGTTCCGGAAGCCGTGGCTCCAAAATATTTTTGGCCCTCGATCCACAGTCCGGTCAGGCGCTCGCCGTCACAGGCCAGGGTGAGCTGTCCCACCGGCGAGCGGTATTCCCCGGACCAGTATACATTCTCAAATTTCATACCAGCGTATCTCATTGGCGGCCAGATCCAGATGGAAGCTGGAATCGTCTCCCCGGAACACTGTGGTGGACTGGGGCTGATAGGTGTTGTTGACCACGCAGAATTTTCTGTTTTTCACATAGGCGTGGACATCCACATTGCAGTTGGCGGACAGCCACAGGTTCAGCTGAGCCTCGCTGTGGGTGGACCACAGCACCGCCCGGTGGAGCAGACGGCTGTTTTCAAAGGAGTAGGGCAGGCCGGAGATGTACACCGCCCGACCCTTGCCGAACTCGTTCACCGCCAGCTGGACCTCCCTGTCCCGCTGGACCAGCACCTGGGCCCCCTCCAGGGCGTAGATGCTTTTTTTGCCCTCGCCAAAGTCCACCTCCCCGGCGGCGTCGGCCAGGATAAAGTGGTCCGGATGTTCCTCCCAGTTGTATTTGTCATAACCCAGAGTAAATCCGGTCTCTTTTTCTACTCCAAGTACACCGGAGAGCTGAAGATAACGGCCCTGGTACTGGTGCCCGGAGGGCTCGCCCACGCCGATCAAGCCGCCGCCGCCCCAGACGAACCGCCTGATCAGCGAGGAAATATCCGGGTCCTCCCAAACCATCCCGCCGGTGTGGGCGGTGTCGCCGTCGCCGATATTGAGGAGCACATCCACTCCGTCCAGAACGGCGGGGTTGGCTTTGAGATCGTCAAAGCTGATAAACCTCACATCATAGGGCGCGCCGGACAGGGCTTCGATCACCCCGGCATAGGAGTAGTTCTGCTTCTGATACAGGGCGTGGTGGACCATGTGACAGCCCCAGGACCGGGCTCTGCCCCAGCTGTTCAGGACGCCAACGGTCTTGACGCAGTAGGGAGTGGTCCCCTTGATGTTGTCATACAGCTCCCGGAACTCGTTGCAGACCGACTCCACATAGTCGATGAACTCCGGGAACCGGCAGGCCAGCTTCAGGTAGCCGCCGTAGCCAATGCGGTCGATGGGCTTGCGCAGAATGGCCCGGCGGGCGGTGACCCAATTCTCCTTGGCCTCCCGGACCGGGTCGCCCCCCTCGTGGAAGGTGTCAGGGAAGAAGTAGGGCAGGAACCGCCCCTCGGTGTACCTCACCCCCGGGATATCGGAGATGAGCCGCAGGGTGGAGCCGTTGCCCACGGAGCCCACCACCGCGTCCAGGCCGATGGATTTGAACTCTTCCATGTAGGGCTCGGTGCCGATCCAGTGGTCCCCCAGGAACATCATGGCCTCCTTGCCCAGCTCGTGGGTGATGTCCACCATCTCCTTGGCCAAAGCCGCTACCTCCCGGCGCTGGAAGGCCATGAAGTCCTGAAACTCCCTGGATGGGACCCGATACTGGTTGTTGTAATACCCCTGGTCGATGATATACTCGGGGCGGAAGGGGTAGCCAACCTCCCGCTCAAACCGCTCCAGAATATAGGGGGAGACGGAGGCGGAGTAGCCGTACCAGTCCACATACTTCTCCCGTTTCAGCTCGTCGAAAACCAGAGTGAACTGGTGGAAAAAGGTGGTGTACCGGATGACATTCACATAGGGGTGGTCGGCGATGAACTTCCGCAGCCGCTCCATGGTGAATTTCCGGGTCTTGGGCTGACGGACGTCAAAGGTAATCTGGTGCTCAAAGTCCTTCCAGTCGTTGGTGACGGCGTTGTACATGTGAACCGGATCCCAGATCAGGTAGGCCAGAAAGCTGACGGTGTAGTCGTGAAAGGCCTCCGGGGCGTCGATGACCACGCGGCCGTCCTCATAGCGCCACGCCCCGGGGTCCAGAGGCTGGCCGGTAGCGCGGTCCACCACCTCCCACCAACGCTTGATGTCGTCCCGGGTGTTCACCTCCAGCAGCTCCTGGCTGATTCCCTTCATCAGGGGGATGGACAGAGGCCCAACCGAGGCGGTGTGAAAGCCGGTCATGATATAGCACTGCTGTACCTCGTCCGGGTTGGCTTTGGCCCAGGCGTTGTCCTTCCGGGTGGTATAGTAGGTGGAGTAAACCCTGGCGTCCACCGCCTTCAGCTCCTCCGGGTAGTCGGTGCCGTCGCAGTCCCGGATGGCGTCCGCCCCCCAGCGCTTCAGCAGCTCCAGGGTTTCGGGGACCACGTCCACGTCGGTGGGGATGGTCACCCGGCCTGTCTTGTGTATGTCGGTCATGTGTTCCTCCCTTTACCGCTTGCGCTTTTCCGTCTCGAAGGGTTTGTTGTAGATCATCAGGGCGGCCAGCAGCAGGATTACGCCCACAATCATCAGCCCCAGCCCGGACAGCTTGCCCGTCAGGGTCCAGCCGTAGATGACCAGGCCCAGCCCCAGGAAGAAGAACAGGGCGATCAGCGTCACCCGCAGGCTGGTGTGTTCTTTCCAGAATTTCATGGTGTCACCTTAACCTTTCAGTCCGCCCACGGTCATGCCTTGGGTCAGCTTCTTCTGCACGCACATGTAGAGAATCAGGGTGGGCAGCATCACCAGCACCAGACCGGCGTACATGATGCCGAACTCCGCCTTGGACTGCTGGCCCTGCATCAGGTTGAGCAGGCCCACAGGGAGGGTCCGCTGTCCGGTGGAGCTGCTCATCAGGGTCATGGAGATGATATACTCGTTCCAGAAGGACAGGAAGTTGAACAAAATGATCGTGATGATGGAGGGCTGGGCCATGGGGAAGATGACCCGGATCATGGCCTGGCCATAGCCCGCGCCGTCGATGTAGGCGGCCTCCTCGAAGTCGTGGGGCAGGGTGGCGAAGTAGCCCGACAGCAGGTAGATGGTAAAGGGCAGGGCGGTGGCGGCGTAGACGATGGACAGCATGAAAAGGTTGTTCAAAAAGATGGTCTTGCCGAAAAAGTAGTTGATCCAGCTATCCCAGTCCCGCAGCATGAGGAAAATGGGCACCACGATATAGTTGACATTGATGAACAGCCCCGCCATAAAGGCCACATTGAGGAACCGTCCGCCCCGGAAGCGGAACCGGGACAGGCAGTAGGCCGCGGGCAGAGCCACCACCAGCAGGATGATCAGGGACAGGGCGGTGACAATGACCGAGTTGAGCATATAGCTGCCCATGCTGGCGGCGTTCCAGGCGTCCACGAAATTCTGCCAGTAGAAGGAGGCGGGGAGGGTCCAGGGGTTGCCGTAAAACTCACTGTTCCGCTTGACCGAGGCCAGGAAGACCCAGGCCACCGGCACAATGATGACAATGGCCAGCATGGCCAGCACCACGTAGATGAAAACCTTATACAGCGTCTCGCTGGAGGATGTCTTTTTTGTCATACCACCGCCTCCTTACATTTCCAGAACATCCCGCGCCGTCACCTTGTTCACCAGGGCGGACAGCAGGAAGGAGAACAGGAAAATCACCACGCCGGCGGCCATGGAATAGCCGTAGAGGCCGGCGTCCTTCTGGTTGTACATAAAGCTGAGGGCCACGTCGGAGGTGCCCTTGGCCACCATGGCCTTGACAAACAGGAAGGCCATATTGATGGTGGAGATGATGAAGAAGGTGAGGGTGGTGCGGATGTTGGTCCAGATCAGGGGCAGGGTGATCTGGAAAAACTGCTTCAGCCGGCCCGCGCCGTCCAGGCCGGCGCTCTCATACAGGTCCATGGGGACCGCGGCCATGGAGGCCATATACATGACCATGTAATAGCCGATGGCCTGCCACACCATGGCGATGATAATACTGACAATCACCATGGGCTGGTCCTTCCAGAGCACCATGACCTCCCGGCCGGCGAACATGGAAAAAATGCTGTTCAGCATGCCGTTCTCCGGTTTATAGACGGCGGAAAAGATGCCGGCGATGACTACGATGGACAGGATGTTAGGGATGTAAAAGACAACGCGGAAAAAGTTCTGGCCCTTGATCTTCTCCCGGGTAAGGATGGCGGCGAATACGATGGCAAAGAAGAAGGTGATGATGGTCACAGTAACGATGAGCAGGATGGTATTCTGCATGGAGGTGATGAACTTGGCGTCCTTGAGCAGGACCTTGAAGTTGTTCAGCCCCACAAAGGTCTCGGTGGGGGAGTAGGCCCCCCGCTCAAAGAGGGACATGCGGAACACATTAAAGGTGGGCATGACCATGAAAAGGAAAAACAGGATAGCTGCCGGAGCAACACACAGGACAATGAAGCGGCTGCGGCCTTTGCTGCGCATGGAATCGCTCCTTTCTCTCTCAAATCAGCGGCGGCGGTGAGCAGATCACACTCACCGCCGCCTGCATGACAGACTATTTCAGACTCGCGATTGCTATTACACCAGATTCTCCCGCATCTGGTCGCTGGCGGCCTTGATATCGGCGACCCACTGGTCCTTGGTCACGTTGCCGCTGACCAGGCCGTTGACGGGATCGAAGAAGACCTCGCGCACGGTGCCCAGGCCGGCCACTGACTCGTAGGCGGAGAAGATACCCACCACGGCGTTGGCGCCGGTGTCATAGATGGAGTAGAACATCACGTTGTCGCCATCCAGCTTCTCCACGATGCCGTTGATGGGCTGGACCGCGCCGCCCTTCAGGAAGATGTCGGCGGCCGCGTCGCTGTACATATAGGCGACAAACTGCTTGGCGGCGTCTACGTTGGCGGCACCGGAGGGGATCCAGATCTGCTCCAGGAAGGCGTAGCTGGCGCCCGCGCCGCCGACCTGGGCGGCGGGCAGAGCGGTCATGCCCCAGGCGAAGCCGTCGGCCCGGGGAGCGTCGGCCATCTCGCCCACGATCCAGGTGCCGTTGGGCATGAACAGGGCCTTGTTGTCCAGAATCAGCTGCTGGTTCTGGCTGAAGTCGCTCTCGTTGGCCTGGGCGGGAGTCACCTTGGCGGTGTACTCGGCCAGCTTGGCCACGATGTCAAAGCACTGCTGGCCCTCGGCGGTGTCCCACACGCCCTCGGCGTAGGAGGTGGCCTGGTTGAAGAAGTCAGGACCGCCCACGGAGTACATCAGCGCGTAGAAGAACGCGTCGAAGTAGCCGGTGGTGGGGTAAGTAAACAGGGCGATGTCCTCAGCGGCGGCCTTGTCGCCCAGCTCCCACATCTCGTCCCAGGTGGTGGGGACGGTCCAGCCCTTCTCCTCAAACAGGCCGGCGTTGTAGAACAGGCCGCAGGGGGAGTAGAACATGGGGGCCAGATAGGTCTTGCCGTCGCCGTAGGGGTTGGTGGCGTTGGTGCCCACGAAGCCGGGGATCATCTTGCCGCTGACGGTGGCGCTCTCGCCGGGGATGGTCATGGACAGCACGTCGGTGATGTCGGTCATGAGCTTATCCTTGATGAACTGCTCAGTCAGGCCCTTCTCGCGGCCGGTGGCCAGCAGGACCACGTCGGGATAGTCGCCGCCCTGCATGGAGGGGCCAATCACGTCCTCCAGGTTCTTCTCCAGGGTGAGCTGGACCTCGATGCCAGTCTCGGCGGTGAAGGCGTCGCAGACCTCCTGCCACATGCCGGGATAGGCGGTCTCATAGCCGGAGGACAGGGCGGCCACCTTGATGGGGCTGGCGGTGGCGGCGGGGTCGGCGGAGCTGGAGCCGCCCTGGGAGCTGGAGCCGCCGGCGGGCGGGTTGTTGGACTGGGCGGGGGCGGGCGCGCCGCCGCAGCCGGCCAGCAGGGACAGGGACATGGCTGAGGCAAGGAGCAAGCTGAGAATCTTTTTCATCGTTTCGAAACCTCCTCAAATTGTTTCCATATATGTTCGGCCGAGCCAGCGGCCTTATGCCTCTAAGTATATATGCGCCCCGGCGGGGAAAACAGCCCGATTCTTGCGCAAGTCTTTAGAGATATTGCTTTTTTGCGTTTTTGCACATTTTTTTACAAAGAACCCCCGGCAGTTTGGAAATAATCTATAATTCATCCAGAGAAAGCGGGCGCTGTCCGCCGGAACAGTGCCGAACGGGGCGGGGAAAAACGGCGCTGAAATTTGGAAGTTGCACAATTTCTCACGGCGAGCTATAATGAGAGCGGGGGCCCGACCCCATGTAGTTTTACAAAATTGCGCAGGACGGGAGGCGTTCGCCTTGAGCAGCACACAGTACACCCTTCCTCAGACGGCTCCGGAGCCGTCCAGCCGGGGGGCTTCGCGGCTGAGCTATATCTCACGGGCCCAGTACTCGGAGGAGTGGAACTCCAACCTCCACACCCACGGCTGTGCCGAGCTGTTTTTTATCACCGACGGCCACGGACGGTTCCGCACCCAGTATGAGGACTTCCCGGTGTCCATCCATGACCTGATCATCGTCAACGCCAATGTGCCCCACACCGAGCTGAGCCAGATGGACAGCCCGCTGGAGTACATTGTGCTGGGGGTGGAGGGCCTGGAGGCCATGGCCGGAGCGGACGGCTACTCCATGCTCCATCTGCACAGCGGCTGGCGGGAGCTGACCGCCTGCCTGGAGCTGACGCTCCACGAGGCCCAGGAGGGTCTGAGCGGCCATGAGGAGGTGTGCCGTCATCTGCTGGAGGTGGTGCTGATCCTCCTGGAGCGGCAGGAGGAGCTGTCCCTGTCCGGGGAATCCTCCGACCCCCGGTCCAGCCGGGAGTGCGGCCTGGTCCGGCGGTACATCGACAACCATTTTAAGGAAAACCTGAGCCTGGACCAGCTGGCCCAGCTGGCCCATGTGAACAAATACTACCTGGCCCACGCCTTCCGCCGGGAGTTCGGCGCGTCCCCCATCAGCTACCTCATCGCCCGGAGGGTGGAGGAAAGCCGCTTCCTCCTGCGGGAAACCGACCACAACCTGTCCCTGATCGCCCAGATGCTGGGCTTCTCCTCCCCCAGCTACTTCTCCCAGTGCTTCCGCCGGGTGGAGGGAATCAGCCCCATGGAGTACCGGAAGAAAAGCCGGGGACGCTGAAAAAAGGGCGCGCCGCGCCCTCATTTCCAATAAATGTATGCGAACGTCCCACTCCGGGACGTTTTTCTTGTGTATATGGAAGCTATTTTAAAGGAGGAATCTTTATGGCAAGCAATCACACACCCAACTTCAATCTCTCCCAGTGGGAGAAAACCGACAAGGTACAGATGGAGGACTTCAACGCCGACAACGCCAAAATCGACGCGGCGCTGGCCTGCCACCCCTCCGGGGAGCTGATCGCGTCCGTGACGGTGGAGGAGGAGCTCGCGCGGCTGGAGCTTGACCTCACTCAGGTGGACTGGAGCCGGTATCTGATGCTGATGCTGTTTATGGAATCCCCGGCCCTGGATGGGTTTGAAATCTCCATGTGCTGCTCGGACGAAAGATGCACACATATTCATCATCGGAATTCCGCAGTGGTCAGTGATTACTTTTCCGCTATTACCCACTACTCAAGCCGCATGACCATGCTGATGCCCGTCCTTTATGACGGCAATCACGCACCGCTGGTTTTTGCCGCCGGACACGGGATATACCTGAACGCCCCCGTATCTGAATTCAGCAGCGGCGGCGGCTCAACCCCGCTGAACCAGTGCCGGGCGGTCAGGCTGAGCCGGAACAAAGGTAAATTCCTACCGGGAGATAAGGTAATCCTCTGGGGAGTGAAGTAAAAGGGGGAACCCCCCGGAGCGGTGCTCCGGGGGGTATACTGAAATCTCAGAGGTCAGTCCAGGTCAGCAGTCACCAATATAGGCGCAACCGCACCAGTAATCTTAGTAACCGTAATGGTCACATCAATCGGAGTTGTTGTCTCAACAACTGTGTTTTTAGCAATCGTACCGGACGTAATGGCAAACTGGGCTCCAGTGGAGCTGTTATTATTTATCTTCGCTCCGGTGGTGTTAGTCGCCGCATCGGCTACAGCGGTAAACCCGGTAATTGTGACAGTGAATGTCACGCCAACCTTGACGTAGTTCTTACTTCCTCCAGCAGTACCCGCTTTAGCGGCCACCGAGTCGCCGGCCTTAACCGTAGCGGCCAGTGTGCCAGTCAGCGTACCGCCCACAGTTACGACGGGATCAGTCAACTCAGCATATCCATTGACACCGTTTGTGATAATCTCGTCGTTAGCGGCCAGTACCGTCGCAAGGTCAGTGTTAGCTGTGGTTTTCGTATTGGCCAGAGCAATCGTGTCAGTACCTCTCTTGACCAGAACATATACCTTCCCTGCGGTGCTGCCAGCGCCGCCTGTCACGGCAACACCTTCCAGATCCAGGGCCGTCTCAACAGTATCAGCAGCCTTGGCAATAATCTCTTTGGCGGTTCCGTCACTGTTAATCTTGACCTTTGCCATGTCAGCGGCCACACCGGTGCCAATGTTGTCAAACGTAACGTCGCTGGTGCCGACCTTCACGCCAATAACCGTCGTCCCACGGGCATCGTAGGCGAGCGCGGCGGTCAGGTTCTCCAAGGAATAGGTGTTGTCCTTGTTGTGGGCGTTGATGTAGGCGATGATGGCGGCGGCGTTCTCCTCATCAGTGCCAACCTTGCTCAGGATCGCGTTGATCTTGGTCAGGTCCTTGGAGACATACACGCCGGTGGCCTCGACGACATCCTGCTCAGCGGTGTGAATGTTCACGCTGTCAGCGGGCATCTGGAAGTAGAACACGCCTTCGCTGTCAATCTGGGTCGTGGCGACCGCAGTACCTGCCTCGACCTGGTTGCCAGCCACGCCACTCTTGAGCTTCACGCCGTCAGTAGCGGACTTGACCATAACGTACTTGCCAGACGCGATCTTGGACAGGCTGCTTTCCCACTTGGTGGTGGGGGCGGTGATGTCCGAGGCAGTGGGGGTGCTGTCCACCACGGCAAACAGAACCTTGCCGTTCAGGGCGGTGTTGGCCTTTACGGTGTAGGTCTTAGTGGGAGCGGGAGGAGTAACGGCCTTGGCCTCGGTATCCTTGATGATAACGTACACATAGCCGTTGCCATTGGCCTGGATGCCGTTGGAGAAGGTCACCGCAGTGCCGTCGGTGATCTTGTCAGCCAGCTTGACGGTCTCGCCGGTCGCCAGGGTCGCACCCTGAATCTCGTAGCTGGCCTGGGTTGCGGGGGCCTTCAGCTGGCGGGTCGCGGTGGGCAGGGTGAAGGTAAACTTGAAGCCCGCCTCAGCGGCGCCGATCTTCACGGACGCAAAGCTGTCATTGGAGTTTCCAACGGTGCCCATCGCGCCGGAGGCGTCGTCGCCGGTCCTGGAGTCATAGACATACTTCACAGCGGCGTTCTTCCAGTTGATGTTGCTGATCACAACGGCGAAGTCGTGGTCGGTGAAGTCGAAGCTGCCGTTGATCATGTTGAGGAACAGGTAGTTGTACAGGTTGCCGAACGCGTTGTCATAGGTGCCGGTGAAGGTCAGCTTGCCGTTGGTGTTGTTCACCTTCACGTTGCCCGTCTTAGCGTTGCTGTTCACGCTGGCGGAGGCGGCGGAGGTGAAGTCCACGTAATCCAGCGCCTTGCCGTCCATCATCAGGGTGGCGGTGAAGGTCAGGTCGCCGGCGGCGCTGTTCACGTCAGCCCAGTCGGGAGCGTCCAGGTTCAGGGTCATGCGGCTGGTGCCGGTGCGCAGAACCTCGATCTTGCTGCCGTTCAGGACGTTCAGCATGTCCTTCTCGCCGGTGGTGACGGAGACATTGCCGTTGTAGTTGTTGTAGTTGGGATCGTTGCCGGTGATCAGGTTGGTGTCGCTGAAGATCACCAGCCACTGAGCCACGCCGTTGCTGTCCAGAACAGCCATGATACGGCCCTTGAACTGGGTGCCGTCCGCGTTGTTGTTCCGGTCGGCCAGGCGGCCCAGAGCCTCTTCCACGGAGCCGCAGCTGTTGACCTCGATCTTGCCGTTCTCAGGCTGGATCAGGACGGCCTTGGCGTCGGTGGCCAGAGCCAGGCCCACGTCGTTGGGACGCTCGGTGTACAGGGTGCGGCCCTGGAGCTGAATGGTGCCGTCAATACGGCGGGCGGGACCGAAGCCGTCAGAGGGGTTGGCCAGGCCGGACTTGGTGCCGTCCACGATGGTGGTCACACCGTTGTCAGCGTCGGTCCAGGCGGATCCGGTGACGTTGCCCATGTCGTAGATCTTCATGTCCTTGATCTTGTTCGCGCTTCTGTTATCGGTGAATACCTTGGCGGGATCAATCTCCTTGATCTCGGTGACGTACTCGCCGTCATAGCGGACCTCAACGGGCATGTACTGGTTGTCCTCCACGGTCCGCTGGCCGGTAAAGACGGACTCGTACTTGCTCTTGACGGTCAGAGTGGTCTTGGCGCCGTCCACAACCGCGTCGAACTCCCAGTAGTAGGTGTCGTCGCTGGCGGCACGGGCGGTGCTGCCCTTCTCAACGCGCTCGTTCTTGGCTCCGCTCAGAGGCAGGATGTAGTTGGCGGAAGCGCCCTGAGCCTCGCCCAGGATCACGGAGGCGATGATGAAGTACTTGTTGTCATAGATGGTGTAGGCGTAGGCGTCCTTCTCGGCGGTGGTCTTCTCGTGGTTGACCTCCTCCTTGACCGCCTGGGTCAGGTCGATCTTCACGTCCTGCGCGCCGGTGTAGCGGCCCGCCACGTCCACGATGGCGTCGTTCAGGTCCTTCGCCACGGTGGCGCCAACCTTGCCGCTGGTCTCATGGCCGATGGTGGCGCAGCTGAGGTCCACACGGCCGGCCTCCACGGTGAGGTAGACAGAGGCGTCCTCGCCGTAGGCGTAGCCCCGGTTGGTGGCGCCGTCGTCATGGAGCACCAGGTTGGCGCTGTTCAGGGTGACGATGGGGTCGCCATAGGGCGTAGCGCCGGCGGTGTAGGCGCTGTACATGAAGTTCTTAACGGGCTTCAGGGTGTAGTTGCCGTTGGCGGCCTGGGTGTAGGTGTACCAGCGGTTGTCGTCGATGTCGCCGGCGCCGGACCACAGGCTGTACTCAGCGTAATCGGTGTTGCCCTTCTGGGCGCTCTCGATGTTCTTGTTGGTGTCGGTGACGTTGACGGTGATGGTGTCCATCGTGCCGTCCATAAAGATAGCGGCGGCGTCAGCGGTCTTGACGGAGATGTGGCTGTTGCCCCGGTCATAACCGGTGATGAACACGTAGTTGCGGGTGCCCTCATACAGGTCCACGCCGATGACATTGTCATAGCGGTCCATGTAGATGTTGTAGGTCATGTCGCTCAGCAGCTGGGCGTCGTAGCTGTCCAGCACGTTGCCGTGGTCGTAGAAAGCCTTGGTGTTGGTTTTGTACTCCACGCCGTTGGTGGTCAGCTCCTTGACGACCTTCTTGCCGGAAGCGGCGCCGTCGATGGAGAACTTGGTGATCTCGGAGTTGGACATGATCTCCACGTCAAACAGCCGGACCACGTCGTAGTTGGCGGCGTTGTCCTTGCCGGACATGTACACCAGGACATAGTCCTCCTTGCTCACGCCCTCAGCCTCGGGAACCACGGCGCTGTCCACGATCTTGGTCACGCCGGTCTCGCTGGCCTGGTAGACCTTCAGGGACAGAGTCTCATTGGCCTGGTTGTAGTCGCTATTGGCCTGAGCCAGATAGGTGTTGATGGAGGTAATGGTGACCTGGTTGCGGAACAGGTCCACAAAGACCTCGGTGAGCACGCCGGTGCCGGAGCCGGCCACGTCGTTCTTGTTGGAACGGACCAGCGTGTTCTTGGTGATGTCGGTGTTCTCAACGCCATCGACGTAGCACAGCAGGGCGTTGTCATTAATGGTAGTGTAGGTCAGCAAATCATACAGGTCAGCGCCCGTGACACCGGTCCGGTACTCGGCCTTCTTCAGGTCATAGTCCACATAGGTACCGATGTCCTTGCCGTCGTACTGCCAGTTGATGGAGGGACGCTCAAACTCATCCCGGGCAAACTTACGGGTCAGCTTGCCGTCGTAGAGCTCCTCGCCCAGCTGAATGTAGTACTGGCCCTTGTGGTTGGCGTCGCTGGCCACATCGCTGGTGCGGCCCTCAATGGCGTTGTACTTGGCCTCGGTGCTGGTGCGGGAGGTGTACTCGGCCCGGTAGCCCACGACCACGCCGTTGACCTCCATGCCGGGGGTGCCGGTGAAGGTCACCATCTCGGACTGGAGCGCGTTCAGAGCCATCTTGGCCACCTGGTTCCGGGTCATCTGAGCGGTGGCGCTGGAGCCCACGCCCTTGAAGATCCCGATCTCACTGCCCTGGCTGACGGTAGCCACCTCAAAGCCGGCGCTGTAGTCCTGGGAGTACTTGAAGTAACCCAGGGCGCGCATCATCATGCTGGCCGCCTGCACAGGGGTGATCCCGTCGTTGGGGCCGTAGATGGTGGCGCTGTAGCCGGAGGTGATGCCCTTGGCGTAGCACGCGCCCACATACCCCCGGGCCCAGGCGGGCACGTCGGTAAAGGGGCAGGTAGCCTCATAGTACTGGTAGTCCAGGTTCAGCAGCTTGGCCATAATGACCGCCATCTGAGCCCGGGTCACGAGATCGTCAGGGCCGAAGTCGCCATTGTCGTAACCAAGAATGACTTCCACAGCGTTGAGGACCTCGATGGCCTCGACGTTGTCCTCATCGTCAACGTCGGGGAAGCCCGCAGCGCCGGCTCCGACGACCATCATGCCAAGCAGCATGACAGAAGCCAGGGTCAGGCTGAGAGCCCGCTTCAGGTTTCTCATTCGGATATTCCTCCTTTAAAATTTTTCGGCCTGAGAGGGGCCGTTTTTGGCTGAAACCTGAACTCCGCTTCGATTTGGTAGACCTTTGAGATTTAACTTTTTCGAAACAGTTTTCTCCGTTTTAGCCAAATTTTTCGAGGTTTTTCAACTTTTTCGACCTGCCACGCCCGTGTCACGCCCCTTACAGGGGGTGAAAAAGTCGTGGAAAGTCGGCGAAAGCCCTCCAAACAGGGTCTTTTGGCGTAAAAAAGTAAACCTGGTAGACATCCGGTAGACACCCTAAAAAATGGAAATCCCCCAACCTCTTGCGGCGCAAGGGGTTGGGGGATTTTTTGGTAGACATTTGGTAGACGGGGCGGTGTCTGGCAAAGTGGACGCGAAAAAGGCCATCCGGATGGACGGCGCCCAGGCTGTCGAAAAGCGGCCTGATCTGGAAGGAACCAGGCAGGCCGCAAAATTTGAAGAAAGATATATTTGAAAAAGTTGGAAAGCAGGAGCGGGGAATGTCGCCTTGTTTTCCATCTGGCCAGCTTTTTGAGGTTCATGGCAGCAAATTTAAGCCTCACCCAGTTGGAAACTGGAATCAGACCACGGTAG
>CAJTEA010000006.1 GCA_910575265.1 Oscillospiraceae bacterium
TCAAGCGTTTTCGCCGTATTTTTACCCGCTATGACAAGCTTGATGTTATCTTTTTGACTTTTGTCTATTTTGCACTTATTGTTGATGCCCTTATGTGAACACTACCTAAGAAAAAGGTGGTAAGGATGAACCCCCATCTGGCTTTTGCAGGTGTTTTGGCGCTCGGCGCATTACTGGGCCTTGGAAGGTGGAAGCTTCAGAATTTACACGACAGTGTAAAAGGTGAGCCTGTACTAACCGAACACGCTAAGGTACATGCCAAATCGGAAACCGGTGGATACCGGCGCAGTCCACCGGCTTACTATCTACTTCTATGTGCCGGAACGGGATACTGTAGTCGTTTGTAAAGTCCCAAAAGGAATTTGGGAGTACCTTCCCAAAAACGACTGGGGCATGCTGTATCATCAGGGCGGGGCTTTTTTCTCCTTCCAGCGAGACTGTGACGGAGAGATTATAGACCCAGAATCATATGCTCAAATTTGGGAACTTTAAAGGAGTACCGTATATGTCCGATCAATTCATCCGCACCCGTCTGCTCATTGGGGACAAGCCCCTGGACCGACTGAGAAACGCCAAAGTTGCTGTATTCGGTGTGGGGGGTGTAGGTGGTTACACCGTTGAGGCTCTAGCACGGTCAGGCGTAGGAACTTTACACCTCTACGACGACGACACTGTGTCAGAGAGCAACCTGAACCGACAGATTGCCGCCCTCCACTCCACCCTGGGCCAGCCCAAGGCGGAGGTCATGGCCCGGCGGGTGTTGGACATCAATCCGGACTGTAACGCAGTTCCCCTTCGTGTGTTTTACCTCCCTTCCAACGCGGATCAGGTGGAACTGTCTCAGTATGACTATGTGATCGACTGCATCGACACCGTAACCGCGAAGCTGGAACTTGTGACAAGGTGTATCGCTTTACAGGTGAAAATCGTCAGTGCTATGGGGACTGGCAACAAATTTGACCCCTCCGCCCTTGTGGTCACTGACATCTCCAAGACCAAGGGCTGTCCTCTGGCCCGTACCATGCGCAAGGAACTGCGCAAACGTGGGATTCATCACTTGAAGGTGGTCTATTCTACTGAGCTGCCCACCTCTCCCCTGCGCCCGGCGGACTGTGAGTCGCCAGAGAACAGCGACACCCGCCCTGTTTCCACGGCACGGCGGGATACGCCGGGTTCTACGCCCTTTGTCCCTGCCGCCGCCGGTTTGCTATTAGCTTCGACTGTTGTTCGCGAATTAGGCGGATTTTAAAGTAATACAAAGCCGTACCAGTAAATGCTGGTACGGTTTTGTATGTTTTCTCCCAAGTTTGGAAATACTATCTCCGCTTTATTGAGGAGGAATGAAGATGAGCCTGATTGTCTGCACGGACCCCTGCGTGTATCAGAAGGACGGCTACTGTTCTCTGTCCCGGGCTGCCTCCGCTGGGGAACCGGGACGGTCCGGATGTGTCAACTTTGTACCTGTACAGACATCACAGCAAAGCGGCCATAGCCTCCCGGATGTTCGATACCCGGATCAGCTCTAGCCCCTCCGGCACAGACAGCTTACCTTGAATGCGTTTTGGGATGACGCACTTTGTAAAGCCGAGCCGGCTGACCTCCGCCAGACGCTGGCCCAACGCGCTGGCCGCGCGAAGTTCACCGGTCAAGCCTACCTCACCGACAGCAGCCAGGTCATGGGGGACCGGCTTGTCCCGAAAGCTGGAGGCCAGCGCAAGGACCGCGGCCAGATCGGCGGCGGGTTCCTCCAGGTACAGCCCGCCGATCACATTAATATAGGCGTCACAGTTCCCGACCATCAGTCCCCCTCGCTTCTCCAACACCGCCAGCAACAGCATAGAGCGGCTGAAATCAAAGCCGTTGCTCACCCGCCTGGGATTCCCTAAACTGGATGGCACCACCAGAGCCTGGATCTCAGCCAAGACCGGGCGAACACCCTCCATCACACAGGTGACACAGGTGCCGGGAGTGCCGGTGGGCCGTCCGGCCAGCATAGCCTCAGAGGGATTCGGTACCTCGGTCAGCCCACCATCCTCCATCTCAAAGACGCCGATCTCATTGGTCGCGCCAAAGCGATTTTTCGCCGCCCGCAGAATGCGGTAGAGCATGTGCCGCTCCCCCTCGAAATAAAGGACGCAGTCCACCATATGCTCCAGCACCTTGGGACCAGCGATGGAGCCCTCTTTGTTCACATGGCCGATGACAAAGACAGTAACCCCCTCCCCTTTAGCCAGCTGCATCAGTGTTAAGGTACATTCCTTTACTTGACTTACACTGCCTGGGGCAGAGGTCACATCTCCATGATAGAGTGTCTGAATAGAATCCACAATCAGCAAATCGGGCTGGAGTTGATGAACAGCATCTACCAGGTTTTCCAGGTTGGTCTCCGCAAGCAGGTATAAACCTTCTCCCTGGACCTTCAGTCGTTCCGCCCGGAGCTTGATCTGCCGCTCCGACTCCTCGCCAGATACATACAGCACCTTGGCAAAGCGGCACAGATTGTCGCAGATTTGAAGCATCAAAGTAGACTTCCCCACCCCCGGTGCGCCGCCTACCAGCACCAGGGAACCTTTCACTGCGCCGCCACCCAGCACCCGGTCCAACTCCCCCATACCGGTCGCGAAACGCAGCTCGTCGGTGGTCTCCACCTCTTTCATAGGCTTGGGACGGTTAACCGCTACCCCCAGTGTGGAACCTCCTCTCACCGGACTGGATCGTTTTGCGGGTTTCTCCGCCGGACGCTCCTCAATGGTGTTCCAGGCCCGACAGGCCGGACACTGTCCCTGCCACTTGGGAAACTCATTGCCGCATTCGGTACAGTAAAATAATATCTTGGCCTTCATATGTCTTCTCCTTTGTGGATGATAGCGCTATTGTATCAAATTTTTTCCAGAATGTAAACGCCGGCAATTTTCATCCCAATGCTGTCAGCCAGCCGGCAGCGATGACAGCGGCCAGCTGGCGCTGGTAGTCTTCCTCCCGCAGGAGGGCCTCCTCTTCCGGGTTGGTGAGAAAACCGCACTCAATCAGGACAGCGGGACAGGCAATATGGTTCATAATATAGACTGTATCGGGAATTTGCTTTACAGCTCTCTCATTATCCGGCTGTAAAGCCTCTTTTATACAGGTTTGGAAGTGTTCCGCCAAGGCCTGGGAGCCGTCAGTGGGGGCGTAAAAAACGTGGGACCCGGAGTAGCGGCTGCTGGTATAGGTGTTTTGATGAATGCTGAGGAGCGTACCCCCTTCTACCGCCTCAACGGCTTCCACCCGGTTTTTCAGATCGGAGCGTTTTTTCTCCCGGAGTGTGCTGGCCCCCTCACTGTAAAGAGAAATATCTTCTTCTCGCAGCAGTATGGGGTCCACTCCGTACAGCCCCAGCACATCCCGCAGTTTCAGTACAATTGCCAGATTGATCTGGCTCTCTGGTACGCCGGTGAGAGAGACAGCACCGCCATCCTCGCCGCCGTGCCCCGCGTCCAGAATCAGCGGCCCAGTCCGTTGAACCACAACCGGCTGCATAGCTGGTTCCATCAGGCCGTTCAGCCGTCCCAGAGTCAGCGCCAACAGTGCCGCCACTCCAACCAGCGCTCCGGCCAGCAAAATACCTTTTTTCAATGCGACCACCTCCCTCCTATCCTATGGAAACGGCTGGGCCGGTATGCGTGTACCCATCCAGAGCGGAGGTCATAGAATGGACTGAGGGGGACGCCGCGCGCTCCCAGCGCTGTCCCCCTGTCATTTAGTGAAGGAGGGAATTTCCCTTGTTGATCGAAAATAACGGCACCTGCTCAACCGGATCAGCCGCAGCCACGGCCAGTTGTCCCGACAGCAATGGTACTATGCCGTCCTGTGCTGGACTTGCAGTGCCCTATGTGCCTTTTCAACAGAATAATCCCCAAAAATACTCCCAGTCTGAGGCGCTGAGCAACGGTACTTTGTTTCCTGGATTAAATCTGCCCTTCCATCTTGCGGTGGAGGGCTCCTCCCTGCCCAACACTCCTCTGGCTGAGCTCCAGGCACTGGAGTTCGTGGTTCTGGAGCTGGGACTCTATCTGGATACTCATAAGGACGATACCGAAGCGTTCCATCTGTTTAAGCAGTTTACCGCTATGGAAAAGGCAGCCCGGGCGGCCTATGAGTCAAAATACGGCCCGGTTACCAAACAGGCGGCCGCCGCAGGCGACAGCTATCAGTGGTTGTCTGACCCATGGCCCTGGAATTTTGCGCAGAATGAGGTGAAATAAGATGTTTCATTACGAAAAAAAGCTGCAATTTCCGGTGAAAATCGCCACTCCAAATCCCAAGCTTGCCGCCTTCATCATTAGCCAATATGGTGGTCCGGACGGTGAGCTCGGCGCCTCAATGCGCTATTTGTCTCAGAGGTACGCCATGCCGTTCGCTGAAGGCAAGGGACTGCTGACCGATATCGGCACAGAGGAACTGGGACACATGGAAATGGTAGCCGCCATTGTCCACCAGCTGACCCGGAACCTGACCGACGAGGAGGTGCGCAATAACCCCACCTTCTCCCCTTATTTCGTAGACCATACCGCGGGCGTTTACCCTACCGCCGCCTCCGGTTTCCCGTGGTCCGCCGCCTCCATCCAGTCCACTGGCGATGTCATCGCCGATCTGACCGAGGATCTGGCTGCGGATGGGGCGATGGCGTAAGCGCAACAAGACCGGAAAGCCTTGAAAACACTGGATTGTTGGTAGGATAAGCCTTTTCCGGCGGCGATGGTGTAAAGACAACCTGTTAAAATTTTCGATGGGACAAGCTGTTTCCAATCCAATTTTTGGGAGAAAATGCATTACAATGAAAATCAAGTTGCGGAGCTGATTATTAGAACCAAATAAAGAGCAACGGAGAACGTATGCAAGCGTTCTCCGTTTCCTTATGTCTCCCCGCTGGGAAAAACTAAAACTGTCTGATACCCATTTTGCGGCTCACTAAGAATTTCCATGGTTCCGTGATGCGCCTCAACAATTTGACGGACCAACAGAACGCCTAAACCGTGTCTTAGCTTTAATCTTTCATCGGTACTTTCCAAATGATTTGTTGTCGCTCTTAATTTGTCCAGCTTCTCAGCGGACACGCCGATGCCGTTGTCCGATACCGTTATGACCGTATTGTTTCCGTTCCACACTACGGAAACAGAAATCACGCACCCTTTTGGATTATGAATGACGCTGTTCTGAATCAAATTATACAGCGCACGTTTCAGCAGAGCCTCGTCTCCCATGATGGACGATGTTTCGCTCTCCTGGCTGGAATCAAACATAATTTGATACCGCGCCTCTAACCCGCCGTCCAAAAACTCACAGACGACTTGCCGCGCCAGCTCCACGAAATAGACTTTCTCCATCCGAAGGGGCTGCATGGAATACTCCAGCCTGGACGTGAGGTTCAAATCGGAGATCAGGCTCCGCAGCTTCTCCCCCTGCCTGCGGATATGGGACGCCTGTTCACGGGCGGAGGCCGGGAGGGTTTGGTCAGCCTCCAATTGCCCGGCAAAACCCAAAATTACCGAGAGGGGTGTCCGCACGTCATGGGAGATACCGCTGATCCAGTCGGCGCGGGCGCTGTCCTTTTTGGCAATAAAAGCCCCCGCCCTGTTGAGCTGCCGGTTGATCTCCGCCAATTCGCCTCTCTCCGGGAGGCTAACCGACTGGCCGGAGGAAACCGTTTCGATCCCCCGCAAAATGGGCGTGACCGCCTTTTCAACGTGCCGGGTGTTCTTCCAAATCAGCAGGACCACCACAATGATATTGGTCAGAAAGACGGCAGCCAGCCCGACAAGCAGTTTTCTCGCATAGCTCTCACTGACAGAAAAGTAATACTTCGCCTGACTGCCCTTTTCGCCGCCCACTACCAATAGCCCCTGGGGATGCTCCTGCACATAGACCGGATAATCCCCCAAATACCACCGGCTGAATTTTGCCACGTCCGCTGCCGTGTACCGCCGGGGCAATTCCTCCGGCAGTCTGCTCTGAAAAATGACCGTTCCTATATCGTCCAAAACCATGGCCCAGGCGTGATGTTCTTCCAACATTTCGGCCAGCTCCCCAGCCGCCGTCAAATGTCCTGTTCCGTCCAGAGTAATCCTGTCACAGATTTCGCTCATGGAGAGGTCCGGTGTCTCCGAGGTCTGCCAGGCCCAGATCAGCACAGAGAAAAACAGGACAACATTGAGTAGCAGGAACAGCACGATGATGCCCACCATAGATAAAAAGTATTTCCGAAAGAAGCGTTCCACAGGTTTCATTTCTCCGGCTCCTTTACCACCAGCTTATATCCCAGGCCCTTCACCGTCAGGAGCGACACGGGCTTTGACGGATTTTCCTCGATCTTCTCCCGCAGGTGCCGGATGTGGGTCATCAGCGTTGTCTCATAGCCCTGCCAGATTTCTCCGCACAGCGTTTGACAGAGAACGCCGATGGTGACGATCCGGCCCGCATTTTCCGCCAGCTTTTCAAAAACGCTATACTCCTTGGCGGTCAAGGGCGTCCGCTGTCCATCTCGGATAACCTCCGCCCGGTCTAAATCCACCGCGGCAGCGTTCAGCGTAACAACCCGCTCTTTTTCAGGATAGGCCCGTTTCAAAATCGCCTGGACACGCAGCAGCAATTCCTTCGGGAGAAAAGGCTTGACCAGATAATCGTCCGCCCCCAGCTCAAACCCGGCAAAGCGGTCCTCGGCTTCCCCCTTCGCGGTGAGCATAAGAACGGGAACTTTGCTGACGGCCCGAATTTCCTGGAGCAGTTCAAACCCGTCCATATCCGGCATCATCACATCCAGAATGATGATGCCGGGTATTTTTGTCGCCATCACCGTCAGCGCCTCTTGCCCGGAGGCCGCTGTTGTAATCTGTGTATATCCGGCGCTCTCAAAAATGGAGCGGATCATTGTCCGCAAATCTTTTTCATCATCTACAACGAGGATTTCTCTGTCCAGCATATAAGCCCCTCCTGTCCGCACTCATTATAGCGCAGAAACTAAAAATTGTATATGCCGCCAGCGCAATCTCAAGGTTATCTCAAGGTTCCCTCAAGGATCGCTCAAGGATGGTGTTGTATATTGACCCTACAAAGGAGGTAACCGCTATGAGCGAAATAGTCATCGAAACAAAACAACTGACCAAACAGTACGGAACGCAAAAGAGCGTGGCGGAGCTGAACATCCATGTTCAAAGAGGCCGCATCTATGGTCTGCTGGGCCGAAACGGAGCCGGAAAAACCACCACCATGAAGATGCTGCTGGGCCTGACCCAGCCCACGTCAGGGAAGGTGACGATCTGGGGGAAGTCCCTGCTGGGCAATGAGAAGAAGCTGCTGCCCCGCATCGGCAGCCTGATTGAATCCCCGGGCTTTTATCCCAACCTGACGGGAACGGAGAACCTACGCATTTTCGCTGCCCTGCGGGGATTGAAAAACCAGAACGCCATCAAAAGCGCCCTGGAGCTGGTGGGCCTGCCCTACCGGGATAAAAAGCTCTTTTCCCAATACTCCCTGGGTATGAAGCAGCGGCTGGCCATCGCCCTGGCGGTCATGCACGACCCGGAGCTGCTGATTTTGGACGAACCCATCAACGGCCTGGACCCCATCGGCATCGCCGAGGTGCGCTCCTTCATCCGGGCACTGTGCGACGAGCGGGGCAAGACCATCCTGATCTCCAGTCACATTCTCTCCGAGGTGGCGCTGCTGGCGGATGACATCGGCATTATCGACCACGGTGTGCTGCTGGAGGAGGAGAGCCTTGCGGACCTGGAAGCCAAGAGCGACCGGTATATCCACTTCACCGTCTCCGACACGGGGCGGGCGGCGGAGATCTTGAGCAGTGCTTTCCACGAAAATCGGTTTACCGTACAGGACGGCCACCATCTGCGGATGGATTCTGCCAAGGTTCCTGTGGCAAAGATCGTTTCTGCCTTTGTGCAGAGCGGCCTGGAGGTGTCGGAGGCCGCGACCGTGGAGGAAAGCCTGGAGGATTACTTCAAGCGGGTGACCGGGGGTGAGGGGATTGCTTAAACTGATTTCCTGTGAACTGGCGAAGCTGAAACGGAAGAAGTTCATTCCTTTTGTAATCCTCTCCGCACTCCTGTTCCCGCTCCCGCTGGCGCTGATGATGCTGACGCCCCGCATGATGGAGCGGTACGACACGAAAGCCGAGCTTTTTGACGACTTTTACCAGTTTGTCCTGGGCTATGGGGTGGAGCTGCTTCTGCCCTGCGTCATCGGCATCATCGCCGCCATGCTGTTCTTTATGGAACGGGACAACGACACCTTCAAAAATCTGCGGGCCATCCCGGTGACCAGCACCCAGATGATTTTTGCCAAAATTGTCGTTCTGTTTCTGTTCGGACTGATTTTCTGCCTGTCCACAGCTGCCGTCACCATTGTCTGCGGGGGCCTGATTGCCGAGGTGGGCGGGCTGGGCTATAAGCTGTGGGTAGCGGTGGAGATGGGAGTTTTCGTCACGGCGGGCACCCTGCCGCTGGTGGTGCTGGTGGTCTTTTTCAGCAAGACCTATATCTTCTCCGTTCTGCTGTGCATTTTTTACAGCGTGTTAAGCCTGACCGCCGAAAGCAGTTTCGGCGCCCTGCCGAAGTTTCTGTGCTGGCTGATGCCGATTCCCCTCACAAACCTCTGGTGCGCGGGGGATATGGTTCGGCATGGCGTCAAGGGCAGCCTGGGGGAACTGCAATACCTGATTCCCTCAACAATGCAGACCGTCTTGATTTTGAGTGCAATGACTGTCCTGTCCATTCTGCTGATTGATCGGCTGTATAAAAAGAGAGGGGGGAATTGAAATGCTGGTATTGATGAAAACCGAGTTTTGGAAGCTGAAACGGTATCACATGGTCTGGGCAGGGGTTTTCCTGATGCTGCTGTCCGTCCTGCTGACCGTTTTCTCCACCACCGCCCAGGATGGAAGTGTATGGACCTTCTCCTTTTTCGTGGAGCAGGTCCTGAAGAACAACATCACAACGATTTTCCCCATGTGCATTGCCTTGATTACCGGATATATCATCAGCCGGGAAGGGACGGACGACACGCTGAAGAACATTCTGACGGTCCCCCTGTCCTTTCCCGCTCTGCTAGCGGGCAAGCTGGCTGTCTGCGGGCTGCTCTCCCTGTTTCTGGGGATCGTCAGCACCGTGTTCACTGTGACGGCATCCTCCCTTTTGGGCTTCCCCGGCGGCGATTTTCCGGCAGTCATGCAGGCCGGGTTGCAGATCACGTTCAACTGCCTGTTCCTCTATATCGCGGTTCTGCCAATCATCGCCATCGCCGCCCGTATCCCAAACGGGCACTTAATTGGAGCGGTGGTAGCCTTTGTCTACGGCTACGGCGGGATGTTTGCGGCGGGGAGCATGACCTTGGCGAATTTGTATCCCGTGACCGCAAGCATGGGGCTGATCGGATACCGCAGCTATGATGCGGCCGTCCATTGGAATCCGTTGCTTTGTATGCTCAGTTTGCTGGCCGCTCTGCTGATTGCTGCCGCTTTTGTGGCGACAGCAAAAAAAGGCGCGGCTCCAAAGACAGCAAAAAAGCCCAAGCGGGTCATCACAAAAAAAGGTTGGTAAGGGGTGTCAAACAATATGAAGAAAAAATTGAAAATCATAATAGGCGTCGTTGCTGTCTTTCTCATTGGTCTGGTCGGCTTTTGCGCATGGTTTCTCTCCGGCTCCGGCAGCGCCGAGTATTACGCCCAGATCGACAACACCAAGGTGGAACAGGTGGATTCTAACGGAGGCGTCATTAACTTCAAAGGCAACCTGCCCTATTCCTACACGCTGCTGTCCTATGATGAAAATGGGAGCGAGAAGGAGATCACTTTTGGAACATCCAGAGAACTGCGGGATGGGGCCTTTATCCGTCTGACCGTCATGCCGGTCCGGGGTGTCCTGGATTGGAGCGAGGTACAGTATGGCGAGCTTCCGGCAGCAGTACAGAATCACTATTCTGCTCCATCGGATGATGTAGGGTAATTTCAGCGAATAACAGAAGTTCTATCCATTTAGGGCTTATTTTCTGCGGCGGTTTTATGAAAGCCGCCGCATTTCTATTTGCTTTCTCGACATATTAGGGGAATGCCGCCATGCGATTACAGATAGATAGGCGCTTGTCAAAAAAAGCCTGACCCCTACAGCGGCGCACTCCACCCAAGATTGCGAAAATAGTCATTTTCTGACGACTCATAATGTCGTCCCCGGCGCCCGAACAGTCTTGCACTGTCCGGGCGCTTTTCTATACCCAGGCCAGCAACACCGGCCCCGCTGCCGCTCCCCGCCCCCTTCGTTCAGACCCCAAAAATCTGAACGGAGGAAAGGACGATGGAAATTACCATCAACTACTGTGGGCAGGCCGTGTCCGTTTCGGTAGAGGTCTACGAATATCTCACCCAGGCCGACCACAAGGCGGAGAACCTTGCCCATGAACAACGGCGGCACTGGGATGGGCGTGAGTGTGATGAGTACATAATCAGCACCGAGGGCCGCTTGTCCTACTGTGCTACCCCGGAGGAATTGGTCTGCCAGCGGGAAACGCTGGATGAAATTCTGGCGGTGCTGGCTCTCTGCACTCCCACCCAGCGGGAGCGGTTCTTACTCTATGCCCTGTATGATTTCAGCTATGCGGAGATTGCCGAGATGTGCGGCTGCTCCAAGTACGCAGTCCGCGACAGCATTGTGGCGGTAAGAAAAATTTTTCAAACTTTTTTCAGAAAGTGACCCCACGATAGGCCCCCTAAGTGGCTACCAGGTGAGGGGCGTTCGCTCCATCACCGGGAGGGACAAGCAGTTTCGACTGCTTGTCCCTCCTGTCATTTAGGAGGTCAAAATGAAAGTTATCAATTTGCGGCTCTACTATCCCCACTATGAGCAGGACAAGCTAGTGGAGGTCAGCGAGGAAGTCTTTGACGTGCTGTGCCAGTCCGTCAGGGAAATGCGGAACCATGAGCGCCGCAAGCGTTACCATCGGGCCTATTACTCACTGGACGCTTACGACTGGACGGAAAACTATGCGCTGGAACACAGCCCGTCCCCGGAGCAGCTTGTCATGCTGGCGGAGGAACAGGCCGAGCGTGACCGGCTGGCCTCTGCCTTGCGGGAGGCCCTGGCCCACGCCACTCCCACCCAAGCCCGCCGGATTTGCGCCTATTACATGGGAGGGCTGACACAACAGCAGATCGCAGACCGTGAGCACGTTCACAACAGCAACGTGTGTCTGTCCATCCGCCGTGGTCTGTGCAATCTGCGCCGCTACTACGCAGACCACCCCCAGGGAAAGTGAGGGCGGCATGGCGATTATCAATTTACGAAAGCACTACTACCCGCTCTACACCAAGGACACTTTCATTGAAGTGCCGGACGAGGTTGCCGCCGTCATGGAGGAATGTCGGCTCTATGAGAACCGGCAGGAGGGCCGGAAAAGTTACTATCACGTTTACTCTATGGATTGCAGCCCCGGCATTGAAAACCACGCTATGTTTCTGGTGCAGTCCCCGGAAGATTTGATTATCCAGGAGATTGACGATGCCGCTGAAGAACTGCTGCTGGAACGTCTGGCAGAGGCCATTACCCATCTGTCCCCCACCCAGGCGAGGCGGCTCCATGCCCGGTTTGCCTTGGAGAAAAAGTTTCGGGAGATAGCGGCGGACGAAGGCATCAGCGGAAGTTGTGCCTGTGACAGTGTGACCGGCGCACTCAAAAAGTTACAGAAGATTTTCGCCAAAAATGGCTGGCTGGAAAAGGAGGATTGACTTACATGGACAAATCGCCAGAGGAACAGAAAGTGGAAAAGAAAATCAGTCAGTTACAGAACCAGCAAAAGATTTTGCTGAACCGAAAGCGCAACGAGGAACGCAGGGCCAGGACGCACCGGCTGATTGAGCGTGGGGCCATTTTGGAGGCCGTTTTCCCCGCCGTTGTCGGCATGGAGGGCGAGGAAGTCAAGGCGTTCCTGATTGCCCTCTCCCGTCTGCCGGGGGCGAGGGAACTTGCAGAAAAAACACTGAAAAA
The DNA here is from genome assembly GCA_910575265.1 of Oscillospiraceae bacterium. GTDB lineage: Bacteria > Bacillota > Clostridia > Oscillospirales > Oscillospiraceae > Lawsonibacter. The sequence goes on from CAJTEA010000006.1 coordinate 12,027, forward strand.
CGAAGGTGGGAAGTAACTCTTAGTCCGAATGGCGCACTTATACACCGTGGCCGGTGTTGTGCGCCCTGCCGGGGGTTGTTGCGTCCTTCGGACGTGGGGGTTGACACCCCCAAACCCCCGCACCCCCGCCAGAAAGTGACACCCGCGACCCGACTGTCACTTTCCGGCGGGGCCAATATCCAGCACTGATAGGAGGTGCATTTTTACGGCAATTTTTCACTGTCCCATCCAAATCATTCAGCGGAGCCAGGGCAAGTCCGCTGTGGCCGCTGCCGCTTATCGGAGCGGCGAAAAGCTGGTGAATGAGTGGGACGGCTTGACCCATGACTACACCCGCAAAGGCGGCGTTGTCCATGTTGAAATCATGTTGCCCTCTCACGCCCCGCCGGAGTTTCAAGACCGCTCCACCCTCTGGAACAGCGTGGAGCAAATCGAGAAATCCAGCACCGCCCAGCTTGCCAGGGAAATTGAAGTGGCCTTGCCGGTTGAGTTGTCCAGGGCGGAGCAGCTTGCCCTTGTCCGCTCTTTCGTGAAAGACAATTTTGTTGACGCTGGAATGTGCGCCGACTTTGCCATCCACGACAAGGGAACCGGCAATTCTCATGCCCATATTATGCTGACAATTCGGCCCATAAAAGAAAATGGGAAATGGGGGGCGAAGTGCCGCAAGGTGTACGATCTGGACGGCCAGGGCCAGCGCATCCCAGACGGCAAAGGCGGCTGGAAAAGTCACCGGGAGGACACCACGGACTGGAACCAGCGGGGCAACGCCGAGAAGTGGCGGGCGGCGTGGGCCGCTTATACTAACCGGGCTTTGGAGGCCGCAGGCAGGCCGGAACGCATCGACCACCGCAGTTACAAGAGGCAGGGTGTTGACAAAATTCCAACCGTCCACATGGGGCCTGCCGCCAGCCAGATGGAGCGCCGGGGTATCCAGACAGAGAAAGGCAATATCAACCGGGAAATCGCCGCTGACAACAAGCTGCTGAAAGAAATCAAGGCCCGCATTACCCGGCTTTACAACTGGAGCAAGGAGCAATCTGCCCAGTCCCAGGGCCGGGAGAGCATCATGGATTTTCTTTTCCAGGCAAGACAGGACACCGCCCCGGCCTCTCAATATGCCAAGGTCAAAGCGCTCAAAGAAAATGTTGCGCTGTTCAATTTTTTGCAGGCAAACGGGATTTCGTCTATGCCAGAACTTTACGAAAAAGTTTCTGCTATGAACAGCGGCTATTATGATTTGCGCGGCAAAATTGTCAAGGCCGAGCACCGGTTGTCGGTGCTGGATGAACGACTGGAAATGTGGGCGCAGTATCAGAAATACAAGTCCGTCCGCCAGAAATTGGACAAGGTTGCTCCAGCCAAACAGGAGCAATTCGAGCAGCAGCACAGCGCCGACCTTGCCCTGTTCGATGCCGCCGTCCGCTACCTGGACACGCTGAAAGCCTCTGGCGAGGCCATCACCCCCAAGGCGTGGAGGGCCGAGTCACAAAAGCTGACCGCCGAGAAAGATGCTGACTATCTGAAAATGCGGGATATGCGGGAGGACATTAAGGCGGTTGAAACTCTGAAAAAGACCGCCGAGCGCCTTGCCAGGGAGGGCCAGACCCAGCGCAGGGAGGAACAAGAGCGATGACCTATCAGCAATATCGGGCCGTCCGGCGATTGGTACATAGCTGCTGCAACTACCAGGACGGCAACTGCCTCCGGCTGGACGATGGGGAGGAATGCGTTTGTGTTCAAAGCATTTCCTATTCGCTGATCTGCCGCTGGTTTCGGGCCGCTGTGCTGCCGCAGGATGAAAGTCTGTGTGCCGTTCTGCTCCATCGGGAGGACATGAAGAAATGTGTCCTGTGTGGAGGCTGGTACATTCCAAAGTCGAACCAGGCCAAATATTGCCCCGTCTGCGCCAAACAGGAGCAGCGGCGAAAGACCTGTGAGCGAGTGCGCCGACATAGGGCTGGTATGTAACGCTTTAGGCCCAAAACACCCTTGATATTTCAAGGCTTTCCGGGCGCAGTCAATAGGGGGCCTGTATGTTTCCATTCCGAACCCCAAAAACGGCCCTCTAACGGCCCACAAATCGGGAGGTGAACACGATTGCTGATTACATGACAGCGGACACCAAGCCGCTCCCCTATTTGCCCTACCCCCGTTTCCTGCTGGGGGCCGACCTGACGCAGACCGCCAAGGTGCTGTATGCCGTCCTGTTGGACAGGTCAAACCTCTCCCGCGCCAACGGCTGGACGGACGAGGACGGAAATATCTTTGTGGTTTTTCCGCTCAATAAGCTGGCTGACATGGTGGACAAAGGCCCCACCACCGTCAAGACGACGCTGACCGAGTTGGAGGCGGCGGGACTGATTGAACGGCGGCGCTGTGGGAACGGGATGCCTAATCGCATCTATGTGAAACAACCAGACAGCCAAGATATTGACCGTCTGATGGACAGAAAACCGGCCACCAGACAGCCGGAAAATCGGCCCTCTGATGGCCGGAAAATTGACCGTCAGATAGCCGGAAAACTGGCCCCTAATAAAATAAGTAATAGTAACTTAAAGAATAACTTGAGTGGAGTGAGTGAGAGCGCCCGCATTTTGGGCCGCTATGGAAACGTCTTTTTGACCGAGGCGGAGTTATCCGAACTGCAAGCCGATTTTCCCGCCGTCTGGCAGGAGTACATCGAGCGATTATCCGAGTACATGGCTTCTACCGGCAAGACCTACAAGAGCCACGCCGCCACCATTCGCCGCTGGGCCAAGGAGGACAGGCGCAAGGGCAAGGGCGGCATATCTGATTATTCGTGCAAGGAGGGCGAGAGCCTATGAATGATTTTGACAGCATCATCAAGCGCATCACCGTGACCCGGCTGGAACCGGGGGACTACACCGGCGAGGACGGTCTTTTGTACTGCGGCAAGTGCCGCACCCCGAAACAGTTTCGCATGGATGCCCCGCCGTTGGAGGGCCGCTTGCTCCCCCACCCCTGCCACTGTGAGCAGGAGCGGCTTGACCGGGAGGCAGCGGAACAGGAGGCCCGCCGTCACCGCCAGGCCGTGGCCGATTTGAAACGCCGGGGCTTTACTGACCCCGCTATGCGGGAGTGGACGTTTGCCAATGACAACGGCAAATGCCCGCAGATGAAACACGCCCGTTTCTATGTCGAGCATTGGGACACCATGCAGGAGGAAAACATCGGCTATCTTCTCTGGGGCGGTGTCGGAACCGGCAAGAGTTATTTTGCCGGCTGCATCGCCAACGCTTTGATGGAGCAGGAAGTGGCCGTCCGCATGACGAACTTTGCCCTGATACTGAATGACCTGACCGCCAGCTTTGAGGGGCGGAACGAGTACATAAGCCGCCTGTGCCGCGCCCCGCTGCTTATCCTTGACGATTTTGGCATGGAGCGCGGGACGGAGTACGGTTTGGAACAGGTCTACAACGTGATTGACAGCCGCTTCCGCAGCCGCAGGCCGCTGATCGTCACCACCAACCTGTCCCTCCAGGACTTGCAGCACCCCCAAGATACCGCCCACGCCCGTATCTATGACCGGCTGTTGGAGATGTGCGCCCCCATCCGCTTTTCGGGTAAGAACTTCCGCAGGGCCACCGCTCAGGACAAGCTGGCACGTCTGAAAAATCTGATGGAACCGCCCACCCACTCCCCTGCCGCAGATGACTAATGGACAGGCAATTTCGCATAGGCTGTTGTGAAAGGCTGGGTGATGTTATTTGCAGACACAGGAGCAATGCAAAAGTATTTTCAAAGACGGAACCACAGAAACCACCCGTGAAAATTTCACGCACAAGCTGACTGAGCTAATCAATCAGCTGGAAAAAAGAAAACAGACCATCGAGCAAAAATAATGTGACAAGCTGTTTCCTCTGTGTTATACTGTAAGCAGGAAACAGCTTGTCCTATCTCTGAGGAGATATGACTATGAAAGCAGCAATTTACTGCCGTTTATCCGAGGAAGATAGAAACAAGCAATTTGAAACCGACGACAGCAACAGCATCCAGAACCAAAAGGCCATGCTGCTGCAATATGCGATGGAACAGGGGTGGGAAGTTTATAACCTTTACAGTGATGATGATTACACAGGTTCAGACCGCAGGCGGCCCGAATTTAACCGCTTGCTGGAGGACGCAAAGGCCCATCGGTTTGACATCGTTCTCTGCAAGACCCAATCCCGCTTTACCCGTGAGCTGGAGCTGGTAGAAAAGTACATCCACGGCCTGTTCCCTATCTGGGGCATCCGCTTTGTCAGTATCGTGGACAACGCCGACACCGCCAACAAGGGCAACAAGAAGTCACGGCAGATCAACGGGCTGGTGAACGAGTGGTATCTGGAGGATATGTCGGAGAACATCCGCAGCGTCCTCACCAACCGGAGGCAGAACGGCTTCCACATCGGGGCCTTTGCCCTCTACGGCTACCAAAAAGACCCCGACCAGAAAGGCCACCTGATTATCGACGAGGAGGCCGCCGCCGTTGTCCGGGAGGTGTTCACCCTCTTTTCCCAGGGCTACGGCAAGACGGCCATCGCCCGGATGCTCAATGACCGGGGCATCCCCAACCCTACCGAGTACAAGCGGCTCCACGGTTTGCGCTACCAGCAGCCCAAGCGGAAAAACAGTACCCTCTGGAAGTATTTCGCCATTTCCGATATGCTCACCAATGAAATCTATATCGGGAACATGGTGCAGGGCAAGTATGGGAGCGTGTCTTACAAGACCAAGCAGAACAAACCCCGCCCTCAAAGTGAGTGGTATCGTGTGGAGGGAACCCACGAGGCCATCATTGACCGCCCCCTCTGGAACCGGGTGCAGTCCATGATTGCGGAGCGGGCCAAGCCCTTTGACTGTGGCACTGTGGGATTGTTCGCCAGGAAAGCAATCTGCGCCAACTGCGGCTATACCATGCGTTCCTCCAAAAATCGCGGGCGGCACTACCTCCAATGCTCCAACCGCCATGTGGCAAAGGACGCCTGCATCGGCTCTTTCATTTCGGTGGAAAAGCTGGAGCGGATGGTGATTGACGAACTGAACCGGCTGGCAGCGGCGTATCTGGACAAGGACGAGTTGGAGCGAAGCATTGAGTTTTGCGAAAATCTGCAAGGCCAGAAACGGCAGCTCCTGGACACCCTCTCTGCCTATGAGAAACGGATTGCCGAGTACACCAAGGGACTGCGGGACTTGTACATGGATAAGGTCAAGGGCCTGCTCAACGACAGCGACTTTTCCGCCCTCTCCAAGGAGTTTTCTTCCGAGAAGTCCCGGCTGGAGCGCATTCTGCTGGACGGCCAGCGGAAGCTGGCAGAACTGGAGGACAGAATTGCCTTTGGAGACAACCGAGAGGCCCTGGTGGAGCGGTATGTAAATCTAGAGCACTTGACACGAGAAATCGTAGAAATCCTCATCGACCACATCACTGTAGGAAAGCGCATCCCTGGCACTCGTGACGTTCCCATTGAAATCCACTGGAATTTTTAGCCCCAGGTTGCACTTTCGTGATTGCACCAGAGCAGAAGGCTCGCCTCACCTACGACAACATCCTGCGCCTGTCGGACGATCCGGATGTCAACAATGTGATTCGCTTCCTGCGGGAACGGGAGATCGTTCACTTCCAGCGCTTTGGCGAATGTATCCGCCTGTGTAAGGAAAAGATGGACACTCCAAACGTCTATCTTTCCAATCCAGCCTTTGATAAGGCGACACCTGCCGCCTCCTCAACTACTCAAAACAGAGGCCGAGGCTAGCGTTCTGAATCAACAAAGAGAGGCCATCCGGCCTCTCTTTGCGTTCAAATGCTTCAGTGGCGATTTTCAGGGCCATATTGGCGTTCTGTTCAATAAGAGGATGGTGACTCCCTGTCGGTTAGCCTCACCAATAGTGGTTTTCTCTGGTTTTTTCACAAAAGAGGCACGACAAACCACGCCTCACCTGAAATCTGTTTGTTTAATCAAACCGTTTAGAAAAACCACACCGGCGGCACAGCGTCTCTCTGGCTTTCCGCTGAGAAAAACCGTTGTAGATGGCCTTGGCACGTGGACTGTCCAGAATTTCCTCCAAAGTTTGTTCCCGAAGACTGCCCAGCGGAATATCTCCCTCATGGTCCAGACAGCAGGGTACCACCGTCCCGTCCCACAGCACCCCAACCTGGTCACGCAGGCCGTAACAGAAGCTGGGCTTGTCCTCCTCCGGAGCGGACATGTCTGGCCAGTTGAAGCGCTCCCCCCATTCCAGAAACAGATTGGGAGCCAATGTTGTTCCACGCCGCCCTTCCCTCCAGGGCGTTGGAAAGGCCTGTCCCAACGCCTTCAGGATCATTCCGTTCAGGTCGTTTACCCCTTGGGTATCCTCTCCGTCCAGATTCCAAAGCCGCAGAGCGCACCGCTTCCCTGCCCTGGAGGATTCTTGGGCAAACCGGATGCAGGTATCTAAATAATGCTCCAGCTCACCGCAATCCTCGTTTCCCTCAAAGGAATGGAGCGAAATACTCACCTTCTCCACCACCGGACTGACACAGAGCAACTCCCCTCGTTCTTTCAGCAGAGTTCCGTTGGTTGTAATCATCACCCGAAAGCCAAATTCCTCGGAGATAGCCAGCAGTTCCTCAAGATTTGGATGGAGCAGCGGCTCCCCCATTAGATGGAGATACAAATATTTTGTGTAGGGCCGTAGCTTTTCCCCAAAATACCTGAACTCCCCGGCTGAGAGAAAGCCCGCCGGTCTTTGGGTTCCAGGACAGAAGGAGCAGTTTAAGTTACACACATTGGTAATCTCCAGATAGACCTTTTTTAACTGCCTCATGCCCCGCCCACTTTCTATCATTTATGTTAAATCAATCCTACCACACCCCGTCCATTTGGTCAACGGTTCACCCCCAGAATATGAAGAAACCGAATCTCAACAGCCGGGTAAGTGCTGAGGGGGCGGTAGTCCGCGTCCTCCGTATGAGCGGCCACCAGAATATTGTCCAGAGAAGGGGATCTGCCCACCGATACAATCACTGGATTGTGCGCAAAAACCCCAGTGGAAAAGCGAAGCTGAGCAAAATCACCGGGCTGTATCTGGCTCAGATCCGCCTCCTCTCCCACGGGCCCTGGGCTTTCCTGTTTTCGGACAAGAAAATTATAGAAAAAGGGGACCCCTGTCCAGGCGGGAGCCCGGCTGTATTGGCTGTTGTAGAACCAGCCAAAGGTCGGGGTGTAGTTCATCACCCTGGAGCCGGCATAGAGGCACTGAGAGGCAAAATTGGTACAATCTCCTCCCAGCTCGTCAAAATTGTAATAGTCTGGATTTCGCAAACAGGCCCAGCGATGGGCATAGGCCACCGCCGCCTGACGGTCATAGGGACGCAGTATCATAGGAAAACCTCCTTGTTTCCCCTATGATATGCAAAGTGACAATGAAAAGTGCTTGTCAGCTAAGCACCCATTGGATCATATTTTTGACCCAGCCCCACATACTTGGAAATTCTGACTTTACCATATTCCACACATCTTCTACATAGTATCCATATTTCTGGAGGTAAGATAAAGCTCCCTGAGCCTCGTCCGTCCCAACCGCGATATGTCCATAGGCGGAACTGCCGATGGCAAGCCCCTTGGACCAGGCGCCGCCGCCGATTGCCAGGTAGTTGGAAAAAGCTCCACCGCCTATGGCCAGCCACTGTCCAAAGGCGCAGCCGCCCACCGCAAAGCCGCCAATTGCCACTCCACCCAGCGCCAGCAGCCCTAGACTGAGGCCTCCAAACGCAAAAAGCAAGCCCGCGCTGATACCGCCCACAGAGATCAATCCTAAGGAACTGCCCCCTATAGCAACTACTCCAACAGCAAAGTTACCCACAGCGATAATCCCCTTGGCCAGACGGGGACCGAAGCCCAGCCGGATATGAACAAGTGGCAAGCCAAACACCTTTACACGACTGATATATTCGTAGTAAACGCCCAGTGACCGCAGCTCCCCACGAATTTGCTGATAAGTGGCGGTTCCTCTGTTCTCCTCATCACTCGCCAACCCTACCAGCCGGTCAATGGATATATGGAAAAGCTTGGACAGCTCGATCAGTTTTTCCAGCTCTGGGGTACTCTGTCCCATCTCCCACTTGGATACAGTCTGACGGGTTACACCGATTTGGCTGCCCAGTTCCTCCTGAGACCAGCCCCGCTGTTTGCGCAGGGTCATTATATTTTCCGCGAAGTTCATTTGAAAGACCTCCCTTTCTGGCCCCACCATAGCAGATTTTCCCCGATTGTGTCAACCAAAAGCTCTTGGAAATCTGTCAACCAGCGTTAACATCAAGCATAAAAACAGAGACGCCCCATAGGACGTCTCCTGTTTTCAGCCGTAAAATTTATGCGCGCCAATGGTGGCGATATATGGCCTGTTGCGGGCAGCCCAACTGTTCACTTTGGAATCGAAGAACAGCGCCCCCTTTGTCTCCTCTACCTCTCCCCCGTCCAGCACCAGCTTGGCAGCGATGATACTGGTTTGAGAGGGGTTGGTGGCCGCCAGAACCCCGGACGCATAGGTTGTGAACTGGTTCTTCTGGGCCAGCACACCCTCTATCGTGTCAGGAAAAGCCGGGTCAGCGGTTCGATTGAGGACTACATTGCCCACCGCCATCTGGCCCTCCAAAGACTGGTTGCCGCTCTCCCGGTAAATCACCCGGGACAGCCAAAACAGGTCATCCTCGTTATAGAAGCTGCCACCGTTTTGAATGGTGCCGGAGCCTCGGGTTATGGTGACAACGCCGGTAGCGCTGTCATAACCCACGGAGGCGCCAAAGGCCTTGGCCACCGTCCGAAGCGGAACACTGACCTCCCCTCCGCCTCCCTGAACAGACTCAGGCACATAGAGGTACCGTCCGTTGGCCTCAACATAAAGCTGGCCAACCTTGGCATTCAAGGTCAACCCAGCAGTTGTAACCGTCGCAGTGGTCCCATCCCAGCTGATCTGAGCCGCGGGGTCCAGCAGCTGAGCCATAGCGCTCAGGGAAACATACGTGGTGTTCTCATGCATCCGCTTGCCCAATGTTGTCGGCGCGGGCTGACCGTCAATGAGCAGATCAGCGTCTCCGGGGACTACAACAGGGGCCTCAGAACCGGGATCCGGGGCTGTGACGTCGTCAAAATTAACGTCCGCCGCTGCCTCCAGGGGATCTACGCCTACAGCGGCGGCGACCCCTTGCGCAAATTTGTCGTTGAGCGATTTCGCTTCAGTATCAAGTGCCGCTCCGTCAAGAACAACACTCTCCTCCTCTGCCAAGAGGGCGGCAGCCGGGTTCTTTGGAACCGCGGCGGCGCCCATCAGGAGGAGCATGGCAAAGACGCCCAGCACAGCGGAGAAAAGCTTGCGTTTCATTGTCTGCACTCCTTTTTCAGTTTTTTGATACGCTTTTGTCAGAAATATAACAACCAAAAGCAACCGGCTGTTACTTTTGTAACCACATTGTAACTAATTTAAACTTTCATTACAAGGGCAAAACTGCCTATAAATCCTTCCCTTTGATTATGTAGATTATATAACTTATACAAAGACAGCCCTGTTTTCTCCAAATTTATGCCTCCTTTGTCAATCCGTGACAAAGAAAGCGTACCGGAAGAAACGGCCTCTCCCGGACCGAAACAGTCCGGGAGAGGCCGTACAAATTAACTGTCAAATTCCGCGGTTCAAGGTTTTGCGCAGACGAATTTTTCCCGCCAGAGCCTGGTCAATCATATTCAGGAACTTCTCCCGGTCCTCGGGCAATCCACCCTTCAGGGGCAGATAATTGGAGGCGTGGTTACTGGTGAAATGAAGTGGGTCTACGTTCAGATGCTCAATCAGCAGGCGGCACTCCTCCAACACATGGTCGGCGGAACAGACCTCAAACCGCCCGGCCAGCACATCCTCTCCCAAAGGAGTACCCTTGGCGGGGGCGAATGTCATAGCGGACAGATGACGGGGTTTCATGGCATTTATCATACGAGCGGTAGACAGGATGTGCTCTTCCCAATCGCCCCCCTCTCCGTTGGCGCCGGTCATCCCCAAAATAACGGTGACCCACAGGTCGATGCCCGCCTCCACCAGCCGCTGGCCCGCCAGCAGCATCTGTTCCGCGGTACAACCCTTATGAATGAATTGCAGCACACGCTCGCTGCCGCTCTCCACCCCCAAGTAGGCCCTGGACAGCCCCGCCTCATGTAGGGTGCGCAGCTCCTCCGGGGTCTTGGACAGGGTACTTCTGGGTCCCGCATAGAGGGTCACCTTTTCTAGTCTGGGAAACTTTGCGTACAGCTTGTGGAGAATCTGGAGCAGGTCCTCTGTATTCATAATGATGGCGTCGCCGTCCATAAGGAACACCCTCAGCAGGTCGGGACCGTAGTAATCCCGGGCCATGTCGATGTCCTCCAGAATCTCCTCCACCGGACGGATACGGAATTTTTTTTCCTTATACATCCCACAGAAGGTGCACTGGTTGTTGGAGCAGCCAATGGTGCATTGGAGCAGATAGCTTTTCCACTCCCCCGGCGGCCGGTAAAGCAAATCACTGTCGTAGCGCATATGATAAAGCTCCTTTCCTTTACAGGTTTTCTACAGGCTGGCCGTCCCGAAAAACCTTCCTGATATTCTTTTCCGCTTTGCTCCGGGGCAGCATGACCTCATGTCCGCAGCCCTGGCACCGCATTTTAAAGTCCATCCCTACCCGCAGAACCAGCCACTCCTGACTGCCGCAGGGATGGGGCTTCTTCATTTTTAGTATATCGTTGATGTGGATATCCATGCCAGCCTCCTTGCAGATTCAGTCAAAGAATTTGCCTGTAAAGCAATTCTCATTTCCAAGCGGTTTAGCCGTAAGGCGGAACATGACACAACCATCCGGACAGACAATCACCTTGCTGTACCTGCTATCTCCCCCCACCTTCTCCAGATCACCGCCGCTCCGGACCGCCTCCATCAAAGGAAAGAGCATCATCATGGTTTTGGAACAGATGCCAAAGCCCTGAGCATTGATGGGGCAACCGTAGGTACAGGTGTACCTGTCCCCTACTTCTTCCCCGTTGCGGCAGTACCGCTCCGTGTGGTCGCCGCGGAGGAAACCAATCACTTCCACCTCAAATTCGTACTCCTCATCATACCACTTTTTCATGCCGAATCATCTCCCGATTTTATCGTTTCTCTATCCTGTATCAGACCTGTAAAACGGAAACTGTTTCTACCGATCAACCATGCAAACACGAAGGCCGTGCTCCTCCAGGGCCGCCTTCATATCAGAAGGCAAGGCCAGCTTAGCTGTGCGATAGCCCTTATAATAGACCCGTTTGATTTTTCCGTTTTTCCTGACAACCCAGACCCACAGGCCGTATGACAGCCGGCGGTCCAGCTCCAGCTGATTGTAGTGCAGTTCCACCCGCTCAATCTCACCAAAAGGGATGGGATACGGCACTCCTGTGTTCAGCACCAGGCAGTCATTTTCAAAGAAAAACGCCCCTGCGCCCGCCCTGTTTTTGAATTTACTTCGTTTATAGACAAAGAAATAGAGTATAGCACCTATAACTACAATATAAGGAATCCACAGAAAAAACGAATACATCATTCGCCCTCCACCAAATTTTGATTTATTGAACTGTAATTCTCAAAAGGCAAAAATCAAATCCTTGCCGTATGCTTTGCACAATTTCTACATAGACAGGTTTTTCAAAAACAATCTCAAATAATTTTTTGTTATATCCAGCAGTGCAGTGGCACCATGTTAATGAATTGGAATTTTTTGCTTTTTCTAACATGGGACATTCACAAGAAAACATTTTTGTATACAATTGATTATCTTTGATAAACCAACCAGCACCATTTTCATTCAAAGCATTGACAAATCTATGTAAATCCTTATCCAAAGAGAGATAGAGCTGTTTCAAGTTATTTGCTGTATCTTCTAACCTGCCATTTTCATTACAATAGCACTCTTGGCGAATGTTTTTTACCGTTTTTTTATCAAATTTAGTTTCCAGAACAGCAGATAGCTTTTCTACCCACTCGGCTCGAATGTCTGGTGTTGAATTTACAGCTAATGGAATTTCCTTCATTATGCTTTCTGCAACTTCCCTTGACACATTCTTTTCCAAACTATGTTTCAACCTCATTAACTCATCTATTTCTAATGTCGGAGAAACTTGCTCTGGCATAGAAAAATTTTTCATATTCTTTCTCCTTAAACTTCGATTTGTCGATTTTCCTTCGCTTATTATAAGGTATGTACACTCCGGTTGTCAATGACGCAAAAAGGCGGACGCGATGCGTCCGCCTTTTTCGAAACTCAAATTACTTGACCAGAGCCGCCGTATCAATGGCGATCATCAGCTCCTCATTGGTGGGAATCAGCAGGACCTTGGCCTTGGAATCCGCAGCGGAGATAACGGCCTCCTTGCCGCGGACGTCATTGGCGGCGGCATCCAGCTTCACGCCCATGTATTCCAGACCTTCGCAGACCATGGAACGGATAGCCTTATCGTTCTCACCCACGCCGGCGGTGAAGATGATGGCGTCCACCCCGCCCATAGCGGCGGCATAAGCGCCCACATACTTTTTCACCTCATAGGCAAACTTCTTCTGAGCCAGAGCGGCCTTCTCGTCGCCCTTGGCGGCGGCAGCTTCCAGGTCGCGGAAGTCGGAGCTGACGCAGCTCAGGCCCTCCACGCCGGACTTCTTATTCAGCACGTTCAGCATCTCGTCGATTCCCATGCCATATTTGTTCATCAGGTACTGGAGAATGCCCGCGTCCAGATCACCGGAACGGGTTCCCATGGGTACGCCCGCCAGAGGGGTAAAGCCCATGGTGGTGTCCACGCTCTTACCGCCATCCACAGCGGTGATGGAGGAACCGTTGCCCAGGTGGCAGGAGATCAGCTTCAGCTCCTCAATGGGCTTGCCCAGCATCGCGGCGGCCCGCTGGGTGACATACTTGTGAGAGGTGCCATGGAAGCCGTAGCGGCGGACCTTGTCCTTCTCGTAGTACTCGTAGGGCAGGGCGTACATATAGGCGGCGGCGGGCATGGTCTGGTGGAAAGCGGTATCAAACACGGCCACCATGGGGGTGCCGGGCATAAGCTCCTGACATGCCCTGATCCCGATGATGTTGGCAGGGTTGTGGAGAGGGGCCAGAGGGTTGCACTCCTCAATCGCGGCCATGACCTCCTCGGTGATGAGGACGGACTTGGCAAACTTCTCGCCGCCGTGAACCACACGGTGCCCCACCGCGTCAATCTCCTTCATGGAGCCGATGACGCCGTTCCCAGGGGCCACCAGGGCGTCCAGTACAGCCTTAATCGCTTCATTGTGAGTAGGCATCGCCACATCGGCCTCTTTGATGGCCTCTTTCCCCTCGGGCTTGTAGGTGAATTTGCCGTCGATGCCGATGCGCTCGCACAGGCCCTTGGCCAGCACCTGCTGGGTCTCGGGGTTGAGCAGCTGATACTTCAGAGAGGAACTGCCGGCGTTGATAACCAAAATATTCATGGGAATCGTCTCCTTCTCAAATCAAATTTGGGTTGCCTCTGGCCGGGGAATGTATTACAATAGAGACAGCCCTGTTGATGTATCTATTCTAACGCTTTTCATCGCTTTGGACAACTACTTTTTTACATTTCTTCCAGATATTTTTCATCTCACTCGATAGAACCAGCCTATTGACCAGGAGGGCCGCCTTTGAAAACCATTGGAATTGTGGCCGAGTATAATCCCTTCCACACTGGACACGCTTGGCACATCGCGCAGACCCGGCAGCTTTTTCAGGAGGAAACCGCCGTTGTGGCCGTCATGAGTGGAAACTGGGTCCAGCGGGGAGAATGCGCCATCACCGATAAATGGACCCGGGCCAAAATGGCGTTGGCAGGAGGTATTGACCTGGTGCTGGAGCTGCCCACCATGTGGGCCACCGCTTCCGCCGAGGGCTTTGCCAGAGGAGCTGTGTCCATTTTGGAAGCCACAGGGGTAGTGGATGTCCTCTCCTTTGGCAGCGAATGCGGAAATGTGGCGGCGCTTCGGAAGCTGGCCCGGTGTCTTAACAGCCCGGAATATTCACAAGCCCTTCGCCGGGAACTTGGCCCCAAAAAGGCCTTCGCCCAATGCCGCCATCAGGCGGTGGAAGGCTTGCTGGGGCCGGAGGCCGCCGCCCTGCTAGACAGTCCGAACAACAACCTGGGAGTGGAGTATCTTCGCTTCCTTCCTCCCGAGATGGAGGCAGTCACCATCCCCCGCCGCGGCGCAGGGCACGACAGCGGCGATTGGAGGGAATTCCCATCCGCCTCCCTTCTGCGCCAGGAAATCAGGGCAGGCAAGATAGAGCGCACTTCTCCCTTTCTGCCCTTTCCCTGGAAGGATGAGCCCACTGATCTCAAGTGGTGCGGCCGAGCCCTGATCGCCCGTCTGCGCTCCATGGCGCTGGAGGAGGCGGAAGCCCTACCCGACAGCGGCGACGGCTTGGCTGCCCGACTGTTGTACGCCGCCCATCAGACGGCGGACCTGGAGGAACTGTACACCCTGGCCAAGACCCGGACCTACGCCCACGCCCGGGTGCGGCGGCTGGCCCTCTACGCTCTGCTGGGCCTGCGGGCGCAGGACCGCCCCGCCGCGCCCCCCTATCTCCGGGTGCTGGGCTTCAATCGGCGGGGACAGGCACTGCTGAAAGAGATGAACCAAAAAGCGGCCCTCCCCTTTTTCGTCAAAGCCGCCCACATCCATGATAAAACCTTCCGCCGCTTCTCCCTTGAGGCGCAGGCCCTCTTTGCTTTGGAGGAGCGGTTCACCAACTTATTTGCTCTCTGCTTTCCCACTCCCCGGCCCTGCGGGCTTGAGTGGACTACCAATCCAATTATAATCCAGTAACAGCGACCTTGGGCCGCCCGCTGGTTAAGGAGCGCCTATGAGAACGAAACATAAGGACCCACATATCAGTAAAGCGTGGCTTTGGCTGGGCTCCACCACGCTCCCCCTGGCTCTGGTGATCCTTTTTGAGCTGTCCAAAGGCAATCAGGGCATCATGAGCGGCTGGGTCTGGTTTGTTATGGCCCCGCTGGAGCAGGCTCTGGGCCGACTGTGGTCTGTATTCCCCTTCTCTGCCGCAGAGGTGCTCACCGCTCTGTTTCTGGTGAGCTGCGTCGTATGGGCGGCTCGGGCGGTAGTACTGGTTTTCCGGCAAAAGGCCCCTCTTGTCTTTCTGCGGCGTCTGGTTGCCCTGGCCTCTGTCTGGCTATGGCTGTGGGCAGGGCTTTGCTGGTTTTGGAACGCCGCCTACTACATCCCCTCCTTCGCCCAGCGGGAGGGCCTGTCCGCTGCCCCCTGTTCAGTGGAGGAGTTGGCCGCGGTCACGGAATATTTCGCCTGGCAGGCCGCCGCTCTTTCCACCCAGGTCCCTCGGGATGGAGATGGACATTTTGCGGAACATCCCTCCGACAGCTTCGTCCGTGGACCGGAGATCTACCGAAATATTGCCTGGGAATTCCCTTCGCTGGAAATCAAGCCTATAAAGGTAAAACCCCTGCTGTTTTCCAAATTACAGAGCATTCTAGGCTTTACCGGGGTCTATTTTCCCTTCACCGGGGAGGCCAACGTGAACATAGATGCCCCCGCCTGTCTGGTGCCGGCTACCGTCGCCCATGAGATGTCCCACCAGCGGATGGTGGCCTCGGAGCTGGAGGCCAACTTTGTGGGGATTGCTGCCTGTACCTCCTGCGATGATGTGGTGTATCAATACTCCGGCTACCTCATGGGGCTGATCCAGCTGTGCAACGCTCTATACCCCGTTTCTCCTGACACATGGTACGAAATTGTGGAAAAGACCTTCACCTTTGAACTGGCCACAGACTGGGATGACAACAACGCTTACTGGGCCGCTTTGGACTCCCCGGCGGAGGATGTGGCTGGCGACGTCTATGACACCTTTCTGAAGCACAACGACCAGGAACTGGGAATCCGCTCCTATGGAGCCTGTGTGGACCTGCTGGTGAACTATTTCGGAACAAAGATTGCGACAGAGCCATAATAAATATCCCCCGGCAAAGCCGGGGGTACAGCTTGCGAGTGGTTTTCTTTATACAAGAGAGTGGCGGGGCTTCCCCCGCCGCTTCAGTGTTTGTTCTCCCCAATCATCCCATACAGGCACCCCAGGGCATCGGACAGTCCGCCGATGCGGTCAATGAGGCCCAGTTCCACCGCTTCCTCGCCGTAAATAACGCTGCCCACATCGGCGGCCAGCTCTCCGGTCTGAAGCATCAGCTTTGTAAAAGCCTCCCGCTTCACATGGCTGTTGGCGGTGACAAACTGCAAAATGCGTTCCTGAATGCGCTCGAAGTAGTAGAAGGTCTGGGGTACTCCGATCACCAGGCCGTTGAGACGTACTGGATGGATGGTCATAGCCGCCGAGGGGGCAATGAAGGATTTTTTCGCCGACACAGCCAGAGGTACGCCGATGGAGTGGCTTCCCCCCAGCACCAGTGAGACGGTGGGCTTGGACATGGAGGCGATCACCTCCGAGATGGCCAGCCCGGCTTCCACGTCTCCCCCGCCGTTGTTCAGCAAAATCAGAAGACCATCAATCTCTCCACTGCCCTCAATCATGGCCAGCAGAGGCAGGACGTGCTCATATTTTGTGCTCTTGCTGGTGGGGGGCAGCAGCTGGTGACCCTCAATCTGCCCAACAATGGTCAGCACATAGATAGTCCCCTGTTCGGTACGGATCAGAGAGGAGCCAAAGTCAATGATGGGCTGGCTCTCCCCCTCCTGGAGCAGCTGGTTTTGTTCCTCGTCCATGGATGTTCCCTCCTTTTCCCCTTATTCTGTGCCAAAGAAGAGATTTTTACACCAAAATTGCCGCTCTACTTTTCGTAGGTTGCCTTTTTTGGCCCGCTGCTTTACACTATAGGACAGAAAGGAGCGCGTCATATGGACAACCTACAATTCGGAGCCTTTGTGGCCCAGATGAGAAAGGAACAGGGCATCACACAGAAGGAACTGGCCGACCGACTGAACGTCACCGACAAGGCGGTCTCAAAATGGGAAACAGGCAAAGGATTTCCTGATGTAAAGCTGCTGGAGCCACTGGCCCAGGCCTTGGGGGTATCTCTGGTGGAGCTGATGCAGGGTAAACGCCAGGAGGCGAAGATACTGACCGTAGCCGAGGCGGACGCGGCGGTGTCCCAAGCTATGGGGCAGTCAGAGCGTACCACCGCCCGACGGTATCTGCGGCTGTTTCGGTGGTTTTTAATCGCCGCCTGTGGTCTGTGCCTGCTGTGGCTGACCCCTCAAGCGCTTATTTACATCACATTTTGGCGGATGAGCCGCCGCTTTGTTCCTTCCAATGCGGCGGAAATTGGCGTGATTGGTGGGGCCGACGGTCCTACCGCAATCCTCACCGCTTCCCGTCCGCTCTCCCCTCTGGCCACATTTCTGGCCGTTGGTATCCCGCTGATCCTGCTGGTCGCCTGTATTATCTTGGCCGTCAAGGTGTGG
This sequence comes from Oscillospiraceae bacterium, assembly GCA_910575265.1. Taxonomy (GTDB): domain Bacteria; phylum Bacillota; class Clostridia; order Oscillospirales; family Oscillospiraceae; genus Lawsonibacter. Next base: position 29,517 of record CAJTEA010000006.1, read on the forward strand.
CGGTTGGAGAAAAAATTGAAGTAACTAAAAGGGCCTGTCATATGACAGGCCCTTTTCCTTTACAGCGCTTCAAAAACCGCCTTCATTCCCTTGAAGGTCATATAGCAGTCCAGCTTACCCACCGTCTCAAAAGGGGCGTGCATGGACAGGACGGGCACCCCGGCGTCCAGGGTATCGATGTTCCGTTCGGCCATATAGGCGGCTACAGTGCCGCCGCCACCGGCATCCACCTTGCCCAGCTCAGCCATCTGCCAGGCTACGTTGGCGTTGTCCAAAATGCGGCGCACCTTAGCAACCAACTCAGCGGAGGCGTCGGAGGCTCCGGACTTGCCCCTGGCCCCGGTGTACTTGCACAGGCCCATGCCGTAGTTGACAAAGGCGCTGTTGCGCTTCTCATAGACATCAGCGAAATTGGGATCATAAGCCGCCGTCACGTCAGCGGACAGACAGAAGGACTTCTCATAGCAGGCCCGCAAGGAAACGCCCTGGGCCTCACACAGGTCGGTCATAAAGGTGTCAAATGCGGCGGATTTCATACCGGTGACACCCTCGGAGCCAATCTCCTCCTTGTCAGCCAGCATACACACGGCGGTATACTCCGGCGCGGTGAGCTGAAGGAGGGCGGCCAGACAGGCGTAAGCACATACCCGGTCGTCGTGGCCGTAGGCACCAATAAGGGAGCGGTCAAACCCGATGTCGCTGGCCTTGAAGGCCGGGACGGCGCACAGCTCGGCGGAGATGAGGTCCCCCTCCGTAATGCCGTACTTCCGGTTCAGCAGCTCCAGCACAGCCACCTTCACCCGATCCTTTCCCTCGTCGTTTTCCAGTGGACGGCTGCCCACCAGGATGTTCAGGCTCTCACCGGGAATCGCTTCGCCCAGGGGCTTCTTGGACTGCTCCACCCCCAGGTGGGGCAGCAGGTCGTCAATGGTGAACAGGGGGTCCCCCTCTCCGTTCCCTATTGATACCCGGATGGTCTGGCCGCTTTTCAAGGCAATCACCCCGTGGAGCTCCAGGGGGATGGTCACCCACTGATATTTGCGGATGCCGCCATAGTAGTGAGTTTTCAGATAGGCCAGCTCCTCTGTCTCATACAGAGGATTCTGCTTCAGATCCAGACGTGGAGAATCAATGTGGGCCGCGCCGATGTTGGCTCCTTCCGCCAAAGGCTTTTTGCCGATGACTGACAGTATGACCGCTTTGCCCCGGTTCACCCGGTAAACCTTATCCCCCGGTTTCAGCTCCGTTCCCCGAACATAGGGCCGGAATCCAGCGCTCTCCGCCAGAGCAACGGTTCGGTCTACGCACTCCCGTTCCGTCTTTCCGGCGTCCAGATACTGCTTGTAGCCGGTACAGTAGGCCTCCATGGCCTCTATCTCGCCTGGAATCAGTTGATCGTAGCCGTTTTTTCTGTCGTAGAGCAGCGCCTTACGCAGCTGTTCTCCCCGGGTCTGCTCCTTCTTTTCCTCGCTCATACAAATGTCCTCCTTTTGCGTCTGTTACAATGATTTTGTGTAGATTGGCTCCAAAAATTCCTGGGCTTTTTGGGCAAACTCCTCCGCCGAGGCGCAGTCGTTCACCAAAACATAGTCGCAGTTCTGAATATAATACGCGTCCATCTTCTGGGCCTTTACCCGGGACCAGGCGTATTCCTCTGAAATGCCCTCCCGGGCCATGATGCGCCGTACTCGTACCTCTGGCGGAGCCAGAACGGCCACTGTCAGTTGACATAATTCTTTTATGGGACACTCCAGCAGGGCGATGGCATCCACAGCGATCAATCCTATCCCCTGCTTCTGGTACGCCTCAATCCGCTCACAGGTTTGGGGTACCACCGTTTTCCAGGCGATGGCGTTGAGAGTATTCAGCTTCTCGGAATCACGAAAGACCACCGCCCCCAGCTTTTTCCGGTCGATGGTCCCTGTTTCGTCCCGGAGCGGACCAAACTCCTGTTCCAGCCTGTTCTGTAAAGTGAGGTCACTTTTCAGCAATTCGTGGTACACCGCGTCGCAGTCAATGACCGCGCCGCCCAGCTTCTCCACCTCCTGGAGCAGGGTGGTCTTCCCCGCCCCGGTGGGACCTGTGATTCCCAGAATAGTCACGATTACACCTCCACAATATGGAACCCCGCCGCTTTGCTCAGCCGGTTGACAACCGCCAGCCCCATACCAGATTCGTCGGGACACTGGGCCCAGATGTGTTTGACGCCTGCCTCGTCCATAGCCCGCAAGGCCCGGAACAGCCGTCGGGCCTGCTCCCAGGTGTCCACCACGCCGCCCAGCCGCTCCACCAGATAGCCGGAGTACCAGTGGGCGAATTCGTTGAAACAAATCACACCTTCCCAGCCGCTGTCGGTCAAGTGCTCCAAAATGTACTCGGCGCTGCGCACCGGCATGCCTTTGACCACCGTCACAGGAGCTTTGGGCGCGTAATGGCGGTATTTCATGCCGGGAGCCCGGGGCTTCTCCCCCGCCTCCATCTGCCGGGTAATTGCTGGATCCAGCGCGACATCTCCCAAAACATCCCGCAGCTCCTCCAGCGGGACGCCACCGGGCCGCAGAAGCCGGGGTGGATCACAGGTCAGGTCCAAAATAGTGGATTCCACTCCCACCTGACAACTGCCGCCGTCCAGGATGGCGTCGATCTTTCCCTCCATATCGTCCAGCATATGCCGTGCGGTAGTAGGGCTGGGACGGCCCGAGGTGTTGCCGGAAGGAGCGGCAATTGGTACTTCCGCCGCTTCAATAATCGCGCGGCACATAGAATGGGCAGGACAGCGCATCCCCACTGTTTCCAGCCCCGCGGTGACCACGTCAGGCACAATGGGCTTCCGGCGCAGGATCATGGTCAGCGGTCCCGGCCAGAATCGTTTAGCCAGCTGCCAGGCCACCTCCGGAATGTCCTGACAATACTGCCCCAGCCAGGAGGCCTCCGATATATGAAGAATCAGTGGATTGTCCTGGGGCCGGCCCTTGGCCAGAAAGATATGCGACACCGCTCCCGGATTCAGGCCATCGGCACCCAGACCGTACACCGTTTCGGTTGGGATGCCAACCAGACCGCCGTTTTTAATAATCTCAGCGGCCTTTTGGATCTCATTGGGGTTGAGCATCTGTGTGTTCATATGCGCTCCTCCCCCACTGGGCCATGTAATATCAACGCCTCCAGCTCATCAGGGGTCCGGGCCAGATGGACCGCGCCCTCCTCCTCCAGCTCGGCCTGGCTCCGGAAGCCCCAGAGTACGCCGCAGCTGGTCAGACCGCCATTTTTGGCGGTGCGGATATCCACATTGCTGTCCCCCACGAACAGAACGTTTTCCGCCGACGCTCCCATTTTCCCCATCAGCCTGTGCAGCAAGGTGGGGTCCGGCTTGGTCGGCACGCCGTCCACCGCCCCCTGAACATAGGCGAAGGTTTGGGGAAAATATCCCTCAATGATCTCAGGCACCAGACTGTGAGCCTTGTTGGACAAGACAGCCATGGTAACCCCCGCCTCCTTCAACCGCTTCAGCAGCTCACAAACGCCTGGATAGGGGGCGGTTCTGTCCCCCTTGTGGGCGTTGTAGTAGGGCATAAACTCGTCTAAAATGGCCCGAACTCTTTCCGGAGTATGCCAGTCCTCCGGAGAAAAACGCTCCGCAAGCCTGGACATTCCGTTGCCCACATAACGCTTGTACTCCTCCACCGAGTGGACAGGCCAGCCATGGTTGCGGCACACCCAGTTGCCCGCGTTCGCCAGATCGTCGATGGTGTTCAAAAGGGTGCCATCCAGATCGAAAACTACATATTGATACATGGTAAAACTCCCTTTTACTCGTAAACGCCGATCTCCATGCATCCGATTTCTACTGTAGTATCCCGGGGAAATTCGGCCCGCTGAAGATAGGCCTTTACCGCTACCTGAGCGTGCTTGGGATTAGCCCGTTCATCCTCCAGGTCCAGGTCAATCCGTCCGGCCTCGCCTCCGCAGACCGCCCCTACATCCTCCAGTACCTCGTTCAGCTCTCCAATCACATCGTGGAGATCCTTGCCTTCAGGAAGGCTTTTATAGTGGATATACATTTCCATGGCGCGTTACTCCTTTTGCTTCAGTTCTGTTTCTTCAACAGTTCTGCCTGATGGTCGGCGGCCAGCGCGTCAATGATTTCGTCCAGCGCTCCGTCCATCACCTGGTCAATTTTATATAGCGTCAAACCGATACGGTGATCGGTAACCCGGCCCTGAGGAAAATTATAGGTGCGAATGCGCTCGTTGCGCATACCGGAGCCTACCTGGCCGCGGCGCTCCTCCGTGTACTGAGAGGAAATTTTCTCCTGCTCCGCCTCATACAGCCGGGAGGCCAGGATGCGCATAGCCTTGTCCCGGTTTTGAAACTGGCTGCGCTCCTGCTGGCACTCCACCACAGTGCCGGTGGGCTTATGAATCAGGCGTACAGCGGAGGAGGTTTTATTTACATGCTGCCCCCCCGCCCCGGAGGAGCGAAACACCTGCATTTCGATATCGGCCAGGTTGAGCTGGACATCCGCCGTCTCCATCTCGGGCAGGACGGCCACCGTTACGGTGGAGGTGTGAACCCGGCCGCCGGACTCAGTCTCAGGCACCCGCTGGACCCGGTGGACTCCGCTTTCAAATTTGAAGCGGGACCATGCACCGCCCCCCTCAACCGTAAAGACAATTTCCTTCGCGCCGCCAAGCTCCGTTTCGCTGGCGGAGTCAACCACCGTGTGCCACCGTTTGGATTCGGCATACATCGTGTACATTCGATATAGGGAATGGGCAAACAACGCCGCCTCCTCCCCGCCAACTCCGGCGCGAATCTCCACAATGACATTTTTACCGTCGTTTGGGTCCTTGGGGAGAAGCAGAATTTGCAGCTCCTTTTCCAGTCGGGGCAGCTCGGCGGCCGCCTGCTGGTACTCCTCCTGAGCCAGCTCCTTCATCTCCGGGTCAGCCATCAGCGCTTCAGCCTGATCCCTGGCATCCAGGGCGCTCCGGTAGGCTCGGAACGCATCTACTAAAGGCCGGAGTTCTGTCTGCTCCTTGTTCAGCCGGGCTACCAGCTCCGGATCGTTGTAGGTCTCGGAGGCGCCCAGCCGGGCCTCAATTTGAGAATATTTCGCTTCAATGGCGTTGAGCTTATCCAGCATAACATCACCTGTCGAACACAAAAGATTTTACCAGGGCCAGGGGCTCACGAAAGAACATTTTTATGCGGGAAGGCATATGACTCACTGGAGCGGCCAGTGTAGACAGAGAGTATGTGCCCGGCCAGGCGCGGCCCCATAGCAATTTGATGCGGGTCAAATGAAAATCATTCGATACCAACAGATATTGTCCCCCGCCTTCCACTTGTCCAGACTGTACCAGCTCCAAGGTGTTGGTAATGTTCTGCCAGGTATTACCGGACTGATCCTCCATCACGATTTTCTCTCCATCCACCCCATGCTCCGTCAAATAGTCATACATACACTGTGCCTCAGAGACAGGTTCGTCTGAGCCCTGACCGCCGGAAACCACTACTATCATGTCTGGATGCTCCTCCAGATAGTCCAAAGCGGTGTCCAACCGGTCCTGAAGGAGAATGGACGGCCCCCAGGACTTTACCTGACAGCCAAAGATCACCATTACCTCCGGGTCTCCACTGATGGATGTCCGCCCGCCTCCCAGGATGACGGCCTCTAAAAGGCTAAAGCTCAGCACTCCCGCCAGAACCAGGGAGAGAACCACCTTGATCCAGCCGGAAAAGCGCCGGCCCCGATAGCTGTGCACCTCAATTCTCGTACGCCTTGTGCTCGTTTGTACTCTATGCATTATCCGCGCGCCTCCTCCAGATCCGCGGCCAGCCGCTCCCACTCCGCATAGAGATGGGCCAGCTCATCCTCCAACGCTTCCCGCTGCTCATACAACTCCTGAAGCCGCAGATAGTCGGCTGACGCCCGCTGAATCTCCTGCTCCAGATCATACATCCGCTCCTCGGCGGCGGATACCGCCCGCTCGGCGGCGTTGACCTCCTTCTCCAGGTTTTTGGTACCGCCAGGACGCTTGGGCTTGTCCTTTTTCTCCAAAACTGGGGCGGACGCAGCCGTTTCCACCGGCTTTTTACGTTCCTTCGCCGCCTGGTACTCCTGATAAGTGCCCCTGAAATCGGTAATCTGTCCGTTTTCCAGCATCCAGATACGAGTGGCGAAGCGGTCGATAAAATAGCGGTCATGGGATACGAACAGCAGATTGCCTTCGTACTCCTCCACCGCCTCCTCGATCCACTCCCGGCTCTGAATATCCAGATGGTTGGTGGGCTCGTCCAGAATCAGGAGGTTGATCTTGCTGTCCATAAGCATACACAGCCGCAGTCGGGACTGTTCTCCGCCGGAAAGGGCGGATACGGGCTTGAACACATCCTCTCCTCGGAATTTAAAGGAAGCCAGCCTGTTTCGCGCGGTCTGCGCGGTACAGTCCAGGTCGTAGAGCATGGTGTCCACCAGCGACCGCTCCGGGTGCTCAAAGTGAATGATCTGCGGCAGGTAACCTACCTTTACAGTCGGTCCTTTTCTAAGCTTTCCAGCGTCCGGTTCCTCCTCCCCCATGATGATTTTGATGAGAGTGGACTTGCCCGCACCGTTGTCTCCCAATAGGGCGATGCGTTCGCCGCCCTCCACCTCCAGATTGACCTCAGAAAACAGCTTCCGCTCTCCAAAGGACTTTTCCAGATTCTTGATGGACAGCACTTCGTCCCCCCGGAACTCCCGTTCACCGAAACGGACCTCCATCTTCCGGTCCTTTTTCGGCTTACCCGTCTGGCGGATGCGCTCGATCCGTTTCTCCATAGACTGAGCCCGCTTGAAAATTTTGTCGTTACCGGAATAAGCCCAGACGCGAAGTTGTTCGGCGGCCTTCTCCAGTTGCTGAATCTTGGCCTGTTCCTTCTCATACTGCTTCAGCTTTTCCTCATAACGCCGTTCCTTTTCCACCGCGTAGAAGCTGTAATTGCCGGAGTAGAACTCCGCCTTGCCCTCTTGAATCTCCACCACCCGTTGGACTACCTTGTCCAGAAAATAGCGGTCATGGGAAACGGCCAGGACGGTACCTTTAAATTTTTCCAGATACTCCTCCAGCCATTCAGTGGCCCGCAGGTCCAGGTGGTTGGTGGGCTCGTCCAGCAGGAGGATGTCGGTATCCTCCAGAATCAGCCGGGCCAGGTTGACCCGGGTCTTTTCCCCGCCGGACAGCTTGTCAAAGGGCTGCTCCCTCATTTCCCGAGGAATGGACAAGCCGCTGCACACCTTATTTTTGTTGGTGTCCGTTTCATAGCCGCCCCCGGTCTGGAACGCGGCGGAGAGCTTGTCATATCTTGACAGTAAAGTGGAATCACTTTCCCCATCCGCCATCCGTTGGGACAGCTGGTTCATCTCCTCCTCCAACTTGTGGAGCGGCTCAAAGGCGGTGTCCAGTACGTCCTCCACTGTGTAGCCCGCCGGATAGACCGGAATCTGGGAGATCAGTCCCAGTCGTTTGTTAGGGGCGATTACAATATCCCCCTCGTCCGGATGGACCACCCCTGTCAAGATACGCAGAAAGGTGGTTTTTCCGCAGCCGTTTGGCCCCAGAAGACCGACGCGCTCCCCCGCGTCCACCTGAAAGGTCAGTCCATCCAATATTTTCTTTCCGACCTCGAATTCTTTAACGATGCCGGATACGGATATATCTATCATGGTTTGGGTCCTCGCTTGCTAAAATCTTTCGTCCCCGCTGGGAAAAGGCCTCTTAGGCAAGGGGGGCTTTGGCGCACTAAGGCGTGTCTGTTCTGCCAGTCAGGAAGCCCAGACTAAAGCCGAAACATCGGCAATCCCGACCAGCTTACTCGTTCCTGGTTCGGATCTTCCGTACTCATACGTTTGGTAAACACAGGAAAAAACACCAATTTCTTTCGCAAGAGCAATCTGAGACAAGCCCTTATCTTTTTGGGGCTGAATCGGCTGTAGTTACGCCTCCTCTGTCAGTTCCAGCAGCCTGGCGGTGACCTCCTCCAGCTTCATTCCCCGTGAACCCTTCACCAGAATGGTGCTGTCCGGACGGATTGCCTGGGGCAGGATGTTCCTGGCCTCGTCCCGGTCCTTGCAGTGGACAACCTGTGGCACTCCGGCGTCCCGCGCCCCCTGGGCGATTGATTGGGCCAGCTCACCCACCGCCACCAGGCAGTCAATCCCCACCGCACCCAGATACTCCCCCACGCCGGTGTGGAGCGCGGGAGCAAAAGGCCCCAGCTCCAGCATATCGCCCAAAACAGCGGTCTTATAGCCGCCTTGGCTGTCAGCGAGTACGCTGATGGCCGCGCGCATGGACTGGGGATTGGCGTTGTAGGTATCGTCCAAAATAGTGATACCATTTTGGCGGCGCAAAACATTCATCCGCATACGGGTGGGAACAAACCGGCCAAACCCCTCCTCAATCTGGTCAGGGGTCAACCCAAACCGCTCCCCTGCCGCAGCGGCGATGAGAGCGGGATAAATCATGTGTTCCCCCAGCGCGGGAATTTTGACGTCCCGGTCCATGTTCGGGGTGGTCACACGGCAATGGATGTGACTGACGCCATCGCTCCCGGTCACCTGAGCCCGGTACTCGCAATTCTCTCCCTGTCCGCAGAACACAGCGGGGACAGGCGTGCTTCCCTGAAGAGCGGACAGAGAGGAGTCATCCCCATTGAGAATCACCAAACCATCAGATCTGACGTGGGGCAGCAGCTCACACTTAGCTTTCAGAATACCCTCCCGGCTGCCAAGCCGTTCGATGTGAGCGTCGCCAATATTGGTAATCACTCCCAAGTCAGGCTTGACCAGACCGGCCAGGTAGTCGATCTGCCCGAGGCCGTCCATTCCCATCTCCAAAACCGCCGCTTCATAACTGTCGTCCAGCCGCAACAGGGTCAGAGGCAGTCCTACGCTGTTGTTAAAGTTACCCTCCGTCTTGAGCACCTTGTATTTTACGCCCAGCACCGCGGCCAGCATGTCCTTGGCGGTGGTTTTGCCCACGCTGCCCGTCACCCCGATGCAGGGGATGGAAAACAGATTTTTGTACCAGGAGGCCAGAGCTCCCAGGGCCTTTTCAGTATCCTCCACCTTGACATAGAATTTTTCCGGCCGGTAGCTGTCCCGCTCCCGGGCGGTGATACAGCCGGCGGCCCCCCCCTCCAGAGCGGAATTGATATAGGCGTGTCCGTCAAAGCGGTCCCCCACCAGGGGAATGAACAGAGCTCCCGGATGAATTGCCCGGCTGTCTGTATCCACTCTGACAATCGGAGCGGACAGGTCGTTGAACTCACCCAGCAGACGGCCATTTACCGCTTCCAGCAGCTGTCCCAACGTGATGGTTTTCATCAAAGTCCCTCCTTGCGGGCCTCCATGGATTTTTGGATGATAGTCTCACACAGACTGGCATAGCTGATTCCAACCGCTGCCGCCTCTTGGGGCACCAGACTGGTGGGGGTCAAACCGGGCAAGGTGTTGATTTCCAGGAAATAGGGTATCCCGTCGGAGGTGACGATGAAATCGGCCCGGGCATAAACAGACAGGCCCAGGATTTGAAATACGGTGAGCGCCGCCTCGCCTATGGCCTTTTCCCAAGCTGGCGGGATACGGGCGGGACACACCTCGTTGGCCGCGCCGGGCTGGTACTTGTTGGCGTAGTTGTAAAAGCCCTCCTTGGGAATAATCTCGATGGAGGGCAGGGCCTTGTTATCCAGCACCGCCACTTGAATTTCCCGGCCCTTGACGTATTCCTCTATTACCGTACGTCCTCCCAGCTTGGCGCTCGCCTCCAAAGCATCGCGCAGAGTATCCTTATTCTTGGCGATGTACACCCCGATGGAGGAGCCGCTGGCGATCGGCTTTACCACAACAGGAGGCTTGATTCGGGCCATCAGCTCGTCGATATTCTCTTCCGTAATGGTAACTGTTTCCCACTGGGGCGTCTTCACTTTGCCAGCCACCATGCGCTTGGTGAGATCCTTGTCCATGGCGATAGCGGAACCCAGATAGCCCGAGCCGGTGTAGGGTACGCCAATCAGGTCCAGAGCGGCCTGGATTCGGCCGTCCTCGCCGCAGGTACCGTGGAGGGCCAGAAAAACCACATCCGCCCGGCGGCAGGTCTCCAAAACACCATCGCCGATGGCGGAAGGGTCATCATTCCCGCGCCGGGACCGCACCTCCTCCAGATCCGGAGCCTGACGGGCTACCCGTTTGTAGGTGTCCGGGATAGGAGCGGCGTAAAGATTTTCTCCGGAAGCCGCGCCGTCCAGGCCGAAAAACAGGTCCATCAACGCCACCTGATGCCCCCGCTCCCGCAGAGCCTGACATACCAGAGCTCCAGAGGAAAGGGAAACATTGCGTTCCGGGCTGAGTCCGCCGGCCAATACTAAAATTTTCATACATGATACCTCATTTCAAACTATGCGGGAGGCGGCCTGCTGGCTGCTGCTCAGCAAATATAAGTATACCAACCACATTTTATCATTATCATGGTATTCTAACACATTTAAGGATAATACTCAACCCGAAGACGAAATTTTTTCTTTTTTTGTTTGACATCTTCCCGGTTTTTCGGTAAAATAATCTGGCAGTAAGCTGGACAGCCGCGCGGATGGGGCGAAAGGCCCGTCTGTGAGGAAAGTCCGGGCTCCGCAGGGCAAGGATAACGGGTAACACCCGCCGGGGGCGACCCCAGGAAAAGTGCAACAGAAACAGACCGCCCCCGCTTTCCGTTTTCGGTAAGCGGGAGCAAGGATGGAAAGGCGAGGTAAGAGCTCACCCGATGGCGTGGAAGCGCCCATCGCTGTAAACTCTATCCGGAGCAACGCCGTGGAGGGACATACAGGCCGGCCCGGCCGTCCCGGGGAGGCGGCTTGAGCGTACCGGCAACGGTGCGTCGAGATAGATGGCTGTCTTAAAAGACAGAACCCGGCTTACAGGCCTACTGCAACAGAACAAAAAACCGCTGTCGTCAGACGGCGGTTTTTTCATAGCCCCGAAAAGTTTATGGTTTCGTTATAATTTTCTCATAGATTTTTCAGCCTTCTCTTCTTCCTTTGTGGTACGATGGGAGCCATCAGAAAAGGAGTGATTTTATGAGACGAAACCTGTATTCCACTTTTTTGGCCGGGGCGCTTCTGTTCTCCCTGGCATCCTGCGCCAGCGACACCGCCGCTCCGCCCTCTTCCCCCGTCTCCGCTTCCTCCTCTGGGGAAAACGCTTCCAGTTTGTACGATGGCTCCCGCCAGCTGATACTGTCTGATAACGGCGTCACCCTGGACGGAAAGGAGCCGGACACAAATACGGTCACTGTCACCAACGATATCGTCTACTATCACGACGGTACTGACGACAGCTATGGCGAGGGCACTGAGGCCGACATGCACACCGCCAAGGAGTCCGACGCCCACACTGTGGTTACTATTCGGGAAGCAGGGACTTATCTGGTATCCGGCCAGCTCTCCGCCGGACAGCTGGCCATTGACCTGGGTGAGGATGCCAAACGGGATCCCCAGGCTGTGGTCACCCTGGTTCTGGATGGGGTGGACATCACCTGCACCGTGGCCCCGGCGGTGATCTTCTACAACGTCTATGAGTGTGACGAGGCCTGGGTGGCCTATGACGAGGAAGAGACGGAGGACTATGTATCCTCTCCCCTTGTAGATACCTCCGCCGCAGGAGCAAATGTGATATTGGCTGACGGGTCTGTGAACCAGGTCACCGGCTCCTATGTGGCCCGCATCTACAAGGAGGGCACTACCAAGAAGCTTCACAAATATGACGGGGCTTTCTACTCCAAAATGTCCATGAATATCGACGGCGAGGCGGAGGGCACTGGCGTCCTCACCATCATCGCGGATAACGAGGGATTGGACAGTGAGCTCCACCTGACCGTTAACGGCGGCTCCATTTCCATTCAGGCTCAGAATGACGGCATCAACACCAACGAGGACAATGTATCTGTTACGACCATCAACGGAGGCACACTGCAAATCAACGCCGGTCTGGGAAAGGAAGGGGATGGCATCGACTCAAATGGACATATTGTGATCAATGGCGGCGCAATCTATTCCATAGCCAGCGATCACAGCGCCGATGGTGGTCTGGACGCCGATGGCGATATCCTTATCAACGGCGGCCATGTGGCGGCCCTGGGTGTGCGTAACGATATAGTCAGCGCCGATTCCAATCAGTTGTATATAGAGATGTCCTTCGCTTCCCTCCTCCCCGCTGGAAGTAAAGTGGAACTGGAGGGGACCTCCCTGTCCTTTACCCTGGAGAAAGCGGCCCAATCCATCATTTACTCCGCCCCTGAGCTGAAACGGGACACCTCTTATACCCTGAAGGTGGATGGAGTGGTCCAGCAATACACCGGAAACTCTTCTGGCGGCTTCCCCGGTGGGGCCGGCGGAGGATTCCCTCCGGACGATCTGCCGGAGGGTGAGTTCAAGCCCGATCAGCGGCCTGAAGGCGGCTTCCAGCCCCCGGAGGATGGGGAATTCCAGCAGCCCCCCGAAGACGGCCAGCAGCCTCCCACTGACCGGCCCGAACGGCCCGAGGGCGGATGGCGCGGCGGCGAATCGGCGGGCGAGCCCTCCCAGGACTTCACCCTTACCGATGACATCCATGCGTTCTCCGGCATCACAGCCCAGGAATAACGAAACGCCGCCGCCCAAATTTGGGCGGCGGCTGCTTTATGCCTGAACGCTGATCTCAGGGGCGGCGGTTTCGGTTTCGGAGATGGCGGCGGCAGTATACTGCTGAACGGCGGTTTCCAGCGATGTCTGGGTGGAGGCGCTTAACTCCCGCATCTGTTCCCGCAGCTCCAGCTTAGAGGCATGCAGCTGGTCCTGAAGCCGATTGTCCGTGTGGGCCTCATGGATATAGCCCGCCTCCCGATACGCCCGCATGGTCTGACGGCTTTTCAGCTGCTGGCGCAGACGCTTGGCCTCCCGGCCGCGCTTTTCCTTTTCCAGCCTGGCCTGGCGCTTGGCGGTCAGTTTCTCCTGAGAAATTTCCCGCTTTTTCCGTCCGGCCCGGTTCACCGCCTTTTGCAGCTGATTGATCACCGCTTGTATGCGGTCGGCGTTTTCGCTGTCACCGCGCTTGGCCGCCCGGAGCTGGGCAATCTGCCTCCGGGCATAACCGGAAGCGGAATCCACCTCCCCCGTGCTTTTAGCCCGTGCCAGCTTGGAATAGGCCACAATCGCGGCGTCCCCATATCGGCGGCTGCTCTTGGTCCGCTTGAGCAGTTCATCCCGCTTTTTCGTCGCCGCCTCGGCCTTCTCCCGGGCCTCCCGCATCATATCCACTAAGGTGGGCTGCTCTTCCTGTTCCTTTTGGAGGTCTTCCGCCAAGGTCTTCCGCTCCTCCTGAGCGGAACAAGCAGTTTGACCGGCCATCGTCTGGTTTTGATAATACGCGCCTGAATTCACACCGGATATATTCATTCCGCTCATATCAGCCCCTCCTCTGTCACACCATTTTTATTTATATCGGCAAAAGCGGAGGAGGAAATAACAGAAATTTCTAAAATATTTTTCAAACCGTCAATTCCAGAAGCAAGTCCTCCTATGGAAAACGAGGGCCGTTTCGGCCCCCGCATAGTTTAATCCTGGTCCCAGTTGTGGTAGACGTTCTGCACGTCATCGTTTTCCTCCAGAAAATCAATGAGCTTTTCCATATTCTTGATGTCGCCCTCATCAGTGAGCCTGACGTAGTTCTGAGGCACCATCTGCACACCAGCTTCCAGGAAGGTGTAGCCCTTGGCCTCCAGCGCCTCAGTGACGGCGGCAAAGGAATCGGGATCGGTATAGACCTCAAAGACCTCGCCGTCGGCCTGCATGTCGTCGGCGCCAGCCTCCAGAGCGTCCATCATAACGGTGTCCTCGTCCAGGTCCTCAGACTCAATGACGATCACACCCTTCCGGTCAAAGGACCAGGACACACAGCCGGTCGCGCCCAGCCCCTTTCCGTACTTGTCCAGCAGATGGCGCACCTCAGGAGCGGTACGGTTGCGGTTGTCGGTCAGGGCCTCCACAATCACGGCCACGCCGTTGGGACCGTAGCCCTCGTAAACCACATTCTCGAAGCTGTCAGTGTTGCCGGAGCCCAGCGCCTTGTCGATGGTGCGCTTGATGTTGTCGTTGGGCATATTGGCCGCTTTGGCCTTGGCAATGACGGTAGCCAGCCTGGAGTTATTGGCCGGGTCTCCGCTGCCCCCCGTCTTGACCGCCACAATCATTTCACGGGCGATCTTGGTAAAAATCTGGGAGCGCTTGGCGTCCGCCGCACCTTTGGTTTTTTGTATGTTGTGCCACTTGGAATGTCCGGACATGAAAATCTTCCCCTTCTTGTGTAATAGGCGGTGGTATTATATCACTGTTTTGTTTGATTTGCAAGCCTTTAGGAACATATCTTTATTGATTCCTGCTGTTCCCGCTCCCACCCCATCCTGTACTCCGCTTCTCCAGTGTCCTCATCCATCTGTTCGCGGAGAATTTGAAACTGTTCCTTTTGATAAAAATGTACCGCCCGCACATTTTTCTGATATACGCTCAAATTCAGCCGTTTTTTTAAGCCCTTTACATAATCGATCAGCTGTTTGCCAATCCCATGGGACTGAGCTTCGCTTCGAACGAAGATTCCCGCAATATAGTCTCCACTCAGCCCCACGAATCCCTGCATTCCCCTTTCATCCTCATAGACATACAGTTCCGCTTGGGAAAGCATTCCTTTTACCGTTTCAAAATTATCTGTCCAATATTGGGCGGGAATAAAATGGTGGGCCTTCAAATTGGTATCCAGCCAAATATCCGCAATTCGGACGATGTCCTGTTCCTGTGATGTTCGGATCATAAAGATATTCTCCTGTTTTCAGCCCAGCGCCGCCACCTCTTCTTCAATTGCCGCCTCCTCGGCCTGCATGGCCTTGAGAGTCATATCAAGGAGCTTGTCCAGCTCCCAACCCAGCAGCTCCGCCCCGTTGGCAATCACATCCCGGGAGCAGCCGGCGGCGAACTTCTTATCCTTGAATTTCTTTTTCAGAGATTTCAGCTCCATATCCGCCACGCTCTTGGAGGGCCGCATAAGGGCTGCCGCGCCAATCAGCCCGGTGAGCTCGTCGCTGGCATAGAGCACCTTTTCCATCTCATGCTCCGGCTTAATGTCCACCCGCAGGCCCCAGCCGTGGCTGGCGGTAGCCCGAATGATGGACTCCTCCACCCCGGCCTGACGCATCAGCTCCTGGGACTTTTCACAGTGCTCCTCAGGCCACATTTCAAAATCCAGGTCATGGAGCAGACCTACGACAGACCAGAACTCCGCCTGATCCCCATAGCCCAACTCCCTGGCGTACCAGCCCATAACATGCTCCACCGTAATAGCGTGACGCAGATGAAAGGGTTCCTTATTGTATTGGGTCAGCAAGCTCCAAGCCTGTTCCCTGTTCATGGACATAGTAAATTCCCCCTGATAATAAAGTAAGAGGATGGTCTAGCCATCCTCTCATTATGAGCACAAACGCGCGATTTTGTCAATAGGCTACCACAATTCCGCCGTCGTTGGCATAGACGGTGGTAACCCCCCCAGCCTCGGTGATGATGATGTGGGCAAATTTGCACTTGGATTCCACCATGGCTTTCACCTGGAAGGCCCGCTCCAGACAGTTGCAGTGGCAGATGGCCAGAGTGCGGCCTACATGGGCGGCGTCGGCGGCGATTTTGTCCACCATCTTGGTCAGGGCCTGCTTCATTGTCAGGGCCTGACCCAGCTTGCAGATCTCCCCCTCGGGGGTAGCCCCCATAAACAGCTTGATCTTCAGCGCCCCGGTAATCACCGCCTGGAGCTTGGTAAGCCGCCCGTTTTTCCGCAGATTTTCCAGGGATTCCAGTACAAACATAGTCTGCATCTGGTAGATGAACTGCTCCACTTCAGTGACCACCCGCTTAAAGGGCATCCCGGCAGAGGCCAACCGCTGAATAGCCAAGGCCACCAGCAGTTCTCCAGACACCGCGGAGCAAGAGTTGAACACATGAACGTTGACCTCCGGGTGCTCCTCCTCCATGAGGAGGCGGGCCTGCTCAGCGCTGTTGTGGGATCCGCTGAGCAGGGCGGACAGGGTTACAACATACACATCATCCACCCCCTGATAGGCGTCCAGATAGGCCTGGGGGGAGGGACAGGCGGTAGAGGGCGCGTCCTCGCTCTGACGCATGGCCCACAGCAGATCCGCCTGATCGAAAGTCTCGTCATCCACAAAGGTGCTGCCGTTGGAGTAAATGGTCAGAGGCACCTTTACGAAGGTGGGGTCCTTCAGCATCGCCGCGGTGAGGTCGCAGCAACTGTCCACAACAATTTTAAAACTCATGCGCTTCATCTCCAGATATGGTTTTTTAAATTACATTTATACAACCAGTGTACCATACCTTGTCGAGCTTGTAAAGAGAAAATGGAGAAAATATGGGGAATACTTCTTTTATATCTGGATCCGCTCAATACCATCCACCGCAGACTGAACCATTCCCTCCACATCCAGGGCCTGTTCCGCCGCCTCCAGTTCCTCCAGCGTGGGACGCAGACGGGGATGGCGGGGGGTGAATACGGTACAACAGTCCTCATAGGGAAGGATGGAGGTATCATAGGTGCCGATTTTGCGGGAAATTTTTACAATATCCTCCTTGTCCATCCCCACCACTGGGCGGAGGATGGGCAGATCCACCACCGCGCCGGTAACAGCCATGGCCTCCATAGTCTGGCTGGCCACCTGTCCCAGGCACTCGCCGGTGACCAGCGCCTTGGCTCCGCACCGCCGGGCCACCCGTTCGGAAATGCGCATCATAAACCGGCGCATGACCAGGGTGAACAGCTCCTGAGGGCAGGAGCGGCGAAGCTCCTCCTGGATAGCGGTAAAGGGGACCACATGGACAGTAAGCCGTCCACACCAGGGGGTAAGCAGACGGGCCAGATCCAGAACCTTTTCCCTGGCCTCGTTAGAGGTATAGGGGTAGGAAAAGAAATGGACCATCTCCAGCGCTACCCCGCGCTTGGCAATCATCCAGGAGGCCACTGGCGAGTCGATGCCCCCGGACAGCAGGGATACCGCCCGGCCGTTAATACCCACAGGCAAGCCTCCGGCGCCCGGCTCGGGGTCCGCGTGGACGAAGGCGGCATAGTCCCGGATTTCCACATGAACCGTAAGCTCAGGATTGTGAACATCCACCTTCAAATCAGGGTAGAGCTCGTCCAGCTCCCCCCCCACATACTGGCTGAGCTGAATAGAGGTCATAGGGAAGGTTTTGTCCGCCCGCTTGGTTTCCACCTTAAAGGTTCTGGCAGAGGACAGCTTACCGCCCAGATACTCTCGGGCAGCGGCCAAAATGGCGTCTTTGTCCTTCTCACAGGCCCGCGCCCGGGACAGGCCCACCACGCCAAACACCCGGGTCAGCGCCTCCCAGGCTCCATCCATGTCGCACGCGTCGTTCATAGGTTCCACATAGGTGGTGGACTGGCGGGTGTAAACCCGGAACTGCCCCAGATTGTTCAGGCGGCGGTAAATATTTGCTTGAAGCTTGTCCTCAAAGCTGCGGCGGTTCAGTCCCTTCAGGACCATCTCCCCCAGCTTGAGGAGGATCATTTCATCCATTAAAGTCCCCTTCTTTCAAAAACCTGTCCCGGGCCGCGGGACAGGTTTTTACATTTTATTTCGCGTCCAATCGGGAATCGCTTTCGCCTGCTCATACAGGCGAACATAGCTCTGGTGCCGGGACAGAGGTATGTTTCCCGTTTTCACAGCAGACAGAACGGCGCAGCCCTTCTCCTTTACATGGGCACAGTCCTGAAACTGACACTTGCTCAGGTACGGGGCAAATTCCCGGAAGGAGAATTGCAGATCCTCCTTTCGGGCCAGCTCCATTTTGTCCACATCAAAGGAGGAAAAGCCCGGCGTATCCGCCGCCAACGCGCCACAGGATAGACGGAACAGCTCCACGTGGCGGGTGGTGTGCCGTCCCCGCCCCAGCTTTTCACTGACCTCACCTGTTGCCAGTTCAAATTTGGCCTCCAGGGCATTTAAAATGCTGGATTTTCCCACGCCGGAATTACCTGTAAAGGCACATACCTTCCCAGCAATCATCCGGCGCAGTTCCTCGATTCCCTCCCCGGTTTCCGCGCTCATTTGAACCGTGGGAAAGCCAGCTTTCTCATAAACAGCGGCCAGCTTCTCCCCTGGAACCAAGTCACACTTGTTGACACAAACCAGCGTCTCACAGTCTCGGCTGGCGGCGATGGCGGCCACCCGGTCAATCAGAAAGGGATCGGTCACCGGTACTGCCAACGAGGCTACCACTACCAGAAGGTCGATGTTGGCTACCGCCGGACGGTAAAACTCATTTTTCCGGGGCAATATCTCGTCCAAAGCGCCGCTCCCATTTTCCAGAGGGGTAAAGCGCACCCGGTCCCCTACCAGCGGGGTCAGCCTGGCATGGCGGTGCTTTCCCCTGGCCCGGCAGGACACGATGCCCTGTCCGTCGTCCACATAGTAAAACCCGCTCAGCGCCTTACAGATGATGCCCTCACTCATTGACGTTGCCGCCCTGGGTGAAGTCCACCGGCTGGGTTCCGCTGGCCACACCGTTGATATAAATGGCCAGGGTCTTGACCCCCGTTCCGGTCACACGCACCGAGAGGCTGGCCTGCATGGCGGTGTCCACCGTCTCGTTGGCTACTTCCACCCCATCCATAAGCACCCGGACACTGATAATGCCGTCAAAGTCCGACAGGTCAATGCTTTCTTCCCGGGTCACCGTGTTGATGTCCGGATCCACCGGCGGAGGCGGGTCCGGTTCCTGGGTGGCCGGGTCGGGGCCCAGACTGATTACCAGATTGACATCAGTGCCCTCAGCCACCTCGGTGCCCTCGGCGGGATACTGGCTGATCACTTTGCCCTCTTCCACCTCGTCATCATAGACCGGTTCGGTCCTTCCATTTGTCCCAAGGTTATGCTGAGATATGGTAGCCTTCGCCAGTTCTTCCGTCATGCCCACCAGTTTCGGCATCTTAATGGGCTTGGACTCGGGCCCCCGGCTGACTACCATATGCACCTCAGTCCCTGGCGTCAGAGGGACGTCCTTCAGGGGTGTATAGGAGATAATATGGTTCTGCTCAATGGTCTCATGGTTGGCGTAGTCCGGCGGGATGACAGGCTTCAGGCCCATGGCCCGCAGGGTGTTGCACGCCTCATTGAAATCCATGTCCAGCAGGTCGATCATCTCGACCGTTTCCAGCCCGCCGCTGATGGTGACGGTGATTTCGGTCTCCGTCTCCCCCACCTGGCTTTCGCCTTTGGGGGTCTGATCAATAATCGTGCCGGGTTCCGCCTCGTCGGCAACGGTTTCCCCCTCCACCAGAGTAAACCGATCCAGCAGATCAGGGTTGGCCCGTACCTCGTCCAGGGTCTTACCCACCAGGTTGGGGACAGGATAGGTTTCTTCCCGGGTAATCATGTCGGCAAATACAGTGTTCCACAGGAATGTAACCATCAGTACCACAAAGAGGAGTACGGCGGCGGCGGCCAAAAGCACAGGCCATATAGGTCCTCTGCGGAGGTAATCCTCATCTTCATCCTCCTCATAGCGGCGGCCCCTCGGGGGTGGATACTCCTCCTCCTCATACCGGCGGCCGGACCGGCGGCGCTGGGGATATTCGTCCTCATAGGGGCGGTCCATCCCGCGGCTGGACACCGGATGGACAGGACGCACCTGGGTATATTCATCCTCCGGGACCTCCTCGGGGTCAAATTCAGAGGAGCTGTAGTCGAAGTTAATATTGGGGTTTTTCCGAAATTCCTCCAGGTCAGCCAGCATCTCGTCAGCGGACAGATAGCGGTTGTCCGGGTTGGGGGCCATAGCCTTCATGGTGATGGCTTCTAACGCTTCGGGAATGGAGGGCTCCAGTTCCCGGGGGGACAGGGGGATGGAGTTGATATGCTGAATCGCCACCGCCACAGGGGTGTCCCCCTCAAAGGGCAGGCGCCCGGTGAGCATCTCATACAGCACCACGCCAGCGGAGTACAGGTCGGAACGGTTGTCGATGTGGCTGCCCCTGGCCTGTTCCGGAGAAATATAATGGACAGAGCCTAGCGCCTCCTGGGTCAGGGTGCTGTGTCCCCCGGAGGCCACCCGGGCGATACCGAAGTCGGCCACCTTCACGCTGCCGTCCCGCAGAACCATCACGTTGTGTGGCTTGATGTCCCGGTGGATGATCCCACGGCTGTGGGCGTGGCCCAGGGCCTTGGTGATCTGGGTAATAAAGTGCAGAGCCTCCCGCCAGTTGAGCTTGTTTCCCTTTTTCTGCATATATTGCTTGAGCGTAATGCCGTCGATGAGCTCCATGACGATATATTCCAGCTCAGAGGAGCGGCTCACATCGTACACCGCCACAATGTTGGGGTGGGACAGCATGGCGACCGCCTGAGACTCATCGTGGAAGCGGCGGCGGAACTCCGCGTCCTGAGACAAATCCTCCCGCAGAATTTTGATGGCCACCAGCCGGTTGAGCCGGTGACAGCGGGCCTTATACACCTTGGCCATGCCGCCGGTCCCGACCAGCTCCAATATTTCATATCGATTATCGAGTAATTTACCAATGTATTGGTCCATGGTAAATATCCTCCTTATCATTCAGGATATTCCGTCCCTGTTCCGGACGAGGGCGGTCTATCAGCATTTAATCAGCACAATTGTCACATTGTCGGGCGCGCCCCGGCTGAGCGCGATGTCCAGCAGGCGCTGGCAGCACTCGGAGATCTCTCCGCCATGGATCACCTCGTACAGCACCTCCTGCTCGTTGACCACATTGCTCAGCCCATCGCTGCACAGCAGCAGATGGTCCCCCGGAACCAGTGTCTGACGAAAGCAGTCAGCCATCAGAACAGGTTCCACTCCAAGAGCGCGGGTAATCAGATTCTTGTGGGGATGCGTCCTGGCCTGTTCCCGGGTCAGCTCACCCCGTTCCACCAGGTCCTCCACCAAAGAGTGATCCCGGGTGACCAGAACGATGCCCTCGCTGTTAATGTGATAGGCTCTGCTGTCTCCCTCGTTGAGGATAACCGCCTCTCCCCCGCCGGCCAGGACCGCCACCATGGTGGTTCCCATCCCGGTGCAGTTCGGGTCGTCAATGGAACGCTGGAAAACCGCCTTGTTGGCGGCGGAGGCGGCCTGACCCAGCCGTTCCTCCACAGTGTCGCTCCGGTCTGTCTGATCAAAGCGCTCCATAAACAGCTCCACAGCCATGGTGCTGGCCACATTGCCCGCCCGGGCGCCGCCCATCCCGTCACAAACCAGAGCGAGCACCCGGCCATCCTCCAGCGTACGGACAGAATACGCGTCCTGATTTTGTTGCCGTACCGCGCCGCGGTCGGTGATTCCCCACACCTGCATAGCGTTCAACCTCGTTTCCGCCGGAATCCCGGCACCTTGCCTTGTTCCTTTATGTTTCTTTCATTGCCTCGCGCCTCAGCTGGCCGCAGGAGGCGTCAATGTCCCCTCCCAGCTTCCGCCGAACCGTGACCGTGACCCCATGGCCCTCCAGCCGCTTTTGGAAGGCCGCCACACGGCGGCTGGGCTTCAGAGGGCTCTCCTCCACTTCATTCAGAGGAATGAGGTTCACATGAGCCGGAACACCCCACAGCCGCTTCGCCAGCAAATCCGCCTGCCAGTCCGCGTCGTTCACTCCGTCGATCATGGCGTACTCATAGGAAACGCGGCGGCCGGTCCGTTCAAAATACCGGCTGCAGACTTCCACCAGCTTCTCCACACCTATCCCTCTGTTCACCGGCATAATTTTACTCCGGGTTTCATCGTCCGGGGCGTGGAGAGAAACCGATAACGTTAATTGTAACTCATATTGGGCCAGTTTGTCAATTTGTTCTGTTAAACCACAGGTGGACAGGGAGATATGCCGCATACCGATATTCAGCCCGTCCGGATGATTGACCAGGGTCAAAAAGCGCAAAACGGTATCAAAATTGTCCAGAGGCTCCCCAATCCCCATTAACACGATGTTGGAAATTGGGGCTCCACTGTCAATTTGGGTCCATAAAACCTGATCTATCATTTCCGCCGGGGTCAGGTCACGTACCTTGCCCGCAATGGTGGAAGCGCAGAAGGCGCAGCCCATCCGGCACCCCACCTGGCAGGAAACGCATACCGTGTTGCCGTGCTGGTAGCGCATAAGCACCGATTCCACGCAGTTGCCGTCAGTCAGCCGCCACAGATATTTGATGGTGCCGTCCTGCTGAGAAACCTGCTTTCGGGCCGCCTCGGGCGGCGTGAGCCGGGCGGTCTCCTCCAGCCTCCGCCGCAGAGCCTTGGACAGGTCTGTCATCTCCTCAAAGGAGGCAGCGCCCCGGTACAGCCATTTAAACACCTGTCTGGCCCGGAAAGCTGGCTCCCCCTGCTCCTTAAGCCAGACAGCAAGCTCCTCCGGAGTCATTGATTTTATGTCAACCAAAGGAACTCACTCCTCCTTGCGCAGCTTGCAGATAAAGAACCCGTCCGTTCCCTGCCGATGGGGCCAGAGTGTGACCATGCCGCGGGGAACTGTCCCTACAGGGTCAGGGAGTGTAAAGGCCTCCCCCTTGTAAGGCGGATGATCCCTCAGAAAGGTCTCCGCCACCCCCTCGTTTTCCCGGCGCAGGAGGGTACAGGTGGAATAGACCAGTACGCCTCCAGGCTTCACATACCGGGCGGCCACATCCAAAACAGCCCGCTGAACCTCTGGCAGTCCGGTCAGAGGAGCCGGGTCCTTGTATCGGATATCCGGCTTTTTGCGGATAACCCCCAGGCCGGAACAGGGGGCGTCCACCAGCACCCGGTCAAAGGCGTTTTCCCACTGGGGACGGAACACCTTTCCGTCCGCGGTTATGGCGGTAATATTGGTCAAACCCAGCCGGTCCGCACCCGCCTGGATCAGTTTTTTCTTGTGCGGGTGCAGGTCACAGGAGATTACCTCTCCCCTGCCCTCCATCTGAATCGCCGAGGCGAAGCTCTTGCCGCCGGGCGCCGCGCAGCAATCCAGCACTTTCATCCCGGGCTTGGAGTCCAGAGCCAGAACCGCCAGCCTGCTGGCCGGGTCCTGGATGTAAAACAGGCCCTCCCGGAAGGCGGACAGCCGCTCCAGGTTGCCCGTTCTGGACAATATCAGGCATTCTGCCAGCCAGGGGTGGGGCCGAGTTTGAACGCCCTCTCTCTCCAGAACCGCGGCCAGCTCCGCCGCCGTGGTTTTGGTGGTGTTGGCCATAGCCGTTATAGGAGCCCGTCCATTATTGGCGGCCAGCAGCTTAGCCGTCTCCTCGCTGCCCAGAGCGGTGAGAAACTCCCTCACCAGCCATTCCGGGTGGGAATACAAGGTGGACAGATAGCTGGCCGGGTCGTTTTGGGGAATGGTGGGAAGCTGGTCCAAGTTGCGCTCAAGATTGCGCAGGATTCCGTTGACCATCCCCGCCGCCCGGGGATTTTTACAGTGCTTCCGGGTCAGCTCCACCGAACCGTTCACCGCCGCGCTGTGGGGGATCTTGTCCAGAAAGAGCATTTGATAAGCCCCCAAACGGAGGGCTTCCACCACTTTTCCCTCCATCCGCTTCAAGGGGATGTTGGAGAAGTCGGACAGGTAAAAGTCCAGCAGCAGCCGGTTTTGCAGCACACCAAAGCACAGCTGGGTGGCTAACGCCCCGTCCCGGCTGTCCAGCCCGGCGGAGGCCAGCCGCTTTTTCAGGATGGCGTCTGACCACCCCCCCTGACGCTGGCATTCGTTCAGCGTCAGCAGCGCCGTCTCCCGTGCGTCCATGCTCTCACCTGCCTTTCTGTTCTTTTCTTTTTTGCAAAAAGAAAAAATATTGGAAAAACTTCGTTTTTCCTCTCAGCAAATCTCCAGAGCTGGGCTTCCCCGCGGATCAACACGCTTACGGCGGACAATCTGCTCCCCGCGGGACTCCACCATGGTCAGATCCAGATTCTCCCAGTCGTATACCCTTCGATAGAGGGCTTCCGGCGTCCTGCCGGAGTAATTCCACTCCCACACGATCTTCCTGGCGGACTGGATATGGAAGTGCTTTGGCTCATTTACAATCCCTTTTGGGCTGTAAATCATACACCGCTCGCCGCCGTTGAAGCAGATGGTAAGGACCTGCTGTCTTTCGTCATAGCCGGCGTTGGTTGGGATGTGGTAATTATCCATGGGCCGGCCAAACCAGTCCCCCCAGAACCGGAGAGAACCTCTCATGTCAATCCGCAAATTAAGCATTGCTACACCTGTATCGGGTGTCCAGCCAGGTAGGCGACGGCGGTCATCCGCTTTTTGCCAGGGGGTTGAAGCTCCAGAACGCGCAAAATATGACAATCGCCGCAGGCGATGTCGATGCCGGCTTTTCCGGCGGCGACAATGGTGCCGGGGACAGCGTCGGTGTGTTTTTCCACCACCTGTGCCCCCCACAGCTTCATGGGCTCGCCGGTGATGATGTCGGTGGACGCCCCCGGCCAGGGGTACAGCCCCCGAAGCTGGTTGAAAATCTCCTGGGCGCTCCGGCTCCAGTCCACCGGGGACATCGCCTTGGACAGCATAGGAGCCAGGGTGGCCTTCTCATGGTCCTGGGGGACGCGCTGGGCGATGCCAGCCTCGATTTGGGCCACGGCCTCCAGGATCATCCGGCCTCCCAGCTCAGCCAGACGGTTATAGAGCATATCCGCTGTTTCCGTCGGGTGGATGGAAGTGCTTTCCTGAAGAATAATATCCCCCGCGTCCAGCTCAGAGGCCATGTGCATAATCGTGACACCTGTCTCCTGTTCCCCATTGATTATCGCCCAGTTGATGGGCGCTGACCCCCGATATTTGGGCAGAAGGGACGAGTGGACATTGATACACCCCTTGGGGGGCAGGGCCAGGATGTCGTCGGGAAGGATTCGGCCGTAGGCCGCCACCACAATCAGTTCCGGGGCCAGCTCCTTCAAAATGGCCAAAGCGGTTCCATCCCGCAGCTTTTCCGGCTGGTAAACGGGGATATTGCAGCCGGCAGCATTGTAGTCAAGCGTACACGCTTTCACAGCGGGGGGCTGGAGCTTATTCTGATGCCGTCCCACAGGTTTGTCCGGCTGGCAGAACACCCCCGCCACCTCATGATCCCGAATCAGCGCTTTCAGGGAGGGGACAGCAAATTCGGGGGTGCCCATAAACACAATTCTCATTTGCGTCTCCTTCTCCGTCCGCGCCTTTTTATGGGCTTGCCGGTCCGCTCCTCTTCCATGGCGTCCAGCTCCTCCTCTGTGTAGAGCCGGTCGGTCAGCTCATCGTACATCTGGCCCTCCAGATGGCCCAGCTCATGGCAGAAGCATCGGGCGGCCATCCCGGTCCCCTCTGTCTCAAACCAGTTGCCAAACCGGTCCTGAGCCCGTACCTTCACCCAGGTGGGCCGCTTCACGTAGCCCCACAGCCCCGGCAGAGACAGGCAGCCCTCCAGACCGTTTTCCTCCCCCTCCTGGGCCAGAATCTCCGGGTTGACCAGCTCGACCATGTCGTCGGTTTCCGGGTCGGGCACCACGATTACCGCCCGGCGGAGAATCCCCACCTGGGGAGCCGCCAGGCCCACGCCGCCGGCCTCCATCAGAGTCTCCTTCAAGTCATCCAGCAGGTTGGCCAGCTTGTCGTCAAACCGTGTCACCTTGTGACACACCTTGCTCAGCGCCGGATCCCCCTGGGTCAGAATGGTACGAATCGACATACTTCCTTCTCCTCCATCATCTAGCTGTTATAAGGGTCCACATCCGCATAGACTGAGACACCCTTATTTTCTTTATCCTTATGCGCCGCCCGCAGCAGATGGGCCAGCAGCCCGCGGAACTCCTTGCCGCTCTCCCCCGTCAGGGTGAGGCGGTAGCGGTAGCGATTGTTTACCTTGGCCACCGAGGCGGGAGCCGGCCCTAACAGCTGCCACTGCCCCGGAACTCCCGGCAGCGCCTGCTCCAGCGCGCGGCGCAGACGGGTGCAGCATCGCAAAACGGCCCCCTCGTCCAGTCCCGCGGCGGTAATCACCACATGCTGGGCAAAGGGCGGGTCCCGCCGCAGACGGCGCAGCTCAATCTCCCGCTGATAGAAGCCGTCGTAATCCTGCAAAGCGGCGCAGCGAATCACGTCGTTGTTTGGGGTAAAGGTCTGAATGACCGCCCTCCCCTGCTTCTCCCCCCGGCCCGCCCGGCCCACCACCTGGGTGAGGAGGGAAAAGGTCCGCTCTCCCGCCCGGAAGTCGTCCACATAGAGGGACAGGTCAGGAGCTACCACCCCCACCAGGGTAACACGTTCAAAATCCAGCCCCTTGGCCACCATCTGAGTGCCCACCAAAACCGGAACGCGCTCAGTCCGAAACCGGTCCAGCAGCTCCTCATGGGGATGGGCGGCGGATACGGTATCCGTATCCATCCGCAGCACCTCCACCCAGGGAAACAGGTCCCGCAGCTCCTCTTGAACCCGCTGTGTCCCGGTTCCCACAAAATTCAGCAATCCCCCACAGGAGGGGCAGGCCGGGGGCAGGGCCTGGGAAAAGCCGCAGTGGTGACACATCAGCCGGTTATTGGCCGAGTGATAGGTGAGCTTAACGGAGCAACGGGGGCACTCGGGCACCTCGCCGCACTCGCCGCAGGACACCATCCGACTGGCCCCCCGGCGATTGAGAAACAAAATGGCCTGCTCCTCCCGCTTGAAATTTTCCTCCAGCTCCCTGCGCAGCACCGAACTGATCGCCCCAGCGTTTCCCTGACGCAGCTCGTTCTTCAGATCGACAATGAGCACCTGGGGCAGGGCCTTTTGATTATATCGGCTTTTCAGCTGGAAGAGGCCAATCTTCCCCTCCCTCGCCTGGTACATTGTTTCAATAGAGGGAGTGGCGGAGCCCAGCACCAGCAGGGCGTTATTCTGTACGCATCGGTACTTCGCCACCTCCCTGGCGTGATAGCGGGGGACATTTTCCGACTTGTAGCTGCTCTCCTGCTCCTCGTCCAGAATGATAAGACCCAGATTGTCCAGAGGGGCAAAGACCGCCGACCGGGTGCCAATGACCACCTGGGCCTCTCCCCGGCGAGCCCGCTTCCATTCATCGTACCGCTCCCCCGCCCGGAGGGAGCTGTGAAGCACCGCTACCTGTTTTCCAAAGTGTGAGGCAAATATCCTTAACAGCTGGGGCGTAAGAACAATTTCCGGCACCAGAACCAGCGCGGTGCGGCCCCGTGTGAGAGTCTCCTGAATGAGGCGGATGTAAACCTGAGTTTTGCCGCTTCCCGTTACGCCATAGAGCAGGGCGGCGGCAGGCCCCTCCTGCCGCGCCAGCCTGTCCAGCCCCTCAAAGGCTGTCTGCTGCTCTTCATTGAGCACAACCGGCGGAGCGGGAGGCACATCCTTCAAAGGAACACGGCGCAGAACCTCCTGGGGCTCCAAGGTGAGAATGCCGCTTTTCTCCAGCGACCTGAGTGTGGACATGGAGGCCCCGGTAAAGTAACACAGCTCCTTGGCCGAGGCCGCGCCGAGGGTGCACAGCAGCTCGGTCGCCGAATACCGCAGGGGAGCGGACTTCCTTCTGGGGGTCACCATCGCCATCGCGTCCTCCGCCGGGACAGCCAGCACCGCCAGCTTTTCTTTTTTGTCCCCCACCGCCCGGTGAGCTCCGGTTTCCAGAACGGCGATACCCGCTTCGGTCAGGCGGTGGATCGCGGGGTTGGGGTCCCTGGCCCCAAAGGCCAGGCGGATCTGCTCCATATCCCCCCTGCCGCCCCAGCTCCACAGCAGATCCAGAAGCTGAGCTGTCAGGGGGGCGCCCTCCGCGGCGGCGTAAGCCGCCTCCCGGTCCACTCCCTCCCGGATCGCTACGCTGTCCCGCAGAGAAAAATACAGCCCCGCTGGCAGCATAGCCTTGACACAGTCGTAGACGGTACAGAAATACCGCTCCCGCATCCATAGGGCCAGCTGAATCGCCTTCCCATCCAAAACCGGCTCCTCGTCCAGCGCCGCCTGGATGGATTTCAGCGCCGTTCCGGCGGAGGGGGCCTCATAGATAGACAGTACAACGCCGTCTGACCCCCGGTTTCCAGCGGCGAACGGGACCAGCACCCGCATACCGGGGCACAGTCGCTCCTCCAGCTCTCCGGGAATCAGATAGTCGTAGGGCCGGTCGATGGAGTAGACCGCTTTGGCAACAGCCACCTTTGCAATTTTTCTTGACATGGCTGTCACCACCTCAAAAACGCAGGGGGCAGTGCCCCCTGCATATTACCGCTCCGTCTGTTCCGGCTCCTCTGTTTTCGCCTCCAACTTGCCGTCAGCCACCGCCTGGATGGCAATACTCACCGGTTTTTCATCCAAGGGTTCGCCGGCAATTTCCGCCTCGCGGGCAATCCGGCGGGCCTGGCAGGCCACCACATTTACCAGCTCATACCGGCTGGGCACCTTTTCCAACAGATCCTTCATGGCGGGATACAACATCATAACAAAAAACTCCTTCTGCTTTGATTATACCTATATCCTATTTTTACGCAAACCGTGCGAGAATAGACGCCCGGTTTCCCACCCTGCATTCAGCGGCGGTGAGAATGGCCTCGATTTCCTCCACCGCGCCAGAAACCTTGTCGTTGATGACCAGGTAGTCGTAGTGGGGAATCTCCTTAAACTCCACCTTCGCCTTCTCCAGACGGCCGGCGATCACATCCTCGCTGTCGGTGTTCCGGCGGTGGAGGCGGCGGGACAGCTCCTCAAAGGAAGGGGGAATGATAAAAATAAACAGGGCGTCCGGACACCTGGCCCGAACCTTGGCCGCGCCCTGGACCTCAATGTCCAGCAGCACGTCAATTCCCGCGTCCAGCTTGTTCTGGATGGCCCTCAAGGAGGTGCCGTAGTAGTTATTCACATATTCGGCATACTCCAGCAGCTCATCCGCGGCAATCATCCGCTCAAATTCCACCCGGTCCACAAAATTATAGTTCACTCCATCCTGCTCCCCCACCCGGGGCTGGCGGGTTGTGTAGGACACAGAAAAGTAGATGTTGTCCCTCTGGCTCAACAGCTCAGCGATCACCGTACTTTTGCCCACACCGGACGGCCCGGACAGTACGATCAATTGCCCCTTCTCTTTTTTCATGCCTTCTCCTCTCTGCTGTCCTCCCCCTCCACACGTCCGGCGATCGCCTCCGGAGAGAGGGCGGACAGCACCAGATGGTCGTTGTCCATAATCAGAACCGCCTTGGTTTTCCGACCGTAGGTAGCGTCAATGAGGATCCCCCGTTCTCTGGCCTCTTGGGTCATGCGTTTGATGGGGGCGGATTCCGGGCTGACTACAGCCACCAGCCTGCCGGCGGACACCATGCTGCCAAAGCCGATGTTAATGAGCTTCAACAGCCCTTCCCCCTTACTCGATGTTCTGCACCTGCTCCCGGATTTTCTCGATCTCCGCCTTGATATCCACTACCTGACCGGAAATCTCAATATCGCCGCACTTGGAGCCGATGGTATTGGCCTCCCGGTTGAACTCCTGGATCAGGAAATCCAGCTTGCGTCCGGTCGCGCCCCCCTTGGACAGCATCTCCCGCAACTGGCCGATATGGCTGCGCAGACGGACTGTCTCCTCGTCCACCGCCACTTTGTCGGCAAAAATCGCCGCTTCGGTCAGGATACGGGCGGGGTCCAGCTGGGTGTTGGACAGCACCTCGTTCATCCGGGCCTCCAGCTTGGCCCGATATTCGGCCACCGTCTGGGGGGACCGTTCCTCCACCAACGCTACCTTCTCTTCAATCACCGCGGCGCGGGACAGGATATCTTCCTTTAACCGTTTCCCTTCCCGGGTGCGCATCTGGTCAAAATCCACCAGCGCCTGCTCCAGAACCGAGCAGATATCCTTGGACATCTGCTCCACATCCTCTTCCGCCTTCTCCGCCAGCAGGACCTCGGGGAAACGGGACAGCAGAGAAACGGAGATATCGCTGCTCAATCCATAATCCTCCGCCAGCTGCTTCAGCGCGGCGTAGTAGCCGTCGGCCGCCGGTTTGTTGACAGATACCTGCACCTTATCAGCTCCGGCACTGTCCAGGGTGACAAACACATCCACCTTGCCCCGGGAGATCGCGCTCTGCACCTGGCTCTTGATGGCGTCCTCGGCAAAGAGATACAGCCGTGGAATGCGTACGCTGCAATCCAGATAACGGTTGTTTACCGAACGCAGCTCCACCGTAATGGTACAGCCGTTGAAGCTCTCTTCCGCGCGGCCATAGCCAGTCATACTTTTGATCAAGTTAATCACACTCCTCTGGTCCGGCCCTGGCGCGTATTCAGCGGGATGACGCGCCGGAACAGGCCGATCATTATCACAAAGCCCTATCGCTCTTCAGACGGCAGGCCCGATTTGCCCGTATCAGCAGCAGGGTCCTCCCCATGGGGTCAGGCAGCTGCAGCACAGGTAGGCTGTACAGGGATCGCAGGTAGTGGAACTGTAGCCCGCGGGACGATAGCCTCCTGTAGCTCCCCGCTGCATTACAGCCAGAGCCTGCCGGTATTCCATGTTGTTCGGCTCCATCTGGACCGCGCGGGTAAAGTTCTGCGTGGCCTCGTCCAGCCAGCCTTTGCGGTAGGCAATACTGCCGGACAGAAAATACCACTCTCCGTCTTTCTGCCCCACCTGGTAGAGCAGCTGCTCCGCTTCGGCCAGACTGCCCGCGTTAATCAGATTGCGGACCCGGGCATAGGCGGGGTTGGAGGAAGCGGCGTAGCTCTGCTGATAACCGCCGCCGTAGCTCCCGGCAGAGCTTCTGGGCATCTCACCGGAGCGCTGCTTGGTGATGGTATCGTAGGCTTCGTTGATTTCCTTCATCTTCTCTTCGGCCAGATCAGCCAGAGGATTATTCTGATAGTTATCGGGATGATACTTTCGGGCCAGCTCCCGGTAGGCCTTTTTGATCTCGTCGTCACTGGCGCTCTGGCTTACTCCGAGAACAGTATACGGGTCTCTCATGTATCGTTTCTCCAAATCTTTTGTTTTTTTATCTCGTTCCAGCTTCTATCAAATACGGCCCTCTGCACAAAGGGCAGGCCGAGATATACAATATTTTCCAAAAGTGGCATCCGGCATCCGAATTCTCCCAGCTGAAGGGCCGCGCCCATAAGCTCCAAAGAGTTTTCCATGGTGAGCGCCAGCGCCGTGTCATCCCCATCCGGACCGTAGCGGGCAGCCACAGGGTTGTAGCGGCCGGACAGCCTGTCCTCTTCCAGGTCATCCCGAGCGTCAGCCAGATAAATCCACCGGCCCAGATGGTAGAGCAGCTGAGACAGCACCCTTCCCCGTTCCTCTTCCTGGGGCGCGGCACTCTGAAGCAGACGGGCAAAGGTGTCCGCCGACCGGTCCAGAGACGGACAGTTCTCCTCCTCCAGCGCCGCCAGCTCCTCCAGACAGCCACGCACAACGCGGTCGAAATCAGGACAGCGGCGGACCGCTTGTTTGTAGGCAGGTTTCAGAATCTCGGACAGCATCCGGGCCGGTAACCCCTTCCAAAATCCATCGTCCCGCGCCGAATCCCGCAGCTTCCACCACGCCAGTATCATGCTTTCGTCCGCCGCCAGCTCCAAGGCCCGGCTGTTCGGACACATAGGTTTTTTTATCAGAGGATTGGCGTGGCACCGGCCGCGGCAAGGGACAAAGCGGTCCTCCGACTCCCACAGCAGCAAGGCCAGAAAGGTGAAGTCGAAATTAAGCAGCATGGGCGCGATCAGGCCATACCGCTGACGCAGGCAGCGGCAAAGTCCGCAATAGGTAGCCCTGTAAAGGTCAAAATCCTTACACTTTAACTCCGGCTGGAGAGGACGCACATAGCCGAACATGGGCTCTTCCTCAGCGCAGCTGCTTCAGGATGGCGAACTCCGGGGCACGGCTCCTGGCAATCCTCCGGTCAATGAGGAAGGCGGGAACAAACCCCACCGCCAAGCCCAGGACCGCCGTTAACAGGGCGGTGCTCTCGCTGAGGCGCAGCAGATTCATACCCAGGCCGTAACCCAGGCCTAGACCCACACAGGGCAGGAGAAACACCGCCGCCGAAATGCTGATATTGCCCACCGAGGCAGGCTCCACCTCCACAAAATCCCCCGGCTTGGCCCCAATTTTGTTGGACGCCAGAGCAAGAATCTCCTGTGGAGGCTTGGCGGTACAGCCAGCGCAGGCACCGTCACAGTGCAGGCCGCACTCCATCTGCCGAAGCAGGGATACTTCCGCCACACCGTCCTGTACAATTTTTTTTACAATCGCGTTTTGAACCATGACTATGCCTCGCTTATCTGTCCATGTTTACCGCAATGGTGTACTCTCCGATCACTCCGACTGTATTGATTCCATCCAGATAAACCTGGACTGGAACCCGGCTGGCCCCTAGAACGGTCACATTGGACAAATCAGCCACAATACGGATCTGACTGGCGTCAATTTTAGCCAAATCCTCCGCCGGACCACGGACGGTCACTAAAACACTCTGGGTAACCACCTCGGCGGTATAGCCCTCGGGCGGGGAAGTCGGAATGATGTTGGAAACCGCAAATACTTCTGTATCCAAGCCCTCTACCGCTACCATGACGGTAGCCGAAAGCAGGCCGCTTTCATTGGTCAGGCTTGGGTCCAGATTGATTATAAACGGAATGGCCTTGGCCCCTACCACATCGGACAGATTGATACTGCCCAGAGAAATTTCTGTCAGCCCTTCCAGGTCCGCCTCCAGACCGGAGACCACAATTGATTTCGGTTCAATGTCAATCACAGCGTCATCCGCCGTGGCGCCGCCTCCAGGCACAATATTGACGGTTAGGGCCACTTCCTTCGTCTTAACGACCGGCGCTACCACATAGGCCGTCTCAGCGCTGAGAGTAATTTCCAGGCCGGTGAGCGGATTGCCCTCTTTGTCCAGAGGAGTCAGGGACAGATCGCCGGCAAACCGCTCACTGAGCTCCGCGCTCCTTAAAATCGCCGCCACATGATCCACCTGACTCACCTGCTCCACTGGACCGCTGATGGTAACCGAAGCGGGTTCGATGGCCGGAGTTCCCATCTGATATCCCTGGGCCACTCTGCCGTCCAGCTGAAATTCCACATCAAAGGACTGAGAATACAGCTTTTCCACTTTTACGACCACGGAGGACAGCTCCGCCGTCAAATCATCCGTGTTGATATTTTCCGGCCACACCGGACGGAAGCGCAGGGTGTTTTCCCCCTCCACACAGCTGGAGACATCCACCCGCACAGATAAGCTGTTTCGATTGCGGAGCAGATCGGCGCGGGCACTGTTTGGGCCTTCCACCCGCAGCTCCACCACCTGGGGGGAGATGTCAGAGATGGTCAGTCCCTGACTGGTAAGAACATTGGACCCTGTGGTTTCCACCCGCACATTGTGGATAGAGGTGACCCCGTTGGGATCCACCGCGGCCCGCACATAGGCCCAAAAGACGATTGCCAGCACAATGGACAGCAGAATATAGACCCACCGACTCTCTTTCAGCCGTCCCATCATAGCCGGTCACCTTCTCCCTGTTTGCCTCCGCCCAGCAACAGGCCCACCAGAGGAAGCTGGCCATTCTTTTTTTCCTCCTGCTTGTCGTTCAGCAGCTCGTTGCGAAGCAGCTGCTCCAGGGTCTCCGGGGCCAGGTGCCGTTTGAGCATGCCGCCCACAGCGGCGGAGATGGAGCCTGTCTCCTCGGAAACGATCACTACCACGGCGTCGGAGTGCTCGCTCATCCCAATGCCGGCCCGGTGGCGCATCCCCAGATCCCGGCTCAGATTCACATTGCCCGACAGGGGAAGCATACAACCAGCCCCCGCAATGCGTCCGTCCCGGATAATCACCGCCCCATCATGGAGGGGAGCTTTGTTCCAGAATATATTTTTCAACAGCTCGCTGGACACGCCGCAGTCCAGGGCGGTGCCCGTTTTAATCACATCATCCAGCAGGTTCTGCCGCTCAAAGACCATCAAAGCGCCCACCTTGTCCCGGGACAGGTCGGTATAGGCCTCGCAGGTCTGGGTGATGGCGGTTTCCATCTCCTGGCCCACCTCCTTACTGGAAGCGAACACCAGGCCAAGCCGGCTGCTGCCCATCCGCTCCAGAAACCGGCGAATTTCCGGCTGAAACAGCACAACCAGCACCAAAAAGCCCCACTGGACCACCTTGTCCAGCATCCAGCTGGTGGCGGTGAGGGAAAAGACATAATTTGAGGACGCGAACATGGCCAGCAGAAGAATCAACACACCCCGCAGCACCCGCCCGGAGCTGGTTTTGCGCAGCATCCACAGCAGCTTGTAGATAATAAAGGATAAAATAGCGATATCCAGAATGTCTGTCAGCTGTACCTGAAGCAGAGGAAAATTGGACTGTATAAACATTTGGAAGCTGTGAATCAATTCTGCCACAGAGCTCACCTCGTTTCTCCATATGGAGGCCAAAATAGTTCATCATGGTATTATACGATATTTCCAGCTGTTTGGCAACCAAAAAGACAAATTCCAAGATGAAATTTTTCTAAAAATTTTGTGACAAAAAATACGCCCCAGAGGTGGATCGGGTCTGTCCCGACCTCCTTGGGGCGATCCATGTGAAAAAAGTTCAGTCTCCGGCCAGCAGGGACCCCAGCGTATGGCTGAACTGGTCAATCTCCCGGCTGGTATTAAAGGCGGATACGCTGGCCCGGAGTGTTCCGGTTTCCAGGGTGCCGCCGCTTTCGTGGGCCAGGGGAGCGCAGTGGAGCCCCGCCCGCAGGGCGATTCCCTTATTCCCCAGAGCCTCCCCCAGATCCTCGCAGTCCCAACCCTGGACGCGGAAGGACAGCACTCCGGTCTGAACCGCGGGGTCCACCGCCTGAAAGACCTCGGTACCAGGCAGCTTACGCAGCCTCTCCCCCATACGGCCGATCAGCGCGGATTCCTGGAACGCAATCTTTTCCACACCCCGGTGCTCCAGGAAGCGCAGCCCCTCCAGCAGGCCGGCGATGCCAGCTACGTTGTGCGTGCCCGCCTCCAGGCGGTCGGGGAGAAAGTCGGGCATGCTCTGCCGTCTGGATTCGCTGCCCGTCCCTCCCTCCAGAAGGGGTTCCGGATCGACTCCGCACAGCAGAAGGCCGGTCCCCTGGGGACCATAAAGTCCTTTGTGACCTGGCATGGCAATAAAGGCGGCTCCCAGCGCTTCAAAGTCCAGGGGCAAAACCCCGGCGGACTGGGAGGCGTCAATAATCAGAGGCACCTGCCGCTCCCGGCACAGCTGCGCGATAGCCTCGACAGGCAGAACGAAGCCAAATACATTGGACACATGAGTGCACACCGCCAAATCGACGCCCCGGTCCAGCTCGCGGCGAAAGGCCTCCAGAGTGGCCGCCTGATCAAAGAGCGGTCCCCGGGCTGTCCGGAGATAGACGCCCATAGTGCTCAAAGGCCGGGTGACAGCGTTGTGCTCATAGCCGGATATGACCACCCGGCTGCCCGGCCTGACCAATGTCTTGATGGCGATGTTCAGACCATGGGTAGCGTTGAAGGTAAAAACCACCCGTTCCGGTTCCTCCACATGAAACAGTCGGGCCGCCGCTGTCCTGCACTGGAAGGCGGTGTCCGCCGCCGCCATGGCTGGGCGGTGGCCTCCCCGGCCCGGACTGGCCAGATGATTGATGGCCCGGGCGCTGGCCACCGCCACGGAGGCCGGCTTTTGCAGCGTGGTGGCGGCGCTGTCCAGGTAGATCACAGGGCCACCTCCTGATAGCTGCCGTCCCCGGCGGTGATATAAATCCGCTTGGGAGTCAGCCCCGCGCGCCGCAAAACACGCAGCGAGTCCGGGAGATTTCGCTGGGAAATTTTTACCGAGTGGCTGCACCCCTCGCCGGAGATGCTCTTGGGGGAGCGCAGCACCCGGGCGGTGATTCCCGCCCGCTCCAGCGCGGCAGCGGTACGCTGGGCATAGGTCAGCGAACGGCATACAATTAAATAATAGAGCATGGCATGGTTCCTTTCCTGAGGCGGGACACACCCGCCCCGCAGAAATTGCCGGGAGGGGAACCTGCGTTCCCCTCTCGTAACCAGCTTATGCAGTTGTTCCAGCCGCTGACACTATCCCTTTTCGATCAGCGCCACCGCGTGGACGGCCATACCCTCGCCGGAACCGGTAAAGCCCAGCCCCTCCTCGGTCGTGGCCTTTATGTTGACTTGGGAGGACTCAATACCCATCACCCGGGCCAGATTGTCCCGCATCCGCGGAATATAGGAGGCCAGCTTGGGCCGCTGAGCCAGGACGGTGGCGTCCACATTGCCCACAACATAGCCCTGCTCCGCCAGCAGACGAACCACATGCGCCAGCAGCTTTAAGCTGTCCGCTCCGGCGTAGGCGGGATCGGTATCGGGAAAGTGCCGGCCGATATCCCCCAAGCCTGCCGCGCCCAGCAGGGCGTCCATAACGGCGTGGGTAAGGACGTCAGCGTCAGAGTGGCCCAGCAGACCCTTTTCCCAAGGAATGTCCACACCGCCCAAAATCAGCCTGCGGCCCCCGGTCAGTCTGTGGACATCATAGCCGTGTCCGATTCTCACTCCTGGCATCGCCATATTCCCTCCTCCGCTCTGGCTTGCAGGATGGCCTCCCCCAAAACCAGGTCCAGAGGGGTGGTAATCTTGATATTCTCCCGGCTTCCGCTGGTGAGCGTCACCTTCATGCCCAGGCGCTCCACCGACCCGCAGTCGTCGGTGAGCAGTTCGCCGTCGTCAATGGCCTTCTTCGTCGCCGCTTTAATCAGTCCGGCCTCAAAGACCTGGGGGGTCTGCACCGCCCACAGGGAGGAGCGGTCCACCGTCTCCTGTACGATGCCGTCCTCGGTGCGCTTGATGGTGTCGGTAAGGGCAATCGCCGGGGCCGCGGCTCCGGTGAGGGCGGCACGGGCGATTGTGTCCCGGATGATCTCCTGGGTCACCAGGGGGCGGGCGCCGTCGTGGATAGCAATGAGGCCGGCCTCCGGATCCACCTCTCCCAGTCCGGCCTGGACGGAATGGAGCCGCTCCTGCCCTCCCACAATAACCTTTTTTACCTTATCCAGATTAAACTCCCGGCATAGCCGGCCAACCTCCACCACCAGATCCTCCCGGGCCACAACGATAATCTCGTTGACAGCCGGACAGTCCTGAAAGGCGTACAGTGTATGAACCAGCACAGGCAGCTCCCCCAGGGGGGCCAGCACCTTGTCAATCCCCCCCATCCGACGGGCCAGGCCGGCGGATACGATCACCGCTGAGCATTTCGGCTCCTCCTCCTTTTTCTTCTTAAACAGAGACAGCAGGCCCATTCTTCTCGCTCCTCATTTTTTACTCGTAATAGCGCAACAGTAAAGCAACTATTTCTCAGTGAACATTTTTCTTATATACACCGATTTAAAATTTGTTCCAACGCTATTTTATTGACATTCTCCGCGTTTGTAGTTTTTAAACGCAAATGGCTTGATATCAATATTCTCCTTTGAACCCATCAGGTTGCTTAATTGATTATAGCATGGTCAGTTTTAGGTTTCAAGGGGCAAAAACAGCGGCCTTTTTATTCCTATGTGGAACAAAAAAGCCGCCTTAAGCTCTCTTGGATTGTTACGCCAGCGCGGTGTTCAGCTCCTCCTCCACCGATTCATAGCTCACACTCTTGGACAGCACAATCTCTGAAATAAGTATCTGCTTGGCTGAGTGAAGCATTTTTCGTTCTCCGGTGGATAGTCCCCTCTTCTGGTCCCGCTGGGTCAGTCCCTTGATAACCCGGGCCACCTCCAACAGGTCGCCGCTCTTCATCCGCTCCAAATTCTCCCGGTAGCGGTGATTCCAGTTAGCTGTCATCTCAACCTGAATCTCAGGGATGGCCGCCAACACGCGGTCAGCCTGTGCCTGATCCACAACCCGGCGCACACCGATTTCCTCACAGTTCTCCGTGGGAATCATCACCACCATAGAACGGTTAGGCAGCTTCAGGATATAATAATCCCGTTCCACCCCGTTTACCGTTTTCTGGACGATGCTCTCCACCATGCCCGCCCCATACATGGGGTGGACCACCTTATCCCCGATCTGGTACACCTTCTACCTCGCTTTCTTCTGTTGGTATTCTCCCCTTCTGTATTTATCCAACTACATTATAACAATTTTATCCTATTTTTGCAAGTGAAAAACAGTATTTCCCAAAAATTTTCTCCGAATTTTTCCAAATATGCCAGTCTATGGATATAAAATGAGCCCGACCGGCGATGGTCGGACTCATTTTTTGTAAAATTACTCCTCGGCGGAAGCGTCGGCTTCTTCAGCCTCCTCCTCATAAGAGGGCTCCAGCAGGGCACGGATGGACAGGGAAATTTTCTTGTTCTCCATGTCTACGTCGGTGATCTTCACGTCCACCTTGTCGCCCTCGGCCACCACGTCGCCGGGCTTCTCCACCCGGTGATCCGCCATCTGGGAGATGTGAATCAGGCCATCCACACCGGGAACCACCTCGGCAAAGGCGCCGAAGGTCATCAGCTTGACAATCCGCACATTGGCGGTGTCGCCCACCTGATAGGTGGTGGTGAACACAGTCCAAGGATCCTGGCTGTTATCCTTCATGCCCAGGGAGATCTTCTTCTTCTCCTTGTCGGCGGAGATGACGTACACATCTACCGTGTCGCCCACCTTAACCACCTCGG
This sequence comes from Oscillospiraceae bacterium, assembly GCA_910575265.1. Lineage (GTDB taxonomy): Bacteria > Bacillota > Clostridia > Oscillospirales > Oscillospiraceae > Lawsonibacter. Next base: position 68,266 of record CAJTEA010000006.1, read on the forward strand.
AGGGGTGCTTAATCCGGCTCCAGGACAGCTCAGAGATGTGGACCATGCCGTCCACGCCGCCGATGTCCACAAAGGCGCCGTAGGAGGTCAGGGACTTCACAGTGCCGGTGTAGCGCTTGCCGTCCTCAATCTCAGCCCATACCTTCTCGGCGGCGGCGGCCCGCTCGGCACGGGTGACACGGCTGATGGAGCCCACCACACGGCGGCGGGCGCGGTTGACCTCGGTAATCACCAGGCGGACCTTCTGCTTAAGCAGCTCGCTCATGGGAGTCTCCCGGGGCAGGCCGGTCTGGGAGGCGGGGACAAATACCCGTACGCCCTTGACAGAGACGACCACGCCTCCCTTGTTGTCCTCGGTGACGAAGCCTTCCACGACGGTCTCGTTCTCCCGGGCGGCCTCGATCTCCTCCCAGCCCTTGTTGATGTCCAGGCGGCGCTTGGACAGCTTGACCATGCAGTCACGGTCGCTGACCTGCATGACGATGGACTCGATCTCGTCGCCCACCTTCACAAGGTCTTCCACCTTCACAGTGGGATCGTCACTCAACTCGGTCAGGGCGATGTAGCCGGGGTACTTGATGCCCAGCTCGACCTGGACTTCGGTGGGCGTGATGGCCACAACGGTGCCGGTAACCTTATCTCCATTATTTAAAGTTTTGAACGACTCCTCCAGCATTTCCTGGAAGGATTTGTCCATCTCTAAGATTTCTTCGCTCATTTTGTCAATGACCTCCTTTATTATCCACGCGGGCGTCGATGCGCCCGCCGTGATGCCGACCATATCCGCTCGAGGCAGCCGGTTGAGATCGATGTCCCCTGCCCGCTCAACGAGCAGGACCTCGGGACAGGACTCCCGGCAGATTTCCCCAAGCCGCCTGGTATTGGAGCTCTGCCTGTCGCCCACCACCACCATCAGTCCGCATTTCGCAGCCAGCTGGCGGGCTTCCTCCTGGCGTCTAAACGTCGCTCCGCATATTGTATCAAAAAATTCCACGTTTGTACATAGTTTTTTTGCTTTTTTCACGCAATTGTCCCAAATTTTCTGAGTGGAGGTAGTTTGAGAAACAAATGTGAGGGGTAACTCGCTACAATTATTGCGGTTTCCCCCGTTTTTGAGCCATTTTTCTAAATCTTCCGCACTGGAAATAACTACTGGCGCTTTGCACCACCCGGCGATGGCAAGTACTTCCGGATGGTCCGGCGTACCCACGATCACCGGCTGACGGCCCCGCCGCTCCGCCTCAGAAACAATTTTGTGGATGTTGGTAACATTGGGGCAGGTGGCATCAAACACCGCGATATTCCGTTGGGCAAAATACCTGTGAACAGCCTGCCCCTCTCCATGGGAGCGGATAATGACCCCGAAGCCGTCTGGAACCTCCTCCGGCCGCTCCACCGCCCGAACGCCTTGAGCGGCCAGACGGTCTACCATATCTTTGTTGTGAATGATGGAGCCCAGCATGACGCAGGGGATGCCCTGGGCGGCCTTCTCCTCCGCCAGCTCCACCGCCCGGCGGACGCCGTAGCAGAAGCCGGCGGACTGGGCCAGCACGATCCGTCTCATCCTACGTCCTCCCCCAGAGCGCGCACTCGGTCCATCAGGTTTTGGGCAATGACCTGAAGCTCTTCAGCGGAGGGCTTGCGCCCTTCATACTCCGGATAATAGGGTTCCCCAATTACCACGGTATTACGCCGGAACCGCTTTTTTTTCCGCTGTATGTACACCGGCAGCAACGGCACCCCCGTCCGGGTGGCGAACAGGGCCGCGCCCACCTTGGCCTGGACGTCCTCTCCCTCATGAACCCGGGTGCCCTCGGGAAACATGAGCAGCTTGTCGCCCTCCTTTAAATACTTCATGGCAAGGCGCACCGCCTTTACATCGGTGGTATCCCGGTCCACTCCAAACACACCAGCCTTACTCAACAGCCAGCCAATAAAGGGCACCCGCATGATCTGCACCTTGGCCATGGCCCGCATAGTCCATTTGTAGCCAAAGGCGAAGACCACGTAGAAGGGGTCACCGGCGGTGGAGTGGTTGGGGCAGATCACCGCGGGGCCCTCCGGAACATTCTCACGGCCAATCGCGTGAACCGGGTGAATCAGCCGGAAGTAGGGCCAGACGATGATATACAGCAGGTGGAAAAACCAGTCCATCCGTTTTTTGCGCTGTTCGGTGGTCTCCTTAGAAGCGGCTTTTTTCACAGTTGCTTCTTCGCTCACAGGCTGATTCTCTCCTTTACCAAGAACAGTAGCCGGGACATGCTCTGCCCCAGGTCTAAATCGGTGGTATCCAGCAAAATGGCATCCGCCGCCTGCCTTAAAGGCGCGATGGAGCGGTGCTCATCCTGGTAATCCCGTTCTTTGATATCCTGAAGGATCGCGTCAAAATCCGCCCGTTCCCCCCGCTGCTCCAGCTCTAAAAGCCGGCGCTTGGCCCGGGCCTCCGGGGCGGCGGTCAGGAAGATTTTTACGTCCGCGTCGGGCAGAACCACGGTGCCGATGTCCCGGCCGTCCATCACGACATTATTTTCCCGGGCCATCCTTCGCTGGTAATCCAGCAGAAAGGCTCGTACCTCTGGAATCGCGGAAACCCTTGACGCCGCGCCAGACGTCTTGTGCCTGCGGATGGCGCCGGACACATCTTCCCCCTCCAGATACATCCGCTGTACCCCATCGGGGCCGTAATCCATGTAAATATCCAGCCTCTCCAGCAGAGGAACAACCTGCTCAGGATCGGCGGGGTCGGCCTTTTCCCATAGGACCTTCAAAGCCACGGTTCGATAGATTGCTCCGGTGTCCACATATAAAAATCCCAGCTTCTCCGCCAGCTGCCGGGCTAGTGTACTCTTCCCCGCCCCGGCGGGACCGTCAATAGCGATGCTTTTATGGTTCATCTTCCTGTCTCCCTTCCTTCGTCCCGCCCACAGGCGTCAAAGGCCTCTTCGCCAAAGGAGGCTTTTCTTGCTCTCTGCCAAGTAGATAGTCTGTTGTAACGTGGAAATAATCGGCGAAGAAGTTCAATACCTCAAGCGGGACGCCAATTTCTCCATATTCATAACGTTGATACTGACGCAGTTTAATCTCCATAATATCGGCCATTTCCCGCTGCTTCAGCCCCTTTGCTTCTCGCAAAGCTTTCAAGCGCTTTCCAAAATCAACCAACAGACTTTTATCCATAAAAATTCCTCTCAGCTCTTGACACGTTACATTCTGACGCATATAATAACGTCGAAATTCGACGTAAGGAGATGCTCAACATGACCGACTTTATGCGCTGGATGTACGACCATTATATCAAGCCCAACATTGAAAGCCAACCCAAAGATGACGGCATAGCCATGCAGATTGACCTGTTGAACAACGAATTGGAACCGCAGTTAAGACGTACTCCGCAAACTGTGCTTGCGTTCTATGCCACCCAGGGATTCCGCTTGGGGGTGCGCACCAGGATTACACTACAGCCTGATTTATAAACGCCGCCGCCCCTTCCCCCGCCGCCCGGCCGGTGGCCCAGGCGATCTGGAGGTTAAAGCCGCCGGTGTAGGCGTCCATATCCAGCAGCTCCCCGGCGAAGAACAGGCCGGGAACCTTTTTGGACTGCATCGTTCTGGGGTCCACCTCAGAGACCTTTACTCCTCCCGAGGTAATAATCGCCTCGTCGATGGGCCGGGGGCCGGACACCGCCACGGTAAAGCTCTTAAACAGCTCCAACAGGCGGCGGCGCTCCTGTTTTGTCACATCGTGGGCTTTTTTCTCTCCGGGGATACCGGCCCGCTCCAGCAGAACAGGAACCAGCAGGCGGGGAGCCAGCGCGCCCAGGAGATTATCCATATCCTTGTTGGCCCCCTGGGTCAGCTCCCGCACCAGACGGGCGTCCAGGGTAGGTTCATCCAGGGCGGGCTTCAGGTCGATGGCGCAGGTGTACTGCTCCCGGTCAAAGCCGCGCATATGGGCGCTGGCGGACAGCACCAGCGGTCCAGACAGGCCGAAGTGGGTAAACAGCAACTCCCCCTGCTCCTGGTAAAGAATCTTTTTTTTCTGATTTTTAACGGTCAGCACCACATTTTTAAGCGCCAAACCTTGCATCTGTCCACAGAAAGCGTCCGGGGATTCCAGGGGGACCAGAGATGGTTTTATGTCAACTATCGTATGCCCCAACTCTTCGGCGATTCGGTGGCCATCCCCTGTAGACCCAGTAGCAGGATAGGACAGCCCTCCAGTGGCAAGTATTACTGCCTTACAGGGTTCTCTCCAGCCCCACTTGTCTCCAGGGGTGCCAATCTCCACACCGAATACCGCCCCTTCTGTCAACGATACGCTGGACACGCGCCGCCAAGTGGTCATGGTCACCTTCAGCCGCTTCAGCTCCTGAAACAGAGCGTCGATAATATCAATGGATTTATCCGAAGCGGGAAACACCCGATTTCCACGCTCCACCTTTAACGATACGCCCAGCGACTCAAAAAACTCTTCCACCCAGGCAGGCGGTGTGTGTTCCAGGGCGCTGTAGAGAAATTTCCCGTTGTGAGGAACCGAGGCCCGCACCTGCTCTGGAGAACAGTGATTAGTCACATTGCACCGGCCTTTTCCGGTGATATACAGCTTGCGGCCCACCTTCTGGTTGCGCTCGATCAGTGTGACAGATACCCCCAGCCTGGCGGCGGTGATTGCCGCCATCATCCCGGCGGCCCCACCGCCAACGACAATCAAATCAGACATCTTGCACCTTCTCGTATACGCCGTATTCGTCCCAGATATCCTCCAGCGTGCGGAAGGTCCGGGCCAGCTCATCATTTTCCCGCCGGCTCACAGCCACCAAAAGGGCGTTGACCAGGGACAGGGGGGCTACCAGGGAATCCACAAAGGAGGCCATATCGCTGCGGGCTATCAGGGTATAGCGGGATATGATGGCCAATGGGGAGCCTTCGCCGTCGGTAATCGCGATCGTGGTCGCGCCCCGGTCCCGGGCAAAGCTCATGGCCTGAACGGTTCGGCTTGAATAGCGGGGAAAGCTGACACCGATGACCACATCCCCCTCCCCGACCCGGAGCAGGCTTTCAAAAATCTCGCTGGCTGTGTTTGCGGAGACCAGCGTTACATTATCAAAGATCAGGTTGAAATAAAAGTGCAGAAAAGACGCGATGGACGCGGAGGAACGCACCCCGATGATATAAATCTTCCGGGCGGACACAATGGCGTCCACTGCCCGGTTGAAGCTCTCCCGGTCCAGCTCCTCCAGTGTCAACCGGATTTTATCAATATCCGACTGGAGCACCATGGACAGCAGATCCTGATCTCCCAGCCGATCGTTGGTCACCTCAATACGCTGGACGGTGGTCAGCCGGTTGCGGATCAGCTTTTGCAGCGACCGCTGCATATCCGGATAGCCGTCATACCCCAGCTCAGAGGCAAAGCGGACCACGGTGGATTCGCTCACCCCTACCTTCTGCCCCAGGCGGCTGGCTGTCATAAACGCGGCCTTGTCATAGGACTCCAGAATAAAGCCGGCAATCTTCTTCTGCCCCTTGGAGAAGGTATGTATATTTTCCTGGATTACCGCCAGAACATCCCGATTCATTGCGTTCATCCTTCCAGTCAGTGCCGAAACCAACGTATCCCCACCCAACAGGGCGGGGATACTACACGCTTCTTCGCTCTATCCGCTCTATCATACTAGATTTTATGGAAAAACGCAAGAACTTTTTGCAGGAAATTCGTCTTTCCCCTGCAAAGGCGGATCAGCCGCCGCTTAATGGCCCGGTGAGGGCCAGAAGCTCCTCCGCGGTGAGAGGCCGCCATTTCCCCGGCTTCAGGGCGCGGTCCAGCCACAGAGCTCCCTCCCGAATACGCTTGAGCCGCAGCACCTCCAGGCCTGCCTGGGCGCACATCCGCCGCACCTGCCGGTTTTTCCCCTGATGGATGGTGACGGCCAGCTGGTGCACGCCGCCGCTGTCCTTTCCCCGCCGCACCCGGGCTGGGGAGAGGGTTTCCCCGTCCAGTGCCATGGGCGCGGACAGGATGGGCAGAGCTTTATTGATATTGCCGGTCACCCAGACCAGATACTCCTTCTCCACCTCATGGCTGGGATGGAGAAGCTGGTGTGTCAAAGCGCCGTCGTCGGTAAGGATCAGCAGGCCCTCCGAGTCCAGATCCAGCCGTCCCACCGGCCACACCCGGACACCGCGGCCCTTTACCAGGTCCGTCACCGTTCTGCGTCCCTTTTCGTCCGACAGGGTGGTCACACAGCCCCGGGGCTTGTTCAGCATCAGGTAGGTCCGGCCTCCGCCGGGCTCCAGCGGCCTGCCGTCCACCAGGACCGTATCCCGGTCCAGGTCCGCCCGGTCCCCCAGGTGGGCCTTCTCCCCGTTCACCGTCACCCGGCCGGCGGCAATCCACTCCTCCGCCGCCCGGCGTGAAGCCAGACCGCAGGCGGAGATCAGTTTTTGAAGACGTTCCTCCATAGATGAATTCCTCTCTCGGGTGCTGAGGCATCGGGGACATATTCCGCCGTCACCAGCGGCACTCTGCCCAGCTCCTTCCGGTTGACATAACACACGAGCTCCCCCACCTGTGTCCCGGCGGAAACGGGTGCCGTGAGACAAGGTTTGGTCAACTCACAGGTCACGTCCGCGGCCTCGCTGGATGCCAGGGCCGCCGATAAATCCCCCGCTGTCTGAACGGCACAAACCGGGATCAAGCCGCCCGTTACAGGCACTTGGCCGATCCGTTCCCCTGTCCGGATCAGCTGACGGGCCTCATAATTGGCAAAACCGTAGTCAAACAGAGCGGTGTGGTCAGCCCAGTCGCTGGGTGCGTTGAGGGTGACGCAAATCAGAGTCATACCGTTCCGGCGGGCCGCACTGACCAGCGTACGCCCCGCCTTTTCGGTATACCCGGTTTTCAGGCCGATACAGCCCTCGTAGCGCCACAGCAGCTTGTTGTGGTTGGTAAAGGTGCGGGTCCCAAACGTGATGGACTTGGTGGCGACAATTCTGGCCAGCTCCTCCCGCTCCAGGCATGCCCTTGCCAGCAGGGCCATATCGTAGGCGCTGGAATAGTGCCCCTCCACGTTCAGACCATTGGGATTGGCGAAGCTGCTGTCCGTCATGCCAAGTTCTCCGGCCTTTTGGTTCATCCGGGACACAAATTCCTCCACCGTACCGCCGCAGTGGCCCGCGATGGCTAAGGCCGCGTCGTTGCCGGAGCGCAGCAGAAGGCCGTAGAGGAGGGCCTCCAGGGTAATTTCCTCCCCCGGGCGCAGATAGATGGAGGAGCCCTCCACCCCCGCCCACTCCGGGGCGATGGTGACAACCTCCTCCAGATCATGTCCCGATTCCAGGGCCACCAGGGCGGTCATCAGCTTGGTAATGCTGGCAATCAGCCGAGGGGTATGACTGTCCTTCTCATACAGCACCCGCCCGGTGTCCGCGTCCATCAAAACAGCGCTGGCGGCGGAGACTTCAGGGGCCGCCGCCCATGTTACTGGCAGCGCGCACATCAACAATACCCAGGCCAGGGTTCCGGATAAAAGCCGCTTCATCCTTGCCACCTTCTTTTCAGTCGATAGCGTTAGTATGGAGCGTCTCTTCGCCTTTTTTTCCAGGGAATTTTTGTTTACTCAGCAAAATCCTCCCCGGATTCCTTCCGCGCCTTTTTTTCCTGCTGTTTCTCGATGAATCCGGTGACCTTATCCACCACCTCCGGCACCGTCTCAATCACCCGGTCCACGGTGGTGGCAGGAGGCGGGGCCACGGGGAGCAGCTTCACGCCGCCGTCCTCCCGGACCACCAGAAACGCCACCGGCTCCAGCTTGGCGCTGGCTCCGCTGCCTCCGCCGAAATTCTGATTGGGGTACTGCTTGGTGGTAAACTCAGTACCACCCATCCCCATGCCAAAGGACATCCTGGACACCGGGATCAGGGTAACCCCCTCCGCCTGAATGGGAGTGCCTATGATGGTGTTGGCGTCCGCCATGGTCTTGATGTTCTCCATTGTGGTGCGCATCAGCTCACTGAGGGGGTTCTTTTTCTCCTGTTCCATCGGTCATGCCGCCTTTCTTTGCCGTCGTTTTAGTTTCAGCCGCTTTCGCGCGGCAAGTATACCAAACAGCGTTTTCCAGCCCGCCCGCAGGCCGATCCACACAATGTTCCCCAGCTGAAGGGAGAAGTCTGCGAAGGCGTACACTGTCATGCTCTGGGCGTCAAAATCGAAGTTGACGCGGGCTGTTCCATCCTTCACATGGAAGGTGTTGGTCAGCGGGTACCACAGCGCCCCCAGGGCGGCGTTGGCCCGGCCATAGAGCATGGCCGTGTCCGCCGGGTCAGGAGAGCCCACGGTCAGCTCCAGCTCCAGGGTATCCACGCGGAAGCTGTGCCACATCCCCTTCGCCGCCTCCAATACGACCGGGAGCAGCGCCTGAGCGTATTCCAGCGCGCCGCCAATCTTTTCGGGCAACGGGGTGGGAGGTCTTTCTTTCCTCGGCTTTTTCGGTTCTTTTTTCTTGGGCTTCTTAGGCTTTTTCGGTTTTTTCTCCCCCCTCGGCTTGACCGGAAAGACTTTGATTCGAAACCGGCCCAGCTTCACCCAGAGAAAAAAGCCCTCCACACTGAACCGCGCCTGACAGCCAACCCGGACCCGTCCAATCAAAAACAGGGCCAGCGCCACCGCCGCCAGGATATACAGCGCCCTCATTCCGGCTCCTCCGGGGGCTCTGGCGGTGCCGCGTCCGGCCCCTCCACCGTTTCCGCCTCCCGGAGGCGGGCCAGGCTGGCCTCCAGCTCCAGGGTAAGCTGACTGCCCTCCTGAGACTGGTTGGGCAGCTCAGGCAGCTCCTCCAGACTGGACAGGCCGAAGGAGCGCAGAAAGTTTTTGGTGGTCTTAAACTGCATGGGACGTCCGGGCACCGCAAGGCGGCCCGCCTCCTCAATCAGCTCCCGCTCCAGCAAAAGGCCCATGGTGTAGGAACTGTCCACCCCCCGCACCTGGTCCACATAAGCCCGGGTCACCGGCTGGTAATAGGCGATGATGGACAGTACCTCAAGCGCCGGCTGGGACAGCCGGGCGGGCTTACGGCTCTCCAGGGTCTTGCGGATATAGGGGGCAAACTCGGGCGCGGAGCACAGCTGATAGCTGGTGTCCAGCTTCAAAAGACGGATACCCCGGCGGTCATAGCTGTACTTGTCCATCAGCCGCTGGGCCACGGCGTCCAGCGTGGGCCTGTCCACCTCGAGGCCCAGACACAGCCGCTCCACCGCGACCGGCTCCCCAGCCGCGAACAGCACCCCTTCCAGAGCGGATTCCAACTCTTTGACCTCCATCCAGGGCACCTCCTCATATCTTTAATAGCTCTCTGATGTAAACTCCACCTGTCCCTCTTCCTGGGTGCAGGTGACCGTGCAATCCGATTCCGTTCCGGCCAGGCGCAGGCGGCGGGCCTTGCACAGCTCCAGCACCGCCAGGAAGGTTGCCACCACCTCCGACCGGCTGCGGCTGCCCTTAAACAAAGCCCGGAACCGGGTGACGCCAAAGGTAACCAGCCGCTTGATGATCTCCCCTGCCTTGTCGGCCACCGGGTAGGGCTCCCGGCCTACGATGCCCTGGAAAGCCGATACCGGAGGCGGCAGCTTATTGCCCAGGCGGCTGAGCACAGCGGACATGGCCTTGAGCAGGTCGGTTTTGTCGTGGACATAGTGATACGCTTTGTCAGGCTGAACCGCCTCGGGCACCTTGCTCAGATAATCCCGGGCGATCTGATAGCGGCTGTCCAGGGCGGGGACCACCGCTTTGATTTTCAGATAGTTCTCATTGCGCTGGTGGGCTTCCAGAGTGGCTATGAGCTGTTCCATCTCGCTCATAGCCTCCTCGTCGTTGATGGACAGCAGCATCCGGGTTTTGATATAGACCAGGTGAGAGGCCATGGTAATAAAGTCGCTGGCGACCTCCAGATCCAGTTCACGGCGCTGATTCATCCACTCCATATACTGATCCAGAATGAGAGCGATCTGGATGTCCTTAATTTCCAGCTTGTTTTTGCTCAGAAGATGAAGGATCAGATCCAGCGGCCCCACAAAGTCCTCCATGTTCTCTTCCTTTGCCTTCACCACCCCCTCCAGGTGGTAAATGGGTGCCTCCAAAGGGCCACCTCCCCATTTTAAGTTTATCTTTCCGCCTATTATACCAGCTTGCGGAGCAAAAAACAAGCAAATTTCAAATAAGTCCTGAAAAGTATATAAAACGTACATATAATGCGCTTAGAACGCTGCACCGAAACTCTTAAAACCAACACCGGGAGGGCTGGCAAATCCCTTATGCCATACCTCCCGGTAAAATCAATGTTCCCTGATTGATTGACTAGGTTCTCTTTTCCGGTAAAACAAAATCTGTTCTACCGCTCAGCCGCCTCCCTGTCAAGGGAACCGCGGCTATTTTTCTACTCCGGCAAAAATAGCCGAAAGCAGTTCCTCCCGGCCAGTGCCCTTTTCAGCGGAGAAGGGGATCAGCAAGTCCTCCTCTCCCAGCTCCAGAGTCTCCCGGATAAGCTGGAGATTGGGGGCCACCTCGCTTTTTTTCAGTTTATCCAGCTTGTTGGCTACGATGATAAGCGGACAGCCGGTGTCCTTGAACCACCGGGCCATAGTACAGTCATCGGCGGTGGGCTTGTGGCGGGAGTCCACAATCATCACCCCCAGAGTGAGCAGATCGGGCCGGGCGAAGTAGTCCTCCATCAGCCGGCCCCAGCGGTCCCGCTCGGCCTTGGACACTTTGGCGTAGCCATAGCCGGGCAGGTCCACCAGATAGAAGGTTTTGTCAATGTTGAAATAGTTCACATGAGCGGTCTTCCCCGGCGCGGCCCCCACACGCGCAAAGTTCTTCCGGTTGAGCAGCCGGTTGATCACTGAGGACTTGCCCACGTTGGACCGCCCGGCAAAGGCCACCTGGGGCAGGCCGTCCTGGATAAAGTTTTTCGGGGAGACAGCGGACAGCACAAATTCCGCCTTTTGCAGATTGGCAGCCACGGCGCTCCCCCCTTACTGGCTCAGGTGAGAGCTGCTCTCCCCCTGGGGCGCGGGCGGGAGACCGGGCAGCGTTTCCGACTTTCTGGGACGTCCCCGCTTACGGGCGGCGGGAGGCTCGAGGGGACGGTTCAGGGCATGGGTAAGCACCTGATCCGCCCGCTCCACCAAAACGAACTGGAGAGCCTTGCGGACAGTTTGGTCAATCTCCTCCAAATCCTTGCCGTTGTCAGCGGGAATAATCACCGTCTTGACCCCGTTCCGGAAGGCGGCCATGGTCTTTTCCTTCAACCCGCCGATGGGCAGCACCCTCCCCCGCAGGGTGACCTCGCCGGTCATGGCGATCCCCCGGCGCACAGGCACACCGGTAAGAGCGGACACCATAGCGGTGGTAATGGCGATACCGGCGGAGGGCCCGTCCTTGGGAACCGCGCCCTCCGGGAAATGGACATGGATGTCCTTCTCTTTATAGAAATCAGCTGGGATATTCAAATGGTCGGCCTGACTGCGAATAAAGCTGAGGGCGGCGTGGGCCGACTCCTTCATCACGTCCCCCAGGTTGCCGGTGAGCTCCACCTTGCCGGAGCCTGGGACCACATTCACCTCTACCTCCAGCAGCTCGCCGCCTACGGAGGTCCAGGCCAGGCCATTGACCACGCCCACGCGCTCCTCCAACGCCTGCCGCTCTGGGTGGTAGCGGGGCACACCCAGATATTCCTCCAGATCCTTCTCCGTGACCTTGAGGGCCTTTGCCTCCTCTGACACCACCTTCATCGCCGCTTTGCGGCAGATGGCGGCCAGACGGCGCTCCAGCACACGGACACCCGATTCCCGGGTGTATGCGGCAATAATCTCCCGCAGGGCTCCGTCCGTAACCTTCAGCCGCGTTTTGGTCATTCCGTGGTGTTTCAGCTCCTTGGGCAGAAGGTACTTCTTGGCGATCTGCACCTTTTCCTCGTCGGTGTAACTGGAAAGCTCAATCACCTCCATCCGGTCCAGGAGGGGCCGGGGGATGGTATCGGTGGTGTTGGCGGTGGATACGAACAGGACCTCAGACAGATCGAAAGGCACCTCCAGAAAGTTGTCCCGGAAGGCAGAATTCTGCTCCCCGTCCAGCACCTCCAGCAAAGCCGAGGAGGGGTCGCCCCGGTGATCCCGGCCCAGCTTGTCAATCTCATCCAGGAGGATGAGCGGGTTGCAGCTTTTGGCCTGGTTGACCGCGTTGATGATACGGCCGGGCATAGCCCCTACATAGGTCTTGCGGTGGCCTCGGATTTCCGCCTCGTCGCTGACTCCCCCCAGAGAGATCCGGGCCAGCTTCCGGTTCATGGCCCTGGCCATGGACATGGCGATGGAGGTCTTGCCCACCCCCGGCGGACCCACCAGACAGAGCACCTGTCCCTTCAGCTCAGGAGCCAGCTGCTTGACGGCCACAAATTCCAGGATGCGCTGTTTCACCTTCTCCAGACCGAAGTGGTCCTGATCCAGCACCTTGCGCACAGCGGGGACGCTCACTTTTTCCTGGGTCTTTTTTCCCCAGGGCAGCTCCAGACAGATGTCCAGATAGCCGCGCAGGACAGTGCTCTCAGAGGAGCTGTAGGACTGCTTGGCCAGACGGCTCAGCTCCTTGTTCAGCTTCTCCCGCACCTCCTTGGGCAGACTGGCTTCGGAAATCCTCTCCCGGTACTCCTCGATCTCATCGGCATCCTCCCCCAGCTCGGTCTGGATGGCCTTGATCTGCTCCCGGAGGTAGTAGTCCCGCTGGTGGTCGCTCATCCGCTCCCGGGCCCGCTCCTGAATCTCATGGTCCAGGGACAGAATCTCCACCTCACGCTCCAGCAGACGGTAGAGCTTCTCCAGCCGGCGGACCGGGCGCGGCTCCTCCAGAATGGACTGCTTGTCGCTGTTGCGCATCGGGATATTTTGGGCGATATAGTCGGCGATATGCCCCGGGTCCTGGCTGGCCAGCACGTGGACCATCAGGTCGGGAGCCATTTTTGGGGAAAGCTCGGCGTAGTCCTGAAACAGCTCATAGGTGGCGCGCATCAGCGCCTCGCTTCTGGCGCTGACCCGGACGGGAGACTTGGCTTCCAAAATTTCCCGCGTCTCCGCCTCCAGATAGGGGTCGGAACGCAGCAATTGGAGAATACGGCCCCGGACCTTGCCCTCCACCATTACCCGCACGTTGTCTCCAGGCATGCGGAGAATCTGGCGGATATGGGAAATGGTACCCACCTGATACAGGTCATCCAGCTCCGGCTCCTCCACGGCGAGGTCCTTCTGACCCACCAGGAATACAGGACTGCCGGCGGTCATAGCGGCCTCCAGAGCCTTCACCGAGGCCTCCCGGGCCACCTCAAAGTGGATGAGCACATTGGGGAACACAGTCAGTCCCCGCAACGCGATCACAGGCATGGTTGTGGTGTTGGAAATATCCCATTCTTTACCCATGGATGTTCACTCCTCTTGTCGGGGTAGGGGAAACGCCCCGCTTCCCCGCTGTGGGGAGGTCCGCGGGACGTCCGATTGATTTGTTATGTCAACTTACATAGCCCCGGTGGCTGGGTAAAGACCGTTGCTGCACCTGGACGGTGGCCTTTCCCAGCTTGGGACGCTGGGTACGCTTCGGGTCCCGGGTCAGCTGGGGCTCCGCCCCGTCCTTAACGCAGGGGCCGGTAATTGTTACCTTTACAATGGTGGGCTCGGAGGGGATATCGTACATAATCTGGCTCATAATCTCCTCCAAAATGGCGCGCAGCCCCCGGGCTCCAATTTCCCGGGCCACCGCCCGGTCGGCCACCGCCTCCAGAGCCTCCTGGGTAAATTCCAGCTCTACCTCATCGTAGTTCAGCAACACCTGGTACTGCTTTACCAGAGCGTTTTTGGGCTCGGTGAGGATGCGCACCATCTGGTCCCGGTTCAGGGATTCCAGTGTGGTGACCACCGGCATACGGCCCACCAGCTCGGGGATAATGCCGTACTTGAGCAGATCCTGGGGCTGGATCTCATTCATCAGCTCCCCTACGTTGCGCTCCTTTTTGCTCTGAATCTCGGCGCCAAACCCCAGGGAACGTCTGTCCAGACGGTGCTCGATAATTTTGTCGATGCCGTCGAAGGCGCCGCCGCAGATAAACAGGATGTTGTGGGTGTCGATCTGGATAAACTCCTGATGGGGGTGCTTGCGCCCGCCCTGGGGCGGGACATTGGCCACGGTGCCCTCCAGAATCTTCAGCAACGCCTGCTGTACGCCCTCGCCGGACACGTCACGGGTGATGGAGGTATTCTCGCTCTTGCGGGCAATTTTATCCATCTCGTCGATATAGATGATCCCCCGCTCAGCCAACTCAATGTCGTAGTCAGCGGCCTGAACCAGGCGCAAAAGGATGTTCTCCACGTCGTCGCCTACGTAACCCGCCTCAGTGAGGGTGGTAGCGTCGGCGATGGCGAAGGGCACCTTCAGCACCCGGGCCAGGGTCTGGGCAAAAAGAGTTTTGCCGCAGCCGGTGGGGCCCATCAGAAGGATGTTGCTCTTTTGCAGCTCCACATCCTCCGCCCCGCCGAAATAGATGCGTTTATAGTGGTTGTATACCGCCACGGACAGGGCCACCTTGGCCTTCTCCTGCCCAATGATATACTGGTCCAGAACGGCGTGAATCTCCTTGGGGGTAGGGATCGCGTCCGGGATATCTCCCACCATGGGCTCGTCATCCAGCAGCAGGGGGTCGGCCCCCATCGCCTCCATACACAGGCCGACGCACTCGTCGCAGATATAGACGCCGGGACCAGCGATCATTCGCTTGACCTGGTCCTGATGCTTGCCGCAAAAGGAACAGCGAACTCTTCTGCTATCTTCGTTTTTTGCCATGGAAACACCTCATTTACTGGGGTTATGCGGAACGTTCCGCTCAATTTTTACCGCTTGTCGATTACCTTGTCGATGAGACCATACTCCATGGCCTCCTGAGCGCTCATAAAGTTGTCCCGTTCCGTGTCGGCGGTGACCACCTCAATAGGCTTCCCGGTATTCTCAGACAGGATGCGGTTCATCCGCCCCTTGATAATCTCCAGCCTGCGCAGATGGATGGCCATATCGGTAATCTGACCCTGGGTACCGGCAGAGGGCTGGTGAATCATGATCTCGGCGTTGGGCAGAGCCAGCCGCTTGCCCTTGGCGCCGGAGGACAGCAGGAACGCCCCCATGGAGGCGGCCATGCCGATGCAGATGGTGGACACATCGCACTTGATATACTGCATAGTGTCGTATATGGCCATGCCGGCGGTGACAGAACCTCCAGGGCTGTTGATATAGAACTGGATCTCCTTATCCGGGTCCTGGGCCTCCAGATACAGCATCTGCGCCACAATGAGGGAGGAGGTGGTGTCGTTGACTTCCTCGGACAGCATGACGATACGGTCGTTCAGCAGGCGGGAAAAGATGTCGTAGGACCGCTCTCCCCGGTTGGTCTGTTCTACTACATAGGGAACCAAACTCATAACAATACTCCTTTTTCAGTGGGATACCAGAGTATACCCATACCGCTGGAACTTCATTCCTTTGGATATTCGTACGCCCGGGGCGAGAAGGCCGCCCCGGGACGTATTGCAATTACTCCGCCGTGGGCTCTTCTTCCTTGGAATCCTCAGTTTTCTTCTTCCGGGCGCGCTTGGGCTTCTCCTCGCCCTCCTCAGCCTTTTCTGACTTCCTTGTCTTTTTGGCCTTGCCCTCCTTGGCGGTGGACAGCACCAGCTCGCTGGCTTTGCGCAGCACCAGATCTTTTTTCAGGTCCTCCGCGGGGACCAGCAGCTTCACCCGGTCTACTTCCATCTTGTACTGTTCAGCCATCTTGGCGATTTCAGCCTCATACTCCTCGTCAGAGGCCTCCAGATTCTCCGCCTTGGCCACAGCGGTGAGAGCCAGCTCCGTCTGTACCTGCTTCAGGGCGGAGGGGCGGGCGGAAGTCCGCATCATCTCAGGGTTCATACCCATCATCGACATATAGTCCTCCACCCGCATGCCCTGGTTCTGAACGCGCATCGCAAAATCGTCCATCAGGCGGTCCACCTGGACCTCCACCATGCCGTCGGGAATCTCGCACTCCATGTTCTCCACCAGCTGCTCAATCACGGCGTTCTCAAAATCAGCCTTTGCCTGGGCCTGCTTGCGCTCCAGCAGCTTGTCGCCCAGATCCTTGCGGAAATCGGCCAGAGTCTCAAACTCGGACACATCCTTGGCAAACTCGTCGTCCACCTCAGGTGCCTGGGATTCCTTCACCTCGTTGCACTTCACATGGAACACCACAGCCTTGCCGGCCAGCTCAGCATGGTAGTCCTCGGGGAAGGTAATGTCGATGTCCTTCTCCTCCCCGGCCTTCATACCGATAACCTGCTCCTCAAAGCCGGGAACAAACATACCCGCGCCCAGCTTCAGGTCGTAGTTCTCGCCCTTGCCGCCCTCGAAGGGGGTGCCGTTGTCAAAGCCCTCGAAGTCGATGACGGCGGTGTCACCCTTCTTGGCCTTACGCTTCACACTGACCAGACGGGTGGCCCGATCAATGTAAGGCTTGAGCTCCTCGTCAATGTCCTTGTCGGTGACCTTGACCTCCTCCTTGGGGGCGGTAAGGCCCTTGTACTCGCCCAGCTTGGCCTCGGGACGAATCGAAACCAGCGCCTTGAAGGTGAGGCCCTCCTTGCCCACTTCCACAATCTCCATCTTGGGATAACCAACGTCATCCAGTCCCTGCTCCTTCACGGCCTCCTCATAGGCGGCGGGGTAGACATCGTTGACGGCATCCTCATAGAACACATTGGCGCCGTACATGCCCTCGATAATCTTCCGGGGGGCCTTGCCCTTCCGGAAACCAGGCACGCTGATACGGCCGCGGTTCTTCAGATAAGCTTTCTGGATGGCGGCCTCAAACTGGTCGGCCTCCACCTGGATGGTGAGCTCGACGGTGCTCTTTTCTTTCTTCTCAACACTGGTGACCTTCATTTGTCAATTT
Organism: Oscillospiraceae bacterium; assembly: GCA_910575265.1. GTDB lineage: Bacteria > Bacillota > Clostridia > Oscillospirales > Oscillospiraceae > Lawsonibacter. The sequence goes on from CAJTEA010000006.1 coordinate 85,277, forward strand.
CCTCCTGTCGGCCCCGTCGAGCCGCTTCCCGGCGGCAGGGCCCTTTTACTTTCGCCACGATATTCTATCAGATATGAGACGGTTTGAACAGTCTTATTTTGAAATTTCCCCGAAATTTTCCGAATTCATATTCAGGGAACCTCTGAATCATGCATTTTGACGGAGAACAGGCCTATAAAGGCAGGGACATCCGTCCCTACAAGACGCACACCGGTCGAAATCTCACATAATCGGCGGCAACCAGACGGTAATCCACCGTTCCCTGACGCCCGGTGACCGCCAGACGGTGACTCCCCCCGTGGAGATGGCCGTAGCAGCACAGCCTCACACCGTACCGCTCCAGCAGGTCGATGATCTCCTGGCAGCGGTAGCCCTGATACAGGGGCGGGTAGTGCAGGAAGCAGAGCTTTTCCCTCTCCCCCGCCGCTTTCAGAGACGCCTCCAGCCGGATCAGCTCCCGGTTAAAAATCTTGGCGCTGTGCTCCCCCCGGTCCTCCTCGTAAAACCAGCCCCGGGTGCCGCACAGAGCGGTCTCACCGTAAAAATGGCAGTTATTATGCAGGATATCCAAGGTAGAAAAGCCGTTTTCCGCAAAAAAACCCTTCATTTTGGCGGCGGTCATCCACCAGTAGTCATGGTTTCCCTTGATGAGCAGCTTGCGCCCCCCGGGCAGGGCGTCCAGAAAAGCGAAGTCCTCCCTCGCCTCCTCCAGGCTCATTCCCCAGGACACATCCCCGCAGATCACCACGGTGTCCTCCTGGGACACGACCTGAAAGCCCTCCCTCAGCTTATCCACATATCCCGTCCAGCCGCCCCCGAACACATCCATAGGCTTATTGCCGGACAGGGACAGATGGGTGTCTCCAATGGCGTACAGAGACATAGGCGGCTCACTCCAGCAGAGACATTACGGCATCTGCCATGTGCTCCTTCTCCACCACCTGAGTGAAGCGGACCTTCTTATCCCGCAGAGCGGCCAGGGGAGTGGGAGCCGGCAGGCCGGTTTTGGCGGTGAGCTGGTCCAGGGCGTCCAGGCCGGAGGCCGCGTTGGGCTCTCCCAGCGCCTCCAGCACGCTGGCGCAGAACTTAAAGGGGCTGGCGGTAGAGGCCACGATGGCGGGGGTGTCGTCCCCTGTCTCCCGCCGGTACTGCTCCAGAGCGGAGAAGGCCACGGCGGTGTGGGTGTCAATGAGATATCCGTGCTTGTCAAACATGGCCCGAATGGTCCGTTGGGTCTCGCTGTCGTCACAGCAGTAGCCTTTAAAGCGCTTTTGCAGTTTCTCTCTGGTCCGCTCCTTCAGCTCATACCGACCTGTGGCATTCAGCTGTTCCATATAGCTCCGCACCTCCGCCGGGTCCTGGGTGAGGGCCAGCAGCAGCCGCTCCAGATTGGAAGAAATCAGGATGTCCATAGAGGGAGACATGGTATTATAGAAGGTACGGTTGCGGTCGTAGATCCCTCCCCGGATGAAGTCGGTGAGAACGCTGTTGCGGTTGGAGGCGCAGATCAGCTGGTCGATAGGCAGGCCCATCTCCCGGGCGTAGTAAGCGGCCAGAATGTTGCCGAAATTTCCGGTGGGCACACAGACATTCACCGTCTGCCCCGGCGTAATTTTCTCATCCCGGATCAGGTCGCAGTAGGCGGAGATATAGTAGACCAGCTGAGGCAGCACACGGCCCCAGTTAATGGAGTTGGCGGAGGAGAAGAAATACCCCTTCCGCTCCAGCATCTGGCATACCTGCTTGTCGGCAAACAGCTTCTTCACGCCGGTCTGGGCGTCGTCAAAGTTGCCCACCACGGCGCACACGCCCACGTTGGTCCCCTCCTGAGTGACCATCTGCAGCTCCTGAACCTCAGACACCCCATCCTTGGGGTAGAACACCAGAATCCTGGTGCGGGCCACGTTTTTAAAGCCCTCCAGAGCGCCCTTCCCCGTGTCGCCGGAGGTGGCTACCAGAACGCACACCTCCCGGCTCTCCTCTGTTTTTGCCAGCGAGGCTGTCAGCAGATGGGGCAGCATCTGAAGCGCCATATCCTTGAAGGCGCAGGTGGGGCCATGCCACAGCTCCAGGCAGTGGGTGTTCCCGTCCACCGTGCGCACCGGCGCCACCGCCGGGGAGTCAAATTTGTCCGGACCATAGGCGGTATTGGCAAACTCGGTGAGCTCCTTGACGGAGAACTCCTCTAAAAACATCTTCATGATGTAAACCGCCCGCTGCTGATAGGCCATGTCCTTCAGATCCTCCATTGCCTTGCCCGGCAGCTTGGGGATATAGCAGGGAGTCAGCAGCCCCCCATCCCTGGCCAGCCCCTGGGTAATGGCCTGAGAAGCCGAATACTGGATAGTATTGTCTCTTGTGCTGATATATCGCATAGACGATCCTTCCTTACTGGTTTGATGTTGCCTCCTATTATGCCAGCTTTTTCCGCTTCGGTCAAGGGATTTTACAACTAAAAAGCGTTTTCCCAATGTCGAATCTCCGGTTTTTTCGTCTCTGTGCCCTGGGGCGCGTAAATCTCAACCACGTCGAAGCGGGGCTGGAGGCCGGTGAGATTCCGGGACAGGTAAAGCATAGCGGCGGCGCGCAGCTTTTCCTGCTTGCGCCAGTCCACAAAGGAGGCCGCCGTACCATAGGCGGCGCTCTTGCGCAGCTTGACTTCCACAAAGCAGAGGTATTCGCTGTCCTCGGCGATCAGGTCGATCTCTCCAAAGCGGCACCGCCAGTTGGCGGCCTTGATGGAAAATCCCTTGTGCCGCAGATACTCCGCCGCCCGGTCCTCTCCCCATTGGCCCCGCAGGCGGCTCTCCCGGCCGCTCACAGGTTTTTCAAAAAGGTCCGGCGGTGGATGGGACTGGGGCCGTAAGTACGCAGCAGCTCATAGTGGAGCCTGGTGCCGTAGCCCTTGTGTTTGTCAAAACGGTATTCGGGATACCGCTCCGCCATCTCCACCATAAACCGGTCCCGGCTCACCTTGGCTAAAACGGACGCCGCCGCGATAGACGCCGACAGGCTGTCCCCCTTTACAACACAGCGGTGGGGTATAGTGATGGACGCGGACCGCCCCCGGTCCCGATTGCCGTCGATCAGGGCAAAGTCCGGAGTTTGTGACAGACCGTCGATGGCAAGCCGCATAGCCCGCATCCGGGCGCTGAGAATATCTGTCTCGTCAATCTCCCTGGCGTCCACCCAGGCCACCGACCAGGCCAGCGCTCGATCCTGGATGACAGGGAAAAGTGCTTCACGGCGTTTTTCCGTCAGCTTTTTGGAATCGTTCAAGCCGGGGATGTCCGCTCCCAAGGGCAAAATCACCGCCGCCGCGTATACTGGTCCGGCCAGCGGACCTGCCCCCGCCTCGTCACAGCCGCAGACCACCGCATATCCCTGGGCTATGGCTTCCCGCTCATACCGCCAAAGGTCCATCCTGCCCTCTCCCTTCTTTTATGGTATCTCCAGTGTAAAGCGTCCCAGCTTGCTCCCCCGGTACTCATCCAGGAGGACCCGAGCCATGCGCTCAGTATCAAATTCACCGCCCGAAACGCGCATCCCCCGGCGGGCGGCACAGGCTTCCAGAAGGCGGTAGCCCCAGGCCACATCGTTCTCCCCCTCCTCCCGGGTGGGGATCGCCGGGAGCTTGTAGCCCTCCAGAAGGGCCTGGGGATAACGTTCCCCCAGCAGAGCCATAAAGTGACAGCCAAGGGTTTCCACATCCATGATCTCGTCCTTCACCGCCCCGGTAAAGGCCAGATTCATGCCGGTCACCTCATCCTCAAACTTGGGCCAGAGGATGCCAGGGGTATCCAGCAGGTCCAGCCCCTGGTCCACATGGACCCACTGCTTCCCCCGGGTGACACCGGGACGGTCGCTGGCTTTGGCCGACTTTTTCTTTGCCACCTTGTTGATAAAGGTGGACTTGCCCACGTTGGGAACCCCCACCACCATGGCCCGAACGGGGCGGCCCACCTGGCCCTTCTCCCGCCATTTGGCGATCTGGTTCTTGAGCACGCTCTGGACTACAGCGGAAAACTGGTTGATCCCCCGTCCGGACCGGGCGTCCGTCTCCAGAACGGAGTATCCCTGCCCCCGAAAGTGTGCGGCCCAGACCTTGTTCTGAGCTGAATCAGCCTGGTCCGCCCGGTTGAGGACGATAAGCCGGGGCTTGCCGGAACAGATGGCGTCGATATCCGGGTTGCGGCTGGACACGGGGACGCGGGCGTCGATGAGCTCCACCACGATGTCCACCAGCTTCAGGTCGGCCTCGATCTGCCGCCGGGTCTTGGTCATGTGGCCGGGATACCATTGGATGTTCATAGAGCTTGCTCCTTTTTTATCTCCGTCAGGGTGTTCTCAATCTCCTGAAATGCTTCCTGAAACCGGGGCTCACCCCAGGTCTGTCTGGCTCTGTCCAGCAGCTCTTCCGCCTGGTCATACCGCCTGTTCTGGATGGCCGCCAGCATATCCAGAATCGCGATGTTAACGCCGTATAACTTTCCGCCCCGCTGGGCTTCAAAAATTTTCTGGCTGTCGTTGTATAGCTTCAGGGCCTTCTCCCCCTGGTCTATGTTGAAATAACAGGTACAGAGGTTCAGCCGGTAGACTGTCTTGACCGCTGTCCCCACAAGTTTTTTGTCCGAAATTCCCTCCAGCAGCTCGATTGCCTTATCAAACTCCTTCAGGTCAATATACCCGGCGGAGAGGTTCATTGTTAAGATTGTTTTCAGGCTCTGTCCCTTGGCGGTCTTCAGCAGCTGCTCCACCCCCTCGATATACTCCTGTGGCTTCCCGGCCTCCAGCAGTGGAGCAATCTGTTTCATCCTCCTCTGATAGGAGACGTTATAGAGAATATTGACCAGCAGCACACCTGTCAGAACGACCAGCGCCGCAATCCAATAGCCAGTCATAAAAACAGCCTTATCAATCTGAAGTATGATCTGAATCCCGGCCAGGCCAAACCCCAAACAAGCTCCGAACACAATTATTTTAGCCTTTCTCTTCACTCAACTCACCTTCATATCAGATAATTTTAGAAATTTGTAAGGAACTTGACCGCTTTTTTGTAAGAAATGTTTGGTATCCTCTCCCTGTAATTTTTTAAGGAGGGAACCACATTGAGTTTTTTCGCGTTAAAAATCATCGCCCTGCTGTCCATGCTGTGGGACCACGTCACTCACGTCTGGCCGCTGGCCCTGACGGTGGAGGTCCTTTTCTTCCCCGACGCCGCAGATACCATTCCGGCCCTGCTGGTTCTTCAGCGGGCCACCGACTACATCGGCCGCATCGCCGCCCCCATCTTCCTGTTCTCCATCGCCAACGGCTACCGGCACACCCGGAATTTTAAAAAATACGCCCTGCGGCTGCTGATCTTCGCCTGCCTGGCGGAGTATCCCTACTACCTCCTGTTCGGCTTCCACGGGAACATCATGTTTACCCTGCTGCTGGGACTGCTCACCCTGCGGCTGATGGACTGGGGCAACAAAAAGCGGGACAAGCTGGGGTACGTCCTGGCCGCTGGAGTGATAGCCGCCGCCCAGTACCTTAGCCTGACGGAGGGCAATGGGTCCTATATCCTGTTCATTCTGGTCTTTTACTGGACAGAAAGCTGGTCTATTCCCAAGAAGGCCCTGCTGTGGCTGTTTCTCATGCCCCTGTCCCGGTACAGACTGGCCTGGATGCTTTTCTCTGAACAGCTTTTTACCTGGCGGTGGCTCCATATGCTATGCATCAACGCGGTGGGTCCCCTGCTGGGGGTGGCGCTCACCTTCTTCTACAACGGAAAGAAGGGTCCCACCTTTCCGGGGGATAAATACCTGTGGTACGTCTTCTACCCTGCCCACCTGCTGGCGCTGGGGCTGGCTCAAAAGGCGCTGCTGGGCATGTAAGCCTGTTATCCCAGACGATTTACCATAATATACTCCTCTTCCGTTTCACCAACAATCTCAAAGCCTGTATTCTGATACAGTTTAACCGCATAGTTGGCCTTTTGAACCGCAAGGGACGCCTTCTCATACCCACAGCTTTTCAAAATGGCAAGCATCCGCCTCATCAGTTCGGTTCCGATTCCAAGGCCCCGGTATTCCCTGTACAGAGAAATTGCAAAGGAGGGCGTCTCATTGTCAATATGTCCATAATCGTTCATCATACGGACCCAGACCGCTCCCGCAACCCTGCCGTCCACCTCCGCGACGAGAGACCGGTCATGTTCCTCGTGTCCAAAACCGGCAATATAAACTTGCAGTTCCGGGATTTCCAATATGGATTTCGACGGCGGAGCCGTTCCTTCCGGCACAAAAATCGCCTCATATAAAAAATGCTTCAACAGAGGATATTCTGACTCTTTCATCGCTCTTATCCTGTAATCCATACGAAATCTCCATAACAAACACCGGCAAATTTAAGAAAAAGGAGCGGCACAGCCGCTCCTTTTTTGAATCACAGCAATTCCTTGACCTTGGCGGCCTTGCCCACGCGGTCGCGCAGGTAGTACAGCTTGGCGCGGCGCACCTTGCCCCGACGGACAATCTCCACCTTCTCCACGGAGGGAGCATGGAGGGGGAACACCTTCTCCACGCCGATGCCGTAGGAGATGCGGCGGACGGTGAAGCTCTCCTCGATGCCGCCGTGCTTCTTGGCGATGACGGTGCCCTCGAATACCTGAATACGCTCACGGTTGCCTTCCTTCACCCGCAGGTGAACCCGGACGGTATCGCCGATGTTCATCTTGGGGGGCTCGTCCTTTGTGTACTTTTCGGTAAATGCTTTCATCAGATCCATATTGTTTTCCTCCTGTTATATAGGCGTTCATTCCGGCCTTTTCCCCGTCCCGCAGGGCGCCGCAGAGGACCGCCCGTTATTCAGACCAAAGCAGTATACCACAGTGTTTTCCAAATTGCAAGGGTTTTCCGCCAGATTTTTTATCCCTGACCGCGGTCCCTGTTGGGCACCATGATCCGCAGATGGGAACCCTCGCCGCACTTCCCCTTCTCATCGTGGACTTCGATATCAAACCACAGCTTCCGCCGCTCAATCTCCCGCAGCGTGGCGGTGGCGGTCACTTTCATGCCCACGGGTGTAGGGGCCAGGTGACGGATGTGGGCCTCGGCGCCCACGGTAGTCATCCCCTCGTCCAAGTACTCCTTGGCCAGCTCCAGGGCGCAGGCCTCCATCAGAGCCAGCATGTTTGGGGTGGATAAAATCTTAGAGCCCGCTGCTCCAATGCGCTTGGCGGTCATGGTGTCGTCTACCGTCCAGGTCAAACTGTGCTGAGTGGGTTTTTCCATTTTTTACACCTCTTTCTCAAAAATCAGGTCTATTTCCGCAAGAGCGCCGTTTGTCCACACAGCCGGAATAAAGCCCACGTAGCGCCAGCCATCCTCAGCCCAGCGGGCAATCACTTCTTCATACCCTTTTGTTTTTAAGCTGATAAATCCCTCAACATAGATTCGCTCATACTCATAGGTAAACATAACACTTCTCCCCTCTCGTCAGCGGAACGGCTTGCCCTCCCTGTCCAGAACATCCCGGCGGTGGAAGGTAACAAAATCCGGGGTGTACTCCGGATACTCCGAGCAAAAGGCGGCGCGGAGCAACTCAGGATTCAGACCTGGATTTTGAGCGGAGACGACCAGATCCACCATCATGGTATCGCTCTGGCACTCGATGCGCCAGCTGTGGACCAGTTGGATTATGTCAACCTCTGTGAAGCCCGCCTTGGCCTTGTTTGATTTTTTCTTCACCACCAGGCTATCCCGGCTGAGCAGGGCCGACATAGCGGGCTCCGTCTCCTGGGGCCGGCCCTCGGGGTAGTCGAAGGTCATGATATAGTTAACATAACGCAGTTCCTTCAGCTTCCGCTCCTCCGGATAGCACCGGTGGATGATAATGCCCTCCGGCATGGCGGCGGTGAGGCGTTCGGGGACCTCCTCATAGCTTGTCCCCTCCAGCAGGCCGAACTCCAGAAGCTCACACTGGCTGGAATAGCCCACCGACAGGGGCAGAGCGATGGACACAAAGGGGTGAGGATTAAACCCCTCGGTGTGCTTGATGGGAATTTTAGCCCGGGCAAAGGCCCGTTGGAAGGTACGCATCAGGTCCAGATGGGAGATATACCGGGCCCGTCCCGTTTTGGTAAACAGCAGCCGGTCAGCCACAGCGGCCACCCCCTGTCAGCAATTTGTTGGCTCCGCAGCCGGAGCAGCGGGCGCGGCAGTCCGGCGTGGTCTGAGACTGGTAACACAGCTCCCGCTCACGCCACAGAAAATCAGCGCTCACTCCGGTGGACAGCCGGCTCCAGGGAAACACCTCGTCTCTCCCCCGCTCCCGGTGGGCGTAGAAGTCCCCGTCCAGTCCGCAGGCGGCCAGACCGTCCAGCCAACGCTGGTAGTCGAAATACTCGGTCCAGGAGTCCAGCCTGCCGCCGTGCTCCCACACCCACTCCAGCACGTCCGCCAGCCGCCGGTCGCCTCGGGACAGGACGGCCTCCAGATAGCTGGTCTGGGGGTCGTGCCAGTTGTAGGTGATAGACTTGTCCCGTTTCAGAGCGTCCCGCAGCAGGTCAACCCGCCGCTGGTATTCCTCCGCGGTGATTTGCGCCTCCCACTGGAAGGCGGTGTGGGGCTTGGGGACAAACCAGGAGGTGGACACGGTAATCCGCACCCCTCGGGCCTTGTTGGGGGAATATTCCCGCCAGGTAAAGTAGACCTTCCGGGCCAGGTCAGCGATGCCCAGCACATCCTCATCCGTCTCGGTAGGCAGGCCCAGCATAAAATACAGCTTCACCCCGTTCCAGCCCCCAGCAAAGGCGGTGCGGACCGATTGGAGCAGGTCCTCCTCCCGGAGGTTTTTGTTGATGGCGTCCCGAAGCCGCTGGGTGCCCGCCTCGGGGGCGAAGGTCAGCCCACCCCGGCGCACCCGCTGTAAACGCTCCATCAGGCTCATGGAAAAGGTGTCCGCCCGCAGAGAGGGCAGGGACAGTCCAATGTCCCGGGGAGCGCAGTAGTCCAGCAGCTCATCACACAGGGGCAGCAGATCGGGGTAGTCGGTGGAGGACAGGGAGGACAGAGTCATTTCCTGATAGCCCGAGTCCTCACAGGCCTCCTTGCCGTACCGGGCCAGCAGCTCCGGGCCGCGGGACCGGACAGGTCGGTAGGCGTACCCGGCCTGACAGAACCGGCAGCCCCGGATACAGCCCCGGAACAGCTCCAGCATCACCCGGTCGTGAACAATCTCAGTGGAGGGGATAATGGTCTTTACCGGAAAATAGGCCTTATCCATATCCTGAATAATCCGTTTGGTCACCTGTCCGGGAGCGCCGCGGCCTGGTTTTATGTCAACTGATTCCAGTGTGCCGTCCGCCCGGTAGATCGGTTCATAGAAGGACGGCACATAAATCCCCGGAATTTTCGCCGCGTCCTCCAGGAATTCCTCTTTTGTCCACCCCTCCTCCTGGGCCTGACGGTAGAGGTCGATATACTCCAGGGTAACCTCTTCCCCTTCGCCCAGAACAAAGAGGTCCACAAAGGGGGCCAGCGGCTCCGGATTGTAGCAGCAGGTCCCTCCCGCCACCACCAGCGGAGCAAGGCTGGTCCGCTCCCCGCTCCGCAGCGGCAGTCCGGCCAGGTCCAGCATGTTCAGCACATTGGTATAGGCCATCTCATAGCCCAGAGAAAACCCGATGATGTCAAACTCGGCAATGGGATCACCGCTCTCCAGTCCATAGAGCAGCAGGCCCTCCCGGCGCATCGCTTCCTCCATATCCCCCCAAGGGGCAAAACAGCGCTCACACCAGACATCAGGCCGCTCATTCATGACTCCATAGAGAATGCGGCAGCCCAAATTGGACATGCCAATCTCATAGGTGTCCGGAAAACATAGGGCATAGCGGACGCTCACCTGGTTTTTTTCCTTCACAACCGCGTTGTACTCTCCGCCCGTGTACCGGGCCGGCTTTTGCACATTTGGCAGAATATGCTCCAAGGTACGATTCATCTTGCTCCCTCCAGGTCGAAATGACACGTAAGATTTATTGTACCTTTTTCCTGCCACTCTGGCAAGTATTATTTCCAGATTTGTTTCTGATTCGCCTGTAAAAAAACGGCCAACAGCCAGAGCGCCACCAGCAGCAGCGTGATGTTCCCACAGAAAACAGCCAGCCAAAGCCCTGCCGCCAGGCTCCCCGCTGTACACAGACAGTCCAGCAGGCCGCCAAACCAATCGGCCAGATCCGGGCCAGCCAGCAGAGCCAGGGTGCAGCGCAGCGCTCTTCCTCCGTCCAGCCGCCCCACCGGCAGCAAGTTAAAAACCGCCAGCGTCAGATTCAGTCCGGCAAAGGTCAGCCCATCCTGAACGCCGCAAACGACCAGAGCCAGCGCCAGGTTAACACCAGGACCCGCCAGGGCGGACAGCCCCTCCTGCCAGTATCCCAGCGGTCTGGACAGTACCATCTCCGCCCCAATTGCTGTAAGGCGAATTTGCTTTATATTTCCATTCAAAGCTCTGATGACAAAAAAATGCCCCAGTTCGTGGGCCATACAGGCCAGCACAGCCATAGGGACCAAAAAGGAACGGTCTAAATAGTTCAGCCAAGCCAAAAGCAGAAGGAATCCACCTGTTACCTCTACCCTTCCAATCCGCATTATTACTCCAGGAAATCCACGTAATAGGCGGGATTCAGGTGCGTACTGTTATACTTCATCTCCAAATGCAGATGGGGCCCGGTGGAATCCCCAGTGGAGCCAACCTCCGCAACCTTTTCTCCCAGCTCCACCGTCTGGCCCTTGGACACCACAATTTTACTACAGTGTGCGTAAAACGACTTTACACCGTTTCCGTGATCCAGTTGAAGGTACAGGCCATAGGAGTCGTCCTCTCCAATATACTCCACTGTCCCCGCGGCAAAGGCGGCGATTGGGTCCCCCATCTCTCCGCCGATATCTACGCCTCCATGAAACTGGTACTTTCCATTAATGGGACTGTCCCGGTAACCATACTCAGAATGTAGGTGACCTAATACCGGTGTAGCTGTCTCCAGTTCTCCCAAAGATAACTGATCCATTGTGTAATTTTTTGGCAGCTCCTGGCCGCTGTAATCTGACATAGCCACCACCGTTCCCGCCACAGGAACCGCGGCAGGCTCCTCCGGCTCTGTCACCTCCTCAGCGGAAGGCTCCGGTTTTACCGTTTCCGGTGTGAGCTCCAGTCCAAATCTGGATATATCAGCATAGTGGGCAGCGCATCCCGCCATATCCGCATGTTGACTGAGGAATTTCAGCTCCGCATCCAACACTTCCGCCGACCGTGGTGGGGTGAATGACGCGGGCCGCGGCCGCTCTTCACTCTGTGGCGCGGCGCCAAAAACCTCTACGCAGAAATTCCCAAGGTCAGACAGCACCGTTCCACTGCCTGCCAGAGATTCGCCCAGATTCGTCAGCGCCTCCTGAAAGTCAAAGTCAGCAGAAATAAGAGTTAGAATGTCCCCCCGTACCTGGCTCAGCTTTTGCGGAAAAATGCCTTTCCCCAGAAAAATGGTGAGAAAGAGCACCAGACAAACCGCCAGCTGAATGATCCGAACCTGCTCCTGGCTGCGCTCTGTACTCCTTCTGCTCCGTCCCGACACATTACTGTAGCCTCGAACACTTCTTCTACGGCTCACCGCCTGCATGCTCTGGTCGTACATGGTCGTCCCTCCCCCGCTTATTTTATTTGGTAGCAGTGTATTCAAAAAGAACAAGTAATATTACTCTTGACAGAAACCAAAAAAGTAACTATAATAAACAGGCTAACTAATCCGGGTGTGGCGAAGCTTGGTATCGCGCTTGGTTCGGGTCCAAGAGGCCGTGGGTTCAAATCCCGCCACTCGGACCAAAAATCCGCTGAAATCCATCGGTTTCAGCGGATTTTTGCAACTTTTTCAGCGGGTCAGATTTTTTGACCCATTAACTGACCCATTCAGCGATAGACGGAGCTGGACGTATTGGATGATTTTGAGTATTATGGGGGTGTCTCCGGTGGAAAACAACGCAGCCTATCAGGAGGAAGTCTGGACCGAAATAATCGACGGAGAGGTGATTGCGATGTCCCCCCGGCCCTCTATCAACCATCATCGGGCATCTCTCAATATCGCAGCTCTTTTCTCCGTATTTTTGAAGGGGAAGCCCTGCCAAGTTTTCGGTGATGGAGTTGACTTATTTCTTTCGGATCAAAACCGATTTATTCCCGATGGGATGGTTGTCTGTGACCCAGACAAGGTCAAACGCGATGGCATCCACGGCGCACCTGATCTTGTGATCGAGGTTCTCTCCCCCAGCACCGCTCGGTATGACCGTGGACATAAAAAGGACGCATATGAGGCAGCTAGTGTCCAGGAATACTGGATTGTCGAACCAGAAGTAAGATCGCTTGAGGTCTATCTTCTCAAAGACAGAAAGTTCATACTGGACAACGTTTACAGCATCTACCCGGACTATTTGCTGGAAAAGATGTCCGACGAGGAAAAAGCCGCTATTCCAACCGAATTTCGTTGCTCCCTGTATGACGAACTAACAATCACCTTGGAGGATGTCTTTGCTGATACATTTTGATGCCCTGGCTTTTACAGCGCCATCTTCATAAAGCTGCCCATCTTCTCCGCCGCTTCCTGCTGCATTTTGGCGGTGACGTGGGTGTAGGTATCCAGTGTAAAGCCAGAGGAAAAATGTCCCAGCATATGAGACAGCGTTTTAACATCCACCCCGTTTTGCAGCGCAACTGTGGCAAAAGTATGCCCATATAGTATAATAGGGACAAAGACGGAAACCCTTGCGGCTCAAGGGGATTCGGATTTGTCCTTATTCTTTTTCCACCTATTTTCCCTCAAAAAAGCGCTGTTTGGAGCGCGGTCAGAAAGGAGTCTAATGGTGTGAAGTCAAGAGGGTAATAGCGAAAAATTTTAAGGAAAAAGGCAGTGGAGAGGCACATCAGGGACTAAAAAGGCAACACCAACCCGAGCCCTGCCCACAGAAATTTTGAAAAATCAAAGCAGGGCCTCATTCATCAGAGCAGCGAGCGACAGCTCAGCCCTCCGGCAGTTTATACAGGCGGTTGTCTTTCAGCAGTCGAAAGATCAACCGAACCAGTTTTCTGGCAGTTAAAGCAAGTGCGCGTTTGTGCTGGTGCTTGTTGACCTCCTTAAACTTGAGGTCGTAATAGCGCCGGAACTCGGAGTCGCATCTTCTCACGGAGTTGGCGGCTTCCAGCAGATAGGTAGTGTTCACATAAGTGGGATTGTGATATAATCAAAGAATGGAAATAAAGAAAGAGCAATACGAGCAAATCAAAGAGTGCTTTCCCAAACAGCGGAAACCAGCCAAAATCAGCAACCTGGACGTATTGAATGCAGTGCTATACGTAGTGGAAAATGGGTGCAAATGGAGGAGCTTGCCCAAAGAATACGGAGATTGGCATGTGATCTATGTTCGGATAAACCGCTGGGCGAAAAAAGGCGTTTTGGAACGAGTATTTCTGCGGTTGCAGCAACTGGGAATCATTCAAATCCAAGTAAATGTGATAAGTTTGGATTCCACCTGCATAAAGGTTCATCCGGATGGAATGGGCGCTTTGAAAAAAACGGGACGCAATCCATCGGAAGAACACGGGGTGGATGGAACACCAAACTTCATATGGTCGCCGCATCTGATCGGGATGGGGTAATCTTTTCGTTGTCTGCGGGAAACTGTGGCGACGGTCCAGAAGGTCGTGCTCTTTTGCGGCAGCTCGGTCCAACAAACCATCCGGTTTATCTTCTGATGGACCGGGCCTATGAAGGGGATGAAACCAGGGCTCTGGCCGTGAAACTTGGCTACACACCTGTTGTTCCGCCCAAAAGCAATCGCAAAGATCCTTGGGACTACGATAAGGAATTGTACAAACAGCGTAATCAGGTTGAGAGACTTTTTCGCCGCATCAAGCGTTTTCGCCGTATTTTTACCCGCTATGACAAGATTGATGTTATCTTTTTGACTTTTGTCTATTTTGCACTTATTGTTGATGCCCTTATGTGAACACTACCTAGTTTGAAGTTAGACTTTGTGGACTGCTCATTATGTTTCACAGAAAATACACAACACTAAAGCACACATACTTACTACATTGGATTGTGCTTATCCGGGTGCTCTTCCTCTCAGGCTGGAACTGATATCCGTGGTGTCCCACGACTATACTTTAATGCCTTTGTTGACTTAGGAGTTTCCGGGATAATTCACTGAGCCGGATTTGCAGCGGACGAGTGACAGACACTGCTGAAAATAAAAATCGATTTTGACCGCTTATTGCAACTTGCGTTGACAAAAAAGATGCATGCGAAAATCCCGCACTTTGGTGCGGGATTTTCGCATATAAAATCATAAATCCAAAGCAATCAAGAACAATTTTCTCACATTCAAAAATTGGGGAGCGTAAAATAAAAATAACGAACCGAAGATGCGAATGCGCCGGATCTGGGAGTTTCTGGGGATACGCATGACTCGAACGCTCCAGCACTCAAAACAACGAAAAGGCCGTCCACAGCCTGCCAGTTTTAAGGCAGGCCAGTGGACGGCTTTTTTCGTTCCCACTATTCACATTGGTGATTATGCTTGCTTTGTCTATCAATCATTGTTGGTTATGGTGATAGCTTTCTCTATGCTTTCCAAGTATACTTACTTCACAATCATGCAAAGGGGGAAGACCTATGCCAGCCACAAAAAACCTCCGCAGAAAATGTTGAGCGCAACATTTTGCATAAAATCGACAGTGCGACCGTCCAGGGCAAGGGTAAGCTGTTCATCCGCAAGCTGACACCCACCTACATCCCTACCTGCCCCAAGACTGGTTACTAAGCTGAAAAGAGGGACGGCCTCCGGGCCGTCCCTCTCCTAAATTATTGCTGCGCAAGATATGTAATCAGGTTTTTTCTGGTTAAAATTCCGCATAATACACCCCGGCTATCCACAATCGGAACAAAGTTCTGATTCAAAGCCGTCTCTACCGCTTGACCGCGGTCTGCGTCAATTTGCAGCGCGGGACAAAAATCTCTGCGTACAATGTCGCCAATCTTATATTGCTCCTGCGTTTTCAAATCAGTGGTATGAACAGCCAAAAGATGACGGAGAAAATCGCCCTCGGTCACACTTCCAATGTATTGTTCCTTATCATTCAAAACGGGTATGGCCGTGTAGCCGTGAATCATAAAGCGTTCCAGCCCTTGCCGGACTGTGTTGTTTTCATGAAGAAATACTGTTGACACCTTTGGAATCATTAGTTTTGCTATATTCATTACTACGATGTTCCCCCTTAAAAACGGATGAGGTGATACACATTGAACATAGAACTTGCTTTAACTGTCCTGCGCCGGGAGCAGCTGCTGGCCTGCTTCGCCCAGCATATCGGCATGATCGCCTGGGTGGTCTATGCCTGCCCCTGGAACTCCTTCAGGTGTTCCTCATACTCCCGCCGCTCCGCCTCAGTCGCCTCACGGACAGCGAACTTGCCGCAGTCGGGGCACTGTTCCGGCTGTCGGGTGCGGCTGAACAGAAAATGGCACGTATCACAAGCAAAAATCATTTTGATCACCGAGAAACAAGTATATCATATTCTCTCTGATTTGCAAGGAGGTTTACAATAGACAAAATAGAATGACTGAAACACCGGCATGGTTTCCTCCCGGCCATTTACAAGAGCATGTCCGGCTTTTTGCGGGAGGGCTACGAGGTCAAAATCTTCAACCTCCTGGACATGGAGAACAGCGACACCTGGAACTGCCTCAGCAAGATCGAGCGCGACAAGGAGCTGGTGCAGTCCATCGCCGAGGGCATCAATTAGAATGTTAATTACCTTCTCGGGTTCTTATGCTATAGTCAAGTACGTTTTTTGTAATCGGGCATCGTTTTCACCTCACCGCCTGTTATAGTCAATACATTAGGCATAGTCAATATTTTGATTATGGTAAAGTTATGATTGGTGAGGAACATGATAAGCTACCGTCCATTTTATGAAACACTGTTAAAGAAGGGCTTGGCGGAATATCACCTGATTTATAAAGAGGGTTTTTCCGCCAACATTTTGCACAGAATGAAGCACGGCCAGAATATTACGCTGAAAACACTTGATACGTTGTGCTTTATTTTGGACTGCGATATTCCGGACATCATCGAATATGTGAAAGAAAATTGAGGGCAGTTCGTCGGGGTTGCTCTCAATTATTTTATGCCCAGTGATGTGATGAACAAAAACGCGCAACTTTTCACAAATGAAAGCTATGGGCAAGAAGCAAAATCCTGCCCCAGGACGTGGGCGGAGAACAGGAGGGACGGCGCTGAGCGCACTGTCCCTCTGATGATTGCAAAAAAGGAGAGACCGACCATGAAGGGAGAGCCCATGAGCCAGAAGCCCTCGTTCCCCCTGATGAAGCGGGGAGACATTCAGAGTCAAAAAGAAAAAAGTCATACTGAGGCGATTTATCCTGAAATCAGTCCGTCTGTCTCCGGGGAGACGGCGAAGGTGTTCGCCAACGCCATCGAGCGGCTGTTTTACTCGGACAGCTTCCACGTCGGGAAAGCCGTCCTGCCCCGGGCCAACGTGCGCTCCCGGCTGTGGGACCTGGACGCTGTCATCCCCCAGAGCGTGGCGGTCATGCTGTGTTTACGTTTTTTTCACCAAAAACAGTGGTGATTTTGTATTTGTTACTGTCAAAAAATTGTCCTTGACATTGGAACCAGTCTAAAGGGAGGCGGTTCTATCCGCAAGGTCAAGACTGACAAGGCTGATGCGATGAAGATTGCCAAGTACGCTCTTGACAACTGGGTAGACCTGCGGGAATATACCCCTCCTACGCTGTGCGCACCCAGGGAAATTATGGTTACAGAGAGGACTCTCAACCCGTGGCGCCTGAACGCCTTGTATGATCTTTGCGCTCATATCTACATTGCCGCTTAAACAAGGCTTTTTTAAGTAAGATAGGGTCGCGCATGAAGTGCGGCAACGGGGAAAATTTACGGGGACGGAGACTGACTGGCTGAGCGCGAACTTCTACTTTATAGCGGATGGGTCTATAAAAATATCGCCTATCGGAAAAGCGGATAGTTCTGCTCCGCTGGGATCGCTGTAGTGGCTATCTTCTGTGTAGCGCCGCGGTTGGGCATAGGCTAAGTCCGCGATCATAGAGAGTGGCCATTGGCCAGAAGTACATATATCCGCTCCAGGATTTACCATCCTGTTATCATTCGCTCTGGTGCATCAGAGAAAATGATAACAGGTACGAAGCTGGTTCGCCGGATTCCCGCGAACCAATCCAATTGGCGGTTATTCCTGTGATAGCCAAACCATCTTCCACCGCTGCTCCAGGGCAGGTCTCACTATATTTTCCGCTGTGCCAGACAATCCACTCCCCGTATGAGTACAGAATGGCAGGACGGTCTTGCCCTTTTCGATAATACCTACTCCATAATTCTCGCCAGTACCTGAGAAATAGACTACCAGCACGCCATTGCTGGCTTCCCGTTCCTCTATGAGCGCTTCGCTGGGGGCGGCACCAACTCAAGCCCTGCCCCTGAGAAATTTTGAAACAGGGTCTTGAAGAGAGGGGGCTTGTGTGATGTTCAGGGGTGGTTGCGAAAGCTGGAAGACCGTGGTATAATCAATCTATCTGTACACAGAGGTATCCAAAGGACGCGCGTACAAAGCTACAAATCCACCAGAGAGGTGTGACGGTATGAAAAAGGCATCTGTTTTTTTACTGGTATTCCTGGGGATTCTGCTGGGAGTGACCGCCTGTGAGAAACAATCATCCACCGTAAGCGAACCAACGCCGGCTAGGCAGACGGTGGAGCTCACTGTTTGGGGTGCGGAGGAGGATATACAGCTCCTTCAAGAACTGGTATCCTCCTTCCAGGCTCACTACGCCGCTGAGGCGGATGTTCGGATCACCTGTCAGCCCCAGAGCGAGTCCAACTGCAAAGATATCTTGCTGGGTGACTTGGAAGCGGGGGCGGATGTGTTTACCTTCGCGGACGACCAGGTTGCCGCCTTGGCCGCCGCCGGAGCGCTGGACCCCATTCCGGATGCCGCGTCCATCCAGGAAGCGAATCTTTCCGCGGCGGTTGAGGCCGCCAGCGTAGACGGAACACTGTACGCCTATCCCCTGACGGCGGATAACGGCTATTTCCTCTACTATAATAAGGCCTATTTCTCTGAGGAGGATGTCCAGAGTATGGACCGGATTTTGGAGGCGGCGGCGGCCGCTGAACGGCTGTTTGCTATGGACTGGTCCTCCGCTTGGTATGTCTACGCTTTCTTCGGCAACACTGGCCTGGAGGTGGGGCTGAATGACGACGGCCTGACCAACTACTGCACCTGGAACAGCACGGATGGGCCCATCACCGGTTTGGATGTGGCCCAGGCCATGCTGGACATTGCCGCCAGTCCCGCCTTTTCCAACCGAACGGATGAGGCGTTTCTGTCCGGTGTACGGGATGGTTCCGTAATCGCGGGGGTCAGCGGTGTGTGGAACGCGGTGGCCGTTCAGGAGGCCTGGGGAGAGAACGCCGGGGCGGTCAAGCTGCCGACTTATACCTGCCATGGCGGACAAGTGCAGATGGCCTCCTTCTCCGGCTGTAAGCTTATTGGCGTGAACGCCTACTCCAGGTATCCGGAATGGGCCGCGCGTCTGGCGGAGTGGCTTACCAGTGAGGAAAGCCAGCGCCTGCGCTTTGAGCGGCGGGGGCAAGGGCCATCCAACAGCGCCGCGGCCGCCTCCCCGGAGGTACAGCGGTCGGCGGCCATCGCGGCTCTGCTGGCCCAGTCGGAGTTTTCCCATATTCAGCGGGTCGGAGGAAATATTTGGGACCCGGTAGCGGTATTCGCGTCCAGCATGGCCCAGGGAAATCCCTCCGGCGTGTCCCTCCAGACCCAGCTGGACCGCATGGTGGAAGGAGTGACGGCACGATGACAGCGGTTTTACAGGATAGTAAGCATACAAAAAGAAAACTTACCTTGCAGCGGCGCCTGATTCTGCCTGTGATTTTGCTGGGACTGGTGACGCTGCTGTCCAACCTCCTGGCGGTATTCAGCATCAACAATGTCCACTCCAACGCCGGCGTCATTGTGGATGAATATATGGTCAGCGAGGCCCGACTGGAAGAAATCCGCCGCTCTGTGATGGATCTGCATTGTCTGGCCCTGTCCCATATTGTGGCGGCGGATCACAGCACCATGATCCGGCTGGTGCAGGAGATCAAGGCTGAGGAGGCCGTGCTGGATGAGCGGCTGGCCGCCTATGAGGTTTTCGCGGCGGCGGGCGACGCTTCGGTTTACCGCGGCCTGCTGGAGGACTATGAGGCTTTTAAGCGCGCGCTGGTGGGCTTGGCCTGCGCCAGCGCCGACAGCAAGACCCAAGAGGCTTACGCCATGGCCAACGGAGATGTAGCCGCCTGGAGCGCCGCCGTAGAGTCCGGGATCGACGCGCTCTCCGCCGCTGTCAGCTCCCAGGCGGAAGGGGCCAAAGACCATCTTTTCATGGTCTATGTTGTCTCGCTGATCATCAGCGCGGCTGTGCTGGCGATTGGTATTTTTCTGGTATGGGCGGCTTTGCGGATTATCCGAACCTACGTCATCGCGCCCATCCGGGACGCGATGGGCACCCTTCAGGACAGCTCAGAGCGGCTTGGCAACGTGGTCGGGGAGATTCGCGGCCGCACCGAAACCTCCAGCGTCAGTGCCCGAAAGCTCTCCGGCCTGACGGAACAGCTTTCCGCCGCCTTGGAGAAAATCTCCCAAAACACCGCCGCTATCACAGCCAGCGCCGCCAGCACCCAGGATGACGCCGTACAGGTAGCGGACGCCTGCGCCGCCCTTGGCAGCTACTCCGTGGAGATGCGGGAGCGCTCGGAGGAGATGGAACAGTCCGCCCGGCAGGAGATGGAAGTGGTACACAGCAGAACGGAAGAGATTATGGCTGTTCTTAATGAGGCCATAAAACAGAGCCAAAATGTGGATAAAATCAACATTTTGACTCAGGATATCCTATCCATCTCTTCCTCCACGGACCTGATCGCCATCAACGCCTCTATTGAGGCGGCCCGGGCCGGAGCGGCGGGAAAGGGCTTTGCTGTAGTGGCTCAGGAGGTCCGCCGCTTGGCGGACGCCTGCGCGGAAGCTGCCAGTCATATCCAGGAGGTCAGCGGGAGCGTGACCGGAGCGGTGAAATACCTTTCCAGCAGCGCCCAGGAGCTGGCCGATTACCTGGGTCAGGCCGTTGAAACTCAGCTGGCCCGTTCGGTTCAATCGGGGCGGCAGTATCGGGAGGACGCCGCCTATGTTCAGCGCTCCATTGAAACCTTCAACCACCAGGCGGACGGTCTTCAGTCGGCCATGGAGGAGGTTGCCGACTCGATTGCCTCAATCTCAGGCGCGGTGAACGGCGCGGTCGCCGATGTCACCGGCGTCGCGGGCAGTACCCGGATTCTGGTAGGCGACCTAGCCGGAATTGTAGGCGGAATGGATGAAAATCAGGAGATCGCGGGGAAGCTTCAGAAGCAGGTGGAGGTTTTCGCGAATCTTTAAGCGCCTGTTTTATATGTAATTCCAGGCGCAGAGTAAAATTTTGTGTAAGCGAAAATCGACAAAGGCAAAGATGGTACTGAGGAAATAGCGCAAGCTGGTGGGCTGGAGCCTTTCCTGACCATACGTCCCGGCGGACGGGGTGGTATGCGCGCCGCTGGCGGCGTGAATGTCGCCCTGTCCGCCGGGACATTTTAAGGGGAGGGGTCAGCCGACGGCCCGGTCAGCGAATATGAGCTGCAGTTGATTGAGAACCATATCCCAGCTCGGGCACCTGGCGTGCCAGCGTTTCACAATTCGCTGGGAGGCCAGGTAGAGCTTCCCGCGCAGGAAATCATCGTTGGTAAAGCTGGGCTTGTTGCTGGCGATTGTCAAACTCGGGTACATCGCTATATATCGGCTCAAGATACCCCGGAAGAACCTGGCGACATTGGTGTGGGATTCCTCCAGCTTTCCGTAAAACTCCTTGTGGGCGTCCTTGTTATGCTGGCTCTCTTTTTCGAGCGCCTCAATGCGGGGCAGGTAAGGACAGTTTTCCGGGCATTCGCTCATGCGCTCACCCCCTGGTCGGTGGCTTTGGTGTAGCGCACAATAACGGTAACCGGTTTGTTTACATAAACGCTATGGCGAACATATAGATTGACCGATCCGTTGTAGAATGAAAGATGGATATATGGGTCTGGAATTTGACGCTGTTCATCGGAAAAAGACAAATTCCCTCTTATTATCCCTTCCATACTTACGCATGTATCTACATTTGGAATAGCGGCGATTTTTACGAAATTTTCAAATGCGCCAGAAACTCCGTTGACAACCTGCTGATACAGCGGCTTTCCATCAATCCACGTTCCGATTCTGCGCTCTTCGGGTGGACCAGGCAGCTTCGGCGGGCAGGCTTTCCGCTGCCTTGACGCAGTACAGCACCGCCATGTTGACAGGGCGGGTGGTATGGGCACTCGGTTTTGTCGATGGGGAGGAGGATGTCGCGTTGTGTAAAGTACGGCGGTAAATCGATTCCGCGCTCGACCAGGCGTCTACATTGTTCGGGTGAATATTAGCTCCGTACCAGCCCACAAAGTTATCATCTACGGGAAGGTTAACGATCTCAGTCGCGTCCTGTTTGACACCGATCTCTCCGCTCAGCGGCTCCTCCGCCTCGCCGTGGAAGCCCCGCAGGAACAGATTGCGCATATCCGGAACGGCAAAATCCGCTGTGCCGTCCCCGCCGAAATAGTTGACCGCGCCGAACTGCTCCCGGAAGAACTCCGCCAGCTCCGGGTACTCAGACACAAGATAGACCGCTCCGTCACACACCAGATAGTCCTTTGGCGCGGTTCGTCCCAGATAGCTGATGACCGTGCCGATGGGGTTTCCGTCCGGCCCGGCGGGCCCCCGGGGCGGGATTCCTATCGCTTTTCCGTTGGACATAAATTTCATTCGCTCGCCTCCTGGTCGGTAGTTTTGGTGTATTCGGCGACGACACAAGTCGGCCTATTCGCCATATTATGGGCATTGGTATCAATATACGCGTATAAATCTCCGCTGTCCCTAATCTCAAACGACACCGAGGGTGAAAAGCAAACCATTACAAAACCACTCGTCCTACGGACTACCGCGTAAAAGTTTGTAACTTGATCGACGTTAGGAACGAAATTCGCGGACCACAGGTTCCAATTATTCTGAGCGGGGGGAGAAACCAGCATCGCGGCCTTTCTGTATAGTGGCTTCCCGTCAATCCAAGTCCCGATCCTGCGCTCCTCAGTGGAATACACGTCACCGCAACCCCCGCCCCCCGGAGCGTCATCACCAGGCTCTTTAATTACGTAGGTCCCCTTGTTCCGCCGCTCCTCCGGGAGGGCGTTGAACTCCGCCTGGGTCATGATACCCTGGACAGGGTTGTCCACGTTGAGCCTGTCGCCGTCTCTGGACAGGCCGTCGCCGGCGATCAGGTCGGACCCGCTGCCTGGTGGGCCTTCCGGACCCTGCGGGCCGGGCAAACCTTCGCCGCCGCTCTCAGGCAGCTCCACCTCGGACAGCACGTTTTCGCCCGACCGGAGCCGCAGGGATTGTCCGGACAGCTCCAGGTTGTCACCCTTGCCCTCCAGGGCCTGCTGCCAAAGGTCCGGCGTGGGAGGCTGGGCGCTTTCGTTCGGAGACGCGCCCTCCGCGATCCAGCCCAGCGACACCCAGGTGGTGGGCAGCACTGCGTGCCCGTCTCGGGTACCGTAGACGCCACAGAACAGCTCCAGGCCGGGCTTTCGCAGCACCTCCCAGGGAAGAACTGTTTCGTTGTCCTCTTCCAGCAGCGTCGCCCGGGATTCCGTCCCAGCGCGGAATATGGCTGTTCTAGACAGGCCTGCCCAGTCCTCCGAAAACTCGAACTGGACGAGGTAGATATTGACGCTCCCGGAGGTCACCGGCTCCCGCTGACGGAGGGTCAGCCGGGTTTTGTTGGCGTATAAAATAAACATAGTATCACTCCCTTCCTACATGGGAGAAATCGGGGCGAGGTGGTACATTTTTGTACAATTAAGCTCATTTTTCTCTGGCAATCTACTGGTACTGTTCCGGGGTGACAATCCTTTTTCCTCATCAGCTAAACCTCTTTGGAACCACTCGCCTCGCGAGTGGCTTTCTTTATACAAAAAGGGCGGCATATCAGACGAGGTGCCACGACGAAGTATTTATGCGCCACAGGGCGACTGTAAAAGGTCACAGTCCTGCCTTTTCAGTCCGATTTCCACTCTTTGCGCCACTGGCCTTCGCCGTCCCCAGATGCGCGGCGGCTGTTTGCGATAGCGGCCTTGTAGTAAATCTCGATGTGAGCTACACGATTTCATAGCTGTTCATGAGTCACTGTGGTTTTTTAATAAAGTCCTTGGAACACGTTGCGAATAAAGGATTTTTCGCGGTCCCCCCGCCGCCGTTGTAGAGTTACCAGAAAACTGTTCCACGGAAACCCGGCCTGGGCATGGAACGTTTTCCGGCTCAAATGATTAACACCGCGTGGTCGATCGACCATGCGGTGTTTTTGTCATCTGCTGTAACTACATTAACTTTAAAACTTAATAATAATGGTAAAACAGAGTAATCCGCTTTGACAAGCTAAGGCCGCCCCACTGGGGCGGCCCGCTTTTTGCATTATGCGTTGCCGAACTCGCTGAAGAAGCGGTTGTGGATGGCCTGAACGGCCCGGTCGGCGTCCCGCTCGTCCACCAGGACGGAAACCTTGATCTCGCTGGTGGAGATCATGTTGATATTGACCCCGGCGGAGTACAGCGCCTCAAACATCTTGCAGGCCACGCCGGCGTTGTTGGCCATGCCGGCGCCCACGATGGACACCTTGGCCACCTCCTCGTTGAGCTCCACGGACTTGCAGCCGATGGCCTCCTTGTGCTCTTCCATCACCTCCCGGGCGGCCTGGGCGTCTCCCCGGGCCACGGTGAAGCTGATGTCCTTGCTGCCATCCCGGCCGATGGACTGGAGGATGATATCCACATTGATCCCCTTCCTGGCCAGGAGGGAGAAAATCTTAAAGGCGATGCCGGGCTGGTCCGCCAGTCCGATCAAAGCGATGCGGGCCACATCCTTATCCTTGGCCACGCCGCTGACATGCGTTTTTTCCATAGTCTTGACGACCTCCTTCACTTTTGTACCAGGCTTGCCGCTGAAGCTGGACAGCACCTCCAGATTGATGTTGTACCGCTTGGCCATCTCCACCGAGCGGTTGTGGAGCACCTGGGCTCCCTGGCTGGCCAGCTCCAGCATCTCATCGTAGGTGATTTCGTCCAGCTTCCGGGCCCCCGTGACAGAGCGGGGATCGGCGGTGTAGACACCGTCCACATCGGTATAAATCTGACACAGGTCGGCGTGGAGGGCGGTGGCCAGCGCAACAGCGGAGGTGTCCGAGCCGCCCCGGCCCAGGGTGGTGATGTCGTCGTATTTGTTGATGCCCTGGAAGCCGGCCACAATGACGATCTTCTTTTTGTCCAGCTCCTTCCGGATGCGCTCAGCCCGGACGCGCTTGATCCGGGCGGCGGAGTAGGCCGAGTCGGTGAGCATTCCCGCCTGCCAGCCGGTGAGGGAGATGACCTGGTAGCCCATGCGCTCGATGGCCATGGCGCACAGGGAGATGGAGATCTGCTCGCCGGTGGCTAGCAGCATATCCATTTCCCGCTTGGAGGCCCCGGGGTGGATCTCCCGGGCCTTTTCAATCAGGTCGTCGGTGGTGTCCCCCTGGGCGGAGAGCACCACCACCACGCTGTGGCCCTTGCGGTAGGTCTCGGTAACGATCCGGGCCACGTTTCGGATTTTATCGGCGTCGGCCACCGAGCTTCCGCCGAATTTTTGTACAATGAGTGCCATATTATGTGCTTCCCCCTAAAAGGTTCAAGTTATATTAAACAGGTCAGTGAGGCGGCGTGCCGCCCCACCATCCTATGCGGGTTTCCCGTCTCAGGCCAGTACCCGGAACAGAGAGCCCACGTCCAGGCTGGACAGCTTCTCTTTGATTTCAGACTCGGTCATAGGCGCGGTGAGGAAGGCCGCCTCACCCGCCGGCGCGCCGCTGCGGGCCAGCAGCTGGACCTCGCCGCAGCGCTTTCTGGCCTCGTCGGCGGACATCCGGGCCCGGACATACCAGGGGGAAGCCAGGCCATCGGGGGAGACCACCAGATCGGGAGCGCCCTCCTCCCAGCCGTTGTGCCGGTCCTTTTTCAGGTCCTTGGCGATGTCGATCACATCAGCCACCACGGCGGAGGCGGTGGGCAGCTTGCCCGCGCCCCGGCCATAGAACATCACGTCGCCGATGGCGTTGCCGGTGACGGCGATAGCGTTGAACACGTCCTCCACCCCGGACAGGGGATTTTCACCGGGCACCAGATGGGGGGCCACAAAGGCGCGCACCTTGCCCTCGGGCTGGCGGATCGCCCGGCCCAGCAGCTTGATTTTACAGCCCACGGAATCCGCGTAGGCCACGTCCTCCAGCGTGACACCCCGGATACCCTGGGTGGGCACCTGGCTGGGATAGACGTGCCGGCCGAAGGCCAGGGCGGCCAGGATGCAGATCTTGCGGCAGGCGTCGTGGCCGTCCACGTCGGCGGTGGGGTCTTTCTCGGCGTAGCCGTTGGCCTGAGCCTCTTTCAGGGCCTGGTCGAAGGTGAGCCCCGCCCGGATCATCCGGGTGAGGATATAGTTGGTGGTGCCGTTCAGGATGCCGGTGACCTGCTCCAGCTCGTTGGCGGCCAGGCAGGAGGTGAGGGGCCGCAGAATAGGGATGCCCCCGCCCACGCTGGCCTCAAAGAGGTAGCTGCACCCGTGCTCCCTGGCCAGCTGGAGCAGCTCATAGCCGTGGGTAGCCACCAGCTCCTTGTTGGAGGTGACCACGCTCTTGCCGGCCTTCAGCGCCCGGGTGGTGAACTCCAGGGCGATGGTGGCCCCGCCGATGGTCTCCACCACAATGTCCACCTCGGGGTCGCCCTCAATGACGGCGAAATCCTTGACAAACAGGTCTTTATAGGGACTGTCCGGGAAGTCCCGCACGTCCACAATATACTTCAGCCGCACCAGGTCGTCCACCCGGTGGTCAATCAGCCCGCCGTTGGTGGTGAGCACCTCGGCCACACCGGAGCCCACAGTGCCAAAGCCTAAAATCGCTACGTTTACCATTCTTTTTTCTCCTTATCCAAATTATTCTACGGCTATCCCGCCAGGATCTCGCATTTGATAACCCCCGTTCCGGCGGACACATGGGCCAGAACCTCCTCCAGAGAGTTCTGGAGGGCGGAGGTTTCCGCCGTTATGGTGACCACGGCGCAGCCGTTGACCGGGATGCTCTGGTTGATGGTGAGGATGTTCACGCCGGTGCCCGCCAGCACGTTGAGGACGCCGGACAGCACGCCCGGCGTATCCTTCAGCAGGATCTGAACGGTGACGATCCGTCCGTGGAGCATGTCGTTGAAGGGCCGCACCGCGTCCTTATACTTGTAAAAGGCGCTGCGGCTGATATCCGCCGCCTGGGCCGCCGCGTTGACGGTCTTTTCTTCCCCTGTCTCCAGCAGGCGCTTGGCCTCGGCCACCTTCCGGAAAATTTCCGGCATGGCGGCGGCCTCCACAATAAAATACTTTGCCGGACCGCTCATACTCTCCTCCAGTCTACGCGGGGGGCGTTGTCCGCGTTGCGTGGTCATTTGTTTTTGCGCTGTGCTCCATTGTACCATACCGCTCCCCAGGCCGCAACACCCAAAGCTTCGTCTGAACGCTGAAACTTTTCCGGCAAAAACGGGGTGGATTTCGGCATAATTCACATCTGACACACAAACAGCGCCGCGAATCTGCTGTCCGCGGCGCTGAGTGAGGCCTGTTCGGCTACCCCGCCAGATCCTGTGAGGGCGGCAGGGCGTCCGGATTGTCCGGCTGGTTCTGACTTCCCGAACTGGAATTGCCGGGGTCGGCGGGCTTGATGGGGTCAAGGGGCTCAACGGGATCAATTGGTTTGAGGGGTTTGTTGGGATCAAAGGGCAGATAGGGGGCGTTAGGGTCCTGGGGATCGACCACTGTGCCGGGATTGTTGGGGTCGGTGACGCCGGGATTGTTGGGGTCCTCAGGGTCCGGCTCGGTGACGGGCTCCTCGGTGTGGACGTCGCACACTTCGACCGCCGAGGCCCGCTCGTAGCGCCAGGCCTCATCCTTGGCCACTGCGCCGCCGAGCTTCTCCCGCTCATAGTCGGGATAGCAGACCTCCTTGACGCTCTCCTCCGGACAGAATTCCCCTGCCAGGTGGTAGTAGCTGGTGGGGGTGCCATCGTCCTTGAGGACAGGGCTGTCGGTACAGACCTTGACCACGCTCTCCGCCGTGTGGAAGGTGCAGTTCATATCGGTGGGAAAGTCCTCGGGGAAGATGCTGCCCGAGGCTGCCCGGCTGCCCCGGGGGTCCATGGCGCAGTAGGGAGTGGCCAGCATGCCGGAGTCCATGCAGTAGGTGATGGCGCGCCGCCCGCCTGGGTCGGCGTAGTCCTTGTCGGGCAGGTTCTCATGGAGGGGCACCATAACCTTCTCCCACAGGTCCAGGGATACGTTGAAGGGGGCGCCGGTGATGGTGGTTCCCCGCTCATAGCCGGTCCAGACGGCGGCGGTGTAATAGGGGGTGTAGCCCACAAACCAGCGGTCATAGTCGTTGCTGGTGGTGCCCGTCTTGCCGGCTACGTGGAACCGCCGGAGGGAGCTGGCCCGGCCGGCGGCGGTTCCGCCGGAGTCGAACACGCCCTGGAGCATGTCGTTCATATACCAGGCGGTGGTCGCCTTGATGGCGTCCTCCTGCGTCAGGGTGTTGTCGATCAGGGTGACCTCCTGACCGTCCACCAGCTGGGTCACCTTGGTAAAGGTGCGGGAGCCCTGGTAGGTGCCGCCATTCGGGAATACGGAGTATGCCTCGGCCATCTCCCGAACGTTCACGCCGTCGGTCAGGCCGCCCATGGACAGGGACAGGGTGATGTCGGTTTTCATCTCGCCGCCCACCATCCGGCCTGCCTCCAGCTCAATGTGGTACTTGTCACGCAGAAACTTGAAGCTCTCTTCCGGGGTGATCTCGGCCATAATGCGTACAGCCACAGTATTCAGTGACTCCTTCAGGGCCTGACGCACGGTGACCTGGCCGTGGTAGCTGGCGTAGCCGCCGTTCAGGGGCCAGGCGCTGCCGCCCAGCATCTGATAGGGGTAGTCGTCAAAGACGGAGTAGGGGCTGATCTTGCCCATCTCCAGGGCCGGGGAATAGACCGCCAGGGGCTTGAAGGAGGAGCCGGGCTGGCGGTGGCCGCTGTTGGCGTAGTTGCTGCCCAGGTTGACCTCCTTGGCGTCAAACCGGCCCACGATAGCCGCCACGTTGCCGGTCTGGTTATCGATGACGCAGATAGCGGACTGGAGCCGCTGTCCGTCCTTGGAGGTGTAGTCCAGATTCTCCCGGTTGGTGTAGACCGCCTCGGCGATGGACTGGGCCTCCGGGTCATAGCAGGTATAGATGCGCAGACCGCCCTTGGACATAACCTCGTCCAGGCGCTGGTCCGCCCACCCGAACTGCTCCTGGAGGGCGCCGCGCACATCGGAGTAGACCGTCTCCTCATACCAGGTATAGATTTTGGTCTCCGCCGCCTCACCCTCGGCCCGGACAAAGACCAGCTCCTGGGCCACAGCCTCGTCATACTCCGCGCGGGTGATCAGCTCCTGCTCCAGCATCTGCCAGAGGATGACCTCCTGGCGGTACTTGTTCCACTGCCGGGCGTCCCAGATCTCGTCGGTGTCCACCCCCTGGGAGCGGGCGAAGGAGTAGGGGCTGTATTTGGAGGGGTTGTTGGTAATACCCACCAGGCTGGCGCACTCGGCCAGAGTGAGCTGGGACACTGGCTTGCCGAAGTAGCCCAGCGAGGCGGCTCCTACTCCCTTGTACTGGCCGCCCAGGGGGATGATGTTCAAATACCGCTCGATGGTGTCCTCCTTGGAGTTGTTCTGGGTAAACCAAAGAGCTCGGACAATCTCGGTGACCTTCCGCTTGACGGTGGTCTCGTTCTCCATGGTTGTGTTTTTGATGAGCTGCTGGGTGATGGTGGAGCCGCCGGAGACCTCCCCCCCGGTGAACATGCTCAGTACCGCCTTGCCCGTTCCCCGCCAGTCCACGCCGGGATGGGTCCAGAAGCGCTTGTCCTCAATGGCGATGGCGGCGTTAATCAGGTTTTCGGGCATCTCCTCAAAATCCACCCAAATAGAGCTTTCCGTGCTGAACAGGGTGGTCATCTCCACATACTGCCCAGTGGCCTTGTCCTGGTAGTACATGATGCTGTTTTCCCCCAGAGGGAAGTCGTCCATATACAGCTTGGCCTTGGGGACGATTACATCATTGATGTATGTGGCGGCGAAGCAGACCAGCAGCGCCCCGGTGCACAGGCCGATGAGGATCAGGGTGCCCAGCGCCTTGAAGAAGATTCCCACCACGCGGCCTGCGGTGACGCCCTTCTTTTTCCTCTTCCGGGGCCGCTGGCCGGAAGAACCGGACTGCCGGGAAGAGCCGGACTGCCGATCCCGGGAGGGTGGCTGCCGCCGGGAGGGATAGTCGCTGTTTTCGTAAAGGGAGTTGTAATCGTTGTATTCTGACACGGTAGATACCTCCAGCCGGCCAAGGGCGCTTGGAAAGCCCCTCCCGGCGGTCCTGACGGGGACCGTCCCCGTCTTGCTTTTGTGTACGTTCCCGCTGGGTCTATAATAAGCCCAGCATAAGCATTATACCAGATTTTCCTTTTTTGTCCACCCTTTCTCATGGCCGGACCCGGAATCTTCAAAGTTTCTTAAAATTTACCGGCTCTCCCCTCTTGCATTTTTTCCGCGGACGGGGTAAAATAAAACCAACAAGACACAGGAGGACTCTCAGATATGGAAGAGAACTTCGGCCCCGACTTTATCACCGTCACCGACGAGGACGGCAACGACTTTGAGCTGGAGCTGGTGGACACCCTGGAGCGTGAGGGGGTTACCTACTACGCCCTGTTCCCCGCCGTGGAGGAGGACGAGGCCACCGGCGAGCCCAGGGATGTGGACGCCGACGACGAGGAGTACGGCCTGGTCATCATGAAGGTGATTGAGGAGAACGGCGAGGAGCTGCTGTCCACTCTGGATTCTGATGAGGAGCTGGAGACGGTGTACGAGCTGTTTATGGAGCGCTTTTTCGAGGAAGAGGAGAACGGAGGGTAATTTTATTCCTGCTCGGTGCGTGATGGGCTCTTTTAAACCCACATTTCTCAAACGGGACGCCCACCTCACGGCGCGGCTTGCAGGCCTCCCGGCCCCCATTATGAGGTCAGCTGGACGTTGGAAGCAGAAAAACGTCGTGGAGGCGACCCACCTGCCATTCTGTGCAGGTTTTAAACGGGTCCACACGGCCAGAGCGGGGTAAAAAAAGCCATAGTAATCCCAGCGTTGGCCGCGGCGGCTCGCCGCGGCCTTTTCTATTTCATTTATAAACAAAGTGTAAAACTCCCCCCTTCCTCTTGCAATCAGGGACAGTTTTTAGTATAATGTCCCGGAAATACCCATCCGCCCTTGCTCCGGGGCATCGATACACTTCATTGAAATGAGAGGACTGAATCAACTGTGAGTACAGAGAAAAAGGCCCAGACCAGGGCCGAACGGGACGAAAAGCGCCGCCAGGAGGAACAGAAGGACCGCCGCTCCATGGCTGTCTACACCGTGATCGGTGTGGTTGTGGTGGTGGCCGCCATCGCGCTGATGGTTATCAACAGCGGCATCCTCCAGAAAAACCTCACCGCCCAGACCATCGGGGGCGTCAAGTACAGCGCCGCCGACATGCAGTATTTTTACAACAACGCCTATACCAACTACGCCAACAACTATGCCTTCGACACCACGGCCTCCGTCAAGGACCAGATCTATGACGAGGCCACCGGCCAGAGCTGGTATGACTTCCTGATGGAGTCGGCCACCGAGACCGTCGCTCTGGCGGCCGAGGCCCGGAGCGAGGGCTTCACCCTCACGGAGGAGACCCGGAGCCAGATGAATTCCTCTCTGGCCCAGCTGAACACCTCCTGGATCAGCTACGGCTACGCCAGCCGGGACGCCTTTATCCGGGCCAACTTCGGCGCCCACATGACCTTTGACCGGCTGAGCGAGCTGGTTGAGCTGGAGTATCTGGCCAGCGACTACGCTACCGCCCGGATCGACGCCATCGACCACTCCGACGCCGACTACGAGGCCTACTATCAGGAGCACACCGACGATCTGGATACCATCACCTACACCCAGTTTACTTTCCAGGCTATGGTCCCCGCGACTGACGCGGATGGCAACGAGCTTTCCCTCACCGACTCGGAAAAGGCCGAGCGGCTGGAGGAGCTGAAAACCGAGCGGAAGGCCCTGGCGGAAGAGCTCAAGGCCAGACTGGAGGCCGGGGAAGACCCCGAGGCTCTGGACGAGGAGTATGCCGACCAGCTGTACAGCTCCTCCATCTCCCAGGCTTCCATGGGAACTAACGTGAGCTATTCCACCTACGCCGACTGGCTGCTGGACAGCGCCCGCGAGGCGGGGGATATCACGCTCACCGAGCGGGACTCCGGCACCGCCTGTTACTACTATGTGGCTGTCTTTGAGGGCCGGGCCCGGGACGAGGAGCCCACCAACGATGTGCGCCACATCCTGATCCGGGCCGGCAGCGCCGTCAATACCGAGGAGCCCACCCAGGAGGAGTATGACGAGGCGGAGGAGAAGGCCCAGTCCATTCTGGACGAGTGGAAGGCCGGCGAGGCCACCGAGGAGTCCTTCATCGCTCTGGTGGCCGACAACAGCGACGATACCGGCTCCGCCCAAAGCGGCGGCCTGATCTCCAACATCACCTCCACCTCCAGCTATGTGGAGTCCTTCCGGGACTGGGCCACCGATCCCGCCCGCGGGGAGGGGGACGCGGAGCTGGTCAAGTCGGAGTACGGCTGGCATATTATGTACTATGTGTCCAGCGGTGACCCCATCTGGCGTCAGAACACCGCCGCCGCCTTGAATAATCAGGACTATGAGCAGCTCATTGCTGCCGCCGTCCAGGAAATGGGCGTCACCCAGGGCGCGGGCATGCGCTTTGTCAAAGCCTGACGCGGCGGAAACAGGCCGGTTCCTGATTCGGCGGAAGCGCGAGCAACCCCCTTACGCGGCGATTGTCCCGCGTAAGGGGGTTTTGATGATTGGACTAATTTGGCTTTTATCGCCGGGGATGTCCGCGCTTACGACGGTTGGATGCTGTGCTTCTCCGCGTAGCCGGTGAGAATCAGGGTGAGGGCGCCGTCGCCGGTGACGTTGCAGGCGGTGCCGAAGCTGTCCTGAAGGGCGAAGATGGCCAGCATCAGGCCCTGGCCGGCGTCATCGAACATCAGCACGCCGGCGATCAGACCCAGAGAGGCCACCACCGTTCCGCCGGGGACGCCGGGGGCGCCGATGGCGAACACGGCCAGCAGCACACAAAACAGAACCATGGTGCCCGGCGCGGGCAGCTTGCCGTAGAGCACCTGAGAGACGGTCATGCAGAAGAACACCTCGGTGAGCACCGAGCCGCACAGGTGGATGTTGGCGAACAGGGGGATGCCGAAGTCCACCATATCATCCCGCAGGTTCGCGCTCTTGTGGGCGCACTGGAGGGCAACCGCCAGGGTGGCGGCGGAGGACATGGTGCCCACGGCGGTGAGGTAGGCGGGGCCGTAATGCTTGACGACCTCAATCCCTGACCGGCCTGAGTAGGCCCCCGCCACGCTGTAAAGGATAGCCAGCCAGATGTAGTGTCCGGCCATCACGATCACAATAGCGATGAGGAACACCGGCAGCTGTTTGGTGATGGAGCCGTTCCAGCCCAGCTGATAGAAGGTAGTGGCGATGAAGAAGGGCAGAATGGGGATGATGACCCGCCTTACAATGGCCAGAACAATATTTTGGAACTCATCCAGAATGGCGGCGACGGTTTTGGCCCTGGTCCACACGGCGGCCAGGCCGACCAGGACGGAAAAGACCAGCGCGCTCATCACCGGCATGATCTGGGGAATGGCCAGCTCAAAGGGGACGGGCAGGCTGGCTAACTCCTCCGCGGCGGAGGCGAAGGACAGGTGAGGGATGACGGCGTAGCCCGCTCCCATGGACAGAAAAGCGGCCAGCACCGAGCTGACATAGGCGATCACGATGGCCACGCCCAGCAGCCGGGTGGCGTTGCTCCCCAGCTTGGTGATGGAAGGGGCGATAAAGCCGATGATGATCAGGGGGACGCAGAAGTTGATGATCTGGCCCAGGATGTATTTGGCGGTGCCGATGACGTTGACCACCGCCCCAGCGAAGGGCAGGGCGCTCTCCTGGGGGATGAGCAGGCCCAGCGCGGCGCCCGCGATGACGCCGATGAGCAGGCGCAGGGGAAGGCTTCCGGATTTTTTCATACAAAGCTCCTTTCTGTTTTACCGCACACAGGGGAAGGCATTTCCCATCATAGCATATTACGGCGGGAAACGCAAATTTATGTGTCAGGAAAACAGGGTGTGCTCCAGCAGGATTTTGCTTCCCATCCCAATGAGAATCAGCCCCCCGGCCAGCTCCGCCTTGCTCTTGAGGCGGTCGCCGAAGATGGAGCCGACCTTCACCCCGATAGCGGACAGGACCAAGGTGGTCGCGCCAATAAACAGCACGGCGGGAACGATATCCACCTGGAGAAAGGCGAAGGTGACCCCCACCGCCAGGGCGTCAATGGAGGTGGCCACCGCCAGGGGCAGCATGGCCCGGGGGGAGAAGGAGCCGTTCAGCTCCTCCGCCTCTCCGGCCCGGGACTCCCGCACCATGTTAAATCCGGTGAGACCCAGCAGCCCGAAGGCGATCCAGTGGTCCACTGAGACGATCATCCCCTGAAACCGCGCCCCCAGCAGCCAGCCCAGGAGGGGCATCAGGGCCTGGAAGCCGCCGAACCACCCTCCGCAGCACAGGCAGTGCCCCAGCCGGGGCCGCCCGGTGGACAGCCCCTTGCAGATGGACACGGCGAAGGCGTCCATGGACAGGCTGACCGCGATGATCAAAAGCTCGTACAACCGCATAAAAAAGACCTCCCAGCTGTGTGAAGATAAGAAAAGAGACCCACCTGTCCCAGGACAGGTAAGTCTCGACATTTCAGGCCCGGCCAGGAGGCTTCCCTCCAGCATGTTGACCGGACCGCGTGTCCAAGGACACGCCGGCTACTCCCTTACGTTGTGTGCCAGTGTAGCACACAATCACCGCCCCTGTCAACTTATTTTTTTCCGGGGGAAGATATGCGGCCTTTGCGGAAAAAGGCACGGCCTCCGGCGATGCCGGGGGCCGTGCCTTCGGTATTACAGTCCCAGCGTGAGGCCCTCCTGATCGGACAGGCCGTCCTTGGCCAGCATCCGCTCCAGAACCTCCACGTCGGTGGTGATGTCCATCACGTCCCCCTGGAACAGGCGGTCCAGCTGCTTTTCAAAGCCCTCCACCGCCTTATCCATCATTCCCTCGATGCGCTGCATGGCGGCGGTGATGTTTTCCCCGGCCACCTCCTGGTCCTCCAGCTGGGCGTAGGAGCGGAGAATTTTCAGGGTGGTGGGCAGGTAGTAGCTCAAAAAGCTGTGCAGCTCCGCCTCTTTCTCCGGGTGGCTCTTCTGATAGTCCAGAATCTTGGCGGTGATCACTCCCACCCGATCGATCTGCCTGGAGAGCTTCTCGTTGTCGATATCGTCGTTGATGGAGCGGATTTCAGCCAAAATGGCGTTCTCATCCGTCTTTGGCGGCGGGGAAGCCTCCTCCTGCCGGGACGGCTCGGTGATGCCGTCTCCAGTGAGGACCAGCCGGTCCCCGCCGTAGTCCAGAAAGCCGCAGGGGAAAATCCCGGCGTCCAGCATGTCGGCCAGATCGTCCCGGACCTTACCGGGGGATATCCCCATGGCGGAGGCCAGGGTGGAGATGGACACGGAGCTTTTATTGCCGATCATGGCCAGATAGCTCCGGAACCGGCGGGCCTGCTTGCGCTTGCGCAGCCCGGCCCACAGCCCGCCCAGCCCACCGGCCACACAGCAGAGCAGGACCATTGGACCGGTCAGTGCCTCTATAAAGAAGGGAAAATCGCCGTTCAGCAGCCAGTACAGAGGCTCGCTCAGGCTGCCAATGAAGCCCAGCATACAGCCGGCGGCGGTGGCTCCGCCGGCGATGGCCCAGCTTCTGCCCTTTTTGTCCAGCTCCGTGATCAGATCCCGGCCCGGCTTCTGCTTGGGAGTTTTGGGAGCCTTGGGGGCCTTTGCCTTTTTCCCCACCGGCTTCTCCCAGGCGGGAGCGGCCTGGGAACCCCGCTCCCAGGAGGAAGCGTCCCAGGTGGTCCGGGCCCCGGTGGGCGCCTGACCGGACTGCTGGGTATAATACGGGTGCTGTCCCCGTTTTTTGCCGCCGCCGAGCAGCTTCATCACGATCATCAGCACGCCAATGGGAGCGGCGACGCCAGTAAAGACCAGCCCCAGGGCGATGAGCCAGTAGAACGTATCGTTTTTCTGATTTCCCGAGTAGTCAGACATTTCGTACCCCCCTGATCGTAGTAACCCTATCATACCAGAAAAAATCCAAAATGGAATTGATTTTTTCTTAAAATTTGGTGAAGAAACCACCGTCCCCCTTATCATAGCGCGCCGGCGCGAAAAAGTAAATGGGCGTCCCGCCTTTTGGATGAATTTTTCAGCGGACTTGTAACTATTCTGTAATTGTTTTGGAATAGCAGATGTGGTATAATATAAAGCCGGCGCATTAGACGCGCCGCGAAATATGGTTGATTATGTACCGCGCGCAGAGGAAAAAACGCGCTTTGACTTCAGGCCGGTACGGGGGGAAGCGTTATGGAAGGACAGCGGGTTGCCAAGGGTGAGGGCGGAAAGAAGCTGCCGAGGATTATAGCCGGTTCGGTGCTGGCCGCGGCGGCCGCGGCTTACATCGGTCTGTGCGCCTGGGCGTCGAATCAGTACGCGATTCTGCCCAATGTCTCGGTGGCGGGAATTGACGTATCGAATATGATTGTGGAGCAGGCCCGGGACAAGGTGGCGGCCGAGGTGGCGGAGCGGAGCGGGAACATCACCTTTACCCTGGCCTATGAGGGTCTGGAGGAGAGCCTGAACGGCTCCGAGGTAGCGGCGGATGTGGAGCGGAGCGTTCAAAACGCCTGGCAGATCGGCCATGAGAATTTTTTCACCGGCGGGTTTCAGTTCCTCAGCCATCTGCTGGGGGCCTCCAGCCAGGTAGCTCTGGTGATTCCGGAGGACGACCCCGCCATGACCGATATGCTGGACCGGATGGAGGAGGCGGTGGCCTCCCGGGACGAGAACCACGCCTATGCCATCAAGGGCGACCGGCTGGAGATGACCAAGGGCGCGCCCATTGTCGCGATTGACTGGGAGACGGAACGGGCCCAGGTCCGGACCGACCTCCAGTCCGCGTTTCAAAACGGCCTGAGAGGCGAGGGGAAGACAGAGGAAACCCATACCCTGACCCCCACCCAGATGGTCGAGGGGGAGGAGCCTGATTTTGAGGCCATCCACCGGGAACTGTACGCGGAGGTGAAGGACGCCTCCCTGGACCTGGAGAGCATGGAGATCACCGACCATGTGGTGGGGGTGGACTTCGATGTCAAGGAGCTGCGAAAGGCCTACCAGCAGGCCCAAAGCGGGGAGACCTTTTCCATCCCCGTTACCCTGACCCAGCCCAAGGTGACCCGGGAGGACCTGGGCGGCCATCTGTTTCAGGACCTGCTGGGCGAGGCCACCAGTCAGGTCACCGGCGTGGCCAGCCGCCTGTACAACGTGACCTTGTCCGCCAACTCCTGCAACGGAGTGATTCTCCTGCCGGGAGACGTGTTCTCCTATAACGATACCACCGGCCCCCGTTCGGTGGCCAATGGCTACCGGCTGGGTTCGGTCTATGTGGGCGGCAAGTCGGAACAGCAGCCGGGCGGCGGAGTCTGCCAGACCTCCTCCACCCTCTACTACGCCATTTTGCATACCCAGCTGGAGATTGTGGAGCGTCGTTGCCACCAGTTCGCTGTAGGTTATGTCCCCGACGGCATGGACGCCACCGTCTACGACGGAAGCTTGGACTTCAAGTTCCGGAACAACACCGATTACCCCATCAAAATTCAGTGCTGGACCTATGACAACAGCAATGGCCGCTTTATCACCGTTCAGATTTACGGCACCAACCCGGAGGGCATCTACGCTGTGCCCACCGCCTCCACCTTCAGTTGGGTGGCCCCCACCACCGTGTATCAGCCCAAGGAGGATGTGCCCCGGGGCACTCTTGTGCTGGATACGGAGCAGTACGCCTACCGGGGACGGAAGGCCCATACCTACCGCACCCTTTATGACGCGGACGGAAACAAGCTGGAGACCCAGGACATGGGAGGCAGCTCCTACAGCATGCGGCCCAACACCTATTTCTACAACCCCCTGGACGGCGACCCCACCACCTGGGTGAACGGTAAGCCACCCGTTCCGGAGGACCCGAATACCACCACACCTGTGGACCCCGGCGCCACCACCGATCCAGGCGCTGATCCGGGGACCGATCCCGGTACCACCACTCCGGAGGATCCCGGGACGACCACCCCCGCGGAACCGGAGCCCTCCGTCCCGGAGGAGCCGGTGGCCCCGCCGCCCTCCGACTCCGGAATTCGCCCTCTGGATCCTAATGAGATGGCGGGCTAAACGAAACAAATGACCAAATTCCCGCCCCTGTGGGGCGGGAATTTGAAAGAATCGAGAAAGAGGAATTGACCATGTTTCAAGGCTACACTCAGGGCGCGGTGGATTTTTTGTGGAATTTGCAGTTCAACAATGAGCGGAGCTGGTTCCAGGCCCACAAGGAGGAGTTCCTGGAGCTGGTGGACCGTCCTACCCGGGAGCTGGCCGCCCGGCTGGAGGAAGAAATGCGGTCGGCCTACCCCAAGCTGGGCCTGGAATCCAAGGTGAGCCGCATCTACCGGGACGCCCGGCGGCTGTTTGGCCGGGGGCCCTATAAGGACCACCTGTGGCTTTCCGTGCGCAGGCCGGGGGAGCGGGACAGCGCTATTCCCTGCTTCTGGTTTGAGGTGGCCTCCAGCCATTATGGCTACGGCATGGGCTGCTGGGATATGACCCCGGTGACCATGGCCAAGCTCCGGGCCCGCGTCGACCGGGATCCCAAGCCGGTGGAGAAGCTGGCCCGGGCTGTGGAGAAGCGGGGGGAGTTTCAGCTGGACGGTCAGGAGTACAAGCGGCCCAAGGGCGACCCCGGCCCGCTGCTTTTCCCCTGGTACAACCGGAAGCAGATCGGCTTTTCCTGTGAGCGCAACTGTGAAGGCCCTTTTTTCGGCCCGGAGCTGGCCGAACAGGTGCTGGAGGGCTGGAAATCCCTGGTCCCCCAGTATGAATTTCTCTGCTCCCTGCGGGGGGACCCGGAACCGGGAGCCATGTGATTGATGGGTTTGTCCGCCTGGACGGGCCGCTTTTTTGCGGGGTAGAGCGGCCTGTTATTCAAAATGTAAAAAATCACCCCGCTATTTTGTTGATAAAAACGAACAAAAAAGCTTGACAAGATTGCGCTAGTGTGGTAAATTATAACCAGAACAAGGAAGGGTGAGTCCAATGTACAAGTGACAGCCCCAGCCGCTGAAACCGGAAGCAGGGTCAAAAAGCATTCTGTATGAAATCTGGAAGTGTCGGCCATGAGAGGGAGCCAGGAGAGACAAGGAAGCTTCAGGATTCTGTAACGTAAACTCTCCCCAAAGCGTGACCAGAGCGCCGGTTGTCAGTGAGCGCGAAGCGGTATATCCAGCGGACAAAACGAAAGGAATCCGACCAAGGGCCTCACATATGAGGAGTTAGGCCGTAATAACGGCAACATGATGGTGGTCGTAGAGGAACTGGAGGTTGTCAGGCGGGATCTGCGGCGGAGCGTATCCAATAGAAACGGAGGTAGCCATATGATGTTAGATAATAAGACAGAACAGAAATGACCCTTGACTGTAACGGATTACGAAACGGACAGTCAAGGGTCATTTCTTTTTTGTTTGTTGGACGGCGGAGGGCCGTCTTTTTTCTTGAAAATTTTCAATTTGGGAGGAACCTTTTGCCATTGCCATACGTCTATCTAATTAGAAGCCGCAACGGAAGGAGAATGGCAATGAAACGAATTTTGTCTTTTATGCTGGCGGCGCTGCTGCTGGCCGGTTGCGCCGGTCCCGGCGGGGGCGTGTCCGAGAACAAGACCGCCAGCCCAGGCGCGGAAGGGGGAACCGTGCCTGCAAAAATGAACTATGTCCTGTCCGAGCCGATTTATCCGGAATTTCCCAAGGAGCCTCAGATGCCGGTGGAGGGCAGCGAGGGGGAGTGGAAGGCATACAGCGAGGCCTATGAAAAGTATATCAACGCGCTTCATGCCATTCGGGGGGAGAACAGCGGCCTGACGGACAGGCAAAAGGCCACCCTGAACATCTTCGCGGCCAAAAGCACGCCCCTGGCGATTGCGAGCCACGGGGGGGAGAACGTGGTATACTCCCCATTGTCCCTGTGGTCGGCCCTGGCTATGCTGGCCCAGTGCGCCAGCGGTGACAGCCGTCGGCAGGCGCTGGACGCCCTGGGGGCGGAGGACGTGTATGAGCTTCAGGAGGGGGCGTCCCGCGTCTGGCGGACGCTGTACACTGACGACGGCCAGAGCTCCCTGATCCTGAGCAACTCCATCTGGCTCAATGGCAATCTGCGAGGGACCTATGTTCAGGAGACCCTGGATGTCCTGGCGGAACAGTACTACTCCAGCGCCTACTCCGTGCCCATGGGAACGGACGCCGCCGATTCGGCCGTCACCGAATGGGTGAGCAAGCAGACCAACGATCTCATCGGCTCCGGCACCCCGGTTGTGAAAACCAATCCCGAGACTCTGGCCCTGCTGGCCTCCTCCCTGTACTACAAGGCCGCCTGGACGGAGGAGTTTATGGCCGACCGGACACAGGAGGACACTTTCACCGCCGCTGACGGCCAGGAGAGCCAGGTGGACTTTATGCACCAGACCCAGAGCGGCAGCTTCCTGCGCCGGGAGAACTGGCGGGCCGCCCAATTGGGGACAAGCCTGGGGCGCATTACCTTTGTCCTGCCGGACGAGGGGATTTCCCCGGAATCCCTCCTACAGAATCCGGACTTCCTGTCGGAGCTGGACTTTTCGGCAGAGCATACCGTGTACGGTGAAGTCCAGTGGTCGGTGCCCAAGTTCGATGTAGATTCCAGCCTGGATCTGATGGACGCCCTGAAAGCCATGGGCGTCACCGACCTGACTGATATGGACAGGGCCGACCTGACCGCCCTCACCGACCTGGACGCCTACCTGTCCGAGGCCAAACAGCTGGCCCGGGTGAAGGTGGACGAGGAGGGAGTGGAGGCCGCCGCCGTCACCATTTTGGAGATTGACGAGTGCTGCGCGCTGCCCCCTGTAGAACCGGAGGTCTGCGTCATGGATCTGGACCGGCCCTTCCTGTTCGTCATCCGCACCCAGGATGTGCCCCTGTTTATCGGGATCGTGAATCAGGTGTAAACGCCAGCCCCGGCCGTAAGGCCGGGGCTGTTTGCTTTATTTGATTGCCATAGTTTTGACCTCGTCCCCCAGCAGTGCGGCGAAGTCCTCCAGAGACATGGCCCCCAGGTCCTCGCCGGAGCGGCGGCGGACGGAGACGGTGCCGTTCTCCATATCCCGGTCGCCCACCACCAGCATGAAGGGGACCTTCTCCAGGGTAGCTTCCCGGATTTTCTTGCCGATCTTCTCGTTGCGGCTGTCCACCTCCACCCGGAAGCCCTGGGCGTCCAGCTGGGCGGAGACTTTGGCGGCGTACTCCGCCGCCCGGTCGGTGACGGGCAGGAGCTTCACCTGGACGGGGGCCAGCCAGGCGGGGAAGGCCCCGGCGAAGTGCTCGGTGATCACGCCGATGAACCGCTCGATGGAGCCCAGCACCACCCGGTGGATCATGACGGGGCGGTGCTTCTGGCCGTCCTCGCCGGTGTACTCCAGCTCGAAGCGCTCGGGGAGC
Organism: Oscillospiraceae bacterium; assembly: GCA_910575265.1. GTDB lineage: Bacteria > Bacillota > Clostridia > Oscillospirales > Oscillospiraceae > Lawsonibacter. The sequence continues at coordinate 126,444 of CAJTEA010000006.1, forward strand.
TGGCTGTCCAGCTGGATGGTGCCGCACTGCCAGGTCCGGCCCAGGGAGTCGGCCAGGTGGAAGTCCAGCTTGGGCCCGTAGAAGGCCCCGTCCCCCTCGTTGATAACAAACTCCTTGCCCATGGCGGTAATGGCCTGTTTCAGGATGTCCTGGTTGCGCTCCCACTCCTCCACGGTGCCGATGTGGTCCTCGGGCATGGTGGACAGCTCGATGGTGTAGCTCAGGCCGAAGACGGAGTACACCTCGTCAAAGAGCCGGACGGTCTCCTGAATCACATCCTGCATCTGCTCCCGGGTCATGAAGACGTGGGCGTCGTCCTGGTTGAAGCAGCGCACCCGGAACAGGCCGTGGAGGGCGCCGGACAGCTCGTGGCGGTGGACCAGGCCGATCTCCCCCACCCGCAGGGGCAGGTCCCGGTAGGAGTGGGGCTCGCTGGCGTAGACCAGCATGCCGCCGGGGCAGTTCATGGGCTTGACGGCGAAGTCCACGTCATCAATGACGGTGGTGTACATGTTGTTCTTGTAGTGGTCCCAGTGGCCGGAGCGCTCCCAGAGCTGCCGGTTGAGCATGATGGGGGTGGAGATTTCCACGTAGCCATATTTCTTGTGAACCTTCCGCCAGTAGTCCAGGAGGGTGTTTTTCAGCGTCATCCCCTTGGGCAGGAAGAAGGGGAAGCCGGGGCCCTCGTCCCGGAGCATGAACAGGCCCAGCTCCTTGCCCAGACGGCGGTGATCCCGCTTCTTGGCCTCCTCAATCCGGGCCAGATAGGCGTCCAGCTCGTCCTTTTTGGGGAAAGCGATGCCGTAGATGCGCTGGAGGGTCTCCCGGTTGGAATCCCCCCGCCAGTAGGCGGCGTTGCAGGCGGTGAGCTTCAGCGCGTTGCCCTTGATCCGCCCGGTGGAGTCCAGATGGGGACCGGCGCACAGGTCGGTGAACTCCCCCTGCTTGTAGAAGGAGATCACCTCCCCCTCGGGCAGGTCGTTGATCAGCTCTACCTTGAAGGGCTCGCCCTTCTCCTCCATAAGCTGGAGCGCCTCGGGGCGGGGCAGCTCAAACCGCTCAAGCTTCAGCTTCTCCTTGCAGATTTTTCGCATCTCCGCCTCGATCTGCTCCAAATGTTCGGGAGTAAAGGCGAAGGGGGCGTCCATATCGTAGTACCAGCCCTCGTCAATGGAGGGGCCGATGGCCAGCTTCACTTCGGGCCACAGGCGCTTGACCGCCTGGGCCATGACGTGGGAGCAGGTGTGCCAATAGGTCTTGCGGTAGGTTTCGTTCTCAAAGGTATACTGGTTGTTTTCTTCAGACATGATAGTTCCTCCTTGTATTGGGGCAGGCAGATAAAAAACGCTCCACCCCTGATTGTGTTCAGGGGTGAAGCGCTGAAGCTCCACGGTTCCACCCTGCTTGCGGTCACAGACCGCCGCTTGTGACCTCTGTAACGGGAGGGCCCGTCCTGTTCCTCACAGGCGGCTCCGGAGTGGTACCGGCCCGGTTCCGCACAGAGCGCTTGCAGCACGGGGCGCTCCTCTCTGGGTGCTTTTTCGGGTCTCTTCTCCGTCAAAGCCAGTTTTGACAGTGACATAATATCACCGGACGCCTGAAAAGTCAAGCGGCAAACATCGCCTCCGGGTGTCCTCTTCGCTCACACCAGTTTCACCCGCACCTCGTCTCCCTGGGCCGAAACGCACAGGGTATCCCCTTTTTTCAGCTGGCCGGCGAGCATCAGGTCGGCGGCGGGGTCCTCCACCAGAGAGGCGATGGCCCGGCGGAGGGGACGGGCGCCGTACTCCTGGGTGCCCTTGCCGGCCAGGAGGGAAACGGCCTCCTCCTCCACCGCCATGGTGATGCCCAGCTTGTCCAGCCGCTGGCGGGTTTCAGACAGCAGCTGGCGAGTGATGGCGTTGAGGGTGGAGCCATCCAGAGGATGAAATACCAGGGCGGCGTCCAGGCGGTTGAGGAACTCCGGGGCAAAGGTGTGGCTCGCGTCGGACAGGACGGCCCGCTCCAGCTCCTCCCGCTCCGCCTCGCCTCCGGCGGCAAAGCCCAGGCGCTTCCCCTTGGCAAACCGCTGGGCTCCCAGGTTGGAGGTCATTACCAGCACCGTGTTCCGGAAGTCGGTCCTCCGCCCCTGGGAATCGGTGAGCACCCCCTCCTCCATCACCTGGAGGAGAAGGGACCAGATGTCGTGGTGGGCTTTCTCCAGCTCGTCCAGCAGCACCACCGACCAGGGCTGACGGCGAACCCGCTCGGTGAGCTGGCCCCCCTCCTCATGGCCCACATAGCCGGGAGGTGAGCCGATGAGCCGGGATACGGTATGGGCCTCCATATACTCGGACATATCGAAGCGCAGCAGGGCCTCCTCGCTGCCGAACAGAGCCCGTGCCAGAGAGCGGCAAAGCTGGGTTTTGCCTACCCCGCTGGGGCCGAGGAGGAGAAAGCAGCCCACCGGGCGGCGGGGGTCCTTCAGCCCCAGGCGGCCCCGGCGAATGGCTTTTGTGACCGTATCCACCGCCTTGTCCTGGCCCAGAATGTGCCGGCGCAGCGCCTTGTCCAGTCCGGCCAGAGCCTTTTTGTCCGCCTCGTCCGGGTCGCGGACGGGCACCCCGGTCCACTGGGACAGCACCGCCTGGATGTGATGGGGCTCCACCGCGAACTGCCCCTGACCAGACTGCCATTTCTGCCGTTCCCCCTCCAGCTCCCGGCGGAAATCCCGTTCCACGTTGCGCAGAATCGCCGCCTGCTCAAAGTCCTGGCGGCGCACCGCGTCGGCCAGCTGGCGGCTGGCCTGGGACACCCGCCCCTCCAGCCGCTGAAGCTCCAGAGGCAAAGCCTTGCCGGACAGCCGGGCCTGGGCCGCCGCCTCGTCCACCAGGTCAATGGCCTTGTCGGGCAGAAAGCGCTGGGGCAGATAGCGGCAGGACAGGTCCACCGCCGCCTCCAGGGCGCTGTCCGAGATAATCAGGTGGTGGTGGGCCTCATACCGGCCCCGGAGGCCCCGCAAAATGGCCAGCGTCTCCTTCCGGCTGGGCTCTTTGACGGTAATGGGCTGGAACCGGCGCTCCAGGGCCGCGTCCTTTTCGATATATTTGCGGTACTCGTCGATAGTGGTGGCGCCGATCACCTGGAGCTCTCCCCGGCTGAGGGCGGGCTTGAGAATGTTGGCGGCGTCGATAGCTCCCTCGGCGCTGCCCGCGCCCACAATGGTGTGGAGCTCGTCGATGAAGAGGATGATGTTTCCCGCCCGGCGCACCTCGCTGAGGACATGCTTCAGCTTCTCCTCAAACTCCCCCCGGTATTTGGTGCCCGCCACCATGGCGGACAGGTCCAGGGCGAACAGCCGCTTGCCCAGCAGGTGCTGGGGAGCGGTGCCGTCGGCGATGGCCAGGGCCAGGCCCTCCACCACGGCGGTCTTACCCACGCCGGGCTCGCCGATGAGGGCGGGGTTGTTTTTGGTGCGGCGGGAGAGAATCTGAATCACCCGGTCCAGCTCCTCCTTCCGGCCGATCACCGGGTCCAGCCTCCCCTCGGCGGCCATGCGGGTCAGATCCCGGGCGCACTGGTCCAGCTGGCGGGTGTCCCCGCTGGGACGGGCCTCCGCTTCCCGGGCCCGGGGCTTGGGCGGAGGGGTCTCCTCGCCACCCAGGGAGGCGGATACGGCGCGGTACAGCCCCTCCCCGTCCACCCCGCAGTGGGTCAGCAGCCGGACGGCCCCGCTGCCCTTGGAGCGCAGCAGCCCCAACAGCAGATGCTCCGAGTTCACCGCGTGCTGGCCCAGGCGGCGGCTCTCCTCCACCGCGCCCTGGATGGCCAGGCAGCAGTTGGGGGTCAGGCCCTGAAAGCTGGACCGGGCGGGCACACCCATCCCCACCCGCTGGGCGATAGCGGCGCGCAGGGATTGGCTGTCCGCCCCCGCCTGGCGCAGCTGCCTGGCGGCGGGGCTGAATTCCTGACTGGCCAGCCCAAGGAGCAGATGCTCACTGCCCACATAGCTGTGGCCCAGCCGGGCGGCGTTCTCCTGAGCCAGCCGGATGGCTCCCAGGGCGGTGGATGTGAATTGGCTGTCTGCCATGTGCGATCACCTCAGAATCAAATCTTCTACCATCATGCCCGAATTTACAAAATTTAGCCAGCTTATCCGGGATATAAATCAGTAAGATAAATTCCGGGAGAACTTCAAAAATTTAGCATTGCATTTTTCCGAAATTGTGATAGAATAGGCATACCATTTTAATGGAGGTGTACTTAACTATGGCCTATGTTATCAGCGACGCTTGCATCAGCTGCGGTTCCTGCACAGACGGCTGCCCCGTGGGCGCCATCTCTCAGGGTGACGATCATTACGTCATCGACGCCGGCGCCTGCATCGATTGCGGCTCCTGCGCCGGCACCTGCCCCATGGGCGCCATTGCCCAGGGCTGAAACCGGAAAAAACAGCGCCGGATATCCGGCGCTGTTTTTTTTACGCTCATTTAAGAATCCCTGCCAAAGGAGGCTTGAGGGTGCCTTCTTTGACCATTCCGGCCTTATGTGGGGCTTTCATACTCCAACAGGTCCTCGATGTTGCAGTTCAGCACATAGCAGACCTTCGCAATAAAATCAAGATCGACCCTCTCAATCTGCCTGGCTTGATAATATCGGTCAATCACTTCATATTTAACACCAGTGAGCGTTCGCAGGCGATTTCTGGTGATTCCACGGCTGTCCAGTATTTCCGCTAATTTGACCCGGACACTTCCGTATTCGTCTGTCTGATAGCTCACAATACTTCTTATACCGTCCACCGCCTTGCCCCCTTTCAACTGTATTCTATCATCAGTTTCCCCTATTGACATTTACCTTATTAAGGGATATCCTTATATGGGGTAAATCAATCTGTTGAAAGGAGTCGATCGTAATATGAACAAATACAATCATAAAGCGGCTCAGCCCCTGCGTCTAACCGACCCCACTCTCAAATGGAACGTTGAAGAGGAGCTGATTAACGCCGTAATCACAGCGGCTGTGTACTCAGAGGGGCTGCGCCCGGGAATATGGCAGGATATGATTCGGGCCACGGCACAGGGGGCGTCCAAAACCAAGGAGGAGACCGCCAACGCCTTTTTCTTCCGGGCCATGGTGGACCGGCTTCTGGAGGAGCTTCACACCCTGGAGGCCAATTAAACGCAGGAAACAGCGCCGGGTACCCGGCACTGTTTTTTACACCACATTATCTAATTTTAAATATTATATTTGGTCATATTTTATATTGAAAGTTCCGCAGGAATCGGATATACTATAGTACAGAAGAAAATCAAAGCCTGTTCCTCTCTGGAAAGGAGTGTGTTCTATGCGCGCCCATACGCTGCCTGTTCATCCAATTGCTTCCGCCGTTCCCGCCGTGAACGTGAGGCCCCGCCGCCGGGCGGAGGTCCGGGACCCCTACGACGGCCTGCGGCCCTGGTCGGCCATCACCCACGGTCTGGGCGCGGTTCTGGCCATTCTGGGCGCCGCCGCGCTGCTGATCCGGTCCGCCGCGCTGGGTAAATGGCTGCTGTTCGGGCTGTTCGCCGTCTACGGTCTGTCTATGATCTGCCTGTACACCGCCAGCACCCTGTACCACTGCCTCAACGTCTCGGTCCCCGGCCGGCTGGCCCTGCGGAAATACGACCACTGTTCCATCTACCTGCTCATCGCCGGGAGCTATACCCCCCTGTGCCTCACCGCCCTGCGGGACGCCGGGGGAATCCCTCTCCTGATTGCTGTCTGGACCCTGGCCGTCGCCGGAACGGGGCTTACCATCGCCAAACTGGCCATCCCCCGCTGGCTCACCAGCGCCATCTACCTCTTTATGGGCTGGCTGGCCATCTTCGCCATCGTCCCCATCTATCGCGCCCTGCCCGCGAACGGCTTCTTCTGGCTGCTGGCTGGCGGACTGTTGTACACCGCGGGCGGCGTGCTCTACGCCGTCAAGTGGCCGGGACGGAATAATCCCCGCTTCGGCTGCCACGAGATTTTCCATGTGTTCATCCTTCTGGGCAGTGTCGCCCACTTTGTAATGATGTACGGAGTGGTTATGTGGCTGTAAAAGCGCATTGTATCCCTTGACAAAGCGGCTGAAATCAGTATAATAAAAATGGAAGGGCGCTGTTCCAGCAGTTGGCCCAAATATGCAGCTAAATTACGTTAGCCGCTCGGGGACCAGCCGGGCGGCTAACACGCATCTATGGTCATGACGTACAAAACAGCCGTTAAGTACACCAAAATCTGGAGTATCACAGCAATACGTCTTTTCCACATCCGCTTCCACCTCCCCCCATAGATCAGTTCGTTCAGGGGTTATAACGGTGGACCAACCGCCTTATGTAACAGCACACCTTCTATATCCTCTCTGGCTGAGAGGCGAAATTATTGTAACACAGCGTGGCTTTTTCTGTCAAACCTCTTGTCAAGGGCGAAAAAATAGGGTAGAATAAGTCAGCTACGCGTATCAAACAGTTTAAATAACGGAGGATGATTCCTATGCCAATGATTTCTGCCAGCGATTTCCGTAACGGCGTGACCTTTGAGATGGACGGCAAGGTCATGCAGGTGGTAGAGTTCCAGCACGTCAAGCCCGGCAAGGGCGCGGCCTTTGTCCGCACCAAGATGAAGAATGTCATCACCGGCGGCGTGACCGAGACCTCCTTCAACCCCACCGCCAAGTTCGAGCAGGCCTTTGTGGAGCGCAAGGACATGGACTACAGCTACAGCGACGGCGACCTGTATTACTTCATGGACCCTGAGACCTTCGACATGATCCCCATCGGGAAGGATCTGCTGGGCGACAGCTTCAAGTTTGTAAAGGAGAATATGACCTGCAAGGTCATGTCCTACAAGGGTAGCGTCTTTGGTGTGGAGCCCCCCAACTTCGTGGAGCTGGAGGTTACCGAGACCGACCCCGGCTTTGCCGGCAACACCGCCACTAACAACGTGCTCAAGCCCGCCACCCTGGAGACCGGCGCGGAGATCAAGGTTCCCCTGTTTGTCAACCCCGGCGACAGGATCAAAATCGACACCCGTACCGGCGAGTATCTGGAGCGGAGCAAGAGCTGATTGAGGAATTCCTCAGAAAGGGAAACTGCTATGACTATTTCCGAAAAAGTCGCCTATTTGAAGGGCCTGGCCGAGGGCTTGAACCTGGACACCGAGAAGTCCAAGGAGGGCAAGCTGATCTCCGTGATGATCGGCATCCTGGAGGAGCTGGCCATGTCCGTGGAGGATCTGGAGGAGAACGCCCTGAATCTGGGCGAGGAGATTGACGTACTGTCCGACGATCTGGCCGACGTGGAAGGCGTTGTCTACGACGAGGAGGAAGACGAGGACTACGACGACGACTGGTTTGAGGTGGAGTGCCCCACCTGCGGCGCCGATATCCTGGTGGACAGCGACGACCTGGCCAACGGCGAGGTGGAGTGTCCCGGCTGCGGCGCCCGGTATGCTATGGAACTCACCGACGACGAGGACGAGGACGACGACGAGATCGAGGAGGAGGACTAAACCTCCCAGCGTGAACAGCGGCAGCAGCCCGGACGGCTTGTCCGGGCTGCTTTTTTATTCGGATATGTACATCTCTTCCGCGTCCCGGCAGGCCCACTCCAGCTTGTTCAGCGCTTCCTGATACTGATGTGCTTCAATTTCCTCCATTGCGTCGGTTATGGCATTGAATAGAATGTGGTACATTTTTTCGTACATAGTTTTCACCTCATGTATTATTTTAAACCAAAAAATCATTCTGTCAAGATGAATTTTCACTTTTTAATATTGTTATTTCATTCTGAGAAATCCCATATACTATTTGTGGTGATTGCATGGATAAATTGCAAATCGAAAAGTACGAGGCATTTGGAGCAAACGTGTACTATTATCGCCGCAAACGTAAATTAACGCAGGAGCGGCTTGCGGAAATGGTGCACATCGAGCCTAACCATATGAGTAATATCGAGTTGGCAAAGGTCGGCGCGTCTTTGGATGTAGTGTTCCGTCTTGCGGACGCGCTGGAGATACCAGTGCAAAAGCTGTTCGAGTTCCGCGACTGAACCCCTGTCCCCCATGCGGGGGCTAAGGCTCCTTTGGCAGAGGAGCTTTTTTGCGTCCCTGAAGTTAGCACTCTATCTGAACGAGTGCTAAAAATTCACACTCTGTTCATGCTTTTTTCCCGGGACCGGCCTATACTTAAACCATACCGCAGGCTTATTCCTGAAAGGAGTGTTAAGTATGAACATGAATCAGTTTACACAAAAATCCCTGGCCGCCATTCAGGGGGCGCAGGACATCGCTGTGGAGCACGGCAACCAGCAGATCGAGCAGCCTCACCTGCTGCTGGCCCTGGTGGGGGACGGGGAGGGCTTCATCCCCCAGCTGCTCACCGCCATGGGGATGACCGTTCCCAGCTTTGAGGCGGCGGTGAACGCGGAGGTCGACAAGCTGCCCAAGGTGTCCGGCTCCGGTCGGGAGGCGGGCAAGGTGTATGTATCTCAGGACGTGGACAAGGCCTTCCAGGCCGCTGAACGGGAAGCCCGGGCCATGAAGGACGAGTATATCTCTGTGGAGCATATCCTGCTTGGTCTGCTGGCCCACCCCAGCGCGGCGCTGAAGGAGCTGTTCCGCGCCTACAACCTGGACAAGGAGAAGGTGATGCGGGCTTTGGCTCAGGTGCGGGGGAGCCAGCGGGTCACCTCTGACAACCCGGAGGAGACCTACAACGCTCTGAAAAAGTACGGCTCCGACCTGGTGGAGCGGGCCCGGCAGAACAAGCTGGACCCGGTCATCGGCCGGGACGACGAAATTCGGAATGTCATCCGGATTTTGAGCCGCAAAACCAAAAACAACCCTGTCCTCATCGGTGAGCCCGGCGTGGGCAAGACCGCCATCGCCGAGGGTCTGGCCCAGCGGATTGTTAAGGGGGACGTCCCCGCTTCGTTGAAGGACAAGACCATCTTCGCCCTTGATATGGGGGCTCTCATCGCCGGAGCCAAGTACCGGGGGGAGTTTGAGGAGCGGCTGAAGGCCGTCCTCAACGAGGTGAAGAAGTCGGAGGGGCGGATTATCCTCTTCATCGACGAGCTGCACACCATCGTGGGCGCGGGTAAGACCGAGGGCTCCATGGACGCGGGCAACCTGCTCAAGCCCCTGCTGGCCCGGGGGGAGCTGCACTGCATCGGGGCCACCACCCTCAACGAGTACCGGCAGTATATCGAGAAGGACGCCGCCCTGGAGCGGCGGTTCCAGCCAGTTATGGTCAGCGAGCCCTCTGTGGAGGACGCCATCGCCATCCTCCGGGGGTTGAAGGAGCGGTATGAGGTCTACCACGGGGTAAAAATCACCGACGGGGCCATCATCGCCGCCGCCACCCTGTCCAACCGCTATATTTCCGACCGCTTCCTCCCCGACAAGGCCATCGACCTGGTGGATGAGGCCTGCGCCATGATCCGCACCGAGATGGACTCCATGCCCACCGAGCTGGACATCATCCAGCGGAAAATCATCCAACATGAGATTGAGGAGGCGGCGTTGAAAAAGGAGACCGACAAGCTGTCCCAGGAGCATCTGGCCGAAATCCAAAAAGAGCTGTCCGACATGCGGGACGACTTCAACGCCAAAAAGGCCCAGTGGGACAACGAAAAAGGGGCCATCGGCAAGGTACAGAAGCTGCGGGAGGACCTGGAGGCGGCCAACGCCGCCCTGGAGAAGGCCCAGCGGGAGTACGACCTGGAGAAGGCCGCCGAATTGCGGTATGGCCGTATCCCTGAACTGAAAAAGGCTCTGGAGGCGGAGGAATCCGTCGCTAACGAGGGCAAGGCCCGCTCCCTCCTCCGGGACAAGGTAACCGAGGAGGAGATCGCCCGGATTATTGAGCGGTGGACCGGCATCCCCGTGTCCCGGCTGATGGAGGGGGAGCGGGAGAAGCTGCTCCACCTGGAGGACATCCTCCACCGGCGGGTTGTGGGCCAGGACGAGGCGGTCCGGCTGGTGAGCGAGGCCATCCTCCGTTCCCGGGCGGGCATCGCCGATCCCGACAAGCCCATTGGCTCCTTCCTCTTCCTGGGGCCCACCGGCGTGGGCAAGACCGAGCTGGCCAAAACCCTGGCCGAGGCCCTCTTCGACAGCGAGAAGAACCTGGTGCGCATCGACATGTCCGAGTATATGGAGAAGTTTTCCGTCTCCCGGCTCATCGGGGCCCCTCCAGGCTACGTGGGCTATGAGGAAGGTGGCCAGCTCACCGAGGCGGTGCGGCGCAAGCCCTACAGCGTGGTCCTCTTTGACGAGGTGGAGAAGGCCCACCCCGACGTGTTCAATGTATTACTTCAGGTATTGGATGATGGACGTATTACAGATAGTCAAGGCCGGACAGTAGATTTTAAAAATACCATCCTGATTTTGACCTCCAACCTGGGCAGTCAGGCCCTTCTGGACGGCATCAACGCCGACGGCGAAATCAGTGAGACCGCCCGGGATCAGGTGAGCGAGCTGCTGAAACGGTCCTTCCGTCCAGAGTTCCTCAACCGGCTGGATGAAATTGTGTTCTACAAGCCTTTGACCAAGGAAAACGTGACCCATATTATCGACCTGCTGGTGGAGGGCCTGAACCGGCGGCTGGCCGACAGGCAGCTCACCGTCACTCTCACTCCCGCCGCCAAGAGCGCGGTGATTGAGGCGGCCTACGACCCCGTCTACGGTGCCCGGCCCCTGCGCCGCTACCTCCAGCACACGGTGGAGACTCTGATCGGTCGGAAGATCATCGCGGACCAGGTGGAGTCCGGCGCTTCTCTCACCGTGGATGTAAAGGACAACGACCTGTTCGTGGTATGAGAAAACCTCCCCCGGCGCGATTCCACGCGCCGGGGGAGGTTGGGAGCTTGTCGGAATTCAAAACGATCTTACTGTCGGCCTCTTACAGCGCGATTTGGAATGAAAATTCCATATCCCCGTCCGCTTTGATTCGGAACGCCTCCTCCACATCGCTTCCCCAGCTGTCGATTCCGCCGACGCCCCGCATGGCGCCGCAGACCGTGACCACCGTACGGACCGGGTCGGGGAGTTCCTCCCGGTGGGCGGCCTGTTCCAGCTGCTGAGGGGTGTAAGGAATGGCGGAAAAGGCGAAGGGGGCGTCTGTTTTCATCAGGGTAAGCCCGCTTCCCTCCGGTCCGCGGAGGACGGCGGCGTGAGTGTCCATATGACAGCCGCACTCCTGGGGGACCAGATAGGCGGGGATGTGGGGGATCTCCCGGTGCCAGCCAAAGACGCCCCCCTTTTTCCGGTCGGGATAGGTCTCGCCGGACAGGCCCAGCCACTCCACTCGCTCCAGCGGCTGAGGGGTAGCGAAGCGCAGGCCGAACAGAGGCAACTCCGGCCGGCCGGGCTGACCGTGATAGAGCAGGGATACCCGCAGAATGCCGGAGCCCTCCACTGTATAGGTTACCTCCGTACACAGCCCGGGGACAGACGGCGCGGCGTAGGTGTAGCGAATGGAAATACGGGTTTCGCTCTCTTCCAGAAGCTGAATATTCTCACAGATCTGCCAGGTATCCGCCGCGGACCAGACGGAGCTGCCGGCCGCAAAGCCATTTCCCTGGTCGTTTTCCGTGGGGGCCCGCCAATAGGCCGGGCGGGGGGCGCGCCACAGCCACTCCCTCCCGCTGGACATCAGCGATACCGGCCCGCCCTCCGGATAGGAGAACAAAAGCTCAAAGTCCGCTCCCCGGACGCCCAGGGCGCCATCGCCGTGGGTGACCTGAAGGGGAGCCCTATTTTTGCCGGCGGGAAGGACGGCCGCCTCCGCCGCCCGTTGGTTGGCCTCATCGTGGCGGGCCCGCTGTTCGGGGGAGGAGTACCAGTAGCGCACCTCCCGCGTGGCGGGTTTTTCCGTTCCGTCGGCGAACAGGATACCGTTCCCGCTGAAGGCGTAGTCGGTCTGCCGCTCGCCGAAGTCCCCGCCGTAGCCCAGAACGCGCCGCCCGCCGTAATCGGCGCGCCACAGCGCCTGGTCCATATAGTCCCAGATAAAGCCGCCCTGATACTGGGGGAACTCCTCGCCCAAGCGGATATAGCTCTCCATGCCGCCCAGGGAGTTGCCCATGTTGTGCATATACTCGCACAGAAGGAAGGGCTTTTCCGGTCCGCTCTCCAGATATGCCCGGATATCCTGGGGCGGAGCGTACATCCGGCTCTCCACATCGGAGCTGGCGTCGAAGGCCCGGTTGTGAAACACGCCCTCATAGTGAACCAGACGGCTGGGATCCTGGGTCCGGAAATAATCGGCCATGGCCAGGATATTCTCTCCGGCGTAGGACTCATTTCCGCAGGACCATAGGAGGATAGCGGGGTGGTTTTTGTCCCGCTCAAACATGGAGCGGGCCCGGTCCAGAACGCACTCCCGCCACTGGGGCAGGCTACCCGGGATGTTCCAGGAGGGCTCAACCACCCCCAGCTTCTGCCAGGAGCCGTGGCTCTCCAGATTGGTTTCGTCGATCATATAAATGCCGTTTTGGTCACACAGGCGGTACCACTCCGTCTGATTGGGGTAATGGCAGGTACGCACGGCGTTGATGTGGTTCCTCCGGAAAACGGAGATCGCGGCCTCCAGATCCGCCCGCCCGATGGCCCGGCCTGTTTCCGGGTTCCACTCATGGCGGTTGACGCCCCGGAATATGATCCGCTCCCCATTGAGAAGCATCAGCCCGTTTTTCAATTCAAACCGCCGGAAACCGGTTTGACAGGGGATTACCTCGGCGATGCCGCCGTCCGCCGCTCGGAGGGTCAGCGTTACCTGATACAGCTCAGGCGTCTCGTGGCTCCAGGGGAAAATGTGCTCCAGGCGGAGGGACTGGCCGCGGAAATACCGCCCCTCCGGGGTGAGAGTCAGCGGGCCGTCGAACAGCGTGCCCTGAACCGGGTGGGCAATCTTACCGTGAACGGACGCTCCCTCCGTTTCACCCTCCAGCAGCAGGCGGATGGACAGGGTTCCGGTGCGGTTGTCCTCCTCCAGCCCCGCCTGGAGCCACAGGTCCTCCAGATGCAGCCGGGGCTTGGCGTAGAGAAAGACCGAACGGAAGATGCCGCTGAACCGGAAAAAGTCCTGGTCCTCGATCCACGCCGCGCTGGAGCGCTTGTAGACCTCCACGCACAGCCGGTTGCCGGTCTCCCGCACATAGGGGGTCAGGTCAAAGTCGGACGGAGTGAAGCTGTCCTCGGCATAGCCGACGAATTGGCCGTTGAGCCAGACAAAGAAGGCCTGCTCCACCCCCTGGAAGCTGACGCAGACCCTTTGATGCAGCAGACCGGGGGCCAGATCGAACTCCCGGACATAGCTGCCCACCGGATTGTGCTCCCAGTCGATCTCCGGGGGGCGCAGCTCCGCGTGCCCGTCCCAGGGGTAGAGGGTGTTGATATACTGAACCTGTCCGTACCCCTGAAGCTCTATGTGCCCCGGTACCTGGATCAGGCCGAACGGGGAGTCGTCATACCCCTCCCGCCAGAACTCCGCGGGGCGCAGGGCGGGATTGGCGCTCCAGGCGAACCGCCACGGCCCGTCCAGGGACTGATACAGAGAGCTTTCTCCCCGTGCCAGTTCCCCGGAATTGGCACAGCAAACATGGTCGGAGTGGGCGTCCAGCCGGTTTACCCGGAAGACGGCGGGGTCGGTCAGCCACGTTAAATCTGCCTTCATCATGCGTTCTCCTCACATCATTTTTGGAAACAGAGTCAACAGCCGCCTCAGGTGAGGCGGCTGTTTTGGGCTTGAAACAGGGGTCAGGCGGAGGTCTGCCTGCTCTTGGCGACAAAGAGGAAGCCAAGCATCAGCACAATACCAATGGGGAGGGAAATGATACCAGGAGCCCCGACTGTCACCAGCAGTCCGGCAATGAGGTAAGTGACGCCGGAAATCACCGCGCAGGAGATGGCGTAGGGCAGCTGGGTGGACACATGGTTCACGTGGTCGCACTGGGCGCCGGCGGAGGCCATGATGGTGGTGTCGGAGATGGGGGAGCAGTGGTCGCCGCAGACAGCGCCGGCCATACAGGCGGAGATGCAGATGATAGCCATGGGGTTGCTCATGTCAAAGACGCTCTGGACGATGGGGATGAGGATGCCGAAGGTGCCCCAGCTGGTTCCGGTGGCGAAGGCCAGCAGACAGCCCACCACGAACACGATCACCGGCAGCAGCACCTGGATGCCGGAGGCGGAGCGGACGAAGTCCCGGACGAAATACTTGGCGCCCAGGGAGTCGGTCATGCCCTTCAGGGACCAGGCGAAGGTGAGGATCAGGATGGCGGGGACCATGGCCTTGAAGCCCTCGGGGATGCAGGCCATCATCTCCTTGAAGGACATGGAACGGCGGATCAGGTAGTAAACGAAGGCGAACAGCAGGCCGAAGGCGGAGCCCAGCATCAGGCCCACCGAGGCGTCGGAGTCGGAGAAGGCGGTGATGAAGTCGGCCCCGTCGAAGAAGCCGCCGGAGTAGATCATGCCGATGACACAGGCCGCCACCAGCGCGATGATGGGCAGCACCAGGTCCAGGACGGTGCCCCGGCTCTCGTCCGATTCGTCGTCCAGCATGGCGTAGGGGTTGGAGCCGGAGAACAGGTCGCCTGTCTCAATGGCGTTCTTCTCATACCTGGCCATGGGGCCAAATTCCACATTCAGCAGCACCATGCCCACCATCATGATAATGGTGAGGAGGGCGTAGAAGTTATAGGGGATGGCCCGGATAAACAGGTTCAGGCCCTGGCCGTCCTCGGCGAAGCCAGCCACGGCGGCGGCCCAAGAGGAGATGGGGGCGATGATGCAGATGGGGGCGGCGGTGGCGTCGATGAGGTAGGCCAGCTTGACCCGGGAGACGTTCTGCTTGTCGGTGATGGGCCGCATGACCGAGCCCACAGTGAGGCAGTTGAAGTAGTCGTCAATAAAGATCAGGCAGCCCAGCAGGATGGTGGCCAGCTGGGACCCGGCCCGGGACTTGATGTTCTTCTTGGCCCAGCGGCCGAAGGCGGCGGAGCCGCCCGCCTTGTTCATCAGGCAGACCATGGTGCCCAGGATGACCAGGAAGATCAGGATGCCCACGTTGTAGCTGTCAGACAGGGAGGCCACGATGCCGTCGTTAAAGGCGTGGAGTACGGTGCCCTCAAAGGAGAAGTTGGAGTAGAGCAGACCGCCCATCAGGATGCCGATAAACAGGGAGGAGTAGACCTCCTTGGTAATCAGGGCCAGGGCGATGGCGATGATGGGGGGCAGCAGGGAAACGGGGGTGTTGTAGAAATTACTGGGGGACTGGATGTAACCATAACCCATACAGGTATCACAGGTGACGGCCTCCAGCTCGTCGGACAGGACGATGCCCGCCGCGCCGCAGTCGGGACATTCGATCATCTTGGTGCCGGTGCCCTCAGTGGGATTGGCGGCGAAGGCGGTGCAGACCATGGTCAGGAGCAGCGTCACAAAAACGACGCTCCGCATGGCCCAAGTTCTTCTGGTTCTCATATGTATTCCCTCCTAATTTGTTTGGAGCCCACACAAGGCCCCATTCGCGCAAAACAAAAACCATGGGACGCGGAACACGCATTCCATGGTAAAACCGGACGCCCTCAGCACACCGCCGGGGACCTCTGGATAGCGCTCCACTGATTCGTGACAGTCCGTGGGATATTCTCTCACAGCCCAGGATAAACGGTTCAGGCAAGCCGTCTGTCCTTCGGCGGCGCACCCTCTCCCGTGGGACGGCTGCCTGGCCTTGTCCCGCGGTACGCATGAGCGCCGCGCCTCTATCCACTATGAAATTGCAACCATCCTACCATGCTCCCGCTAAAATGTCAATAGCGATTTTAGGGAAACCACCGCCTTTTCCGGGCGGCCGCGGGAAATTATAGACAAAAAGAGGCTCTTCCGCACGCTGTGTATTGGGAGGGCCGCAAACGGAACCTCCGCGTTCGGTTCACGAAAACAGAGGTTCTGTTACAAGCTGTATACGCCGCTTATCGGAAATAGACCAGCGGGTCCTCGGGAGCGGGGGCCTTTTCCACACCTTGGGCGTAGAGGACCACGCCCTCGTCCTCATAGACATCGGCGTGTTCCCATCTGATCTCAGCGGTGACGGTGATCCACTCCCCCTTTTTCAGGGAACGGGCTTTGTCGTACCTGCACAGAAAACCGAAGAAGCGGATGTCCTCCGCGCAGCAGGTCATGGCGTTGCGCCCCGGGACAAAGGAGCCTCTGGGCAGACGCGGGCCGGTCATAGCCTGAGCCTTGTAGGTGATGGTCTTGCCCACATAGCGCTCCGGGTGATCCTGAATGTCCAGATACCAGATGCCGTAATCCTCGTCCTCCAGGGTGAGGTGGTTATCCTCCAGGGAGTAGGGAAGGATGTCCTCCACCTCGATCTCCTCGCCCCTGTCGTCCTCAAAGACGATCTCGCACATCCGGTTCACCGCCCGCACCGACCGTTTCCAGCCGGACAGTGGCATGTCCCCGGTACAGCAGTTGAACAGCACCATATCCGCGTTGGACACCATGTCGATAAACATGGACTGCATATTTTTCAGGTACGTCTCAAAGGTGGAGCCGTCCACCACATGGATGGCCTGGTACAGACCCCAATTCCGGGGCAGCCGCAGGTCGGCCAGGAGCTGGCCGGGCCACATGCCGTTGTACTCCATCAGCACCCGTTCAGGCTGGTAGCGGCGGTCCACCTCCTTGAGAAATTCGGTGTTCAGCTGTTCCTGACTCTCAACGGGCACCAGGCGGCAGTTGCGCTGGGAGAGGAACTGAGGGTCGTACTCCTCCTCGCCGTCCTCGCACAGAAGGAGCACCGTCCGCTGGCCATCGTTGAAGTAGTCCATATTCAGAGTGTCGGTCAGCAGCGTGGTCTTGCCGGCGTCCAGAAAACCGGTAATCAAATACAATGGGATCCGTGAATCGGGCATGATAGTTCACCTCGTCAGGCCAGCAGGAACAGCTTCTCCAGCCGGTCCTCTTTCAGCTCGGAGCCGATGACGCACAGTCGGCCGGTGTAGTCGGCGCTGCCCTCCCGGATCTCGAACTCCTCGGGGGTCAGGTCGAAGTGGAGCCAGGTCTGGCCGTCGTCGCGGGGGACCATTCCCTTGGCCCGGAGGACATAGCCGTAATCCTCCCCCATGGCCAGAGCGGCCAAAGCCTCCTGAAGCTCCTCCCGGCTGTACTTCCGGGCTGTCTCACGGCCCCAGGAGGTGAACACCTCGTCGGCGTCGTGGTCGTGGTGATGGTGGTGGTCGTGGCCGCGGCAGGCGGCGCAGGCGCCCTCGTCATGGTCATGATGATGTTCATGCTCGCGGTGGTCATGCTCATGGTCACAGTGGGAGTGGTCGTGGCTGTCGTGGTCATGGTCGTGATCATGATGGTCGTGATCATGATGGTGGTGATGGTGCTCGTGGTCGTGGTGGGAGTGTTCAATCTCCTCCATCAGCTCATGGGCCAGGTCGTGACCGCCCTCCATGGCGGAGAGGATCTGGGCCCCGGTGAGCTGATCCCAGGGGGTGGTGAGAATGGCGGCCTTGGGATTCTTCTCCCGCAGGAGAGCGACGGCTCCGTCCAGCTTCTTCTGGTCGATCTTCTGGGTGCGGGACAGGATGATGGCGCAGGCGTGCTCCACCTGGTCGTTGAAGAACTCGCCGAAGTTTTTCATATAGACCTTGGCCTTGGCGGCGTCCACCACGGTGACAAAGCTGTTCAGATGGAGGTCGGGAGCCTCCGCCTGAACCCGCTCCACGGCGGCGACCACGTCGGACAGCTTGCCCACGCCGGAGGGCTCGATCACGACACGGGCGGGGGAATAGTCGGTCAGCACCTGCTTCAGGGCCGCGCCGAAGTCGCCCACCAGGGAACAGCAGATGCAGCCGGAGTTCATCTCGGTGATCTCCACCCCGGCGTCTTTGAGGAAACCGCCGTCAATGCCGATCTCACCGAACTCGTTCTCGATGAGTACCAGCTTTTCGCCCTGGAAGGACTCGTCCAGCAGCTTTTTGATGAGCGTGGTCTTGCCGGCTCCTAAAAAGCCGGAGATAATGTCAATTTTGGTCAATTTTCTCAGGTCCTTTCTTCAAATCAATCCCAAATCAGATGAGTGGATTCCATCAGCCGGCACAGAGTGGCGGCCGCGGCCTCGCGGGTGACGGGCTGGTCGGGGGCGATGTTTTCGAGGAGGGCGTCCAGTACGTCCAGGTTCCGGGCGGGGATCTGGGCCCACTGGGCGTAATCGCTGAACTTCACCGCCTCCTCCAGCAGAAGAGGCTCGTTCTCCAGGTCGTAGCCGTCCATGCTGGTCCAGGCGGCCACCTGGGACAGGGAGGTGACCACCTCCTGGTAGGTGATGGTTTCATCCGGGTCGAAGGTGCCGTCCCCCCGGCCGGAGAGGAAGCCAATGTCGGCCATGGCGGACACGACGTCGGCGTACCAGGCGTCCTCCGCCACGTCGGAGAATTTCGCGCTCTTGCCGGCGGGCAGATCCAGCGCGACCGCCACCATGGCGGCGTACTGGGCCCGGGTAATGGTGTCCTGGGGATGGAAGGAGCCGTCCTCATAGCCGCCCAGCATCAGGTAAGTGGCCAGGGTGTCGATTTCCCGGGCGTAGGGGCTGTCCGCCGTGTCGGAGAAGGCGCGGGGGGTAAAGTCCAGGCCCAGCTCCTGAGCCACAGCGGATGGGGCCGCGGGGCTGCACTGGCTCCAGCTTTTTCCGGTGCTGTAGCGCAGCTCGGCGGAGGGGGGCAGGGCCTCCAGCAGCTCGGTGAGGGCGTCAACATTCTCTGGCTTCAGCGCCTCCGAGAGGTCAACATAGAAGGTCTGTCCAGCGAGGTCGAGCTTCAAATGGTTCTCCGGATAGGGGGAGGCGGCGCAGGTCAGCAGAAGCGCCGCCGTCTCCGTGTTCTCCGGGGAGATGAGCAGGGTGGGCAGCACGCCGATGATGTGGTTGGTGGCCCCGTCGGGGGAGAAGAACCGGTAGGCGGTGATCTTCATGGCCTCGCCGTTTTCCATAAATTCGCTGTTGGTCTCGTCAATGACGATCTGAGCGGTGCCCTTGCCGAAGGAGCGCTGGCCCAGGGCGATGCCGGCCTCGTAGGTGCGGATGTCCCCGGCGAAGAGCTCGGAGCCGCTGGCGGAGTGGGCGCTGGTGAGGACGATCACCGGCTTGTCCGTCATGTCGGGGAAGTCGGGCAGGGTGTAGTTGTAGTGATACTGGCCGGAGCCGTCCCGGAAGTAGAGCATGACGCCGCCGCCGGTGAACAGGCTGGCGGAGGTGGCGGTGGCCCCGCTGTCTCCGCCGGGATTGGACCGCAGGTCCATGATCCACACAGCGGTGGCCTCATCCAGCTCCGTCAGGGCCTCCTGGACGGACATGGCGGTGGTGGCCCCAAAGCTGATGCAGGTAATGACCCCGGCGGAGCCGTCCTGCTGATAGGTGACAATGGGGATATTCACCGCCCGGCGGGTGAGGTTAAATTCCAGTACCTGGCCGTTCCGGTTTACCGTGACGGCGAGGGGGGTGCCCTCCTCGCCCACGATGGGCACCCGGGGGTCCACCTCGGGGGACATGGGCACGCCATCGGCGGCGGTGAGGATATCGCCGGGCTGGATCCCCGCCTCCAGGGCGGGGGAGTCGGGCAGGACGGACATGATGCGGTAGCCGCCGTTATCAAAGGCGGTCTCCACCGTGGCGCCGATGCCAACCACCGTCTGTCCGTTGACCGACTGGTTGAAGGCGTTGTACTGCTCAGCGGTCATGTAAAAGGTGTAGGGGTCGCCGATGGCCTCCAGAATGGAGTCCAGATCGTCCAGGGCCAGGATTTCGTCGGACACGCCGTCCACATAGTTGGCGGCCAGCAGGCCCTTGGCGTCCTCCAGGGTCAGGGCGGAGGCGGGCGGTACCGTCAGGGACAGGCCCATGATTAGGGCCAACAGAGAGGATAAGAGTTTTTTCATGGTTTTCTCCTTTGCGGTGGGTGGGTTTATATGCTCCACACGCCGGACAGGTCCGGCGTGTTGGCGCCGTGAATAGGGAAGTTACAGCTTGGGCGCGCGGCGGGTGATCTCATCCCGCCTGGGTCCGGTGGACACCATGGTGATGGGTACGCCGACGCGCCGCTCCAGAACGTCCACATAGGCCTTCGCGTTGGCGGGCAGGGACTCGTAGTCCTTACAGCCCCGGATGTCGGTTTTCCAGCCGGGGAGGGTTTCAAACACCGGTCTGGCCCGGAGCAGAGCGGGGGTGGTGGGGAAGTCGCTGGTGACAGAGCCGTCAATCTCGTAGCCGGCGCACACGGGAATCTCGTCCAGATAGCCCAAAACGTCCAGACAGGTGAGAGCCACCTGGGTCGCGCCCTGGACCATGCAGCCATATTTTGTAGCTACCGCGTCAAACCAGCCTACCCGGCGGGGACGGCCGGTGGTCGCGCCGAACTCCCCATGGTCACCGCCCCGGCGGCGCAGCTCGTCGCCCGCGTCGCCGGTGACCTCGCTGACAAAGGGTTCGGTGCTGGAGCCCACACAGGAGGAGTAGGCCTTGGTGACGCAGATCACGTCCTGGATGGCGGTGGGAGGGACGGAAGCCCCCACGCAGCCGTAGCCGGCCAGGGTGTGAGAGGAGGTAGTCATGGGGAAGATGCCCAGATCCGGGTCCTTCATGGAGCCCAGCTGCCCCTCAAGGAGGATGGTTTTGCCCTCCTTCAGGGCCTGGTGAACAAAGGACACCGTGTCCCCCACCCAGGGGCGGATCCGCTCCCGCAGCGTCAGGAGCTGGTCCATCAGCTCGTCCGCGCTGACAGGAGGCTTGTGGTACAGATGCTCGAACAGCACATTTTTCAGCTCCACCGCCGCCGTCAGCCGCTCCCGCAGGATATCCTCGGCGAAGAGGTCGCAGACCTGGATGCCCGTTTTTGCGTACTTGTCAGAATAGAAGGGGGCGATGCCGCTCTTGGTGGAGCCAAAGGCTCTGCCCCCCAGCCGCTCCTCCTCATAGGTGTCCTGAAGGATGTGGTAGGGCATAAGCAGCTGGGCCCGGTCGGATACAATCAGCCTGGGCTCGGGCACCCCCTGGGCCTCCACCTGCTCCAGCTCACCGGCCAGCTTGGCGATGTCCAAGGCCACGCCGTTGCCGATAACGTTGGTGACGTGGGGATAAAACACGCCGGAGGGGAGGGTGTGCAGGGCGAACCGGCCATAGCCGTTGATGATGGTGTGGCCGGCGTTGGCGCCCCCCTGAAAGCGGATGACCACGTCGGACCGCTCGGCCAGCATGTCGGTGACCTTGCCCTTGCCCTCGTCGCCCCAGTTGGCGCCTACAATCGCTTTTACCATATTCGTTACCTCCGGGGGCCGGGATTCGCAGCCAAATCGGGTCTGCCTTTTCCGGTCCGTATGTAACGGAGCTATTATACCCCCTTTTTTTTCTGGTTGCAAGGGGAAAGCGGCGAAATATCAGCGGCGTCCGGAACCGGACGCCGCTGTGGAAAACTTAATAATTTTCCGCCTTGATCTGGAAATAAGCCTGGGGGTGGGCGCAGACGGGGCATACCTCCGGGGCCTGCTTGCCCACGTGGATGTGGCCGCAGTTGGCGCACTGCCAGATCTTGTCGCCGTCCCGGGAGAATACCAGGCCGTCCTTCAAATTGGCCAGCAGCTTGCGGTAGCGCTCCTCGTGCTCCTTCTCAATTTTGGCGACCCCCTCAAACAGGGCGGCGATGTGGTCAAAGCCCTCCTCCCGGGCCTCCTGGGCCATTTGGGCGTACATGTCGGTCCACTCAAAATTTTCCCCCTGGGCGGCGGCCTCCAGGTTCTCAGCGGTGGTGCCGATGCCCCCCAGCAGCTTAAACCAGATTTTGGCGTGCTCCTTCTCGTTGGCGGCGGTCTCCTCAAACAGCTGGGCGATCTGAACGTAGCCCTCCTTCTTGGCCTTGGAGGCGAAGTAGGTGTATTTGTTCCGGGCCTGGCTCTCCCCGGCAAAGGCGGTCCACAGATTCTGTTCGGTTTTGCTTCCCTTCAGTTCAGGCATGATTTGTCCTCCTTAATAACAAGAATTATTTTTGTTTGCGGTAGAGCTATCATATCAGGCCGCGGGGGCGTTGTCAACGGGAAACGCGAATATTTTTTACCAGTAGTGATACCGCTTTCGGTATCGCCAGATGAGCGCCAGGGCCACGGCAGCCCCCAGGGCGTCCGCGGCGGCGGCGGCCAGCCAGATTCCGTTCAGCCCCAGCGGGAGCGGGAGCAGCAGGACCATTCCGCCCCGAAACAGGAAGGTGCGTAGAAAGGAGATCAGCGCCGAGATCGCCCCGTTGCACAGATCGGTGAACAGTCCGGAGCCGAAGATGCCGAAGCCCGCGAAGAGATAGCACAGGGCAAACAAACGAAAGCCCCGGACGGTCATATCGGTCAGGGCGGGGCTGTAGCCCACAAAAGCCATCGCCAGGGGCTGACTGAGCAGCTCAGACAGGACCACCATGGACAGGGAACAGACCGTGATAACCGTCATGCTTTTGCGCAGGAGGCTTTTCAGCTCGTCCCGGTTGTCCGCTCCAAAGTGGAAACCGATCACCGGCCCGATTCCCATGGTGAACCCCAGAAAAACGGCGGCGAAGGCGAAGTCCACGTACATCATCACCGAGTAGGCCGCCACTCCGGACTCTCCGATCAGGCGCATGAGCTGGAGGTTGTACAGGATACCGATGAGGGAAGAGGACAGGTTGCTCATCAGCTCGGAGGAGCCGTTGGAGCAGGCGTTTTTCAGCTCACGGGGGTAGAGCCTGGTGGGACACAGCCGCAGCTTGCCCATGGGAGGCATGAGGAAGAACAGCAGAGGCAGCACGCCGCCGGCCACATAGCTGAGCACCGTACCCCAGGCCGCTCCGGCGATGCCCATATCACACAGGGCGATAAGGGTATAGTCCATCACGATGTTGGTCGCCCCGGAAACCAAGGAGAACACCAGGCCCATCTTAGGCAGCTCCGCCGTGACAAAAAAGACCTGAAAGGACATCTGGAGCATAAAAGGGGCTGTCCCCGCCAGCAGGATACGTCCGTAGGCGATGCAGTCCTCCATAATCAGGTCGCTGGCTCCGGCCATCCGGGCGATGGGCTCAATGAGCAGCGCTCCCAGGATGGAGAGGGCCGTTCCCAGCGCGGTCACGCACAGGATAATCATGGAAAAGTACCGGTTGGCCAGATCAGCCTTGCCCTCGCCCATGGTCCGGGCTACGATAGCGCTGCCCCCTGAGCCCAGCATGAAGCCGAAGGCCGCCAGAATCATGGCCACCGGAAAGATGATGTTCACCGCCGACAGAGCCAGCTCCCCCACCAGATTGGATACGAACAGCCCGTCCACCACGCTGTAGATGGAGGTGAAAATCATGGTCACGATGGACGGCAGGGTGAACCGGAACAGTTTCCCATAAGAAAAGTGGTCCGAAAGTTGGATCCGCATAAAAACCTATTCCTCCTATGACATGCTGAAAATTTGTTCCGCCTGCCGGAGCAGCAGCTCCAAACGCTGCCGGTGCAGGGCCAGTATGCTGGCCCGCTCTTCCTCGGCCATGCCGAGGAAGGCCCGCTCCTCCAGCTTCAGCACCGGACGGACAGTGCGTCCGGCCAGGGCCTGGCCGGTTTCCGTCAGATGGATGTACTTGTTGCGCCGCGAGCCGCTGGACAGGCGGAGATGCCCCTCCTGTTCCAGCTGCTTCAGCGCGGAGTTGATCGTCTGCTTGCTCAGAGAGAGATAGCCGCGCAGCTCTGTCTGAGTGAGAGGCTGGCGGGCCGATTCCAGGGTGTACAGAATCCAAAAAGCGGAATCAGACAGTCCGAAATGCTTGGCCAGCCGGTGATACAGATTGTCCTCCTCCTTATACAGGCGGTTGTATTCCTCATTGAATTGCTCAAAATCCATGGCGGTTCCTCCCAACAGAAAAGTCCGAAATCAGACTTGTGCCATTGTAGTCTGATTTCGGACTTATGTCAAGGGGTCAAAGAAAAATTTACAAATTATTGATTGCCGCCAAGCGCGGCGGCGATGTCAAGGATACGAGCGGCCGCGTCCTCCTTGGACATTAAGGGCAGCTCCTCCGCGCCGTCTCTGGTGATAACGGTCATCACATTGGTGTCAGTACCGAAGCCGGCCCCGGCTACCTTTAAATTGTTGGCGCAGATCATGTCCACATTCTTTTTCTCCAGCTTGGCCCGGCTGTTTTCCAGCATGTCCCGGGTTTCCATGGAAAAGCCGCACAGTACCTGCCCCGGGCGGCGATGCCCGCCCAGATAGTTCAAAATGTCCTGGGTGCGCTTCAGGGGGATGGACAGATCGCCGTCCTTCTTTTTGATTTTGTCGTCCGCGTATTGGGCGGGGGTATAATCGGCCACGGCGGCGGCCTTGAAGATGAAGTCGGCCCAGTTCCGCCGGGCGGATACCGCCTCAAACATTTCCTGGGCGGAGACGACATTCACTACCTCCACAAAGGGGGGCGGCTGGATGGAAACGGGGCCGGAAATCAGGGTGACCTCCGCCCCCCGGAGCATAGCCATCCGGGCCAGGGCGTAGCCCATTTTGCCGGTGGAGTGGTTGGTGAGATACCGCACCGGGTCCAGAGCCTCCTGGGTGGGTCCGGCGGTGACCAGAACGCGCTTGCCAGCCAGGTCGTGAGGCAGGGCGATTTGGCGCAGGATATGCTGGAGAAGCTGCTCCGGCTCGGGCAGCTTGCCCGCCCCCACCGCCCCGCAGGCCAGCCGGCCGGAGGCGGGGGCGATGACCTCCCAGCCATAGCGGCGCAGAATATCCAAATTGTCCTGAGTGACCGGATTTTCAAACATTTTGGTGTTCATGGCCGGGGCGATGAGCTTGGGGCAGGCGCAGGCCAGCACAGTGGTGGTGAGCATATCGTCCGCCAGCCCGTGGGCCAGTTTGGCGCACACATTGGCGGTGGCGGGGGCGATGAGTACCAGGTCGGCGCGGTCCGCCAGGGCGATGTGCTCTACCTGGTGGGGGAAGTTCCGGTCGAAGGTGTCCACCACGCACCGCCGCCCGGTGAGCTGCTCAAAGGTGAGGGGGGCGATAAATCGGGTGGCGTGCTCGGTCATGACCACCTCCACACCGGCGCGCCGCTTCACCAGCGCCGAGGCCAAAGCGGCCGCCTTGTAGGCCGCGATTCCCCCTGTGACCCCCAGAAGGATGGTTTTTCCCTTTAACATGGCGGTGTCCTCCTTTGTGTTTCCTTCCATTATACTGTTTGAGCTCCCGGCTGTAAAGCCATAAAGTTTTTTCTTGCATATCAGGGCGCTATCCTGTATAATAAACCGCTGAGAGGACGGGGCGCGTCCTCGCCCTCTTAAAACATGCGCTGCATCCGCGGATGGCGGAGCGGCAGCAGGAGGTAATGTAAAATGAGAACCCGTAAGCGCGACACCCGCTGGCTGGTGGGGGTGGCCCTGTTTGTGGCCCTCCAGCTGGTCCTGCAACTCACCGGCATCGGCCTGATTCCTCTGCCCCTCATTCGGGCTACCACACTCCACATCCCCGTCATTGTGGGAGCGGTGCTGCTGGGCCCACTGGCCGGGGCGGTGTTAGGCGGTGTGTTTGGATTGTGCTCCATGTGGACCGCCACCACCGCGCCCACGGCGCTGTCCTTTGCCTTCTCCCCTGTGTGGGCCGCTGAGACCAGCGGCGCGGCGGGGTCGGCCAAGGCGGTTTGGATCGCCCTGGGCTGCCGGATTTTCATCGGCGTGGTGTCCGGCTGGCTGTGGATCGCCCTGAAGAAGTGCAAGGTCAACGACCTGATCGCCCTGCCCGTGGTGGGCGTGGCCGGGGCGCTGACCAACACCGTTTTGGTGATGGGCAGTATTTTCCTGCTCCTTGCCCCTGAGTTCGCCGCCGCCCAGAATATCGGCATGGAGGCGGTGCTGGGCGTGGTGCTGGGCATCGTGTTCAGCTCCGGCGCGGCAGAGGCCGTTGCCGCCGGGATTCTGGTCACCGCGGTGTGCAAGGCGATGCTTCATGTGCCGGCGCTGAATCCGCGGCCCCAGGCAAATACTTAAACGTATATTGTCCCCCCGCTGGGGGGACAATCCAATTTACACAGAGAGTTTGGTGAGCCATTATGCTCCTGGCCATTGATATTGGCAACACAAATATCGTCATTGGCGGCATTGAAGGCGGTCAAATCGCCTTTGAGGCCCGTATCGCCACCGACCGGATCAAGACCTCCGACCAGTACGGGGCGGAGATTAAGGGCATGCTGGGGCTGTTTGAGGTGAAGCCCCGGGATATGGAGGGCTGTATCATCTCCTCCGTGGTGCCGCCGGTGTTTAACTCGGTGCGTACCGGCATCGTGAAGGTCATCGGAAAAACGCCTATGGTGGTGGGACCGGGGCTGAAAACCGGGCTGAACATCCAGATGGACAACCCGTCTCAGGTGGGCAGCGACCGGATTGTCATTGCGGTGGCGGCGCTGGCGGAGTATGAGCCGCCCCTGACCCTTCTGGACCTGGGGACCGCCACCACCATTGAGGTGGTGGGAAAGGGGAGCGCCTACCTGGGGGGCTGTATCATTCCCGGGGTGCGGGTGTCGCTGGAGGCCCTTACCTCCCGGACGGCCCAGCTGCCGGGGATCCGGCTGGACAGGCCCAAGCGGGTCATCGGAAAGAACACCGAGGACTGCATGCGCAGCGGTATCATGTACGGCACCGCCGCCATGCTGGACGGCATGCTGGACCGGGTGGAGGAGGAGCTGGGCTGCTCCACCACCGTAGTGGCCACCGGGGGAATGGCGCGGTTCATCGTCCCCCTGTGCCGCCGGGAGATCAAGCTGGAGAAGGACCTGCTTCTCAAGGGCCTGAACATCATCTATCAGAAGAATCGCAAGCGCTGAGAAACGGGCGCGCCGCGGAAGGAAAAACCGCGGCGCGCCCGTCTTTATGGATCAGTCGTCCCACTCAGATTCGTATTCCAGAATGGCTCCGGTGGCGCCGTCGACGGTGTAATCATACTCCATGCCTCCAGCCTTGAACTCCACCTCATACTCCAGCCGGCCGTCGTCCCAGTCCTGTTTCACCTTCAGCTTACTGGTCTGGCTCTCCGCCACGCCGGCGTGGTTCAAAGCCGCCTGCTTGGCGGCCTCCTGGCCGATGTCGGTGGTGGTGGCCGTCGTGCCGCTGTAGTGGCTGTCGCTGTGGTGTCCGCCGCTTGTGTGGTGGTCTACTTCGTGCTTCAAAATGGAACAGGAGTGACCGTCAATGGTATAGTCGTACTCCGAGGTTCCGCGCCAGAACTCAATCTCATATTCCAGCCGGCCGTTCTCCCAGTCCCGTTCAACCTTCCAGCTGGTGACATCACTGGCGGACAATCCCGCATGATTCAGAGCGGCCTGCTTGGCGGCCTCCTGGCCCACATCCTGATTCTGAGGCGCGGGCGTCTGAGGGGTGGTCACAGGCGTCTGGGGGGTGGTCACAGGCGTCTGAGGGGTGGTCACAGGCGTTTGAGGAGCCGGGTCAGGGGCGGCGGGCGCTGTTTGTTCGCTCCCGCCGGGGCTATAATTCAGCACATCCTTCGGGCCGCTGAGTATTTCCCCAGTAAAGGCATCCACAATATAGTCAAACTTGCCCCAGGCGGTTTTCAGCTCCACCTCATAGTGGGGCGGAACCTCGTCCAGCTCCGGGTCCACATCGATGACGGGAGAGCTGAGGGCCTGGACGCCGGCATATTCATCCACCGCCAGGGCGGCCGCGGGCTTTCCAATGGGAATCCGGGTCTCCCCCGTTTTCAGCAGGTCGTTCAGCTCCTCCACCGACAGGGCGGCCAACTGGTCAAAGGCTTCGTCGCCGGCGCCGTTCAGCTCCAACACCTTCTGTACCAGGGCTGACTTGCCCATGGAGATGCCGCTGCCATAGACGGTACTCGTCCCGGCGTCCAGGGTGAGCACCTGGCTCAGTACCGAGGTGTTGGGGGCCTGGGTCTGGAGCACTCCATCCACCGAGGCCACCAGCTCCGCCTGGAGCCGGGCGGCCCGGTCCTGATCCTTGTCCTCCACTGAGATGAGGATCGCGGAGGAGATGCTGTCCAGATAGCCCGCCTGGACCAGGGCGCCCACAATGGCGTTCACCGCCACATCCAGCTTGGTGCCCTTCAGGTCGGCTCCGCCGTTCATGGTGAACAGCACCGCGGCGGCCTCCTCGTTCAGGGCGGTGCAGGAGATCACCTTTTCGTAGCGGTTGACCTTCAGCTCAATGCTGGGGTTGACGTCCAGAGACACCACCGAGGCCACAGCGTGGCTCTGTTGGTAAACCAGTCCGCCGCCCCCCGCTCCCAGCAGGGCCACCGCCGCGCAGGCGGCGGCCAGCCAGCGTTTCATATTCTTCTTCGGCTTCAATTCCATCACGCTCCCGTTTTGTTCACCGCAGCGGGAGAGGATGGCGTCCAAGTCGTCGGGGACGGCGCGCCCGATGGCGCCCGCCAGCTTCTGCTCCAGTTCCCGGTCGGTCATTGGCCGCTCTCTCCTTTCATCAGGGCCCTCAATTTTTTCAGCCCGCGGTGGTATTTTGACAGGACGGTGGACAGCGGCCGCTCCAGCAGCGCGGCGATCTCCCGGTGCTTCAGGCCGGTGACGGCGTGGAGCAGGACGATCCGCCGCTCCTCCGCCTCCAGCTGGGCCAGCGCCTCCTGAAGGACCGCCCGATCCTCGGGGGAGATCTCCGGATTCTCTTCGGGGAGGGAGTTCCACTCCTCCTCATCCAGCTCCGCCTGACGCCCGCTCTGGCGCAGACGCGACCGGCTCAGGTTCCGGGCGATGGTGAGCAGCCAGGCCATGGGCGAGCCCTGAGGCCGGTAGGACGGGGCGCTCTCCCACACCTTGATAAAAGCGTCCTGAGCCACGTCCTGGGCTTCATGGGCGTCGTGAAGGAGGGACAGCGCCAGGGCGTACACCGCTCCCCGGGTCTGGACGTACAGCCGGGCGAACGCGTCCCGGTCTCCCCGCCCCACCTGGAGCAGGAGCCGGTCCAGTTCCCGGCGGCGGCGCTGGTTTTCCTCTTCGGTTGTCTGGACGCTTAACGCAGCCAGCATAGTCCATTTCTCCTGTCGAATAAGGAACGCGCGGCGGAAGCGTTTTATCGCGCGCTCCAAAAAATTTTTTTCACCTTTATTATATTGCCCTTTTTTCCAGAACGCAAGAAAAAATCCCGCCGCCCAGAGCAAATCTGGGGCGGCGGTTTATTAAGGGGGAAGAGAAGGCTTAGTCTTCCGGGTAGATATTAGCCTTGGTCAGCCGCTCCCGCAGGATGGGGCCCAGCCCGGTGGCGATGGCCATTTTTCCCAGGTCGAAGGGAATAAAGGGGAGCACACAGACCAGAAGCGCGTGTTCCAGGGTGGAGCCCGTCTGGGCGCAGAACAGAGCGGTGCCAAAGGCGTAGAGCACGGCGGTGGCCAGAATCATACCGCCCAGATGGATCGCCCGGTTTTTGGCAAACGTCTTAATAATCAGGCCGCATATGATAACCATGGGGATATAACCCAGAATGTAGCCGCCGGTGGGGCCGGCCAGTACCCCCAATCCGGCCTTAAAGTTGCTGAATACCGGCATGCCCACCATGCCCAGCAGGATATAGACCAGCGTGGCGACAGCCGCTCTCTTCCATCCCAGGATATAGGGGGACAGGTAGAGGACAAAGGTACAAAGGGTAAAGGATACCTCGCCCCAGGCCGGGATCGAAAAGGGAGCGACTACCGCGATAACCGCCGCCATTACCGCGGTCATCGCCAGGGGATATACGCTGTTTTTTGTCTTTGTCTCCATAGTGAGGATACATCCTTTCCAAAAAGTGTCGTAAACTGTTTACGGCACATAGTATACATTATGTCCCACAGATTGTCAACTATAAAATGTTAGGGTTTACATTCCGCCGCGAAATTCAGAAAACCTTAATCTTTCCTTCAGATCATTTTAGGCTTCCCATGTTAGTATTTTAGTTGTACAATGAACAATGATGAAACGACTGGTCGTTTTGCCCGGCGGGCAGTCCGCCGGTTGGCGTGAAAGGAGGAACGTTCCATGGCGGAGCGTACGATACATATTTTACTCACCCGGTCGGGGACCTGGTTCTCCCGGCTGATCCATTTTGCCACCCGGGACAGCTACACCCATGCCTCCATCGGCCTGGACGGCCCCAGCGGCCCCTTCTACAGCTTCGCCCGGAAATACCGCCGCTTCGCTCTGCCCGCCGGACTGGTGGAGGAACAGGTCACCGTATACCGCCGGGCTGTCCCCTGCTGTCTGTACGAGCTGAAGGTGAGCGAGGAGACCTATTTCCGCCTGCGCCGGCAGCTGCGCTCCATGTACGCCCAACGGGAGGAGTACCGCTACAGCGTGCTGGGGGTGTTCGCCTGCTACTTCAACCTGTCCCTCCAGCGGCGGCACCACTTCTTCTGCTCTCAGTTTGTGGCCGGGCTGCTGGAGGAGTGCGGCGCGGTGGAGCTGCCCAAACCGCCCACCCTGCTCCGTCCGGCGGATCTGTGCCTGCTGAAGGACCTCCATCCCGTGCATCAGGGCCCGCTGGAGGGCATCCTGACCCGGGCGGCTGTATGAAGCCGGTTTCGCTCCTGAAAAAATTGCGGCAAAAAATCTCATTTTCCTGTTGACAACCGGAGAAACGTCTTGTATAATAAGCAAGCCGTCGCAAGTTCGGCACCGGACCGGGGAGCATAGCTCAGCTGGTAGAGCACATGCCTTACAAGCATGGGGTCACAGGTTCGAGCCCTGTTGTTCCCACCAATTTGACGCCCATATCCCCCGGGACTACCTGGCGCGGTAGTTCAGTTGGTTAGAACGCCGGCCTGTCACGCCGGAGGTCGAGGGTTCAAGTCCCTTCCGCGTCGCCACTTACTTTCTTTTTTATTAAGAAGGTAAGACCTGCCTCTGTAGCTCAGTTGGTAGAGCAGAGGACTGAAAATCCTCGTGTCGTTGGTTCGATTCCGACCGGAGGCACCATCCTCCGCAGACTTATCCTCTGCGGAGGACCTAAATGCGAGTGTAGCTCATCTGGTAGAGCGCCACCTTGCCAAGGTGGAGGTAGCGAGTTCGAGCCTCGTCACTCGCTCCAAAACGGGGCAAAGTTTCTTTGCCCCGTTTTTTCCAAAATATCTGGTTCTTTTTTTCCCCTGGAGGCATAGATTGATAGAGACGGTGCCATAGCCAAGTGGTAAGGCAGAGCTCTGCAAAAGCTCCACTCCCCAGTTCAAATCTGGGTGGCACCTCCAACCTGTTTCGCTAAAAAAACCGCAGGCGAAAAACACCGCGTGAAAATGCGGTGTTTTTCATTTTCTAAAAGAGAATACCATACAAACAGTCAATAGGACAGCGGGGATGCGGCGCGGGGGGACGCTATTTTATATGGCGGCAGGATGAAATTTTTGTGGACAGACAGACGGAACAATAGTAGAATAGAGTGATCGAAGCAGCCAGCGGCCCCGGGTGAAAGCCCGGGGGCTTCTTGTTTTAGTGGCCCGTCCACCCGTGGTGGCGGGGAAGGGAAGGGCCTCTCGGCTGGAGAAAATTGTTGTTTCAGCTGTGGACAATTTGCGGCCGCGGTGGTAAAATGAGATTACATTATATTGGAGGATTGCGCGCCGCGCGCGGCTTCCTCATGAGCTTGGGAGGTTATCGCATGAAACGCAGAGTGCTAAGCCTTGGAATGACGCTGGCTCTGTGCCTGAACCTGTGCCCTGTATGGGTACTGGCCGCCGGCGAGACGCCGGACAACGGTCTGTGCCCGCACCATCCGGCGCACACAGAGGAATGCGGGTATATCCCGTCAACCCCGGGGTGTGACTGCGCCCATGAGCACGATGATGACTGCTATACAATCGTAACGGACTGCGCCCATGAGCATACGTCCGAATGCTATTCCGCCCCGGACTATGATCCCGAGGTGGATGAGCCGGATTTGTGTACGCACATATGTACGGAGGACAGCGGCTGTGTCACCCCCGCGCTGACCTGTCCGCATGAGCACGACGATACCTGCGGCTACGAGCCGGAAAGCCCCGGCGCGCCATGTACATTTGTCTGTCCCATCTGCCCCATCGACGACCTGATCGCCAGGCTGCCCCGCGGCGTTTCGGCGGACAACAGCGAGCGGGTCCAGGCCCAGCTGGACGAAATTTTCACCCTGTATGACCAGCTGACCGCCGACGAGCGGCGGCAGGTGGATCTGTCGCCCTGTCTCGCCCTGTGGAACCAGGTAGAGGAGCTGGGCGCCGCGGAGCTGAACAGCGACCTTGACGACAGCCTTGCCGCGGACGGAACATACAAGCTGCTGAACAATAAAAGCCTTGATACCCCGCTTGTGATATCGCGGTCTATGGTCGTGGACACAAACGGGTTTACCTTGACCGGAACGAGCGCGAACACCATTGAGGTCACCGAGGACGGTATTCTGCGTCTCAAGGGCACGGTGGTTTCCAACAGAAGCGCCGGTGTGCGGGTCCAGTCCGGCGGCTCTCTGACTATCACAGAGCCAGGTACATCCATCAAAGGCTTTTCATATGCCTTGGACATCGCCTCCGGGGCGAATGTACAGCTCTCCGCCGGCACATATTTTGGGCAGCGGGGCGCGATTCAAACGGAGGAGGGTGATTTTGCCGCGCTGCTGGCGCCGGGTTATGCCTATTTTGATGAAACTGGCAGCCGAATTTCGTTGACAGAGCTGGCAAGCTCAGCGCCGCCCAGGACGGTTGTGGTCGCCCGATGCACAGACCATGACAAGGCCTACACCCCTTTCCACGGCGATGTCAGGCACACCTGGCTCTGCTCCTTCTGCGGAGAGACCGGGACAGATCCCTGTACCTTCACCTTTGAGGACGAGACGGGAGTCTGTGACCTCTGCGGCGACGAGATTACCGTCGCGGTGGATCGTAACAGCCTGAAGGCGCTGGCCTATGACGAGAACATCAAGCCGGCCAACGGCACCATTACCGTTACGACAAAGGACGGTACAACGCTGACCGAGAATACCCATTATACCGTGACCTACACCACTCAGGCCGATATGGGCAGCACCGACATTACAATTACCGTTACGGTGGAGGTGGGCGACAACCAGGGGACCTTTACCCAGGACTATACCTTTACCCAGGCTGAGCTGAACGGGGCCGTGCTTGAGTGGAGCCAGCCTGGCCCGGTGAATTTGCCCTATGATGGTGCCCCGGTAAAGGCGAGCGAGCTCCCGTCTGTGATCATCAATAATATAAATTCTAATGGTACAGATTTGAGCCAATATCTCCAATATTCTTACCGGGTGAAGGCGCCGGGAGACACCGCCTACACCGATGGCCTGCCCACAAACGCCGGTACTTATGAGGTTGTGGCCAGCCTCCCGGAAAAGCCGACGACGAGTGTGCCGGGCTATCAGGCGGCATCCAGCGAGCCGATTACACTGATTATTGAGAAAATCAGCCCGATTGTCACACCCCCCAAGGCTATACAGCCGGAGTTCAACGGCACCGCCCAGAAGCTGGTCACCGCGGGCACCCTGCACAGCGCGGCGGAACGGGACGGCGTGGAGATTCTGTTCGCGACAAGTGAGCACGGAACCTACCTCCCGGATATCCCCACAGGCATCAACGCAGGAGGGGATTACGAGGTATGGTATCAGACGGAGGAAACGGAAAACTACCTTGCCGTCGGTCCGTTTGAAATTAGCGACGTAGAAATCCGGCGCAAGAAGATTACGCCGATTGTGAAGCTGTCAGAGTATACCTACCTGTATGACGGCGGCGAGAAAGAACCTAAGGTCACAGTCAAGGATGAGGATGATGTGACCGAACTGCTGGACACCGAGTATCAGGTGAAGTACGTCAACAACCGGAACGTGAGCACCGATGGAAATCCGGCCAAGGTGGTTGTTTCCGATAAAGACGGCGGCAATTATGAAATCACCGAAGTGGAGGTTGAGTTCAAAATCACCTCAAAGGAGCAGGCGACGCTGACCATTACCAATAAGCCCAATACCGTCACCTACGGGGATAAGTTTACCCTGGAGACAAACGGCGGCTCGGGCAATGGTGAAGTCACCTGGAAGATTACAGACGGTACAGACGTCGCGGAGGTAGACGAAAACAGCGGACAGGTCATCATCGTTGGTCATGGCTCATTCACCGTTCAGGCCGCGAAATCCGGCAAGGACCCCGTGACCGGCGTCACCAACTACGACGACGCCATCGCGACCTGGCCGATCACCGCGGATAAAAAATCTGTTGTCGCCACGGTGACGGCGGAGGACAAAAACTATAGCGGTGATGATGAGGCCACAATCCACGCTGAAGTGGAGACAGGCGTACTGCCTGGGGACCAGATTATCATCACCGACCTGAAAGGTGCGTTCAGCGATGAGAACGCCGGCGCGGACAAGACGGTGACCGTGAATTTCGACGGCGCGTGGATCGCCGGTAAAAATTCCGAGCACTACGACGTTTCCTACTCCAGCACAACCGTTACGGCGACCATCCACAAGGCGATCGCGAACATTAAGACCCCGCCGAATGGCGCGAGTTTAACCTACAACGGGACTTCACAGGCGCTGATGAACGACACCAGCTTGGTCGTTGATCCCGGCGGCGTGCTGGTGGAATACGCCATGAGCGAGGGTGGGCCCTATTCCACGGCGATTCCGGAGGAAACCAACGCGGGCACCTACACCGTCTGGTACCGCGTTCAGGAGACCCAGAATTACACCGGACTGGCTCCGGCGAGTGTGGATGTGGAAATCAAGAAAAAGCCGGTGACGCCCGATATCACGCTGAGCGGTGACGGCTTGTGGAAAGACGATACCTCCGCGTCACCCATACAG
Source organism: Oscillospiraceae bacterium (assembly GCA_910575265.1). GTDB lineage: Bacteria > Bacillota > Clostridia > Oscillospirales > Oscillospiraceae > Lawsonibacter. The sequence continues at coordinate 161,301 of CAJTEA010000006.1, forward strand.
TACTATATCTACGATGGCGCCGCGAAGACGCCGACTGTCACGCTGAACGATGAGAATGGAAACGAGATTCCGGGCGGCGAGTACACGGTGGCGTACAGCAACAACACAGACGTGGGCATCGCAACAGTGACCGTCGCGGCCAAGGAGGGCGGAAACTATTCGTTTACGCCCAACCCCGCTACAAAGGATTTTAGAATCAAAGAGGAACAAGCCAAGGTTACCACCGCCCCGGAACCGGCGGGTCTTCCGCTCACCTTTAGCACCTACGCCCAGAAGCTTGTGACCGCGGGCGATGGGACCGGCGGCACAATGGTCTACTTTTTGGCTGACCCGGCTGACCCGGATAATTCGGCTGGAACCTATGAGGAAACCATCCCCACCGCGACCAATGCCGGTGAGTATACCGTATATTATAAGGTAGCGCACGATGACAACCACAGCGATTCTGCTGTGGGTCAGGTGAAAGTTACCATCGCCCCCAAGACGGTGAAGGACCCGACCATTGAGCTTGAGCTGCTGGACGACAACGGGGACCCGATTGACAGCTACACCTATGACGGCGATCCGAAAAAGCCCGCGGTCACAGTCAAGTACGGCAGTGATGTGATTGACGCGGGCGAATATAACATCATCTACAGCGACAACGTAGACGCTGGAAAGGGTACGGTCGATATCACTGACAAGCAGGGCGGCAATTACACTGTCACGGGTTCGGCGACGTTTGTGATTCTCAAGGCGGATATTAAGTTTGCCCCAGACCCGTCTGACGCTCAGGCTGTTTACAACGGGACGGAGCGGGAGCTGCTGAAACCGGGCACGACCAGCGGCGGCGAGGTCCTGTACGCGCTGAACAGCCCGACGAGCGCCTACACCGCCGCCATCCCTACGGCCATCAACGCGGGGCAGTACACCGTCTACTATAAGGTGGTCGGGGACAAGAACCACAACGATTTCGCGGTTCAGTCTGTGGCGGCGAGCATCCTGCCCAAGCCGCTGACCTCGGTCACCATTGAGCTGAGCCCCAGGGGCTTTGAGTACGACGGCCAGGTGAAGCTGCCCGAGATTACGGTTATGGATGGGAAGACGGTACTGCCCGAGGAGGAGTACACCTGGTCCTGTGATGTGGAGAATCCGACAAACGAAGGCGTATACACCATTACGATCGCCAATTCCGCGGGCGGCAACTACGACTTGTCCAACCTTACCGCTCCCACTAGCCAAGCCACCTTCACCATCGGCAAGACCGAGCAGGCGGAGCTGGTGATTGACCATAGCGATGCTGTTACGACCAATTATGGCGATACCTTTGCCCTGTCCGCCAGCGGCGGCTCCAGCAGCGGCGCCGTAACCTGGATTCCGACAGGTCCCGCGACCGTCGATACTGATGGCAACGTGGAGATCACAGGCGTGGGCGAGGTCACTATCACGGCGACCAATCCCGGAGATCAGAACTACCTGCCAGTCTCCGCCCAGTGGACGTTCACCGCCGCGCCCAAGCCCGTGACAGCTTCTGTTGTGGCTGCAAGCAGGGCGTATGACGGCACAACCGACGCCACGGTGACCTCCGCCAGTATCGCTGGCGGTGACCTGGTGGACAGCGGCGACGTGGTGACGATCGACAAGGCCAGCATCACCGCCGAGTTTGTCACCGCTTCGGTGGGCATAGGAAAGACCGTCACGCTGGATACCAGCAGGGTCAAGGTGACTGGGGATGACGCGGACAAGTACGCGATCAGCTATCCCGCCACAGTGACCGCGGATATCACCCAGGAGACCACAAGGTTTATCGCCAATCCGGAGAAAATCGACCCGTTGACCTACACCGGCCAGCTCCAGGCGCTGGTCACGGCGGGCGAGACCAATGTGGGCTTTATTGTGTATTCGCTGGAGCGGAATGGAACCTACTCTACGGCGATTCCCACCGGGACCGACGCCGGGCTGTACACCGTCTATTACAAGGTGGACGGGACCACCGATTACACCGCCGAACCCGGCGGCTCGATTACCGTGACCATCGGCCGCAAGACCATTGGGGCCACCGTGGAGCCGTCGGAATCGTCCTATGTGTACGACAGCGCGAAGCATGAGCCGAGCATCACGGTCAAGGACGGCAGAACCGTCATTGACGAGGATCAGTACACGGTCACCTGGGCGGATGACAACAATCCGTTGGCCACAGACGTATTGACGAATGTCGGTACCTATACGGCGACCATCACAGGCAACGCCAACGGAAACTACGACTTCACCGCGACCGCCAAGGTGAAGATTGTCCCGGCGTCTCAGGCCGCGCTGACCATCACCGGCCAGCCCGACCATGTCTACTACGGCGACACGGTAAGGACGCTGAACACCACCGGCGGCACCGGACAGGGGGCCGTGGCCTGGAGCGTTACGGCCGGCGAAACCAGCGCTTTCTTTGATATGGGTACGAGCGTACTCCATATCAACGGAACCGGGCCCATCACAGTCAAGGCCGAACGGACAGTCCCCAACTACGGCACGGTCAGCGATACCTGGACTTTTACCGTGGAGCCCAAGCCGGTTGTGGCAGAAGTGACGATTTTGGCAAAGGACTACGACGGCACCACAGCCGTTGACGATGGGGATATCACGGCGGTTGTGAAAGCCAGCGCTCTGGTAGACGCTGACAATGACACCATCACAATCGACGACTTGATGGGCACCTATGACAACGCCAACGCTGGCACGAACAAGACGGTTGCGCTGAATGATTCCAATGTGAAGATAACGGGTGATACCGGCAAGTACGCCGTCAGCTGTCCCGCCACCGTCAAGGCGGACATCAACCCCAGGCCGGTCAGCGTATCGGTCGCGCTGTCAGGCAACGACTTGAAAACGGATAATAGCACCACTCCCCCGACATACTCCTACGAGTACGACGGCACTGAGAAAAAGCCTGCCGTTACGGTTGAGGGGACAGACGCGAGCGGCTACAGAGCCATACTCGCGCCCAGCGACTACACGGTGAGCTACGCCAATAACAAGAACGTTGATAACGCGACCGTGATCGTCACGAGAGCGGAGGACGGCAACTACAGGTTTACTGAGGCGAAAGTACCGTTTGCCATCAAAAAGGCTGCGGTACAGCTGACCCGTTTCCCCCAGGCGAATGACCTGACCTACACCGGACAGCCCCAGGAGCTGGTGGCGGCGGGCACCGCGATCGGCGGACACATTGAGTATACGCTGGATAATACCGCCCCCAACAGCTACAGCACGACCATCCCTAAGAGAACCGACGCGGGCACCTATACTGTATATTATAAGGTGGTAGGCGACGGCAACCACGAGGGCGGCACAACGTTTGACCAGATGTCTGTGACCATTAAGCCGAAGCCAGTGAATCCTTCGGTCACATTGATTCTGGCAAGCGATCCTCTCCCGTACACTGGTACAGCGCGGAAGCCCACCAGTGTAACCGTCACTGTAGATAACGCGCCGCTTGCTGAATATGTTGATTACACAATCAGGTACAGCGGCAACATCAATCCGGGCACCGCGACGGTCGAGATTCAAAGCGTGAGCGGGAGCAATTACCAGTTCTACACCACAAGGACCTTTGAGATCGCCAAGACCAAAGCGACCTTTTTAAAACTGCCAGAAGGCCTGACAGACCTGGTCTACACAGGGGAAGAGCAGGAGCTCATTGATGAGGATGGCATAGGGATCTCTCTGGAGGGCATTGTGGTCTATTCTCGGAACGCCGTAACCTATTCCGCTGACATCCCCACCGGAACCAAGGCGGGCGCCTACACCATTTTCGCCAAGGTGCTGGGCGACTCCACCCACGAGGACAGCGACATTAAGCCGATCGAGGCAAAAATCAACGTGAACAGGCCGGACCATCCGACCATCGAGCTGCCCGATGGCGACAGCTTCAGCTACACCGGCAGCCCGATCACGCCCGCCGTCATCGTGAGAGATGACAGCAATCGTATCATCCCGGCCACGGAGTACACGGTGAGCTACGAGAACAACACAGCGGTCAGCCCCAACAGCGCCAAAATCAAGATCACCAGCAAGGGGAGCAACTACAGCTTCACGGCGGAGAAAACCTTCGCGATTGTCGGCGCGGACCAGCTGCTGACCATTACCGGCAAGCCGGATACCGTTTACTATGGCGACGAGCTGAACCTTATCGCCACTGGCGGTTCCGCCGGCGGCGCGGTGACATGGACGACAGAGGGGCCTGTGGCCGGCGGCGATGGGCAGTTCAAGATTATAGGCAGCGGCAAAGTCACCATCACGGCGGCCAAGGCCGCGAACGGCAACTACGGAGCGGCCACCGGCGCGCTGGAGTTCTACGCCAACCCGAGGCCGGTCACAGCTACTGTGACGGCCAAGGATAAGCCCTACGACGGAAAGGCGGGTGCTGAGCTGTCAGTCATCTTTCGCGACCTGCTCCCTGGTGAGAGCATTGCCGAGAGCGGCTATGAGGTAAAGGGACAGTTCTCTGATGCGGAGGCTGGGACCGACAAGACCGTCACCATTAGCCTGACAGTTACGGATGACACCATCAGCGCAAAGTATGCCATCGACTATAACCGCAAAACGACAGCGTCCATCACGCCGGTGGCCGCGAGCGTGGCGGCCGATCCACAAGCGATTTCGGGTCTCACGTATACCGGCAATGAGCAGGAGCTGGTGACGGACGGCACCGCGGTGGGCGGAAATTTGGTCTATTCTCTGAACGGTGTTGACTACACCCCCGGTATCCCCAAAGGGAAAGACGCCGGACCCTACACGCTCTGGTATAAGGTTATCGCCAGCGGTGGCAATTACAAGGACAGCGGTGCGCGGAAAATGACCGTGGACATTGCCCCGTACACAGGCGCGCTCACGGTTGAGTGTACACCGGATACCTTCCGGTATGACAACACGGCAAAGGCCCCCGCGACCATCCGGGTCCTGGACAGCAACAACCGCGCCGTCCCGGAGAGCGAGTACAGCGTGACGATTCCCTCCAACGCGATTGCGGCCGATACGTATACTGTTACTGTCAAAGACATCAGGAACAGCGGCAACTACGAGTTCGAGACTCCTGTAACTGGCACCTTCAAGATCGAGAAGACCAGCCAGGAACCCCTGTCCATCATTGCCAGCGAGTACACGGTTTACTACGGTGATACCTTCCGTCTGAGCGCGACGGGCGGATCCGGAAGCGGCGCGATCCATTGGAACGTCGCGGAAACCGCTGTCGCGGCGGTGGATGGGAACGGTGTCGTGACCGTAACCGGCACAGGCAGCTTCACCGTCAAAGCGTACCAGGAGGCCTCGGGCGGCTACGAGCAGTCCAACACGGCCAGCGTGACGTTTTACGCGGACCCGAAGCCCGTCAGACCGGTGGTGACGGCCAAGGACAAGACCTTCGATGGGACCAGGAACGCGGTTCTGAGCGCGTCCCTGGAGGCCGATGCCCTGGTGAAGGGGGATAATGACATCCAGCTCACCGTGGTAGGCCAATTTGATACAGCCGATGTTGGCACCAGCAAGCAGGTAGAGATTACATCGCATGGTGCCACGGGGGCGAACGTGAGCAAGTATCAGATCATCTGGCCTGTCAGCACAACGGCGTCGATCGCCAAGGCGGACGCGGCAATAGACACTCCGCCGGCTGCGCTCGATCCGGTTTACAACAAAGCCCCGCAGGCCCTTGTCAGCGGCGGCAGCACGGTTAACAGCATTGGTGTCATCAAGTACAGCAGGACCCAAGGCGGCGTCTATTCCACAGCCATTCCCAAGGGAACCAACGCCGGCACGTACAGCGTCTGGTACAAGGTGGAAGGGAGCGCGAACTACACAGGTCTCGATCCGGCGGAGATTTTGGTGACGATCGCGCAGGCGAAGCCGACCATTGAGACCCAGCCCACAGCATCCGGTACGGAGGGACAGACGCTGAACGAAATTGGCTTTAGCAAGGACGGCGCCGCCAACGTACCTGGCACGTTTGTCTGGAAGGACGGTACCATCAAGCCTCCCGTGGGAACCACTCAGCAGGATGCTATCTTCACGCCGGAGGACGCGGCCAACTATGAGGCGATTCCGATTCAGATTACTGTGACCATCAGCGCTGCCTCCGGTACAGGCAGCGGCACCAGCGGCACGCCGACAACGAGCACCGGAGGCACGCCGACAACTGGCGCCACCGGCACCTCCATGCGGACCACCGTCCGCAACGGTACGGCCAGCACCGTGGTGAGCGCGGCGGCGGGCAGCGGTCTGGTCCGGGAGGCGGCGGCAAATCAGAGCCAGAGCATTGTCATTCAGCCGGAGATCACCGGCGAGGTAACCAAAACGGAAGTCTCTATCCCGGCCTCGACGGTGAGTCAGATCGGGCGCGAGACCAGCGCGGCGCTCACCGTCTCCGCCCCCATCGCCGATGTGACCATCCCCAACTCGGCGCTGGATACGCTGTCCAGCGCTGGCGGCACCGTCAGGGTGGTCACCGAGCAGGTGGAACAGACCGTTGTACTGACCCTGACCGCGGGCGGCGAGACCGTGGAGCGCGTTCCGGGCGGCGTGACTCTTACCGTCCCGGTGGAGGACGCTGGCCCCGGCACCGTAGCGGTGCTGGTCAATGAGGACGGCACACGGGAAACGCTGCGGAAGGTTGTCGTGGAGGACGGAAGTCTGAGTATTCCGCTGAGCGGCTCCGCTACGGTGGAGATTGTGGACAACAGCAAGGACTTTACCGATGTCCCAGCCACAAGCTGGGCGGCTGACGCCGTGGCCTTTGCCAGCGCCCGCGAGCTGTTCAGCGGCACCAGCGAAACCACGTTCAGCCCTGAAGAAACCATGAGCCGCGGCATGCTGGTCACCGTGCTTTACAGGCTGGAGGGCCTTCCGCCACAGGATCTGACCAGTGTGTTCAACGATGTCGGCGGCGAGGACTGGTATGCGGACAGCATCGCCTGGGCCTCGGAGAACGGCATCACGAACGGCTACGGAAATGGCCAATTCGGTCCCAAGGACAGCGTCACACGGGAGCAATTTGTTGTAATGCTCTGGAAGTATGCGGGAAGTCCCGTGGCGAACGGACGGACCCTTAGCTTCACGGACGCGGATCAGGTTAGCGGCTACGCTCTTGAGGCGCTGTGCTGGGCTGTAGAAAACGGCATCCTCAGCGGCTACAGCGATGGCCAGCTTGCCCCTGGAGGAACAGCGACCCGTGCCCAAGCGGCGCAGATGCTGAAAAACTTCATGGAAAACACCTGATATCCGGGCGTTCCATCAGCTTTGCCCACAGTCCAAAACCACCCAACTGCTGTTGGGTGGTTTTTATTTATAATACAGCCAAAAAAGTCAGTCCCCGGTCCGGCAGGGACAGACGGCTTTTCCCTTTTTCGCGATTGAAATCACAAAAGACACAGCCCGAAGGCTGTGCCATAATTCGTGAGGATTATTTTCTATGCGCGGAGGTTCAAATCCCCCAGCGCGCGTCCTAATTGTTCTGACCCAATCAATAGCCGTAAAAAAGCTGACAAACGTTTGGAACAAACACAGTTTGGCGCGAAAATTTGTCAACTCGTCATATCTGAGAGTTCTGCGTTAACTGCCGCGAGTATGTGTTCCGCAGCCATGCTCCCCGCAGATGTGTTCCGCTCCATGGTGGTCGTGGTGGTCACAGCGCGCATTGGCGTCAAAGTCCAGCTCGCCCTTGAGCAGAGCCTGCACCGCGTGGTCAGCCTCGCCGGATACGCCGCCGTACAGCTGGATACCGGCCGCCGCCAGGGCCGCCTGAGCGCCGCCGCCAATCCCGCCGCAAACTAAAGCGTCCGCTTTCAGAGCGGTGAGCACGCCGGCCAAAGCACCGTGTCCGCTTCCGTTGGTGCCGACCACCTCGGATGACACAACTGTACCATCCCGCACATCATAAATCTTAAATTGCTCCGTACGGCCAAAGTGCTGAAAAATCTGGCCGTTTTCATAGGTTACCGCAATTCTCATAACAGCATCTCCTTTTTGTTTTTCATATTGCTGGCGGTACTGCCGCTTAAAGCAGTCCATACATCCACAGCCGGTGCCTTTTCCGTCGCAAAGCTGGAACTCTCCGCCTTCAATGTGGAGCGGAGCTCCTTCCACCAGCGCTTCCGCCAGCTTTTTTCGAGCGCTGTCGTAAATTTTCTGCACCGTCGTCCGGGCCACCTGCATCCATTCCCCGCATGCTTCCTGGGAAAACTCCTCTTTGTCGATCAGCCGGATCGTTTCATACTCATCCACGGTTAAAAGAATCGGGGACCGCCGCGCCTCCGCGTGGGCAGGCAGAAACTCCAAAACCCTGGGAAAATGACAGACCTTTCTGCGTTTTACAGGTCTTGGCATAGAACCGCCTCCCCATTGATATACCTGAATTATAGGGCGGTTAAGGGCATATGTCAAGAATGAAATTGACATATGCCCTTAATTGCTATATACTGAGTACAGCTTTGGGTAAGGAGAGCGCACCATGGAGTTTGCAGAGTATTTTCCCGTTTGGGACCACATGACGCCCCAGCAGCAGCAGGCAATTTCCGCCGGCCTGGTCAGCCGAAGCGTAAAAAAAGGGACCATACTTCACAGCGGCGGCACGGACTGTACCGGCCTGCTGCTGATCAAAACCGGCCAGCTTCGGGCCTTCATCCTCTCCAGGGAGGGGCGGGAGGTCACCCTCTACCGGTTGTTTGACCGGGACATCTGCCTGTTTTCCGCCTCCTGCATGATGCGCTCCATCCAGTTTGATGTGGCCATCTCGGCGGAAAAAGATACGCGGCTGTGGATTATTCCTTCGGACATCTATAGGCCGATCATGGAGCGGTCCGCTTATGTGGCGAACTATACCAATGAGATCATGGCCTCCCGGTTTTCGGAGGTCATGTGGCTGATGGAGCAGGTCATGTGGAACAGCATGGACAAACGGGTGGCCGCGTTTTTGCTGGAGGAAGCATCCATTGAGGACGCGAACCGCTTGCGCGTCACCCATGAGAGCATTGCCAACCACTTGGGCACGCACCGGGAGGTAATCACCAGGATGCTCCGCTACCTCCAGAACGAGGGGATGGTCCGGCTGTCCCGGGGCACGGTGGAGCTTACGGACCGGGCGAAGCTGGAGGTTTTGGGCGGCGCGGTGAATATTTGACCAATCGGAGCGGTCCGCCATGGATCCGGCGGACTGCTCCTTGATTTATTGGTCCATTCCGCAGGCGGAAGCGGCCTCCACCAGACAGCGGTCATGGGTCACCGCGGCATAGAATCGGAAGCCCCCGGCGAAATTATACGCCTCATACCCGTACCCGCTCAAAACGCGGCAGGCGATATAACTGCGCAGGCCGCTCTGGCAGATCACATAGACCGGTTTGCCCCGTTCCACCTCATCCAGCCGCTCGCGCAGTTCGTCTACAGGAATGTTTTTGAATCCATCAATATGCCCCCCGCCGTACTCGGCCGCGGTTCTGACATCCAGCAGGGTAACGCTTCCATCTTGGGGCAGGCGGTCCAGGTCCCCCAGAAACCACTGTTTGAGAATCCCCTGTTCGATGTTGTCAACCATAAAGCCGGCCATATTCACTGGGTCCTTGGCGGAGGAATAGGGCGGCGCGTAAGCCAGGTCCAGGTCCTTCAGTTCGGTGGCTTTCAGTCCGGTGTGGATCGCGGTGGCCAACACGTCAATGCGCTTATCCACGCCCTCATAGCCCACGATCTGGGCGCCTAGGAGACGATAGGTCTCTTTCTCAAAAACTACTTTCATAGTCATCAGCTTGCCGCCGGGGTAATAGCTGGCATGGCTCATGGGAGAGAGAATGACCTTATCCACATCCAGCCCCGCCTTTTTGGCGTTGGTTTCGTTGACACCGGTCACGGCAGCGGTCATATCGAATACTTTTATGACGCTGCTGCCTTGAGAGCCAGGATATCGGCTGTCTCCGCCGCAGATGTTGTCAGCGGCGACGCGCCCTTGCCGGTTGGCCGGCCCCGCCAGGGAGATCAACGCGTTCTGTCCGGTGACAGAGTGCTTCACCTGGACCGCGTCCCCCACGGCGTAGATATCTGGAATGGAAGTCTCCATACGGTCGTTTACCACAACGCTTCCCTTAACGCCCAGCTCCAGGCCCGCCTCCTTGGCCAGGACGGTGTCCGGGGTGACGCCGATAGCCAGCACTACCATGTCGGCGCGGAGGGGAGCTTCGTCCTTTAACAGTACGTCTACCCCGCTGCCGTTTTCCACAAAACCCTCCACCGTGCGGCCCAGGGCCAGCTTGACGCCGTGCTTGCGCATTTCACTGTGGATAAACGCGGCCATATCGGGGTCAAAGGGGTTCATCAGCTGCTTAGGCCGTTGGACAATCGTGACCTCTAAACCCAGTTCCCGCAGGTTTTCCGCCAGCTCCAGGCCGATGAAGCCACCGCCGGCCAGCACCGCCGATTTGGGGTGGCGCGCGTTGATGTGTTCCTTGATGCGGAAGGTGTCATCCACCGTCCGCAGGGTAAACACCCTGTCCAGTCCTACCCCCGGGAGCCTGGGCTGGGTGGGCTTAGCCCCAGGTGACAGAACCAGTTTGTCGTAGCTCTCCTCGAATGTCTCTCCTGTCTCCAAATTTTTCACCGAGACGGATTTTTTGCCTGGGGAAATGGCTGTGACCTCGTGGCGCACCTTCATATTCACCCGGAAACGGGAAAAGAAGCTCTCAGGTGTCTGCAAGGTCAGCGCGGACCGGTCGGTGATCACATCCCCAATATAGTAGGGCAGACCGCAGTTGGCATAGGAAATATATCCCGACCGCTCAAACACTACAATCTCGGCCTGTTCATCCAGCCTTCGGACGCGGGCCGCCGCCGTAGCGCCCCCGGCCACGCCGCCTACAATTACTATTTTCATAGCGTATCCACCTTTCCGGTATAGGCCGCAATTCCGCCTATGTTTTTTATATTGAAATATCCCATACGCCGTAAAATACCCACGGCCTGACGGCTCCTGGCTCCGCTGTGGCAGTACACAAACAGCGGGGTATCTTTCCCGCCGGCTGCCGAGCCGACACGGTCGAGCTCCTGAAGCGGAATATTTTTGCTGCCGGGGATATGGCCCTGCTGGTATTCCTGTGGAGTGCGGACGTCCAGCAGGACTGCGCCGCGGGTTTCGCTATACTCTTTGATCCCCTGATCAATATCGGAGCCGCGCGAAAAGTCAAAAAACCCCATGTTCACGCCTCCTTACAGCATGGCGAGAATCTGGCTCTTTGGCCTTGCGCCTATCGTCTGGCCTGTAATTCTGCCGCTCTTCATCACCACCAGCGCGGGGATGCTCATCACGCGGAATTGGCTGGCCAGCTCCGGCTGTTCATCCACATTGATCTTGCCTACCTTGATATCAGGACGCTCTCGCGCGATTTCCTCCATGATGGGGACCACCATACGGCAGGGGCCGCACCAGGGGGCCCAGAAATCCAACAGAACGGGCTTGTCGGAGTTTACGACTTCTTTTTGAAAGTTTTCTTTGCTGATATTGATGGCAGACATGGTTATGTCCTCCTCTTCTTCTGTTTTATGCCTCCAGTATACCGGAACGAATGGACCGCTTCCGTGATAAAATCACCCTTTGCCGTTTTTGGCCTTACAGATCAGCTGCGTCATGGTACCCATGGGGCAGTAGACGCACCAGCCGCGGGGCTTAAACAAAACCATTGTGAACAGCCCGAGGACCGTAGAGGTCAGCATCACGCTGTAAAACCCAAACGCAAATTGGGCCACGCCGGGATGAAAGATCGTTCCGTGGTAGGCCCAGTGCCAGGGCAGTTTGAAGGTCCAGAGCAAGGTTACCACCTGCCGCGGATTCCGGACGCCCGCAAAGACCAGATAAGTATTCCACAGCATCTGGGAGAACATAACAAAAAAGAAGATCAAAAAGCCATAGCGGAACCATTTGCTTTTCATCCATCTGGGGATATCCTTTTTTCGGGACAGGCCGAACCGTCCGCCTAACAGGCCGAATATCTGTCCCCGGCCGCAGTAACGGTTGCAGTAGCCCTTCGTGCCACATGCGGCGGAGATAATTAGGGGAATAAAGAAGAATACCAGCCCCAGCCAGGCGAACAGAATGTTGAAGAAACCCAACACCAGATAGGTCAGCTCGACGACCCACAGATAATCATACCAACGTTTTTTCATGCCCGCGCCTCCTGAATCTCAATGACGGAGGCTGGACACTCCTTCGCGCATTTGCCGCAGCCCACACACTGTTCCGCGTTGACTGCCGCCCGGATTCCGCGCCAAATCTGGATAGCGGACATAGGACATACCTTTACACAGCAGCCGCAGGCAACACAGGCGCTATCATCCACAACAGCCCTACGTTTTTTTCTCATTGTCATACCGTACCTCCCCAATTGAATGAAAGCATTATAACAAGATGGAGCGATGAGTACCGTGATAAAATCACACAAGGGGGATAGCTGTTTACAGAGCTGGCCGGCCTCATGACAATGCTGTTATGGAGTCAGTTTTCTCTTTCATGGGGCGAGAAGAAATCTATCGTACACAGTACAAATCCGAGCAACAGTTCGAAAAAAGCATTGAAAACTACATAGAATTTTACAATACTCAGCGGCCGCATAGCACGCTTAACTATAAGACGCCAGATCAATTTGAGGCAATCCATGAGGGCAAAAAGAAATCGGCGAACAACTAGACAAAGGGTTCAAAAGCCGCCATTTATGATTTTTTGACTTTAAATTTCGACTTTTTTGACATCGGATGTCCATTTTTGCGAATGATGAATCAACGCCAAGAAGTCTGACGTTGCAAGGCTTTTAAGGATAAAATGAGGGTAGGAACATTGCCCAGTCCAATAAAACTGTTCAATACTCCTACCCTAATTCACATGGAGCGCGTGCCCACTTTCGAACCTGCGGCTCAGGAAGCGGGAAGGCGGTGTCTCCAAAGCATTGGCATGACCAGCTTCTTCAATATTCATTCTCAACGCACCACAAGACTAATTCGCCTCTGGAGGCTCTATTTTTTTGTGTTATTGCAGATTTCAATTTTCCGGTTTTACACAAATATCATTCATCTGCATCAGGTTTATCAATTCCTTCGGAGGCTACTCCCTCGATCATATCGGTTACCACCTGATTGAGTTGGGCTGCATTCTGGGATGTAATCACAGGAACACCAGTCTGCGTTTCCACAGCCTTGCGTGCATCCCCAGCCACTTTGCCGCCCGCACGCGCTATCTCAACATTTTCTGCAAATGTTTCAGGCTCTTTTTGTTTCGAGATCTCTGTGGTGGTCGCTTCGGCCAGCATATTCAGAACCAACTCCAGCGTGGTCATATTATCACGAAGATTCTCTTTTTTCAAGCCTTTGAGACGCTTATACTGCCTGGTTGTCATACCGGACCATGCGCGGGAGATCTCATCGGTTAGGATGGCATATTCGATGCCCTGTTGAACGCCACGGGCATCCCATTCATCAGTCAGCTCTTTACGCACCTGGATTGCCTGGAGCCGCTGGTTGATCCATTCACGGCTGTATCCTTTTAATACATAGGTTTCCAAGGCCCGTTCAATGGTCAACTCAGGATCGATGGTTTCTTCTATACGCTCCCGGCCAACTTGGGCCAACCACATTTTGAACGGCTCCGCCTTGGGAGAAGGGATAGACTGGATGATGCGCAGAAGCTGCTCGGTATCAGCTACATCGGTCAGATACCGTTTGCCGTCCTTGGAGGACTTCAGTTTCAGTTGCTGACAATTTGTCAGCAACTGATCAGCGCCTTCTTCTTTCAGACGCTGTTTCAGCTTTGCCCAGTAATTACTCGCACCTCGCTGGTTAGGCTGATCTGTCAGAACGGCTATCACATCCACGATTGAGAAGAACCATTCTTCCTTCTCCTCATCCCATGCGGTGCGGATACGCTTATCCTCGAAGAGCTGTATCTTATCATTTTGTCCCATCGATTCCAGCCTCCTCTCCACCATACCGCTCCAGGGTAATCCCATACTGCTTCAGCAATTCCAGGGCTTTTGCCACGCCCTCATCGGTGAATGAGGCGGACTTACTGCGACCTCCAGCATTGACCAGGCCGTCATCCGTCAGTTCGTTCAGGACATCGAAATTATATCCCTTCCAGCAGATGCGGGCCTTGGGATAGATGCCAGCGCGGTCAGGCTTTTTCCGAATGCCAGGAACAAGACTCTCCTCCCAGGAGGTGAGATACATCAGCATCAGGGTCAGATCCTTGACTGTATCTTTGTCCACCTGTTTGTCCTCCAGTGGTAAGCCATTGCTGTAATTATAGCATAGCGGAGGCGCTGTGTCTACTCAAAGAGTTCAGCAAGAGCAGATAAAAGTTCCAGAACAGGGTCAGGCACGTCGTCCGCCGACTCCATATCTTGAATCTCTCCGTTGGAGTATTCCACATGGGCGTTCCATAGCGGAGATTCCTCATCCTCCGAATCAATATCGGCAGGGCCGCAATGATCCTCTCCCCACCAGAAGATTTCCAGCGTGTGTACCGTCCACTTCAGGAGCTTTGCCAGGATTTTAGACGGCGGCGACACTGTCTGAGGCGCGCCATCCTGCTGGATGCGGACAACGGCCGGCGGTGTCCGGCTGACCTGGTAGCTTTCTTTGATGTACACCGGGTCGCCATAGGGATCGCAGATATCGCCATCGATGTTCAGCTTCAGCGTTTGGATGGACAACTCCTGCTTTTTCTGGTTTCGTACCTGGCGGGGAAATCGCTGCGCATAGATCATACAGGCCAGGGACTTCACCTCTGGTCGGTGGTCGTGGGTTCGATTTTTCAGCCACGTCATCTCGCTCTCGCTCAGGCGGCGCAGCGGTAGATTTTCCAAACGGCGAAGCGTCATCTCCTCCGCCTGCTGCGCTGGTGGGAGGTGAGAACAGGCTTTGCAGATATGCGCCGCATGACCCCTGCCGCTGAAGCTCTCGTTGGACTTCCGCATCCCGCAGACCTTGCAGAAATGCCCCGGAAGTTTCTTCTTCGCCATCCTCATCACCTCCGCTGCCGTTACTATAACATGGATCGGCTGTGTTGTCGAGAGCTATGCTTTCGTGGGTACGCTCACGGATATTCCCGGCCAGTTCCAGCTTCGACCAGCCGAACTGCCCAGCCGCTTTGATGTACCATGCCCGCTCCTGGGGAGTCAGCTCCGCCTCCAAAATGACCACGTTCTGTGTCCAGCCGATGGTCATGACCTCAGCCAGCACCTCCGGTGCGCTCTCATAGGTGCGGTAGAACTCCCGCATCCGGCGCAGGTTCCGGGGGGAGAAGCCAGAGGCGTCAGGGTATGCGCTGCACAGATACTCCGCAGCGGCGACAGCGGCGCCTTTCTCCGGCCTGCCGCTGACCAGCCGGCCAATCTCACAGTACAGTTCCATCTGTGGCAGGTTTGCCGCCATCAGGGTGTCCAGCGCCGCGAACATGGCGCTGTAGTCGACAGGCTTTCTGACGTTCATTCTGGTTTCTCCTTTCCGGCGCGGGTGCGCCTGTTTTTTATTCTCTGGAGTTTGAAATCGCCAAGGCGCAAGCCCTCGGTCCCCCGAGGGCTTGCGCCTTAGCGGTATCGGGTCGTGTCGTCGTCACTCCCATTGCAGCTCCACCATCTGTTCCCACTGGATGATGAAGCGGTCATCCACCACACAGTTTTGGTGGTAGTGGCCCAGGAACCAGTAATCGAATTGGCACCGCCGCTTGATCATTTGGAGGAAATCTGTCAGCCGGTCCGGGGTGTAGTTTCGATCCAGCTTCTGCTGGATGCTGGTGGGGGCGCAGTGGGTCAGGACACAGTTCACCCTCCAGTTGACCCGTTCCAGATTCCTGACGGCCTCCCCGTATTCCCCCTCAGAGGGCAGTTCCTGGGACCACCAGGAAACGCCCTTCACCCGGAACATCTGCCGTGTCCGGCGCTTGAACCAGTATTCCTGCTCGAAGTCGGGAGACGCTGGATCGAGGATGCCGTCCTGGATATCGTGGGAGGCAGCGCCGCCCATGGTGAAGAGGGCGATTCCATCGATTTCAAAGACCTGCCCACGCATCAGGTGAAGCACATGGGGCCGGACATAGTGGACTTTTCCTCCCTGCCACTGGTGGACGGGAAGTTCCCAGAGCCTGTCGAAGTTTTCGTGGTTCCCGTCCACAAAGAGGGTGGTAAACGGCTTTTCCTCCAGCCAGTCGAGCCAGTATGTCTCCTTGGGTGAATCGTCCCACACGCCCCCGAAATCGCCTGTGACGACCGCATAGTCACTGCGGCTCATCTGCTTTTGCTGTGGGAAATTTTTGGTGTTGAACCGCTGGAAGCCGCCATGAGTGTCGCCGGTGATGTAGATCATGGTCACTGCTCCTCTCCGATGGTCTGCTCGATCTCGATCCCGCCGTGGAGATAGATCCTGATCCGGTTTGCGGACAGCACTTTCACCGTATCCACCAACTGGCGGATGGTACTCTCCTCCCATTGGATAGCGGCATCGCCGGTTTTCAGGATCTCCATCGCGTTGGCAATCCGCTGGCTGGCGGCGGAGTCGCTGTTCTGCTGTTCCAGCAGTCTGGCTCTCTGTTCCTTCAGAGCGGCCATGTCAGCGGAGATACGCTTGAACTCCTCAGCGTGCTTCATGAAGCCTCCCTCCTTGGAGTCAGCGAACAGCCCCTGAAATTCCTTGTCCAGCTCATCCAGCCTCCGGTCGATATCTGATATACTCATGGCGCCGGGGAAGGGGATCAGCTCCATCCGCATGGCGCCCTCGATCTGTCCCACCAGCGCCTCCTGCTGGCTCATAACGGTGTTGATAGCGGCGAGGATGGCGGCTTGCAGAGGCTCCTCCCGGAGCGTGGGGGAGTCGTGGCAGTATTTCGTGCCGTAGTCGATCCGGCTGGCGCAGCGCCATACGGCGAACCGCTGGCCTTTCTTGACCCATACGCACCTGCGATAGAGGGTCCCGCACTCGCCGCACACCAGCCGCTCAGTGAGGGCGTATTTGGCACTGTAGCAGGAACGGCCTGTGGGGGCCAGCTTCTGGCTGGGGGCCCGTCCCGCGTTCCTCCGAGCGAACTCCGCTTTTGCTTGGTTGAACCTGTCACGGGTGATGATCCCCTCGTGGTTGTCCTGCACCAGATACATGGGGAGCTGTCCCATATTGCGGAGCTGTTTCTTGCTGATGCAGTCCTGGGTGTAGGTCTTCTGCATCAGAACGTCGCCGCAGTATTTTTCATTTTTCAGGATACTGCGGATGGCTGCCTCCGACCAGACTGTCCCGCCCTTGGCAGTGAGGACTCCCTGACCTTCCAGTTCCCTTTTGATCATGCGAATGCTGCGGCCGGCGAGGAAGCTGTCGTAGATATGCTCCACCACTGCCGCCTGTTCGGGGACGACGCGGGGCTTGCCATCCTCACCCAACTCATAGCCGTACAGATGCTGGAATTGGACGTTTGTCTTGCCCTCCCGCATAGCCTGCCGTTTGCCCCAGACGATGTTGGCGGACATGGACTCGCTCTCTGCCTGAGCGAAGGCGCCCATCATGGTAATGAGCATCTCGCTGTCTGTTTCCAATGTGTTGATGTTCTCCTTCTCGAAGATCACGGCGATACCCAGGGTGCGCAGGGCGCGGATATAGTTGAGGCAGTCCACCGTGTTCCGGGCGAAGCGGGAGATGGACTTGACCAGCACCAGATCGATCTTCTTCTGACGGCACCTGCGGATCATCCTCTGGAATTCAGGCCGCTTCTGGGCTGAGGTGCCGGTGATGCCCTCATCCGCGAAGATCCCCGCCATCGTCCACTGGGGGTTGGTCATGATCTTGTCGGTGTAGTAGGTCTGCTGGGCCTCGTAGCTGGTAAGCTGCTCCTCGTCATCCGTGGACACCCGGCAGTATGCCGCGACGCGCAGCTGGCGCTGGACGGCCTTGGAACGGGCCAGTTCCGGCTTGGGCGGTATGACGATGACTCTGGGGGTGGTTCCTGTCATGTGTATCACTCCATCCTGAATATGATCGTTTTCTCCGGACGTCCAGGCAGCCGGATCGTCTTCTTCCACGTCCTTTTCGTGGGGCGGCTGATCGTACCCATGTAGTGCGTATGGGCGGAGTTCATCGTAAGGTGCTCACATTCCGCTCTGGCGAACTCCGCCGTCAGGGAGGCAAGTACATCGAAGTTAGGGTCTGTCGTGCTGATGTTCTCCTGTTCGAAGATCACCGTGACGCCCAGTTCCCTCAGCTCCCGCACGATGCTCAGGCATTCGACCATGTTTCTGGCGAAGCGGGAGACAGACTTGACGAGAATCAGGTCGATCTTCTTCTGCCTGCACCTGCGAAGCATCTTCTGGAACTCCGGGCGCTTGGAGCGGCTGTCCCCGATGTCAGCGAAGATACCCGCCATGATCCAGTCGGGGTTGGCGCCGATCCGCTCTGTGTAGCAGGTCTTCTGCAATTCAAGGATGGCACTTTGCTCCTCGCCGCCGACGATTCGGCAGTAGGCGGCGGCGCGGAGCCGCGGGGTGGGGTTGGCTCTTGTCATGTGAGATCACTCCTTTTTATAATTTGTCTGTTTTTCAGTCTCAGGCTGACCTCCCCGGTGGGGAAGATCAGGATGGCGGAGGTAATTTGACGGAGCAGCGCAGTGTCCAATCCACCGTTCTGCTCCGCCTGTCATCGCCAGTGATAAAATGTAAAAAAACGCCGAGGAAAAAATGTAGTTTTGTGGCGGAGAGGAGGGAAAAAAGATAGACTCCCAATCAGGGCGAAAAAGAGCCCGGAAAGGGAGTCAGGAAATGAAAGGAGCACAGTGGATGGAAATCCGAAGCGACAGACAAAAAGGGCTGAGCTATGTGGAGCTGGGACGGAAATACCACATGGATCCCCGGACAGCAAAGCGGTACGCGGAATCGCCGCAGAAGCCGGAGTACACATTGAGCGAACCCAAGCCAACAAAGATGGACCCGTACAAGCAGATCGTGGACGAGTGGCTGGAAGAGGCGCCGTATTCGGCGCTGCGGATCCTGGAGAAGCTGCGGGAAATGGGATTTGACGGGGGCTACAGCATCGTCAAGGCGTATGTGAGCAGCCGGAAGATGGACTTGAATGAGAAAGCAACGGTGCGGTTTGAGACGATGCCAGGAAAGCAAGGGCAGATGGACTGGGGATTCTTCGAGGATCACCTGGTGTACGAGGATGGAAAGTGGAAGAAGCTGTACTGCTTTCTCATGATTCTGGGGTACTCGCGGATGCGGTACATCGAATTTGTAACGGATATGAGCACAAACACACTGATTCGGTGTCACCAGAACGCATTCCGGTACTTTGGCGGGTACCCAGAGGAAATCCTGTACGACAACATGAAGCAGGTAGTCATCAAGCGGCTGCTGAAGCAGGAGGACTCCACGCTGAACCGGCAGTTCGAGGATTTCGCGGGATTCTACGGCTTCAAACCTATCCTGTGCCGGCCATACCGAGGTCAGACCAAGGGGAAAGTGGAACGGACGGTTCAGTTTGTAAGAGATAATTTCATGGTGGGGATCAAGTACAACAGCTTGGCGGACTTGAACGGACAGGCCCTGGCCTGGTGCAACAAGGTCAATGGGAAAGTCCACGCCACCACCAACGAGATTCCCTTTGAGCGGCTGAAAAAAGAGAGACTGAGCCCTCTTACCCGTGAGTACATCATCGACAAGATCAATCTAAGGCGGGTGCAAAAAGACTGCCTCATCTCATACGCCGGCAATCAGTACTCCGTGCCCGCGGAGTACGTCGGCAAAGATGTGGCAGTCGTAGCCCTCGACAGTATGCTGGCAGCCTACTATGAGGGGAAGCAGATCGCTCTGCACCGAATATCGTATCAAAGGAAGGACATGGTTGTCAATCCTCAGCATTACCGAAGGCTTACGCTGAAACAGACGATGGATGCAGAAAATGTTCTGCTGGAGCAGGGCAAAGTGATTGATTTTCCCTTGAAACCATCGGATTTGTCCAGATATGACGAGGTGCTGTATGAGTGAATTTACCATGGACAGGCTGCGGGAAAACCTGGAAAGCCTTAAGATGAAAAACACCTTGGAGATTCTGGACAATTACCTGGAACGGGCCGTGACGGACAAGCTCAACATTGTGGAGGTTTTGGATCACATTTTCTCAGAAGAAGCCAAATCCAAGCGGAGACGGGCCTATGAGAAGCAGATCCGAGACCCCATAAAAATCCGTGTAAACGACAAACTCTGACAGAATAAAAAGGATCGACTCAGTCAAGAATGGAAATAACAACCAATTCAAGAAGGAG
>CAJTEA010000007.1 GCA_910575265.1 Oscillospiraceae bacterium
TCAAGCGTTTTCGCCGTATTTTTACCCGCTATGACAAGCTTGATGTTATCTTTTTGACTTTTGTCTATTTTGCACTTATTGTTGATGCCCTTATGTGAACACTACCTAGAATAAATCAGCTCCGCGAACTGCCCATACTGTTTCACTTGGTCCAGGTGGAACCGTTTTACTCCTTTCTTCTGCGTAAACAGCGGGATTCCCGCCCCCAAAAGGACAGGGGCAAGCTGAACAATTAAATAATCCACCATGTCCGCATTCAACAGCGGGGCCAGGACGGTATTTCCGCCGACAATCCAAATATTTTTATCCGGTCCCAGTCCTGACACAAACTCCGACACATCCCCGCTTGCGGAGGTAAAACCCTTACGGGACAGGTTGGCAGAGTGGGTGAACACATAGTTCTCCGTGGTCGGATAGACGCTGGACGCATCTTCCAAGCGGGCAATTTCATCATAGGTCCGTTTGCCCATAATGGTGACATCCATCTTCTGGTAGAAGGCGTCATAGCCGGTGTCCTCCGCATTGCCGGTCTGATGAAGCCAGTCCAAGCCATGGGTTTTGTCGGCAAGATAGCCGTCCAGAGTGACGCAGCCATAGAAAAATACGCTCATGTTTCCACCTTCTCCGTTGAAGCTTCCCGCATCTCTTTTTTAATCTCTTCCTTCATGTCGGAGATATCCTGTTGAAAATATGGGTCCATAAGCCAATCCAGAGCAAGCAACAGGCTCAGTTTTCTGGCGTTATCCCGACCAAAAAGCACCTCCCGAATGGCTTCAATCCCTTTACGGACGATCGCCTTTTCGTCGCCGCTGTATGTTACGCACCGAACTTCCTCCATGTTGTTCAAAGCCTCGCCACACCGGATTTTCGGGCCGCCTCGGCCACGGCCTTGGCTACAGCGGGACCTACCCGGGGGTCGAAGGCTTGGGGGATAATGTAGTCGTCCCTCAGCTCCTCCGGGGGGATCAGGTCGGCCAAGGCCTGAGCGGCGGCCAGCTTCATCTCCTCGTTGATATCGCTTGCCCGGACGTCCAGCGCCCCCCGGAACAGTCCCGGGAAGGCCAGTACGTTGTTGATCTGGTTGGGGTAGTCGCTGCGGCCGGTGGATACGATTCGAGCCCCGCCCGCTTTGGCATCCTCGGGGAAAATCTCCGGCGTGGGGTTTGCGCAGGCAAAGACAATGGCGTCTTTGTTCATGGTGGACACCATCTCGGGTGTCACCAAATTGGGGGCGGAGACACCGATGAACACGTCGGCCCCCCGAAGCATATCGGCCAGCGTACCCTGTCGCCTGTCCCGGTTGGTCACCCTGGCGATCTCCTTTTGAGCCCAGTTCAGCTGATCGCAGCCCTCGTATACGGCGCCGAACTTGTCCACCAGAGTAATATCCCTAAAGCCAGCCAGCAGCAGAAGCTTGGTTATGGAGATGGCGGCGGAACCCGCGCCGGAAAAGACCACCCGGACCTCCTCCCTCTTCTTCCCCACCACCCGTAAGGCGTTGGTTAATCCAGCCAACGCGATGATAGCGGTACCGTGCTGGTCGTCGTGGAACACTGGGATGTCGCACTTCTCCTTCAGCTTCCGCTCAATCTCGAAGCACCGGGGGGCGGCGATATCCTCCAGATTGATACCGCCAAAGGAGCCGGAGATGTTATAGACCGTCTGGACAAACTCATCTACGTCTTTTGTTTTCACGCACAGCGGAAAAGCGTCCACCCCTCCAAAGGTCTTAAACAGGACGCATTTTCCCTCCATCACCGGCATACCCGCCTCGGGACCGATGTCCCCCAGACCCAGAACAGCGGTGCCGTCGGTGATGACAGCCACCAGGTTGTGCCTCCGGGTCAGCTCATAGCTCTTGGTAATATCCTCCTGAATGGCCAGACAGGGCTGAGCCACCCCAGGGGTATAGGCCAGCGACAGAGATTCCCGGTCATTGGCGGGCACGGTGGCCACTACTTCGATCTTTCCCTTCCACTCGCCATGTAGGCGCAGACTTTCCTTTGCGTAATCCATGGGCGTTCTCCCCTTATCTTCTAGTTTAAGTATAGTTTGTGCTGAACCTATTATACTAAAGTCTGGTAAAATCGCAACGGGAAGTTTTGCTTTTTATCGTTTTCTTGCCTTTTTCCTATCCATCGTCCGTTTTTTTAGGTAATTTTTTTCCGGAATAAGTTGACGGAGCGGGGAATTTCTGGTAGAATGTCGTTTAACTATCCTTTTGTGTGTGTAAAAAATGAATTGTAGGAGGAAATTATGGAACAAAATCGCAGAGGACAATGGGGCAGTAATTTAGGATTTTTGCTGGCCACCGTGGGCGGCGCTGTGGGCCTGGGTAACATCTGGTCCTTCCCCTTCCGTATGGGCGCCAACGGCGGCTTTCCCTTCCTGATCATCTACCTGGTGCTGGCTGTGCTGGTGGGCTTTACCATCATGCTGTGCGAGCTGGCGATCGGTCGCAAGGGCAACAGCAGCGTGCTGGGGAGCTATCAGAAACTCGGCGGGAAAATGGGCGGCTTTTTGGGCTTTCTGGCCCTGCTCTCCCCCTTCCTGATCCTCAGCTTCTACACTGTGCTGGGCGCCTACTGCATCCAGTACGTGGGTCTGAACTTTGCTGAGCTGCTGGGGATTTTCAGCCTGTCCAGTGTCTCCGGCGCGGATTCCTTTGGAAGCATGCTGACCAACCAGCCTTTGGCGATCGGCTCCACCCTCCTGTTCATCGCGCTGTGCTTTTTGATCATCCAGGGCGGCATCAAGGATGGCATTGAAAAGTTTAACAAGGTTGGCATGCCCGCCCTGTTTATTATGCTTGTCATCGTCATCATCCGCTCCCTTACTCTGCCCGGAGCCGTAGAGGGCCTGAAGTTCATGTTTGCCCCCAACTTTGAGCCGATCAAAACCAATTTTATCAGCGTGCTTTCCGCCGCTGGCGGCCAGATGTTTTTCTCCCTCTCTCTGGCCATGGGCATTACTGTCACTTACGGCTCCTACCTGAGCAAGAAAGAGAGTCTGGTGAAAAACTCTCTGATCATTATCATCTCCGACACTCTGGTGGCCGTTATGGCCGGTCTGGCCGTTCTGCCCGCCGCTTTTGCCTTGGGCGGAGGTCAGGATGCCGCCCTCTCCGGTCCCTCTCTGCTGTTCATTACCTTGCAGGACGTGTTTAACGCCATGGGGCCCTTCGGTCCCATCTTCGGCATTCTGTTTTTCCTGTTTGTGACGCTGGCGGCGATCACCTCCGCGATTGCGTTGATCGAGGTGCTGGTTACCTTCGCCATTGACCGCCAGACCTCTGCCGGAAAATCGTCCAATCGGAAGATCGTGGTCGCCGTAATCTGTATGGTGATCTTTGCCGAGGCGGCTCTGGTTGCCGCTGACGGTTTGGGCTCTAACGGCATGTGGGTCCCCTTCCAGTCCACCGGCCGCGATCTGGGCACCTGCTGGCTGGAGTTTATGGACTTTATCTCCGAGGGCGTGGCTATGCCTCTGGGGGCGCTGCTGATGTCATTTTGGATTGGCTGGGTGGTGGGTCCTAAGGTCATTCGGGACGAGGCCAGCCTGGAAGGCCATCAGATGAGCAGAGGTCTGTATCTCTTTTTTATCGTTTGCGTCCGCGTAATCACTCCTCTGGCTATGGCCTTTATTCTCTACGGCCAGATCGTGACCTTTACCGCCCCTGTTTGACACATAATTATTAAAAAACCGGCCGGCGTCTCATCGGACGCCGGCCGGTTTTTAGCTTTTTTTATGATACTCCTCCGCCTGTTCCAGCAGCTCAGAGGCGCTCTGCCGCAGAACATCGGTGACCGCCGCGCCGCCGATAAGGCGGGCCAGCTCCTCCACCCGGCCCTCTTTGTCCAGGCGGGCCACGTTGGTAAAGGTACGGCCCTTCTTCTCCCCTTTCTCCACTGAGAAGTGGGTATCCGCCATCGCGGCAATTTGGGGAAGGTGGGTAACACACAGCACCTGCTTACGCTGGGCCACATCAGCCATCTTCTCCGCCACCTTCTGGGCTGCCCGGCCGGACACGCCGGTGTCCACCTCGTCGAACACCAGACTGCCGATGCCATCGTCCTCCGCCAGCACATTTTTCAGTGCCAGCATAATCCGGGCCAGCTCGCCGCCGGAGGCCACCTTTTGGATGGGCTTGAGCGCCTCGCCCAGGTTGGCGGACATGAGGAATTGAATTTGGTCCATACCGGTGTCATCCATGCCATCCTGCCCCGGATTTGGGTCGAATCTGGTGACAAACTGCACCTTAGGCATATCCAGCTGGCGCAGCTCCTCCTGTACCCGCTTCTGGAGGTTGTCCGCCGCCTTTTTCCGGGCTTTCGTCAAAGCGGCCCCCCGCTTGACGGCCTCCTTTCGGGCCTTTTCCAGCTCCTTCTCCAGGCGCTGGATGGTGTCGTCGGCGTCCTGAATTTGTTCCAGTTCCGCTCTGGAACGCTCCAAATAGTCAATCATATCGGCCACTGTAGGACCGTATTTCTTTTTCAGACGGTAGATTACATCCAGTCGGCTCTCCAGCTGGTCCAGTTCATCGGAGGAGAAATCAAATTCGTCGGCAAAATCCCGAACGACCTCCGCCGCGTCGTCAGCCGCATAGCGCAGAGCGGTAAGCTTTTCCGCCAATTCATCCAGCTGTGGTCCCAGCCGACTTACGGACCGGACCGCTCCCTCCGCCTCGCTGATCAGGTCGCAGGCACCCTGATTGTCATCTCCGCCGGACAGGGCGAATTGCGCCTCCTGAATGGCTTCCATCAGCTTGCCTGAGCTTCGCAACAGCATTTTTCGGGCATCCAGCTCCTCATCTTCTCCAGGTTTCAGCTCGGCGCGCTCCAGCTCCCGGATCTGAAATTCCAGCGTATCCACCCTTCGAGACCGCTCCGCCTCATCCATCTCCAGTCCGGCAATCCGTTTCCGCAGATCGGCCATGGACCGGTAGGCCGCACAATAGTCCTCCACAAGCGGTCCGGTTTTTCCAAAGCTGTCCAGGTATCCCAGATGGCAGTCTGGATCCAGCAGCTGCTGGCCGTCATGCTGGCCATGAATGTTCAGCAACTGCCGTCCCAGCTCCCGAAGCTGGGACACCGTCAGCGGCCGGCCGTTTACCCGGCAGGTGTTGCGGCCGTCTCCCTGAATTTCCCGCTGGAGCATCAATTCCTCTCCATCCGCCGGGAACCCGTTGTCTTCCATCCATTTCAGGGGCAACGCTCCGGAAAAAACAGCGTTAACCACCGCAGATTTTGCGCCGGTCCGGACCAGCTCCCGGCTGGTCCGCTCCCCCAAAACAGCGCTGATGGCGTCTATAACGATTGATTTACCGGCTCCGGTTTCACCGGTGAGCACATTAAACCCGCTGTCAAAACTGATGTCTGCCGATTCAATAATGGCAATATTTTCGATGTGAAGCAAGGAGAGCATAACTTTTCCCTCCGATCTCTATTTCAAAAGCTTATGCACTTCAACGTTAAACTGCTGAGCAAAGGAATTGTCCCGCATGATAAGAATACCAGTATCATCCCCAGCCAGACTTCCCACCATTCCCTCAATATCCATAGCGTCTAGAGCGGAACAGGCGGCGGAGGCCAGACCGGGCATAGTACGAACGACAACAATATTTTGAGCCACATCCACTGAGACCACGCCCTCCTTAAAAATATTGCGCAGACGGGTATCGGCGGCGGCGGAGACCTTTCGTTCCGACTGGGTGTAGCGATAACTTCCCGCGCTGGTCAGCTCCTTCACCAGGCGCAGCTCTTTAATATCCCGGGAAATAGTAGCTTGAGTGGTGCTAACGCCCCGGACTTTCAGTTCTTCCAACAATTGCTCCTGGGTATCCACGTCCTTGTCCTGCACGATCTTCAAAATTTCGCTTTGACGCACGTTCTTCATGGGACCAGCCCTCCCAATTTTTGATTGATAACCTGATAAAAGCTGCGGCCCGCCAACCGTACCAGCTGGGTCGTTCGATCGGACTGGCAGATATCCACCCGATCCCCCCCGGTCAGACGGACCGCCTTCCCCCCATCTACCGACAAGTATAAATACTTGCGGTTTCCACGGGGGAGCTGTACTGTGACCACCCGCTCTGGAGCCAGCACCATAGCGCGGGCGGCCAGCTGATGGGCGCAGACAGGGGTCACAATAATACTCCTGGAGGTAGGCTCTACAATAGGCCCGCCTGCTGACATGGAGTATGCGGTGGAACCGGTAGGAGTGGCAATAATGACGCCATCACCTGTAATGGCAGTAACCTTTACGCGATCTGCCAGTACCTCCATCTCAGCCACACGGGCTACTGAGCCCTTGGAGATGACCGCGTCGTTCAGCGCCGTATCCTGGCTGATCAGTTTATCCCCCCGAAGCACCTTAACATCCAGCATCATGCGCTCCTCAATGGTGTACATTCTGTGAGCCAGAGGGGCCAGCAGAGGCAGTTCGCTGCGCTCCAGCTCCGCCATAAAACCCACACTACCCATATTTACCCCCAGGATAGGCACTCCGTGCAGGGCAGCGTCCCGTGCGGCATGGAGGATAGTACCGTCCCCACCGAAGCAGACCAGCAAATCAGCGGTTTCCAGCTCCTTATTCAACAGAGACAGGACAACCTGCCGGGGTAAATCCAGCCGATCCCCTTTCTTGGGCTGAAAAGGCAGACACATAATAGTCTGGGCTCCAGCCTGTTCCAGCACGCGTCTGGCTTCCAAAGCGATCCGCAGCCCCTTGTCCCGGTATGGGTTGGAGCTGAGCACAATCTTCATGATGGTTCCTCCTTCCAGGCACTGTGGGACTGGAACACCAGGGCTTCCAGGTTTCCCTTGTAAGCGTCCACTTCTCCCGCCTGGAGATAACCCAGATATTCAATATTGCCTTCCGGACCCTTAATAGGGGAAAAGGTAATATCCTTTACAGAAAAACCGGCCTGGACAGCGTGCTCCAGAAAGTGTTCCAGCACCTCCACATGAATGGCAGAGTCCCGGACCACCCCCTTTTTGCCCACCTTACCTTTTCCCGCCTCAAACTGGGGCTTAACCAGACATACAGCCTGACCGTTTTCTTTTATCAGCGGCCGCAGAGCGGGTAAAATCAGGTTTAAGGAGATGAAGGACACATCGACTGAAAAAAAGTCCAACAGCTCTGGAATCTGTTCTGTTGTGAGGTAACGGGCGTTGGTACGTTCCATACAAATCACCTGGGGATGGGTGCGCAGCCGCCAGTCCAACTGATTGTAGCCCACATCTACGGCATACACCAGTTTTGCTCCATTTTGAAGCATACAATCGGTAAAACCGCCAGTTGAGGCGCCGATATCGGCACAGATTTTTCCATCCAGGGTGATGGGCCACATCGCCATCGCTTTTTCCAGCTTTAAGCCGCCTCGGCTGACATAGCGCAGCGTTTTTTTCTCTCTCACTTCAATCAGATCATCTGTCTCTACGGAAGCTCCAGCTTTCAGCTGCTTCTGTCCATTGACATAGACCTCCCCAGCCATAATCAGAGCCTGCGCCTTCTGCCGGCTCTCCGCCAGGCCCAGCTCTGTCACCGCCACATCAAGACGCCGTTTTGTCATGGCTCAACACCTCCAGCGCTTTTCGCGCGATTCCCGTCCCATCTAAAAGCAAGTCCCGCTTCAGGAGAGAGGTAGCTCCATGGGGCACAAAGCCTCTGCCGCAATTGATTAAAACAATTCGAGCGGAGAGACCGCATAGCTCCAGGTCAGCGGCCAGCCGCTGGCCTACACACCCTTGAGCCGCCTGCTCCTCAGCTACCAGCATAACTCCCGTCTTGCGTACGGACAGCTCCACTAGGTCGGCGCCCAGAGGACTCAGCTGGTTTAGCTTGACCACCTCCGCCTGAACGCCCTGTTCCGCCAAATGGTCAGCGGCCTGCAAAATCTCGTTAATTTCGGTGCCGTATCCAACCAGGGTAATATCGCTTCCCTGACGCAAAATGGCCGCGGGTCCATCTCCGGCAGTTCCCAGATAGCTCCCCTCGCCGCCCCTGGGATAACGTACCACCACTGGGCCGGTCAAGTGAAACAGAGCCCGTTCCAGCATAACCTCCAGCTCCGCAAAGCTGGCGGGGGCAAGCACTGTCATATTAGGAATGGTATCCAGATAAGCCGCGTCAAATACACCATGGTGCGTTTCACCGTCGTCTCCAACCAGTCCGGCCCGGTCCACGCAGAACACCACATGTAGATTATCAATGGCGGCGTCATGAAGAAGCATGTCATAGGCACGCTGTAAAAAAGTGGAATACACCGCAAACACGGGAATGGCTCCCTGTTTGGCCATACCGGCCGCCATGGAGGCGGCGCATCCCTCGGCAATTCCAACGTCAAAGAACCGATCCGGGAACCGCTTCGCAAAGCGCTCCAGTCCAGTTCCTCCGGTCATGGCGGCGGTGATGGCGCACACCCGGCTATCCCGCATAGCCAACCGGGTCAATGTCCGTCCAAAAACAACAGAGAAGTTGTCAGAAGGCTCTTTTCGAAGCGTTCCGGTGAGCGGGTCAAAGGGAGATACGCCGTGGAAGGCGTCAGGATTCTCCTCCGCGGGAAGAAAGCCTTTTCCCTTTACAGTCTTTACGTGGAGCAGAACCGGTTCATCCATATCTTTGGCGTACCGCAGAATTTTAGTCAGGAAGGACAGGTTGTGTCCATCCACTGGCCCCAGATATCGGAACCCCATATTTTCAAACATGCTGCAAGGCAGGAGAGACTGCTTCAACGCCTGTTTCAGCCGATGCGTTACGCGGTAGACCGCCCGTCCCGGAGCCGTGGCATTCATGATACGTCGGTAATGTTTTTTAAAGGTCAGGTACTGAGGCTTCAGGCGCTGTTTGGCCAGATGGTCGGCAACCCCTCCCACGTTTGGGGTGATAGACATGCCGTTGTCATTTAGAATCACTAACAGCTGCTGGCCGCATCCCCCCGCATTAGACAGCCCCTCATAGGCCAGTCCGCCGGTAAGGGCTCCGTCCCCCAGAAGGGCGATTACGTTATAGTCTTTCCCCAGAATGGTTCTCGCGCGGGCCATCCCCAGGGCCACCGCCACCGAGTTGGAGGCATGGCCGGCAATAAAAGCGTCATGAATGCTTTCTCCCGGTTTGGGAAAGCCGGCAACTCCCTTATATTGCCGTAATGTGGACATGGTATCCCGCCGGCCGGTGAGCATTTTGTGGGTATAGCACTGGTGCCCCACATCAAAAACCAGACGGTCCACCGAGGTATCAAATACCCGATGGAGGGCTACTGTCAGTTCCACCGCTCCCAGGTTAGAGGCCAAATGTCCGCCGGTCTGAGACACATTCTCCACCAACTCCCTGCGCAGCTGGGCGCATAAAGCCTCTCCTTCCTGGTCAGTCAGATGGGAGAGGGTGGGTTCATATGTTATTTTCTCAGCAGGTTCGATCAAAACAATATTCCCCCTGGTGTTCCGATTACTTGCTCCGGCGGGCCAATTGCTGGGCCAGCCAGATATGGAAGGACGGATCCGCGAAGTCGCCGAGGGCTTCTATCCCACGTCGGGTCAGCTGCTCTACTTGTGAGGCGCAGCCGTCCAGACCCAGCGCAGTGACAAAGGTACTCTTCTTATTCATCTGGTCGGAGCCCACCGGTTTACCCAACTCCTCCTGAGAGCTGATAACATCCAGCATATCGTCCCGGATCTGGAAGGCCCGCCCCAGCGACTGCGCATAGGTTCGCACCCGGAGCCTCGCCTCTTCATTGCTGCCGGCCGCGATACAGCCCAGCTCAGCGGCGGCGGAAATAATCGCCCCGGTCTTGAGGCTTTGGAGCAGCTCCAGTTCCTCCCTGTCCAGTGCCTGACCCTCCCCAGCCATATCCAAGGCCTGTCCGCCCACCATACCGGCAGAACCGGCGGCCTGGGACAGACACTTGACCGCTTCCACGATCTGGCTGGCGGGCAAATCGGCCCGGGTCAACTGTTCAAAGGCGGCGGTAAGCAGAGCGTCTCCCGCCAAAATGGCGGTGGCCTCCCCATAGACCACATGGTTGGTAGGCCGGCCCCGGCGCAGGTTATCGTCATCCATGGCGGGCAGATCATCATGGATCAGGGAATACGTATGGACCATCTCCACCGCGCAAGCAAAGGGCAGGGCTGTCTCCGGCCTGCCGCCGCACAGGCGGCAGGTCTCCAAAGTAAGCACCGGACGAATCCGCTTACCGCCGGCGAGCAGAGAATACTCCATTGCCTCCTGCAAATCAGCGTGACGCGCCTCGGCGGAAAACGACTTGGACAAATAATCTTCAATCAGCGCCCGATCATGGGCAATCCGTTCTGTAAAGTAATATTCCATGTCAGTTATTGTCCCCAAAGGGCTCCTCAATCATTTCTTCTTTATCTCCCGCTGTAAGCAGGCTGACCTTCTGCTCCGCCTCGTCCAGCTGGCGGGTACACTCCCGCAGCAGCCTGGCGCCCTCCTCAAAGAGGGTCATCGCCTGTTCCAGCGGGGCGTCCCCCTTCTCCAGCCGGGACACGATCTCCTCCAGTCGGGCCATGGAGCCTTCAAAATCCAGCTTTTTTCTTGTTGCCATGGTTACGCGCTCCTTTCCCCATTACAGTATCTTACAATCTAAACTGCCATCTGACAGAGTCAGCTTCAATAGATCTCCCGGTGCGGTATCTTTCACCGAGGTCAACGCTTTTCCGTCCTCCCGCTGGACAATGGAGTAGCCCCGGCCAAGTACCTTTAAGGGGCTTAACGCGTCCAGCGCGGCGGCCAGAGTGTTCAGCTGTTCCCATCGCTTCGCGACCATGCGCTCAGCGGCGTTTGGCAGCGCGCCGGACAGGGCGGTCAGCCGCTCCCGCTGGCCGGAGGCGCAGTGCCGAAGGCCATGAGCCAGCCGGCCGCTCTGAAAGTCCAGCAACAGCCGTTTCTCCCGAAAATAGGAGGCTGGGTCCGTCATGGGCCGGCTGTTTGCCAGCCGCTCTAAGGTCTGGCGGCGGCGTTCTAACTGGACAGCCATGCTTCCTTCCAGCCGTTCCCTGTCTCCCAAAAGAGCGGCATATATCTCGTTCTGGTCGGGAACCGCCAGTTCAGCGGCGTTCGAGGGGGTAGACGCCCGCAGATCGGCCACAAAGTCGGCAATGGTCACGTCGGGTTCATGACCCACGGCGGAGATAACGGGAATTTCCGCGTTGTAAATAGCCCGGGCTACAACTTCTTCATTGAACGCCCACAGATCCTCCATAGAGCCGCCGCCCCGGCCAGTGATGATTAAATCCGCCGCCCTCTTCTGGTCGGCCCAGTGGATTGCGGCGGCAATTTCGCCGGGAGCTTCCACCCCTTGAACCCGTACCGGAATCACCTTCACCTCAGCCAGCGGCCACCGAGCCCCCAAAATTCGGATCATATCCCGTACCGCCGCGCCGGCGGGCGAGGTAATCAGGGCAATTTTCCCGGGAAATTCCGGGATGGGCTTTTTATGCTCCGGGGCAAACAGTCCCTCACAGAACAGCTTTTCCTTCAGCTGTTCAAACGCCAGGGCCAAATCACCCACACCCTCCGGCGTAAGGCGGACACAGTAGAGCTGATACTGCCCATCCCGCGGAAAGACAGTCACCCGGCCGGCAGCGATCACCTGCATCCCGTTTTGAGGCCGAAATCGCAACGACTGAGCGTCCCCCCGAAACATGACACACCGCAGGGCGCCCTCTCCGTCTTTGAGGGTAAAATAATGGTGCCCGGAGGGATACATTTTATAGTTGGACAGCTCCCCCCGCACCAAAAGACCAGACAGTAAGCGGTCCCGGTCCATCATATTTTTTAAATATTGGCCTACCTGACTGGGGGTCAGGATCGTGTCTTCTCTCATCGTGATCCCTCCCTCCGGGCCGCCTCTAAGGCACGCCATGTCAGGATGGCTGTTCCCATGGCGTTGTCGGTGGCATATCCGGGCTCCGCGAAAATCGCTCCGCAGAGGGCTTTCAGCTCTACCCGCAGCCGGGAGTTGGAGGCCACGCCTCCAGAGCAGAGCACCGGCAGCCCAGGATAGCGGCGTTGAGCTTCTTGGGTGGCCCGCAGTACAATATGAAAAACAGCGTCCAGCGCGAAGCGGGCAATCTTGGCCGGCGGTTCACCCTTTTCCCATAGTGCCTTCACCTGATTCTCCATACCGGACAGAGAAAATGTAAGGTCTTTTAACTTAACATGCGGTTCGCTGACCACGTCCGCCTGGGCACACAGTTCGTCCAGTGCTTTTCCCGCCGGAAATTGCAGTCCCAGCAGTACTCCTGTCCGGTCAATGAGCTGACCGGCAGATAGATCGCTTGTGCCGCCGATAATCTCAGCGGATACTGTATAGTTTTCTGGCTTTACAAGGAGCAGTTCTGTAGTCCCGCCGGACAAATGCCAGGCTAAAAACGGACTGTCCAGAAGTTCCAGCCGCCCAGCGGACCAGGCGGCAGCGGCCAGATGCCCCTGCTGATGGGAATGGGCGTAAAAGGGAATACATTGCGCGGCGGCGATTCCCCGTCCCTGGGATTCTCCTGCCAGAAAGCAGGGCATATAGGAGCCTTCTATCGCTCTGGGACGGGTAGAGGCCCCCACTGCTTCCAATTCAGTGAGATACCCCTCCACCGCCAGCTGTTCCAGCAGGCCGGGCAGACGCTTCACATGCTGAAACAAAGCGTCGCTCTGACGCAAACCCAACTCTCCAGGCCGCACATCCAACAGACGACCGGTATTGATCCCCTCCACCCCGTCGAAAACGGCTGTGGAGGTCGTATAATTGCTGGTATCCAGCCCCAGGACAGTCATCCGTCCTCTCCTCCCTGAATCTCCGTTTTCTTTTCAGGTCTGGGCGGTGTATCTTCAAACTCCGCACGGACAAAGGAACCTAAAATACCATTGAGGAAGGAGACCACCTCCACCGGTTCATACTTCTTGGCAATCTCCACTGCCTCGTTAATGGCGGCGGCGTTGGGAATATCGGACATGTACAGCACCTCATACATAGCGGTGCGCATCACAGCTGCCGCCATCCGGGGAATACGTGCAAAGGCCCAGCCCACCGAATATCGGCTGATGTAGTCGTCCAGCTCCGCCCCGTGGGAGAACACGCCCTGGACCAGCTCCCGTATGTAACGTTCCTGCTTCTCATTGGGAAATTGGGCATAGAGGGGCAGCTCTTCCGATAACTCCTGAAACCGCTCCTGGGTCAGCTCGGCGTCCAGAATTTCCTGAGCGCTGCGGTTGTCAAAGCCCAGAGCAAAAATAATATGCACGGCGATCTCTCTCGCGTTGCTTCTAGTCATAGGTACATCCTCCCGGGTCATTTTCATAGAACACAAAACTCTGTTCTCATATTATATACATGAATATACAAAAAGAAAAGCCCTATTTTGAAAATCTTGCTTTAAATCTTTTTGGGTTGTTCAACATGGCAAGGCGACCAAACAAGCAAAGGGAGCGCCGAAGCGCTCCCTTGTTGAAAGCTGAATGAATCAGGCCTTGCCGTTGCAGCCCAGAACGTCCACCAGCTTGTGGCGGACCAGCTCCTTGATGTTGGCGCGGGCAGGCTTGAGGTACTGGCGGGGATCGAAGTGATCGGGGTGCTCGTTGAAGTACTGACGGACGGTGCCGGTCAGAGCCAGACGCAGGTCGGAGTCGATGTTGATCTTGCAGACCGCGCTCTCAGCGGCCTTACGCAGCTGGGACTCGGGGATGCCTACTGCATCGGGCATCTTGCCGCCGTTGGAGTTGATCATCTTCACGTAGTTCTGGGGTACGGAAGAGGAACCGTGGAGCACGATGGGGAAGCCGGGCAGACGCTTGACAACCTCTTCCAGGATGTCGAAGCGCAGAGGCGGGGGCAGCAGCTCACCGGTAGCGGGGTCGCGGGTACACTGGGCGGCGGTGAACTTGTAAGCGCCGTGGCTGGTGCCGATGGCGATGGCCAGGGAGTCGCAGCCGGTCTTGGAGACGAACTCCTCCACCTCTTCGGGGCGGGTGTAGTGGGACTCCTCGGCGGAGACCTTCACGTCATCCTCCACGCCGGCCAGAGCGCCCAGCTCGGCCTCGACCACCACACCGTGGTCATGGGCGTACTTGACCACCTCTTTGGTGCCCTCGATGTTCTCAGCGAAAGACTTGGAGGACAGGTCGATCATGACGGAGGTGAAGCCGTCGTCGATGCAGGACTTGCAGGTCTCAAAGCTGTCGCCGTGGTCCAGGTGGAGCACGATGGGAATCTCGGGGCACTCGATCACGGCGGCCTCCACCAGCTTTACCAGATAGGTACGGTTGGCGTAGGCGCGGGCGCCCTTGGATACCTGAAGGATCACAGGTGCCTTCTCCTCACGGCAGGCCTCGGTGATGCCCTGGATGATCTCCATGTTGTTGACGTTGAAAGCGCCGACGGCGTAACCGCCGTTATAGGCTTTCTTAAACATTTCGGTAGAAGTAACAAGGGGCATGGGAATAACCTCCTTATAATAATGTCCCTTTTATTTTACCACATTTTCCCCAGATTGCAACAGGCAACGGGGAAAAAACTCCAGCGGGACAGGCTACGCTTTTGTGGGATTTGTGAGAGGCTTTCAAAAGTTGAGGCGGCAGAGATTCCGTGCTTTCCTGTCTTTATAAATTCTACCAGCTTCTCCACATCATCAAAATCATCATAATCGCCGTTGATTCCCTCACGGTGATACACGATTCCCTTTTTACAGGTCTCCTCACAGGCATAGCAATGTGAGATCCCCCGCTCCTTGGAACACCTTCTGTTTTCGCGCCAGTCTCTGTCAGGGCACTCTCCTGAATCACAACCGCCGCAGTTCACATTCTCTGAACACAAGCGGCACGCAAGTCCACATCTTGCAATTCCTGATGCCCGTTTCATCTTTTTCCTCCTGAAATAATATTTCCACTCCGATTTTACTACTACCCACACTATAACGCGAGATAAAGTCGGCGATTCTCCCCGTTTACAAGGGCAAAAGTTTTTGCTATAATATTCCTGTTTAAAGTCATATCCCGTCCCGCGAAGGATAATTGAATTTTGGAGGTAAATCAACATGAGCAACACATTAAAGGGCGCCCTGATTATCGGTCAGTCCGGCGGCCCCACCTCGGTCATCAACGCCAGCGCTTACGGTGTCATCCGCACCGCCCTGGACAACCCGGACATCACCGCTGTCTACGGCGCGGCCCACGGCATCAAGGGCGTGCTCAACGACAAGCTGTACGACATGGGCCAGGAGGACGCCAAGGAACTGGAGCTGCTGCTCAATACCCCCTCCTCTGAGCTGGGCTCCTGCCGCTACAAGATTGCCGACCCCGACGCCGATGACACCGACTACAAGCGCATCCTGGAAATTTTCAAAAAGTACGATGTGCGTTACTTCTTCTACAACGGCGGCAACGACTCCATGGACACCTGCAACAAGATCTCCAAGTATATGCAGAAGGTGGGCTACGAGTGCCGCATCATGGGCGTACCCAAGACCATCGACAACGACCTATTCGGCACTGACCACTGCCCCGGCTTCGCCTCCGCCGCCAAGTATATCGCTACCTCCTGCGCCGAGGTGTACAAGGACGCCCGGGTGTATGACACCGGCATGGTGACCGTTATCGAGATTATGGGCCGCCACGCCGGCTGGCTGGCTGGCGCCGCCGCTCTGGCCGGTGTGGTGGGCTGTGCCCCCGACCTGGTCTACCTCCCCGAGGTGGACTTTGACATGGACAAGTTCCTGGCCGACGTGGACCGCATCTACAAGGAGAAGGGCAACTGCATCGCCGCCGTCTCCGAGGGCATCCACTACGCCGACGGCACCTTCGTCTCCGAGGCCAAGACCTCCGCCACCGACGGCTTCGGCCACGCCCAGCTGGGCGGTCTGGCCGCTCTGCTGGCCAACGTGGTCAAGGAGCGCACCGGCGCCAAGGTCCGGGGTATCGAGCTGTCCCTGCTCCAGCGCTGCGGCGCCCATGTGGCGTCCCGCACCGATATCGACGAGTCCTTCCTGGCCGGCAAAACCGCGGTGGAAGCCGCCGTGGCCGGCGAGACCGACAAGATGGTGGGCTTCGAGTGCACCCGCGAGGGCGGCAAGTACACCTGCAAGACCAAGCTGTTTAACCTGTCTGAGGTGGCCAACTTCGAGAAGAAGGTCCCCCTGGAGTGGATTAACGCCGAGCACAACGGCGTGACCCAGGCCTTCATCGACTACGCCCTCCCCCTCATCCAGGGTGCGGCTGAGGCTCCCACTGAGCAGGGTCTCCCCCGCTTCGCCCGGCTGAAAAAGGTTCTGGCAAAATAAAATGAACGCCCGCCCCAACTGGGGCGGGCTCAACGTTTCATTCTAAAATCCCTTAACTTTTGTCATTGCATAATTTATAATAAAAGCAGTGACAAAAGTGAGGTGAAACAATGTCACCCAAGACCGGACGTCCAATCAAAGGAGCAAGTAAACGGGATAAAAACCTTCAGATTCGTATCAACACGGAAGAGCTGGCATTGCTTGATGAATGTGCGCAGCTATTGGATATTTCCCGGACTGATGTGATAAACAAAGGAATCAGGCTTGTAAAAAAAGAATTGGACAACAAATAACGGAAACGCCCCACCGTCGAAAGTTGAGCGAATCCGTTATTGATACCATCTGGTAAATCCAACTATACCACGCCTCCCGGTGAAAATCAAGGAGGAAAAACAATGGAATTGCGCAAAGCGGTATTAGCCCTGGAAGAGCCGGCAAGACAAATGAACGAGGGTATCAACGCGGTCGGTATTATGGTAATTGGACTTTTCGCGCACGAGGATCCCTATGCGGATGGATTTCACGCCATTTGGCGCTGCTTATGTGACGCAAATGAGGTGTTCCAGAAGCAACTTCAAACCTGTTTGGAGTTCATTTAATTGACCAACAGCGGCCTTACAGGCCGCTGTTTTCATTCAAAAAAGCTCAGCTGCCGGTCCTCGTAGTTCCGGGTGGCGGCGGAGATGATGTGTTTCATTTCGCACAGCAGTCCCAGCTCCCGACACCGTCTGGAAAACAGCTCCCATAGCTCCCTGGCTCTGGGACTGGGACAGTAGTAGCGGGAGCCATACCGTTTCCGGTACTTCTCCCCTGTTCCCTGACCAGGAAAGGCCCGGTCCAGGCCATTGAGAAAGTAATCCCGCTGGCCGTCCCGCATGGTAACGCCGAAGGCGGCGTAGATAAATCGCGCTCCCGACTGGGCAGCGCTGTCCACCACAGACAGGACATTCTCTCGGGAATCCTCCACAAAAGGAAGGACAGGCATGAGAAGTATCCCGGAAAACACCCCCGCCCTGGACAGCTTCTCCAGCGCCGCCAGCCTCCGGCTGGGCGGGGGCGCGTAAGGTTCAATTTTTGCGGCCAGGGCGTCATCAGTGGTGGTAACGGTCAGCTTACAGATCACTGGGGAGTGATCCTGAATCATCCGATACAGGTCCACATCCCGGGCAATCAAATCACTTTTGGTCGCGGCGGCCACCCCGCACTGGTAGGCGTCGATCAGCTCCAAGGCGTGGCGGGTGAGCTGAAGCTCCCGTTCAAAAGGGTTGTAGGGGTCGCTCATAGAGCCCATAGTGATAAAGGCGGGCTTTACCTTTCGTGCCAAATCGTCCCGGAGGACGCGCAAAGCGTCCACCTTTGCTTTCACCTGGTCAAAATCCGGATTTTGATAACAGGAGCTGCGGCTGTCGCAGTAAAGACATCCGTGGCAGCAGCCCCGGTAAAGGTTCATGGTGTGGTCAGTGCCGAACCACTCCGTAGATTTGTTCCGATGGAGCAGGTGTTTAGCTGGAATGTACTCCATATTTACCACAGCTGATAGCCGCCGGACACCAGAAACGCCTGAGTCAAAACCAGATCTTCCATCTTACTGCCGGCGTTGAGGGCATTACTGAGGGCATGGCTCATAGCGCTGGTGCCCACAATCTTCATCAGCTGTTCCCGGCTGGGCTGGTCCTGATCCAGGTGGTCGCAGATGGCTGTGTAGACCGGGTCCCAGGCCCGGCACTGGGTGAACCAGACAGATCGGGGCTCCTTTCCCTCCGGCTGAAGGGTGAACTGGCTGGAGGCCTTGGCCCCAGGCAATAGTGTACTGGTCATCAGTTCAGGCAGAAAGCGAAATACGTCCTCTGCCAGAGAGGGTGTCCGTGCGGATTTTTCCAGTTCCCTGGGGATACTGTCGTAAGCGGCGCCACCCTCAAACAGACGAATTGCTTCCCGGGTCAGATCCCGGGCCTCCTCCCAGGTGTAGGGACAGGGCGTCCGGGTGGCTTCATCCTGAACCAGGACAATGTACTGCTTGGCGGACCGCATAGGCTGACCCTCCAACGGCCAGGACCGGGCCAGCCGGGTAAGCGTCTCGGTGAGCTCCGGGACCACCCAGCCGTTGATCCGCGCCTCGCAGGAGGTGGCGCCATCCCCCAGGTGGCACAGGTAGAGCTTGACCCAATATACCGGCTTGCTGCCCAGGCAGGCTACCACAGCGTCCGCCATCCGGCTCCACAGATCACGTCCCTCCGGGGGCTGCTGGGCACACATGAGCAGCACGCCGGAGACGCTGGCCCGGAAGCGGTGGGTCCTCCCCCAGAGCTGGACGGGAGCGGTCTCCCCTCCCTCGCCCCGCAAGGCGGGAAGCAGTGCCTCCAGCACCGAATCTACCAGCTGACGGGCGGCGAAACGGGCTTTATCCCGGTTATCCTCCGCCGCCCCGGCGGTGCTCTCGATCAAAGGACCGAAAAAGTCCGGGTGCTCCAGCCGGGCTTCCATTCGAAATTGGGGCCCCCTCAACTCCGGGAAGCTTACGGTCAAAGTTAAGCCGCCGCAGTTGGGAAAGGCCAGCCTCTCCCCCTCCAGAATCGACCCGGGAGCCTGTTCCGCCACACAGCGCAGCACCTGTACCTCCAAGGAATCCTCCTCCGGCTGGGCCGGAGCCTGGAATGGCTCCGGTTCAGGAGCCTTCTTTTTAAACCATCCAAACATAAATAACACCTGATTTCTTTCCTAATATAAAAAATTTCAAATGGTATTTTATCAGGCAACCGGGAATCTGTCAACCAGGTTAGAACATCAGTTTGACTTTTCGGGCTGTATCCTGTATAATGCGAAATGGAACCATACTGGGAGGTGTTTTCTATGGACCGGGTTATTTTTCATTGTGACTTAAACAGCTTTTATGCCTCGGTGGAGCTTTTGTCCCATCCGGAGCTGCGCCACAAGCCGGTTGCCGTGTGCGGCGATCCCTCCAGCCGCCATGGCATCATTTTGGCTAAAAATGAGCCAGCTAAGGCATTTCAAGTCAAAACAGCCGAAACTATCTGGCAGGCGAAGAAAAAGTGTCCTGGTCTGGTCCTCCTCCCCGCCCACCACGGGCTGTACCGGGAGTTTTCCAAAAAAGTTAACGCCCTCTATCAGGAATATACTGACCTGGTGGAGCCATTCGGAATCGACGAGAGCTGGCTGGATGTCACCGGAACCCTCCACCTTTTCGGCGGAGATGCCAGGGCCATGGCTGACCGGCTGCGCGGAGAAGTCCGGAGCCGCTTTGGCCTGACCATTTCGGTGGGGGTGTCGTTCAACAAGGTTTTTGCCAAATTGGGCAGTGACTATAAAAAGCCGGATGCTACCACCGTTATCAGGCGGGAGGATGTCCGGACAATTGTCTGGCCCCTCCCTGTTACCGACCTTCTCTATGTAGGACGGGCAGCGGAACGGATTTTTGAAAAATTTGGTATTCACACCATCGGCGATCTGGCCGCCTTTGACCGGGAGCAGCTGTTCGTCTTACTGGGCAAAAACGGCGTCCAGCTCCACGATTTTGCCAGCGGAGCGGACCGCTCTCCCGTATCCCCCGCCGGTCAATACACACCCCCCAAATCGGTGGGCAACGGCTACACCTTCCCACACAACCTTCAGGGCCGGAACGAGATCAAGGCGGGGATCGCCCAACTGGCCGATCAGGTCGCCGTCCGGCTCCGTAAGCACGGCATGAAGTGTCAAGGTGTTTCCCTTGCCATTCGGGACCCCAACTTTCGGGATATCAGCCGGCAGACGCGGCTGGACCCGCCCACCGATCTGGCCCGGGAGCTGGGTCAGGCGGCGACAGCGCTGGCGGACAGCTGCTGGAACATGACCAGCCCGGTACGAGCCCTCACGGTAACGGCCATTTATCTGATTCCCGCAGACGAGGCCGGCGCACAGCTGGACCTTTTTTCCGCCAATCAGCACAAGAAGCGGCAGCGCCTAGAAAAGCTGGAGGGCACCTTGGACGTGATCCGCGCCAAGTACGGCTCCGGCGCGATCGCTCCCGCCTCCGCCCCACGTAACCCCAGCCAGGAGCGCCATGCCCCGCCGCCGGGAGGGACATATCAAGAGGACTAACCGCATAATTTGGGGTATGGAGGTGTTGTCCATGCCCTTGTCCTTTTTGAATTTTTTGAAGCAAATGAGCCAAAATCCAGGGCTGTCTTGCACGGTTTTGCTTACCTTGGCCGTTCTGCTGGTCAACGGATGGACGGACGCCCCCAATGCCATTGCCAGCGCGGTGGTGACAAAGGCCCTTCCGTTCCGTTCCGCTGTAGTGCTGGCGGCAGTTTTTAACTTTCTCGGGGTGCTGTGCGTCACCTCGGTAAACGCCTCGGTGGCGGAAACCGTCTACTCCATCGCCTCCTTTGGCGGCGGCCCAAAGGCCGCGCTCACCGCCCTTTGCGCCGCCATGGCCGCAATTGTTTTGTGGGCGGGGCTGGCCTGGTTTTTCGGCATCCCAACCAGTGAGAGCCATGCCCTGGTGGCTGGCATCTCTGGCGCAGCGGCGGCCCTGGAGGGCTCTCTCTCCTGCGTCCGCTGGGACTGCTGGGCTAAGGTGCTTTTGGGATTGATTCTTTCTGCCGCTGCCGGTTTTGGAGCTGGGCGATGGGCATTTGGGTTTCTGAATACTGTAAAGCTTCCTCCCCATACACTTCGCTTCGCTCAGCTTCCGGGGGCCGCTGTCACCGCCTTCCTTCATGGAGCTCAGGATGGCCAGAAATTCATTGGTGTCTTTCTTCTGGGTGCCGCTCTGTCCCAGGGCCGGGCAGACGAGGGAACCTTTTTCGTCCCCCTCTGGCTGATGGCTCTGTGCGCCCTGTTTATGGCGTTGGGTACCCTTATGGGCGGAAAAAAGATTATCAATACCGTAGGTCGGGAGATGGTCACTTTAGGTCCCCGGGAGGGACTGGCCGCTGACCTGGGCAGCATCGCCTGCCTGCTTGGGGCTACCCTTTTGGGTCTGCCCGTCTCCACCACCCACACCCGAACCTGTTCCCTGTTGGGCGTAGGCTCCGCCAGAGGGGGCCGCCCCAACTGGATGACGGTGAAACGGATCACTCTGGCCTGGCTGCTTACCTTTCCTGGCTGTATGGCGATTGGGTATTGGATGGCAAAATGGTTCCTTTTCGCATAGTCTATTCTGGAAGCAACCGTACAGGCACGTCCTGCGAGTCTTCCAGAAAGGGTTCTTACATCGTGTTACAGGCACTTACTTGGGCCGCTGGCGGAACAGGCTTTACCGCTCTGATGACCGCTGCCGGGGCCGCAATTGTCTTTTTATTCGGGAAACAGACCTCCGGAGCGCTCCACCGGGTGATGCTGGGTTTTGCCGCCGGGGTAATGATCGCGGCCAGCATGTGGTCCCTGCTCATCCCAGCCATTGAGAAGGCGGAGGAGATGGGCCAGGTTGGCTGGCTCCCCGCCGCTGGGGGCTCCATTCTGGGCATTGGATTTTTATTGCTGATGGACTATCTCCTCCCTCATTTCGGGCCGGAGTCCTTCCACCGGGGAACCTCCCGGAGCCGTACTGCCCTGCTGGTGCTGGCCGTTACCCTCCATAACATTCCCGAGGGTATGGCGGTGGGCGTTTCCTTCGCTCTGGCCGCTCAGAGCGGAGATACCGCCCTGTTCACCGCCTCTACCGCCCTGGCCATCGGCATCGGCATCCAAAATTTCCCCGAGGGCGCGGCAATCTCCCTGCCCCTGTATCAGGAGGGGATGGGCAGGGGAAAAGCCTTTCTCATCGGGGCCGCTTCCGGCGTGGTGGAACCGGTATTCGCCCTGCTTACTGTTCTGATAGCCGGATCAGTTCAGCTGGTCCTCCCCTGGCTGCTGTCCTTTGCCGCCGGAGCCATGCTCTACGTGGTAGTGGAGGAACTGATTCCCGAGGCCAACCTGTCCCAGGGAGGACACTCCGGAACGCTGGGCGTCATGGCCGGGTTTTTGATGATGATGATTCTGGACGTGGCGCTGGGATAACGCGGACAGTCCGCCTTGGGTCCAAGGCGGACTGTTTTCAGTGTCCCTCAATATTGTTGGGGAAAGGCGCGCTGGTGTTCAGATACAGAAGCCAGTTGTGTTCCAGGTCCTCCGAACCGTTCATGTTCTCTAAAAATGGGTATATGTATAGATACTTCTCTCTGGTCTCGATGACCTCTTGCATAGGCTTAATCCAGAACGACCGCTCATCCAGATCCTCATAAGCCTGAAACGCCTGTTGGATTCCCTCCGCTCCTGCTTTCCTTCAAAAGATCTCCGCGGACAGCATATCCACATGGTTCCCGGTTCCGGATGTGTTGCCTGTCTGTGTGTGGCAGTATCACCTCACCGTCCCGTTCCTCGTACTTTCCCCACACGATCATAGGGCGCAGAAACGAACGCTGTGACTTCATGTGAAAGGACAAAGCTGTGTAGGAATACCAAGGTACGCAGGAAACCAGCACATAGTCCTCCCTGGGAACGCCGTGCGTGCCCTCCTGTTCAAACTGTTCCATATCTGCTGTTACTGCCGCATAAAAATTTTTAAAACAACGGTTATATGCTGTATTTCAGCTCTCCATATTCTTTGTTTTCGAGTGAAGAACTGTATACTCTGGGCGAACCAGATCAAAATAGCCTAAATTCCCTCGCTCATCATATTCCATACGGAATTCCCTGTGACGGTTAACAGCCGTCAATACGCCCCAGATAAAGGAGGGATAAAACGCAGCCTCTGTTGGTTTACATAGCGGCAAAATGTTGTAATATTCAGCTGCCAAGTCAGACAGTAGCTGCAATCCAGGCGGATAAACTCCTCAAAATTGGCAGGCGGTCCCAGGCTTCCAGGTTGATACATTGAAACATACCAATCCCTCCCGGATTCAAGTATATCAGAAAGATAAACCGAATACAAGGAAAGCTTACATTTCCTTTCGTATCTGCCGCAAAGCGTTCTTCTCCAGACGGGACACCTGTGCCTGGGAGATGCCAATCTCAGCGGATACCTCCATCTGAGTTTTTCCCAGAAAGAAGCGCATGGATAAAATCTTTCGCTCCCGCTCGGTCAGATGGCCCACCGCCTCCTTCAGGGCGATGCGCTCCACCCACATCTCATCGTTATTTTTGTTGTCCCTCACCTGGTCCATAACGCAGATGGTATCCCCACTGTCCGAATACACCGGCTCGTAGAGGGACACCGGTTCCAGGATCGCGTCCAGGGCAAAAACCACGTCCTCCCGCTTGATATCCAGAATTTTGGCGATTTCCTCTACAGTGGGTTCTTTC
Organism: Oscillospiraceae bacterium; assembly: GCA_910575265.1. Lineage (GTDB taxonomy): Bacteria > Bacillota > Clostridia > Oscillospirales > Oscillospiraceae > Lawsonibacter. Next base: position 23,571 of record CAJTEA010000007.1, read on the forward strand.
TGATGCTGAGCCATATAGGCCTCTTTGGCCTGGAGCACCTTATAGGCCGTATCCCGCATGGCCCGGGATACCCGCATGGTGCTGTTGTCCCGCAGATAGCGGCGAATTTCCCCCACGATCATGGGTACGCCATAGGTGGAAAACTTTACATTCAAATCGGTATTAAAATTATCAATGGCCTTAATGAGGCCGATACACCCGACCTGAAACAGATCATCGGCATTTTCTCCCCGGTTGGCAAAGCGCTGAATCACCGACAGCACCAGACGCAGATTGCCGGCGATCAGTTCCTCTCTCGCCTGCATGTCTCCCGCCTTGGTTCGGAGAAGCAGCTCCTGCATTTCGCCGCTTTTCAGTACCTTCAGCTTGGCGGTGTTCACCCCGCATATCTCTACTTTGTGCTGCATGATGGCCAAAGACCTCCCACCCGGATTACTGATATTTCCAGTATCTCCGGAGGGAGGTCTTTCATACGGGTTTGGCTGGCCCTAAATTTTTTATCGTCAGACCGTTTTCGATGGATTTTTAGCGTTCTGTTTTCCAGCGCCTCACCAGTTCAATCGGGTGCTGGGTCCTTCGGGCCACCTCCTCGTCGCTCATGCCTTGGTCAAAATATCGCAGGGCAACCGAACGCATGGACTCTCCCAGCTCAATGAGATTGCCGTCCGGATCAAAGAACCGGAGCACCCGTTGTCCCCAGGGATATTCTTTCACATCGTGGAGCAGCTCCGCTCCGGCATTCTTTATCCGGGCCGCGTCTCCGTCGATGTCCTCGGTCTCAAAGTAGAGCTCCCCGTTCCAGGGTTTCCACCGGACGTTTTCTTCCGGAAATCCCACCAGCCGGTCAAATCCCTCCTGGAGGGCAAAGCCCCCTTCAAAGGTCACGTTGGTCCCGTGATCCAGGATGATACGCTGGCCCAGAACCTCCTGATAAAAGGTTTTTGCCGCCTCAATGGACCGCACCGCATACAAAGCGGAACAATATTGCATAATTGGATACCTCCTTGTTAAGATAACAGCAGGATACCCTAAAATTTCAGCGGTTCATTGTAAAAATCGGACAACCCGTCCCGATAGGCTCCCGGCGTTACGCCACACACCGCCTGAAAGTCGTGGATGAAATGGGCCTGGTCAAAGTACCCCAGCTCCTGAGCCAACCGGGTCAGTGAGGTCTCCCCCGGCTGCTGTATCAGCCGGGCGGCGGTATTGACCCGCAAAATCCTCTGCAACCCTTTGGGCGACAGCCCACACCGCTCCCGAAACAGCCGGGACAGGTGCCGGACGCTGTATCCAGTCTCAGCCGCCAACGCTTCTGACTCCTGACGTCCCGCCAAAAAACGGGCCAGCAGCCCGACAAACGCCGGACCTTCCCTCAGTTGGGCGCAAAGTCCCCTGTCCGCCGCCGCCACAAATCCGTCCAGATCCTCCGCATACCGCCAGCAGTCCTGAATCAACCGGTCCAGTCCTTGCTCCCCTTCGGTTAGAGGAATCACACAGTCTGTCACATTTTGCAGCGGCATCCTGGTAAAGGCGGACAGTCCGCCAGGGCGGAACTCAACAAAAAAACGCAAGGGACATATACCCAGGTCATTGTTCACCCGCAGTGCCCGGCTGGAGGGACCAAACAATACCCCCTCCAAACTGTCTCCAATCAGGGTAAAAGCCAGACAGCCGCTGGCATCAGGCAGAATGGTCAGCGGAGAAAAGCTCTGCGGCACATCAGAGACACCCTCCCCCAGGCAGAGGGTGTAGTGTGCCACAAAAGGCCGCAAAGGAGTGGCGGGCAAAAGATACAGATGGGTGGGCGTCTGGGCGATCCGGTTTTGGTGCCGGTTCCGGTAGGTCAAGTACCCGGCGGCGTTCCGTTCAAACATCATAGAGACTGGCCTGGAGATGCTCCTCGTCCATCACCTCAAGCCCCGCTTCGTCCAGCAGACGAGCGGCCACACCCCAGCCTGGCTTGAGTGTGTGGGTAAAAGTGCCGTCATAAATCTCCCTACAGCCGCAGGAGGGGGACCGTGATTTTAAAATAGCGACGGTACAGCCATGTTCTCTGGCAAGCGCCACCGCCCGTTCCGCTCCAGCTTGGTAGGCGGCGGTGACATCCTTCCCGTCCTGCGTGACCACCCGCCCATCGGGCTGTATCTCAGCGGGAGAGCGGGGCGTCTCCAGTCCCCCCAATATCTCGGGACAAACCGGGATCAGGTTGTGGCCCGCCCGGTGCAGCTCGATAATTTGCCGGTCCAGACGGCTGGCCCCATCATAGCGACAGGGTTCCCCCAAAAAGCAATGGCTGACCAAGATATTCATACTATTTCTCCTCTGGTTTTTTATTCAACTTCAGCACAATTCCGCTGTCTGTCGCCGTTTTCTTTAGAATATCAACAGCTATAACGGCTTTTTCCTTTACAGAGCTGCCCGCTGGAACGGCAGCCTCAATTTCCGCGAAAGCCCGGCGCAGATCGTCCAGCTCCAATTGATAAACGGCCAGGCAGTAGAAGCTTTTCCGTCGACCGTCGTTCCAGTCAGCCAGAAGCCTGTCCAAAATCCCTCGACGCTCCGTCAGTTCATTTATGTAAACCTCAAGACCTAGAACCTCCGCCCGCTCCAGGTCCTGGACCATCCGGCTATGGGGAAGAAAAGAGTCGTACTTCTGCATTTTTTCATACCGTTCACAGGGAAACCGACCACACCGGGTACAGATCTCCTCCGCCTCCTGCTCCAGGGCACACCTGGCAATCGCGCAGCTCTGGTTGCCCTCTCCGCCCCCACAGCCAGGACAGTATCCGCCCAAATGCATGGGACACAAAAGACAATTCAGCCCACACTGGGAAAATTGTGGATGCGCTCTATGGAAATCCTTCATCGTTCCTCCTGTAAAAAAGCGGCCCGCCTACTGGCGGGCCGCTTTAGGCACAAACTCAGTGGGTCAGATAATACCTGACCAGGGTCTGGAGCAGTTCATCCCGATCCGCCTTGCGGATGAGCGCCCGGGCATTGTTATGGTTGGTGATATAGGTGGGATCCTCGGACAGGATATAGCCCACAATTTGATTGATGGGGTTATAACCTTTCTCCTGCAAGGCCTGATACACCGTGGTCAGGATGGCTTTAATCTCCATGTCCCGCTGGTCGCCCAAGCTGAATTTACGGGTATAATCCATCTCTCCCATACTTCGCACCTCCCATTTTTCTATACCGCAGGCACACTGCCGCTTATAGCCTTAGTCTACTCCAAAACTTTGCCAATGTAAAGAGTTTTTACAAAATTTAATACAAATGAAATATTTCAAACGATTCTGTTCTTAACAACAGGGGTTATCATTGCCGCCGCCGCAATCTGAAACAGCGCGAACACCGCAGCCAGATGAAATACATACTGCACACCCCACGCGTTCCAGATCAAACCCATGATGGGTGAGGCGATAATCGCCATGACATGGTCCACGCTCACCCCTACAGACAGGGTTTGTGTCACCTCACCTGGATCCAGCGCAATGGAACGCATCATGTAGGAGTGAACCATATTGAAGCGCTCGAACAGAATACACAGCACATAGGCTCCAAACACCAGCCAGGTTTGCCAGTCCCCCAGGTCAAAGGAACCTCCGGACAGCATCCCGGCCAAAAGACCCATCAAGGAGAAGGAGATTACGATATAGACGGCCTCTATCCACAGCATTTTTTTCACGCCCAGCCGGTCCAGCATGCTTCCAAGGACAGGCGACAGCCAGGTGCCGGCCAGATGGACCACAATGGTGAGCAGAGCAACCGTATCCGCCCCCTGCCCCAGCAGGTTGATAATGACCCATGGAGCAAAGACAATCTTGATCCGCTTCTGACAGCCGTAGGCCAGGGTCACCATATAATAGGGCATATACCGCTTGCGGAACAGCAGCTTGTGGTTTTGGATGCCGCTCTTCCGGGGCACGGACAGAGCCATCACCGTCAGCAAGATAACCGCCCCGGCGGTGGCCGCGGCCCCAATGGCGAAGGGCGGGATAGTTTTAGAGGCAAAACTGAAAAAACCTGTCCGAAAGCCAAAGAACACCATTACCGCTGCCAACATGTTGAACAGGGTATCAACGCTCTTGAACTTACCCAGAGTGCTTCCCACCCGCCCCTTCTCCGCCAAATCCATGGAAATCGCGTCGCTCAGGGGCATAAACAGGTGCATACCCAGGGAGTGGATGAACAGAAACACCAGCATGGTTCCATAGGAGGGGGACAGCCAGCCCATGACAAGGAAGCCAATCAGAATCAGCGCCTGAGCCACAACCGACATCCACAGATTGCCCAGCAAGCCCAGCGCCGCCACCAGCACCATGCACAGAATGCCGGGACTCTCCCGGGGAATCTCGATAAACCCCCGCTGGACGGAATCAATATGGAAAACCTCATTAAAATAGTTGGAAAAGATGTTGTTGCCCAAGCCGTTGGCCAGGGCGGTCAGGGCCAGTACCGCAAGAAACAGACGGACAGCCCGCCGACGGTTTTGTTCGGTCACAGCGTATCCTCCTCCGATCTGTCAAGGGCGTCCTCAACATCGAAAGGGGGAGCGTCTTCCGGAACAGGAGCGGGCTCCGACGCGGGGACGGCAGAAGCCATCAAGTCGCTGGAAGTGGTGATCCCCTGGCGGTACTTCATCTCCTGCCACTGCTCCTTGGTAATGAGCAGCTGCCGGGGCTTGCTGCCCTCAAAAGGCCCCACAATGCCCTTCTCCTCCAGCTGGTCCACCAGCCGGGCGGCACGGGCATATCCCAGCTTCAGACGGCGCTGGAGCATGGACACGGAGGCCTGCCCTGTCTCTACCACAACCTCCGCGGCGGCGTCGATAAGTTCGTCGAACTCGCTGTCCATCTCCTCCGGAGCAGAACCGCCCACTCCCTTGGAGCCCTTCTCCTTCTCAGCGGCGTTGTGTTCGATCTCCGCCATAACGGAGTCGTCATACTGGGCCGCGCCGCTGTTTTTCTTCACAAACTCCACAACCGCGGCCACCTCCGGATCGGAGATAAAACAGCCCTGCACTCGGGTGGGCTTGCCGCTGCCCAGAGGGGCGAACAGCATATCACCCCGGCCTACCAGTTTTTCGGCGCCTTGTGTATCTAAAATGATACGGGATTCCATGGCGGAGGCCACCGCGAAGGCGATTCGGCTGGGTATGTTGGCTTTCATCAGGCCCGTAATGACATCGGCGGAAGGCCGCTGGGTGGCGATCACCAGGTGCATGCCGGCCGCGCGGCCCATCTGGGCTACCCGGCAGATGGATTCCTCCACCTCCTTGGCGGCTACCAGCATCAGATCGGCCAGCTCGTCAATGAGAACCACAACCGAGGGCATCTTCTCCATCCCCTCAGTGCGGGCAGCCAAGGCATTGTATTCCTCCAGCTTCCGTACTCCCACCTCGGAAAAGGTGCGGTAGCGCTTCATCATTTCGGTAACTGCCCACTGCAGTGCGCCCGCCGCCTTCTTGGGGTCGGTAACCACAGGAATGAGCAGATGAGGAATACCGTTGTAGACGCTCAACTCCACCATTTTGGGGTCCACCATAATAAGACGTACCTCCTCGGGAGTGGCCTTGTAGAGTAAAGAGGTAATAATAGTATTAGTGCAAACCGATTTGCCGGAACCGGTTGTGCCGGCGATCAGCAAATGAGGCAGCTTGCCAATGTCTCCAATAATGGCCTGCCCACTGATATCCTTGCCGACCGCAAAGGAGGTCTTTGATTTGCTGTTGGTAAAGTTGGTGGACTCAACCACCGAACGAATGCTGACTGGGGATACCACTTTGTTAGGTACCTCGATACCCACCACAGAGATCTTATCGGGAATGGGGGCGATCCGTACCCCGGTGGCCCCCAGAGCCAGGGCGATGTCATCGGCCAGGTTGGTCAGCTTGGTCAGTTTGACCCCCTGTTCCATAGACAGCTCATACCGGGTAACCGAGGGGCCCCGAACCACATTGATGATATTGGCGTTGATGCCGAAGGAATGGATTGTTTCCCCCAGCCGCTGGCGGTTGGCGTTGAGCTCTCCCAAAGCCTCGCCGCCAATCTCTCCCGTCCCCTCCCGCAGCAGGGACAGAGGCGGATACTGATAGGGCGGGATCTCCTGCCCCATGGCCTGTTGAATCTCCTGGTCCAGCTGAGCGGCCTCGTTGGCCGCCTCCTTCGCCGTTACCTTAGCCGGTTCAGGCGCGGGCAGCTTTTCCACCGCTTGGGCCAGCGCAGAGGGCGGCGGCCCCACGAAGGCGGGCGCATCCTGAAGGGATTCCACAGGCTGCGGCGCGGGAGGTTCCTCCACCGCTGGGGACGACACGGAGACAGGCTCCGTCTGGAGCGGCGCGGCCGGCGCTTCCGATATGGGAGGCGTAAGAGGCTCCGGTTTGGAAATCGCGGGGAATTCCTGCTCCGGCCGGGGCAACGCGGAATCCGCTTCTTCCGGATGAGATGCCTCAGCCGGCTGGGGAGTATCCCTGGGCTTCAGTAGCTCATCGGGGCTTGGCACCCGGGGATTACGGTTGAAAAAGCCCTTCTTTTTCTTCTCCGGGGCCGGCTCCTTCCCCACCAGAGGGCCGTCATCCACCGGAATGTCGATGGCGGGACGGGAGTTCGTTCGGGAAACCGGACGGGGCTCCTCATAGCGCTCCTGCCGGGCCGGACGGCGCTCGCGGCGGGGCTCAGGCTCATACTCATACTTGGGGCGGCTGAACATCCAGTCCGCCACGTCCATCAGGGAGCGGTCAAATGCGGCCAATCCAGCCAAAAGTCCGGCCAGAACAAAGACAACGGCTGCTCCAAAGCGGGTAAACAGAGTGACAAAGCCCTGACCCAACAGTCCGCCCAGCCCGCCGCCGGACTCCATCAGCTTGCCGCTGTCCACCAGCGCCCCACACAATTCGGCGTTCCACTCCAGGCTCTCATTGAGCAGGCTATGAAGAAAGCAGGACAGCAAAAGGGGCAGCAGCAGAGCACAGACCAGCCGCAGCCGAACCGGACGGCCCCGGTGGAAGGCCAGGATATAAGCCCCCAGCAGCAACGCGGGAGGCGTCAGCCAGAAGCCGTATCCCAGCAGGCCCTTGAGCAGGCCGCAAAACAAGTCGATAAAGATCGCTTTCATATTGAAGTAGCCCAGGAAAGCGAAGATGGCCAGCAGGAAACAGACAACCGCGCCAATCTCCCGGCGGTAGGGCTGTCTGACTGGTTCCTGACGGCTTCGGCTTCCGCCCTTTCCTTTGGAGACCGCCGCGGTACGCCGTCCCCCGCCCCCGGAGGCGCGGCTCCCCCCAGCTTTCTTTTGTGTCGCCATATGTAAATCGTTCCTTTCGATGTTCCGGTGTTACGCCGGCGAGGTCAGAGACCAGTTCATAATGTTCAGCAGGATGAACAGCGCGCCCGCGCCCCAGCAGTAAAAGGCAAACGCGCCGAACCGGCCCCTGTCGGCCAGCAGCTTCACCAACTGGATGGAGAAATAGCCCACCACAGCGGCCACTGCCATACCTACCAGGTACTTGGGAAGGTTTTCCACTGGGATGCCCCCCTCCAGCTCCATCACATCCAGTACCTCCAGCAGAGTAGCCCCCAATACAGCGGGCAGCGACATGAGAAAGGAGTAGCGCACAGCAAACTTCCGGTCAAACCCCCGGACCATACCGGCGGAGATGGTGCAGCCGGAGCGGGACAGCCCCGGGATGGTCGCCACTCCCTGGGCCAGACCCACCAGCAGCACATCCAAAAGGGTAGCGTTTCGGGCAGTTTTGTGTCCCCGGGCCATCTGGTCGGAGAGGAACAGAATACAACCGGTGACTAGCAGTGCGCCGCAGACGAAAATAGGGTTGTTCCCAAACGCCTCCACCTTGTCTTTAATGGGCAGTACCAGAAACAGGGGCAGGGTACCCACAATGATAAGCAGCACCATCCTCCGGGCCTCCGGAGGGTTACCACGGTAGATCCTGTGGGAGAACAGGTCGGTGAAAAAGCGGAAAAACTCTACAACCATCTCCCAGATATCCCGCCAGTACACCACACATACCGCCAGCAGGGTGGCAAAGTGGAGCAGAACGTTGAAGAGCTGGTCGGGTTCCTCCATGCCAAAAAAGTGCTGGAACAGGGTGAGGTGGCCAGAGCTGGAGATTGGCAGAAACTCGGCCACACCCTGGACAAAGCCCAGGATGACAGACATGAAATAAGTCAAAGGTATGTACCCCCTAAAACGGGCAAGTGCCCACAAAATCACTAACTATTATATTAGCACAAGGCTGGGAAAAATTCCAGTGTTTTCTTTCGCGGCCATAAAATATCCCCCGACAAAGCCGGGGGCAGCTTTTTCAAGTCAAAAGGCCGTAAATCAACCGGACCAGCAGGAAAATCAGCACCACAAAAAACATAGGCCGGATTACCCTGGCCCCTCCCTTCAGGGCCAGGCCGGAACCCACATAATTGCCGGCAATGCCGCACAGCGCGGCGGGGATTCCCACACTCCACATCACCTTGCCGGCCAGGGCGAAAGTGACCAGAGACGCCAGATTGCTGGCGGAATTGGCCAGCTTGGTATTGCCGGAAGCGGTAAGCAGGTCAAATTTACACACTCCGGTAAAGGCCAGCATCAGAAAGGTCCCTGCTCCCGGTCCAAAAAATCCGTCGTAGCCGCCAATCACCAGTCCAATTCCAACGGCCATCGCCATCAGCTGAACCCGCCCCAGCGTGTCGGAGTGGTCCTCCTGGCCGAAATTCCGTTTCAGCAGTAGAAAAACGGCCATGACCGGTACTACCACCAACATAATGTAGTACAGGATCTGCTCTGGCATAATCAGGTTGAGCCGCGCTCCCACCCAAGCCCCGATCAAAGCTCCCACTGCCCCGGCAGCGGCGCTGGGCATATGTACCTCTCCCCGCTTCAAAAAGCGGCCGGTGGACAGAAAGGTCCCAAACGCGTTGCCGCATTTGTTGGTCCCTGAAGCCATATGGGCCGGCAGCCCCGCCAACAGATAGGCCGGCAGCGTGATTAATCCGCCGCCCCCGGCTACCGCGTCGATCAATCCGCCCAAAAAGACGAGAGGACAGACAATGATCCAGATATGCGCCAGTTCAGACAATTCCATTGTTCTCTCCTCCTAATCCCCTTTAATGTCATCCCAGTATCGTTTCGCGGCCTGCTCGGTTTTGTTGTCACCGTATTGATAGTAACAGGTACCCGCCAGCTCATCGGGGAGATACTGCTGGGCCACCCAGTGACGGGGAAAGCTGTGGGGGTACTTGTAGCCCTGCTCCCGTTCCTGGCCGGCTGAGTCGGCGTGGACGTTTTGCAGCTCCCGGGGAATATTTCCCGTCCGCCCTGCCCGGACGTCCGCCAGAGCGGCGTCGATGGCCATACAGGCGGTGTTGGACTTGGGAGCGGTCGCCAGAAGGATCACCGCTTCTGCCAGGGGCAGCTTGGCCTCCGGCAGGCCGAGTTGAAGTGCGTTGTCCACACAGGCCTTGACGATGGGCACCGCCATGGGATAGGCCAGACCAATATCCTCGCTGGCGGAGCAGAGAATTCTTCGGATCGCGGTGATTAAATCTCCCGCCTCCAGCAGCCGGGCCAGATAGTGCAGAGCCGCGTCTGGGTCGGAGCCTCGCAGGGATTTCATCAGCGCGGAGGCAATGTCGAAGTGGGCGTCACCCTCCCGGTCGTAGCGCATAGCGGACTTTTGGGCGGCGGTCTGCGCGTCATCCAAAGTGACAAGTAATTTCCCTTGCTCCCTTCTGGCAGCCGTTAACAAAAGCTCAATGGCATTCATGGCCTTGCGGACGTCGCCGCCACAGGCGGAGGCGATGTGCTCCCGGACCCCCTCCTCACAGGCCACCTCAGCGCCCAGGCGCTGTTCCATGATGGAAATCCCCCGGTCTATGGCAGGGAGCACATCCTGAGCGGTAATCTGCTTGAATTCAAAGACGCTGGCCCGGGACAGCACCGCGCCGAATACAGCGAAAAACGGGTTCTCTGTGGTAGAGGCGATCAAGGTGATGCGGCCATCCTCCATAAACTCCAGCAGAGATTGCTGTTGCTTTTTGTTGAAATATTGGATCTCATCCAGGTAGAGCAACACCCCCTCCGGGGCCAGCAGGGTACCGATGTCCGCCATGATATCTTTAATATCAGAGATGGAGGCGGTGGTGGCGTTGAGCCGGTGAAGGGGCCGATTGGTCCGCTGGGCGATAATGTTGGCCACCGTAGTCTTGCCCGTCCCCGAGGGGCCGTAAAAAATCAGGTTGGGGATGTTTCCCCCCTCTACAATGCGGCGGAGCAGACCGTCTCTGCCCAGAATGTGCCGCTGCCCCACTACCTCATCCAGTGACTGGGGCCGTATCTCATCCGCCAACGGGCGGTACGCCATAGTGCGTCACCCTTTCCTTGTCAATCTTCCAGCGCCCCACCGTAGCGTTTCAGCACTTTCCGCCGCTGTCGCCAGTCCGGCATAAGGGCATCCATTCTGGCATAAAATCCTGGTCCGTGGCCATGATGCAGGAAGTGGACCAGCTCATGGAGGGCCACATAGTCCCGCAGCTCCTCCGGACACCGGGCCAGCGCGGTATTCAGGGTGATATATCCCTGAGCCCAGTGGCAGTTTCCCCACTGGCTTTTCAGTGCCCGAAGCTTCAGAGATGGAAACGCCACCCCCAGGGGCTCCACAAGAGGATAGACTCTGTTCAGCGCTTCGCTCAGCCTCCGGACGCACTCCTCCCGGGAAACCGGAGGCAGAGGTTCCACCTGCCGCTCTTCCCTGCGCCGGAGCGCGTCCATAATCCAGCCGCTCTTCTCCTGGACAAAACGATCCGCCTGTTTCACCGGACACCTCAGAGGGATGGAGACCATAATCTCATTTCCCCGCCCAAGGCGCAGATTCAAATTTTTTACCTGCTTTCGGGTCAATGTATACATGACCGGTCCGCTGGGGGTATCCACCAGCCGCGGTTGAGACTGGGAACCGTTCACCATTTGTTTTCCACTTCCTCAGCAAACCCCAAAAAATCCTTGACAAAAATCTCAGTACCATCGTCCAGAATGGCCAGGCCGGTAAACTTGCCAAAAATCTGGTGCTGGTCAGATTTGATCAGCCCGACCGCACTGGAACAGGCGGAGCGGTCCAAAATGGGGTCAAAGCGCATTTCAAACCGCCCATCGTCGCTGGTAAACTCCCACTGCTCCATGTACCGGCGCTTGCGGCGGCGGCCCGGAATGCGGAAGCGCACCTTGGACAGCTTGTGGGCCATCCCATTGTAGAACAGCATATTTTCCGTAGCGGCGGAGGTATCTCCAAAGCCGTAGCCCAGGTTAAACCCAAAGGTCACACCATCCACCAGCCCGGAGGCGGAGGCCCAGTACCAGGTGTTGTGATAGGTCCATACTCCCCGGCCCCAGTCCAGCACACCGAAGGAGTCGGCTGGGTCCAGCATATACTCCTTCTCCCCCACCGTTACCTTGCCAGCGGCCCGCAGGCAGTTGATTTTCTGGTTGAAATAGAAGTGTCCCGGCTTGTCAAAGGGGGTGCAGATGACCATGGACTCCTCCGGTTCGCCGGTGAGCTCGACATAGGCGTCTAAAGGTTCGCGACCGTCAAAGCGCTCCATATGGGCAAAGAGAAGCCGCTTCTCCTCCTCCCGCCGGAACAGCAGAGAGTAGCCTTTGCCCCCTGACGCGCTGTCTCCCTCCACCGTACTGGAGGGCATGCCGGTGGCCCCCATGGGCAGCAGACGCATCGGGCTCCGGGTCACCTGGGTGTTCTCCCAGAAGTCCAGCAGAGAAATGGAATCCAGCCCCATATAGCTGTTGTCCGCGATGGTCAGCGCCAGGGCAAATTGACCGTTCATCACCAGGTAGTAATCCCACTCCTTGATGCGCATACTGTGCCCTTTAATCATGTTCCGGTCATACTCGGGCAGCGGTCTTTTGGCATATCCCGCTTCCCGCAGATTGCCCTGGGCATCCAGCAGCGGCCCCGATTTGGTGATCTCGTGCTGCTCCATGGTCATGTCCCCCTTTTTGGGTCAGATATGGTCCGCCGGAGGCGTCCCGCCGATTTCATACCATTATACTGTAAAATGTTTCATTCCGCAATTCTTTTCTTGGACAGGCAAACGATCTTTTTTCTCCGCATATCCTCACAGAGGAACTTTTGTTCAGGGGGTGTGTGGCATTGGGACGAATTATGGGAAAAGCGCTGTATCGGGATATTCTGCTGGGGGTTGGTCTGCTCTGGGCAACCTTCGCCCTGGTTCTGTGGCCCGAACAGGCTATGGGAGCCATGCGGGACGGAATCAAGCTGTGTGGAAATGTGATTCTGCCCTCTCTGTTTCCTTTCTTCGTGCTGTCCTCCCTGGTGGTGGAACTGGGGATGTCCCGGTATCTGGGTAAACTGTTGGAGCCGGTGATGGCTCCGCTGTTTCGGGTCAACGGGAACTGCGCCGCCGCCCTGGCTCTGGGCTTTGTAGGGGGCTACCCGGTGGGAGCGCAGACGGCCATCCAGATTTACGAAAACGGCCAGTGCTCCCGGACCGAGGCCGAGCGGATGCTGGCCTTCTGCAACAACAGCGGCCCCGCCTTTATCCTGGGCGTGGTGGGCGCCGGGGTTTTTGGCAGCGGAACAGCTGGACTGCTCCTCTATCTGACCCATCTGCTGGCCTCGCTGGTGGTGGGATTCCTGTTTCGGTTTTACAAGCCTGGGGAGGAGCCCCGGGCCGGTCACGGAAGGGGGCCTCAGTTCCAGGCCTCCAGCTTTTCCAGAGCCTTTACCAAATCGGTCACCGGAGCGCTGCGCTCCACCTTGAATATCTGCGCTTTTATTTTGTTTTTCACTGTATTTCTCCGAATCCTGGCCCACGCGGGAATCATGGCCAGGGCAGCCAGTCTGATGTCCACCCTGCTGGCCCCTCTTGGGATGGATCAAACCTGGGCGGAGCGGCTGCTGACCGGACTGGTCGAGATGTCCTCCGGAGTCTCATCACTCACCGACGGAGCTATGTCCGGCCGGCTGTCCATGGCCGCCTTTATGCTGGGCTGGGCGGGAATCTCGGTCCACTGCCAGGTTATGGCCTTCCTGGGAGACAGCGGCCTGTCCATCCGCACCTACGTAGTGGGTAAACTGCTCCACGGCAGTATCTCCGCTGCTCTGGCCGCCCTGTTGTTCCGCTGGTTCCCGTGGAGCGGTCCGGCCTCCGTCTATCTGGCCGAGCAGACCGAGGCAATCGCCCAACTGGACTTTACCCAGGCCCTCACCATCTCCGCGGCCGTCTCCTGGGGCGTGTGGCTGGCGTTTTTAGCTTTAACTGTGTTTGTGGTACAAAAAAACAGTGGAAACAGACAGCGAACTGTAGTATAATTCCTTTCATCGAATTAAGAGAAAGGAGCTGAGCCGTCATAAATCTGTTTCAAACGTCGATTGAGCCCCGCTGTGCTTACTGCGCGCGGGGACGGGAGCTGGACTCTGATCAGGTAGTCTGCCCCAAAAGGGGGGTCATGTCCGTCGGTTCCCACTGCGGGTCCTTTCGGTACGACCCCCTGAAGCGAGTACCTCCACGCCCCGCCAAGCTGTCTGTTTCCGGACTGTCGGACGAGGATTTCAAACTGTGATGTTTCGAAATGCCTGTAAGGTATTTCCCTTTACAGGCATTTTTTGTCTAATTCTGAAATTTTTCCGATTTTTCCACACACTTTGACCTTATCCCACGCCACTCGTCTCTTCCTATGCCGAAAGCGGTCGCTTCAAGCGGCTTTCTGCGATATCTTTCCCTTTCCCTGTGGACGTGAACACTATATAATGTGGTCGCAAGCTCAATTTACGGAAAGGGGATACCACATCATGGAAATGAAGATTGCCACCAGGTGTTGTGCCGACCAGGAGGGAAATCAGCGCTGTTTTCACTATTTTCTTGTCATTGACTGGGAAGAAACACCCCATCTCTTCTGCGAAAACTATGGCGTCCGCATCAGTGAGGAACAGGGCGGCGAAGCTGCCGTCCCCGGTATCACAACCAGCGCCTCCCGCATTGACGAATTGATGACCCTGCTGGTGGACAACTGTGTCGGGCCTGCCGGACTATCCGATGTAGTTGCCGACTGGCTGTAAGGCTAAATTACTTTACGTCTATATAACCACTTACTTTTTTCCATCCATCTTTTGTACCAAGACCACCAGCAGGGCAATCAGCCCCAGCACCACAAAAATACCCAGCATTCCCTGCCCCAGCATTTCCAGGGCTCGCATCAAATTTTCACTCATCACATGTCCCTCCTGATCTCAGCCCAGATTGGCGAAGTATTGCAGTACAACGCCGCCCGCTACCACCGAGGCGATCTGTCCGGACACGTTGGCGGCGATGGCGTGCATCAGCAGATGGTTTTGGGAATCGGCCTCCTGGCCCAGCTTTTCAATCACCCGTGAGGACATGGGAAAGGCGGAGATCCCCGCCGCACCCACCATAGGATTGATCCGGTTCTTGGGAGCAATGAGGTTCAGCACCTTGACAAACAGCACTCCCACCACAGAATCCAGAATAAAAGCCACAAGGCCCAGCCCCATAATGAGAAGGGTCTGCCATTGGACAAACCGGTCCGCTCTCATGGAAAAAGAAATTGTAATGCCCAACAGCAGCGTAATCAGGTTAGCCAGGTCGTTCTGAGCGGTGTGAGACAGGGTGGACAACACACCGCACTCCCGGATCAGGTTGCCGAACATCAAAAAGCCTACCAGTGCCACCGAGGCGGGGGCCACCAGCCCAGCGATGACTGTCACCACAATTGGGAATAAAATTCGCATTCTGCGTGTTACCCCCTGAGGCTTATAGGGCATGCGCGTGGCCCGATCCTTCCGGGTTGTAACCAGCTTGATGGCAAAGGGCTGAATGATGGGCACCAAAGCCATATAGGAGTAGGCGGCCACGGCGATGGCGCCCACATAGTTAGACTTCAGGGTTTGAGATACCAGCAAAGACGTGGGACCGTCGGCAGCGCCGATGATACCGATGGAGGCGGCGTCTTTCAGGTCAAAGCCGAGCAGTACCGCAATAATAATAGTCAGAAAAATACCCGCTTGGGCCGCCGCGCCGCAGAGGAACAGCTTTGGATTGGCCAACAAAGGGCCAAAATCAATCATAGCTCCAATACCAATAAAAAGCAGGAGGGGCATGGCCTCGCTGGCCTCAATTCCTACCTCAAAGAGCCATTGGATGATGCCCTGCGTCTCCCCCACACCCTCACTGAACTGGTTGACTACGCCGGACAGAGGCAGATTCACCAGAATCGCCCCAAAGCCCATGGGCATGAGCAGAGCGGGCTCAAAGCCCTTTTCGATGGCCAGATAGATCAGCAGTCCGCCAATCACGTACATGACAAGCTGCCGCCAGGTGATGGACATGACTCCCTGCCAGAGAAAAGAAAAATCCATATTCTCGCACTCCCTTTTTCTTTATCCTGTCCCAATTTGAGTAATCTATTAAAAAAGACCTGCGTCCCGACAAATCGGAACACAGGTCTGGTCATTTCAGGCACAGCCAGAGCGGCCTCGGGGACCGCACATGCTTGTTGACTGGTGCCGCGCGCTTTTTAAACGTGCCGACTACTCCCCTTTGTTGCGGAAATGATGCTACCACAATTTTCCGCCCTTGTCAAGAAAAACCCAAAATCTTTACAGCTTTTTTAGTCCCAGCCTGAGCCGGCGAAGGGTCTCATCCTTCCCCAGGACGCGGCAGATTTCCACCGCGCCTCCAGGCGTGACAGACTGACCGGCAGCCGCGACGCGCACCGGCCACATAAGGGTAGCGTTCTTGACCTCCAGCTGTTCCGCCAGAGCGACCAGTCCGCTGTGGATGGCATCCTGGGTCCAGTATGACAGCCCCTCCAGCATGGGGATGGCCGCCTCCAGCATGGCCTTGGACACCTCCGGATTAGTCTTGGACTTCTTGTTGGTGAACAGGTCCGCGCTGTACTCGGGCAAAGTGTCGAAGAAGGCCACCTTTTCCGGGATATCGGTGAGCCTTTCGCACCGGGCCTGGAGCAGGGCAGCAATCTCCTCTTCCGACAGGCGCTTATCCTTTACAGCTTGCCGGATGTAAGGCTTTGCCACCTCCGCAAAGGCCTCCGGGGTCATGGCCCGAAGGTACAGCGCATTAAAGTGGGTCAGCTTCTCAATGTCAAAGATGGCGGGAGACTTGGACATGCCCTCCAGGTCGAAGGCACGGGCCAGCTCGTCTAAAGAAAAGACCTCCTGCTCGGCGATATCGCCCCGGGGGGACCAGCCCAACAGGGCCACATAGTTCAATATAGCGTCGGTGAGGAAGCCCTGTTCCTTCAAATCTTCGTAGGATGGGTCGCCATGTCGCTTGGACATCTTGTTTTGCGCGTCCCGCATGACAGGGGAACAGTGGACGTAAGTGGGCACCTCCCAGCCAAAACCCTCATAGAGCAAGTTATACTTGGGCGCTGAGGACAGATACTCACTGCCCCGGACCACGTGGGTGATCCCCATCAGATGATCGTCGATGACGTTGGCGAAGTTGTAGGTGGGCATCCCGTCCTGTTTGATCAGGACCTGGTCGTCCAGGGTTTTGTTTTCCACGGTAATATCGCCGAAGATGGCATCGTGGAAGGTGGTACTCCCCTCCTCCGGGACGCGCTGGCGGATGACGTAGGGCTCGCCGGCGTCTACCCGGGCCTGGGCCTCCTCCAGAGACAGGGCGCGGCAGGGGTCCACTCCTCGCTCAAAGTCCCCAGAATCCTCTCCGCTCTCCGCTTTTTCACAGAAGCAGTAGTAGGCGCGGCCCTTCTCCACCAGCAGACGGGCATACCTTCCATAGGTATCCCGCCGCTCCGACTGGATGTAGGGGGCCACAGGGCCGCCCACATCCGGACCCTCATCGTGATCCAGATGGCACTCGGCCAGGGTTTTATAAATGACATCGGTGGCGCCCTCCACCAGGCGGCCCTGGTCGGTGTCCTCAATGCGCAGGATGAAGGTTCCCCCCGCGTTTCGGGCAATCAGCCAGGTGTACAGCGCCGTACGCAGGTTACCCACATGCATATACCCCGTGGGCGAGGGTGCGAACCGGGTTCGTACCTTTCCCCTGGGAATTTTGGCCTCCATCTCCTCAAAATACTTCCTATCAAGCGCCATGCTTTCTCTCCTCCAGTACAACGTTTTCCTTATTATAGTGAATCTTTTCCAATTTGGCAAGCGTTTTCAAATTTTAATCTTCTGTTCATTGCTTTTTCCGTAAAAAGCGTATAAACTAAGAGGCACTATTTTCCTGAAAGCGAGGAGACTTGATTGAAAAAAGAAAAAATCAGAAAGCCGATGGGCCGCGCCGGCAGTCTGCTGGCCAGCCTAGTCATCACGGCAATAGTGGGCTTTGCCTATTTCTATGTATCCCTACCCGCTATTAACCCACAATCCGGCGATTTTTACAGCTTCCTTCTTCTGCTGTGCGTGGTGTACACCATCAGCGTCTTTCTCCTGTCCACCGATCCGCTGAAAGGGACCACCGTCCTGCGCACGCCCAAGGAGAAGGTCAAGGACTGGTTTCAGTTTGTCAAACGGTCCTGTCTGCCTGTGCTGATTCTCTTCGCAGCTGTCGTTCTGGTCGCTGTGGTGGGGCAGATTATTTCCATGCCTGTTTTCCGGGCCTCCGCCTATCGGGAACTGCTCACCGTCCAAACCGGTGACTTCGCTACCGATATCGCAGAAATTTCCTTCAAGGAGATCCCCACTCTGGATCGGAATTCCGCCGAGTATCTGGGCGATCGGCAGATGGGCACCCTCAGCGACATGGTCAGCCAGTTTGAGTACTCCAACGACTCCACCCAGATCAACTACCAGGGCCGGCCCGTCCGGGTGGCCCCCATCGCCTACGCCGATCTGATCAAGTGGTTTACCAACCGGGGGAACGGTCTGCCCGCCTATGTGGTGGTGGACATGGTGACCCAGGAGGCCACTGTTACCCGGTTGGCTGAGGGGATGAAGTACTCCTTCTCCGAGCCGCTGAACCGGAACATCATGCGCCACCTGCGCTTCCAGTACCCCACGATGATGTTCGCCACCCCAGAGTTTGAGATCGACGAGCAGGGCCATCCCTGGTGGATCGCGCCCCGGGTGGTCAAAACCATTGGCCTCTTTGGCGGAATCGACATCCAGGGAGCGGTGCTGGTGGACGCCGTCACCGGCGAGAGTCAGTACTACGAGGAGGTTCCCACTTGGGTGGACACCCTCTACGTTCCCGAGCTCATCATGCAGCAGTACGACTACTACGGCACTCTGGTCCACGGCTTTATCAACTCCGTCCTGGGCCAGCGGGACGTAACCCAGACCACCAGCGGCTACAACTACATCGCCATGAACGACGATGTGTATATGTACACCGGTGTTACCTCCGCCAACGCCGACCAGTCTAACCTGGGCTTCCTGCTCACTAACCAGCGCACCAAGGAGACCCACTTCTACACCGCCCCCGGCGCCACCGAAGAGGCCGCGAAGCTCTCCGCTCAGGGTGTGGTTCAAGACCTGGGATATGTGGCCACCTTCCCCATCCTGCTGAATATCGCCGGGGAGCCCACCTACTTCATCCCTCTGAAGGACGCCACCAACCTGGTAAAGACCTACGCTATGGTCAATGTGGCCCAGTACCAGATCGTAGCCACCGGGACCACCGTCCCCGCCTGCGAGCAGAGCTATATCCAGATGCTTTCCGACAAGGGGGTTACTCAGGTGGAGCAGCTGCCCCAGACCGAGGCTAAGGGCACTGTCGCCGAAATCCGGACCGCAGTCATCGAAGGCAATTCCTTCTACTTCATCCGTCTTCAGGGCGAGAAGGACTTCTACTCCCTCTCCGCCGCCCAGAACCGGGAGGTGGTCACCCTGAACGTGGGGGATACCGTCACCATCCAGTATGCCCAGCCCCTTCCGCCCAATCCCTACTTGGACTCTGTGCCCCCGCTCTCTATTTACGACGGATATGTTCTGCATATCAACAGCCGGGCGCCGGCCGCATCTCCCGCCTCTTGACACAAAAGGGCCGTCCGGTAAACCGGACGGTCCTTTTTTATAGGCCCGATTTAATCAACCGTTCTTTTTCCTGCCGAGTCAGCCGTTTGATCTGATACTCTCGGCGCAGAGCAGTGGATTTATCAGGGACCTCTTCGGCATAGACCAGCTCCAGCGGACCGCGGCCCCGGGTGTACTTCGCCCCCTTCCCCGCCCGGTGGGCGGCCAGACGGCGGGGTATGTTGTCAGTGATCCCGGTATACAGGGTTCCGTCGCCGCAGCGGAGAACATAAACATACCAGCTCACAAGGCCGCACCTCCGGTTCGTTTTCGCTCCATTTTATCATAGCAAATTTGCCTGCGCCCCTGTGCGCTGGCTGTGGAATCCAGAGCTTGGCATTTTCATCCAAATTGCTGAGGAACACCTTTCTGGTGTTGTTCTCCTAAATGGCGGCGTTGACAACGCCGCTGGTGTCCCGATAGATCAGGATACGGTTGATCTCCACCGTGGTCAATTTGTAGCCAGGGCAGGGCAGGTACAGCCCTGGTAAAGGTAACCGTACCCGACTGTGAAACTGCTTTCGCGGCAGGAGCAGCGCCACAATCAGCACAGAAGAAGTGATCAGAATCTCAGTCATGATTGCCCTCCTCTTTCGCCCGTTCCAAAATCGCCGTCAACTTGTCCGGGTCCGCCTGGGTCATCGGCCTGCTGTCCGCGGGCCGGAAAACCGGACGGTTGGCGGCAGGGGGATATTCCCGCAATTTTTCAGCGCCGGGAGCCTGGCATAACCGAGGCGCAGGCCGTCCGCGCTCTGGCGAAGGTCATATCATAGTACTGATTTTTCCAGCGGATTGGGCCAGGCACGGACAGCTCCCGGCAGAGTTCCAGCTGCTCCAACTCCGGCAAAAATAGGAGAGTTATACCGGCTGGGGACAGCGTCAGCGGGATTTGACGGCGGTTCCGGGAACTGGCGGTTCTTGTCTGTGCGCTGGCACTGGGCCTGGGCTGCAGCCTCTGGCAGTCGGATACTTATCTGCCTTCCACCGACGGCAACCTCTACTCCATGCTGGCCCTGGAGGACTTCCTGCTTATGGTGCTCTCCCACGGAAACCACAACAGCCTAGTCCGCGTCGACCACACCGGAGCACTGCTCAATTACATGGATACTTCCCAGGGACAGGCCTTTCAGGATCTGGAATCGGACAGAGAAACGGTCTACGCGATCCTGTCCTATGAAAAGCGGCCAGATGCGCCTGGAGGGCAGGCCCCGAACCGAACTTTACAAGGTGGGGCGGGTATTCAACCAGCTCTCAATACAAACCAGGGTACATCTTAACGAATTGCGGACCATCAATGACTCCTACATATACGTCTAGTGCCGGACTGCCTGCGTCCTTCTCTCCCCGCTTTCCTTAAGTCTATATACTCCATATTCCCTATTTTACCACACTTTCTCTGCTTTTCCTAGATTTTTTCTCGAAGGTAATATTATAACCGGTATCTACAGTATTCCGCCGCTCAGCGTGCGGCTAAGCGGCTGGGGCTTCTGTGAATCTTCCTCTCCCCACAACCTCTGCCTAACATAAGGATACGCCGCAGATTCAAGATCCGCGGCGTATCCTTATACTATGTTTTATCGCCTGTCTGAAGGCTCATCATCCACCTTTTCCGCCGAAAGATCAAAAATGTCAGTACAAACCGGACCAACTCCTCCTGGGATAGGATGAAGTAGACCCACGCAATGGGCATTTGGAACACAAAGGCGGTAATCAGTCCCAGCGGCGCTCCTATCAACCATGTTCCGATCATATCCACCGCCATAATGTAAGCCGTCTTGCCGCCGCTTCGCACAATCCCGCCGCCCAAAACCATATTGGCGACCTTGACCGGCGCTAAAATCGCAAAGACCAGCAGCAGTCCGGCGGCCGCGGCCTGGACATCCGGCTCTACCCTGTACAGCAGCACATAGGGCCCCCGCAGAAGAACCAGCAGCGCCGACAGCGCCAGGGAACCCGCCAAGCCGTACCACATCAGCCGCTTGGACTCCTCATAAGCCCTATCATATTCCCCGGCTCCAAGCCGTTTTCCGATCAGAATACCCGCCGCCTGGGATACTCCGGTCAGAGCCCCGATAAAGAGTCCCTGAACCGGGCCGGTCATGGACATGGCGGCCAGATCGCCTGTGCCGATATGCCCATAGATAAAGGTATTTACATTCTGTCCTACGCTCCAAAGAAACTCGTTGATCAGAACCGGGAACAGCATAACCGCATATTGCCGGTATCCCTTCCGCCCCAGGGAGAGGGAAAAATGGAACCCTCTCCGCCCGCGCACCCGAACCCAATAAAATATGGCCAGAATCAGAAGCAGATTAATCATCTGTGAAATTACACTGGCCACCGCGGCCCCGGTCACCCCCAGCGCGGGACAGCCAAAACGCCCGAAAATCAGCGCGTAATTCAGCGCCGTGTTAACCGCGGCGGCTGCAAGTCCGGCACAGAGAGGCAGAACCGCCCGGTCCATACACCGGACCAGAACAGCCAGAACGGAGGATATCCCCATTGGGAGACAGGTCCAGGCAATCCGGACCAGATAGGCCTTTCCGGCGCTGAGGATTGCCGGGTCATCCCGAATAAAGACGCGGATAATCGGTTCCGGAAACCGCAGGCACAGTGCTGTAAATCCTGTAGCCAGAAGCATAACCGCCACCAGATTGACGGACAGGCTCCGGTCCGCCATGTCCTCCTCCTTCATGCCCAAATATTGTGAAATCATAATTCCGGCTATGGCAGCCACCGCGCCCGTTACAACGGAATAGATAAACACCGGCCGCCCCGCAACCTCGATGGCCGCCACCGCTGTGCTGCCAAGCTGGCCTACCATCAGCTGGTCGACCATCGCAAAGGAGGATTGAAGCATGGACTGAAGGCCAACCGGAACCGCGATGTTAACGACAGCGCTGAAAAACGATTTCCGATCCATAAAAACACCCGCTTTCCCCTGAATTATGCAGGAAAAAGCGGAGAAACGCAAGGGGTTAATCGCATAACCATCCTGGTTAATGACGTAACCAGCCGGTGCTTTCTCTTGGAACCAGCCGGACCGAGGTCAGGACCGTTCCGGAAAAAAACGGCTCCTCCTTCATCCGCTTTAACAGCCGGATTGCCGTCTTCGCCCGATAGACCCCGTCCTGCCGGATAGACGTGAGGGTTGGCGCGACCTGCTCACAGATTGCGCTGTCGTCAAAGCCGGTAATTGAGATATCCTCCGGAATCCTGATGCCGGCCCCCTGTAAAAACCGCATCAGATCCACCGCATAGTAATCCGATACGGCGAAAATAGCGCTGTATTGACAGAGCCAGG
The DNA here is from genome assembly GCA_910575265.1 of Oscillospiraceae bacterium. GTDB lineage: Bacteria > Bacillota > Clostridia > Oscillospirales > Oscillospiraceae > Lawsonibacter. The sequence goes on from CAJTEA010000007.1 coordinate 45,947, forward strand.
CAAGGCGATCCTGATAAAACTGTTCCCGTTCCCGTTTCTGCATGGGAATTTTCAGAAAATCGGCACGGGCGCCCAAGCCCTCGCACAGCCCCTCATACCGCTCCAGATCCATACACTCCCGGTTGTCCGCCACACAGAGTACCTTTTGATGGCCCAGTCCGCGCAGATGGACGCCCACCTGCCGTCCTCCGTCCCGATCATCAATCCGGATGTTGCAGATTCGGTCCGCATGTTCAAAATAACCGTCATAAACGACAAACGGGATGTGAATCCGGTCCCGAAGGCTTTGGTACTCATCGGAACAGAAGCTTAAAATGACCATGCCGTCCATATTCCACATGGAGGCAAATTTCACCGCCTCCATGATATTTTTCGCCTTTTTGACCATCATAAAGCAGCTATTTCGTTCAATTTCGTCCGCCAAACAGTTCAGCGAGGAAGCGACAAACGGGTCCATCAGCAGCTGCCCCTCATATTTTTCGTGGTCCTTGATCACAACGCCGATAATGCGGGAATTGTTCTGGGCCAGCAGCGTTGCCGCCATGTTGGGGATATAGCCTCGCTCCTCCAGCTTTTCCTGCACCCGCTTTACCGTCTGGTCCGATATTTTCTTCGTCTTGCCGTGGATCACATTGGATACCGTCGCCGTACTGACGCCAAGTTCCTCAGCAATATCCACAATTCGCACCTTATTCTCCGCCCACATAGCATCCTCCAGCTCTTCCTGACGTATACGCAGGGCAGTATAGCATAAAAAAGGAGCGGATTCAACCTTGCCCCGCCAGATAAAAACCGAATGTCGCGTTTTCAAGCATGTTAACTGTTCGGCAGTGCCGCCTCCAATTTTTTGTTGCCTTTCTCTTCCATTGGTGGTACAATAAGCTGAAATTGTATAGGCGTTGACAGCAGCGCCCGGTAATAAAGGAGCAAATCACATGGACGAAAAGAAAGTAATGCTTTCCGGCATCCAGCCCAGTGGCGACCTGCACCTGGGCAACTATCTGGGACCTCTGCGCCACTGGCCGGAAATGCTTGCGGAATTTGACTGCTATTTTTTCATGGCCGACCTGCACACCATCACGGTGCGGCAAGAGCCGGCCCAGCTGCGCCGCCGGGTGCTGACGCAGGTGGCCCAATATATTGCCTGCGGACTTGACCCGGAGAAATGCACCATCTTTATCCAGTCCCATGTTCCCGCCCACGCCCAGCTGGGCTGGGTGCTGGACTGCTATACCATGTTCGGCGAGCTGTCCCGCATGACCCAGTTCAAGGACAAGTCATCCAAGCACAAGGACAACATCAACGCCGGCCTGTTCACCTATCCCGCCCTTATGGCGGCGGACATTCTTCTCTATCAGCCCGACTTTGTCCCTGTGGGCGAGGACCAGAAGCAGCATGTGGAAATCTGCCGGGACATCGCCGAGCGCTTCAACGGTATTTACGGCGACGTGTTCAAGGTCCCCGCGCCCTATATTGCCAAGGTGGGCGCGCGGATTATGAGCCTGAACGATCCCTCCTCCAAAATGAGCAAGTCCAACCCCGAGGGCTGCGTCTTCCTGATGGAAAAACCGGAGGATATCGCCCGCAAATTCAAGCGTGCCGTCACGGACAGCGACACGGTAAACCCCGTCCGCTACGACCCCCAGACCAAGCCCGGCGTATCCAACCTGATTCAGATTTACGCCGCCGCCACCGGCAGGAGCTTCGCTGACATCGAATCGGAGTTCCAGGGCCGGGGGTATGGCGCGTTCAAACCGGTTGTAGGTGAGGCCGTTGTCGAGACCCTGCGCCCCATCCGGGAAGAAACGGAGCGTCTGCTGGCTGACAAAGCCTATCTGGAGAGCGTCTACAAGGCGGGCGCGGAAAAGGCCGAATATGTGGCCAACAAGACCCTGCGCAAGGTGTATAAAAAGGTTGGCTTTGTCCCCCGGTAAGGGCTTCGCCTGAAGAGAAAAAGAGGTCTGTCATTATGATTCAGCTTACTTCCGTAGGGATGGCCGCGGCCGCCCTGCTTGTCGCCGCGCTGGTGGCGCTTATCTCCACGCCGGTGGTCAAGTCACTGGCCTTTCGGATCGGGGCGGTGGATGTCCCCAAGGATTCCCGCCGGATGCATGACCACCCGATTCCCCGCATGGGGGGACTGGCCATCTTCTTCGGCTTTATCCTCAGCGTGCTGATTTTTCTGCCCCTCACCCCCGAACTGCGGGGAATGCTGCTGGGCGGCGTGGTAATCGTAATCCTTGGTATCTTTGACGATATCTTCGCCCTTCCCGCCATGCTTAAATTTCTGGTTCAAATTGGAGCGGCCCTCATTGCCGTGCTGGAGGGGAACCGCATTGATTTTCTCTCCAACCCCAACATTTTCAGCAGGGAGCCCTTCTGGGAGCTGGGCTGGATGTCCATTCCCATCACAGTGCTGTGGATTGTGGCAATCACCAACGCCGTCAACCTGATCGATGGACTGGACGGACTGGCCTGCGGCGTATCCACCATCAGCTCCATGACTCTGCTGGTCATCGCCCTGATCATGTTGGAGCCTGACGTAGCCATCCTTATAGCCGCGCTGGCCGGAAGCTGTATAGGGTTTTTACCTTACAATCTTAACCCGGCTAAAATTTTCATGGGGGACACCGGCTCCACCTTTCTTGGCTTTGTCTTGGCGGTGGTATCCATCCAGGGACTGTTTAAATTCTACGCTATTATTTCTTTCGCGGTTCCCTTCCTGATGCTGGGTCTGCCTATCTTCGATACCTGCTTCGCCATCCTGCGCAGGGTATCCCACGGACAATCCCCTATGAAGCCCGACCGGGGACATATCCACCACCGGCTGATCGACATGGGCTTCTCCCAAAAGCAGGCGGTGGCGGTGCTGTATATTATCAGCGCGATCCTGGGCCTGTCCGCCGTTGTGCTCACCACCATCGGCGTGGTGCGGGCCATGCTGTTTCTGGTCGCTCTGTGTGCCGCCGGCGGGGTAGCGGGCAAGCTGTACCTGGACCACAATACCGTCAGCCGCACTCCCCCGCCCCGCCAGTCCCAGGACGGCACCCCCGGAAAAAAGGAGCACCCCTATGAATAATATCAAAGTTATGACTGTTTTCGGCACCCGGCCTGAGGCCATTAAAATGGCGCCGCTGGCTCTGGAGCTGGCAAGACGTCCAGAATTTGAAGCGGTGTGCTGCGTAACCGCTCAACACCGGGAGATGCTGGATTCGGTGCTGGACATTTTTCATCTGAAGCCCAACTACGATCTGAATATCATGGAGCCCCGGCAGACCCTGTCCACCATCACCTCAAAATGTTTGACGGGAATGGATCAGGTGCTGGAGGAGGCCAAACCCGACCTGGTTCTGGTTCACGGCGACACCTCCACCACCTTCGCCGGAGCCCTGGCTGCGTTTTACCACAAGATTCCCGTCGGGCATGTGGAGGCCGGACTGCGCACCTATGACAAGTGGTCCCCCTACCCCGAGGAGATGAACCGAAAGATGGTAGGCGCGATCGCTGATCTCCACTTCTGCCCTACTCAGACCAACCGGGACAATTTGGCCCGGGAGAATATCACCAAGGGAGTGTTTTTGACGGGCAATACCGTCATTGACGCGCTGAAAACTACGGTTGTAAAGGATTTTTGTTTTACAGATAAAACTCTCAATAACTTGGATTATGTCAACCGAAAAGTGATTCTGGTCACCTGCCACCGCCGGGAAAATTACGGACAGCCCATGACCAATATTATGACCGCCCTGCGCCGGGTGGCGGATACCGTTCCGGAGGCAGAACTGGTCTACCCCGTCCACCTGTCCCCTGTGGTTCAGGAGGTGGCGCGTCAATATCTGGACAACCACCCCCGTATCCATCTCATCGCCCCGCTGGCGGTGGATGAAATGCACAACCTGATGGCCCGCTGCCACCTGGTCATGACCGACTCCGGCGGCCTTCAGGAGGAGGCCCCCGCCCTGGGCAAGCCGGTGCTTGTCCTGCGCCGGGAAACCGAGCGGCCCGAAGCTGTCCAGGCCGGCACGGCGCGCCTGGCCGGTGTGGAAGAGGATACTATCGTTCAGATGGCCTCGCGGCTGCTGTCCGATCCGTCCGAATATAACAAAATGGCCCGCGCTGTCAATCCCTACGGCGATGGACAGGCCTGCCGCCGGATTACCGATGCCATTGCCTGGCAGTTTGGCGCCGCTGATACCCCACCGGAGGAGTTTTCAGGAAGGTGATTTCTTGGAGCAAAAAAACCGACTGATTATTGTGGTTGCCATTGTGGCTCTGATGGCTGTGGCCATGCTTGCCAGCTTTGGCCGGGTTATCTTCGCCGCCAACACCCCGGAGGTGGTCCTCCCCTCCTCCAGCGAGGGGCCGGACGACATCTCTTCCTCCAACGCCCCGGGGCACAACTACCAGCGCGTGGAGGTCAACACCCGGACGGTTACCGGGGTGGTCGCCACTCTGGTCCGGCCCGGCAGCTATTATCGGGAGGTGACAGTTGAGACCTTCTGGAACGGCGGCTCCTCCTCCTCTCAGGTTCAGGTTTGGATGGACGGCGGCTGGTCCCATGTCCGTCAGACAATGCCCTCCGGCGTGGTTCGCCACGACCTGACCGGAGATGATGTTCTGTATTACTGGTACGACGGCTCCCAAAGCTATGAGCAGGCCCCGGCGGACGAGAAATCCTCCGATCTGGCTCAGCACATTCCTACCTATGAGACGGTGCTGGAGCTGGAACCCGACGAGATCATCTCCGCCGGCTATGAACTGCGGGGCGAGCTGCCCTGTATCTGTGTAGAGGTCCGATCCGGTCCGGCTCAGAGCCTGCGGCGGTTCTGGGTCAGTGTGGACAGCGGCCTGCTTGTCTCCGCTGAACTTGAGGAGGAGAATCAGGTGGTCTACCGCATGACCGCCTACTCTCCGGTTCAGTCCCCCTGCCCCGCCGACGCCTCCTTCGCGCTGCCGGACGGGACCGTTTTGCACACGGTTGGCACGTAATGGTCAGTTCTCCTTCTTGTCATCCCCCAGCCCCATAATCAGGGTCAGACCCAGGGCGATCACCAGCTCCATATCGTCCCCCTCCTTCATTAAATACAGCATAATGAGCAGCAGCAGCACATCGCCGCTGTCGATCTTGTCCAGATGGAGGGATTTCAGCAGACCGGACAGGCCCTCTTTTCCCATCAAAATATCCGGGAGCCGGAACGGGATTCCGGAAGGACGCCTTTCTGGTCCGGAAACATTCCGTGGAGCTGGGGGAGAAACGCTCTCTTCTATTTGGGTAAAGGAGCTATCCTCCGGGATGTAGCGGTTATACACGCTCCCCCTCCTTCCCACCCAGGGCATCCAGGGCCACCCGGACTACCTTGGTCATCCGGGCAATCCGGAGAGCCCGGTCCAGGCGGGCCTGCCGCTCCTCCCGCAGGAAGGGGCGCAGAGCGTTGAGCAGCGTGGCGTTCCGGTCCTCGGTGCTCTGGACCTGACGAATCACGTCCATTCCAATCTGGAGCATTTTAGGGTCGATCTGCCCCATCAGGGCGGACAAATCTGGAAGCGGCGCGGTTGGCTCCTCCGCCGCTGGCACGTATGTACCCTCCTGCTCCTCCTGAGAGGGTTCGGTCTCCCGCGGCTGTTCCCCGGACAGGGAGCGGGCAAGCGCCATGATCTGGCTCATCGCCTCCTGGTTGCCCAGGATGGAATTCAATTTGTCCTCAAATTCCGCCACGACGCGTCCCCTCCCCTATGTCAGATTGTTCGGACACGATCTTCGTGTCCTTACGCCTTTACTTCAGCCCCGCCTGCTTGGCCTGAGCGCCAATGCGGTCCACCAGCGCTGCCCCTTCCTTGCTGTGCATCAATTGGTCCATCATGGCCATAAGCTGGCTGGGATCCCCTGCCGCCGCGGCCTGGGCCGCCTGCCGGACCTCTCCGCTCTGCTGCTGAAGCAGCTCCCGCAGCTTCCGCGCGTCGCTGGACTGGGCCAGCTGAGCAATGGCATCCCGATCCTTTTTTGACAACTCCATGTCCACCACTCCCCAATCAATTTTTACAACCCGAACCCGCGCGGAATGTGACGGCGCGCGCCTCGACTTTGTTGACTATTTTAGTATATGCGAAGAAAGGCCCAGGTGACACAGCTTGAAAATTTTGGTTTTTTCTGATTCCCACCGCTCCCTGTCCGGGATGTACGCCGCCATCAGCCGGCACCAGCCCCAGCAGGTCATTCACCTGGGTGACATGATCCGTGACGCCGAGGAGGTGGCGGAGCACTACCCTCAGCTGCCCTTCTGTATGGTCCCCGGCAACTGCGACGGATGGATGATCTCCGTACCGGTCAAAAAACAGATTACTCTGGCGGGAAAATCCATCCTTCTCTCCCACGGGCACCGCTGGGGCGTCAAAAGCGGCTATGACGCCGCCATCGCCGACGCCCGGGCCGTTGGAGCGGATATCCTTCTCTTTGGGCACACCCACCACGCGGTCTGTGAGCAGCTGGAGGGCGGCCTGTGGATGATGAACCCCGGTCCCAGCCGCTCCAGCTACGGACTGATTGAGATTGAGAACGGAACCGTTAACTGCGCCATTTTGCAGTCCTGAAACGTACCATGAAGCGCCCGCGTTCTACACCAGGGAGGTGAACCGCCATGAAAAAGCTGCTCTATATTCTCTTCCACCGCTCTGTATTTATGTCGCTGGCCCTGATTGCCCAGATCGTAACGCTGTTTGTCATGGTGGTCTCCTTCTCCGCTTATACCGAAGTCTTCTACTGGTGCTGCATCACCCTGAGTGTCAGCGCCGCTATCGCCATCGTTGGCAGCCGAATGGAGCCGGGTTACAAAATCGCCTGGCTCCTGTTGATTTTGCCCTTTCCCATCTTTGGGGGCGCCTTCTACCTGATGGTGGGCGGCGGCTCTGTCCCCAGGCGCACTCAAAAACGAATGCATGGCATGCTGGAAAAATCCTTTGTGACCCTACGGGAGGACTTCAAAGCAGATGACCTTCTCCCTCTAGGGGGCGACGCCGCCGGTCAGGCCAGCTATCTGGAGCGTCGGGCCGCCTGCCCCGCCTACACCAACACAGAAACGGAATACTTCCCCCTGGGGGACGAGGTCTTTCCTCGCATGCTGGAGGAGCTGGAAAAGGCGGAGCACTATATTTTTCTGGAGTACTTCATTATCCAGCCCGGCGTCTTCTGGGACAGCATCCTGGCCATCCTGGAGCGGAAGGCCGCCCAAGGTGTGGAGGTCCGGGTGATCTACGACGACTTCGGCTGCATGTTCACCCTGCCCCGGGATTACAACGAGCTCCTGACGAAAAAGGGGATCCAGTGTCGGGTATTCAACCGCCTTATGCCAGTGATGTCCCTGCGGCTGAACAACCGGGACCACCGGAAGCTGCTGATCATCGACGGCAAGGTGGGCTTCACCGGCGGCTTCAACCTGGCCGATGAGTATATCAATGTGTGCAGGCGCTTCGGCCACTGGAAGGACAGCGCCATCCTTCTGGAGGGGGACGCGGTGTGGTCTATGGCGGTGATGTTCCTCACCATGTGGGACAACATCGCCAATTGGGACGAGGACTTTGAGCGGTTTCGTCCTCCCGCCGCTCCAGTCCGGCCCTGGACGGGGTATGTCCAGCCCTATACGGACACTCCTCTGGACCGGGAGACGGTGGGGCAGGCGGTCTACCTCAATATGATCGCCAAGGCCAAGAATTATATCTATATCACCACTCCTTATCTGGTCATCGACGTGGCCACCAACACCGCCCTGTGCAACGCCGCCAAATCCGGCGTGGATGTACGCATTATCACCCCCCATATCCCGGACAAGCGGTATGTCTTTGAGGTCACCCGGGCGCACTATCCTCCCCTGCTGGAGGCGGGGGTAAAAATCTATGAGTACACTCCCGGGTTCATTCACGCCAAAAACTTTGTGGTGGACGACCGCTTTGCCACCGTGGGCACCGTCAACCTGGACTACCGCAGCCTGTTCCTCCACTTTGAAGACGGCGTCTGGCTGTGCGAGGCCCCCTGCATCCGGGATATCCGCCGAGACTTTGAAGAGACTTTGAGCCGCTCTGAACCCTGCTCTCTGCGCCAGTTCAAGCATCTGAATATCCTCCTCCAGCTCTACCGCAGCATCCTGCGGGTCTTCGCTCCCCTGATGTAATGAAAATGGACCGCCCCCTGGACGGTCCATTTTTGTTTACCGGCAGCAGCCTCCGCAAGTATTGACACTGCTGGAAGTGGTGATGGTGTTCGGCGGGAAGAATTCGTCCACAGGGAACTGGACCTGACGGAACATGTCGCAGGGGTCCTCCTGGCAGTGGTCCTCGCCGCAGCCGCAATCCTTGGTGGGGATACAGTAGTCGTAAACAGGGATCAGCAGCTGGGTATCCCGCTCCAAACGGATAATGGAAAACTGCCCCAGGGTCACAAACACCCGGTGCTGGTCTCCGCCGGTCACCAGCTCGTCACCGAAGCAGGCGGCCACCGCCATAGGGATGTCCACACAGCCACAGTCGCAGGGACGGCAGTCACACACCTCAACCAGCTTCAAATTCAGGATCAGAGGATCCACGGCCTCCACCACCGCGGTGGGCAGATTCGACTGAGGAACACACTGGACCTGGTTCTCGTTGTTCTCCGAGGTAAAGCTCTTGGATCCGCTCTCACTGCCAAAGAGCACAGCCCGCTTGCTGAACACAGCCAGACCGCAGACCTGGACTGGACGGGCGGCGCCCACAAAGGCGTCAGCAGTGATGCGGTAAAAATAACGAACATCCACGGTATAGAAGCCCCGGTTGAAGGTAACCGGCTCCACATCGATGTACGCATACAGCAGCTCGGCGGAACCGGCCTTGAGCGACTGAGCCCGGTCGATCACCTCCTGGGAACAGCGGGTGGGGTAAACGCGCAGATCCTCAACGCAGTCCTTATCCCGGCATGAATCGAAGATTTTTTTCGTGTGTATGCACACGGCCTCCCGGATACTGCGATCGTCGCAGACGGGGCCGGGCACGACCTTTTCTGGCATAGAATTCCCTCCTAGATTTGGATGGTAATGGGCGCCGGAGCGCCCGGTAAGGGGTTTGCTTACAACACATCTTATGTGCCAGCGGGTTTTTGGTGCGGAAGAGCCGGTTTTTCTCTTGCGCATTTTTCGGTTTGCGGCTATAATAAGATAGCCACTGGAAAGGAGGCGCTCTATGCCGCCTGTAGGATATATTCAGGACGATCTGGACCTGAAGCTGTTGATTTTGTATATTATGGACCGCGCCGCCGGCCCTCTCACCTTTTTGCAGCTGTTTGAGCTGGCCCTTTTCGACGCGGGAGTGGACTACTTTTCCCTCACCCAGGCGGTAGACCACATGGTGGCCACGGGACAGCTCTCCAAAGAGGGCGACCGCCTCGCCATCACAGACAAGGGCCGGCGAAACAGCCAGATCTGCACAAGCAGCCTGCCCCACTCGGTACGGCTGCACTGTGATGAAAATTTGATTCAGGTAAACGAAGCCCTGCGGCGGGAGTCCCAGGTCCACGCCGAGGTCATTCCAAACCAGGACGGCACCGCTATCCTTCGGCTGCGGCTGGAGGACGGCGCCGACGCTCTGCTCGCTTTGGAGCTGCTGGCTCCAACCCCCGGGCAGGCCGAACAGTGGGCCGGGTCTTTTCGCCAAAATCCCTCGTCCCTCTACCTGGGGATTACGCGGCTGCTGGACGGACAGAAGGAGGCACTATGAGACGAAACGACCGCGCTCAGAACAGGGATTTCTCCCTGTCTCTTATCGACCACTGCACCCACGGGATCATGGCTGTTTCCACCGGCGAGGCCACCCCCTACTGCCTGCCCCTGTCCTTTGTCCGGACAGGAGACGACCTCTACTTCCACTGCGCCCAAGAGGGACGAAAGGTGGAGCTGCTGCGCCGCTTCCCCCGAGTTTGCGTCACCTTTGTGGGAGACGACCGCCCCGCCTTTGTGGCTCCGGCCATGTACACCACCTATTTTCAGTCCGCCATTGTCACCGGAACGGCTAGTGAAGTAACCGACCCCGGGGAAAAGGCCCAAGCCCTGCGGGCTCTGTGCCGGAAGCTGACCCCGGACGCTATGTCCGGCTTTGAGCAGGCAGTGGAGAAAAGCCTCTCCGTCACCGCAGTGTGGAAGGTTCATATGGACGAGGTTTCCGGGAAAGCAAAACTGACGCATTAAAAAATGCCTCCGATGCCGGTCCATCGGAGGCACTTTTGGGCCTATCTGTTTACTTCCCGCTTGTCCTTTTTGTTCCGCCGGTCCTCGTCCACCTCATAAGCCTTAATGATCTTCTGCACCAGGGCGTGGCGGACCACATCAGATTCGTTGAGGCGGAGGATGGCGATGTCCTCCACTCCCTTCAGCACCCGCATAGCCTCCCGCAGGCCAGACACCTTGTCGGTGGGCAGGTCGATCTGGGTGATATCGCCGGTGATGACAATCCGGGACCCGAAGCCCAGACGGGTGAGGAACATTTTCATCTGCTCCCGGCTGGTATTCTGGGCCTCGTCCAGGATGATAAAGGAGTCGTCCAGGGTGCGGCCCCGCATGTAGGCCAGGGGGGCCACCTCAATGTTGCCCCGCTCCAGGTATTTCTGATAGGTCTCCGGACCCAGCATCTCAAACAGGGCGTCATACAGGGGGCGCAGGTAGGGATCCACCTTGGACTGCAAATCGCCGGGGAGGAAGCCAAGCCGCTCCCCCGCCTCCACCGCCGGACGGGTGAGGATGACGCGGTTGATCTCCTTGGCCCGGAAGGCGGCCACAGCGGCGGCCACAGCCAGATAGGTCTTGCCGGTGCCGGCGGGGCCGATGCCCAGGGTGACTACGTTATTTTTGATGGCCTCCACATACTTTTTCTGCCCCAGCGTTTTCGCCTTGATAGGCTTGCCCTTGGCGGTGACGCAGATCACATCCCCGGCCAGCTGGACGATCTGGCTTTCCCGGCCCTCCCTCACCAGCTGAATGATATAACGCACATTCTGCTCGTTGATGGTCTCTCCCTTGGAGGCCAGGGTCATCAAGTTCTCGATGGCCTTGACGGCGTACATCACCCCCTCCGGGTCCTCTCCCGCCACCTTGAGCATGGAATCCCGGCTCACCACCGTGACCCCCATCTCATGTTCGATGATGCGGATGTTCTCGTCGAAGGAGCCAAACACATTGATGGTCTCCTCCAGGCGCTCCAGGCTTATGGTCTGTTCTGTCATTGGTATCAAATCTCTCCTTATTCCGCGGGAAGCTCCTGGCTGCCGGGCCGCTCCTCGCCGATCTCCTCCAGGCACTGGGCGGTGAGGGTGACCTCCAGCCGCCCGCCGCTCACCCTCGCGGAAAACTGTGTATTCTCCACCTGGCCGTCCTCACCGATGAGGGCGGCCAGCTGTGTGTTCAGCTGCTCCTCCAGCAGCGCCTGGGCGGCGGCGCGGTCCACCTCCACCGTCCGGGCGGTGTACTCCCGAACCGTCTCACAGCTCAGGGACAGGGGCAGCGCCTCCCCGCCGGGCAGCGCCGCCTGACGTACTGTTGTCATTTTATCATATCTAGGCCAGGAAATACTAGTGTTTCCAAAAATTTTAATCCGCTGGCCAAAAATGTTTACAGACCAGACACTTTTTTCCGCCCCGGTGTAGTCCTTTACCTCCGTTTCCAGAGGGATGGCGGCGGTGAGAAAGCGCCAGGTCCGGGCCCAAACTCTCCCGCGGGCGTGGGTCTGGTAATACCGGTTGGGCAGGTCGCTGTACTTGGGCGGCTCCATGGTGACAATGCCTGAGATCAGCACGTCCCCTTTGGCTACCACGTTCCCCTCCTCCACCACCGCGTCCCCCTGCTCCGGCTCCACATGGGTGATTACCCCATCCGCCTGGGCCACAATGTCAAAATACCCCGATTCGTCAATGCGCTCCGGCACCTTCACTTCCTCCCGGACGATCACCTCCAGCCGGGTTCCGTAGAGATTCAGAGCCATCCAGGACAAGCCGTCCAGCCCTACCAGCGCCTCCTGGGCCAGCTCCCTCCGGTCCAGAGCGGGGCCGTACACCCCCGGACGCACCCCCAGCTGGCGCAGCTGGCTGAGGATCACGGCGTCAGGCACCTCCTCGTTCCCAGTTACCTGGATCACCAGCACAAAGCGGGACAGGAAGCTCACCGCGCACAGGGCAAACAAAAGGCCCGCCAAAAAGGCGTAACGGGTGCGGAACCGGACCAGAAAGTCGGGCAGACCCCGGCTGATTTCCCGCTCCACCTCACAGCCCGCCCGCCGGGCCAGCCCCTCCAGCAGACCGACGGAGCGCCGCCGGGTGGTCAGGCGCAGGGTGTGCTCGTCCAGCCACTCCATGGCCCAAAAGTCGATCCCCTCCTGGGCGCACAGGTTCATTAACCGCTCGGGAAACAGCCCGGTCACCCGGATCACCACCATCCCCCGGAGAAAATTCATCAGTTTTCTCATGTCCGCCCCCTTACACCAGCGTGATCTGTGACACCTTTCCCGTAATCAGCAGCTCGATGCCCGTCATGGCCCGCAGCTCCAGTCCTTCCCCCGCGATTTTGATGACCCAGCCGCCGCCGCTGATGTGAATCTCCTCCCGCCCGTAGGCCAGAATCCCTTTGTGGTTTTCCACCCGCAGCTCGCCGTCCCCCACCAGCTCCAGCTTGGGCAGGCCCGCCAAAGCGTCGGCGGGGAGGTCAAATGTTTCCGCCGCCCGTTGTAACAGTCCACGGGGTTTCATAAAAATCACCTCTCCCCTATCTATATGAAAGGGAGAGGCGTGTTATTTCACCAGCTTCTGTTTATCGCCGCCGCGATCTTACCGGCTGGAACTGCCAGTTACCATAACAATTTTTCAATTTAAAAGCCTCCGCTCAGCTCAGTGGAACGGCGCGGGTTTCCCAAGCGCCCGCGCCGGTGTCATAGTGAATCACCGCCTGATCCTCCATCCATTCCAGCTCATAGCAGCCCTGGGCGAAGGGCCAGATGTCGCGGGCCTCATAGGTTATGCCGGTTTGCCGGAACAGACAGGGAGCGGCGGGCAGGTAAAACCCACCCCAGACCTTAGCCAGCCATTTTTCCTCCCTGACGACCAGTCCCACCTCTCCAGCCGGGGTGTAAATTGGAATGTAATCGGGGCTGGTGCTGAAAAAGAACCCGAAAAACAGCACAGTCAGCAGAAACACCCCCTCCAACAGCAGGACAAAAACCAGAGCGGCCACACGCTTCCAGCCCTTTGTGAACGCGGCAGTCGCCCCGGCCCCCCAGACCAGCAGGGCCAGCAGGAAGATCAGAATGTCCAGACTCCATATGGCCGTACTGTCCACAGGACCAATGACCAGCAGAAACCCCAGGCTGTCAACCACACTCATCAGGATTCCAACTCCGACGCACACCGCCAGCACAATCCAAATAGCTCTTTGAAACCGTTTTATCCTCTCGTTCATGGAGCGTTCTCCTCTCCATCGGAACAAACGCGAAACATCCCCCAGCTGGCAGACCCTTGCGGCTGACCTCCAGGGGCGGAAAACCCACCGCTGTCAGGCTCCGTTCTTGGCAAAATGGTCGCACCAGGGGCGCAGGGCGCAGCTCTGGCACTGGGGCCGGCGGGCAATGCACACGGCCCGGCCGTGGAGGACCATCCGGTGGCAGAAGTCGTTGGACTCCTCCGGGGGCAGGACCGCCCTCAGCTGGGTTTCCACCTTGGCCGGGTCCTTGGTGCCGTCGGTGAGGCCCAGCAGGCCGGTGATCCGGATGCAGTGGGTATCCGCCACCACCACACCGGGGGTTTTGTAAACATCCCCCAGAATCAGGTTGGCGGTTTTGCGGCCCACGCCGGGGAGCTTGAGCAGATCCTCCATGGTGTCGGGGACTCTGCCGCCGTAGTCGCGAATCAGCATCTGGGAGGCCAGGACGATATCTTTGGCCTTGGCCCGGAAAAAGCCGGTGGAGTGAATATACTCCTCCACCTCGGCAATATCGGCGTTGGCCAGCGCCTCCAGGGTGGGGAAGCGGGCGTAGAGAGCGGGAGTCACCTTGTTTACCCGCTCGTCAGTACACTGGGCGGCCAGGCGGACGGAAAACAGCAGTTCGTAGTCCTTTTGATACTCCAGGGAGCAGATGCTATCCGGGTATAGGACCTTCAGCTCCTCCACAATGGCGCGGATGTCTTCGGGTGTCTTATTCATAACGGGTCACCTCTTGAGTGTTTTCTCTATTCTAACATAACCTGCGGAAAATTTCGAGGGGTTTTGGCAAATTGCGCTTTTTCAACTTTATGGACTCTATCCGTCCAGCAAAACCGTTCCGGTAGTAATCTTTGCTCGGAATGCCCGGTCGTGCTCCACAAACAGCAGCGTAGGCCGGTACTGGAGCAGAAGATCCTCCATCTGGACCCGGGAGAACAGGTCGATATAGTTCAGCGGCTCGTCCCAGACATAAAGGTGGGCGCTCTGGCACAGGCTGGCCGCAAGGAGGACCTTTTTCCGCTGTCCGGCGCTGTACTCCCCCATGTCCCGCTCAAACAGCTCCCGGCCAAAGTCCAGCTTGCGCAGAACGGTGAGAAATTGGGTACGCTCCAGCTCCTGACTCTCCGCCCATTCCAGCAACCCGCCCCGCAGATGGTCCGACCGCTGGGATACGTAAGAAATTTTCAGCCCCGACGCCCGCCAAAGCTCCCCGGTGTGGGGAACCTCCTCCCCCAGAATCAGCCGCAGAAGGCTGGTCTTGCCGCTACCGTTGCCGCCATTCAGACAGAGGCGGTCCCCTTGCCGCAAGGTAAAGGTCACCGGCTTCCCGGTCACGCCGGGGTAGGCCACCGCCAGGTCCCGGCCCTCCAGCAGCCGGTCACTGTGGTAGGCCAGGGGTGTCAACTTCAGCGTGTCCGCCCGCTCAAGGTCCTGAAGCAGGGCGGATTTTTCCTGAATGGCCTTTTTCTGGCGGTCCTCCAGATTCTTGGCCCGCTTCATCATCTTGGCCGACTTGTGGCCGATAAAGCCCCGGTCCGGGCGCAGACCGGAACGTTTGCTGCCGTATTTGGTCTTTTCCACTTTATCCGACCAGGAGGAGGTCTGCTTCGCGGCCTGCTCCAGGCGGCGAATCTCCCCCTTCAGCTTCTCGTTCCGGGCCAGCTCTCCCCGGTCCCGGTCCTCTTTGTTTTGAAACCAGGTGGAAAAGCTTCCCCGCACCAGCTCCGGGCCGGTAGGATTCAGGGCCAGGATGTGGTCCACACAGCCGTCCAGAAAAGCCCGGTCGTGGGACACCAGAAGAAACCCCCGATCCAGCTCGCGGAGATATTCCGCCACCAGCGCCCGGCCCGGGCCGTCCAGGTGGTTGGTAGGCTCGTCCAGCATGGGGTAGGCGCCCTCGTCCAGAAAAAGCGAGGCCAGCAGCGCTCGGGTCTGTTCCCCTCCACTGAGCGTGGAGAAGGGACGGTTCAAAACCTCCTCCTCCAGCCCCAGCCTGGACAGCTCCCAAACCAGCCGCCACTCCTCCTCCAGGGGCGCGTCCTCCAGCAGAATGTCCAGGGTCCGGCGGGATTGGTCCGCCACCGGTCTGGGCCAGCGGATACAGGGCTGGCCCAGGGATACTGTCCCCCGTCCCTCCAGCTCCCCCGCCAGCAGGCGGAGGAGGGTGGTCTTTCCCCGGCCGTTGCGGCCCACAAGCCCCAGCTTCCAGTTGGTGTCCAGCTGGAGGTTCAGGCCTTCAAACACCGGGGTGTGGTCCCCGTCGTAGGTGAAACGCAGGTTTTGTATTATGATTTGAGACATATAATCCCCTCCTGTCATGTGCGAAAAAGCCGCAAGAGGGTTCTCCCTCTCACGGCGGCGGAAGGGCGTCATACGCCCAATATGAGCCGAAAGGGGAAGATTGCGCGTTTCCTCTCGCGGATCCATGACAGAACAGAGCCGTCATGACGGCTCTCAAAAAGCGTCCCTGTCACGGAATCAGCAAGTGGTCTTGCGCATCTTCCCGCCTCCCATCTGTTTGTTGAGGACAGCATAGCATGGTAATGTCAATTTGTCAAGCACAGAAAAACCGCTTTGGAATTTCAACGGCGGTTTTTGTCAGCAAACGGAAAGGAACGCATCAATAATTGCCTTTAAGGCATTCAGCTTCTCGGTATCCAAATGTTCAAATTTACTGTCCTCAAAAATGCTGCGGCGGCTGTATTGCCCTGTCAACAAATATTCAACATCCAGCCCCAGCGCACGGCTTACCGCAATAATGTTTTCAGGCCGCAATGCTTTTTGTCCCAGTTCCGCTGAGCTGATGGTCTTTGGCGATATTCCTGCTAATTCTGCTAACGTCTCCTGACTCAGCCCAAGCTCATTTCGCTTTGCCACAATCCGCTTACCCATTTCAATGAGAAGATTTTGACTTTCCTTTTTCATAGTACCACCCCTATGAGAGAATTTTGCACCCTATTGGAGAAAAATTTAATCCCTCATAGTAGATTTATCCCCCTCATGGTGGTATAATAAAACATGAGGAGTGACGCTGTTATGACAATGCAAGAAAGAATAAAATTGGTCACACTGGGTCAGCAGTTGTCTACGCTGGGGGTAGAGGTGCGTATGGCGCAAATTGGCCTGAAAAACGTTGTGGAAACCTATGGAATGCACTCCAGGCAGACCGTAGAAGCCTTACATCTGTATCAGGAACTGGCCACGCAATTTGAACATCTGGAACAGGAATTTTTAGCCCTGAAAGAAAAATACAGCAAATAAAACCGCCCGGTTCACACCGGACGGCGCTTTTTCTTGCGCATTCTGTCAATCCACGCTATACTGTCGGCACAAAAGGGCGGGGCCAATCCTCCACAAGGTCCAAGGAGGCGAGGCCGATGAGTCTAGGCGAAGTCATCGCGTTACGTATGCTTGTCATAGCGGCTATCAAGCTGGGCCATGACCTAAAGAAGTAGCCGCCCCCCGATACTAACAAGGAAGCGGCATTTTCTCAAGCTACAAACTTGTTGGAGATTGACCGCTAACTGGATTAGGCCCCGGTTAACCGCCCTCTTGTTTTGACTATAACAAAGCTATACCGCTTTGTCAAGCCGCTCCGGCTCTCGTATCTGCGTGCCGGAGCGGCAATCTGTTTACTTGGTGCCGAAAATCCGGTCGCCCGCGTCGCCCAGGCCGGGGACGATGTAGGCGTGCTCGTTCAGCTTCTCATCCACGCCCGCCACGTAGATGTCCACGTCCGGGTGGTCCCTCTGGATGCACTCAATGCCCTCGGGGGCGGCCAGGACGTTCATCAGCTTGATATGCTTGCAGCCGTACCCTTTGATAAAAGTAATAGCCGCGGAAGCGGAGCCGCCGGTAGCCAGCATGGGATCCAAAACAATCACATCCCGCTCGGCGATGTCGGCGGGCATTTTGCAGTAGTACTCCACGGGGCGGTGGGTCTCCGGGTCCCGGTACAGGCCAATGTGGCCCACCTTGGCGGAGGGGATCATTTTGATGATGCCGTCTACCATGCCCAGGCCAGCCCGGAGGATGGGGACGACCGCCAGCTTCTTACCGGCCAGGGTCTTGAAGGTTCCGGTGGTAATGGGCGTCTTGACCTCAATGTCGGCCAAGGGCAGGTCCCGGGTGGCCTCGTAGCACTCCAGGGCGGCGATCTCCGAGACGATCTCCCGGAATTCCTTCACGCCTGTGGCCTCATCCCGGAGGATGGTCAGCTTGTGCTGAAGCAGCGGGTGGTCCAGGATGTGTACCTTTTCATTATACATGGTTCTGATCCCCTTCTATCGTAAATTTTGTGTTTTGCTCACGCTCCAAACGCTCCCGTTCCGCCTGGGACAGGCGATGGTAAACGGGGGCCAGCTCTCCGCCGGAAACCAGGGACCCCTCGGCGGCCAGCCGCTGGGCGGCTCGGGCCACCCCCCAGGCGCTCTGCATCCGCAGGTGGACAGGGGCCAGGGCCAAGTCTGGAATTCGCTCTCTCAAGGTATTATAGCACAGCCGCGCCCCATCGCCAACGACTATTTTAAAAAATTGGAAATTTTTCAGCTCCCCCTCCAGCTCCTCCAGGGAGATGGCCCGGTCCGGACTGATCCGCTCCAGACTGTCCCCCCGCGCCAGAAAGAGGGCGTTATACACCTGTCCGCGTCGGGCGTCCATCGCGCAGACGATAAGCTTCCCCTCCATGTGGGCCAGCGGCCATGCCATGGATTCCAGGGTGGAGCAGGGAGCGCAGGGCTGGCCTCCCGCCCAGGCCAGACCCTTGGCGGTGGCCACGCCGATGCGCAGACCAGTAAACGATCCCGGCCCGGCGGCCGCGCCGATTACATCCACGTTTTCCAGGCTCTCCCCGCAGTTGTCCAGCATATCGCGGATCATTGGCAGCAGCGTACGGCTGTGGGTCAGGCCGCCTCGCTGAAAGGACTGGGCGATCAGCGCCCCGTCCCGGCACAGCGCGGCGGAACAGGCCGTGGCGGACGACTCCAGCGCTAAAATATTCACAACGCCACCCCCTCAATGGTAATAGTTCGCTGATTGCCGCTCTCTCCCCGGCATATTTTCACGGAGAGAACCTCCTCCAGGGCGTCGGCCACGTTTTCGCTCCACTCCACGGCGCATACGCCCCCCCGGGCCAGGTAATCCTCCCAGCCGATGTCAAACAGCTCGTCGGAGGAGCCCAGACGGTACATGTCAAAATGGAACAGGGGCAGACGTCCCCCCTCGTACTCGTTGACGATGGCAAAGGTGGGGCTGGTCACCCGGTCCGGGATGCCTAGCCCCCGGGCCAGCCCCCGGGTGAAGGCGGTCTTTCCCGCCCCCAGGTCGCCGGTAAAGGCAATCACTGTCCCTGGCTCCAGCTTCTCCGCCAGCCAAACGCCCAGAGCCTCGGTCTCTTCCTCGCTGTTGGTGATATAGTCCACCGCCGATCCCCCGTTCACAGAAAATTTTCAGGTTTTTAAACTTATTATACCATAGATAGGGTTTGCGTTTCCACCAAAATGTGATAAAATATGGTGTTCAATTTTACAAAGGAGGTGAGGTGGTGCAGCTGCTGTCTCTGCTATTTTCCCCCATCCGGGAATTTTGGAAGAAGGGCGACGTGGTCCTTCTGGGGCTGTGCCTGACCGCCAGCGCGTTCGGCCTGGCCCTGATCTATTCCGCCACTCAGTACTTCGGAACCGAACGCTCCATGCGCTTTGTCGCCGTCCAGTTTATTGCCATCGCGCTGGGTGTTGTCATTTATATGCTGCTCACCTTTGTGGACTTCCAGCTCTTCGTAGAGAAGAGATGGAAACTGCTGCTGGCCTTTAATGTGTTCTTTATCCTCCTCCTCCTCACGCCTCTGGGAGAGGATTATGACTCCGGCAATCTGAATTGGCTGGTAATCTCCCGCATCATCCCCGGTTTTCCCATGGATGTACAGCCCAATGAGCTCGTTAAAATATCCTTTATCCTCCTGCTGGCCATCCAAATTGTAAAAATTCAGGACCGTGAGCTGGATATCAGCTCCATTCCATCCATCCTCCAAATCGGCGGGCACACTGTTTTTATGTTGGGCCTCATCGCCGCTGTCTGCGGTGACTTTGGTATGTGCGTCATCTATATGATGATTTTTGTCGCCATGGCCTGGACCTCCGGGGTCAAGCTGAGGTGGTTTCTTCTGGTGGGAGGCGGTCTTGTACTGGCAGCGGTCATCGTTTGGCTGTTCTTCCTGCCAGAAACACGCTGGTGGAACGACTACCGGATCATGCGCTTTCGGGTGGTATTTGACCACAGCCTGGATGTCAGAGGAAGGGGCTGGCAGCAGACCCGCGCCACCCTGGCCATCGGCTCCGGCAGGCTCTTTGGCCAGGGGTATCTGAACGGCATCCAGACCCAGTCTCCCAGCAGCGACGCCCTCCCCGCCCGGCACACCGACTTTATTTACGCGGTATGCGGAGAGGAACTGGGACTGGTGGGCTGCATGGCCCTGCTGCTGCTTCTGTCCTCTATCGTCCTGCGGTGCATCTGGGTGGGACGGCATGCCAGCTCCCCATTCCACGCCTACATCTGTATGGGGATGGCCGGAATGCTTATGAGTCAGATCACCTTTAACGTGGGTATGTGTCTGTTTGTCCTGCCTGTCATGGGGCTGACCCTCCCCTTCTTCAGCTACGGCGGATCGTCCATTATCACCCTGTTCGCCGCGATGGGCATCGTATCCAGCGTCAAGGCCCGGCCCATGCCCAGCTGGCTGCGGGACCGAAGCCATGTTTAACCAGAACGAAACGCCCCGCCGGACGGCGGGGCGTTTTCATGTATTCTTATTCGTTGGCAGGGACATGAATGACCCCCATGGGGCACTCCTTCACACAAATCTGGCAGCCAACGCACTTGTCCTGGTCGATTTTAGCCAGGAAGTTTTCCACAGTGATGGCCTCCTTGGGGCAGGCCTTGGCGCACTTCATGCAGCCGATACAGCCGGCGGTACAGGCTTTCCGGGTGTCGGCGCCCTTGTCCTTGTTCTGGCACAGGACCACAGGCTTGCGCTTGTGCTCGGGGACGATGGAAATCACGGCGTTGGGGCAGGCGGCGGCGCAGGCGCCGCAACCGGTACACTTGGCCCGATCCACCTTGGCGATGCCGTCCACAATGTGGATGGCGTCGAAGGCGCAGGCTCGGGTACAGTCGCCGTAGCCCAGACAGCCGAACTTGCAGGCGCCGTCGCCGCCGTAAAAGCCCTTGACAGCCTGACAGCTCTGGATGCCCTGGAACTCATACTTCTTGCCGGTCTTTTCACAGGTTCCGGAGCAGGCGACCACAGCCTTCATAGGGGTGGAAGCGCCGGCTTCGACGCCCATGATGGCGGCTACCTTGGCGGCGCAGGCCGCGCCGCCGGGGGTACACTTGTTGACGGCGTTGCCGTCCTCCACGATGCTCTTGGCGTAGTCGGCGCAGCCGGCACAGCCGCAGGCGCCGCAGTTGGCCCCCGCCAGCACGGCGGTAATCTGCTCCACCCGCTCATCCACGGGGACATACATAAAGATGGAGGCGGCCACCAGAATCACCGCGCCAATCAGGCCGATGACGGTGACGACAATAATTGCCAGTAAAATCGGATTCATACTGCTCTCCCCCTCCTATCAGACTTTAAAGATGGCGTCCACGATACCACCGAAGCCCATGAAGGACAGGGAGGTAACGGCGGCGGCCACCAGGGTGATGGGCAGGCCCTCAAAGCACTTGGGAGTAACGGCCTGCTCCACCCGGCGGCGCACGCCGGAGAACAACACCATGGCCACCAGGAAGCCGATGCCCGCGCCGGCGGCGCAGACGATGGACTCGATGAAGTTATAGCCGTTGTCCAGGTTCAGGATGGTCACTCCCAGGATGGTGCAGTTGGTGGTAATCAGGGGCAGATAGACGCCCAGAGCCTTGTACAGCGCGGGGATGAACTTTTTCAGGAAGTTCTCCAGCAGCTGAACCAGGATAGCAATAATCAGGATGAACACAATGGTCTGGAGGTAACCCATGTCACGGGCGGTATTTTCCGCGCCTTCGGGGACCAGGACCAGCTTGTAAATGGGCCAGGTGGCGGCGGTGGCCATGACCATGACAAAGGTGACGGCCAGGGACATGCCCACAGCGCTGTCCAGCTTTTTGGACACGCCCAGGAAGGGGCAGATACCCAGGAATTTGGCAAGGACGTAGTTGTCCACCAAAATCATGGTAAAGAAGATGGCGGCAAGTTTTACCATTACGCGTTACCTCCTTCCACAGCGGGGGCTTCCTTCTTGGGACGGCTGGTCAGCCAGGTGGCCCCGGCCATCAGGATGCCGAACACGAAGAAGCCGCCGGGGGCGCTGGTCATCAGGGAGAAGGTGTCCACACCCTCGGGGATGACCCGGATGGCGAAATCCGCCCCCAGAGAGGGAATCAGTCCGCCCAGACCGGACATCCAGGTGCCGGAGCCGATAATCTCACGGATGGAGCCCATAATGGTCAGGGTGATGGTAAAGCCGATGCCCATGCCGATGCCGTCCAGGGCGGAGTCCAGGATGCTGTTCTTGGAAGCGAACATCTCGGCCCGGCCCAGGATGATGCAGTTGACCACGATCAGGGGCAGATACACGCCCAGAGCCTTGTCCAGGTCGGGCACAAAGGCCTTAACCACCATCTGCACCACCGACACGAAGCCGGCAATGACGGTGATATAGCAGGGGATGCGGACCTGGTTGGGGATGATGTTCCGCAAGGCGGAAATTACAATGTTGGAGCACAGCAGCACAAAGGTGGCGGCCAGCCCCATGCCAATGCCGTTGGAAGCCATGGTGGTGACGGCCAGGGTGGGACAGGTGCCCAGGACAAGCCGCAGGACCGGGTTCTCGTTCAGAATGCCGTTGGTAAGGATTTTCATTTTACTGTTTTCACTCATCTTGACTCACCTGCCTTTCAAGAATTCACAGCGTTATACGCCTCATTGGCGGAGCTGACCGCTTTGGCCAGCGCACGGCTGGAAATTGTTGCGCCGCTCTCAGCGTCAATGGTGCCGCCGTCTTTGTTGATTTTCAGCTCAGCAGCAGGCTGGCCCTGATAACGCTCCCAATAGGAGGCGGTGCCGGCTACCTTGCTGCCGATGCCCTGGGTTTCGCCCTGCTCTGTCACTTTGATCTGCTTGATGGTGCCATCAGGAGTATAAGCGACCATAACGGTCATGGTACCGCCGTAGCCCTTGGCGGTGCTGGTGATGACATAGCCGGCGCCATTGGTGGCGGCGTAGACGTCGGAGACGTTTTCCACGGCGACGTTCTCCACCTTCTCAAAGCTGTCCGCCTCCGGGAGAAGCTCGGCCCGGGCCTGCTCCTGGGCCAGACGGGTGGCCTCGGCGATGATGGGGGCGGTGACGCTGTTGGTGGCGGCCAGAGCCCCGGTGATGACAACGCAGATGACACACAGCACCACAATGGGCTTGATGACTTTATTCCAGTTGCTCATTTCGCAGCCGCCTCCTTCTTCTTTTTGGCGATACCCAGCTTATCCTGCCGGGTCAGCGCGTCGATGTAGGGGGTCACCAGATTCATCAGCAGAATAGCGAAGGACACGCCCTCGTTCATGGTGCCGAAGAACCGGATGGCACAGGTAACCACGCCCAGGAAGATGCCGGCGACCAGCTTGCCCTTGTCGGTGGTGGGAGAGGTGACATAGTCGGTGGCCATGAAGAAGGCGCCCAGCATCAGGCCGCCGGAGAGCAGCTGCACAATGGGATCCTTGCCCGCGATGAGGGACAGCACGGCCACGGTGGCCAGATAGGTCATGGGAATCATAGGGCTGATGACCTTGGTGGCAATCAGATAGACGCCGCCGATGAGGATAGTGATGGCGCAGGTCTCCCCCAGCACGCCGCCGTGGGTGCCCAGCAGCAGGGTGACATAGTGGGAAGCGCCCAGTTCCCCGGAGACAGCCAGCGGGGTGGCGGAAGCCAGGGCGTCCACTCCGCCGCCCATGGGGTAGCTGGCCATCCGGCTGGCGAAGCCCACAGCCAGGGCGATACGGCCCACAATGGCGGGGTTGGCGAAGTTGAAGCCCAGACCGCCGAAGAGCTGCTTGATAATCACGATGGCGATGAACGCGCCCACAACAGCCATCCAGGGGGGAAGGGTGGCGGGCAGGTTGAAGGCCAGCAGCAGGCCGGTGACCGCGGCGGACAGGTCCGCCACGGGGACCTCACGGCCCATCAGCTTGCAGTAGGCCCACTCGAAAAAGACGCAGGCCGCCACCGTGACGGCGGTGAGAATCAGGGCGTTGAAGCCGAAAATGATAATGGAGGCGATGAGGGTGGGAAGCAGGGCCACACACACCCGGCCCATAATCTTCTGGGTGCTGTCCGCGCTGGTGATATGGGGCGCGGCGGTGACAATCAGCTTGTTGTCCATTACTTCTTACCTCCATTCTTCATCATAATCTTGGCCAGGGCGATGGAGGGAGCCAGGGGCCGCTTGGCCGGGCAGACGAAGGAGCAGGTGCCGCAGCTCATGCACAGGTCGGCGTTCAGCTCCACAAGCAGCTCCACATTGCCGTCGTTGTAGGCCTGGACAATCTCCTTGGCGGACAGGCCCAGGGGGCAGGCGTTGGTGCACCGGCCGCAGTGGATGCAGTTGGTGGCCTTGGGCAGCTCCGCCATCTTCTTGGAGAAGGCCAGAACGGCGTTGTTGTTCTTCAAAATGGGCTGAGACAGGTCGGCGATGCAGTTGCCCATCATAGGGCCGCCGTAGAGCACCTTGCCCGGCTCGTCGGTAAAGCCGCCGCAGAAGTCCATCAGCTCCTGAACAGGGGTGCCGATGATAACCTCCACGTTCTTGGGCTCCTTGATGATGTCGCCGTCCACAGTGAGGCGCTTGGTGGTCAGGGGCATGCCGGTTTTCAGATACTTGCCCACAAAAGCCACGGAGGTGACGTTCATCACCACCACACCCACGTCGGAGGGCAGGCCGGGGAAGGGGACCTCCCGGCCGGTACAGTTCTCAATGAGGACTTTTTCCGCGCCCTGGGGGTAGCGGCAGGGCAGCTCCTTCACCTCAATGCCGGCGGTGGCCACTGACTTCATCTTCGCGATGGCCTCGGGCTTGTTGCCCTCGATGCCAATGACGCATTTGGGAATCTCCAAATACTTCATCACCGCCTGGATGCCGTCCAGGATGTACTGGGTGTCCTCCAGGAAGCAGCGGTTGTCTGAGGTGATATAGGGCTCACACTCAGCGCCGTTGATGAGGAGGGTATCGATCTCGTCCAAATTCTTGGGGGACAGCTTCACCGCCGCGGGGAAGCCGGCGCCGCCCAGGCCCACCAGGCCGCTGGCCCGGACGGCGTCCTGGAAGGACTTGAGATCGGTGACGGTGGGGGGGGCAATAGCGGGGTCCACCGTCTGCTTGCCGTCGGGGATAATCACCACGGCGGTCTGGGCCGCTCCGTTGGGGGCGGTAATGGTGATAATGCTGTCCACCGTGCCGGACACGCCGGAGTGGATGTCGCAGGAGACAAAGCCGCCCGCCTTGCCCACCACGGTGCCCACACACACCTGGTCGCCCTTTTTCACCGCGGGAGCGGCGGGGGCGCCGATGTGCTGCCCCATGGACAGGACAATTTTGGAGGGCAGGGGCATTTTCACGGTCTCCTGGTTGGAAGTCCGCTTTTCATGCGGGACCTGCGCGCCTTGCGCGGCGCGTTTGAGGAATTTGCTCATGTAAGTTTTCGACCTCCCTATAACTTGCTGGGGTAGTGCGGCCCAGCGCTCTCTTCGCCCTCTCCGGAGCACGGACCGCGGCTGCCGCGTCCGGCATGGCCGGACACACGACAAAACCCGCCGGTCTCTCCCTCTGCTTTTTCAGAAACCGTCGGTCTTGCTGCGTAGCATTTATGATACACCAGCTTTGGGGAAATTGCAAGGTTTTTTGAAACAGCCTGTCCCCTTTTC
Source organism: Oscillospiraceae bacterium (assembly GCA_910575265.1). GTDB lineage: Bacteria > Bacillota > Clostridia > Oscillospirales > Oscillospiraceae > Lawsonibacter. Next base: position 71,372 of record CAJTEA010000007.1, read on the forward strand.
GGCAAATTTTTTTGGGGCGCGGAGAAACCTCCGCGCCCCCGGCTCTTCGCTCAGCAGCCGCAGCCGCAGTTATTGTTGTTGTTGCAGCAGCAATTGTTGCCGCCCCAGCCGCCACAGCTGAACAGAATAATAATGAGGATGATGATCCACAGGCAGCTGTTGCCGCCCCAACTGTTATTGCAGCACCCCATGATGAGTACCTCCTGATTATGAAGTTTCGAGGCGGCTGTCTGCCGCTCTCAATTTCATCATATGGCTTTGGAGGAAAATGGTGCGTTTCTTTACAGGATTTTCTCACAGAACGCTTTCAGCATGGTGGCCATCTCCGCCCGGGTGGCTCCCCGCTGGGGGTCCAGGGTGAGGGTTCCGCCATTGGCCGCGCCGCTGATGATCCCCCGGTCCACCGCCCAGGTCATGGCGGGCCGGGCCCAGCCACTCAGTTTGCTCAAGTCCCCATAGCCGGACAGGGCGGATCCGCCGCTTACGTCCAGCCCCAGGTGCTTGTAGGCGTAGTTATAGAGCATGGTCACCGCCTGCTCCCGGGTCACCGTGCCGTTGGGGCTGAAGCCGCCGTCCCCTGTGCCCGAGGTAATGCCTACGGAGGCCCCCCACTTCACCGCCTGGGTGTACCAGGTGCTGGCGGGCACGTCGGTGAAGGACACCGTCCCCGCCGGCGCCGGCGACCCGGCCAGCCGGTGGAGCACCGACATGAGCATGGCCCGGTTCATGGATGTGCCGGCGGAGAAATGGTTCTCGTCCACTCCGGAGAACAGGCCCCTCTCATAGGCAAAGCCCACCGGCGTGTAAAACCAGTCGCTCTGGCTCACATCATAGAAGGGGGTGTGCTGGCTCTTTCCCGGCGTCAGGGCATAGCTCCCCTGGAGGCCCAGAGCCGCCGCCCCGGAGCGGATGGTCACCGCGGCGTCGGTATTCTCCCCCACCAGGTAGCGGTGGTTCAGGATCAGCTTTCCGCCGGAAGCGACCTCCGTCCCGGCGGTAACGTCCACCACCACCCCAGTGTGGACCAGGTCAGCGCCGCCGTCCAGCAGTACAAAGACGCCTCCGGTAGGCAGAGTGATAATCTGCCCGTCGGACCACTCCCGGCGCTGGAGCGTATCGCTGGACAGTCCCGTTCCTCCCCCGCCGGCGGGGGGCTGGCCCACCGCGTTCAACTGGGCCAGCGCGTCGTCCAGCGCCTTGTCCAGCAGCTTGTCGGAGGCCTCCTCCCCCGCTTTCACCGCGTTGGGGAAAAAGGTGTTTTTCAAATAGCTCAGCGAAATCAGGCTGTCACCCGAGGCGGCGGCATAGGCTCCCGCCGTCAGCAGTACAAAGGCCAGCACCAGCCCCAGGGAGCGCAGAATTTTTTTCATGGGTGTTCCTCCAAATCCTCCCGTTGGGAGATGAGATAACTCAGGGTCAGCAGGCTGTCGGAAAAATGGACCGATTCTACCGCCACTGACGGGTCCGCACAGACAATTTCATAGTTGGTAAAGTTCCAGATGCCCTTCACCCCGGCGTTCACCAGCCGGTCCCCCATCTGCTGGGCGGCGGAGATGGGCACCGTCAGCAGTCCCACGTCCACCGGGTGAGTGGCGATGAAGTCCTCCAGCGTATCGGCATGGCATACGGGCACCCCAGCGATGGCCGTCCCCACCCGGAGCGGGTCCACGTCAAAGGCGGCCAGCAGATGAAACCCGTTGCTGGAGAAGCGGAAGTTCCGGATCAGAGCGTGGCCCAGGTTGCCCGCCCCCAGTACAATCAGGGTGTGGCCCCGGCTGATGCCCAAAATCTCACCAATTTCCTCCTTCAGGCCGTCCACCTTATAGCCGTATCCCTGTTGGCCAAAGCCGCCGAAGCAGAACAGGTCCTGACGAATCTGGGAGGCGGTCAGTCCCATGGACTTGCCCAGCGCGCTGGATGAGATGCGCTCCATCCCCGCCTCCTGTAGCTCGGACAGCTGCCGGTAGTACCGGGGCAGCCGTCGAATTACCGCGGTGGATACCTTTGTATTTCGTTTCATCCCCTCGCCCCTTCCCGGAAGGAATCGCTGGAACCTGTTACAGCATTGTACCGTCTACATTATACCATCCGTTTCCCCCGCGGTCAATCCAAACCGGCTGGCAAAAAAAGCGAGGCCGGACCCCCCTGTTTGGAGGTCCGGCCTCGGCGCTCTTAGAGCGGGTTTAACCCTTCCTCCACCGCTTCAAGGTGGGGAACCAGCTCCGCATCATCTTCTCGGCCTCCTCCTGGGGGCCAAAGGGGTGACCGTTCTCCTCGTTGAACTTCAGGTTGAAGGCGATGATGTCGTCCATGGTGGCATCGGGAGCGGTAAAGGCCCCGTTCTGGTAGCAGTAGCGGCAGTAGTCGCCGCTGGGGGTTCCATCCGTCTCGGTGCCCTTGTCCTCGGGCTTGTCCAGGGGCATGGCGCAGCACTGACAAAATTTACGTTCTTCCATTTGAAAAACCTCCTTATGTTGGGCAAGGCTCTCTCCCTCACCGCTGACATAAGGATACGCCCTCAAACCTGACAGGGTCTGTCCGGTTTCATACACGTTCAGAGATTTTTTTATTTCCTCTTTCAGGATGTCCCGCCAGTAGTCTGGGGCGAGCACCTCCAGCTGGCCGCCGAAGGACAGCAGGAAGGACAGCAGCCACTGGTCCTCCGGGAAGGCGCACTTCACCAGCAGGGAGCCGTCGGACTGAGAGGTGATCTCCCGGGGATGGAAATAGTCCCGCACCCGCCATGCGGCGGAGGGGGCAAACAACAGCCGCAGGTCCACCCCCCGGCAGTCCTTCGGCATCGGGGCCTCCAGCCGCTCCGGAGGCTGCCGGATCGAATAGGTCCCCTCCTCCAGCGCCAGATCCTCCATCCGCACCAGGCGGAAAATACGCCAGTCCCGCCGGGTTTGACAGAAGGCCGACAGATACCAGCATCCGCTCTTGAACACCAGCCGGGCGGGCTCCGCCGTCCGGCGGCTCCTCTCCCCCGCTGAGCTGTAGTAGGTAAAGGACAGGGGCCGGCGCTCCAGCACCGCCCGCTTTACCAGGGCGAAATTTTCCCGCTCGGCGGCTCCGCTGCCCCAGTCAGTGAAGTCCACCTCCAACCAGTCCCCGCCCTCCCGGCGAAACAGGGAGGATACCCGGGACAGCGTATCCCGCTCCCGCGCCCCGCCGGTGGCCAAAATGGCCTGGAGGGCGAAAAGAATTTCGTCTTGCTCCTCCCGGGACAGCAGCGCCTTGTCCAGCACAAACTGGTCCATCAGCCGGATACCGCCCCCCTGTCCCTTCCGCGTAAACACCGGAATTCCGGCGGCGGACAGAGCGTCGATGTCCCGGTAGATGGTGCGCTCGGACACCTCCAGCCGTCGGGCCAGCTCCTTGGCGGTGACGGAGCGTTTTTCTACCAGGCGGTACAGAATTTCAAACAGGCGGCTGTTTTTCATTTCACCCGGATTTGCCCCAGCACCTGGCCAATCGGCAGATTAATGGCCAGGTCGGCCCGACTGTCGTAGGGGGTAGCGCTCTTGTTGATGAGGACCAGCCGGGACCCCCGGTAATAGTTGATGAGTCCGGCGGCGGGATACACCGCCAGAGAGGTCCCACCAATGATGAGCAGGTCGGCGGAACGGATATCCATCACCGCCCCCTCCACGGTGGCGCTGTCCAGGCTCTCCTCGTAAAGCACCACGTCCGGCTTAACCGTCCCGCCGCAGGAGCATTTGGGCACCCCCTGCCCCGCCTTGATCTCCTCCACCGCGTAAGGCTTGCGGCAGTTCATGCAGTAGTTCCGGTGGACCGAGCCGTGCAGCTCCCACACCCGCCGGGACCCCGCCTTCTGGTGCAGGCCGTCGATGTTCTGGGTGACCACCGAGCGCAGCCTGCCCGCCGCCTCCAGCTCGGCCAGCTTTTTGTGGGCGGCGTTGGGCTGAGCGTCCAGGCAGAGCATCTTGTCCCGGTAGAAGCGGTAGAACTCCTCCGGCCGCGCGTCGAAAAAGGCGCGGCTTAAAATCTCCTCCGGGGGCCAGGCGTACTTCTGGTTGTACAGCCCGTCCACACTGCGGAAATCCGGAATACCGCTCTCGGTGCTCACCCCCGCCCCGCCAAAAAAGACGATGGCGCGGCTTTCGTCGATCCACTGCTGTAGGGTTTTGATTGTTTCATCCACGGAAATCCCTCCTTTTTGATATTGTACCACAAAACCGCCCGAAAGTAAATTTTCATCCATCTGCCGCAATATCATTTCTTATTTTCAGGCAGTTCTTCCGGGCGCTGGCGGTCAGAACCCATAGCGGTAAAAAGGGATAGGGAAAAGCGTACTGTGAGGGAAACAGTACGCTTTTCAGAAAGAAAGGGGGCTTTAGCGGAGGAAATAGGGCCCGATGTACAACAGCAGCGCCGCGATGACAGCCGCTATGACAATGGCCCGCCACAGCTTGAATTCCCGATCCATGGCTTTCCGTTCCTCTGGGGCGGGCTCCTCGGGCGGTTCAGTGGGCAGCATGACGGCTTCGGCTCTATCCTTGCTGCCGTCGCGGACGTTGTAGACACGGTACAGAACCATTCCGCAGACACACCAGATCACACCGCTGAGAATCGCGGAGAATCCAAGCTGGGTCATCATAATAAGGTAGATCACAGCGGATACCGGAATACCAATACTCGCTCCAGGCGCTTTGTAGGGGCGGTGCAGCTCAGGGTACTTTTTCCGCATACCGCCCGCGGAGATAATTCCGATCACGTAGAAGAACAAATCGGCAAACAGACTGACTGAGGCGACGTATTGCACGGAATTGGTCAGTGTCAGCAAAAGCGCGATTACGCCCAGGAACAGGATGGACACATAAGGCGTCTTGTACCTGGGATGAATTTTGGTAAACACCTGGGGCAGCATGCCGTCACGGGCCATGGCAAACAGGGTGCGGGGCGGGGTGGTTATGCAGGAGTTCATTGTGGATAATCCGCCGCCAAAGGCGATTCCCGCCGCCAGCAGGGCCAGGGGGATGCCCAGGATACCGGCCGTCATCATGGCCTCCGCATAGGGGGCGTCGGCAGCCGCGAGCCGTCCCAGCTGGTCGGGAGGGACGATGCCCACCAGATACCACTGGAAGAACAGATTGACCGCCAAAATGATAAAGGGGGTCAAGGCCATCGCGCGTGGAATATTGATATGCGGGTATTTGATTTCCTCGCTCATGGAACAGCAGGCTTCAAACCCGGCAAAGCACCACCAGACCATGGCGACATTCGCGATGAAGCTCTGGGGGCCGTCGCTGAGAAAGCTGGGTTTCCGCACAAAGTGAGGCAGCTGAATGTTGGGAATCATCATAATGAACCAGACAATGGCAACCCCCCAGAAGAAGAACATGAAGGCGTTGGCCATGCGGCCGGTCATCTCCACCCCCCGCGCGTTCAGAATAGTAAAGACCAGGATACACAGACAGGCCAGCGCCAGGTCGCTCACAGGCAGCTCCATTCCGAAGGCGGAGAACATGGTTTTGAAATAGAAGGTAAACGCGAACGCCTCGCTGCTGGCCACACAGATGATGGCAATAATGTAATTCCAGCCAGCCAGGAATCCCATGGGCCTGGACAGACCCAGGAGCGCGTAGAGATAAGTACCGCCGGAGTATGGGACGGCGGATCCCATTTCCGCGTACAAAAGGGAGGGGTAGATTGTAATCAGCAGCGCGGCCAAGGTAGCCAGAATGATATGATTGCCCATCAGGCCTACTACGTTGGCGCCAGTTACAAACAGACCCACGCCAATTACTTGCCCGACCGTGATGGTGACCGATTCCTTCATGCCGAAGGAACGTCTTAACCGCAAGCCTTCTTTCGGTGCTTTACTCATAATACACGCCTCCTTATTCTCTCACACCTATCAATTACAACAGCTCAAGCCGGAATTCCGCCGCGCGGGCGTGGGCCTCCAACCCCTCCCCGTGCGCCATCCGGGAAACCAGGGGGGCAATTTCCTTCATCGCGGCGGGCTGATAGCGCTGGTAGGTACATACCTTCAGGAAGGTGCCCACCCAGACGCCGCCGGTATACCGGGCCGCCCGGACGGTGGGCAGAGTGTGGTTGGTGCCGGAGGCATAGTCACCAAAGACCTCGCCGGTTTCCTGCCCAATGAACAGAGAACCAAAATTGACCAGCTTGGGCAGGACGCTCTCATCCTCCACAATCACCTCCAGATGCTCAGGGGCATAGTCATTCGCGATTTCCACCGCCTCGTCCAGGCTTCCGGCCAGAATAACCTCCCCATAGGTATCCCAGGAGGCCCGGGCAATGTCCGCCGTTTTCAGCGTAGACAGCTGCTCTTGAACCGCCTGGAGCACCGCTTCGCCCAGAGAGCGGCTGGTGGTAACCAGAATTCCCTTGGCCAGCCGGTCGTGCTCCGATTGGGCCAGCATATCGGCGGCCAGAATACGGGGGTCGGCGCTGTTGTCGGCGATGGCCAGCACCTCGCTGGGACCGGCGAAAAAGTCGATGCCCACCTGTCCATAACACTGGCGCTTCGCCTCGGCCACATACTGATTGCCAGGCCCCACAATTACATCCACCGCCTGAATCTGCCCGGTGCCATAGGCCAGGGCGGCAATGGCCTGAGCGCCCCCGACCGCGTAAATCTCGTCCGCGCCGGCGATATCCATGGCCACCAGCGTTTTATAGTGAATAGAGGCGGTCCCCTTCACCGCGGGCGCGCAGGCCACCACCCGATCGACGCCCGCCACCTTGGCGGGGATAATCAGCATCAGCGCGGTGGAGAACAGAGGATAGGAGCCGCCAGGTATGTAACAGCCGCAGGAGCTGACCGGAATGACCCGGTGACCCAAGGAGGCGCCATTGATGTTGGAAAAACCGTGCAGCTCTGTCAGACAGCCCTTCTGCGCCTGGGCGAATTTGCGGATATGGTCCGCCGCCCGGTATAAATCGTCCAGCTCCTGCCGGGTCATCCGCGCGTAGGCGGCATCGATCTCCTCCCGGGTCACCCGCAAGGCGGCGCGGGAATTGCCGTCAAAGCGGGTGTTGTACTCCACCAGGGCGCTGTCACCCCGCGCTCGGATGGCCTGGATAATCTCAGAGACGCGGCGGCCCCGCTCCTCCACCTCCTCGTTGGGACGTACAGACGCTTTTTTTATATATTCCATCGAAATGACCTCCCCTTCCAATTCTGTTCTCATCATAATCCATGGACCATGAACCAGGTCAACCCGTATTATTTTTTGTTTTTCTCTATTTTCTTGACTGTACTATAGATTTATGATATAAGGGTATCAGCGGAACAGGAGGTGCTCTATATGAAAATCGGGCAGGTGGTACAGAGGTACAACATTCCCGTCAATACCTTGTATTTCTATATCAACAGCGGCCTGTTGGTCCCACCCAGGCGGAACAGCCAGTATGTCTTTGACGATCACACGCTGGAGGAGCTGGAGTGGCTGCTGGAGCTGAAAAATCTGGAGTTCCCTCTGAAAACAATTCACCGTCTGCTCTCCCTGCGGCGAATCTCCAACTTCTGCTCCGAGGAGGATCAGGCGGAGCTGCGGGCTATTTTCCAGGCCCAGGCGGAGGAGCTGAAACGGCGGGAAACACAAATATCCGCGGCCCGGCAGAGGGTAACCCGAACAATTTTCGAGCTGGAACAACGTCCCACCGCCGGAATCAGGACGGGAGTTCCCATCCGTATGCTGCACCTGCTTTGCTGCCCCAGCTGCAAAGGAGAGCTGATGCTGGAAAACGCCAGCATGAGCCAAACCTATGTCTTTCAGGCCACCTTGCGCTGTGGACGCGGATGCGGCTACACAGCGGCCATCAAGGATGGCATCTTACAGACCAGGAACATCAACACCAGCCTGTATGACAAGCCGGACACCACCCGCGAGCTGTACCGGGATCTGCCCTCCATGACCCTCAGCCTCTATGAGCGTTCCTACCACTGGCTGGAAGAGCATATTCGCGGCCAAATTGTCCATGGAAAGGTGTGGCTGGAGGGATATGTGAACGCCTGGTTCTTTTTCCACAACCATCTGGAGCTCCTGGACCAGCGGGATTCCCTGATTGTGATTGACAAATTCCCGGAGACACTGCTGGCCTATAAGCGGGTAATGGAACGGCAGGGCCTGCCCTGCGATATTCTCTATCTCTCCGATTGCAGCGCGACACCTCCCATTCGGGACGGCGTGATTGACTGTGTCATGGATTTCTTTGCCGTAAATGAACACAATTTCTACCATATGGACCTCTATTTAAATCAGCTGCTGCCTTATCTGAAACAGGACTGCGACCTGTTCGGCGTCTATTTCTTTTTTCAAAACGGAGGGGCCTCTATGCGAAAGCTGTTGGCTGACTATCCCGAGGCTTCCCCGAATAACTTCAATATTCGCTGGTTCTTTCAGGAGCTGAAACAGAATTTCCATCTCCTTGAGACCTCCGATTGCGGTTTTTCTCTGGATTCCGGAGATAATCTGGGCCTCGGCTTCCACATTCCGGGCGAAGAGCTCCATTTACAGCCCTATTTTGCCAGACTTCGCCGCGGCGCCGGAGCACCGGTATGAACGGAACCCCCTGATACTCGTGGCCATCACCGTCACTCAGACAAAATGAAAGGGCTCGCTGTCTGCTTTTCACAGACAACAAGCCCTTTCGGCCGCCTGAACCATTTTCCCCAATCTGTGCCTGCCGTTCGGGTGTGACAATTTACACCGGAAGCGGCGTCCTGTATACACCTGGCTCAAAATCACGAGCCATAAAAGAGCCCTTACAGGGCGCGCACCCGGCTTACCGCCTCATGCCAGCCGGACAGCAGGGCGGTCCGCTTCTCCGCCTCCATGTTGGGCTGATACAGGCGGTCAAGGGTCCAGTTCTTCCAAATATCTTCCAGACTGGCCCACATACCGGTGGCCAGACCGGCCAGATAGGCGGCTCCTAAGGCGGTGGTCTCCCGAATTTTGGGCCGCTGGATGGTCCGGTCCACAATATCCGCCTGGAACTGCATCAGAAAATCATTGGCGGAGGCCCCACCGTCCACCCGCAGCTCCCGCAGGGGGATACCGGTATCCTCCTCCATGGCCCGGAGAACGTCGGCGGTCTGGTAGGCAATGGACTCCAGCGCCGCCCGGATGATGTGGTCCCGGCCCGCGCCCCGGGTCAGGCCCAGAATGGCCCCCCGGGCATCCATGTCCCAGTAGGGCGCGCCCAGCCCGGTAAAGGCGGGCACCACATAGACCCCGGCGGTGTCAGGCACCTTCTGGGCAAAATATTCAGTGTCCTTCGCGTCGGAAATCAGCCCCAGCTCGTCCCGCAGCCACTGGACCACCGCCCCGCCCACAAAGATGCTGCCCTCCAGAGCGTACTGCACCTTGCCGTTCAGGCCGATGGCAACGGTGGTAAGCAGGCCGTTCTTACTGACGAAGGGAGTCTCCCCCGTGTTCATCAGCAAAAAGCAGCCTGTGCCGTAGGTGTTTTTGGCCACCCCCGGCTCGAAGCAGGTCTGTCCAAAGAGGGCGGCCTGCTGGTCCCCGGCGATGCCGGCGATGGGCACCTCCACCCCCTGAATGTTCACCGTCCCGTAAACCTCGCTGGAGGAGCGCACCTCCGGCAGCATGCCCATGGGGATGTCCAGCCGCTTGCAGATGGCCTCGTCCCACCGCAGATCGCAGATATCATACAGCATGGTGCGGCTGGCGTTGGTACAGTCGGTGACGTGGACCTTTCCGCCGGTGAGCTTCCAGATCAACCAGCTGTCCACCGTGCCAAAGAGGAGCGTTCCCGCCTCCGCCTGTTCCCGGGCCCCAGGGACGCGATCCAGAATCCACTTGATTTTGGTGGCGGAGAAGTAGGCGTCGATGAGCAGGCCGGTGCGGTCCCTTACATAGTCCACAAAAGCGGGGTCGGCCTTCAGCTCCTCGCACAGCCCGGCGGTGCGGCGGCACTGCCACACAATGGCGTTGTACACCGGACGGCCCGTCTCCTTGTCCCAGACGATGGCCGTCTCCCGCTGGTTGGTGATGCCGATGCCCGCCAGCTCCCGGACATCCACCCCGCTCTGGGCCAGCACCTCCATCAGCACCCCGTACTGGCTGGACCAGATCTCCATGGGGTCGTGCTCCACCCAGCCGGGTTTTGGGTAAAACTGGGTAAACTCCTTCTGGGCCATGGCGACGATGTTCTGCTCCCGGTCGAAGAGGATACAGCGGCTGCTGGTGGTCCCCTGGTCCAGGGCGGCGATGTAGCGCTTTTCCATAGTGTTCCCCCTTTCTTTTGCTTTCCATATTATACCCCAGACCGGAACAGAAAACAAGGATGAGAAAGCGGCGGATGCCGGAAGCATCCGCCGCGGGGAAGGATTCAGTTAACCGGCGTAGGGCTTGTCCGTCTCCACATAGACGCCCCGATCGGCGGACCAGCCCACGTTGAAGCCCAGAGCCGCGCCCAGGTCACGGAGCTTGATGTAATTTGTCCCGTCGCCGTTGGCATCCAGCAGGGCGTACATCTGGAACTCCACTTTTTTGCTGTCCACTGTCACGGTCTGGGTGCTGGCCTTGGCTGTCCAACTGGCGGGGATGGAGTCCGCAGTGATGTCGGGGGTGTTGGGCTGGTTCGAGCTATTATTCAGATTTTTACCACGCCGCGATGGTCCCGTCGCACCGGGGCTCGGTGCCGCCGATGAGCAGGCCGTTTTCGGTACGCCAGATGATCTGTCCCCGGCCCATGTCGATGGGGTCGTCGATGACCTCCACCTCGTGGCCCATGGCGGACAGCGCCTCCGCAACCTCCGGCGGGACCTCCCGCTCCAGTTGGATGTGCTTTCCGCCAATCCACTGGCACCGGGGGGCGTCCAGGGCCTCCTGGGGGTTCATGTGGTAGTCGATGGTGTTCACCAGCACCTGAACCTGTCCCTGGGGCTGCATGAAGGCTCCCATCACCCCGAAGGGACCCACGGCCTCGCCGTCCCGCATCAAAAACCCGGGAATGATGGTGTGGTAGGACTTCTTCCCGCCCGCCAGACAGTTGTCGCTGTCCGGGTCCAGGGAGAAGTTGGCCCCCCGGTTCTGGAGGGAAATGCCCGTTCCGGGAATGGCCACCCCCGCCCCAAAGGTGGTGTAATTGCTCTGGATGTAGGATACCATGTTGCCCTCCCGGTCGGCGGTACACAGGTAGATGGTACCGCCGCAGGAGGGGTCGCCCGCCTCGGGGAGCAGCGCCCGACCGGTTACCAGCGCCCGACGGCGGGCGGCGTATGTCTCGGACAGCATGTCCGCTACCTTTGTTTTCATGTACCGGGGGTCGGCCACGTAGGTTTTGGTGTCGGCGAAGGCCAGCTTGAGAGCCTCCATGATCTTGTGATAGGTGCCGGCGCTCTCCCGCTCCGGATCAAGCTCCAGACCGTTGAGAATGTTCAGCGCCATGAGCACGGTGATTCCGTGGCCGTTGGGAGGGATCTCACAGACAGTATAGCCCCGGTAGTTGGCGGTGATCGGCTCCACCCACTCCGGGCGGTAATCCCGGAAATCGTCCTCGGTAAAATAGCCGCCTGTCTCCCGGCTGAAGGCCACAATTTTTTTCATGAGCGGGCCCCGGTAATAGCTCTCACAGCTGGTCGCGGCCAGCTCCTCCAGGGTTTGGGCGTACTCCTCCCAGCGGAACAGCTCCCCCGCCTTATAAGGGCTGCCGTCCTCCCGCGTGAAGGCGTTCCACCAGTAGGCGTGGGGCTCCGGGTTTCGTTCCATAGCCCGTTTGACGCGCGGGGCGTCCTTGGCCCACTGGCGCGCCACGTTGACGGGGACGGGGACGCCCTCCCGCGCGTAGGAGATCGCCGGAGCGAACAGCTCCGTCAGGGACTTGGATCCAAAGCGGCGGTTCAGCTCCGCCCAGCCGCCGGGCGCGCCGGGGACCATGGTGGGTATCCAGCCCTCGGTAGGCACGCGGTCAAAGCCCAGCTCCCGGACCAACCGGGCGCTGAGGGCGGCGGGAGCCGCTCCGCTGGCGTTCAGGCCGTAGAGCTTTTTCTCCTTCTCCACCCACACCAGGGCGAAGCAGTCGGAACCCAGGCCGTTTCCGGTGGGCTCCAGCAAAGGCATGGCGGCGGCCATGGCCACGGCGGCGTCCACGGCGTTTCCGCCGGCCTTTAACAGCTCCAGGCCGATCTGCGCCCCCAGAGGGACGGAGGTACAGGCCATCCCCCGGCGGGCGTACACCACATTGCGCCGGGAGGGGTACCGATACTGGCAGGGGTTGAACTGAGGCATGCTGTCTCCACTCCATTTCCGGCCCGTGCCGGGCCTGTGTTCAGGTACGGGGCTTCTTCTCCCCCAAAAATTCCACAAAGGACATCGCGGTCCTGCGGTCCGCCTCCGGCAGAGCGCGATAGGCGGCGCAGAGCTTTTTTAGTGAAGCCTCCTCCCGCAGGTCGGAATGACCCAGCAGGTAGTCCAAGCTGACCTCAAACAGGTCCGCGATCCGTTTCAGAATGATCTCATCCCGGGGAAAATGATTCCCGCTTTCATAAAAGCTGATCATGCGGGGCGAAATATCCACCGCCTGGCCCAGCGACACCTGGGTCATTCTTTTTTCCTGCCGCAGCTGGCGGAGCCGATCACTAAACGTCACAACAATCACCTCACCGCTATTATCCTAAAAATGTGTGACAAAATCATGAATTTGATTGAAATTTGCCAAAAACAGTCGATTGAGTAGTGAAGTTTCCAGCCTCTCAGTCCACCCTGGTCCAGGGGTAAAACAGCATGAATGTACCCCGGTCCCCCCAATAGAGCAGACGGTAAAAGCCGAGCTGGTCTTCGGTATTGCCTGTCTCCCAAAAGTTTCCCGGGACGCAGTAGATGTTCCGCAGTTTCGGGTACACGTAATATTCCATGGCCACCGCGCCGTCCCCGTCTAGGCCCAGGAGCTTGACGCACTCGACCCCCCACATCCGGGCCATGCCTCCGTTGACCAGCTCGTAGCGCTCCCCCGCCTCCCGGACGAAGTCCCAATCCAGCTCCAGCTCCTTGAGAATCTGGGCGCAGACGGCGTGGGCAAAGCCGTCCTTATACAGGCTCTGGATCTGCGATGTGGAATATACCTCGGTGGCAAGATTTATACGGATCAAGACAATCCGGCCCTCCTCCATCTCCCGGCTGCACAGCACAAGGCCGCAGTTGGACGGCACAGCGTCATACCATTTCTCCTCCCGCAGCTCCTCCAGCAGCGCGCCCAGATCCTCAATGATCTCCTCTCCGTCCTCTTCCGGGAGGGTGATGATAAAGGTCCCGGAGACATCCCCCCGGCCCAAATCCTGGTCCAGGCTGTTTACCGGGGGCATATCGTGCTTTTGGGCAAACTCCTTCAGCGCCCAGTACATCAGCATCTCCGGCAGATTGGTGGTGTATCCGGCCTTGCCGTGTTTGATATCCCGGTCGCCGTCAGGTCCGGCCAGAAACACTTTGGACACATCAGGCTCCAGATAGAACAAATTGCTGTTGTCCTCCTTGGGATACTGGTTGTAAAGGGAGGCCACCTCCACTCCGTAATCCCGCTCGATATACTGGCAGGTCTGCTCCCGGGGGTCCTTGGTGGGCAGGAGGTCTCTCAGATCCAAGCCGGGGTGTGTCCGCGCCCAGGACATCATCACGACCAGCGCCGCCACGCAGGCAACGCCGAGGAGGATAGACCGCCGTTCCTGTTTTTTGCTGACCTTCTGACCTCTGGCCCGCCTCTCCAGATTGCCGGTGATAACAACCTTTCGTACCACCCAGACAATCCAGACCACACCCAGGCTGACGCCAAGGGAGGGGATCAGGCCCCAATCCAGAAGAGGGCCAAGGACAAAGGGAAAGGCCAACCCCAGAACCACGCCCAGGATGGCAAGGTTCCGCTCATGGTTTTTCTCAGAATTCGCCGCCCTCCAGGCGGGAAGGAGCATCTGGTACAGCGGCCGCAGCTCGGGGCGGGACACCCCCTTGTCAAAGCCGTAGGCCTGAAACAGAGCCAGCTTAACCTTCTGGGTCAAACTTTTGGCGCTGACAAAATCCTCCAGGCCAAAAATCAGGTCGAGGGTCCCCTTATTCCGCTGGAACAGGGGGCTTTGGAAAAACTTCTGCCACTGCTCCGCCCCGGCCTGGGCGGAGTACATCATCTCGATGGTGTGAAGGATCGTCTCGGTGCCCTGCCAGCGCTCCTCCCGCTGGCGAAAGTGGAGATTCAGCTGCTCCTCCCGGTTCCTCCACTGCCGCCGGCGCTCCTGGAACTGCTGCCGCTGGGCCTTCCGGCGCTCCTCGCCCCGGCGGCGGCGGGCCTCCGCCCGTTCCGCCTCACCCTCGGCAAAGAGGCGCTCAAAATCAAAGTCCCGCTCATCCTCTTCCGGGGGGTGGGGCAGTTCACCGTCCTCATCCAGCAGCTCATCGAAGTCGAAATCCCGCTCGTCATCCCGATGGGAGAACTGAGGCCGCTCCCCCTCCTCCTGGAGCAGCTCCTCATAGTCGAAGTCCCGCTCGTCATCCCGGTGGGAGAACTGAGGCCGCTCTCCCTCCTTCTGGATCAGCTCCTCATAGTCGAAGTCCGACTTCTCCGATTCAGCTTTTTCTTCCGGCGTTTCAATTTCCTGGATGTCATCCTCCCGCGTGGCATAACGGGAAGGAGGCGTATCCTCCGCCTGGGGGAACGGCTTTTCCCGCTTTTTCTGCTGGCGGGCCATGCGGCTGGCCAGCTGATAGGCGGAATGGAGGCGCTGGAACCCCTCCGGGTCCTCCTCAGGGTGGGTTGTCTTCAGCTTTTCGGCGTAGGCGTGGCGCACCTCAGACAGCCCGGAGGGACCGGGCAGGCCCAGTTGGCTCCAGGGCCAGCTCATGTCTCCTCCTCCTCGTCCTCCTCATTGGCCAGAGGGTTCAGGTCCAGAGGCGGCAAATCCCCCAGGCCGATGTAGGCCTCCGCCTGGTCGAAAAATTTCTCGGCCCGGCGGCTGGCCTTGGCAATGCGGAGGTTTTCCTGGGTGGACAGCTGCATCTGATACCAGTCCAGCATGTAGGCCACCTGATCCCGCATCCGGCCCACCGTCATGGCGTACAGCCGCTCTCCCCGGGCGATGAGGGTGCGGGGGCCCTCCTGGTCTCTGGGATTGAGCTTCAGGGCCTCCAGCTCCTTCAGCCGCCGCTCCACCTCCTCCTCGCTCATGCCGGAGCCCTGGAGTACCAGCCGGCCGGTCTGGCCGTCCTTGGCCACCACGTCCACCTCCAGCAGGCCGTTGATGTCATATGTAAAGCGCACCCGGACATACTGCTGCCCCCGGGGCGCGGGAGGTACGCTGATCTCCAGGTGGCCCAGGTAGGTGTTGTCATCGCAGTAGCGCTGCTCCCCCTGATACACCTTGATGTCCAGCGAGCGCTGGTTGTCCCGCGCGGTGTAATAGATGCCCTCCTTGCTGGTGGGCAGGACGCTGTTGCGCTCGATGATAGGGGACATCAAAGACTTGTCCGGCTGGGCCTCGTTCAGAACGTTGATGCCCAGGGTAAAGGGGCACACGTCGGTGAGGACCAGCTCCCGCAGGTCGCCGGCCCGGGCCTTCATGCCGGAGCAGATGCCCGCGCCCACGGCAATGGCGGTGTCCGGCCGGGCTCCGGCGGCGGGCTCCCGGTTCAGGGCCTTGGCGATATACCGGCGTACCGCCGGCATATGGCTGGAGCCGCCCACCATCACCAGCTCGTCCAGCTCCTCCGAGCCCACTCCGGCATCCATAAACACCTTGCGTACCGGGACCAGCATCCGCTGGAACAGGGAGCTGCTCTTGCGGATCACCCACTCGTGGGTCAGGGCCAGAGAGGCGGAAATTTCCTCATCGGACACCGCCATAATCACCGGCTCCTGGGCGGTGAGAGCCATCTTGCAGGTCTCCGCCTGACGGATCAGGGTCTCCTGACGCTGACGGGACAAGGTGTCGAAATTCAGATTACAGTCAGCGCAGAAGCCCCGGGCGATGAGCTCGTCAAAGTCCCGGCCTCCCAGATAGTTGTCCCCGCTGACAGCGGTGACGCTGACCACGTTGTCAAACCGCTCCACCAGAGAGACATCCAAGGTGCCGCCGCCGAAGTCAAAGACCAGGCACACCTTGTCCTCGTCCCCCTCTCCGATGTGACCGGCCACCGCGGCGGCGGAGGGCTCGTTCACCAGCCGCTCCACCGTCAGGCCGGCCAAGGCTCCCGCCCGCTTGGTGGCGGCGCGCTGGGCCTCGGCGAAATAGGCGGGGACGCTGACCACCGCCTCGTCCACCACCTCGCCCAGATAGGCCTCCGCGTCCTCCCGCAGGCGGCGCAGGACAAAGGAGGACAGGTCCTCCGCCGTAAAAAACCGGCCTCCCAGCTCATACCGGCGGCTGGTGCCCATGCTCCGCTTAAACCCGGCGGCGGTGCGCTCCGGATGGGAAATCAGCCGGTCCCGGGCCGCCGCCCCCACCAGAATGGACCCGTCGTCGTCCACGCTGACCACGCTGGGAGTCAGATACTCCCCCAGACTGTTTGGAATCAGCTCGCTTTTGCCGTCGCGCCACACAGCCGCCAGGCTGTTGGTGGTCCCCAAATCAATACCGATAATGGCCATATGCTCTCACCCCATCCCGCCGCCTTCGGGCGGTTTTCTTCTCTTGTATTATAATGCGGTTTGAGGAAAAAATCAACAGGCAACAAACGGAGCACCCCCGGTTTGGGGGTGCTCCTACTCCGGATTGTCCGGTACATATTCCATGATATCTTCCACATTGCAGTTCAATATCCGGCACAAATTGTCAATCGTGACGGTTTTTATTACCATATTGTGCCTCAGCCGGTGAAGCTGGGCGTTATCAACGCCATAGTCCCGCATCAATTTATTTTGACTGATTCCTTTTTTCTGTAACATAGCAAAAAAACGCTCATATTTTATCATCTATATCCCAACTTTCCCCTTGCATTTTACCTTTCAAGAGGTTAGAATAGTATGTGCGTATGCAAACATACAATTCAAAGGAGTGGGATAATATGGACCTGAATTACTTCAAGGACAAACTGTTCGATATTCTGAACGACAGCGACGAGTTGGATATCGCCGACATCAGCTCAGACGACCGGAAGAATCTGCTCACCGTCACCATCGCCGGAGGGAGCGTGTTCGAGATCGAGTGCAGGCAGCAATAGGGTACACATAACCCCCGCCCATTGGGCGGGGGTTGGTTCTTACAGAATAATACAGATCAATCCGCCAGAGCCCTCGTTTATGATGCGCTGGAGGGTCTCCCGCAGCTTGGTGCGGGCGTCCTCGGGCATGCGGTTGATTTTGGAGTTCAAGTCCTCGTTCACCAGCTCATGGAGGGATTTTCCAAAAATGTTGGCCTCCCAGATTTTGCTGGAGTCCCCCTCGTACTCCTGAAGGAGATAGTGGATCATATCCTCGCTCTGCTTCTCCCCGCCCACAATGGGAGATACCTCTGTCTCGATGTCGGCGCGGATCATGTGGATGGAGGGCGCGCTGGCCTTCAGCCGGACGCCGTACCGTCCCCCCTGCTTCATGATCTCCGGCTCCTCCAGCACCAGCGAGTCGATGGGGGGCACCACAATGCCGTAGCCGGTCTCCTCCACCTGCTGGAGGGCGTCGGATACCTTGTCATAGGCCTTCTTTACCCCGGCCAGCTGAGTGAGCAGCGCCATCAGATCGCCGTCGTCCCCGATCTCGAAGCCGGACTGCTGGGACAGGGTATTGTAAAACAGGTTTCGGGGCAGCTCCAGACAGGCGGCGGACACACCGGTGCCCAGGTCGATGTTGGAAATGCGGGCGTCACTGACCACCTCGCAGTCCCGGAAGGAGGTCACCGCCGTATCCACATCCCGCACCCGGTGGAGCTGGGCGGTCCCCTCCCGAATGGCGGAGTACAGCGCCGCCTTGATGGGGTGCTCCTGGGGCAGGGCGTCCACCCAGGGGGGCAGGAACAGGTCCAGCTCCTTCACAGGGAACTCGTAGAGGACGCTCTTTAAAATGGCGTTGATCTCCTCCTGGCCCAGCTCCAGGCAGTTGGCCGCCACACAGGTCACGTCATACCGCTGGGCGATATCTGACCGGATGGCCCGGGCCCGCTCGGACCCGGGGTTGGCGGAGTTGAGCAGCACTACAAAGGGCTTGCCCAGCTCCTTCAGCTCGGAGATCACCCGCTCCTCCGCCTCCAGATAGTCCTCCCGGGGAATGTCGGTGATGGTGCCGTCAGTGGTGACCACGATACCGATGGTGGAGTGCTCTGAAATCACCTTCCGGGTGCCAATCTCCGCCGCCTCCGCCATGGGAATCTCATGCTCGTACCAGGGAGTGGTCACCATCCGCTGGCTCTCCCCCTCCAGCTGGCCTACCGCGCCGGGCACCAGATAGCCCACACAGTCGATCATCCGCATCTGAAAGGCCGCGCCCCCGTCCACCGTGACCGCCACCGCCTCCTCGGGGACAAACTTGGGCTCCGCCGTCATGATGGTCCGGCCTGAGCCGCTCTGGGGCAGTTCGTCCCGGGCCCGCTCCCGGCGGTAGACATTCTCAATATTGGGGATCACCAGCGTCTCCATAAACCGCTTGATAAAGGTGGATTTTCCCGTCCGGACCGGCCCTACCACGCCGATGTAGATATCGCCCTCGGTACGGAGCGCAATATCCTCATAGATTTTGCGATCTTCCACTGCAATTCCTCCTTCGGCCTCACTGTCAGCCGGTATTTCCTTACAATCTATGAGGATAAGCTGTGGAATATAACAGGAGCGGAAAAATAGGCCTGAAAATCCCATGATTTCCTTGTATATCCGGCAAGCATCTGACATCATGGCTTAACACACTTGCGCCTCATGAAGTTCATGATAGAATCAATATGATCCATCCTTCCGGCAAACAGTTGTCGATCCGGTTTTGACAACAGTGGAGGTGGAATTCACGGGGATGGAAAAAGACCAGGAAACCTGAGTTTTCAGACAACGCGAAGGAGGCAGGCCCATTCGGGTCTGCCTCCCGCTTTTATCTGGTACTGGGAATGAGGAGCATCCGGCCCACAGGCAGGGTCTCCTCCTCCAGCTCGTTGGCCTGAAGGATCCGCTCCATGGTGGTGCCGTGGGCCTTGGCGATGTCCCACAGCTCCTCTCCGGGGGCTGGCATGCGCAGGACCACGGAAGGGCGCTGGCCCTCCCCGGCATTCCGGGCCTCCCCCAGCTGGGCGCTGGTCACCGCCGGGACGGTGGAGCTCTCGGTGGTCAGACAGTGGAACTCCACCGTGAAGCGCACCTCCACCCCGCCGGCGGCGGGGGCGGCGAACACCTCTCCCGGGCAGGCGCAGAAGCAGGAGCATTTTGCTCCCTCCGAACAGTCCAGGCGGCAGGAGACCGGGATGGACCGCTGGATGCACTGGACCAGCTCGTTTTCATCCAGGTAGAGCACGGTAATCCAGGTATCCGCCGTGAGGACCAGCTCCTTCCCCTCCCGGCTCTGGCTGACCGGGCCCAGCGCCAGCCGGGCGTCCACAATGGAACGGACCATCTCCCCCGTCTCCAGCAGCTCCCGGACGGCCTGGGGCCGCACCGACTGCTCGCCCAGACGGCACAGCTGATAGGTCTCCCGTTCCACCTCCATCAGGTGGCTGGTGCTGTACAGGTCCTGAAGCAGGGTCACAGGTCGGCGGCACCGCGCCTGGGCCTGGGCCAGCAGCTCCAGGTTGACGTCCAGCTCCCGGCCGTCCCCGGCGCCAGGGACGCACTGGAAGGAGGTGACCTCCACCTCTACCTGGCAGTCTCCCTCACCGTCAGCCCCCGCCACCTCAATGGCCTGGGAGAAGGGCATGGACTCGTGGCTGGTGGACAGCCCGCCCCCCGCCTCCTGAAGGAGCAGGTCCACCTCTACCATCCCCTTGAAAATCAGCTTGGAGCCGATGAGCTTGCTCTCGGTACAAACCGGCTGCGTCCGGGCGGCCAGCAGCACAGGCGCCTCCCCGGAACCGGACTGGAGCCGAACCTGGTCAGAGAAGGTAAAGGGCTTCTCCTGTACAGCGCTGAGCAGATAGTTCTCCCCCTGGAACCGCCTCTGACAGATGCCGCTCTCCTCCGGCTCGGCTACACCGCCGCACACCGGCCGCTCCACCGGCTGGCAGGCGGTAATGTCCACTGTCAGATCCACTCGCAGCAGCACTTTTCGGGGATTCAGAGCCCGTGCCTCCGCACGGCACAGCCTTGGACGGGCCAGCACCGTTCCCCGCTCAGTTAGACCGGGGGCCTCCGCCTGACAGGTGAAGGGCAGTCCCACCTCAACGCGCCGCAGACCTCCGCCGCCCTCGGGCTGATAGAGAATGGAGGCCCGCACCATGCCGGTGACCTGAGCCATCCCCTCTTTGGCCTGCTTGCCGCTCAGAGTGGCCTGACCGCAGACGTCCACGATGCGCAGAATGTCCGGACAGGCGTCGGGCACGATGCTCTCCAGCGTCTCCTCCTGGCTCAGGGTGGCCTCCGCTACTGTCTCATAGCTGCTTATGGTATCACGTTCAAATTCCATGGTGTCCTCTCCCTTGTCATAATAAGTATCAACCTGTATTCCCGCCTTCAAGGCGGGAATACAAGTCCCACTGGGAACATTTGACTTTGTTGACACTATATGCTTGGGAGTTCCTAAGTATGACGGCCTATTTTACCTTAAATATCCTGCGCAGCAGCCCCCGCAGGCACCGGGGGGAACGTACCACCACGATACCCATGAAAACGCCTCCCCTCCCTTTTAAACTGACCGTTCCCGGCTGTCTCATCCTATGCCGGCTTGTGGGAAGTGTGCCTTCAGCCGCTTACAAAAAAATATAAAACACCGGATTTGGGAGGAATTTCGCTAAAGAAGTTCCTCCCGGTTGGTCGAAAAGCGGTCTGTCCAGAGCAACTCCAGACAGACCGCTTTTCGACCGACTTGGGATTCCGAAATTTGGTAACCCTTTCATGTCCAGCAAATAATAAATCAATGTCTGTCTTTCGCTTCCTTTTTAAAATGAAAGGCATTACAAGCGCAAGTACAAGTTGTCTCGCGGATCACCCCGCACGCGATCTTTGCGCCAGAATTTCCAGACGGCTGTGTCGTAAAATCGTCGGGGCGATCATGGATAATAACCGTTCCGCCGATCACCTCGTCTACGGAAAAACGGTCAGTCAGAAACAAGGAGAGCGCAGATCCATGATTTCCAAACAACGGAGGCAGATCTCCAGCGTGGTACGGATGCTTACAGTCATTGGGGTCATAATGCGACATGGCATCCGCAAAGGGGTCATCCATACTGCCCGCACAGTCGGTTCCTTCATGGATGTGAAATCCAAAGATCGGTTCCTGGCAGGGAAGGCCGGAATGGGGCAGCCCCCGTACTTCAGCCCAGATAACCACCCCCTTATTCGTTTGGTAAAATCGCACTGAGCCAGATATATCAGGATAATTTTCGCTGCCCGTAATATTTGCCATCGCTTGCGGCCTGCCGCGCGGGATGGAAAGAAGCAGCGTTTCAGAATTGCCGCAAGAGGAAGATCGATCCATAAAATAACTCCTTTTCAGCCTAAGTCCCATTATCAGGATACGCGGTAGAAGAGCAAGTTGTCAATGCCGGATCTTGGGTGCGGTCAGGATTCAGCATAGCGGCTTTGAAATCATTTCTACTTTGAGATACAACCTACAGGCTACGCTCCGGCACAGGTAGTACCGCGCGTCACGGGCCATCATCTGACACCAGTGGCAGGCGGAATAGCCGACGCTCAAATTGGAATCGTTGACAAACAGGCCAAAATGTGCTATGTTACTATTAACAAATAACAAACCGGTGGGTGCCATACGGGTGAAGCACCTTATCTTGAAGAAAGCCATCGCGGACAAGCGAGCGGAAACCGCGTTGGTGATTGAAACCTTCGGAGGAGCGGTGCCGGCACAGGCATAAATCAGGTTCCCGCCCCCTCGGGGCGGGAACTGTATGGAAATGAGGAATTTCATGAGCTTAGTTCAAGCGGTGCTGTGCGACCAGTTCGCCTTGGTCTGTGGAGAGCAGCAGGCCAATCTGGACAATGGTGGTGTGCTGCACAATTTCAAAAAGGTGTTTAAGCTGAACGAAAACGTGATCATCGGCTTATCTGGAGTGCTGGAGGACAACTACTACCTGTTCCAGGACTACCTGAACCTGAACTTTGAGCTGCGAGGGGACTGCCAGGATGATTTGGAAGAGGTCTTTCACAGGGTAACCCTGCGGCACAGGGAGATGGCGGAACAGGGGGAGTGCGCGGTATTCAGTCTGGTCTGCGGCTGGAACGGCAGTGCCTTTGAGGGCAAAACCTTCTATGTGGACCCTGATAATCCCACCGCCTGTATCATTGCCGACGTGCGTCTGGAGGGACCCAACGAGGCCAAGGTGATTTCCTGCGGTGACCACCGGCACTATGACAATTTTATGATCTCCGCCAAGCGCCGGGGGTTTACGGTGCTGAACCTCCAGGACGCATTTCGGGATACTCTGGCTATGGGCGTGAAATTTGACGACTATATCGACACAAACGCCTGGTTTGAACTGATAAAAAGGCCAAAATCATAATGTGATGTCACAAATCCCCCAGCTTTAAGGGTGTTTCCATAAGAAATCACGAGAAAATCCATTCAAATTGATGTTTTAAGAGCGGCGGAAAATAGGGCGGCACAAACAAATGAACAGCGGCATAGAAACGGGCGATGCTGGCAAGGCACCGCCCGCGCCGGTACTTCTCACGCTTTGCTGGACGTGCGGACAGTTTTATCTCATCCATCCTGGCAAAGGATACACAGAATGAACACGAAAAATTTCTTTTGCCGGGAAGTCATGTTGGGCAGCGAGGAGCTGCCTATTATTTTTAGCACCGCTTACCAGCGCGCCCTGATTGAGGACCAGGTCCGCGGGATCCGCCGAGTTCGATGAGCGCGTAACCACAGTTCCTTTTGGCGCTTGTAACATACAAGGCCGGCACATCAAACCCGCTTCAGCGGAGTGAACATTCCGCTGGGGCTGATTTTGATGTGCCGGCTTCTTTTTTGCTTTTGACCGTCAAGACTACCTGTATAACGGATGGCTCGCACTGCCCCTATAAGGGCCTTCCGCCAGAGGGGAAGGGCCGCGGTGAGGTTTTTGACCGATCAGATTATCCCACCACCGCCGTCCAGGCGGCGGAGACGAAGAAGGCGAGGATCAGTCCGGGGAGCAGATTCAGCCCCTTGATATCCTCCTTGATTTTGCACAGCCGCAGTCCGGCCACCAGGGTGACGATGCCGCCCACAGCGGAGAAATCGGCGATCATCGTGTCAGTAATGGCGTTCCGCACCACATGGGCCACCCCGAACAGAGCCAAGTAGACACACAGCTGGGGGACGCACAGGCAGGGGATAATTTTCCCCAGCAGGGCGGCGAAGATGCAGGCGGTGACGCAGTCCAGAATAGCCTTGGTGACCAGGATGCCGCCATCTCCAGTCAGCCCCTCGTTCAGCGCGCCAAACCAGCCGGTGCCGCCGCAGCAGAACAGGATCAGCGCCGCGCTCACCCGAACCAGGTAGACCCCGTCCGCCCCGCCGCCCATCAGTTTCGCGGTGAGGGCGGTGGCTGCGCCGTTGATCCGGTCCTCCAGCCGGAGGAGCTCCCCCACAACGACCCCCAGCAGCAGGGCCAGGATGACGGCGGACAGATTTTTCGCCCGGATAATCAGCACGATGCCCATCACGATAGCGGCGATGCCCAGCAGGTTATTCAGCAGCTTTTTCCAATTATCCCCCAGCCGGGAGCTGAGAACACAGCCAATCAACGCCCCACACAGGGTGGCGGAGACGTCGGTCATAATTCCAATTGGCATACCGGTCACCTCAGATATCCAGGGCCGCGTGGTAGCCCTGATAGACGGCGTTAGTGATGTTGGACACCCGGCCGCAATCGCCGATCTCCCGCGCCCAGGGGGCACAGGTACGCAGAGCCATCACGGCGTCCCGGTTGGAGCGCTGGCCCACGGCGTTCCGGACGCTCTGGAGCACCTCCCGGGCAAAGTGCGGGCGGTTTTCAAAGGAGCCGCCGTACTCGTCGGCGCGGTGGTTGAAGTTGGGGGATAAAAACTGGTTGACCAGCCAGCCGTGGCCGGCGTGGACCATCACCATCTGAAAGCCCGCCCGCTGGGCCAAGGCAGCGGTGATATCGGTCCCGCCCATGGGGGCGGAGAACATATGGTTGCGGAAATTCACCCGTCCCAACGTGATAGGGGAACAGAGATGAGGGTATTTTTGTTCCATAAAAGCTCCTTTTATTAAGAAATTAAAACAAATATTCAGAGGACATAAATTGGAATCTATCGCAATTTATGTCCCCCAGCAAAGAAGAAAGAGACGTATCCGCATAGACTTTCAGCGGTCAGATAGCCGAGGGCCCATCGCGCGGCCCACAATTCCTCCATACAAGGTCACAGTCACATCAAAACGTTACATAAAATCTTCCATTTGTTTTCTGTGCGGCTACATATTTTCAATAAAAAGGCTCCTCGTACCGCGGCTCGGTACCAGAAGCCTTTCCAGTTGAAAAGATAAAAACTCAGCTGTTCAGCTCAGACACCAGAGTGTCATAGAGGCTATCGCTACCAACAGAGGCCTTGGCGGAGTCGATGACAGGCGCGGCCTTTTCCTTCAGCTCAGAGAGGAAAGCGTCTGAAATTTCACAGGCCGTCATGCCGTGCTCCTTGGTCAGGCAGTCGAAGTAATAGTCGTCCATCGCCGCACAGACATCCCAGTCATAGCGGCTGAGCTCCTTGCAGATCTGGGTCAGAAGATCCTGGTACTCCTGGGGCATTGCGTAAAACTTGTCCTTGTTCATGGTCATCTCCAGACTGGGAGTGGAGTGGTTGGTGCGGAACAGATACTTGTTGACGTCATAGACGGCGCTGTTCAGGGTGTTGGACAGATTATTTTCCTGGCCTTCCACCGTGCCGTTCTGAAGGGCCATATACAACTCACTGAAAGCCATAGGGGTGGGGTTGGCATCCAAAGCGTCCCACAGGGCCATACGGGCCTCTACCTGAGCAGTGCGGATCTTCAGTCCCTTTAGGTCAGCCACACTGGCGGCGGAACGGTTCGCGGTGAAGTCCATGCCATCAGCACCAGCGCGGAGCATCAGAAGAACAAAGCCGCCGTCCTCATTGGCCTGGTTGTACAGATCGCGGAACTCGCCTTCGGTAAGGACATCATAAATTTTGTCTTTGTCATAGCCAGACAGCAGGAAGGGGATGTCAAAAAGGTTGGTCTCGGGAACAAAGGTGTTGTGCGTGCTTCCAGACTGATAAACGATGTCCACATCTCCGGCCACACAGGAGGCGATCATCTCGGCATCGCTGCCGATCTGGGAGTTAGGGTAGATGGTAACCGAGATCTTACCGCCGCTGTATTGCTCCAAGGCGGACTTCAAGGCCAGCATCATCTTATGGCTGTCAGTAGTCTCCTGCATGGCGTGGCCGATGGTTAGAGTGATGGAGGGCCCGTCTGCGGGCAGGGCGGTGTAATTGCCGGAGAGATAGTCCTCGGGCTTGAAGTTTTCGGCGGGGGACTGGACCGCGTTACCCTGGCTTCCGGATCCGCCGCCTTGGTTTCCGCCGCTCTGGTTGGTCTGGCCATCGTTTCCGCAGGCGGTCAGGCTGAGGATCATCGCGCAGGACAGGGCAAGTGAAATCAGCTTTTTCATGTTCATAACTCCATTCCTAATATATTTTGTGACAGTCATCACAGGAGGCACTGAGAGAGCTGGGGAATAAAAGTGATCAGCATCAGCGCAATCAGGAACATACCGATAAAGGGGACGGCCTTTTTGCCCAGCCGCATGGGGGACGCGCCGCAGATGGGGCTGGCCACAAACAGGGTAACGCCGAAGGGGGGAGTGACGAAGCCGACCGCCATATTGACCACCATGATAATGCCCAGGTGTACTGTGTTGATATTCAGCTGGGTTGCCAGGGGGAGCAGCATGGGGGCCAAAATCAGCAGGGCGGGACCGGTGTCCATCACCATGCCGATCAGCAGCAGGGCTACGTTGATGACCAGCAGGATGGCCACCTTGGACTTGAAGTTGTCTGTGATGAACTGGGCCAGCACATTGGGGATCTGGAGCATGGTGAGGATGCGGCCGAAGGCAGTGGCCACCGCCATCATCAGGGCGATAGGCGCCATAGCCTTGCAGGCCTCTACCATCATGGTATATATGCCGGATATCGCCACAGACTTATACACGAACACAGAAACTACTAGAGCGTAGATCACCGAGACACAGGCCACCTCGGTGGTTGTGATCACGCCGGAGTAGATGCCTCCCAGCAAAATCACTGGAGTGAGCAGGGCCCAGAAGCTTTCCTTCAGCAGGGGGAGCAGACCCACTTTTTTCAATTGAGACACCTTTTCGTCGATGCGGGCGCGGTCCTCGCCGTGGCGGACGCAGTAGTAGACGGTGTAGAGCATCAGGCATCCAGCGATGAGGAAGCCAGGGATAATGCCAGCCACAAACATCTGGCCGATGTTGGCCCCAGTGGCCATACCATACATGATGAAGGGGATGGAGGGCGGGATGATCACGCCCAGACCGGCGGAGGTAGCGACCAGAGCCCCTGAGAACTCCTTTTCGTACCCCAGAGAGAGCAGCACGGGGATGGTCATGGCCCCTACAGCGGCACAGGTGGCGGTTCCTGAACCGGAAATAGCCCCGTAGAATAGGCAGGTGACAATAACGGCGCAGGGGATACCGCCCCGGACCTTGCCCAGCGCATAGGCGAAAACGTTGAAGATTTTTTCCGAAATACCCCCCTTAGCCATAATAATGCCGGAGAGGATAAACAGGGGGGCAGCCAGAATGCTGGTGCTGTCTCCGCCGCCGATGACGCTGCGCAAAACAAACTGGATATTGCCAGGGAAGGTGGGCTCGATTATCCCAGGAATCGCGGTGGCCCCCACCAGAGTCAGTACCAGAGGGAAACCCAGAAGTATCCCCACCACAAATACAATCACAACCGCCGCGATCATTGGGCCACCTCCTTCTTTTTGGTCAGAAACTCGATCAGCCGCTGGATATAGCGCAGCGTACCAACGCCGTAGCCCACCACGCTGGCGGCGTATACCACCTGCATGGGCAGATGGAGAGCTACACTGGTTTCACCGGTTTTGATCACTGCCGCCACTGTTCCAAAGGAGTGGTAGAACAAAAATCCGGTCATGGCCAGACAGATCACCAGTGAAACCAGGTCCAGCGCCGCTTTGGGCCCGGCCGGGAGCAGATTGATCACCGCGTCCACCCTCAGGTCCGCCTTGAGATGAATGCTGAAGGAAAACGCTACAAACATCATCCATATGTAGCAGTACCGGCAAAATTCCTCCGACCATGTGAGAGAATTGTTGAACACATACCGCCGGACGATCTGGAACAGCATGACCACGATGATACAGGTCAGAGACAGAACCATGATGATCTCCTCAAAGTGCTTGTCAAGGAATTTTAACGCTTTCATAGTACACTGAACGCCTCCTTTTCTTTCTATATTCCCTTGTAGTAATCCGAAATCTGACTTCTGGCATACATGGCCTCCACCTCTTGGGGGGACTTTTCCAAAAAGGTAAGATACTTGGCACGCAGTTCTCCCAGGAAGCGATGCCACTCGCCGGGATCGATAAAGGCGTCCTCCTCCCCGGCCAGGAACCGCTTCCGTTTAAAGTAGACATCGTTGTGGAAGGGGTGGTTGCCCAGCATGATATCCACCGGCTCATCCCACACCTTGTCGATGGAATCTAAAAAGTCCTGCTGAAGGGACAGGGGCTGGCTGTTGCGCTCCAGGGCCACCCGGGACAGAGAGACAAAGCCGGCCCCGCCGTAAATACCCACATGAAAGGCGCGGCCCTCGTCCTCCAGCGTCCAGAAATGGGACATCACGCCCACAGTATGTCCTGGCGTCAGCACACACCGCATCCGGGTGTTGCCCAAAGAGATGATATCGCCATCCTCCAGCTCCACATCTGGGGTGAAGCACTCGTTGTAATACCCCAGATCCAGATTCATTTTCTCCATGCGCTCGGGATTTTCCCGCATGTCTCTGGTGTCCACCGCGCTCATAAAGGTTTTTGCCCCAGTCAGGTGCGCCAGGGCGGCCACAGCACCAAAGTGGTCGCTATGGGCGTGGGAGACCACGATGTATTTCAGTTCCCGGGGGTTAAAGCCCAGAGCGGCGATGTTGAACAGCAGTCCAGGCAGGCTGCCCGCCGTTGGGGTGTCCAGCAGGATCAGCCCATCCCCCGTATCAATCAGGTGGGAGCTGCACCAGAGGTTGCCCACAAAGTAGAGGTTTCCCGCGATCGGGAAAGACGGACGATCCATCAGGTAGGGCCGCCCACAAAACTCCGGCGTGGGGTTCATATTTCCAAAGCGATTGAATTCTTCCAAATTTCTGCCTCCTCGCACTCTTATTTCAAGCGGCATGGCCATGCTCTTTTGGGTAAAATAATAGTAATTCATCTTGACTATCCTGTCAATTTATTATAAAATATACAATCATTCCAAAATCGGAATAATGGGGGGCCGCGATGAACATCCAAAATATTGAATATTTTCTCCAGCTGGCAAAATTTGAGCACGTCTCGGTCACCGCGGACTTTTTAAACATCTCCCAGCCCTCCTTGAGTAAGCACATCGCCGCCCTGGAGCGGGAACTAGGGTTAAAGCTCTTTGACCGCACCGGGAATCGGATCTCGCTGAACAAAAATGGGGAACAGTTTGCCCAATACGCCCGGCAGGCGGTCGATCTGCTCAACATTGGCATCAATTGCGCCAAACGAAGCGTCTATGACACTAAAGGTACTATCCGCATCGCCTATAACACCTACGCCCCGATCCTGACGGACTGCATCAGCGAGTATACAAAGCTTAATCCGCTGATCTCCTTTCAAGTCACCTCTATGCTCTCCTCTTCCACAGAACTGCCCGCCTTTGACAAGCTGGACTTTGTTCTGAGGGCTTCCCGCCAAGGGGAGGACTGGCTGGACAACGACAACTTTTGGATCTCCCAGCAGTTATTCCAGGAGGACTATGTCCTGATCTATGGAACGGCCGGCGGGCTTCGGCTTCCGGAGCGCGGGCTGGACGTCTCCAGCTTGAAGGACCAGTATTTTATCGTTATGTACCAGGAAAATTTAATGTGGTCGGATATCACTTACTCCCTCTGCTTCAGCGCAGGGTTCTATCCAAAGGTCTACTGCCGGACAGATGAGTTTCTGGTCAAGGTTCAACTAGTGGCCTCCGGTGCCGCCGTGGCCATTATTCCCAAGTCCTGTCTAAAGGACGCCATGTCGGTGGCCCCCGGACTGGCCTACGCGTCCTTAGACCGATATGACACCATCCGAACGATCAGTATCATGCGGCGGAAAAAATCACTCATAACAGAGGCTGCCCAAGATTTCTGGCGTTTTGTATTGGATTATTATGGCCTCCCAAATGAAGAATAAAGATTTATATACATCCCTTTGCCGATATTTTGGATTTGGCTGGATTTGTTTCATCGTTTATTGCTCACCTCCGTTTTTGTGGCATATTTCTTCACAAAAAGCTATTTATAAACCTTTTATGAGCGAATTTCCACCGCCTGTACCACGACGCCGCCCTCCAGTTGTGTCCACATGCCCCGACGTCGCGATCCCAGGCGGAGGCAGGGTGTAGGTCTTGATGGACTGCTGGCTGCCGTTGAGCTTCTGAACGGCGGTGTCAATAGGCACCTCCAGGGCGCGGGCGTTGGCCACCGGCGCCGCCACCAACAGCAGGCAGGTGAGCAGTCTTTTCATGTCCGGATCCTCTTTCTCCAGAAAAATATCGCGCTGAGCAGCGTCAGCGCGGCCACCAGTGTGATGGGTACGATGGGTTTCATGCTTGTTTTCCTCGTATGTGTTTCATTTCCGCACGTAAACGCGCTTTATAAAAGCGGTGCTGAGCATACCTGTACCTCATTTTGTTCACATGAATTAATTTCTATTATTTCATCCAGTTTTTACACGTTTTTACCGCTCTTTCATTCGAGCTCCCTCTTGACTTAAACCCGGCTTCAAGTGATAAGATAGCTCCACTAAAATCTAGGAGGATGGTCATGAATTACCGTACATTAGGCAGCGCCGGGCCGCGAGTCAGCGAGATCGGTATGGGCTGCGAGGGCCTTGTGGGCAAAAGCTATGAGCAGGTGAAGGAATTTGTGGACAAAATGGAGGCCCTGGGGGTCAACTGCATCGACCTGTACACCCCCAACCCGGAGGTCCGGGCCAATCTGGGCCGTGCCATGGAGGGCCGGCGGGACAAATTTATCCTCCAGTCCCATCTGTGCTCTATCTGGGAGAACGGCCAATACCTGCGCACCCGGGATATCAATAAGGTAAAGGCCGGCTTTGAGGAGATGCTCCGTCTGCTGAACACCGACCACATTGAGATCGGCATGATCCACTACTCCGACGCCCTGGCCGACTGGCAGGCGATTGCGGACGGCCCCATCATGGCCTACGCCCGGGGGCTGAAGGCGGAGGGGAAAATCGGCCTCGTCGGCCTGTCCAGCCATAATCCGGAGGTAGGCCAGGCGGCGGTGGACAGCGGACTGATTGACGTGCTCATGTTCAGCGTCAACCCCTGCTACGACTTGCAGCCCGCTGACGAGGATGTGGAAAAGCTCTGGGCGAACGCGGCTTACGAAAAGGAGCTGGTAAACATGGACCCCCAGCGCCAGGCTCTGTATGAGAGCTGCCAGCGCCAGGGTGTGGGAATCACCGTGATGAAGGTATTCGGCGGCGGCGAGCTGCTGGGGCAGAATGCTCTGGCGCGGATTGCCCTTACCCCCTTTCAGTGTCTGCACTACGCCCTCACCCGTCCGGGGGTGTCCAGTATTATGGTGGGGGCGCGAACAACTGAGGAGCTGGAGCAGTGCGCCGCCTACTGCGGCGCTCCGGACAGCGAAAAGGATTACGCCGCCGCCTTCGCCGCCATGCCAAGGATCAGCTGGGTGGGCCACTGTATGTACTGCGGCCACTGCGCTCCCTGCCCCAAAGGGATCGACGTAGCCGCGGTGACCAAACTGCTGAATCTGTCCAAAGCTCAGGGAGAGGTGCCCGAGACGGCCCGGGAGCACTACGCGGTCCTCCCCCACCACGCCGGGGAGTGCGTCGCCTGCGGCGCCTGTGAGAAGCGCTGCCCCTTCTCCGTATCCATCATTGAAAACATGAGGCAGGCTTTGGGGATTTTTGGAGCCTGACAGACAGGCACCGGCTGGGCGCCTCAGAATCACAGACCCTGTTTATCATCGGCCGCCGGGTTGTCAATCAAATTTCCTCCCTCCCCAAAGCGGGAGCCATGACAAGGACAGTCCCAGCTGTGCTCGGCGGCGTTATACTTCAGGGCGCAGCCCATGTGGGGACAGCGAGGCACGGTAGGGGTCAGAAGGCCCAGGACAGATTCCAGCCCATTGACCGCCAGTTGGGGGCGGAGCATCGTCCGGGAAGGGGAAAAAACGGCCGCGTATGGGTTATCCCGCCCAAGAATCAGGTCTGTCAGAAGCGTCGCCGCGACCATAGAGGAGGTCATACCCCACTTGTTAAAGCCGGTGGCCACGTAGAGCCCGGATGTGTGGCCGGAGTATGGACCGATATAGGGGACGCCGTCCAGCGTCATGCAGTCCTGGGTGGCCCAGCGGGTCACCACCTGGGCTCCAGGCCAGCGGCGTTGGGCAAATTGCTCCAGCTCCCTCCAGCCGCCGCCCCGCTTGCCCGTCCGGTGGCTTCCGCCGCCCAGAAGCAGCAGGCCCCCGTAATTCCGAAAGGACAGCCCCTTTTCGTCCTCGTCCAAATACATGCCATGGACATCCGGGGCGTTATTCAGGGCCAGAACATAGGAGCGGTGCTGATACAGCTTCAGAAAATAGCCTCCGTGCTTATTGAGCAGAGGGAAATGGGTGGTAACTATGATGTTGTCCGCTGAAATTGTCCCGCCGTTGGTGACCGCCCTTCCGGGGGCCAGCTCCAAAACCTTGGTGTGTTCAAAGATACGCAGATCCTTCGCGGCGGCGGCGGCAAATTTCAGGGGGTGGAACTGGGCCTGACGTGGAAATTTTATCGCTCCCGCCACAGGAAACGGGAGCGGAATCTGTTCCGCGAGCTCCGCGGAGTACCCCAGCCGGTCCAGGGCCTTCAGCTCCCGGTCAATCTTCTTCCGGCTGTCAATGGCGTAGACAAAAGCGTCCTTCTCCTCGAATTCACAGTCTAAGCCGCGGCAGAGGGTACGGTACTGCTTCAGCGCCGCTTGGTTGGCCTCCAGATAAAGCCGGGAGCGCTCCGCGCCAAATTTCCGGATCAGCTTGTCATAGATCAAGCCGTGCTGAGACGTAATTTTTGCCGTGGTGTTTTGAGTGATGCCACCGCAGACGCGGTCCGCCTCTACCAGAACATAGTCCACTCCCGCCCGGGCCAGCTCGCAGGCGCACAAAAGTCCGGCCATACCGCCGCCGATAATGAGCACATCGGTGTTCAGGTCTGACCGGAGGGAATCGAACGCGGGCAGTTTTGCTGTTTGACGCCATATGGAGTCCATCCCATCACCTCACCGGATTTAGGATGGCTGTAATCGACGGGATTATACTCTATCTAAAAAAGCCCAGGGTGTACTTTAATCGCACACCTTGGGCTTTTTTATTGCGGACGGTCGTATGTTCCCGATTTAAAAATCCGGATGTACTCAGCCGCCCATGGCGGTGGTGGAGATCAGGTTGCCGAACTGCTCGGCGTCCTTGGGCAGCCAGGCCTTGCGATCCTTGCCGTTGATGGTCAGGGTCTGAAGCTCAAAGTCCACATCGAAGTCAGCGGTCTCGCCGGAGGGGGTGAGGCCGGCAATCGCGGAGGACATGGCGTTGATAATGGCGCTGGTCAGGGCGTCCTCATCCTCCAGAATGGAAGGATCAGACATGGCCTCGGTCATGGCCTCAGTCATAGCGTCGGTCAGAGCGTTGGCGTCGAAGGTGTCGATGGTGCAGGTGACCACGGCGGTGCCCGCCTTTTCGTCAGACTCCTTCACCACGGCGGTCATATTCACGCTCTTGAACATGGACATAAAGGCGTCCACAAAAGCCTGGGCGTCCTCGGTGGTGACGTTAAGCTGCATCTGCCTGAACTGAGAGACCACCTCATCGGCCAGGCCCTCATACAGGCTGCCATCCAGGCCCATGTCGGCGCGGGCTTCCGTCTCGTCCGCGTAGCCAAACAGCTCTACGGCTGAGGATGCGTCGTCTTTCAAAATCATGTTGAAGAGAGACATCGCCACCTGGTCGGCGGCAACGGGCTCCTCTTTTGTTCCGCAGCTCGTCAGGGTCAGGGAGAATACCATGACCATAGCCAGCAGCAACGCGGGGATTCTACGGGTTGTTTTCATTGAAGTCACTCCTTTTCAGCATTCGGCCTTTCAGGCCAAAGTTCATTATACGAGCGCCCTTTCAAAAAATCAACCATTTAAGTAGAAATTTAGGAAACCTTAATACTTCTCTTTTTGTTGCTTTTTTCCAAGGAAACCGTTACAATAGATTTTATTGTATGACTACTTTACTTAGGAGGCAGGGACATGGTACGATCCATCCAATCCTTAGGGCTCCAAGGGGTCACCGGCTACCCGGTCACCGCCGAATGCGATCTGTCCAGCGGGCTGCCCGCCTTTACGGTGGTGGGCCTGCCGGACGCCGCCGTCAACGAGGCCAGAGAGCGGGTGCGCGCCGCCATTAAAAACTGCGGCTTCACCTTCCCGGTCAGCCGGATCACCGTCAATCTGGCTCCCGCCCATTTGAAAAAGATCGGCACCCTCTACGACCTGCCCATTCTGGTGGGCATTCTGGCCGCCGGCAAGCAGCTGAGGCTGCCCAGGGAACGCTGCGCCTTTCTGGGTGAGCTGTCCCTGTCCGGCCAGCTCCGGCCCTGTACGGGGATGCTGTCCATGGCCCTGGCCGCCAAGCGGGAGGGAATCGAGGCGCTGTATGTCCCCGAGGAGAACGCCGCCGAGGCCACGCTGGCCGAGGGGCCGGTGATTTACCCCGTCCGGGATGTGGCGCAGCTGGAGCGCCACCTGATGGGTGAGGAACTCATCTCCCCCGCCCCGCCCTGGGTCCCGGAGCCCGCCGCCTTCCACTGTCCCGACCTGTCCGAGGTGAAGGGCCAGGAGCAGGTAAAGCGGGCGCTGGAGATCGCCGCCGCCGGGGGACACAGCGTTCTCATGTCCGGCCCGCCGGGGACGGGCAAATCCATGCTGGCCCGCCGCCTGCCCGGCATTCTGCCGGACATGACCCGCCAGGAGGCGCTGGAATCCACGGAAATCCACTCCGTCATGGGCCAGACCAGCGCCAAGCAGCCGTTAATTGCCGTGCGGCCCTTTCGCTCCCCCCACCACACCGTGTCCTCCACCGGTATGTCTGGGGGCGGCTCCAACCCCCGGCCCGGGGAAATTTCCCTGGCCCATAACGGGGTCCTGTTCCTGGACGAGCTGCCCGAGTTCCCCCGGGAGGTGCTGGAGGTGCTCCGCCAGCCCCTGGAGGACGGTCAGGTGCAGATCTCCCGGGCGGCGGGCACCGTCACCTATCCCGCCCGGTTTATGCTGGTGTGCGCCATGAACCCCTGCAAGTGCGGCTGGTACGGCCACCCCTCCGGACGGTGCCGGTGCAGCGAGGCGGAGGTCAAAAAATACCTGTCCCGGCTGTCCGGCCCCCTGCTGGACCGGCTGGACATCTTTGTGGGGGTCACCCCTCTGGAGTTCGACGAGCTGTCCCAACGGGAGCGGGCGGAGACCTCCGCCCAGGTCAAGGAGCGGGTGGACGCCGCCCGGGCTCTCCAGACCAGTCGCCAGAGGGACACCGGCGTACCCTGCAATTCCCAGCTGACCCGGGAGGGACTGGACCGCTTCTGCGCTCTGGACGACGCCTGCCAGCGGCTGATGAAGGGGGCCTTTGACCGCATGGGCCTCACCGCCAGAAGCTACGACCGCATCCTGCGGGTGGCCCGCACCATCGCCGATCTGGACGGCGGCGGAGACATCCACCCCGGCCATCTGGCCGAGGCGCTGCAATACCGCCCGCCTGAGTATTTAAGACGATAATCAAGCCGGAAACCAACATCCGGATTCTTTGCCCGCGCAGACGCGCATTTTGAAAAGAGGCTTGCCTGATGAAAGAAAAACGAGCATCTCTTCTATTTTTCGGCGCCCTGGCGCTGGTCTATGTATCCATATTCCTCCTGCTGTGCCGGACTCCGCTTTACGACTTCACCTCCACCCGCGGCGCTCACAACGACTTTCTTTTTTCCTCTGATGATGTGTACTATGTCAGCTCGTTCTTTTCCACCACCATGGATACCTCCCTGCGCGTCATCAAGCATCCGCTGCTGGTGGTGATCGGCTGGCTGTGTACCCGCGCGGAACATCTGGCGCTGGGCGGCATCAGCCTGAAGCTCCACTATGAGCTGATTGTTATGGCCCAGCTCTGTGTGTCCCTGCTATCCACCTTTTATCTGCGCCGCATTCTGGAGGAGCACTACAGACTGGAGCGCCGCTGGGCGCTGCTGCTGTGCGCCGTCTACGCGCTGGCATTCTCCACCCTCTTTTTCACCTTCATAGCCGAGCACTTCATCCTTTCCGCTCTGCTGCTTATCATGAGCTTCTACTATGCCCGGGACCGCAAAACCTGGCTCCTGGTCCTCCTTGGCGCGCTCACCGCTGGGATTACCACCACCAACGCGGCGCTCTGGGCGGCCATCGTCTGGTTCTCTGGCGAGCCCACCGCCGCTGACCGCCGCCGCCGTATACTTACCCTGTTTTTGGGCGGAACCTGCTTCTGCGTCATGGTCGCCCTC
This sequence comes from Oscillospiraceae bacterium, assembly GCA_910575265.1. Lineage (GTDB taxonomy): Bacteria > Bacillota > Clostridia > Oscillospirales > Oscillospiraceae > Lawsonibacter. The sequence goes on from CAJTEA010000007.1 coordinate 107,282, forward strand.
TCCCCGGCGCGGGCTATCTTTTTCCAAAATATAATCGGCGGCGGGATGAACAGCTTTTACAACTATGGCGACCACTACGGATTTTGGGACACCGTACGACGGGTATTCTTCGCCTTCTTTGGTTCCACCTTCTTCTATCTGGACACAGCCGCCGCCTCTCCCTTTGGCGATTTCGCCGGACATGCCCTGTCCTTCCTCCCCTCCGCCGCCGCGCCTGTTACGGCGGCCATGGTTCTGTGGGTTATACTGCTGGGGTGGGGAGCGGTTCAGGGCCGCGGAAGCCAGCTGCTGTGGGCGCCTCTGGCCGTATTGCTGTGCAATCTGACCCTTCACGGGCTGTTTCAATACGGCTTGAAGGAGGGATTTCTCTATTCCCTCCACCACCTTCCGGCCCAACTGCTTATCACCGCCCTGGCCCTCAGGCCAGAGGCGGAACCTGGCCCGCGGCTGTCCGCCGGACGGGCGCTGGCGGTCTTTCTTGCCTGTGTCATACTCCTCAACCTGCCCGGATATGGAGCGCTGGCTCGGTTCATAATGGGAAAATAATCTTTCACAGCGTAACCCGCCCCGGATTGTGCCGTACACACAATCCGGGGCGGGTTTAATCATGCGTCAGCTCAGATATTTGCCCAGAATCTCCAGGAACAACTCAATATTCAGCGGTTTTGAGATGTGGGCGTTCATACCGTTTTTCAAGGCGGCCTCCTTGTCCTCCTCCATGGCGTTGGCCGTCATGGCGATGATGGGCAGAGCCTTCACGTCCTCCCGGCGCATGGCCCGGATGGTACGCGTGGCCTCATAGCCGTCCATCACCGGCATCTGCACATCCATCAGGATAGCGTCGTAGTAGTGTTCCGCCGCCTGGGTCATCATCTCCACCGCGTCGGTGCCGTCCGGGGCGCTCTCCACCGCAAAGCCGGTCTCCTCCAGAATGGCCTGGGCAATCTCCCGGTTAAGCTCGTTGTCCTCCACCAGCAGGATACGCTTGCCGCTGAAATCCGCCTGGGTCCAGGAGGCCTTCTTCTCCTCCTTTTCTGTCAGGTTGTTCGCGGCCAGCAGGGCGGATTTCAGGTCGGACATAAACAGGGGCTTGGCACAGAACGCCGTGACCCCCGCCTGAGCGGCTTCCTCCTCGATATCGGTCCAGTCATAGGCAGTGAGGATAATGATCGGGGCTTCCCGGCCAATGGCCGCGCGAATGCGGCGGCAGGTCTCAATTCCACTCAGCTCCGGCATCTGCCAGTCTACAATGTAGGTGTGGTAGGAGTCCCCCTCACTGTGGGCGCTCTTGGCCCGGTAGACCGCCTCCCGGCCGGAGGTGGTCCATTCCGCCCGCATTCCGATCTGTTTGAGCATCTTGACCACGCTCTCGCAGCTGTCAAAGTCGTCGTCCACCACCAGGGCACGCAGGCCCTCCAGCTCTTTGATCTGGGCCGCGTTCCTTTCAATATCCTGAAGCTTCAAGCTCAGTTCCACCCGGAACTCGCTGCCCTTTCCCTTTTCGCTCTGAACAGTAATGACACCGCCCATCATCTCCACGATATTTTTGGTGATGGCCATCCCCAAGCCGGTACCCTGAATACCCGTCTTGGTGGTGCTGGCCTCCCGCTCAAAGGGCTCGAAAATATGCTCTACAAACTCCGGCGCCATGCCGATTCCGTTGTCCTTCACAATGAAACTGTAATCCCCATAGCCGTGGCGGAAGGTGGTCTGCTGCCGGATGCGGAAGCTCACCGTCCCCCCCGCCGGGGTGTACTTGACGGCGTTGCTCAGCAGGTTCACAAAGACCTGGCTCAGCTTCAGCGCGTCGGCGATCACGTCCTCGTTGTTGACGTCGAAGGTGTCGATAAACAGCTCCAGCTGCTTGGCCTTCACCTGGGGCTGGATAATATTGACCAGATTGTGGGTCAGCTCAGAGATGTTGCACTCCTGCTCCTTGATCTGGACCTTGCCGCTCTCAATACGGCTCATGTCCAGGATATCGTTAATCAGGCTGAGGAGGTGGTTGCTGGAGGACAGCACCTTTTGCAGACAGTCCCGCACCTGAGCCTTATTGTCAATATGGCTGACCGCGATGGTGGTAAAGCCAATGATAGCGTTCATGGGGGTGCGGATGTCGTGGGACATGTTGGACAGGAAGGTGGTCTTGGCGCTGTTGGCGTGCTGGGCCTGCATCAAGGCCTCCTGGAGCACCTGGGTTTGCTCCCGCTGCTTCTGGACCTGCGCTGTAATGTCCTTGACCACTACCATCACCATAATGTCCCCGGTTCCGTCATCCTGGGTCATAATAAAGGACTGACGCACACATATGGCCTGTTCCTCCAGGCCCTTGCACCAGTAGTCCAGCGTAACCTCCGGCTCGCCGTCCTCATAGCACTTGCGCAGATTTTCCAGGTTGACGATGGCGTCATAGTCCTCCAGGGACTCCTCCAGGACATAAATTCTCCACCGGTCAAAAACCTCCGAGGCGGCGCAGGGGGCCTGGATTTCCACCTGCTCCAGCAGGGAAATGTAATCGCCGTTCAGGAGGCAGAGCACATCCTGCTCAATATCGTCCCGGGAGAGGTTGAACTCAAAGGTGCAGAAGGCGGTGGAGGTGATAGCAATGCGGTACTGCCGTTCCTTGCGGTTGGCCAGAGCGATCTCTTTCTGCGCCAGCAGCGCGTCCTTCTGCAAGCCGGTGATGTGCTCCTGGCTCTCCCTCATCAGCTTCCAGTGCTCTCTCCGGCTCCGGAACAGCAGGACCAGGATATAGACCGCAAACACTCCGATGAGAATCACCTGAAGGACCATGCCGGTGTGGTTGGCGTTGCGGATCATGTCCTGGGTCACGCTTTTGGGGAAGGTCTGAACCAGGAAGTAGCTGCTTCCTGGCACATTGAGCACACACAGAATGTCCGTCTTGCTGCCTGGGGCGCAGAGAAAGCCACCCTGTCCGCCGCCGCGCAGAACTGCCCAGGTATTTTCCGCAGTCCGCGCGTCTATCACGCCGTCCTGAAGCAGTTCATCCGGCAGCGCGTTGGTATATGTCCCGTTTTCCGCGTGGGCGATGACAAAGCCATCCTCGCTGCACAGATATACCCCGGCCGGCTCGCCGAAGTAGGAGGTGAGCAGCATGTTCTGGAGATAGTCCTCCGCAAAGTAAAGCCCAAGCAGCATGCCGATGATCTCGCCATTGTATTCCACCGGGGCATAGAACACCGTCATAACCTGCCCGGTCAGCCTGGAGGTGAGCACTTCCAGTCCGCTCTCCCCCCGCATTCCGCGGATAAAATATTCCCGGTCGCTGCTGTCGCTGGTCCTGCCGTCGGAAGCCAGGTTGACCCCATCGGTGTTGACAAAGCGGATGGCGTTAAAGGAGGCGTTCTCCTCCATCCCCTTCAGAAGCTCCGTTGTAATATCCGGCTCATTCTCGCCGACGCCAACCAGATAAGCGTAATTGCGCAGGCGAAGCATGGCGTTGTTGAACTCACTTTCGATCCGGTGAGTCGTCTGTAAGGCGGAATCCATCGCGTAATTCAGGTTTTGATTCTCGATTCGTCTGCTGTTGGCTGAGGAATACCATCGAAACAGCAGAAAAACCGCCGCCAGCACAATCCCTATGTACAGCACATTCTGCCAGGTCTTTTTCGACGTACGCATGGAAAACGACCCCCCATAAAATAGAAAGTGTTTTTATTTTACCACTTTTTGTTCAAAAAGTATAGCGTGTATTTTACATTTTACATATTGTATCTCTGCTCTACGTAAAACCGGCGCCGTCTGTAGAGACGGCGCCGGCTGCGCTTCCGTTTACGATTCGATTCCCCGGGAAATCAGATACTTCTTGACCATCAGCGCCACTTTGAAGGTAATCGCGTCGTCGAACTCCCGCAGGTCCAGGCCGGTGAGCTTCTTGATCTTCTCCAGCCGGTACACCAGCGTGTTCCGGTGGACAAACAGCTTCCGGGCGGTCTCGGACACATTCAGGTTGTTCTCAAAGAACTTGTTGATGGTGAGCAATGTCTCCTGGTCCAGGGCGTCAATGGGGCTCTTTTTAAAGACCTCCTGAAGGAACATTTGGCACAGAATGGTGGGCAGCTGGTAGATCAGACGGCCGATGCCCAGATTCTCGTAGTTAATCACCGTCTTCTCCGTGTCAAAGACCTTGCCCACATCGATGGCCACCCCGGCCTCCTTATAGGCCCGGGCCAGGTCACGGATATGGGGGACGATGGTGCCGATGCCCACTACCACCTTAACCCCCAGCTCCTGGGTGATGGCGGTGACAATCTGCTTGGCGATCTTGCCCAGTTCCTTGGAGTCGGCCCCCTCGGACAGCTGCTTGATGAGGGCCACATCCGTCTCGTTGATGGAGATCACAAAATCGGACTGCTTGTCCGGAAACAGGTTCTGGATGACATCGATGGTGGACACATCGGCAGGGCCCAGCTGGCGCACCAGAAAGGCGGCGCGTGGCACCTCGGAGACAAAATGGAGCTCCTTGGCCTGGGTGTAAATATCGCCCAGGAGAATATTGTCAGAGATGATATTCTTAACAAAGGTGGCTTTATCATGCTTCTCCTCATAGTAGGCCTTGGCGCCGTTGAAGGCTACCACAGCCATAGCGCACAGGGAGGCGGCCATCTCGTCTTCCCCCTTGACAAAGGCGGCATAATCAAACTGGGCGCCCCAGCCCACCAGGGGCTTAAAGGTCCGCCCCTCAAACCGGGCCAGCCCGTTTTCCGCGCTGTTAATGGCGGCGACCGCGCCGGACCAGTGTTCGCCAATGCAGGTCAGCTCGCTGCAGGCGACCACGATCCCCTCCGAGTCCACGACACCGACTGTGCGTGTAATGCTGTCTTTCATTTGGAGTACGACACCCTGGAACATCCTGCTAGACACAGCAATCCCTCCTAAAAATCCATTCTTACTGGTTTTCCCTTTTTATACCGCTCCCCTATTATATCGGGTGCCGACCAGTTTGGCAAGTATTTTTTGATATTTTTTTGTTCAGTTTGCCCAATTATTTTTAAGCCTGCCTGTCCTCTCCCAATTGACCTCGCTCAAATGTGGATAAAAAGCGCCATTGCCCCGGTTTTAGGGCCTGATCCAGCGTCAAAGATCCCATAGACAGCCGGTGAAGGGTCAAAACCGGCTTTCCCCGGGCTGCCAGCATCCGTTTTACCTGGTGGTATTTGCCCTCCCGGAGGGTAATCCGGCACTCGCTTCCATCCTCCAGCGGCTCCAGCACGGCGGGAAGACAGCGCAGGCCGTCTTTCAGCACCATACCTTCCGCCAGCGCCTTGACGTCCTCTGTATCAATTCTGCCCTCCACCCGGGCCAGATAGACCTTGTCCACATGCTTTTTGGGGGAAAGCAGCCGGTGGGCCAGGTCTCCGTCGTCGGTGAGAAGAAGCAGACCGGTGGTGTCCTTGTCCAGCCGGCCCGCCGGAAACAGCCCTCGCCGCCTCAGCTCCGGAGGAAGCAGATCCAGCACGGTGGGCTGACGCTTATCCTCGGTGGCGGACAACAGCCCCGCCGGCTTGTGGAGCATCACATAGACAAAGGGGGAGCAGTCCACCGCCTCGCCGTCCACTGTGAGGCAAACCGCGCCCGGATCGTACCGCTCCTCCGGCCCGCGGACCGGACTGCCGTCCGCCAGCACCCGTCCCAGCCGGACCAGGTCTTTGGCCTCCTTCCGGCTCCACCGTCCGGTGGAGGCCAGCAGTTTATCCAGACGTTCCAGGGCGATCCCCTCCTTCTTAATCATAACCTTCCTCCGGCCCGCATAAGTTAAAGGGAGAACACATCCAGGGAAGGAGAAATATGCCGTGTTGATCGTAACCGCGAAAATGCCCAAACGAAAGCTGACTCTGGGGGTGGCGCTGGCGGCTCTGCTGTGCTGCTGCGCCATCGCCCTGAATTTCGGCCAGGCCGCCGTTCAGGAGGTGTCCGCCTCCGGCCTCCCAAACCCCAAGGGGGTCAAATCCAATCAGGACCGCGTCGACTATCTGGCCGCCTATGGCTGGGAGGTATCCCAGGACCCCATCGCCACCCAGGAGCTGCTGATCCCCGAGGAGATGGACGCCAGCTATGACGAATACCTTGCCCTCCAGTCTGACCAGGGCTTCAATCTGAAAAAGTACGCCGGCAAGCGGGTGAAACGGTACACCTACGAGATCCTCAACTACCCCACCGGTGAGACAGGGGTACAGGTCAACCTTATGATCTGTAAAAACACCGTGGTGGGCGGCGAGGTCCTGTCCCCTCAGCTGGACGGATTCTTACACGGGCTGGCCATGCCTTGAAGGCCCCGGGGGCAGGGCGTGCGGATGGTCTCAAATCCCCGCTATTTTTCCACAATATGCACATTCAGGTGGTCGTAGGTCATCTCCACCCCCCGGCGGACAAAGGACTCCCGCACCTCCTCCAGCAGGGCGTAGTACACGTCCCAGTAGTCGCCGGAGAGGGTCCACAGGCGGGTTAAATACTCAATGCTGCTGGATTGATACTCTGAGACGTAGACCACCGGGGCAGGGTCGTCCAGAATCCCGGGGATCACCGCCAGGGCGTCCTCGATGGCTCCCCGCGCCTGAGCGGTGGGGGCGTCGTAGGAGGCGGTGAATTTCAGGTCCATCCGCCGTTTGCCCAGGCGGTTGTAGTTGGTGATCTTCGTGGCGGACAACTGGCTGTTAGGCACAAAAATTTCCTTGTTGTCCGGGGTGGTAAAGGTGGTATAGGACAGAGACACCGCGGAGATGGTCCCGCTGATTCCATCGGCCTCCACATAGTCCCCCACTGAGAAGGGCTTGGTCACCAGCAGCACCAGTCCCCCGGCCAGGTTGGACAGGGTATTTTGCAGGGCCATGGACACCGCCAGGCCCGCCACACTGAGCATGGCGATGATGGAAGTGACCTCCACCCCCATCGTCCCCGCCAGCATCAGGGCCAGCAGAAACCAGAGGAACACGCTCACACCGGTGTGGATGTATACCTTGATGGCCGCCACCGATTTGCTCCGGTCCAGCAGCCGGTCCACCATCCGCGTCAGCAGCCGGATCACCAGCCAGCCCACAAGGACCATAATCACCACCCGCAGCACATCGCCCAGGGTCAAATCATGGATGCCCACGCTTTTGCCTACCGCTCGCAGAACTTCCTCTACCGTTTCCATAGCTCTCCTCCTTGCCAAAACAGCCGGCCACCGGCCGGCTGTTTCCTGTTTTCGATCAGTAATTCATCTGCTTGCGGCGGGACAGGTTCATGGTGCCGTCCTGCATGTGGTCCAGGTTCTCCAGGCTCTTGCCGGTGCCGTAGGCCACGCAGGAGATGGCGTCGTCCGCCACATGGGTCTCGATGCCGGTGTGGGACTGGACCAGCTTGTCAAAGCCCCACAGCAGAGAGCCGCCGCCAGTCATGATGATGCCGTTGGTAGAGATGTCCGCCACCAGCTCGGGCGGGGTGCGCTCCAGAACGCCGTGGATGGCCTCCAGAATGGAGTTGGAGGTCTCCTCAAAGGCCTCGATCATCTCGCTGGAGGTGACGTTGAACACCCGGGGCAGTCCGGTCATCAGGCACCGGCCCTTGATCTCCATAGTGACCTCCTCCGGGCGGGGGAAGACGCAGCCGATGTTGATCTTCAGCTCCTCGGCGGTGCGGTCGCCCACCAGAACGTTGTGCTTGCGGCGGATATACTTCACTACCGCCTCGTCAAACTTGTCGCCGGCCACCTTAATGGAGGCGGACTCCACCACGCCGCCCAGAGAGATGACGGCGATGTCGGCGGTGCCGCCGCCGATGTCCACCACCATATGGCCGTCCGGCTTGGTGATGTCGATGCCGGCGCCGATGGCGGCGGCCACCGGCTCCTCAATCAGGTAGGCCCGACGGGCGCCCGCCTGGATACCGGCGTCCACCACGGCGCGCTCCTCTACCTCGGTAATCCCCGAGGGGACGCAGATGAGCAGGCGGGGCTTGAACAGGGAGAAGGAAGTGACCTTCTTCATAAATTCCTTCAGCATCCGCTCGGTCATGTCGTAGTCGGAGATCACGCCCTCCCGCAGAGGACGCATGGCCACGATGTTTCCGGGGGTACGGCCCAACATGGCCTGGGCCTCTGTTCCCACCTTGAGCAGCTTGCCGGTATTCTTGTCCATGGCCACCACAGAGGGCTCGCGCAGGACAACACCCTTGTTCCGAATATATACCAAAACCGACGCGGTACCCAAGTCGATGCCGATATCCTTACTAAAGAAACCCATGTTCTGATCCACCTTATCATTATTTGGTTTATTTTCAAACCGTCCAAAGCTGGGGCGGCTTTTAAATTCCAATCTGTATTATAACCTGACAGCGGACGGTTTTCAACCGTTTTTTCTAACAATTTTCCCCTTTTTTTCCGCCCCGCTTCGTATCTCCCCGCGCCCGGGCCAGGGTGAGGCCAAACACCTGTTCGGCCCGAGCCTGCCGCAGCAGGGCGGCGCACTCGCTGAGGGTAGCGCCGGAGGTGACCACGTCGTCCACCAGCACCACCCGCTTTCCGGTCAGGTCGGTCCCGGGCAGCAGGGCATAGACCCCACGGGCGTTGGCCCGGCGGGCGCTCTCCTCCTCCAGGTCGGACTGGGGCGCGGTGTTCCGCACCTTTTTCAGCGCCGGCCCCACTGGGATGGACCGCAGACGGCCCACCTCCCGGCCCAGCAGCTCCGCCTGATTGAAGCCACGCTCCCGCAGGCGCTTTTTGGACAGCGGAGCCCAGCAGATATAGTCCGCGCCCTGGGGCAGACGGGCTTCCAGGCACTGGGCCATCAGGACAGCCAGGGGCTTCCCCAGCGCCCGCACCCGGCTGAACTTATACCGGTGGATGGCTTCGCGCACCATATCCTCGTAGGCCAGGGGAGAAAAACAGCCGTCGGCAAAGTCGATGGTCCGCTCCCCCGCCCTGCCCTCCAGCCAGGGCAGTTTGGCCTGACACGGCCGGCACGCGGGGGCGCGTGGATTGTCCAGAATGGTTTCACAATAAGGACACTTGGGCGGAAAAAGCAGATCCAGCACCTTCTCCCCCACGCTCATTTCAGCTCGTCCTCCGGAATGGGACCGTGTTCCTTTTCAAATTCCCGGATACATTTTTGAATCAAATACAAAATTTGACCGCTCATGGAACGGCCTTCGTACTCCGCGATATAGACCAGTTTTCCGTGGTGCTCACCACTGATCGTAATCCCTAAATGTTTATCCCGTTTCATCAGTTTACCACCATCCAATTTTCTCTTGAACGTATGATATCCTAATGAAGTGCGTGATATCTCATTTTCAACTTGATTCAAGTTAGAAAAAAACTTGCTTTCAGTTTTGCCAAACAGACTTGACAAACAGCCACAGTATGGTATAATTATATAAAAGGCGCTGCTGCATAGCGGTCAGCCCTTTGTGCTAAGGGAAAAATCCGTTAGCCGTCCGGGGTCGAGCCGGGCGGCTAACACGCGTTTGGGGATGTAACAATCATCAGCAAAGCTGTTATGATCACACAAACCACGAAACGCAGGACCTTCGTCCAACGCCCGTCACCCAATCGCCTCACCCCCTTTCGATCAGGGAGTGGCTAACCGCCATTCGCAACAGCGCCTGTCCTCAGTATAGAGGGCAGGCGCTGCCTTGTCAATGATTTCATTCCTGTTCGTCCAGCGGCATGGGCGGCTCGGGCCGTCCGAAGGTGGTCTCATCACAGACCCGGTTCAGGCTGTCAAACGCCTCCTCCTGACCGCCCATCAGCTGCAAAAGCTGGTCCAGGCTGTCGCCGGCCCGGCCAAGCTCGCTGGCGGCGTGGGCCACGGTGCTCTCCACATCGGAACACAGGCTGTCGTACTCGCTCCGGACCCGCCGCAGCCACTGCTCAAGCTGGCGGCGGAGCTGGCGGGCGTCCCGCTCCGCCTTCTCCTGGATGGCCTGGGCCCGGCGGTGGGCCTCCAGCTCCACCCCGGCTGTACGCTCTTTCAGCTCCAGATAGGCCTGAGCATCGGGCCGGGCCGCGTCCAGCGCGGCCTGGATCTCGTCCCGCTCCTGGCGGACCTTCTCCAGCTCCCGCTCTGTCTGCCCAGCCTGGGCCCGGATGGAGGACAGCTCCAACTCCGTCTTTGACACCTGGGCGCTCAGGCCCTCCCGCTCCTGCCGGAGCCGGGTCAGCTCCTGCTGGGCCTCAGCCAGCTGGCCGCGCAGATCCTCCCCCTCCTTCCGGAAGGTGTCCCGCTGGCCCTCCGCCTCCTCCAGCCGCTTCTGCAGCTCCTGCTGAGCCTGGGCGGACTGTTTGGACTGCTCCTCTAAAAATGTGAGCACATCCTGCTTATTAAAGCCGCCCAACGCGGCGGAACGGAAGGGATGATCCATAGCTGCGCACCTCTCTCTGTCTTTTCCGTGTCATTTTAGCACAGTTGAGCGCAAATTACAATCACTATTTCATTGACGGATTTCCCCAGCGGATGGTATACTGGTTCCAATTTGACCTATCATGACAAGGAGGACAAAGCGATGTGGCTGTCCGATCAATGGAGCGATTATGAGCTTATCGACTGTGGCCGGGGGGAAAAGCTGGAGCGCTGGGGGGATCAGCTGCTGGTGCGGCCCGACCCCCAGGCCATCTGGAGCACCCCCCGGCTCCATCCGGGCTGGAAAAAGAACGCCGGGCGGTACGCCCGCTCCTCCACCGGGGGCGGGCAGTGGGTCAACCGGTCCATGCCGGAGCGGTGGACGGTGTCTTATGGAGCGCTCACCTTCAACGTCAAACCCATGAACTTCAAGCACACCGGCCTGTTCCCGGAACAGGCGTCCAACTGGGACTTCGCCCGGGAGCGGATTCAAACCGCCGGCCGACCGGTGAGCGTACTCAATCTCTTCGCCTATACTGGCGGCGCTACCGCGGCCTGCGCCGCCGCCGGGGCAAGTGTGTGCCATGTGGACGCCGCCAAAGGGATGGTCCAGTGGGCCAGGGAAAACGCCAAATCCTCTGGACTGGAGGACGCCCCCATCCGCTGGATTGTGGACGACTGCGCCAAATTTGTGGAGCGGGAGATCCGCCGGGGCCGGAAATACGACGCCGTCATCATGGACCCGCCCTCCTACGGCCGGGGCCCCACCGGCGAGGTGTGGAAGCTGGAGGAGAGCCTGTACCCCTTTGTGGAGCTGGTTTCCGGGGTGCTGTCCGACCAGCCGCTGTTCATGATTTTGAACTCCTACACCACCGGTCTGGCCCCCAGCGTGGTCACCTACATTCTGGAAACGCTGATCACCAAAAAATTCGGCGGCCACACCTGCTCCGACGAGCTGGGCCTGCCCGTGACCGAAAGCGGTCTGGCCCTCCCCTGCGGGGCCACCGGGCGGTGGACCCGGGATTAGAGAGGAGAATCCAAGATGCTGAAACAATTTGTCCTGTCCCCCAACCGCCTCCTTCCGGACGGCTGGCACCTGGAATATCCGCCCGCCCAGCTTACGGTACACAACGTCAAAACCGGGCGGCAGGCGCAGGACCTGTCCCTCATCGCGGTGAACCGCGCCCAGCCGGACCGGCCGGCCGCCGTGGGCAGGGACGCGCTCCAGTATCAAGACAGCCCGGATTTCGCGGTGTTCTCCCCCTTCCGTCAGGGGCAGATCGCACACTTTCCCGCGGCGGCACTGCTGATCAAGTCCCTGCTAGGCCGGATTGGCCCAAAGCTGTTGATTCCCAAACCCGTCATGTGCGTCCACATCCAGGAGCGCGCCACCCAGGTGGAGGAACAGGCCCTAGCCGAGGCCGCCATCCAGTGCGGCGCGCGGAAGGTCTTTTTCTATACGGATTCCCTCTCCGCGATGGCGCGGACCGCTGAGAGCCGCAAAGAGCTGCGGCGCGCCATTCTTCTGCATATTGACCCCTGAACCGCCGCCCTCCCCGCCAAACGGGGAGGGTTTTCGTCTCTTTACACATTGACGAAACCGGCCATGAAGTGGTATAATACGGCGTTACTTTTCTTAGAAGCATCGGAGGGACCGCCATGTCCGCCATCATTCAAACCCACGACCTGCGCTTCTCCTACCCCGCTGTCGAGGGAACCACCCCGGTGGTGCTGGACGGCGTGAGCCTGGACATTGAGGAGGGCTCCTTCGTGGCCGTGCTGGGCCACAACGGCTGCGGCAAGTCCACCCTGGCCAAGCATATGAACGCCATCCTCCTGCCCTCCGGGGGGACAGTCTATGTGGACGGCATCGACACCTCCGACGAGGACCGGCTGCTGGACATCCGCCGCGCGGTTGGCATGGTGTTCCAGAACCCGGACAACCAGATCGTGGCCAACGTGGTGGAGGAGGACGTGGCCTTCGCCCCCGAAAACCTGGGGGTCCCCCCCGCCGAGATCAGGCAGCGGGTGGACGACGCGCTGAAAGCCGTGAACATGTACTCCTTCCGGGAGCACGCCCCCCACCTCCTCTCCGGCGGGCAGAAGCAGCGGGTTGCTATCGCGGGCGTGATTGCCATGCGGCCCCGGTGCATTGTGCTGGACGAGCCCACCGCCATGCTGGACCCCATCGGGCGCAAGGACGTGCTGAGCACCATCAAGGCGCTGAACCGGGAACGGGGCGTCACCGTCGTCCTCATCACCCACCACATGGACGAGGCCGCCCAGGCCGACCGGCTGGTGGTCATGGCGAAGGGCAAGGTAGTCGCCGACGGCGCGCCAAAGTCGGTTTTCTCCCATGTGGAGGAGCTGCGCCAGGTGGGGCTCACCGTCCCCCAGACCACCGCCCTGCTGTGGGAGCTGCGCCAAGAGGGGTATGACGTCCCCCTGGACGCCCTCAGCGACGAGGAGTGCGCTCAGGCGCTGTATAAACTGCTTCAATAAGGATGACCGCTATGCAGCCTGTTATTGAGACAAAGAACCTCACCCACATCTACTCCGCCGGGACCCCCTTTGAGCACACGGCCCTGGACAGCGTGGACTTTCGCGCCTATCCCGGGGAGTATCTGGGCATCATCGGCCACACCGGGTCCGGGAAGTCCACCCTCATTCAGCACCTCAACGCCCTGCTCAAGCCCACAGCGGGAACGGTGCTTTTTCAGGATACCGATATCTGGTCCGACCCCAAACTCACCAGGCGGACCCGGTTCCAGGTGGGGCTGGTGTTCCAGTATCCGGAGTACCAGCTTTTTGAGGAGACGGTGTACAAGGACATCTCCTTCGGCCCGAAAAACATGGGGCTGGATGAAAAGGAGATCGACCGCCGGGTGCGGGCGGCGGCCTACTTCGTGGGCCTGCGGGACGACCAGCTGGAGAAGTCCCCCTTTGAGCTGTCCGGCGGACAGAAGCGCCGGGTGGCCATCGCGGGGGTGATCGCCATGGAGCCCAAGGTGCTCATTCTGGACGAACCCACCGCCGGACTGGATCCGGAGGGGGTGGAATCCATCCTGGGCAACATCCGGGAGTACCACCAGGCCCACAACGCCACCATCATTCTGGTGTCCCACTCCATGGAGGAGGTGGCCCGGTCGGTGGACCGGCTGGTGGCCGTCAACGACGGAAAAATCCCCTTCCAGGGTCCGCCCCGGGAGGTCTTTCAGCATGGGGACGAGCTGGAACAAATGGGACTGGGCGTCCCCCAGCTCACAAGGGTGTTCCACCGCCTGAAGGCCATGGGCGTTGAGATAGACCCGTCTGTCTACACGCTGGAGCAGGCCAAATCCGCTATCCTGGAAAAGCTGAACAAGGGGGCGGTGTAAGTGGCCCTGAAAGACATTACCCTGGGACAGTACTTCCCTGGAAACTCCCCGGTCCACCGTCTGGACCCCCGGACCAAGCTGATTGCCGTGGTGCTGTACATCGTAGCCCTGTTTCTGGCAAACTGGTTTGTCACCTACGCCATCATGCTCGCGGTGCTTGCTGGTTCGATCGCCGTGTCCAGGGTACCGCCTAAGTCCATCCTGCGGGGGCTCAAGCCCATTCTGTTTATTGTGGTGTTCACCGCCGTTTTGAACCTGTTCTACACGCCGGGCGACACGGTGCTGGCCCAGTTCTGGATCTTCACCATCACCCTGGAGGGCGTGTACCGGGCGTTCTTTATGGTCATCCGGATTATGATGCTCATCTCCGGCACCTTCCTGCTCACCTACACCACCTCCCCCATCCTGCTCACCGATGGGCTGGAATCCCTGCTCAATCCTCTGAAAAAAATCCGGGTGCCCGTCCACGAGCTGGCCATGATGATGTCCATCGCCCTGCGGTTTATCCCCACCTTGATTGAGGAGACCGACAAGATCATGTCCGCCCAGCGGGCCCGGGGGGCCGACTTTGAGAGCGGCAACCTGATCCAGCGGGCCAAGGCCCTGCTCCCCCTGCTGGTTCCCCTGTTCATCTCCGCCTTCCGCCGGGCCGACGAGTTGGCCACCGCCATGGAGTGCCGCTGCTACCACGGCGGCGAGGGCCGCACCCGGCTGCGCCAGCTGAAGTATCAGGGGCGGGATTATGTAACCCTGTTCCTCTTCCTGGCTGTCACCGTAGGCGTAGGGATTTTAGGCCATTTCGGACTGTAAGGCGAAGATTATCTCTTGACGTAACCCCAATCCAAAGAGACAGCAGCCCCTTTTTGTATCTTTTAGTTACGTGTCAATAGCTCAGGAGGAAATATGCGAATTTTTTCTGAACGAATGAAAGAGCTCCGAAAAGACCGCGGCCTGAAACAGCGGGAAATGGCCGAAATCTGCGGCGTAAAACCGTGCGGTTATCAGGGCTATGAGTATGGGAGGCACTGTCCCGAGATCCCCGGCCTGATTCAGATCGCCAAGTTTTTCGATGTCAGCACCGATTACCCGCTGGGCTTGACGGACAAGCGGGAAGTGAACAGGTAAGCGCCTATGGAACGCAACGTTGCTTTAAAGCTGATGTACAACGGCACAGCCTACCACGGGTGGCAAGTGCAGAAAAACGCCATTTCGGTGGCGGAGACGCTGGAAAAAGCGCTGGCGGCCACGGTGGGCCATCCGGTGAAATGCACCGGAGCGGGCCGCACCGACGCGGGGGTCCACGCGGAGGTCTATGTGGCTAATTTCCGCACCACCTCCCGCGTCCCGCTGGACAAGCTGCCCCTGGCGGTGAACACCCGTCTGCCTGACGATATCGTGGTGGTGAAGGCCACCCGGGTGCCGGAGAACTTCAACGCCATCGGCTCCTGTCTGAAAAAGGAATATACATATCGCGTTTACAACTCCCGGCTGGGCAATCCATTTTATGTCAACCGAGCCTGGTTCTACCCCAAACACCTGGACGAAACCGTCATGGCCCGGGCGGCGGAGCAATTTGTGGGCACTCACGACTTCCGGGCGGTGCGCTCGGTGGGCACTGAGACCAAAACCACCGTGCGGACGGTCCACTGGTTCGATGTGGAGCGTGACGGTGAGCTGATCTCCTGCCGGGTGTGCGCCAACGGCTTTTTGTACAATATGGTTCGGGCCATGGTGGGTACTGTGGTCTACGCCGCCGAGGGCAAGCTGGCCCCGGAGGACATCCCGGACATTCTGAAGTCGGGCAACCGTACCCTGGCGGGGCCCACCGTCCCGCCAGGCGGGCTGTATATGACAAATTTGTGGTATGAAGAGGACGTTTTATAAGTAGAATGAAGGATGAAAAGGCAAAAACTCCCGCCCCGAAGCGGCTGAAAAAACCGAATATCGCCGTCCGCCTTCTGGTGCTGGCCGTGACGGCGGCCCTGGTGCTGGGGGCGCTGTTCCTGGTAGTCTACCGGGACACCTATAATCTGGATTCCCTGAAACGCTGGCTGGCCGCCCGCAACCTGGAGGCCGGAGAAGCCACCCCCTTTACCCACGCGGGGGGCGACAAGCTGTCCATCGTCTATCTGGACAGCGGCGTGGTCACCGCCTCCACCGCCGGCGCCCACTACTACTCCCTGGACGGTTCCCCCCAGATCGACGAGGTGCTGTCCATGGAAAACCCGGTGCTCACCGCCTCCAACACCACGGCGGTGGTGTATGACGCGGGCAATCAGGATCTGTTTGTCTTTCGGAACGGAGAGGAGACCTTCCGGCTGACCCTGGAGGGCAGCAACGACCTGCTCTCCGCCCGGGTGAACGACAGCGGCTGGCTGGCGGTCACCGCCCAGCAGAGCCGGCACAAGGGGGCGGTAACCGTCTACGACAGCCACGGCGAGGAGGTCATTGGCATTGGCCTGACCACCGCCTTCGCGGTGGACGCCGCCATCTCCCCCGACCGGAAAACGGTGGCGGTGGTCACCATGGGGCAGGAGAGCGGCAGCTTTTTCAGCCGCCTGCTGTTTTACCCGGTGAATCAGCAGGAGCCCTCCGCCCAGGTGGACCTGGGCAATATCACCGTACTGGATCTGGACTATGAGGACGATGTGCTGTGGATCCTGGGAGAGGACCGGCTGATCACGGTCACTCCGGACGGTGAGACGGTTCAGACCTTTGTGTTTACCCCCAGCTATTTGAAGGGCTGCTCGCTGGGAGGGGATGGCTTTGCCTTTCTCCTCACCGGCCGGTACCGCTCAGGCGGCGCCGACCAGGCTCTTGTCATCAACTCCAACGCTCAGGCGGTCCACAGCCTGTCCCTGTCCAGCCAGATGCTGGCCTATGCCGCCAAGGGGGACTACTGCGCGCTGCTCTCCGGCAGCCGCCTCGCCCTCTATAACAGCGGTCTGGAGCAGTACGCCAGCCTGGAGAACCTCCAGGCTGCCCGCCGGCTGGACCTGACCCCCAGCGGCTCCGCTCTGCTGGCCAACAGCCAGCAGGCATGGCTCTATATCCCGAAAACCTGAATGATTGGGAGGCTTTATGAATTATCTACTGTATGACATCGCGGTCCTCGCTGTTCTGGCCTTTTTCCTCTGGCGGGGATACCGTAAGGGCTTTGTCCTCACCCTGTGCTCCCTGCTGGCCGTCTTTGTGGCCCTGATCGGGGCCTCCTTCCTCTCCAACTCCCTGGCCGAGCCGGCGGCAAAGGCGGTGGAACCTATGGTGGCCGCACGTATTCAAGAATCGCTCACCGAGGCCATCCAGAGCACAGAATTTGTCTCCACAAACGGCGGAGTGGCCCAGTCCCCGGAAGATGTGGCTTTGGCCGGCGTTATCCAGCACCTGAAGGAAACCGAACTGTTCCAAGGCTTTGCCGACGCTTTCCAGAAAGCGGTGGAAAACGGCGTGGCGGAGGTCACTGCCAACGCGGTCCAGTCTCTGGCCCACTTTGTGGCCGTACAGATCGCCCGGATGGTGATTTTTGCCGTGGCCTTCTTCGCCATTCTGATCGCCTGGTTCTTCCTCAGCCACGCTCTGGACCTGGTAGCAAAGCTGCCCGTCCTTAACAGTGTCAACCGCTGGGGCGGCGGGGCCGTGGGCCTGCTCAAGGGGGCTCTGGTAGTGTTCATCGCCGTCTGGCTTTTGAAGGACAGCTACATCCCGTCCGAGGCGGCGGAGCAAACTTACCTGCTGAAATTCTTCTGTACGGCCAGTCCTCTGTCATTTTTCCTGTAAACCCTGTATTTCTCAGGTGAAAGTTCATACCCAGTTCATAATTAGGGGGTATCATCTCCCCAAACGTGGACTTTTCCTGAAAGGAGCGTATTCACTATGCAGCCTACCATGTGCAGCCGCTGCGGCAAAAATGTGGCGGTCATCTTTATTACAAAGCTGGAGGGCGGCACCTCCAAAAACGAGGGTCTGTGCCTCAAGTGCGCCCGTGAGATGGGAATCAAGCCCATCGATGACATGATGAAAAAAATGGGCATCAGCGATGAGGATCTGGACAACCTCACCTCGGAGATGATGTCCGCCTTTGGCGGCGCTGAAGGCCTGGAGGGCATGATGTCCCCCGCCAAGGACGAGGACGACGAGGAGGACGACGGCCGTACCGCCACCTTCCCCTTCCTCAGCCAGCTCTTTGGCGGCTCCTCCCCGGAGAAGTCCGGCTCCGGCGAAGGTACCTCTCCCCCGCCCTCCCGCGGGGAGAAAAATAACGCCAAGCCGGCCAAACGGAAGTTTCTGGACAGCTACTGCATCTCCCTGACCCAGCGGGCTCAGGAGGGCAAACTTGACAAGCTCATTGGCCGGGAGCGGGAGCTGGAGCGGGTGGTGCAGATTCTCAACCGCCGGCAGAAAAACAACCCCTGTCTCATCGGCGAGCCCGGCGTGGGCAAAACCGCCATCGCCGAGGGCCTGGCCCAGCGTATCGCCAACCGGGATGTGCCCTACAAGCTGCTGGACAAAGAGGTCTATCTGCTGGACCTTACCGCCCTGGTGGCGGGCACCCAGTTCCGGGGCCAGTTTGAGAGCCGGATGAAGGGTCTCATTGAGGAAATTAAGAAGCTGGGCAACATCATCCTGGTTATCGACGAGGTCCACACTATCGTGGGCGCCGGCGACGCCGAGGGCTCCATGAACGCCGCCAACATCCTCAAGCCCGCCCTCAGCCGGGGAGAGCTTCAGGTGATTGGCGCCACCACCCTCAATGAGTACCGCAAGCACATTGAGAAGGACACCGCTCTGGAGCGGCGCTTCCAGCCGGTCATTGTGGAGGAGCCCTCCATCGAGGACAGTGTTAAGGTCATCGAGGGCATCGCTCCCTACTATGAGAGCTTCCATCAGGTGGCCGTATCCCCCGCCATGTGCCGGCTGGCCGTCACCATGAGCGAGCGGTATATCACTGACCGCTACCTCCCTGACAAGGCCATCGACCTGATTGACGAGGCCTGTTCCAACGTGAACCTCCACAACAAGGCCCTGGCCCGCCTCAACGAGGTGGACAAGGAGCTGGCCGACCTGGCTAAGGAGAAGGAGGTCATGATGGCCGCCGCCACCGAGGAATCCTACAAGCGGCTGGCCGACATCAAGAGCTTGGAACTGCGGCTGGGGGAGGAAAAAACCAGCCTGGAAGATCAGGCTCACCCCGCCCTCACCGAGGAGCACTTGGCCAATGTGATCGAGCTATGGACCAACATCCCCGCCAGCCGCATCCAGGAGCAGGAGTTCCAGCGGCTTGCCAAGCTGGAGGAGCGGCTGGAGGCCCATGTGATTGGCCAGGATGAGGCGGTAAAGGCCGTCTCCGCCGCCATCCGCCGGGGACGGGTGGGCATCTCCCCCAAGCGCAAGCCGGTATCCTTCATCTTTGTGGGCTCCACCGGCGTGGGCAAGACCGAGCTGGTCAAGCAGCTGGCCGCCGACCTGTTTGACACCCCGGAGTCCCTCATCCGGCTGGATATGTCCGAGTTTATGGAAAAGCACGCCGTATCCCGGATCATCGGCTCTCCCCCGGGCTATGTGGGCTACGATGAGGCGGGACAGCTGACTGAAAAAATCCGCCGGAAACCCTACTCCGTAGTCCTCTTCGACGAGATTGAGAAGGCTCACCCCGATGTGCTGAATATCCTTCTCCAGGTGCTGGACGACGGCCGCATCACCGATGCCCATGGACGGACCGTCAACTTTGAGAACACCGTGATTGTCATGACCACCAACGCCGGAAGCAGCGCCAAAGTGGGCTCGGTGGGCTTTGGCCGCACCGCCAACGAGCAGGGTAAAGACCGGGCCATGAAGGCTCTCAACGACTTCCTCCGCCCCGAGTTCATCAACCGGGTGGACGAGATCGTCTACTTCAACCAGCTGTCTGAGGACAACTTCAAGGGTATCGCCGTGCTTATGCTCAAGGAGCTGGTGGAAACCCTGAAAGAGAAGGACATCCACTTCACCTGGGACGACACCCTCTTGGATTACCTTGTGAAAAAATCCTACTCCGCCACCTACGGCGCCCGGAATCTGCGCCGCCTGATTCAGAAGGAGCTGGAGGACGCCATCGCCGTCCGGCTCATCGAGGGGTATCAGAACCCGGTGTCCCAGCTCAAGGCCGTATCCAACGAGGAGAAGCTGGAACTGCTGGCGATGTGAACAAATGGATAAAGCAGGGGCGGCACGTCGACGTGCCGCCCCTCTTTGTTACCGTTGTGTGAGTAACATAGAATAATCACCCTCTGTATCTATTAACAAATATCTTGTTTCATCAAATTGACAGGGTATAAAATCTTTTTCCGCAGTTTCCCTCCCACAAATGACGTGGTTATCTTCCATTCTCCATGATTCATACATAGATCGTTCCTCTCCCTTGGAGGTGTATGTCGCATCCAGAGTACCGGCAGCATGGAATGTTATTGTACCCTTCTGATTTACAATATACCATATCAAGGGGCTTTACAGTCAATCATATGGAAGAAAAAAACAGCCTCTTATTTCATTTTCGTTGTTTTATACAAAATCAAAGGCAAAAAACTGTCTAATTTATCAGGGGCGTCCCCCTTGCGTTAGAAGAGAAAAACCGATATAATTTTCATGGTATAGGCATCCCATGCCGGCCCTGATAAGCGCCGCAACGGCGGGAAAAACCCGTGTTGCTCTTTTTTCGGTTTGAGATTGTTAAATTTCTAACAAATGATCCAGGCCGGTCAGAGCCGGGAATTTTAAGTAGGAGGACTGCAAAATGGATTTTCACCTGTCTAAAGAGCAAGAGATGGTCCGCAAGATGTACCGCGAGTTCGCCGAGACCGAGGTCAAGCCTTTGGCTGAGGAGATCGACGAGGAGGAGCGCTTCCCCATGGAGACTGTGGAGAAGATGGCCAAGCTGGGCATGATGGGCATCTACTTCCCCAAGGAGTACGGCGGCGCCGGCGGCGACGTGCTGTCCTACGCCATGTGCGTGGAGGAGCTGGCCAAGGTCTGCGGCACCACCGCCGTGATTGTATCCGCCCACACCTCCCTGTGCTGCGCCCCCATCTTTGAGCACGGCACCGAGGAGCAGAAGAAAAAGTATCTGCCCGACCTGTGCTCC
The DNA here is from genome assembly GCA_910575265.1 of Oscillospiraceae bacterium. GTDB lineage: Bacteria > Bacillota > Clostridia > Oscillospirales > Oscillospiraceae > Lawsonibacter. Next base: position 128,116 of record CAJTEA010000007.1, read on the forward strand.
GGCAAGAAGATCGGCGCGTTCGGCCTGACCGAGCCCGGCGCTGGCACCGACGCCTCCCGCCAGCAGACCACCGCCATCAAGAACGAGAATGGCGACTATGTCCTCAACGGCACCAAGTGCTTCATCACCAACGGCAACGTAGCCGACACCTTTGTGGTCATGGCAATGACCGACAAGAGCAAGGGCAACCGCGGCATTTCCGCCTTTATCGTGGAAAAGGATTTCCCCGGCTTCTCCACCGGCAAGCATGAGAAGAAAATGGGCATCCGCGGCTCCTCCACCTGCGACCTGATCTTCGAGGACTGCGTCGTCCCCAAGGAGAATCTGCTGGGCAAAGAGGGCCAGGGCTTTAAGATCGCCATGATGACCCTGGACGGTGGTCGTATCGGCATCGCTTCCCAGGCCCTGGGTCTGGCCGAAGGCGCCATCCAGGAGGCCGTGAAATATACCCAGGAGCGCGTCCAGTTCGGTATGCGCCTGAGCCAGATGCAGAACACCCAGTTCCAGCTGGCCGATATGGAGTGCCGCACCCAGGCCGCGCAGCACCTGGTCTACGCCGCCGCTATGAAGAAGCAGGAACACGGCGACTACAGCAAGGAGGCCTCCATGGCCAAGCTGTTCGCCGCTGAGACCGCCTCCGACGTGACCCGCCGCGCCGTCCAGCTCTTCGGCGGCTACGGCTACACCCGTGAGTACCCCGTGGAGCGCATGATGCGCGACGCCAAGATCACCGAGATCTACGAGGGCACTTCCGAGGTCCAGCGCATGGTCATCGCCAAGTACATGGGCGTGAAATAAGATAGGAGGCAGATCAAAATGAAAATTATTGTTTGTGTCAAGCAGGTCCCCGATACCTCCGGTAAGGTGGCCGTCAACCCCGACGGCACCCTGAACCGCGCCTCCATGGCCGCCATCACCAACCCCGACGACCTGAACGCCGTTGAGGCCGCCCTGGTGCTGAAGGAGCAGACCGGCGCCGAGGTGATTGTCGTCTCTATGGGGCCCCCTCCCGCCGAGGGTATGCTCCGCGAGGTCATGGCCCGGGGCGTGGACCGCGCCATTCTGGTGTCCGCCCGTGAGTTCGGCGGCTCCGATACCTACGCCACCTCCCAGATCCTGGCCGCCGCCATCGACACCATCGGCGTGGAAAAGGACGACATCGTCATGTGCGGCCGTCAGGCCATCGACGGCGACACCGCCCAGGTCGGCCCCCAGATCGCCGAGAAGCTGGGCCTGCCCCAGGTGTCCTACGCCGCCGAGATCACCAAGGACGGCGACTCCATCACCGTCAAGCGGATGCTGGAGGACGGCTACATGACCATCAAGGTCAAGACCCCCTGCCTCATCACCTGCATCAAGGAGCTGAACACCCCCCGTTACATGAGCGTGGGCGGCATCTATGAGTGCTACTCCAAGCCCTATGAGATCTTCGACTACAACACCCTGAAGGATCACAGGTTCATTGATAAGGATACCATCGGCCTGAGCGGCTCCCCCACCAACATCCTGACCTCCTTCACGCCCCCCCAGAAGGGCGCCGGCATGATGCTGGAGGGCGCTGACAAGGCCACCTGTGAAAAGCTGGCCGGCATTCTTGCCGCCAAGCACATGATCTGAGGAAGGGAGTTATAGAATATGTCTACTTTTAACAGTTCCGATGTCGCCGCCTTCAAGGGCGGAGTCTGGGTATTCTGCGAGCAGCGCCAGGGCAGCATGATGCCCACCTCCTTCGAGCTCATCTCCGAGGGCCGCAAGCTGGCCGACGAGCTGGGCACCAAGCTGTACGGCATCCTCCTGGGCGACGGCATTGAGGGCCTAGCCAAGGAGCTGGGCGGCTACGGCGCCGACGGCGTGTACGTCTGCGACCACCCCCTGCTGAAAAACTACACCACCGATGGCTACACCAAGGTCATCTGCGACGTGATCGAGGAATACAAGCCCGAGATCATGCTCATCGGCGCGACCAACATCGGCCGCGACCTGGGCCCCCGTTGCGCCGCCCGCCTGCACACCGGCTTGTGCGCCGACTGCACCCACTTGGACGTGGACATGGGCATCTACAAGGACTTCCTGAAGGAGAACTCCACTCTGGCTCCCGAGCGCATCGAGGCCACCAGTCACGCTGTGGTGCTGGGCCAGAAGCACGATGTCTCCCGTGACCTGAAAATGACCCGTCCCGCCTTCGGCGGTCACCTGATGGCCTCCATCATCTGCCCCCGGTTCCGTCCCGCCATGGCTACCGTCCGTCCCGGCGTGATGAAGAAGGCTGCCTTCGACCAGGCCCAGGCTGACGCCTGCGAGATCATCAAGCCCAGCTTCTCCCTCACTGAGGCCGACATGGAGACCGAGGTCGTGGAGGTCGTCAAGGCCGCCAAGAAGCTGGTAGACCTGATCGGCGCCGACGTGGTCGTCTCTGTGGGCCGCGGCATCTCCAAGGACGTAGAGGGCGGCATCAAGCTGGCCGAGGAGCTGGCTGAGGTCCTCGGCGGCGTTGTGGGCGGCTCCCGCGCTACCATCGACTCCGGCTGGCTGTCCGCCGACCATCAGGTGGGCCAGACTGGCAAGACCGTCCACCCCAAAATCTATGTCGCTCTGGGCATCTCCGGCGCCATCCAGCACAAGGCCGGTATGCAGGACTCCGAGTGCATTATCGCCGTCAACAAGAACGACACCGCCCCCATCTTTGAGATTGCTGACTATGGCATCTGTGGCGACCTGTTCAAGGTCACCCCGCTGCTGATCGAGGCTATTAAGGCCGCCAAGGCCGCCAAGTAAGGGGTTTCCCCTCAAATAACAGAAGAGCGCCGCCCGTTCGGGCGGCGCTTTCTTTTGTTATTCCTGTTTTTCCTCGGAAACCGGTTCTTCCTCAGAGGTCTCCGGCTTTGGCGGTTCCTCAACCTCCTGAGCGGGAGCCTTAATTTCCTCGCTGATGATATGGATGGTCTTGGCGGGGGGCTCGACGTCCCCGGGCAGAGGCTTCGTCCCCTTGGTGGAGGCGTAGGCATCCTCCACCAGGGCGGGGTCCCGGCCCTCGATGATGGCTACCATCTCGCCGCCAGTGATCGTCTCCCTCTCCAGCAGATAAGCCACCACCTTGTCCATGTCCTCCCGGTTGGCCCGGATGACCTCCACGGCGTCCTTGTAGCATACGTCCAGAATGGCCTTCACCGCCTTATCCATCACCGCCGCGGTATCCTGGGCACAGTCCAGACCGTAACCGCCCTCCAGATACTGGTTGCGGACCGAGCCCAGAGCCATCATGCCAAACTCCTCGCTCATGCCGTACATAGCCACCATGTTCCGGGCGATATTGGTGGCCTCCTGGATATCCTGGGACGCGCCGTTGGTCATGGTGTCCATCACCACCTCCTCGGCGGCCCGGCCGCCCATGGAAACGGCGATTTTCGCCATCAGCTCCTCCCGGGTACGCAGGTTGGTCTTGTCCTCCTCGGGCATGAGGAGGGTGTAGCCCAGGGAACCCTCGGTGTGGGGAACAATGGTGATCTTCTGCACCGGCTCGGCATTTTTCTGCTTGTAGGCCACCATGGCGTGGCCCACCTCGTGGTAGGCTACCAGCCTGCGCTCGAACTCGGTGAGGACGGAGTTCTTCTTCTCGCTTCCGGCGATGACAAACTCGAAGGAGGCCAGCAGGTCCTCCTGGTTCACCGCCCGCCGTCCCTGACGGACCGCCCGGAGAGCGGCCTCGTTTACCAGGTTGGCCAGATCGGCGCCCACGGTCCCGGCGGTGGCCAGAGCAATCTTTTTCAAATCCACATCCTCGGCCAGCTTGATTTTCCGGGTATGGACCTGGAGGGTAGACAGACGTCCCGCCAGGTTGGGCCGGTCAATGGTGATCCGGCGATCGAACCGTCCAGGGCGGAGCAGGGCCTTGTCCAGCACCTCGGGCCGGTTGGTGGCCCCCAGGACGATGACGCCCTTGCCCGGGTCGAAGCCATCCAGCTCGGCCAGCAGCTGGTTCAGGGTCTGCTCCCGCTCGTCGTTGCCGCCCATGCGGTTGTCCCGGGACTTGCCGATGGTGTCGATCTCGTCGATGAAAATGATGCAGGGGGCCATCTTGCTGGCCTCCTTAAACAGATCCCGGACCCGGGACGCGCCCACACCCACGAACATCTCCACAAAGTCGGAGCCGCTGATGGAGAAGAAGGGCACCCCCGCCTCGCCGGCCACCGCCTTGGCTAAGAGGGTCTTGCCGGTGCCCGGAGGGCCCACCAGCAGCGCGCCCTTGGGCAGCTTGGCGCCGATCTCGGTGTACTTCTGGGGATTGTGGAGGATATCGATGATCTCCTCCAGAGACTCCTTGGCCTCGTCCTGACCGGCTACATCCTTAAAGGTGACGCCGGTCTTCTTCTCCACATACACCTTGGCGTTGGCCTTGCCCACGCCGCCGATGCCGCCCATGCCTCCCTTTCCCCCGATGCCCCGCATCAGGAAGACCATGGCTCCCACCATTATCACGATCGGCAGCACCGTGGTGAGCAGCAGGTACAAAATCTGGGTGGAGTTGTCCACTGGGGGCGTACCGTGGCCCACGCCGTGCTCATTCAGCAGGCTCTCCAGCTCCAGATCGGAGATGGGGGGCGGGGTGGTGACATATTCGGTATCCCGGTCGTTCTGGATGGGCATCCAGGCGAACATGTTGTTGCCCGCCTGCTGGTGGTCGTCCTCTGGGATGTAAGCCAGAGCTTCCTCCTCCTTACCCTCCTTGAGGGTGATGGTGAACAGGCTGTTTTCCAGCTTGACATACTCCACCAGGTCCGCCGCCACCCATTGGCGGAAGGTGGAGTAATCCACCTGAACCTGATTGGAGCTGTTGTAGGAACTGGTACAGCTGCGGAACAGCAGCGTGAGAAACAGCGCCCACAGAATCAGTGAAATCAGGCCAAAGGTGTTCTTTTTGTTGTTTCCTTTATCTGGCTTCAAGGAGCCTACCTCCATTTTTCTAAATTGGTCAAAGGGTATCATACCACAGTCTTGGAATAAAAACAAGAAAATACCGTGTAAACTTCCGGTAAACTTTCTGTGACCCGTTTTTTGCCGGAGTATGTCAAATTTCCACTTCCCACCAGTATGAAAATGTGGTAGAATGTATTTTGTATGTGATTTTGACATCGGGAGGAATGGATACCTATGAACAAACGCCCCCCTCTTCGCCGCTCCGCCCCTGTGGAGCAGGAGAACGACGGTATCATCGAGGGCCGCAACGCCGTCATCGAGGCCCTGCGGGCCGGGGTGACCATTGATAAAATTTTCATCGCCAAGGGAGAGACCGACGTCGCTCTGGGGCACATCGCCTCCGCCGCCCGGGAAAAGGGCATTGTGGTGGTGGACGCCGACCGGCGCAAGCTGGACAATATGAGCCGCACCCACTCCCACCAGGGGGTGATCGCCCAGGCCGCCGTCCGGGAGTACGCCAGCGTGGACGACATTTTAAAGGCCGCCCGGGAAAAAGGAGAGCCTCCCCTGATCGTGGTGTGCGACGAGCTCAGCGACCCACACAATCTGGGGGCTGTAATCCGCACCGCCGACGCCGCCGGGGCCCACGGGGTGATTATCCCCAAGCGCCGCTCCGCCGGTCTGACCGCCGTTGTGGGCAAGACCTCCGCCGGGGCGGTGGCCCATGTGCCGGTGGCCCGGGTGCCCAACCTGCCCGCTCTGCTCAAGGAGCTGAAGGAGGAGGGGGTATGGGTTTTTGGCGCCGCCATGGACGGTTCCACCCCCCTGTACAAGGCCGACCTAAAGGGTCCCGCCGCTATCGTAATCGGCAGCGAGGGGACTGGAATGGGCCGTCTGGTCGCGGAGAACTGCGATTTCACCGTTTCCATCCCCATGTTCGGAAAAATCAACTCCCTGAACGCCTCCGCGGCGGCGGCTGTGCTGCTGTATGAGGCGGTGCGCCAGCGGATTGGCGGATTTTAAACAAAACCAAGGAGCCCTCCCATGAGCGACCGAAACGACAAACTGAATAAAACCGGCGACCTGATTGACATCAAGTCGCTGATCGGGGACGCCGACGGCGGGGACTTTACCCTGGACGATATCATGGCCGAGTTCGGCCATAAATCCCCTGGGGCGGTAAAATCCAAGCCGGCTGACGAAGGAGAAGATCCGGAGGCCCGGTTCAACACCATCGAGTGGAAAAAACTTCCCCGGAAAAAAAACGTCCGCCGTCCGCCGGGCGCGCCCCCTCCCGAGGGCAGGATGGTGGCCTTCCCCGGCGCGCGGCCCGCTCCGCCTGCCCCCCCCGAGGCTCCGCCCCCGCCCGAGGTTCCGGAGGAGGCCCCCGCCCCGCCGGAGCCGAGGCGTCCCGCGCCCAGCCGCCTGTCCTCCAGGGCTCCGGAGCCGATGGGCGGAGGCGAGGTGATCCCCTTCCCCCAGGAGGAGGGCAAGCTGTCCGCCTTTATCCGGGATCTGGGTCGAAAAGCGGATGACTATGCCGACCGCATGTTTGAGGAGGACGAGGCCATCGACAAGGAGGAGGTCCGCCGTCTGGAGCGCCTCATCCCTGGCACTGACCAGGAGGAGATTGACGACACGCCTCCCTCCCGCCAGTGGCGCCGCCCCAAGCGGCAGGAGCGCCCCGCCCCCGACATCCCCCCCGGCAAGCTGGCCCGGCGGTACAACAAGGGCCTGAAGTGGATGCGGACCAGGACCATTCTGGTTTTCATGCTGGCCGCGGCCGCGTTGCTCCAGGTTCTGGTTCCGCTGGCGGGAATCGTCTGGCCGGCCCCGCTGGACCAGCCTGGTATTCAGTCCTGGCTGGCTGTGGGGCTGCTGGGCGCGGGTATGCTGCTGGGGGCCGATGTGCTGCTCACCGGCTTCGCTCGGGCCTGCTGGCTGAAATTCGGGATGGATACCCTCGCCGCATTGGCCTGCGCCTTCACTCTGGCCGATGGCATTGACATGGCTATGGCCGAAACCCTGTCTAGTCGTCTGCCCTACACACTGGTCTGCCTGACGAACCTGTTCTTCCTGCTCCACGGCAGCTATCACAAGCGCTGCGCCCAGCGGCTGTCCTGCCGCACCGCCGCCACCGCCTCCTCCCCCTACCGGGTCACCCTGGAGCCGGAGCTGTGGAACGAGCAGGACACCTACGCCAAATGGTCGGGCACACCGGAGAACTTCGGCAGTCAGATTCAAAGCGACGACGGGGCCCAGCGCATCTTCCGGCGGGTCTGTCCCCTGTTTTTCCTGGGAAATATCGCGTTTGCCGCCATGGTCTCGGTGGGCAGCGACCACCCCGAGCGGCTGATCTGGGCGCTGTCCGCCCTGTTCACCGCCACCGCCGCCTTTGGCGGCGCGTTGGTCTATGGCCGGCCCTTCCATAAGCTGGCCCGCCGCCTGTCCGCCAGCGGAGCCGCCCTGGCCGGCTGGCCGGGAATGGCTACCTCCCGGAAGGGAAACTGCGTTCTGATTACAGACGGCGACCTGTTCCCAACCGGCTACGTGGAGCTCAACGGCTTTAAGGTGATGGCCGACTACTCCGCGGAGAAGGTGGTGGCCTATACCGCCACCCTGATCCGGGATTCGGGCAGCGGCCTGGCCAAGCTGTTCCACGACCAGCTGCGGTCCATGGGCGGACTGCTCCGCCGGGCCGACAGCCTCCAGTGCCACGAGGGGGGCGGGCTGTCCGCCAACATCCGGGGGGATCAGGTACTGGTGGGCTCCGCCGCCTTTATGAAGCTGATGGAGGTCCGCCTGCCCCAGGGGCTCAACGTGAAAAGCGCTGTTTTCTGCGCCATCGACGGCAAGCTGGCCGGTATCTTTGCCCTGAGCTACACCCTGCCTGAGACGGTTTTCCCCGCTCTGGAGGGGCTGATGCTGGAAAAGGTGGAGCCAGTGCTGGCCACCCGGGATTTCAACCTGATTCCCGCCATGCTCCAGCAGCGGTTCCGGCTGGCCGCGGACAAAATGGCGTTCCCCACAGTGGAGCGCCGCCGGGAACTGTCCGATCCGGAGCAGGAGCATTTGGGCGTCCTTACCGCCTTGCTGTGCCGGGAGGGCCCCCTGCCCTTCGCCGAGGCGATCATCTCCGCCAAGCGCATGCGCTGGGCCACCCGGCTGGGAGCCGTCCTGTGCTGCGCCGGCTCTCTGCTGGGTATGCTTCTAGCCGCTTACCTCACCTCGGTGGGGGCATACACCTCCCTGTCCCCCATCAACCTCCTGATTTACATGCTGACCTGGCTGGCCCCTGTCTGGTTCCTGTCCGGGTGGGTACACCGATTTTAAACGCGGAATGCCCCGCCGGACTTCCATCCGGCGGGGCATTGTTCGAATTTGCTTAACCCATGGGTATGACAGCCGCTCCGGCGGGAGGAGCGGTGACCGGAACCTTTCGGGTGGGTACGCCGGCAAAGTCCAGGCTGAGCTCCATATCCATGTCATCGCTGGTCAGCTCCAGCTCAAAGGCCACCGTCACCTGATCGGGGGCGGCGTGCTCGGTCATGGTCATGATCACTCTGTCCCCGCCTTCGTTGACGTCGCAGTCCATCTTGATGTCAGCCGCCACGATGTCGTCGCCCCGCTTGGTCAAGGTAACGGTCAGGTCCACCATATCCTCTAGGGTCATCTCGGCCACATAGGTGTTCCCCTTCTGAGTAAAGGCCTGATCACTGAGCATATCCACATATAGGGACGCCATCAGGGCGAGGGCCTCATAGTCGGTCTGGCTGTCGTTCACGGGGACGCTCTTGAGCACCGTCGTCAGTATCTCTCGGATGCCAGCGCCCTCCAGACGGGTCAGCTGGGTCATATCCAGGCCGCTGAGCAGCTGGGCCTGATAGGCCTCCAGGTCCAGAGCGTACCATGTATTTTCACCGCCCCCGGAGAGAACGGCGGGCAGGGTCAGGTAGATGGCGGGTTTCTCCATATCCACGCGGACCTCACCCTCCAGGTCGGACAGGGCGGCGATGATCCCCTGGACGATAGGGTCACTGGCGTCCTCACCCAGCAGCGAGGACAGGTCGGACAGGGACAGCTTCCAATCCATTTGCAGACCCTTCGCGCTGGTCACGCCGTCCAGACTGCCCTTGGCATTGACCGACTTTATTTCGCCGCTCTTGTCTGTCACATCCAGAGCCAGCGCGCCGGTCAGGGCCATGTTGCCGCTCTCCCGCTTCTCACAATAGGCGGCGAAGTTGTCCATCAGGTCGAAGGTGGCGTCCCCAAACAGGGCGTCCACGTCCACAATGACCACCGTCTTGGCGTCCGCGTCCCAGCCCACGGAGCAGCCGAAGGCCTCGGCCACAAAGCGGACCGGCACATAGGTGCGGTCATTCTTCACGTAGGGGACCACATCCATGGTCATGGCGCGGGTCTGGCCGTTTTCGGTGACGGCGGCCGTGTTCTGACCCAGAACCATGGACAGCTCCACGCCGCCGCGGTGGATTTCCACCGCTCCGTCCGCATAGTTCACCTGGGCGTCCATGGCCTCCAGCACCGCCCGGAGGGGTACGAAGGTCCGCTCACCTGAGAACTCGGGGACCGCGTCGGTAAAAGCGACCGGCTTTCCGTTGAACTGGACGGAAATGCTATCCCCCGGTCCGGCCGCCAGGGCGGTCCCGGTCAGCGTCAGGGTCAGGACCAGCAGAGTGACCAGCGCCCCGCCAAATCGCTTCAAAACTTTCATCACACAATAACCTCCTTCAATTTTATCCGTACACCGCGTACCTGTGACACTCTTATTATAACATTTCACGCTACGCTGTTCAACCATCTTTTTCGGTTGAATACAAGGAAAGTCCCCCCGGAATACCGGAGGGACCTGAATTATTTCTTCTTTTTCTTTTTTTCAAAAAAGCCCTTCAGGCCGCTCTCCGGGACCGTCTCGCCCATGGCCGCGCCGAAGGCGTTGAGAGCCTCCTTCTGCTCGGCGTTGAGGGAAGTGGGCACCCGCACCCGGACGGTGACGTACTGGTCGCCCCGCCGTCCTCCCCGCAGCTCAGGGATGCCCTTGCCCTTGAGTCGGAAGGTGGTCCCTGTCTGGGTGCCGGCGGGGAGGTTGTACTTCACCTTGCCATCGATAGTGGGGATCTCCAGCTCCGCGCCCATCGCCGCCTGATAGAAGCTGATGGGGTGCTCATAGAGCACGGTGGACCCGTCCCGCTGGAACTGGGGGTGGGGCTTAATCTGCACCCGCACCAGCAGGTCTCCGGCGGGGCCGCCGTTGGTTCCGGCGTTGCCCTGGCCCCGCATGGAAACGGCCTGACCGTCGTCAATGCCCGCCGGGATGGTGACGGTCACCCGCTGCTTCTTCCGCACGCTGCCCGCGCCGCCGCACTTTTTGCAGGGTGTGTGGATAATTTTGCCTGTCCCCCGGCACTTGGCGCAGGTGGTGGTGGTGGAGAAGGCGAAGCCCCCCGCCCCCCTCTGGACGCGCACCTGACCCGCCCCCCGGCAGTCGGGGCAGGTATCGGCCGTGGTGCCCGCCGCGCAGCCGGAGCCCTTGCACTCCTCGCAGATCTCGGTACGGTTGAGCTCGATCTCTCTGGCGCAGCCAAAAGCGGCCTCCTCAAAGGAGAGGGCCAGATTGACCCGCAGGCTCTCCCCCTTCTGGGGTCCGTTGCGCCTGGAACCGCCTCCGCCGAAGCCCCCAAAGCCCCCGCCGAAGAAGGAGCCGAAGATGTCGCCCAGGTCGATGTCCCCCATATCAAAGCCCATGCCGCCGCCGCCGCCATAGCTGGGGTCCACGCCGGCGAAGCCGAACTGGTCGTACCGGGCCTTCTTCTCCGGGTCGGACAGGATGCCGTAGGCCTCGTTAATCTCCTTGAATTTGGCCTCCGCGTCCTTGTCGCCGGGGTTCACGTCCGGGTGGTACTTCTTGGCCAGCTTGCGGTAGGCCTTTTTCAGCTCCTCCTCGGTACACCCCTTGGACAGGCCAAGGACCTCGTAATAATCTCGTTTTTCTTCCGCCATATGGATTCACCTATTTTCAAAAGGATGCGGGCGGCCAAAGGCCGCCCCTACGGGCTGATCCTGTAGGGGCGACCTGTGGTCGCCCGTAATAAATACACGGACAACCTTCTTTTTACTTCTGGTCGTCGTCGATCACTTCATAATCGGCGTCCACCACATCGGGGCCGGACTGACCGCCGGACTGCTCCCCGCCGGCAAAGCCCGCGCCGCCCATGTCGGGGCCAGGGCCGGCCTGACCGTAGATCTTGGAGCCAACCTCACCGAACTCTTTGGTGACGGACTCGGTGGCGCTCTTGATAGCGTCGATGTCGGTGCCCTTCAGGGCCTCGCGCAGCTTCTCCAGGGCGGACTCCACCTTGGCCTTGTCCTCGGCGGGGAGCTTATCGCCCACCTCGCCCAGGGTCTTTTCCACCTGATACAGGGTCTGGTCGCCGTTGTTGCGGATATCGGCGGCCTCCCGCATCTTCTTGTCCTCGGCGGCGAACTGCTCCGCCTCCCGCATGGCCTTGTCGATCTCCTCCTTGCTCATGTTGGTGGAGGAGGTGATGGTGATGTGCTGCTCCCGGCCGGTGCCCTGGTCTTTGGCGGACACGTTGACAATGCCGTTGGCGTCGATGTCGAAGGTGACCTCGATCTTGGGCTCGCCCCGGCGGGCGGGCAGGATGCCGTCCAGCATGAACACGCCCAGCTGCTTGTTGTATTGGGCCATCTCCCGCTCGCCCTGGAGCACCTTGATCTCCACGGAGGGCTGGTTGTCGGAGTAGGTGGTGAACACCTGGCTGCCGTGAGCGGGGATGGTGGTGTTGCGGTCGATGATCTTGGTCATCACACCGCCGGCGGTCTCAATGCCCAAAGACAGGGGGGTAACGTCCAGCAGCAGCAGATCCTTCACGTCGCCGGTGAACACACCGCCCTGAAGGGCCGCGCCCATGGCCACGCACTCGTCGGGGTTGATGCCCTTAAAGCCGTCCCGGCCGGTGATGTTCTTCACCGCATCCTGAACCGCCGGAATCCGGCTGGAACCGCCCACCAGCAGGACCTTGTGCAGGTCGCCGGCGGAGAGCTTGGCGTCGCCCATAGCCTGACGGACAGGCCCCATAGTGGCCTCCACCAAATGATGGGTCAGCTCGTTGAACTTGGCCCGGGACAGGGTCAGGTCCAGGTGTTTGGGGCCGCTGGCGTCGGCGGTGATATAGGGCAGGTTGATGGCGGTGGTGGTCACGCCGGACAGCTCAATCTTGGCCTTCTCGGCGGCCTCCTTCAGCCGCTGCATGGCGACCTTATCGCCGGACAGGTCCACACCCTCCGCCTTTTTGAACTCAGCCACCATCCAGTCCATGACGCACTTGTCAAAGTCGTCGCCGCCCAGGCGGTTGTTGCCGGCGGTAGCAAGGACCTCGATGACGCCGTCATCAATATCCAGGATGGACACGTCGAAGGTACCGCCGCCCAGGTCGTAGACCATGATCTTCTGGGCCTCTTCCTTGTCCACGCCATAGGCCAGGGCCGCGGCGGTGGGCTCGTTGATGATCCGCTTGACCTCCAGGCCGGCGATCTTGCCGGCGTCCTTGGTGGCCTGGCGCTGGGCGTCGGTGAAGTAGGCGGGGACGGTAATCACCGCCTCGGTGACAGTCTGGCCCAGATAGCCCTCGGCGTCGGCCTTCAGCTTCTGGAGCACCATGGCGCTGATCTCCTGGGGGGTGTACTTCTTGCCGTCCACCTCCACCCGGTAGTCGGAGCCCATCTCCCGCTTGATGGAGCTGATGGTCCGGTCAGGGTTGGTGATGGCCTGGCGCTTGGCCACCTGGCCCACCATGCGCTCCCCATCCTTGGAGAAGGCCACGACAGAGGGGGTGGTGCGGTTGCCCTCAGCGTTGGCGATGACAACGGCGTCGCCGCCCTCCATCACCGCCACGCAGCTATTGGTAGTACCTAAATCAATGCCAATAATTTTTCCCATGATGTTTTCCTCCTAAATATATAAAAGATTGGTGTTAACAGATTTAATGCAGGAGCACCGCTCCCACGCCAAACAGAGCGGACAGCCAAACCAGCAGTCCGGCGCTGACCATCAGGGTGAATTGAACATTTTCGCAACGTCTGCACATGTTGTCCGACCTCCCTCTCCCAAATAGCGGATACTAATTCGCGACTTGAACCATGGCGAAGCGGATCACCTTCTCACCCAGCATAAAGCCCGCCTGGAAAACCTGAGCTACCACGTTCTCACCCAGGTTTTCGTCCTCGATGTGCATCACGGCGTTGTGCAGGTTAGGGTCGAAGGGCTGGCCCTGGGCCTCGATTTCGGTGACGCCCAGCTTGGCGAAGACCTCCTTCAGCTGGTTCATGGTCATCTCCACGCCCTTTTTGTAGGCCTCATCGGAGGTTTCCTGCTTCAGGGCCCGCTCCAGGTTGTCATAGACAGGGAGAAACGCCTGGACGGTATCCGCTTTTGCGTCAGCCCACAGGGATTCCTTTTCCTTGGCGGTACGCTTGCGGTAGTTGTCGTACTCGGCGGCCAGACGGAGAAACTGGTCCTTGGGGACCATCGGTTCCGGCGCCGGGGCCTCGGCCTCCTCGGCGGCCTCCTCCGGCGTCTCGCCGGAGGCGTCGGCCTGGGGCTCCTCCTGGACAGCCTCCGCCGCCTGACTTTCTTCCTCCAGAAGCTCTGTATCAGGGGCCTCGGCTTCCTGGACCGGAACTTCCTTCTTTTCTTTTTTCTTACTCACAATTCATACTCCTTCACGGCTCGTTATTTATTCTTCCGTGTCCTCCTCCGCCGGGGGCAGCTCCTTTCCGAACATACGGGTCAGGCTGTCGGCGAAGTAGGACAGTCGGGCGGTGACCTTGGCGTAGTCCATCCGGGTGGGGCCCACCACCCCGATCACGCCCCGCATGTTGTCGCCAATGTCGTAGCTGGCCATCACCACGCTGGTGTCCTTCAGCGCGTCGTTTACGTTCTCCGGTCCGATGAGGATGTTCATATTCTTGCCGGTGTCCAGGGTGGCGGGCAGACGGGGCTCGTCGCTCTCCTCGCTGAGGTAGGCCATCAGGGGCTTGGCCTTGTCCAGGCTGCGGTATTCCGGGTGCTCCAGCAGGTGGGTAATGCCGGCGGTGCGGAATTTCTGTTCCCGCTGGCCCTCCAGCACCTCCATGGCGAACTCCACCACCAGAGCGATGAGCTCAAAGGCCCCCGGCGCGGTGTGAGTCTCCATTTTGTCCAGATTCTCAGACATCTCCTCCCGGGACAGGCCCACAAAGGAGGAGTTGAGCACGGCGGACAGCATTTGCAGCTGAGGGTCGGACAGCGGACCGGGGATGTGGATCAGCTTGTTTTTCACCACGCTGCTGTCGGTCATCACCACGGCGATGAAAGCGTTTTCCTCCACCATCAGAAGGTCGAAGCGCTTGACGGCAGCCCGCTCTTTGGCCGCGGCCATGGTGAACACGGGGTAGTCGCTGAGCTGGGAGAGCACCTTGCCCGCCCGGTCGATCACCCGGTCCAGCTCCTCCATTTTCAGGTTGAGCGCGTCGTTTATGCGCTGGGTTTCCTGAATGGTGAGCTGCTGGCGGTCCATCAGCTCGTTGACATAGAGCCGGTAGCCGGCGGCGGAGGGAATCCGCCCGGCGGATGTATGGGGCTGCTCCAGATAGCCCTGCTCGGTAAGATCGGCCATCTCATTGCGGATGGTGGCGGTGGATACGTCCAGCCCGGCCAGCTGAGCCACCGCCTTTGACCCCACCGGCTCGGCGGTGGCGATATAGCTCTCTACAATCGCCCGCAGGATGCGCTTTTTCCGGTCCGACAGTGCCACGGCACTCACCGCCTTTTGTTTCATTGGTTTAGCACTCATATTCCTTGAGTGCTAAAGATAATGTACCACTCCCCTCCAAAATTGTCAATAGGTACTTTATGAATTTATTATAAACAAAAAATTCCCGGCCATTCTTCGCAGAATAACCGGGATGGTGCTAATCCGCCGTCCATATTACATCCTCATACAATATAATACAATGTAAACGTTGACGATTCAAAGCTGTACGGTTACGATTAACAGGAGGTGAAATCATGAATGGTAAACGAAAAGCATACAGTACTCACTTGGAGGTTGATACAGCGGAAAAAATCAAAATCTATGCCAAAGAGGATTTTCGGTCATTTTCGGGTATGGTCAGATGGATTTTGAAGCAATACATCGCCGAACGCGAAAAAGAAAACTGACCGTCTGCCAAAAGGACAGACGGTCAGTTCCGCTCTCTCGTCCCCGCCGCGGCGGACAAAGCCTCCTTTTGGGCGCACGCTTGAACGTTGTGCTTTTATGCCCGGGTCAGGTCCCGAATCCAACGGTCAGAGGACACCCGGGGGACGCCGAAGGCGAACTTTACGATGTTTTCCAGGGTCATGGCCAGGTAAACCCACAGGATATCCATCTTGAGGACCGAGCCCAGCAGAATGGCGGCGGGGATAGCTACCAGCCACTGGGGCAGAGTGTCAATCAGGGTCGCCGCCTTTACGTCGCCTCCGCCCCGGAGCACGCCTACAACGGAAACCGTGTTGTAATCCCGGAGGGGCCGGACGCAGGCCTGAACGGTCATCATCATCACGGCGATAGAGACGGCCCTGTCCGACATTTTGAACAGGGGGAACACCCACGCCGGCGCGGCAAAGTGGGCGAACAGGAACAGCAGCCCGCCCATCACCAGGCCGCACAACAGGGCCAGCGTGGTCAACGCCTTGCCTATGGAGCGCACATTTTGGGTCCGTCCGGCCCCCACCTCCCGGCCGATAATGATGGAAGCGGTGGCGGCCAGGCCAAAGGATACCACCATGACAATCTTGTCCACGTTGCCCGCCACGGTATAGGCGGCCAGAATCTCGGTACTGCCCGCCATGTGCCCCATAATGGTGGGGAACACGGAGCTGCCCAGGCCCCAGGTAGTCTCGTTGAGCACCACTAGCCCGCCGTAGCGCAGGAAGCGGCGGGTCATGTCCAGTCCGGGCCGGAGCAGCAGATGGAGATGGACCCGGAAAAAGCGGCTTCGGATCATGTGGGTCACCACAATGACCACCTCCAGAATCCGGGCGATCAAGGTGGCCAGCGCCGCGCCCCGAACGCCCAGAGCGGGCGCGCCCAGCTTGCCGAAAATAAAGACCCAGTTGAGAAAGGTGTTCACCGTCATGGACAGCGCCAGGATATACATGCCAAGCTGGGGCCGCTCCATGCTGCGGTAGGCGGCCACATACATCATGGTAAAGGCGCTGCACACATAGGACATCCCGGCAATTCTGCCGTACTGGGCCGCCAGCTCAACCACATAGGGGTCGTTGCCGAACAGGCTCAAAAACTCTACCGGACAGATCAGCAGTATCGCCGCGCAGACTGAGGACACCAGCAGCGCCACCCAAAGGGCCACCCCCAGCACCCGGTTGATGGAATCCATCTCCTGCTTGCCCCAGTACTGGCTGGTGAGGACGGAAGACCCGCTCTGTACGCCAAAAATAAACATCTGTACCGTGAACAGAGGGATATTGGCCAGGGTCACCGCGGCCATGGGGGCTTCCCCCAGCATCCCCACCATAAAGGTATCCGCCATGCCCAGAGCGCTGGTAATCAGATTTTGCAGCACAATGGGCGCCGCCAGAAAAAGCACCTGTTTATAAAAGCCGGGCTTCTGCTTCATGTACGCAAACACGGTAACGCTCCTTTATTGTTACGATAGTGTGGTAAAAAGGGCCTCTTGAGCCGCCTTCAGCCCCTGAACCAGGGCGTCCACGTCCCCGCGGGCGGTATCATAGGAGAAGCTGATACGCAGGGCGCCGTCCCGCTGGGGCTTGGGGAGGTCCAGGGCGGCAAACACATGGCTGAGCCCGCCCCGGTGGCAGGCGGAGCCGGAGGAGAGATAAACCTCCCGATCGCTAAGGAAGCGCACCACCACCTCGCTCTTATAACCGGGCAGGGAGATCGGCAGAATGTGGGGCGCGCCGCCCTGCGCGAGGATCACCGCGTCCGGAACCGCCCGGGCCAGCTGTTCCACGGCGTAAACCTTCAGCGCCGCCATATGGGCGGCGTCCTTTTGGAAGGAGGCCGCGCCCAGGCGGGCGGCGGCGGCGAGGGCGGCGATCTGAGCGGTGGCCTCGGTGCCGGAGCGCAGACCGCTTTCCTGTCCCCCGCCCCGGATGAGGGGGGGCAGCCTCAGGCCCTTCCGGACATACAGCGCCCCCACGCCCTTGGGCGCGTGGACCTTGTGTCCGCTGATGGACAGCAGGTCCACCCCCAGCTCCCCGGGGGTAAAGGGCACCTTTAAAAACCCCTGGACCGCGTCGCAGTGCAGAAGGGCGGGACAGCCGGCGGTTCGGATGGCCTCCGCCGCCGCCCGGACCGGGAGGACGGTTCCCAGCTCGTTGTTCACCAGCATCATGGACACCAGAACGGTGTCCGGCCGGAGGGCGGCGGTGAGCTGGCCGGGGGCGATGTTCCCCTGGCGGTCCGGTTTAAGGTATGTGACCTCAAAGCCCTGCCGTTCCAGGGCTTTGCATGGCTCCAGCACGGCGGCGTGCTCAATGGCGGTGGTGACGATGTGCGTTCCCTTCCGCCGGTTCAGCTCCAGCGCGCCCCGGATGGCCCAGTTATCGCTCTCTGAGCCGCAGGAGGTGAAACACAGCTCCCCGGGCTGACAGCCCAGCGCCCGCGCCACATCCGCCCGCCAGAGCTTCATCTCAGCCGCCGCCCGGGCGCCCAGAGCGTGCTGGGAGGAGGGGTTGCCCCAGCCCCGGGTCATAGCCTCCAGCGCCGCCTGGACGGCCTCGGGCCGCGCCGGTGTGGTCGCGGCGTTATCCAAGTAGTGAAACAAGGTGTCCGCCTCCCGAAAACAAAATCAGTACCGGCTATTTTATGCTGTTCCCGACAGAAAGTCAATACCTGAAAAATACGGATATTTTTCCCGTTCCGCCTTGCAAAGAAGGGCGGACTTGTATTATAATAAGGAAAACAATTTTAACTGACACAGGAGTGGCTGCTTTATGATTCCCGCATCCAATATCTGCTATATTGTGGGGGCCATGTCCCTGACCCCGGACCTGCGGCCCTACCCCAAGCCGGGGGACTACGTGATCGCCGCCGACCGGGGGTTCGACTCCCTGATTGCCTATGGCGTCAACCCCGATCTGGCGGTGGGGGATTTCGACTCCCTGGGCCACCGTCCCAACCACCCCAATGTGATCCAGCTCCCCGAGGAAAAGGATGACACCGACATGGTCTACGCCCTGCGCAAGGGGATCGAGCTGGGCTACCGCCGCTTTATCCTGCTGGGAGGCGTGGGCGGACGCCTGGAGCACACCCTGGGCAACCTCCAGCTGCTGGACTGGCTGGCAAAGCATGAGGCCCAGGGCTTTCTGGCCGGAGAAAAAACGGTCGCCACCTGCGTCCGGGACGGAAAAACCATCGCCTTCCCCCCTTCCATGACCGGCTATCTGTCTGTATTCTGCAACAGCGGCACGGCGGTGGGGGTCGATCTCATTGGGCTGAAGTACCCCCTTGAAAACCACACCCTCACCGGAGATTTTCCCATCGGGGTGAGCAACCAGTTCCTGGACCAGGAGGCCCAGGTTTCCGCGAAACAGGGCAGCCTGCTCCTGATTTGGGAGGATAAAGGGGACTTTTATTCCAAGCTGCCCAAGCTCTGGGCAAAATAAACGGATTTTCCCCTTGCCTTTTCGGGTATCCTATGGTATAGTTAGCCACTGAACCCTCGGGAAAGGAGGCGTCCGCCATGGGCGAGGCGGTGAAAATCGTCGCCAAAAACAATAAGGCCTATCACGATTATTTTATCGAGGAAAAATACGAAACCGGCATTGAGCTGGCGGGCACCGAGGTCAAGTCCATCCGTCTGGGCAATATCAACCTGAAGGACTCCTTCTGTCTTATCAAGGACGGAGAAATCTCCGTCTTGGGCATGCACATCAGCCCCTATGAAAAGGGCAACATCTTCAATAAGGACCCCCGCCGCGCCCGCCGGCTGCTGATGCACAAGCGGGAAATTCTGCGGCTGTTCGCTAAAATCAAACAGGACGGCTACTCCCTGATCCCCCTGTCCGTCTACTTCCGAGGCCCCCGGGTCAAGCTGGAAATCGGCCTGGCCAAGGGTAAGAAGCTCTATGACAAGCGGGAATCCGCCGCCCGGCGGGACGCCAAGCGGGAGATGGACCGGGCCATGAAGACTAAGAGGCGGTAGTATGGCACAGCTTCCCGACAAGTTTGTTGTCCAAACGCCCAAGGCTGTCATTGATAAGGGAAAAATCGCCCTTATCTTTGGTCTGGTCTTTACGATACCTGTTTTGATTTTTAACGTCATTTGGGGCGGTTGGGAGACCTCCGTTAAGGTGCTCGTGCTGGGCGCGTCCCTGTCCGGTACCGGTATGCTGATCCTCCTTACCCACCAGGACCCCCGGCTGGAGGTCTATGGCTCTTATCTGCGGGTAGTGGGTCCAGGCAAACGGGATCGGATCTTTTCCATTGAGGAGGTAGGCCGCGCGGCGCGCTCCCCCAACGGAGGGCGGGTCCTGTTTGACCGAAATGGACAGATTTTACTCCAGCTTTCCTCTAGCATGGATAATCTGGATTTGCTGGATCAATATTTATTTGGAAAGGATTGATTTGTGTGAGCAATCCCGTTGTCACCATTGAAATGGAGGGCGGAGCCACCATAAAGGCGGAACTCTACCCCGAGGTGGCCCCCAACAGTGTAAACAACTTTATCTCCCTGATTCAGAAGGGCTTTTACGACGGCCTGATTTTTCACCGCTGCATCCCCGGCTTTATGATTCAGGGCGGCTGTCCCCAGGGCACCGGAATGGGCGGCCCGGGCTACTCCATCAAGGGGGAGTTCACCCAGAATGGCTTCCAAAACGATCTGGTCCACGACCGGGGAGTTCTGTCCATGGCCCGGGCAATGGACCCCAACTCCGCCGGAAGCCAGTTTTTTATCATGGTAGACAAAGCCCCCCACCTGGACGGAGGCTACGCCGCCTTCGGCAAGGTCATTGAGGGCATGGAGACCGCTGACGCCATCGTCTCTAGCAAGACCGACTGGAATGACCGTCCCCGGCAGAAGCAGACGATGAAAAAGGTCACTGTAGAAACCTTCGGCGTGGATTACCCTGAGCCGGAAAAAGTATCATAACAGCTATCCGACGGCTTACCGTCGTCTCAGCGGCCTTTGGCCGCTTCGACGGGGGCGTACCGGTTTCGACGGGGGCATAGAAGCGGGAATAGCGAGCGGATGCGCCTAACATCCTAAAAATGGGCAATTATAAATTAAAGAACGACGATAACGTAGTTCTCGCTGCGGCTTAACGCAGCCGTCCTGCCCGGAAGGACCACGAGCCGGGTCTGGGCGTCGCCTTAGTGGTGCCCGTGCGTTCGGAAAGAGTTGACCGTTCCACGCATTATGACTCTACCAAGCCCAGGAGTGTGACGACCCACGCTTGAGTGAGGGAATGTAAACGATCGTCTGCGCTCGGAGAAGTTCCTGTGGAAGTGCTTTCGGACGGGAGTTCAACTCTCCCCGCCTCCACCAGAAAAAGAGGTCAAAAAAGATTTTTGGTGAAAAAACTGAGAGATTTCAAGACCTCAGAGGCCCTTGGATAGTGAAAATCCAAGGGCCTCAAAATTTAGATTTTTCCCCACCTCCTATTCACTCAGGTAGGACTTAAACCTGCGGCACAACAGTTTCAAATAGGGCGCTACGATTTTGAGCGCCTGTATTGAGCGTCGATCCGTCAGTTCTAAAGGAATTGACAGACCGGCGCTTTTTGTTTTTCCAGGAAAACACAATACTCCCAGCGCCTGTTTTCAAAACAGGCAAAATCAAAAAGGGCCCCAGACTTTTCAGCGCAAAAAGTTGCCATTATATTAGAAAGCAAGGAGGATCAAAATGAACGCAGAAGAAAAAAACAGATACTTCCAAGAACTAACCCTGAACCTCCAGCACGAGGGCTTTGCCGTAAAACCGGAAACGGAGGAGGGCCTCCTGCCAGTAGAGCTGGACGGACAGCGTCTCTGCCTCGCGCTGGATACCGGCTCGGTGAGGTACTGGCGGGAGGATACGGCAGATGATCACAGGAGCGCCGCTCTGGACAAAGCAATCTCTATCACCAAAACCACTGCCGAGTACATGCGCCAGATGGAGACGGCGCCCCAGCTGACAGCCAGCGGCCTGACGGGAGACTACAGGCTGCTGGCGGATTTCAACGATGTGGTTCTGGCGGGCCACCCCACCAGGTACGGCGTCCAGTTTGCTACCTGGGAACGTGTGCGGGAGCGCACTGGCCTGAACGCGGGGAACTTCTATGGACCTCCCGGCGGTGTGGACAGTTACACCGCGGCCAAGCGCGACTTCGCTACCCGCTCCGGTCTCATCCCCCACGTTGTCCTTTTTACTCCCGAACAACTTACAGAAGTCTATCGCAGTATCCATGAAACATTGGAAAACTTCAGCATTACCAGTGAACGGCAGGAGCATCTGAGCTCTGCGGCGGAACAAATAGAGCGCACTATCCCTGATTTGGAGGATCGAGTTGACATTTCCTTGCAAAAAGAGGAAGAATTTTGTGACTCACTCGATCCTGAACAAAGCGGTTATACATTTTTTATAGAATAAGAACCCCACAGATGAACGATGGAAATGCCCGGAATCCACCGTGGGACCAATCGAACGCAGCGTCCCGGATCTGGAGGCGCTGGCAGAGGCGTCCAACCAAAAAGAGTTGGAGTTTGCGGCTATAGAGCCCCCGTGAGAGGGCGGGATGCAGTTAAGTTAAAACCCAATATTTGTACCAGTTAAGGCCGTTTCCCTGAAAAAAGGGCAGCGCCTTTTTTCGTTTTGTCCTCTTTTCAGGGATTGGAAATACCAAAACAGGAGGACAGAAGAATATGGCACGATATTTCATGGGCGATACCCGCCTGGCGGGGTTGGAGCGGATGATGATGGACCCGTCCAGATCGCCGTCTACCCGCATTGACACCCGGAAAAAGAGGCCCCAGAAGAAGCTGCCCTGCAACCGGCCCGCCAAGCCGAGGCAGCGTGAGTGGGAGATGAAAGAGGGCTTTGAGGAGGGCGGCGGCGTATGAGTTATGTGATCCAAGCGGTTTTGAGCAACCCCCGACGTCCGGAATGCGATCAGATCACTATCCCCTTTCCCATTCCCGTTGACCAGTACGATAAGGCCATTGAGATGCTCCAGGCAATTGACCTGGGCTTTTCCGTCAACCGGGACTGCACTGTGGATGAAGTAAACAGCCGGTACAGCGTGCTGAACACCCTGGTGGGTACGCTGGTCAATATCGATCAGCTGGACTACCTGGCGAAACGGCTGGACGGCTTCTGCGCCGGCGAGGTCAGTCAGTTCCAGGCTATGGCTCACAAGCTGGGGCTGTCCGAAATCAAGGACTTTATTAACCTGACGTACTGTTGTCAACAGACAACGGTTATCACGGATTTCTCTGATTTGGAGCAGATCGGGAAAGACCACACAATGACACTGAACGGCGGCGCAATGCCGATAGACCAATACCAGGCAGTGAATGGCAAAGAAGCCGCCCTCCAGCTGATTAACGGCGGTAGAGGAGTCATCACCCCTTACGGTGTGGCCTACGACAACGGCATGGAGCTGGAACCGGTCTACAACGGACATCAGTTCCCCTCATATCTATACGATCACAGCCTGCTGGTGTTGGAGATCACGCCAAAACGGGGTCTTGTGGAGGGGAGCAATCCGGAATATCTGTACCTTCCCGCTTCGGAACACCAGATCGAGCGGACGCTGCTCCGCGTTGGCGTCACCACACTGCACGATGCTAAGATGCGCATCGACTGGGACGAGTTGCCGGAAAAAGTTGTGAATGCGCTGGAACTGGACCACCTGAGCGGCAGCGATCTCCCAGCCCTGAACCGGATGTGCCAGGCTATCGAGCCGCTGAAGGAGGCGGATATGGAGAAGCTGAATGCGGTAGTGCTGTTTGCGGAGGCTGGAGACATGATGGCCGTCCGACAGCTGGCGGAAAACCTGGACCTGTTTGACTTTGTCCCCGGCCTCCAAACCCCGGAGGAATACGGCAGGCACATGATCCGGGAGTCCGGTCATTTCGACTACGACGAAAACCTGGAGGGCTTCTACGACTACCGCCGCTACGGTGAACAGCAGCTCCGGCAGGAAGGCGGGCAGTTCAACGAATGCGGCTATGTGGTGTACCAGGGCACAATGCCGCTGGAGGAGCTGATGATGGAGGACCCCGCAGAGAAGCATCAGCGGGAACAGGGACTCCAGATGGGAGGGCTGACGCAATGATTCTTTACCTGGAGTTCCGGAGCTACGGTATTGCGCTCGATATCCCCACTACCCGTGATGAGGCGGCAAGCAAGATCTTCAGCCTGATCGCAGGCTTTGAGGATGAGCCTGCGGAAATCAGCATCAGCGGTGTGAACAGCCCCATCCCCAACCTCTATCCGTATGTCCAGCACGCCGATCTGGAGAGCGGGGCTGACCTTGAGAAGCTGAACACCCTGGACGCCAGAATCAACGGTATGACCCAGGAGGAACAACACCTCTTTTCCGGGGCGCTGGAACTGGAATGTACCGGCGATCTGGACTTTGCGGTTCATGTCGCAACCAGCCTGGACCGTTATGAGATATTCCCTAAAATCAAGACAGACGAGGATCTGGGCCGCTTTCTGGTGGACACGGCGTTCATGACCGGAAAATTCTCCTTCCCCGATGAGGCCCGGCCTTACCTGGATTACAGCAAGATCGGCGCGGAGCAGCGGGATGCCCTTGGAGGGATATACACGCCCCATGGCCTTGTCAAACGCCGTGAGGAAGCGCCAGTGCAGGAGGAGACGCCAAAAGCCATGCTTTTGACACTCACAGCCTCAGAACAGAGTTATCCCCTTGTCCTCCCCGCCTCCGAGAAGCAGCTGGGACAGGCAAAGGAGTCCCTGAGAATCGAGGACTTCGCTCAAGCGGTGATTGCCAGCGCCGAATATACAGCGCCCTATTTGAACCGGCTGATCCCTATGGACAGTATCACTGTAGAGGACGCCAATGAGATGGCTATCTGTCTCCAGCGCCTTAAAAAAGACGGCGAGATCATGAAATACTGCGCCGCTCTGGAGGTGGAAGAACCGTCCACCTTCACCGAGGCCCTTGATATGGCCATCGACATCGACGACTATGAGCTGATCTCCGACAGCGAACGGGAGTATGGCCGTCAGGCCCTGCGCCGCATGGGCGCAAACGACGAAGTTCTGGAGGCCATAGAAGGCTGCACTGATTTTGACCGGCTGGGCAGTGAGATGATGGATGAGGACGGCGTTCGGCAAACCGGGTTCGGTCTGGTGCGCCGGCTGAGCAAGCCCTTTCCTCCTGCGCAAGAGCCGGACCAGCAGATGGGAGGTCTATCATGTTAAAGCTGAATATATCCAGCGGCAGGGTACTTGAGCAGTTGAAACTGCCGGTGCCGCCGGATGAATTCAAACGGAAAGTTGATGAAATTCGTGCGGCGGGCCAACCCAATATCGCACCCACGGTATTGAACGCTGACAGTTCCGTCCCCGCACTCAACTGGCATCTCCAGCAAACCAAGCTGGACAGCGATTCCACGATCCAGAAGCTGAACCAGCTGGCGGAGACAATAGACGGGATGAACGCGGCGGAACACTACCATCTGTCCAAGTCTCTGGACCCGGAGTCTCAACAGAGTCTGGACGATGTGCTTCGGATCGCCGCCCATATCAAACCGGCCAGCCTGGCTTGCTACGAGGTCATTCCGGGTGTGACCTCCCACCAGGAGCTGGGCAGATGGCTGGTGGAGCATGACCGTCTGGAGGATAAGGTACCGGAGACTCTGCGGCCCTACCTGGACTATCGCTCCATCGGCATCGACTACTGCAACAGCCATGAGGGAGAGTTCCTGGCCGACAGCTACACCGGGATTCAGTCAGGCGCTATGGAGCAGGTCTTGGAAGAGCAGGGCGTCCTCCGCCTGACGCTTTCCACAGCAAAGGGTACATTTCCCCTCAGCTTTCCCGCCTCGGACGAGCGGCTGGAGCAGGCAAAAAGGGCGCTGGACGTGGAGGACTTCGCCCAGGCCGGCATCACCGCCGTCAAGTTCTCCTCCCCGTATCTGGACGGCCTCCTCCCGCTGGATACAATCACTGTGGAAGATGCCAATACGCTGGCGCTGTGCCTTCAGGAGATGGAGCAGGAGGACGGTGAGCTGCTGAAGTTCTGCGCCGTGCTGGAGGTGGAACAGCCGGGTGCCTTCACGGAAGCCGTCAGCATCGCCATGGACCGGGACGACTATGAACTGGTCCCGGAGGACATGGATGAGTATGGGAAACAGGTACTCCGCCGCACTGGGGCTGACGATGAAGTCATTGATACCATCGACGGGTATATGGATTTTTCCCGTCTGGGCGAGGACTCCATGGCAGAGGACGGCGTCCGGCGGACGGAGTTCGGTCTGGCGCGCCGCCTGAGCAAGCCTTTCCCTCCCGCACCGGAGATTGGGCAGGCGATGATGTAAAAAGTTTTTGTAGACTTTCGCCGGGAGTTGTGGTATCTATTGTTGCTGACCAAAAACGAAAGGGAGTGAAACCGTTGCAAATCAACATTTACAAGGACAAAATGCTGGGGGCTCGCCTGTTCGGGGCCTCGGTGCTGTACAGTGCCGCGCCCATCCCCCGCGAGGACGTGCCCCAGGGCTGGTACTGTTACGACCTGCGGGGTACTGCCCGCCATCCGGACGAACCCCACGCGCTGGTGGATCTGGCGGAGGAAAACCATGCCGGTTCGATCCTCTCCTATCTGCCGCTGAAAAAAGCCTGTTCCCAGTTCCGGCTGGTCAAGGATATGTTCCAGATGACCGGTACAAATCCCTGCTTGGCGGAGTTCTGTGCTGAGGAAAAGATCCGCTGCCCTGAAACGCCTGTCCGCCATCTGCTGTGCCCCGCATCCCCCGAGGATGCGGGGCTTTTTTATGCTCAGACGCCGGAGAAGGATAAGGAGCTGGGGGCCATCGGCCATGTCCGCATCGACTTCGGACACGAGGGACGCGAGGGCTTCTACCATACCTGGTGGCCCAGAGGCCCCGAAGAGCTGAACACCCAGGAGTTCCGGAATGAGCTGGACAAGGTGGTGAACGATCTTCGCAAGGGAGTCCTGAAAGACCTCCCCTCCATGCGGCGGTACTGCTATGGCAGTAAGGGCGCCATTGCGGGCGGCTCCTGCTGCCAGAACTACGGCTTCACGCTGGAGACGGGACGGTATCTCTACCGCCTGCGGTGCAATCCCATAGAGGGCGACTACCAGTGCTACCTCAGTTGTTTCGATAAACAGGCTCAGCAGATGGGACTGACGGAAAAAGGACTCCAGGCGCTCCAAAACGCCGCTGATCCCACACTCCCCCATAGCTATGAGTGGTATGTGATCGAACACACCAACACGCCTGAGCGGCAAGTGACCCACCAGCTCCCGCTGGAGGGGGCCATGCAGTTATACGCCGGTCTTGACTGCGAGGACAAGCGGCTGGGGGTCACCAAGGACGGCATCGCCGCGGTGGATCTGGCCATCCATTGGGATGGCCGGGAGTGGCTGTCAGAAGACCGGCTGAGGATGGACGAATTCAAGGATGACCCGGTGGTGGCGGAGGCTGCCGCCCATCTCCGGCAGGTACTGGACGAAAGCCCGGCTGTCGGGCGGGTCACCTTCGCCAGTGGGGAACGGTGGAACTATACCGATCCGCAGAAGTACCTCCAGACTGTCCGTGAGGAACTGCCCTGCCACGCCACCACCGGCTTCCGCTGTGAAACCCTGACCGATGACCCGGAAATCCGCAAGGCCGTGGACGATATGTTCTGCGACCTGTATGGTGAGGAGAATCCCCGCCAGATCGAGGACTACGGTGGTACCGGCATGACGATGGGAGGTATAGGCTGATGAGTGAATCAGATCGGATTTTATATCCCAGAGCCGCGCTGAAACAATGGCTTGGCCACGGAGCCTCCCAATCTTCTTATAATCTGGATGAGTTTCTGAAACTGATTGAGCCGACCTATCAGGCGTATGAGGAGTACATCCGAAGATGTGTTGCCGGTCTGACTACAGTCGCCGCACAGCGGGCGGCGCTCCATCAGGAGGAAGATATCACAAAACTGCGGGAGATTATTCTGAAATTGGTGCCATTCTGGGGCTTGGATGGAGGCGCCTACGCGGATAAAGAAACCTCCATCCAGCTGGAACGGCGGTACAGAGAATCATTTGACCAGGCCGTGTCAGCCGCGCGGAGATCCGGTCAGGCTCCCGCGCTGCCAGACAGCGCCAAAAATGATATTTTAATCGCATTGGAAATTCACCGTCAGGAGTTGGAAATCGACGGCGAACTGGATGACTGGATCGAGGAATGTGTGTCTCTGCAAAGACAGCTGCGGTCAGAGTGGCAGATGGACGCTGATCGCTCCCAGCAGGCAGCGCCGGCAATGGAGGGTATGAGCTGATGAAAGACCTTGTTCAATGTACGGTTTCACGTAATGATTTCCAGCGGTGGCTGGACTGGGGAAACGCGCCTTTGACAATCTGCACGGGCGAGAAAGCCGTCACGATGCTCCTCAAAATCGAAAAGAAGCCGGTTGACTATCTGTACCAGACTGCCGTGGAAGCAGATGGCTGTATCTCCTGGAAAAACGGCCTGACGTTTTGCGGTGTACACGACATCGGAAAAAAGACACTGTATCTGACGAAGGGCCTGTCAACTATTCTTACAGACGGGCAGGCCCCGTTTGCGGCCAGGGCCATCCCCTCTATGGTGGATGAAATATGCGGCAGAATCAATCAGCGCGTGGAGGAGATCATCGCGAATGACCGGAGCAACCTCCCCACACAGATAGTCTCCAGCGGACAAGCGAAGCGCGATCTTCAGTATTATCAGGACTACGGCGCCAAAGAAACGGTAATCTGCCAAATTTTTGCCAACCAGGCGCCAGATGGGCAGTTCCACAGCGACTATATTCTGAATGAACTGCCGGAGGCCGCTTTTATGGCCTGGCTCCAGGACCCGGAGGGCTTCATTGAGACAGAGGCGGAGCAATATATCAAAATAAACCAGGAGAAATTTCTCCTGCAATTTCTGAAAGATGACGCTCTGTTAGCGGAATATCAGGCGCTGATGCAGGATACCGAAAATCCCATCCATCGAATGAAAGCCATCACAGAGGCGTTAAAAGCCAGCGGCGCTAAAACGGTGACCGTTACGGTTGAGAAAGATGGCAAGGAACTGACTTTCAAGACGGCGGCAAACTCCCTGACAGGCCATAGGAATTATTACAGCACCTATGATATCCCCGCACAGGACCGCCGTGAGTTTGAGCGGCTGTTTGGCCGCAGCGCCGATTACTGCGCGGAGGACATCATCCGAATCACCTACGGAAAAAAGACGCTTTACGAGGCTCCGCCTATCCAGGCTGAGGATATGGCGGAACGTATTGAACTGGGAGGAATGCAGCTTGGATAACAGAGAACAGACCTCGCCGGCCCAGGGCGAAAACACCCGCCGCTATACCATTGATGAACTTCTCGCTCAGATGGAGCCGCAGTATCAGGCATATAAAAACACGATGCGCCAGTGCATCGCTGGCCTGACGGAACACGCCGCCCGGCTTGCCGCACAGGGTCAGGAAGAACAGCTGCCCACATTCCGCAGACTGCTCACAGATATGGCTGAGTTCTGGGGATTGGCTGAGGATGACACACCCAAGGGATACCGGGAGATGGTGGAGCAAATCGGCAGTACATTCGATCAGGCGGTATCCGCCGCCAGAGACTCCGGCGGCGCGCCTGAGCTGAGTGAACAGACCAGGCAGAATATCCTCAGCGGCTTGGAACTCTACGCCCAGGAGATGCGGGCCAACGATGAGGAGCTGGAACAGTGGGCAGCGGAATGCGACAGCCTTGCGGGAGGCCTGAAGAAACAGTGGTATCCGGCGCAGCCGGGGATGGAAATGAGCAAGTCCGATTTCTGGGAGCTGATCGCCGGAGCAAAGAAAGAATGCGGTCAGAATATGGACGCATCCAGCCAGTGGCTGGCCGGGCAGCTCATTGCCCGCGGCCCCCAGCAGACGCAGGACTTCCACGACATTCTGACCGGATACCTGAATCTATCGTATCAATACGGACTGTGGACCGCCGCCTCGCTGATGTGTGAAAACGGCTGCTCAGACGACGGCTTCATCGACTTCCGGGTATGGCTCATCGCCCAGGGCGAGGAGGTCTACATGGCGGCGTTGGCTGATCCGGACTCTCTGGCAGATGTGGAAGCCTATGGAGGCTGCCAGTTTGAGGAATTACTCTACACTGGAAACGAAACGATGAAGCATTTGACCGGCAAGGACGCCTATGAAAACACGGACCCGGACGCATACAAAGCACTGGTAGCGGAGTTAAAAAAAGGTATTACCTATGGAGAAGGCGTCGACTACCCCTACGAATGGGATGAGGTTGAGGAGTATCTTCCCCGCCTGTGTGAGAAGTATTTGGAACCGTGCGCTGTCGAGTTCCATCTGAAGTCTCATCACACAATTTGGTTCTCCGACTGTCCGGACATTCAAAAGGCGCGTGAGGGCGGGCCCCCGCAGAGGAACGGGCCGCAAACTGATATAAAAATGGAGGGAATGTAAATGGACCGGATACCAAAAGAATGGCTGGATTTTCTGCGGGAACAGTTTCCAGTGGGCAGCCGGATCAAGCTCCGCGAGATGAAAGACGACCCCCACCCGGTGGAGCCGGGGAGCATGGGGACGCTGAAGGGCATCGACGACGCCGGCCACTTTCTGGTGAACTGGGACAGTGGCCGCAGCCTGAACCTGGTGCTGGGGGCGGACAGCTTCTCTGTCCTGCCCCCGCCCCTCCAGACGCTGAAGCTGTACGCCCCCATGACCGCGGAACTCTTTGAACCCGATGAATACGGCGGAATGGATGAGGATGGTACTCCTTTGGACGGGCGGGATCTTCGCCACTACGCGGACAGCATCCTGGCCGCCCTGATCCGGGAACGGATGCCGGAAGAAGCGGAGCGCGGCATTATGCACTGGTACGGCAAAGATGATGCCGTGGATCGCAAGGTCCGCTCTGCTCTCTTCACTACAGAGGAACGGGAAGGCCGGCTCTGGGCGGTAGTGGAGTGCAAGGCAGCAGAAGCGCTGACCCCTGTGGAACTGGACACTTTGACTGATTATCTGAGCGGGCAGATGTCTGATGGCTGGGGCGAGGGCTTTGAGCAGCGTGATATTGGCATCGGAGATGGCTGTGAGCTGTATGTCCACCTGTGGCAGAGCAAGGACTGGAGCATCATGCCGGAGCAGGACCGCTTCGATCCCCACTTCTCTGAGCGGCTCCCGGATATGTGCTTCTCTGTCCTGCCGGAGGATGACTCCCTGATCTGCATTACCAGAGGCGCCGGCTATCAGGTGTCGGAGAACAGCAGTGAGAAACCCGGTCTGAACCGGCACATAGCGGACTACCGCAATCAATGCCGCGGAATCAGCAAGGCTCAGGAGCAGGCCATGTTGGGCGGTTGCCTGCGTGGCTGGGACTGCCCTGCCGCTGATCCCAGGACCTATGAGCAGACCCTCCAGTCCCCCACCGATATGGAGGCTGGAGCGCCGATGGGAGGGATGACTCTTGGATAAGGTATTCCATATCCGCACATTCAGCAGCCCCAACGGAGCCTGTCAGGAAGTGGAGCTGGATCTGCCAGCCACGGATTACGAACTTCTCGACGCAATGGAACAGATCCGGCTGGAGGACGGAAAGCACCCGTATCTGGAGTTCCATGCTGTCGAGGAATACGACTACTTGAACGAGCGCATTCAGGAGACAGACATCTTCCCGCTCAATGCCCTGGCCAAGCGGCTGGCAGAGCTGGACACGCGAGGTATGGCTGTCTTCGAGGGGCTGGTCTGCATGGATATTCAGAAAGGCGTGGAAACGATCCCCATTGGCAGCCTGATCGACTACGCCTACAGCGGGGACTGCTGCCATGTGTTGGAGTATGCCGTGACCGATGAGGAGCTGGGCAGGTTCCTTGTGGAGAACGGGTTTATCCCGGAAACAGACGCTATTCCGGACGCCACGCTTGAACTGCTGGACTACGCGCAGATTGGGAAGAACCATCGGGAGGCGGAGGGCAGTACATTTACCGGCTTCGGCTATGTGGAGCGGCACAGCGAACCGCGTCAGGTTTACAAAACCCTGGATCTCACGCCGAAAAAACCCGCGTACACCATCCTGGCTGAGACATATGACGGAAACCGGGTAGAGTTCCCATACCCGGCCAACGCTCCCATGGGGACGGAGCCGGTGCGCTGTGTGGACTGCACCGCGCCGTCACTCATCGGTCTGACCAGTGGAATGGAAACTGTGGACCTGCTGGCCCGCAGACTGGCAGGGCTGGAGCCGAAGGCCCTGACCGCTTACAAGGCCCTGCTGGAAGCCACAGATTGCAAGGACATCCTGAGCGCCGGGGCGCTCATGGACTCGCTGGACAACTATGTCTTCTCCCCCCAGTACAGCTCCCCCATCGAAGTGGCGAAGGGGGAGCTTTCTCTTATCCTCTGTGAGCCGGACGCGGCGACACTCGCCCCACACCTGAATCTATACCAGTACGGACAGGCGCTGATCGAAAAGTGCGGCGGCGTTCTGACTCCCTATGGCCTGATTGAGCCAAGGGGTCCCCACATGAGCCCAGCGGAGCGGGTCATGTGGGGAGCGGAAGAGCAAGGGAGTGAACGGAGTTTTCGCCTTCAGGCGGAAACGGAGGTGAACGGACTTTGCGATGACGCTGGACAGCCTGTCCAGGGTATGGAAGAAAGCCCCCAACAGGGCGGAATGGAGATGAAGTGATGATGAATGATTTCAAAGAATTCCTGGAACTGCCCGGTACGCCCCAGGAACAGGAGTGGTTGAAGGAGCAGCTGGAGACGTTAAGCGTCCGGGAGAGCTACGCCCTCGCCGCCGTCTCGATGGGGTATCCGCCCGAAAAGGCGGCTGACGCCATCAAGAGTATTTTGAGCTTGCCCGACTGCACGCTCCATCCGGCTGGGAGCTATGAGGATTTGGGCAAGTACAGCCAGAAAGGAGCGGCCAGCCTGCCGGAGGACGTCCTGCCCTATGTGGATTTTGATCACATCGGGCAGGAGTTTGAGGATGAGCACCCCGGACTGTTCATCGGAGGCTATTATGTGGAATATCCGAAAAGGGCAGCAGAACCAGCTTACTCCGGAAAGAACGCGTTTTTGCCGGAGGACAGCGATTGGAGCGTCAAGCTGAAGCTGGCCTCCCCCGCGGTCCCCGAGGGCGTGTGGCTCCGTCTGCCGGGATATGACGGCAAAATGGCGGAGGACGCGGACGAGGTCGTGCTGGCACTGGACGAGCTGCGGGTCAAGTCTCTGGAGGACTGCACTCTGCTGGAAGCCCGGTGTATTCTCCCCGAGGCCGGAGACCTTACGAAGCAGTATTCCAGCATTACCGATCTGGTTCGGGATGGGGATAATCTCGGCTATGTTCTGGCTGAGCAGGGTCAGGGCAAAGCGCACTGGCTGGACAAGTTTGCCGCCGCTTTGGAGTATGAAGACTGCCGTACCCTGAAATTTGCCCTGGACATCGCGCAGAACCTCCACTGCTACGAGTGGGTACCCCGTGACGGTGTAAAGGAATTTGCCGCAAACAACTTGCGCACCTATCATGTACCGGAGGAGCTGATCCAGTCCGGTAATATTGATCTGGACGCCTATGCGGAAGATCTGCTGGAGAGTTCCGGATACATGGAGGCCGGCAGTGAAACCGGCTATCTGACGCGCAACGGCAAGGAATTTGTCCGTGATTTTACTGCCCCGGCCCAGCAGGATGTGCTGAAAGCCGTCCCCATGCTGGAGAAGATGTCCAGCCAGGCCGCCCCGGAGGATGCTGCCGCAGCCAGAGCCGCCATTGCGGAGGCTCTGGCCGGGCGCGGCGAATGCGGCCTCCGGCAGCTCCAGGCGGCGATGGAATCGGAGGACTGTGCCAGTCTGGAGGAGGCGGTGGAGATCGCCGGCCGCCTGGACAGCTATGAGTTCGTAGAGATCGGCAGCTTCCGGGAGAAGGCAGAGAAAGAACTGCTGGAGAAGGGCCTGGACAAAAAGGTGATCGACCGCTGCGTCGACTTCACCGCCTACGCCGCCCTGACCCACGAGTTCGAGAGCATCTACACATCCGGCAGCACCGGACTGTACGTCCACGGGAATGAGGCCATGTCCCGGCCTGAGCAGGGCATGACCATGCAGTGAAAGGAAGAGGTAAATTGTTACTGATCGAGCCTGGAAAGCCCCGTGTGCGGCATTTTATCATGGGGCACATGCGAAACCCCGGATCGCCACTCTCAAGAAAACTCCAGTCCTGTCCCGCGCTGGCCTGTATTGCCGGAAATATCCCTCCGAAAAAACTCAAGGGCTGGAACTTTTCAGATGAGTTCTATCACGCGCGGTTCAAGGAGATACGGCTTTGTCTGCACGGACTCATCGGACATGGGGCCTGTCTCGCCGCTCATGGCAGCGGTGAACAACTCCCTGCCCTGCGGGATTTTATCTGCGGTCTTGCGGCGTTTTGGCCTGACCCCTTCGAAGAGGACGATGATCCAGTGGTGCGGGAAGAACACTATGGCGCCCTCTTTGATGATGCGGTGTCCGCCGCCCAAAACGGAGTCGATGTGCCGGAACTGAGTGAGGGCAGGAAAGAAAATATTATTATCGGGCTGGAGAACTATATCATTGACTTGGCAGGCCAGTTCTCCGAAATCAATCAGGAGGCGTTGGACAGCGGGCTTGGAGCCTGTGAGTCCATCGTGGCGGGTTTCCAGGAGATGTGGACCGATCCTGTCCACACCCGGAGAGTGGAAACCATACAAACGCCCAGCCAGGCACTCACCTGAGCAGGGCATGACCATGCAGTGACTGGACCGCCAGCGGAAAGGAGTGGTGTTCCATGGGCACAGCCCATGCCAGACAATCAAGTCAATAACAATATCAGCATCAAGGGGCCGTTTTACCGAAAGGGACAAGCGGCCCCTTCGTCGTCGCGAGCTCCATATCCCTCGCTTCCGGGCGAGGCCCGAAAGCTCGCTCATTCCGCTGCTTCTCCTCTCCCCACGGGACCCGCTTCGCTGGGCTCCCGTGGGGTTCCCGCTTGTGCTCTTTTTCGGAAAAACGGCCCCGGAAAGGAGGAATCATGGAGGATAAACAGCTGGCCGAATATCTGCGGCAGTACCATCTGGGCGAGGGCGGCGCCGCTACCAGCCGGGAACTGGAGCGGACCTTCTCCGTCCGTGGCAAGGAACTGCGGGACGCGGTCAACCGGCTCCGGCGCAGGGGCATCCCCATCGCCAGCAGCTCCAGCGGCTACTTTTATGCCGCCGCGGAGCAGGAGGTGCGCGCCACCATTGCCCACATGACCCACCGGATCAGCGGCATCGCCGCCGCCATCCGGGGCCTGAACCAGTCGTTGGAGAAGTTCGATACCGCCCAATTCCGTATCCCGGGAGGTGACAGCCCTTGAACAGCTTCATGAGCTGGGTCGGCGGCAAAAAGGCGCTGCGGGAGGAGGTGGTGCAGAGGTTCCCTCTGTACTATGAACGTTACATTGAGGTCTTCGGGGGCGGCGGCTGGGTGTTGTTCCACAAGCCCCCCGGCAGGGATTTTGAGGTCTACAACGACTTCAACAGCCTCCTCGCCAACCTGTACCGCTGCGTCCGGGACAGGCATGAGGAGCTGATCGACTCCCTGCGGTATGTCCTCAATTCCCGTGAGGACTTCGAACTGATCAAACAGGCGCTGGCGAGGGATAATGTGAATTTGCCCGAAGGGCAAAGAGAGGACGCTCTGGGGCGCAGCCCCGCCAGCGATGTGCAGAAAGCGTCCTGGTTCTATCAAATCATCCGCTACAGCTACGCCTCCGCTCTCACCAGCTACGGCAGCCAGCCCCACGATATGCGGGCCAACTTCCCCCTTATTGAGCAGGCCCACCGGCGTCTGAAGGATGTGGTGGTGGAAAACAAGGACTTTGAGAAG
Organism: Oscillospiraceae bacterium; assembly: GCA_910575265.1. Taxonomy (GTDB): domain Bacteria; phylum Bacillota; class Clostridia; order Oscillospirales; family Oscillospiraceae; genus Lawsonibacter. The sequence continues at coordinate 163,195 of CAJTEA010000007.1, forward strand.
CTCATCCGGCAGTACGACCGCCCGGTGAGCCTTTTTTATTGCGACCCGCCCTACCATACCACCGAGGGGTACTACCAGAACATCGGGGAGGACGGATTTACAGAAAAAGACCACATCCGCCTGCGGGACGCCCTTCTGTCCATTGAGGGGAAGTTCCTGCTCTCCTACAACGATGACGCCTTTGTCCGGGAGCTGTACGATGCCCCCGGCATCCAGATCGAGGCGGTCACCCGGCTGAACAACATCAAGCAGCGGTACGACCCCAACTGCCAGTTTGCCGAGGTGTTCATCGCCAACTACGACATGACCGAGCGGCAGCGTGCCGCCACACAGCTGAACCTGTTTGATTTCGGGCAGGAAATTTAATCAGAAAACGGAGGAATATCACATGAAATTCATCAAAGAGATCACACCCAAGGGTCTCCTGCTTCCAGTGACCGCCGCACGGCTGGCCGGGTTCAACGCCGGCGACAAGGTGGAGTACCACACCCTGGATGGGGCCATGCTGGTGCTGAAAGGGCGGATGAGCGCGCCGGAGCTGCTGGCCGTTGTCCAACAGCTCACGAGCACGTCGGCCCATCTGCTCCACTACCTGTCGGAGGTCTGCGGCCCCTGTGAGGACTGTGATAAGGACAGCTGCCCCTACAACGACTTCGAGGAGGAAGCCGTTCAGGTGAACGAGTATCTGCGGGAGGCCGCCGGCATCCCCGATGGGGCCAAGCTGTGCGCCGAGGTAGACGAGGAGGCCCACACCATCACGGTTCTGGCGGCGGAACACCGCTATGACCTGCGGGACCTTCCGACGGATCTGCTGGAGACCTTCATGGTGGTGGGCGCCTGCCTGGGCAGGCTGGAGGAGCATCTGATCGCGGAGGATACCGTCTATGGCGGCTGATTTTCCCTATCTGTACCCCTACTCCCGCGCCGACGCCCGCCGTCTGAGGCAGACGCAGATGCACGAGGACAGCTTTCGGGTGAATGTGGACTGCGCCAGAGCCATTGAGCAGGCGGTCCGGGATTATTTCAATGAGGCGGACGAGTTGCTGGCCGAGGGTTGCGCCCAGTCTGTGCTGGAACAGTTCGGCTTCAAGCGGGTGAACTTTGTCCTCGCCAACTCCCTGCAAGAGTTCCGCGAGTCGGCCTGCAAGTATCTGGTCAGCGATGAGACCTACCAGTGGGGCAGGAAAACCTTCGTTCCCCCGGACGGCAAGTATAACCGCTACTATGCGGTGGATACCGCCGCGGCACTGCTGGAGTCGTTCATCGGACAGGCCAGGGACGCATACCAGGCGCTGGGACTGTTCGGCCTGGAGCACTGCGCCGGTAACCCGCTGGAGCAGGACTACAAGGGCAAGGTGCTGGTGATGCGTCCCGATACGCTCCGGGAGAGCTGCTGGGACCCCCGCAATATGCTCTGGCTGGCGGAAGGCGGCTTTGGCTGTTCTCCCCACGCCAGAGGTCAGGCGGTCTACGCCACCTGCCTGGGCGACGGCGAAAAGACCCGCTGGAACCGCTCCGACTTCGCTGGCGTTCTGGATGAGCAGTGTCTGCCGGACTGGGCGCGGGAGAAGCTGGAGGAGCTTCGCACTCCCCAGCAGGAACAGGACACCGGGCCCGCCATGGGCGGCATGACCATGGAGTAATTCCATTTTACCAAAAATTTTTTAGGAGGAACCGACAATGAAACAGGCCCCTGACCCGACCCTCACATCTCAGCGGGAGACCCTCCCCATGCAGGTGGATGTGAAAATCCACTCCCTCCACGCCAGCGGTCCCGTCCTGGCGGACGCCTCCGTCAACCTGAACGGGTGCTTCGCTATCCGGGGCGTCAAGGTGGTGGAGGGCAGCAACGGCCCCTTCGTCTCCATGCCCAGCTACAAGGGCAGGGACGGCTACAAGGACATCTGCTTTCCCTGTACGAAGGAGTTCCACCAGCAGTTCCATCAGGCAGTGCTGGACACCTATCAGCAGACTCTGGCTCAGATCCCACAGCGCCAGCAGGAGGGCCAGAGCCAGGATGCTCCGCCCGCCCCGGAAATGAAAATGTAGAGGAGGAAACGACGATGAAGAAACTGACCGCAGTCTGCGCCCTGGCATTGGCGCTGACTATGGCCCTCGCTCCCGCCGCTTACGCGGCGGAGTGGGCCGACCCCGCCCAGGTCTGCTACCCCAGCTCCGTCACCCAGAGTGAGGACGGAACTGAGATCCGCAAGTTCTACGATCTGTCCCCGGAGGACGATCCCACCGGCATCCCCCGCTCGGACTTCGAGCAGGACGGATACCACTACACCCTGGTGGATCTGCTCAAGCAGGAACTTCCGGAGCATGAGAGCCGCCAGCACACCGAGACGGTGACGCTGGACAGTAAAAACAAGGATATGGCCTCTGTGCTGGCCCTGCTGCCCCAGGAGAAGGCGTTCATCACCGACGACGGCCTCGCCGGGACGCTGACCCTGCGGCTGGATACGGTGCAGGTGGAGGTGGCCGGCTACGGCAGCTCCACCAGGCAGGTCTCCGCCACCCGGACCTATCCCAATCTGGCGGGACAGGACACCCAGTACATCCCCAAGACCATTCAGGACGGCGGGCGTACTCTGACCCTCCAGGACGTCAGCTGGCAGACGGACAACACCGGCAGCCTGGACGGCTATGCCCTGGGCGACCGCTACACCGCCGTGGCCACTTACACCGGCAGCGCCACCAGCAGCTACGTCAAAGGCTATACCGTCACCGCCGACTACACTGGTACAGTCAGCAGGATCGCACTGAACAAGACCCGGTATGTGGCAATTTTCGAGGGGACTCCCCTCCAGCCTCTGGAGCCTGTGGACGATGGGCCGGACACCATGGAACCGGCCCCCGCCGCCAGCTTCAACTGGCCGCTCCTGCTGGTACCCCTGGGCCTCATCGCCGCGGCTGGCGGCGGCATCGGGATCGCCCTGTTCCTCAAGCGGCGCAGTGAGCTGGCCGAGGGCGGAGATGAGGATGCGTAATTCCAAACCTGTAATCAGAAAGGACTGGTGAATGTGATGAAGAAGAAACTGACCATGCTCCTCCTGGCTCTGTGCATGATGGCCTCCACGATGGCGACCGCCTATGCCGCGGAGCCTCTGGAGTACACGATTGACGGCACTGGCAACCCGGAGTACGGCAAGTCCACGTCCATTGAGGTGGTGCATACCCCTGGCGGCGGGGCCATGAAAAACGAGGACGTGAGCAAGAACGCCGCTCTCGCTCCCCCCGCCTTCGGCAGCTACAGCGCCGACACCCTGCACACCGGCACGCCCCTCACTCCCAATCTGGCTCCCGGCTATCAGCCCACCTCCGGAGCCATTATCAACGGCAGCGCCGGTGTCATCCAGCCTCCCGCCATGGGCGGCAGTATGGGAACGGATTCCGGCAGCGGCTCCGTCTATGTCCCCGGCTCGTCCTCGGTGACAGTGACCAACCCCGGCAGTGCCTCCGGCGGCTACACGGCGGTAACAGATGACCTCTACTACAGCAACGGCAGTCTGGGGACACTGAAGATCCCCGCCATTGGTCTGAGCGTCAAGATCTACCAGGGTACGGACAGCGCCGCGCTGAAGAAGGGCGCGGGTCATTTTGAGGACACCTCCATCTGGGATGGAAATGTGGCGCTGGCTGCCCACAATCGGGGCGTGAACAACCACTTCGGGGAGATCCATACGCTGGAGGTGGGCGATACCATCACCCTGACCACACGGCTGGGAACCCGAACCTATGAGGTGACCAGTGTCTCCAAGGTGAGTGAGACAGACCGCAGCGCCCTCGCCGCCTCCACCACCAACATGATCACGCTTTATACCTGTGTCCGTGACCAGCGTGACCAGCGGTGGTGCGTCCAGGGTGTGGAAATTAGCTAATATGCTTCGTTTTCGCCCGCTCGTTTCTCCATTTTAGATTGCATTTTCTTCTCGACTTTTGACCTCTGTTCCGATATTGTATTGCTTGCAAAAGCACCAAAAAATACGGAATACAGGAGGAAAAAAGTATGACCAGCATGAAAAAGCGCATTGCCGCCGCATTGATGGCAGCCACCCTCACCATTGGGCTCACCGTCCCCGCCGCGGCAGCGGAAGTGCCCAACGAACCCATCCGGGTGAGCAGCTACAAGGGCAGTACCCTGGAGGTAGGAGAGCGAAGCGGCCTGATCATCGGCCCCAGCGGGATCGACTACACCGTCACCTCCAGCGCCCCGGACACGGTAGCGGTGGAGCAGGTGCTGACCTTCTGGGTGGCTGTCGCAAAGGGGGCGGGGACCGCGGAGATCACCGCATCCAACAGCGCCGGGGAATGCGGGAGCATGACGCTGACGGTCGGCTCCGCCGCCCCAGCCGCCCCAATATCCCCCGCTGACGGGGACAGCGCCGGCCTGACAGACAACCAGGAGATCCGGCAGGAGATGATCCGGCTGATCAACCAGACCCGCAAGGCCAACGGCGTGTCGGAGCTGCCGGTCAGCGAGGCCCTGATGACCGCCGCCCAAGCCTGCTCCGACCGGCGCTACACCTGGCATCACGCCGCAGAGGAGGGCCAAGCCGCCGCTGACGCCGGCTACCCCTACGGTTTCGGTGACAACCTCACCGTGTTCACCGGCACAGACGACGCCGCCCGGCGCGCCGTCGACAACTGGATCAACTCTCCCGGTCACTTCGAGACCATGATCGACTCAAGATGCGACTGCATCGGCGTGGGTGTGACCCAGTACGACGGCATCACCTACTGCTACATGTTCGTCGGAATCCCAAACAGCGTCAATTTTTATGCGTAAGCGAAAATAAAACCAAAACGGCCTTCCAGCGCAAGCTGGAGGGCCGTTTTCTGTCAAAAAGGAGGCTGACAAGCTATGAAAAAGTTTCATTTTCCCCGAACCCGCCTGATCGCGGCTCTGCTGGCCCTGGTCTGCGTGCTGGGCCTGCTCCCCGGCACAGCCCTCGCCGCCACGCCGGACACCATCAAGATGGACGACTGCACCCACAATGGGGTCAAGTATGAGTCCCCGGCTCTGGGTACCTGCCATCTGCACCAGATGCACTTTGGACTTAACGGAAAGAGCACCATGGGCTTCTGTGCCGAGAAGGGCAAGGGCATGGGCTGGTCACTGGAGGGCCACACCTGGGGGAGTCCCAAGCCGGTCAACGACCCCACCGTCAAAACCATGATGGCGTACTTCTACGCCCACTCCACCGGCGTCTTTACTGATCAAGCCAAGGCTTTGGGTGTAGATGATGTGTGGGACAGCAACTACGCATGGACGATGAACTCCTGGACCCAGGCCATCGTCTGGCGCTACAAGGCCGGTCTGCTGTCCGACCCCGTGGTTGCCTGCGCTGAGGAACTGCTGTGCGTCTACAACAATCTGGAACACACCAATTATTCCAGTATTGACGAGACTATGGACGGCAGATCGTTCCGGGACCGGGCGCAGTATATCCTCGACCTGGGCGCGCAGGGCGTATGGGGCGAGTGCGCCGTTTATGAATACGCATATGCCGGTCCCGGCTCCAGCTACCATCCGGCAAATGATGTGCAGGCCATCATGATCGGTGAACTGACCGTGACCCGTGAGCTGTATGACCTGATCATCAAAAAGGTAGACAGCACGAATCCCAACAAGGGCCTGTCGGGGGCGCGGTTCAAGGTAGCCTCCGAAAATGGTGCCTACTCCAAGGAAGTGGTGACAGGCAGCGACGGCACTGTTACCGTATCCAAGCTGGAAGCGGGCACCTACGCCGTGACGGAATTGGAAGCCCCGGAGGGTTATGAGATCGACAACGCGGGTCCCCAGTATGTCGTTCTGCCCAATGGAGCCAACAAAATTGTAACTGTTACGTTTAGCGATACCCCTGAGATCACCGGTGAGGGCAGCATCCGCAAAGTAGATGCGGACGATCCCACCAAGGGCCTTGCCGGAGCGGTCATTAAAATCACCGGCGTGGACAACGACTTCACCGGAACCTATATTACCGGCGCGGGCGGCTATTTGACGGACGTGCCCTGGGATACCATGCCCATCGGCAGCTTTGTGGCGGAGGAAGTCACGCCCCCGGAGGGCTACACCAAGAGTCCTGATGTGAATAAGACCAAGCAGACCTTTGTATGGGACGGCAAAACTGACGTGGCCCTGGTTTTCGAGAACGACGCCAAGGTAAAGGTCAGGCTCATCAAGCTGGACGACAGCGGCAATCCCCTCCCCGGTGCTGTTTTTAACATTGTGCGTGACGGTCAGATCATCGGCACAGAGGAGACCAAGGCGGACGGCTCCATCACCGTCACCGATGTGACCGAGGGGATGTACGCCTTCGTGGAGGTGTCCGCCCCCGCCCCCTACGCCGCGCTGACTGAGCCTGTGATTGCCCATGTGGATCAGGCGACTATCAACGGCGGCGGCACCGTTACTGTCACGGCCTCCGACAAGCGGCTGCCCAGCCTCACCATTCTCAAGCGGGACGCGCAGACCGGGGATGTGATCCCCAACACCCATTTTGAAATCCGCGGCATCCATTACGGCTACCACAACGATGTGACCACCGGGCCGGACGGCAGGGCGGTCCTCTCCAATATTCCTGTGGACAGCTACGAGGTAACGGAAAAGTCTGTCCCTGATCCCTATGTGGTGGGAGACGAACCCACCCAGACGATCTGGCTGGGGGCCGGAGACAGCAAGGAGCTGGTCTTTGACAACCTGAAGCAGCCTGTCCTGAAAATCTCCAAGGTAGAGCAGGGGTCCAACACCCCCATTCCCGGCACGGTGTTCACCGTGGAGGGCATCGACAGCGACTACCGCCAGGATGTGACCACCGAGGCGGACGGCTTCGCCACTCTGCGCGTCGCACCCGGCAGCTACCGGGTAACGGAGAAGTCCGTCCCTGAACCCTACTGTCTGCCGGAGGACGAGGCCGACCGGACCCAGACCATCAGCCTGAACGGCGGCGATGATAAGACCCTGATCTTCAAAAACAGCAAGAAGCCCCTGCTGACCCTCTCCAAGATTGACGCCGATACCGGAGTGCCTGTCCCCGGCACCGTCCTCACCGTGGAGGGGATCGACAGCGACTACAAGGATGACTGGACCACCGGCGCGGACGGCACAGTGGCTCTGCGTGTTGACCCCGGAACCTACCGTATCACGGAGAAGTCCGTCCCCGCCCCCTACTACCTGCCGGACAAGGACGCCGACCGGGTGCAGACTATCTCCCTGAACCCTGGCGATGAGAAAACAGTGGTGTTCCGCAACCACAAGACCCCGGAGCTGACCATTTTCAAGGAGGACAGCGTGGCCGGCGCTCCCATTGAGGGGGCCAAGTTCCGTGTGACTTATACGTCCAACGGTGAAGCCGCGGGCGCTCCCGCCTCCATGGACTTCGGTATCTTCGTCACCGACGCCAGCGGCCAGATCAAGCTCCACGAGAAAGGAAAGAAGCTGTACCCCGGAGAATACACCGTCACCGAGGTGGAGCCTGCTCCCGGCTTCCAGATGAAAGAGCCTCTCACCCAGAAGGTGATCCTTCACGGCGGCGAGAGCAAGACGCTCACTTTTTTCAACGAGCCGTTAAACGCCATCGTAGTGGAGAAATACGACAGCGTGACCCATGAGGCCCTCCCCGGCTGTACCTTCCAGCTGAAATATCTGGGTGGGACCTCCGGCACTGGCGGCACGGTCATCGGTACGAAGGTGACCGGGAAAAACGGAACCGCCATCTGGACCGGGTTGACTGCCGGCACCTACATCGTGGAGGAAATTGACCCGGCGGACGGCTACTCCATCATCAATGCCTCTGAAACGGTCTATATTTCCGACAAGGGCGAACAGAACGTGGTCACCGTCTCCTTCGACAACGCCCCGGACGGCATCCTGCTCATTCGGAAGGTCTGCGCCACCAACCCCAGCGTGACCCTCCAGAACGCCGAGTTCAAGGTCATGTACGCGGACGGAACCCTGATTGGCGACTCCAACGGCATCTACCGCTCCGATGAGAACGGGGAGATCCGCATCCCCGGTCTGAAGCCGGGAAAGAGCGTGGTAGTCACCGAGGTGCGCGCCCCCGCTGGCTTCATCCTGGATACCCAGAGCCAGACCATCCAGATCCAGGCGGGCAAAACGGTGTCTCTTACCTTCAAAAATCAGCCGAAGGGCAGCCTGATCATCCAAAAGCGGGACAGCCAGACCGATGAGGTGCTTCCCGGCGCTGAGTTCCGTATCACAACAGCCGCCGGCTGCGAGGTGGGCCTGGATGGCGTCATTGGCTCGTCTACCCTGACCCAGAACGGCATCTTCACCACCGACGCTCAGGGTGAAATCAAGATCACCAATCTGGCCCCCGGCGCCTATGTGATTAACGAGATCAAGGCCCCGGACGGCGGGTACGTCATTGACACGCCCTCCACCAACGTGGTCATCGGGCAGGGCGGAGACACCCAGACTGTGGTGATCAAAAACACCCGCAAGGGTGGTTTGATTATTGAGAAGTACGACAGCGTGACCCGTCAGCCCCTGGCCGGGGCGCAGTTCAAGGTGATGACTGCCAACGGTGAGCTGACCCCGGACAACGAGGGGATGACCTCCTCCAACGGACTCTACACCACCGACCAAAATGGTCAGATCGTTCTGTCCAAGCTGCTCCCCGGCACTTATGTGGTGTCTGAAGAAAAAGCACCGGACAATTACCGCAAGGACCCCACGCCCCAGACAGTCGTGGTTAACGCCGGGGACACCCAGACCATCCGGTTTTACGATGATCCCCTCTGCACCCTGACCATCCTGAAGCGGGACGCTGTGACCAAGAAGCCCCTGCGGGGCGCGGAGTTTATGGTGCGGGACAGCTCCGGCCATGTGATCGGCCCCAATAACGGCCTCTACACCACCGGCACAGACGGTACTGTCACCGTCACCGGGCTGGCTCCCAATTCCACTGTGGTCGTCTCCGAGAAAAAGGCCCCCAACGGGTACATTCTGGACGAGACGCCCAAAAATATTGTGGTGCGCACCGGCGTGGCCAACACCCTGATCTTTGACAATGAACCCGGCACTACACTGATTATCCGTAAATTCATCGAGGGCACTGAGAACGAACCGCTGTCCGGCGTGGCCTTTAAGGTTGTGGACGGCAACGGCGGCGCTGTCGGCCCGGACGATGGGATCTACTACACCGACAAGGCCGGCGAGATCGTGCTGGAGGGCATCGAACCCGGCACCACCGTGAAGGTGCGGGAGATCAAGACTGTGGAGGGCTTCGTTTTGGACGGAACTCCCCAGGATATTCTCATCAAGGGCGGCGAAGTGCAGCAGTTGACGTTTTGGAACAAGCGGGCCGGAACCCTGGTCATCCAGAAGAAGGACAGTGTGACCGGCGCGCTCATTTCCGGTGCGCAGTTCCAGCTCACCTACGCCAACGGCGGGTACGTTGACAATGACAACGGCCACCTGAGCAGTAACGGCCTCTACACCACCGATGACAAGGGCGAGATCCGCATCAACGGCATCACCGGCACGGTGGTGGTCAAGGAGACCAAGCCCGCCCCCGGCTATGTCATCGATCAGAGTACCCAAACCCAGACGGTCACGGTGAATCCTCTGGACACCCAGACCCTCACCTTCCTGAACGAACCCCTGTGCAGCCTGACCCTGACCAAGCTGGACTCCGTCACCGGCAAACCTGTCCCTGGCACCGAGTTCACAGTCAAGGACGGCAACGGGACTGTGCTGGGCCGCTACACCACCGGCAAGGATGGGACTGTCGTTGTGACGGGCCTTGTTCCCGGCAGCACTGTGGTAGTGTCCGAAACCAAGGTGCCGAGTGGCTATGTCCTCAACAGCACGCCCCAGACCATCATCGTGAAAAACGGCTCCAACTCTGTGAACAGCGGCACCGTGGGCGGGACCACCAACGGCAATACTGGAGGCACGACCAATCCGGGCGGCACCACCAATGTGGGTGGCGGAACCAACGGCGGCAACGATCTCACTTTCGAGAATGACCCCAAGACCCGGCTGGTCATTGAGAAGTACATCACCGGCACCACCACCCCCCTGAAGGGCGTGACCTTCCTGGTCACCGAATCCAACGGGCAGGTGCTGGGCAGCGCCAACGGCGAGTACACCACCGACGAGAATGGCCGGATCGTGATCGAGGGCCTGGAACCCGGCAAGACCATCATCGCCAAGGAGATCCGCACCCTGGACGGCTACCTGCTGGACACCACCCCCAAGTCCATCCAGATCAAGGTAGGAGACGCTCAGACTTTGAAATTCTACAACACGCCTGTGGGCGGGCTGGAGCTGATCAAGGTCAACGAGGCTGACAAGAGCCAGCGCATCCCCAACACCACCTTTGAGATCCGCCGCATGGACGGCGGCTTGGTGGACACCATTACCACCGACAAGCAGGGCTGCGCCCACCTGGATCTGGATGCCGGGGACTACTACGCGGTGGAGATTGAGGCCGGCAAGGGCTTCGAGCTGGACGCCACCCCCACCTATTTCACCGTCCGGGACGGCAAAGCCACCACAGTCACCGTCACCAATCGGGCAGTCAGCGGCATCCTGATTCACAAGGTCGACAGCGTTACCAAGCAGGGCATCTACGGGGTGACCTTCCTCCTCTATGACGCCAACAAGAATCCCATCGGGCAGTACAGCAGCGATGACAAGGGCTACGTCCATATCGACGACCTGCCCGGCTCTGGCCGCTACTACCTGCGGGAGTTGGAGAATGACGGTTATCTGGTGGATACCCAGCTGAAGACGGTCTATGTCACTGATGGGACCACTACCGAGATCACCTGGGAGAACACCGCCATCACCGGGCAGATCCAGATCACCAAGACCTCTGAGGACTACAACTCCATGAACGGCTGGCCCGCCGGTACGCCTATCCCTGGTACCGAGTTCGAGATCTACCACTACCGCACCGGCAATCTGGTGGATACTATCCGCACCGATAAAAATGGCGTCGCTGTGTCAAAGCCTCTGCCGTTAGGGCGATACAAAATTGTGGAATCCAAGGCTGCCGATTTTTACGGGCTGGACAAAACCCCCATTGAGGTGGAGATCGAGCACGCCGGCCAGATCGTCAAGACGGCCATGACCAACAAGGCCCTGTACACCAACGTCAGCATTAAGAAAACCGGCTTCGTGGAGGTTATGCCCGGCCAGCAGATACGCTATGATTTCTCCGGCATCGCCAACAATTCCACCACGGCGCTCACCTCCTTCTATTGGAGGGACACTCTGCCCACCCAGGCAGTGCGGCTGGACAAGATCGTCACCGGAACCTACAACGTCCAGGGGAATTACAAGATCGTGTTCAAAACCAACCTCAACGGCGAGTACCGTACCATGTACGATAACCTGAGCACCACGCAGAACCATGTGCTGGACGCCTCTCCCGCCGCCCTGGGTCTGGCCTCCAATGAGTATGTCACGGAGTTTATGGTCTCCTTCGGGATCGTCCCCGGCAATTTCCGCCAGGTGGAGGTGCCCAAGGTGTACTGCAATGTAGTGTCCTGGCTCACCGGAGGGACCCAGTTCGTCAACCAGGCGGATGTAGGCGGTGTGTACAACGGTCAGTGGATCATGGCAACCAGCAGATGGGTCACCAAGGTCTACAAGCCCGCCCAGCCCCTGCCTCGCACCGGCTATTGAGCCGGTCTGACCATGCTGAATGGGGAGCCGCCTGTCAAGGGCGGCTCCTCGTCTGTAAATTTGATTTGAACACAGGGAGGAAAATCAACATGAAGTTCAAGAAAATGTTCCGTATCCTTGCCGCCGCCATGGTGGTGGCGGCCCTCTGCTGCGCCCCCGCCTTCGCCGCCGGGGATGTGGCCTCCGCGGTGGAGAGTACCTGGACCGATGCGGCGACCCAGATCAAGACCGTGGTGGAAAATGTGGTCTTTCCCGCGCTGGATATGGTCCTGGCCATCGCCTTCTTTACCAAATTAGGTATGGCTTACTTCGACTACAAGAAGCATGGCCAGTTTGAGTGGACTGGGCCGGTGATCCTCTTTGCCTGCCTGGTCTTTACCCTTACCGCCCCCAACTACATCTGGGGCATCATCGGGATCTGATGGGGCCCGGCAGCAAATATGCCGTTCGGAGAGGAGCTTCGGCAAGCTGTGGCCAGGCGCCGTCCAGACGCTGTCTGTCTTGGCGCCGTCTGCTATGTCCGGCTGGACAGCTGGAATCTTGCAAAGGTCGAGTTTGCCTCCAGCGGAGGCTATTATAACGGAATAACGCTGACAGTTTTCAACCGGCACACCGGGCCGGTTGATTCGGTAACCATCCACTCCCACGATCTGCCTTTGCGGCGAAAGCGGGAAACTCCAGGCTGCGGGTCTGATCCAGAGTGGGGCATCTGCCGCCCTGCTCTGGATCTTGACACGCTCTGGGAGGCGGCGGAAAACTATCTGCTTCTTTTTCAGGAGCCTGATTCAGAAAAGAGGTGATACCCAATTTTTATCTTCGACTTTGTAGCCTCCACCATCATGGACAATCTGGTCGATTGGTTCTATGGACAGGTGGTGGGCTTCCTCGGCAACTTTTTTGCCGAGATGGGAAATATGGGCGTGGAGCTGTTCGCGCTGGACTGGGTGGAGGCCATCGTCCTGTTTTTCTCTCAGCTGGGCTGGGCGCTGTTTGGCGTCAGCCTGGTGGTCTCCGGTTTTGAGTTCGGCATTGAATACTCCACCGGCAGAGGCAACCTCCAACATACGGCGCTGAACGCCATCAAGGGCTTCATGGCGGTGAGCCTGTTCACCGTGGTACCTGTGCGGCTCTACTCCCTGTCGGTATCCTTGCAGGGGACCTTCGCCATTGGCCTGACCGGGGCGGGAACCAGCATCGGAACCGTGGGAGAACGAATCATTGAGGAACTGATGAGCGTGGAGAGCCTCGCGGATATGGCGGGCGCGCCCAGCTTCGGCATGAGCGTCCTCACCAGTCCCATCATGCTTTTATTCTGCATCATTATGATGGCCTACGCGGTGATCAAGGTGTTTTTCGCCAACCTCAAACGGGGCGGCATCCTGCTCATCCAGATCGCCGTGGGAAGCCTCTATATGTTCAGCGTCCCCAGAGGCTACACAGACGGCTTTGTTCAGTGGATGAAGCAGGTCATCGGCCTGTGCCTGACCGCCTTCCTTCAATCCACCATCCTGGTGGCCGGCCTGATGGTCTTTAAGGACCACGCCCTGCTGGGACTGGGTCTCATGCTCTCCGCGGGAGAGGTGCCCAGGATCGCCGGAACCTTCGGCCTGGACACCACCACCAGAGCCAACATCATGAGCGCCGTCTATACCGCCCAGGCTGCCGTCAATACCACCCGCACCGTTGTGCAGGCGGCAGCGAAATAAGGACAGGAGGAGAAAAATGCTCACTATGGGGAGCCTCTTCGACGGGATCGGCGGCTTCCCTCTGGCGGCGGTCCGGAACGGGATCACGCCTGTGTGGGCCAGTGAGATCGAAGCCTTCCCCATCGAAGTCACAAAGCACCGCTTTCCCGGCATGATCCATGTGGGGGACATCACCAAGCTGGACGGGGCGGCACTGCCGCCTGTGGACCTCATCTGCGGCGGCTCACCCTGTCAGGATCTCAGTGTGGCTGGAGCGAGGGCCGGTTTGACCGGTTCCCGTTCCGGCCTTTTCATGGAACAAGTTCGTATTGTAAAGGAGATGCGTAATGCAGATATGGAACGAGGACGGACAGGGTTCTCTGTTCGCCCGCGATGGATGTGCTGGGAAAACGTGCCCGGCGCGTTCAGCTCAGGGACGCCCAAAGGGGAGGACTTCCGCATCGTCCTCGAGGAAATTGTCCGAATTAAGAACAATTCCATTTATGTCCCTGGACCTTACCCCTGGGCATGGCAACCTGCTGGGCGAATCCTACTGGGAACTGATTTCTCCCTCGCCTGGCGGGTCTTCGACGCTCAATACTGGCCCCGCACCCCTCAGCGAAGAAGACGTATATTCCTTGTCGCAGATTTTGCAGGACGCTCCGCCCCGCAAATACTATTTGAGCAAAACCGCCTGCCTGGGTATCCTGCGCAGGGCGAGGGAACGTGGGAAGGAGCTGCCGCCCCAACTGAAAGCGGCGCTGATGGCACAGGCGGGGCTGATTCCACTGGCGGCTCCGGCCTCTGAACCCATCGCCTTCGCCGCCAACCAGAGGGACGAGGTACGGGATCTCCACGATGTGGCTGGCGCGCTGGGAGCGCAGCCGGGGATGAAACAGCAGACCTTCATCGCGCAGGACTGCCTCACTCCCTGGGACACCCAGCAGGCCCGCATCTTCACCCCGGAGAGCAAGGCCCCCACCCTGGCCAGCGCGGACGGAGGCGGCGGACGGAATCCTGGCGGGCTGCTGTTTACAGCTGGAGTAGCTGGCAGTCTGACTCCCTGGGATAACCAGCAAAGGCGTATCTCTACTCCCTATGGTGTCGCCCCAACGATCAACAGCGGTGAGCTGAAGCCGGGTGGACTTCTGTTTGTAGCAGGCTTCTGCGCCGGAGCCGCCCCTTCGGCTGGCGGGATCGGTTATCAGGAGGAGATCGCTCCAACGCTGAAAGCGACCGCCAGTGGGAACATGATGCCCTCCATTCTCTGCCTCACCGATCATGGGGGGCAACGCATGGACATTACAACCGATATGACGCCCACGCTCCGGGCACAGATGGGCGTCCATCTGCCGCTGATCTGTCTCAACGACCAGGGCGGCGGCGTCATGTCCTGCTCTGAAGATGTGGCGGGAACGCTGCGGGCTCAGGAGCATGGACATCAGCCGCTGGTCATGGGTACGCAGCAGGGCGGCGCTGAGATCATGGTCGGGATATTCCAGACTATAGCCGCCGCAGCCGGGATGAGCGGAAACAATCAGCCGGCCCTATTTGAGAACCACGGTATTGATGCCCGCTACACCGGCCCGCATCCGGTATCACCCACCATCACTGCCCGCGCGGGAACTGGAGGCGGGAACCTCCCTCTGGCGCTGCAGTCAGTAGATATTACTCCCGAATAAAAATATAGGAAATCTGGTTGTGCAGAAAGAAAGCGGAGACCCTATCAGGAGAATGTTGTAAGGTACGCATGAAAGAAACTGTTTTATGGCGGATATCGGATTTGGT
>CAJTEA010000008.1 GCA_910575265.1 Oscillospiraceae bacterium
ATGAAACGCGGCCTTTACTCCCATATAGATATCCTGCTGCGCTCCCTTACACAGTCTGACAGGGGCTGAGATCGTATGATCTCAGCCCCTGTTTTTCCTTGAATTGTTCTGGTTTGAGCCGGAATCAGGAGTCGATAAAGCCGCAACAACCGCCGGTGTGACTGATCGGAATGGAGCCATCCAGATGATTCTCCTTAATCTGGGCAATCTTTCTCATGTGGAGAAGTTTCTGGCGGATGCGGGTTATTCCGGCGAATGATTCACAAATCAAGTGAAAGACATTTGCGGTGCGCGGGTTAAAGCGATCATAGAGCAGTACAAACCGACAACAACAGAAGAGATGCGGGACATCTTTGGCCTTGTGTTCGAGGCTATGCTACAAGGGGACATGGATAGTCACCTGGGGCATGAGATGAATGACCGGGGAGCTAAGAGCGCAACCAATCGGCGAAACGGATATACGGAAAAGACAGTAAAATCCAGTATGGGTGAGATAGATATTTGTACGTCCCGGAGAAGGTTAATGGCAAGCGAACCGCCCTGCTGAACGATAAATTCAGCAGAGCGGTTTTGCT
The DNA here is from genome assembly GCA_910575265.1 of Oscillospiraceae bacterium. Taxonomy (GTDB): domain Bacteria; phylum Bacillota; class Clostridia; order Oscillospirales; family Oscillospiraceae; genus Lawsonibacter. Next base: position 576 of record CAJTEA010000008.1, read on the forward strand.
TGCCCTATGTTTCTTATCTCCAGAGTACATAGTATTTCGATTCTTTCCCGTCATCTCAGCTGCTCAGGGCCGCTGGAGAGTGCCAAGTCCTACCGGGAGAAGAAAGCCAAACCCCTGCTGACGCGGATCGTCAAGGTGCTGCGCTCTTTGTACCGGGCCTATGTCAAGTTGAAAGGGAAGTATGATCGTTTGCAGGGGGGCTATGGACGGGCCAGGGAGGGCAACGAGTGGTTGTCTGACCGCTTGCGGGAGGTGAAGTTGGAGAACAAGGCCCTGCGAGGGACAGTTGCCGACTTTGAGCGGGTAAAGCGAGCGTTCGGCCCGGAGGAAGTAGAGCGAGCCGTGGAGGACGCAAAGCGCCGGGAGGCGCAAGAGCGGGAGCAGAAGAAAGCAAAGCGGAGGTTTAGACGGGGGGCGAGGTAACGGACATCAGGAGGGCACTCCAAGGTGTACCCTCCTGATTTATACTTGTCAGCAGGGAATTTTACTGTTATAATGTAAACGATAAATTCCCATTGGAGGCCGCAGATGAAAAACAGAAAACTAATTTTTATTGGACTATTTATCTTTTTAAGTGTGGTAATTGGTTCTTTTATATACTTTCCTAAAAGTATTGATACTGCACTCAACAGAATAAAATATCCGTTTGAAGTAGGCGAAATCTTAACCTCCCAACAAATTGATGAAAATCTTATTGTAGTAATATATATTAACAAAAATAATAATAATGAACTCCAGAACGCTATCATACAAAAAAACAGTATTTTTTATAGCGTTGTTGAAATGAATGGCTCTCTAAATATTGAAATACCTCAAAAGCTCGACAGTGGTGACCTTAGAACGCAAGTATTGGTTTCTTGGTATGATAAAAGTGATAAATATGTTGTGATGGCTGTCGCTTATGACGAAGATGTAGCCGCTATTACCTATCAAAATCAAGAGTTGACACCTTTAGATATAAACGGTTATCACTTGTTTTATGGGACTGGAACTGGCAAGTATGAAGTATATGAATTGTTTGACCAAGAGGGGAATCGCTTAGAACATATCAAGGAATAGTATTAAAGAAAAATGAGAAGTGATTTGGAAAAGGCGGGGAATGTGGTTGCATTTCTCCGCCTTTTGTGATACTATTTTGATACTAAGAAATTGAGCGGCCAAAAATAACAGGTGAAACATCAACAAATTTGCGAATAATTTATCCGTGAAAACATAGAAAATACAGTCCCATATAATAGGATTTGTCGAGTGGGAATGAGCTTTTGCGAAAAGGCTGGACTCTCAGCACTCCAGCTTTTCCAGGGTGCAGGTTTTAGCGATAGACTTGCGGATTTTAGCCCGAAGCGGCAGGACGGCGGAGGGAGAGACGGACAGCTCGTCGATACCGATGGCCAGGAAGGTCTCCAGCAGGGTCAGATCCGCTCCCAGCTCGCCGCAGATGCCGATCCAAATGCCCGCTTTATGGGCGGCGTCGGCGGCCAGCTTCAGCGCCCGGAGGACGGCGGGGTGGTGGGGATCAAAGAACTTGCCCAGATCGTTAGCCTGACGGTCGCAGGCCAGGGTGTACTGGGTCAAATCGTTGGTGCCCACTGAGAAGAAGTCCACCTCTTTTGCCAGCTCCTCCGCCACCAGAACGGAGGCGGGAGTCTCGATCATAACTCCGATCTCGGTATCCTGACGGTAGGGGACCCCCTCTCTGTCCAGCTCAGCCATCACCTTTTGGCAGGCCCGTTTGCACTCCTTGACCTCCCACACAGAGGTAATCATGGGGAACATGATCGCCACTTTGCCATAGGCGGAGGCCCGGTACAGCGCCCGCAGCTGGGTGCGGAACACCTCGGGACGGTTCAGGCAGATCCGGATCGCCCGGACACCTAAAGCGGGGTTCTCCTCCTTGTGCAGCTGAAAGTAGTCCACCTGCTTGTCCGCGCCGATGTCCAGAGTACGGATGACCACCCGCTTGCCGCCCATGGCGGCGGCAACCTCCTTGTAAGCCTGAAACTGCTCCTCCTCGGTAGGGTAGTCGCTGGAGGCCAGATACAGGAACTCGGAGCGGAACAGGCCGATACCCTGGCCGTCGTTGGACAAAACGGCGGACACATCCGCGGGGGAGCCGATGTTGCAGTAGACCATCATCTCCCGGCCGTCCATGGTAACGTCCCCCTGGCCTTTCATGGTCTCCATCAGCTCCTTCATTTCCCGCTGCTTTTCCATCTTGGTCTGGAAGGAGGACAGGGTGATTTTATCGGGGTCAATAGCCACCTGGCCGGTTTCACCGTCAATGTAGATCTCCCGTCCGGACTGGTCCGCTTTGAGGGCCTCGCCCAGGCCGCAGATGGCGGGAATGCCCATCGTCCGGGCAAGAATGGCGGTGTGGCTGTTGCTGGAACCGCCCTGGGTGATAAAGCCCAAAATCTTGGATTTGTCCAACTGGAGGGTTTCAGAGGGGGCCAGGTCGTCGGCGGCTAAAATCACCGGGACCTCAGAGTCAATCCCGCCCTCGGCGATCCCCATCAGGTTGTTGAGAATGCGGCGGGTCACATCCTTGATGTCGGCGGCGCGGCCCTGCATGTAAGGGTCATCCATCGCGGCCAGCATGGCGGCGAACTCCTCCCCGGCAAGCTCCACCGCCTTCTCCGCGAGGCAGCCCCGCTCGGTCAGGGTGTTCATCATACAGTCCACATAGTCCTCGTCCTCTACAAACATGGCGTGAGTCTCAAAGAGAATGGCGGTTTCGTCGCCGGTATCCTCCCGAGCCTTATCGGCCAGGGCGTTAAGCTGGTCGATCGCTTTTTTCTGAGCGGCGGCGATGCGGGCCTTTTCCGCCTCAATGTCAGCGGCGGGGGTGTCCGAAATGGTGGTATCCGGGCGCTGGAAGAAATAGAGGGGGCCGTTGGCGACGCCTTTGGAGACGCCCTTTCCCTGCAGCATAATCATGGCAGCTTCCTCCTTATATACGTAATAATGGGACAGGGGCGTCCGCCGCGAGGCAGACGCCCCAAGCGTTGTTTACAGATTCTCCTTGAAGAACTGCTCCATAGCGGCGGCATTCGCCTCTTCATTGCCGCCCTCCACGGTAACGGTAACGGTCTCGCCGTTTTTGATGCCCATGCCCATAAGCGCCATCAGCTTGGTAGCGGCGGCGGACTTGCCGTCGGCCTTGGCAATGGTAACGGTGCTGTCCAGAGCTTTGGCGGCCTTAGCCAGCATGCCCGCGGGACGGGCGTGGACGCCGATGGGATCGGTGATGGTGTAGGTAAACTGTTTCATGATAATACTTCCTTTCTAAAATAAATCATTGATTAGGTTAGACCATTCAGCTTTTTATACAGCTCTTCCACGGTGGCGCTGTCCACCAGAGCGTCGGTATCCTCCTCGGTTTCACAGACCTCTACGATGCGGTTGAGAATGTCCAGGTGCTCCTCACCCTGAGAGGCAATGCCGATCACCAGGCGGACAAGCTCCTCGTCCTCGCCCCAGACGATACCCTCGGGATAGGTCATGACCACCAAGCCGGTCTTTTGGATAAACTCCCGGGACTCGTTGGTGCCGTGGGGGATGGCCACATGGCTGCCGATGGCGACGGGGAAGCCCGCGTCGCGCTCGATCATGCCCTGTACGTAGCCTTCGGTGCAGTAGCCGCTTTCCACCATCCGCTTGCCGCAGGCCTTAATGGCCTCCTCGGGTGTGACGGACTTACAGTTCAGCACAATGTTCTTCCTGTCCAGCAAAATCGCGCCGGGGGCAGCGGGGACAGCGTTGGCCTGGGGGACGGCGGGGGCGGGAGCGGTCTTGCCGCTGCGGGCCGCCACCAGCTCCTCCACCAGAGCGCCATACTCGGGGGCGCCCATGAAGTTCTGAATGGGGATGACCCGGGCGTTGGGATTGCTGGCCACGGCGCGGTGGGCCAGCTCGTGGTGGGTAACAACGATCTGGCAGTCCTTGGGAATCTCGCTGACCGGGGCGTGGACCACCTCGATGTCGGTGATGCCGGCGTCCTTCAGCTTATTGCGCAGCATAGTGGCTCCCATGGCGGAGGAACCCATGCCAGCGTCGCAGGCAAAGACGATCTTCTTGACAGACTTGACATCCACCTTGGCTCCGGTGGGAGCGTCAGAGGGAGCGGGCTGCCCCTTGGAGGCGGCCTTGCTGGCGGCTACCTGAGCCTGGGCCTCGGCCAGGCTGGCGTCCTTGCCAAAGAGCTTCAGCAGGAAAACGGAGATGGCGAAGCTGACCGCTCCGGCCACGGCGATGCCGGCGATATTGGCGAAGTAGCAGCCCTTGGGGGTGAGCATCAGCTCAGCGATCACGCTGCCGGGGGAAGCGGGCCCGGACAGGCCGCCGCCCAGAAGGTTGAGGGTAAAAATGCCGCACACATTGCCCAGCATGGGGCCCAGGATAACGATGGGGTTCATGAGGACATAGGGGAAATAGATCTCGTGGATACCGCCCACAAACTGGATGACAGCGGCGGCGCCTGCGGAGGAGCGGGTTTCCCCCTTTCCGGCCACGCAGTAGGCCAGCAGCAGGCCCAGGCCGGGGCCGGGGTTGGACTCGATCATGTACAGGATAGACTTGCCCACTTCGCCGGCGGCCCGGAGGGCCTCCACCTGCTCGGTGCCGATAGGGGTAAATACCCCGTGGTTGATCGCGTTATTCAGGAACAGTACCTTGGCGGGCTCCACCAGCACGGCGGTGAGGGGGAGCAGGCTGTGATCCACCAGCCAGCCCACGCCCGCGCCCAGCCAGTTGGTGAGGACGACGCAGGTGGGACCGATGGCGAAGATGGACAGAATGGCCAGCAGGCCGCCGATGATGCCCACGGAGAAATTGTTGATTACCATCTCGAAGCCGGCGGGGACATGGCCCTCCATCTTCTCGTCAAACTTCTTGACGCACCAGCCGCCCAGAGGGCCGCAGATCATGGCGCCGATAAACATGGTGCTCTCGGTGGAGGCGATGGCGCCCAAGGCGGCCAGCGCGCCGGTCACCGCCCCCTTCTGTCCGCCCACCATCTTGCCTCCGGTATAGGCGATGAGGATGGGCAGCAGGTAGGAGAGCATGGGACTCACCATCTTGGCGATGGTGGCGTTGGGGAACCAGCCGGCCTCAATAAACAGGGCGGCAATCAGGCCCCAGGCAATGAAAGCCCCGATGTTGGGCATGACCATCCCGCTGAGGAACCGCCCGAATTTTTGTACCCGTTCTTTCACAGATCTGACTCCTTTCAATATGTATTTAGGGAAGGATCACTTGGGAAAAGATGTATTTGTTTATGGTGTATCCCGCTTATAGCCACCGCGCTTCCAAGGAATCAAAGGATTCTTTGGAAGTCCGCTTTCTAGGTGCCTTGACCGTTACAAGTCGCCCAGCCCGGACTCCACCAGCCTGACAGCGGCGGACAACGCCTCGGCCTCATCGGCACCCTCACAGCGGATTTCGAGATTGCTGTCCCTTCGGATGCAGGAGGCCATCAGGTTCATGATGCTTTTGGCGTTGATGACTTTCTCGCCGAAGAGAATTGTGATGGTACTGTCATATTTGCCCAGCTCCGTGACCAGAATTTGAGCCGGACGCATATGCATTCCTTGAGGACCGACAAATTTGACATGTTGGGAAACCATAATAAAATACATCCTTTCCAAAGCGTTTTATCTCATGCTGTTCGTAACAGCATATAGAGAACAAGGTTAAACCGCGATGACATCCGTGCTTTCCAGATACTTTCGGTCAGGCGGCTTGTCGGTGATAACCTGAGCCCTGTCCAGAGGCAGGATTGTGGCGGCGGTGACCCGGCCGAATTTGCTGGAGTCGGCCAGTACATACACTGACTGCGCCCGGGACGCCGCCAGGAATTTCAGCGCGGCCGCCTCGGGGTCCGGAGTGGTAAAGCCCTGACTGACACTGACCCCGCTGGTACCCAGAAACGCTTTGGTAAAATTGTAGTGCCGCAGGGCGTCCAGCGCCTCGGCGCCCATAATGTCCACCGTGCTCGGCTTCAGCGCCCCGCCCAGCACATAGACATTTCGTTCAAAGGCGGAGAGCATACCGGCAAAGTCGATGCTGCTGGTGACAAACAGGGCCTTGGAGTCCTTCAGATATTCGGCCATATGGAGCGCCGTGGTGCCTGTGTCCAGAAAAACCACGTCGTCTTCCCGCACCAGGCTGGCGGCATAGCGGGCGATGCGCTCCTTTTCACGGGTGTAGCGCTGTTTGGTGGCCAGGTCAGGCTCCTGGGCCAGGAACTCCACCTCCTCCAAGGTAGTGGCGCCGCCATGGATTTTTACCAGCTTGCCCTGGCGGGCCAGCGCGTTCAAGTCCCGGCGGATGGTGGCCTCAGAGGCGCCGGTGGCCTGGCAAAGGTCTGTCACACTGACTGTCTGACGTTGGGTAAGCTGATCTAAAATCGCTCGGGCACGCTGTTCCGCCAACATCCTGTATCCCCTCCTGTATTCGGTGATTGTTTTTGCTTGTTGATTGATTTTGACTGAACAAATCATAACATAGTGTCCAAAGAATGTCAACCGGATTTTCATTCGTTTTATTCACAAAAACAACACTTCTATTTTGTTAATCTTGCTGAATTAATAGGAGTTCGCATATGGGAATCCGGATAGATCAAATGGTTTGCTCCAACTGGAAATCCGTCTGTAATACAGAAAAGGTAGATTCAATCAAAATCGCTCATTTGACCGATTTTGAACACTTTTGATCGGGATTTTTTGGTGCTTTCCAATCTTGCGGGCCCGGGAGGGGCATGCTATACTATGACCAACAGGACCAAAGAACACGAAAAACAATGAAAAGGAGCGCGAACAGACATGAAACAGGCAATTATGATCGGCGCGGGCAACATCGGCCGGGGCTTTATTGGGGCCCTGCTGGAGAAAAGCGGCTACCATGTTACCTTTGCCGACGTAGCGGAGCATCTGATTTCCGCGATCAACGAGCGCGAGAGCTACACTGTGCATATCCAGGACAGGGAACAGGCGCGATGGACAGTCACGAACATCAGCGGCATTTCCTCCGCCAACCAGGAGCTGGTGGACGCTGTCGCCGGAAATTGCGAACTCATCACCACCGCTGTGGGCCTGCGTATCCTGCCCATCGTGGCCAGGCCCATTGCCGCCGGCATCAGGGCTCGGAAAGCCGCGGGGAGCACTCAGATCATGAATGTGGTGGCCTGTGAGAACGCGATCCGGGGTACCAGCCAGCTCCGTGAGGCCGTCTACAGCAACCTGAATGAGGAGGAACAGGCCTACGCGAAGGAGTATGTGGGCTTCGCCGACTGCGCTGTGGACCGCATTGTTCCCAAGGCCAGCTTTGAAAACCCTTTGGACGTGGCGGTGGAGCAATACACCGAGTGGGATGTGGAGAAGGCCGGCTGGAAGGGGGAGCTGCCCGATATTCAGGGCCTGTCCTGGGTGGACGATCTGTCCGCCTACTTAGAGCGTAAGCTGTTCACCCTGAACAGCGGCCATGCCATTTGCGCCTATCTGGGCACTCTGAAGGGCTGTAAGACCATTGTGGAGAGCATCGCGGACCCCGCCATCAGCCATCTGGTCTATCAGGCCATGTGTGAGAGCGGCGAGGGTCTCATCAAGAAGTTCGGTTTTGACCCCGATGCCCACCACGCCTATATTGACCGCATTTTCGCCCGGTTCCAGAACCCGTTCCTGGCTGACGAGACCCAGCGTGTGGCTCGCGAGCCCATCCGAAAGCTGGCGCCTACCGACCGGCTGATTAAGCCCCTGATGACCGCCTATCACTACGGTATGCCTGTGGACCACCTGCTTTTTGGCGCCGCCGCCGCCCTCCACTTCAACTGCCCCGAGGACGAGCAGAGCGTAGAGCTGCAAAAGAAGATCAAGGACGAGGGCGTGGAGAAGGCATTGGAGGAGTACACCGGACTGAACCCCTCTGAGCCGCTCTTTGGCCGCGTTCTGGACGTATACCGCGCTTTGGGAATCGGGAAAAAGAACTGAGCGGCGGGCAAGCTGAAAGCCGATGAAACAATATCCCGAACGGAAAACCGTTCGGGATATTGTTATGCAAGTTCCAATTTTGTTCGGTGCCCCAAGGAGAATGCTAAAGCGGAGTTAAATACCGCCACGCGTTGAAAATACTGATACAGATAATCACCATCATCAAAAGGACAAACAGATTTTCGACCGCTTTTCCGTCCATATGACGATTCAGCTTCCGGCCAAGGATACCTCCCGCTAATCCCCCAGCTGCCATCAGCATCAGCACAGGCCAGCGGAAATCCGGGACGGAAGCTGTGATCAGGGTGGTCAACAGGCCACAAAGCTGGCTGAATAAGATGATGTAAAGGCTGTTAGCGGCGGCTGTTTTCGTATCCATACTGAAAAAGTAATACAACACCACCAGATTGATGGGGCCGCCGCCAATCCCCAAAAAGCTGGACATACATCCTAACGCCAAGCCGATTGCGGCACAGCCTCCCTTATTCCGAACCCGGCGGGTCGGAACGCGGGATTTATTCAGCGTGTAAAGCAGTGTCCCCGCTGTGACGATGGCCAGACAGGCGGACTGGATCGCCCCCACTTGGTTGGGCATGTCTGACAGCCTCCGCGCCAGCGCGAACAGCTGATTGCCCAACAGTCCACCCACCGCCGCCCCAACGGCCAGCGGCGTTCCGATATCCAGCGCGACATTTTTTTCTCCCGCCAGAAGCGACTTGCCCACGGAGTAGCAGGTCATGGTTAGTACAGTACAGCCGGACAGAAAGCTGATGGTGGATACAGTCTCCAGGCGGAATAAATCCAGCACAGGTTTTATAATGACCCCGCCGCCAATCCCGCAGATGGCGCCGACGGCGCTGGCCGCCAGGGCAACAAGAAAAAACAGTGGCATACTATCACCTCGGTTTCAGCAAAGCCCGCGCTCCATGCAGCCGCGGGAGGGCGTAGGCGAAGAATCCGGCATAGGCTTCGCAGTAGTAATTGCGGCCCAGCTCGTCAGCCTCTAACAGCCGGTCCCGGCGGCAGCCGTTGCGGCACAGGGGATACCACTGGCAGCGGCCGCACTGCTCCGGCACGCGCTCAGACGCCTGGACAAATCTCAGCTCTTCCCTGGCCCGGTCTAATTCCGCCCAGGAATTTTCGCGAATATTCCCCAGCCGGTAACTGTCCAGGCCGTAGAAATCACAGGGATAGACGCTTCCGTCCGCCTCCGCCAGATATTGCCGGCCGCAGCGCCCCCGCATGGAGCATTGCTCCGGGGCGTGCCCCTCCAGCATCCATATCAGATTGTCGAAGTAACGGATGGACCAATAGCGCCCCCGCTCCAACTCCCGGTACCACAGGTCGAAAAGGGTTTTCAAAAATTCCTCATATTGGTTCGGAGACAGAGAATAGCGCTGTCCGCCCCGCTCCTCCGCCAGCGGGTCCAGGCATGGGATGTACTGCTGGAAACGGAATCCGCCTTTGCAAAGGGCGGAGAAAACGCTCTGGATATGTTTGGCCAGATAGCCCGTAACCACCGTGAGGACGTTGCGCTCCACCCCGGCCCGCCCCAGCAGTCGGGCCGCCCGGAGCACCCGGTCGTAGGTGCCCTGCCCCGTCCCGTCCCGGCGGAAGCGGTCGTGGCACTCCCGGCTGCCGTCCAGAGAGAGGCCCACCAGAAAGTGGTTTTCCTTCAAAAAGCCGCACCAGGCCTCGTCCAGCAGTATTCCGTTGGTCTGGATGGAATATTGGACCGTCAGGTTCGGCGGGGCCGTTTTCGTTACGTGTCCGGTAAAGTCCCGATAGAAGTCCAGCCCCGCCAGGGTGGGCTCGCCCCCCTGGAACAGGAAGGTGACGGAGCCCTCCGCCGCCTTCACCGCCTTTTCTATGAGGGCGTGGCTTACCTCTTTTGGCATCAGCCCGTAATTGGGAACGGCGCGGGCGCTGGCCTCATCGGCATAGAAGCAGTAGGCGCAGCGCAGATTGCAGCTGCTGGAGGCCGGTTTTAACAGGACGCTCAGGGGCGGCATGGACGCTCCCCCTTTCTCGGCTTTGAATTGGGCCGCCCGGATGGACGGCCCGCTTGGTTTATTTCTTGGCGGGGCCGACGGATCGGCCCAGATAAATTTCCGGAGCCAGGACATAGGTATAATTGATGTCGTCGCAGTCCCGGCTGCGGATCATCCGCATCAGGCGCGAGGCCACCTCCTGTCCGATCCGGAAGCCCTGGTGGATGGAACAGGTGATCCCTTCCGCTTCCCAGTCCTCGTTCGAGTAATCAAAGCAGACCAGGGAACAGTCCTCTGGCACCCGTTTGCCCTGTTTCTCCAACACCTGCCGCACCATCTGGTAGATCATATAGTTGCAGCAGACCACGGCGGTGCAGTGGGGCAGGCGCTTCAGGAAGCGGTCGATGGAGCGGACGAAGCTGGGATCGTGGGCCTCGTTGGAGACACACCACTTGGTATAGTCGTCCTGGTACTCCACCCCGTTCTTCTGGAGGGTGGCCGCCATTCCCTGAAATTTCTCAATGCTCTGATAATTGTCTGAGACAAAAACTCCGGCAATATTCCGGTGCCCCTCCCGGATCAGCAGGCCGATGAGCTCCTCCGCGCAGCGCAGGTCGTTGACCACCACCCGGGGGCACTTCAGATTCCGATAATAGTTGTTATAGAAGATGACCGGGATTCGTTTCTGATAAATCTTCTGGTAACAGTCCAGGTTGGGGTTGAGCAGACTGGCCTTGACGCCGTCTACAATAAAGCCCTGAAAGCCCTGGTTCATCACGGCCTGAAGGCAGCGGCGCTCGTTGGCGAACTTGTTGTCGGTGAGGAAGGCGCGCAGGTCCACCTGGTCGGGAGGCAGAATGCTGCGGATGCCCTCCATCAGGCTGGAGTTGGCGTTGCCGTCCTGGCCCTGGAGAATCAGCCCGATCTTGATCTTTCCTCCGCTGCCCCCCAGCTCCCAGGACAGGGCCTCCTCTTTGTTGATGTAGGTGCCGCTTCCTTTCACCCGGCGGAGCAGGCCCTCCGACGTCAGCCGCTCCAGCGCCCGGCGCACCGTCTCCCGGCTTACGGACAGCTTCCGGCACAGAGTATGTTCCGAAGGGATTCTGGTATTGCTGGAAAACTTATTTTCCTCAATATAGGCCCGCGCCCAAAGGTAGACCCTCTCCGCCTTCCCGTCCAATTCCTTCATGACGCCCTCCTCAGAGACCATGCGGCATTCCTCAGTTGGTAATGACGGGCCGGTTCCCCTCCGCTCTCTCGATCCAATCCAGCAGCCGCTCCCGCAGCTCCGCTTTCACCTGCGCGTAGGCCGGGTCGGCCACCACATTGTTCAGCTGGTGGGGGTCCCGCTCCATATCGTAGAGGAAGTCGTCGGCGTACCGGTCCGCCGCCGCGGCCTCGCCGCCGTTGACGCCGGGGGCGTAGACCGAGTAGGTATACCGGGCCGTGCGGACGCACCGGCCCACCCGGCTTTCGGATATCTGCGCGAAAATCTCGTTGGGTCTATTATCGTCCTTTTTCTCCACCACGTCAAGGAGGTTTTCCCCGATCATGGCGTCCCCCACGTCCACCCCAGCCAGGGCCAGGATGGTCTTGGGCAGGCTGGCGGTGCTCACCAGCTCCTCCACGGCGATCCCCCCTTTGAAGGGCCCGCCGGCGATGACCAGGGGCACATGGAGGGCCGCGTCGTGACAGGAGCGCTTGTAGTCGTCGTAGCCGTTGAGGTGGGAGTCCCGGTTGCGGGTGAGGAAGTGGGAGCCGTGGTCAGAGGCGAAGATAATCACCGTATTCTCATACAGCCCCTTCTCCTTCAGTCTGGCCACCAGCCGGCCCAGGTTCTCGTCCAGGCTGGCGCACTGGCCCAGGTAGTCTGGGTACTCCTCCAACCCGTTGCCCCCCAGTGCCTTCAGGTCCTCGGGCAGGACAAAATCCTTGAACCGCTCCTTGGAGCCCTCCGGCCCCTCGTAGTGCTTCCGGTCGTTCTGGTGGTGAGGCTCGATCTGGGATATGGTCATAAAGAAGGGCTTTTTTCCGTCGTACTGGTCGAAGAACTCCAGGGCCATGTCGTTGATGCGGTCCGCCCGGTAGCCCTTGAAGTCGATGCGCCGGTCGTTCTCGTCAAAGACAAAGCCGTCGTAGCCGTGGGAGGTGAACTCCAGCACATCGGCGGCGCGCCAGAAGCCGGTGTAGCCCCCCCGCAGCTCCCGGGGGATGGCGGTGACGGTGTGGTCGATGGTGGGGGGCTTCTCCAGCTCCCCGTCGCTGGCCAGGTGCCACTTGCCGATGTAGGCGGTCTCATAGCCCGCCTCCTCAATATAGCTGCCCAGGGTCTTCACCCCGGCGGGCAGCATGATGTTGTTCCGGAAGCAGCCCGTCTCGGTGGGCCACTTGCCTGTCTGGAACAGGGCCCGGCAGGGGCCGCACACCGGCTGAGGGGAGAAGGCGTTGTCAAACTTGACCCCCTCCCGGGCCAGCCGGTCCAGATTGGGCGTGATGTCCAGGGGCTGGCCGAAGCAGCCGCAGGTATCCCAGCGCTGCTGGTCGGTAAAGTAGAATATAATGTTGTTGGGCATTGTCAGTCCTCCTTCTGAGCGGCGGCTTTTTTCTCCTTCATCTTGCCCCGGACGATGGTTCCCACCGCCGCCGCGATGAGGACCAGGAAGATGATGCAGTACACACTGCTGAAAAAGATGCTGGGGCTGCCGTTGGAGATGAGCAGGGCCCGGCGGAAGTTGGTCTCGGTCATGCTGCCCAGCACCAGACCCAGCAGGATGGGCACCGGCGGCAGCTCCAGCTTGCGCAGCACCCAGGCCAGAGCGCCGAACACCAGGGCCACGCCCACGTCAAAGTAGTTGCCGTTGACCGAGTACGCCCCCGCGAAGCAGAAAATGACGATGATGGGGGTGAGGATTTCCTGGGGAATGGAAACTACCTTCGCGAACAGGGAGGTGAGGAACTTGCCCTGGAGACACATGAATATATTCACCAGAATCAGGCCCAGCATGATGGCGTACATGATGTCCCCCTGGGTGGTAAACAGGCTCAGGCCGGGGTTCAGGCCGTTGATCATCAGGGCGGAGAGCATAATGGCTACCGTGCCGTCACCGGGGATGCCCAGGGTGAGCAGGGGAATCAGAGTGGCTCCGGTGACGGCGTTGTTGGCCGACTCTGCGGCGGCGATGCCCTCCACCGAGCCGTGGCCGAACTCCTCCGGGTGCTTGGACATGTTCTTGGCGGTGTTGTAGCTGAACCAGGAGGCCTCTGAGGCTCCCGTGCCCGGGATGATGCCCACCAGCACGCCGATGATGGAGGACAGCAGCACGGGCCGGGCCATGCGCTTGTACTCCGCCTTGGTAATCACCCCGTCGTCCTTGATCTGGGTGGTGTCCAGATTGAGCCGGTCCAGGGGCTTCTCCGCCTTGGCCATGATCTCCACCAGGGCAAAGAGGCCGATCAGGCAGATGGCCAGGTCCAGCCCCAGGTAGAGCCGGGAGACCCCGAAGGTGAAACGGTCATAGCTGGTCATGGGGTCGGAGCCCACGCAGGAGATGAGCAGACCCAGGCAGGCGGAGATCAGGCCTTTAATCATGCTCTTGCCCGACACACCGGCAATGATGGTCAGACCAAAGACACAGACCATAAAATACTCCGCCGTGCCCAGCTGGGCGGCGATTTTGGCCACCTGGGGCCCCAGGAACAGCAGCATCAGGGCGGAGAACACCCCGCCGAAGGTGGAGGCGTACAGGGCGATTTTCAGCGCCGCCTTGGTGCGGCCCCGCTCCGAGAGCGGGTGTCCGTCCAGCATGGTGGCCGCCGCGTGAGGGGTGCCGGGGGTGTTGATGAGGATGGCGGACACGCTGCCGCCGTAGCCGCCGGCGCAGTAGATGCCCAGCAGGAACATCATGCCGGGAATGGCCATCATGGAGTAGGTGACGGGCAGGAACAAAATGACGCACAGGATGACGCTCAGGCCGGGAATGGCCGCAAAGACCGAGCCCACAAACACACCGATGTTAATCCACAGGATATTTTCCAGGGTGAACAGCAGGCCGGTGGCTGGAATGATATGCTGTAACATAAGCCCCTCCTTAAAAGTCCACGCCCAAGGCGAAGCGGAAGGCCGCCCAGATGGCCACCGCCAGCGCCAGAGTAATGACATAGTAGGATTTCTTCCGGCACCGGAAGTAGAGCAAAAAGCCCAGACAGCAGAAAATCGCGCCGATTACAAACAGACCGGTGAGCTTGCTCAGAAGCCAGGTGACGACCAGGATCGCCAGGATCACCAGGGCCTTGACTTCCACCTGGATGTTAATGACCTTCCAGTTCAGGGGCTGCCTGGTGGCCAGCTTATACAGCTCTTTGCCCACCAGCATGGCGCAGCAGAGCATCATCACTACCATCAGCAGGGTCGGAAACGCGCGGCCATTGACCACGTCCTTCTCGGAAATTGCCACCTGGTCCGGCATGACCAGAAGTACCACAAGGGCTACGAGGAAAAACACCGCGCCGGTGACCAAATCCACGGGAATTCGGATTTCTTTTTCATGCAGCTTCCGGCCCCAGGAATCCATGCGGCCGTTGAACTGCTCCACCCATTTACTCATGGGGGGACCTCCTTTCCTGATTCAAAAAGGGGAATGGGCGGGATTCCTCCCGATCCCATTCCCCGCACTGTGGTACTCAGATCAGCCGGCAACGATGTCCTTGTACTCGTTGACGATGTTCTTTACATTTTCAACGTGGGCCTCCACGTCCTCCACGGACATGGTGTCCACCTCCAGCAGCATGGTGTTATGCAGCCAGTCGGCGACCTCCTGGTCGGCCAGGATCTTGCCATAGAGCTCCTTCAGCTCGGCGACCTTATCGGCGTCAGTGCCGGCCCGGGCCATGACGAAGCAGCGGTTGCGGAAGTAGGGGTAGCCGTGCTGGCCCACACCCTCCACGCCCTCGAAGGGGCCGTTGGCGATGTCGTTCTCGTCGAAGGCGCAGACTACGGTCACGCCATTCTGCTGGTAGGTCTCCAGAATCTGGGACTGGTGGGAGACGGCGAACTGGGTCTCGCCCCGGGCCACGGCCTGGGCGGCCTCAGCGGCGGACTGGTAGGGGGTGAGCTTCAGCTTGTCGCCCGCGCCCATGGAGCCGAACAGAGCGGCGGCCAGGAAGGCCTCGGAGCTGGTGGCGCCGTTGACGGCCACGCTGATCTCGTTGCCCTGCTCCACATAGGCCTTCAGGTCAGCGATGTTATTGAGGTTCAGCTTGGCGTCGGCGGAGAGAACAAAGATGGAGGAGTACAGGTTCTCCACAAAGACAAAGTCCTCATACCCGAACTGCATCTTGTCCGGGTCCAGGATGGAGGTGATGGACAGCAGACCCTCGCCCACAAACACCAGCTCGGTGTCGTTGGCCTTGGTGTCCGCTACCCAGGTATTCACGGTGGCGGCGTCCCCTTTGATGGCCTCGGCCACCAGGGTGATGGTGTCGGAGTAGCTGGTGGACTTGGTGGCCGCCTGCTGGCTCACCATAGCGGCTACGCCGGAGGGGGCCCAGGGACAGGTGACCTTCCAGGTGGCGTTTTTCTTGCCGCCGCAGGAGGCGAGCAGCGCCACGCACATGGCTCCCACAAGGGCAAGGCTGAGAAATTTCTTTTTCATAATCATACTCCTTTTCCATTTTTTCAGAGGCGGACAAGGTCGCTTTATCCCGTCTCTGTGGTATGTTTAAATCTAGCACAAGTCGGACACATGATTCAACATCTTTTTTTAAAAAATGAAGAAAGTTGTATGTTCGTTGTCTCCGTTATAGAAACCTGTCTGAAAAACCCCGTCTTTTCTTACATTTTATACAAACCGCATCAGCGATTCTGGATGCCCAAGCGCATTGACTACATTATCCCTGCGCCACCGAAGCATATTTGCTGACCCGTTACCACTCGCGGTATATTATCCCCCAAAGCACCCGGCACTCCCATAAAGACATGTTCTCTTGCTCAACGGGTTAAAATCTGGTATACTATATCATTGAGATTTTATAAGCTTGAGGGAGACGTACACTATGAAAAAATTGATGGTCCTGGATGGCAACTCCATTGTCAACCGGGCCTTCTACGGGGTCAGTCAGAATTTGACAACCCGGGGGGGCCAGCCTACCAACGCCATTTTCGGGTTTCTGAACATTCTTAACAAGCTGCTGGGCGAGGTTTCTCCGGACGCGCTGTGCGTCACCTTTGACCGCTCCGCCCCCACCTTCCGTCACCAGGCCTATGACCAGTACAAGGCTAACCGCAAGGGGATGCCGGAGGAGCTGGCCAGCCAGATGCCCCTTTTGAAGGATGTGCTGGGGGCGATGAACATCCCCATGTACGAGCTGGACGGCTGGGAGGCCGACGACCTGCTGGGCACCATCGCCCGGCTGGACGAGGGGGCCGGCTGGGAGACAGTGATTGTCACCGGGGACAAGGACTCCCTCCAGCTAGTGACCGACCGGACCACCGTCAAGCTGGTGTCCACCCGCATGGGCCGCACCACCACCAGGGACGTCACCCCGGATTCCTTCCGGGAGGAGTACGGCTTCGATCCCATCCATATCATCGACCTGAAGGCCCTGATGGGGGACAGCTCGGACAACTACCCCGGCGTCAAGGGGGTGGGGGAAAAGACCGCTATGGCCCTGATTCAGCTGTATCATACCATCGCCCACCTCTACGACCATATGCCGGACATCTGCTCCGCCCCCGACACCCCCGCCAAGCCCGGCCTGGTGAAAAAGCTGACCGAGGGGAAGGAGAGCGCCTTTCTGTCCTACGACCTGGCCACCATCCGCGCCGACGCTCCCATTGACTTTCAGCCGGAAAACAACCTGCGCCAGACCCCGGACAACAACAAGCTCTATCAGCTGTTCCTGGACCTGGAGTTTGCCAAGCTCATCGACAAATACCACCTGACCGCCCCCCAGGGGGAGGTCCAGGCCGGCCCGGACACCCAAGCCGCCCTGGACGGCGGCTGCTATTTGGAGACGGAGATTAGCCCGGAGTACGCCCGGGAGCTGCTGGAGCTTTGGCGGACCAAGGAGGTGGTGCATATCGTCGCCCTGCCCTCGCTGGACGCGGTGTGCGTGGAGTGCCATCTGAACGACAACGCCTGGAACGCCAGCCTGCTGCGGGCGGACAGGCTGGACAACTACAATGAGATGATCCGGGCTCTCTTCTCCGACCCCGCCATCAAAAAGGCGGCGCATGGGGTCAAGAACCTGTGCCGTTCCCTGCTGGCCGAGGGCATTTCCCCCGCCGGCTTTGTGTTCGACACCGAGGTGGCCGCCTACCTCCTGGCCCCCACCGACGGCAGCTACGAGCTGGAAAAGCTGGGCCTGACCTACTACAATCAGCAGTTCCCCAAGGCCGCGGCCTATCTGGAGGAGGGGGCCTTCGGCCCCCTGTCCGACCCGACGGCCCCCGCGGAAGCCATGATGCGCCACTGTCTCCTGATTGACGATTTGCGTGAGACGCTTACCCGGCGGCTGAAGGAGCTGAATATGTGGGAGCTGTATGAGAGGGTGGACCTCCCCCTGTGCCAGGTGCTGGCTGAGATGGAAATGGAGGGCTTCCTCATCGATCGGAAGGCGCTGGCGGAGTTTGGCGAGATGCTGTCCGGGCGGATTGACCAGGCGCAGAGGACCATCTACGAGCTGGCCGGAGAGGATACCTTCAACATCAACTCCACCCAGCAGCTGGGGCGCATCCTCTTTGACAAGCTGGGCCTGCCCCCGGTGAAAAAGACCAAAAGCGGCTGGTCCACCAACGCCGACGTGCTGGAGAAGCTGCGGGGCCAGCACCCCATCATCGAGAATATCCTGGAGTACCGCCAGCTCACCAAGCTGAAATCCACCTACGCGGACGGCCTGGGCAAGGTCATTGGCCCGGATGGACGGATTCACACCTCCTTCCAGAACACCGTCACCGCCACCGGGCGGCTGAGCTCCACCGAGCCCAACCTGCAAAATATCCCGGTGCGCACCGAGCTGGGGGCGGAGCTGCGGAAAATGTTCGCCGCCCCCGCCGGGAAGGTGCTGGTGGACGCGGACTACTCCCAGATCGAGCTGCGCCTGCTGGCCCATATGGCCGGGGACCAGGCCATGATGGACGGCTTCAAAACCGGCGAGGATATCCACACCATTACCGCCTCCCAGGTTTTCGGTGTGCCCATTGAAGAGGTCACCCCCCAGATGCGCCGAAGCGCCAAGGCGGTGAACTTCGGCATTGTTTATGGCATCTCCCCCTTCTCCCTGTCCCAGGACATCGGCGTCACCGTCCAGGAAGCCAAGGAGTATATGGATAAGTACTTCACCCACTACGCCGGGGTGCGGGCTTATATGGACGGTGTGATGGAGCAGGCCAAACAGGCCGGGTATGTGGCCACCCTCTGGGGACGCCGCCGGTGGGTGCCGGAGATTAAGTCCTCCAACTTCAACACCCGTTCCTTCGGGGAGCGGGTGGCCCTCAACGCCCCCATCCAGGGCACCGCCGCCGACATCATCAAGCTGGCGATGATTCGGGTGTGGGAGCGGCTCAAGGTGGAGGGGCTGGAGGGAAAGCTGGTCCTCCAGGTCCACGACGAGCTGATTGTGGAGTGCCCGGAAGCGGAAGCGGAGACCGTCTGCAAGCTGGTGGAGGAGGAGATGGAGGGGGTCGCCGCCCTGTCCGTCCCCCTGCTGGCCGAAACCCACGCCGGGAAAACCTGGGCGGACGCCCACTGACCACTTATCCGCCCAAAACGACCGACTGTCCCAAACTCCTTGCAGGGACAAATTCCCTTTGTTATACTGAGGATGACCTGAAAACGGGCCGCCGAGGGCGGCGGCCCTTACATGAGAGGAGGTCATCCCATGAAAAACCGTACTGGTCAAATTTTGCTGATTGCGTTTGTGCTGACCCTGGCCGCATACCTTGTGATGTTCGCAGCCTTCTTTTCCCAGTTTCCGATCAGCGCGTCCCCTCTGCTCCAATTTTTAATCCTGTACTTCCATGCGATTCCCATGCTTCTGATTCAACTGCTTCTGTTCCGGCTGTCCAAGCCCTGGTGGTGGAAACTGCTCCCCTTTCTACCCATGCTCGTGGTCGGGCTGGCCTTTTTACGCATCGCTGAGTGGCATATTCTGGGCTGGATTCTTGTCTTGTGGTGGTGCGCCGCCCCGGCGGCGGGGTGCGTGCTGGCCTGGGCGGCTTACGGGCTGTGTAGGCTGTATCAAAAGGGGGATATCCGCAATGCTCATTAGTGCTGTGTTCTCGCTGTGCTCCACCCTCATCACCTTCGCCATCCTCTGCGCCCCCTTCTGCGGACTCCAGCTGATCCTTTGCCGGTGTTCTATCAAAGCGGTCCGGCTGTCCCCGCCGGTGCTGTTCGGCGCGGGATTCCTGTGGGGCTGGTGGTATCTGGACCGCCACTACAACTGGGACGCCCTGCTGGGTATTCTGGTTATGTTCCCCTGCGTCCTGGGCCTGATTGGCAGCGGAGCGGGCTGGTTCCTCTGGAAGAAGCGTTCAAGATAGGGAGGGGATAGAAGTGAAAAGTGGGAAAGCATATGGAATCCTGTTCCTTGTTCTGCTCTGCTGCGCGGTTATGGCGTTCGTTGAGACCGTCCTTGAGCCGGCATATGCGGTTAAATCGGCAATAAAAGTTGTGGTCTTCCTGTTGCTGCCATTGATCTTCGCCAGGGCGGCAGGTATCAAGCGCTTCAATCCCATGTTTGTGCCGGATAAGAAGCGCGTTCTTCCGCTGTTGGCGCTTGGCTTCCTGATTTACGCGGTCATTATGGGAGCATACGCGCTGACGAAAAACATCTTTGACTACACCGCGCTGGTTCAGTCCCTCTCCGCCGACCAGAACGTGGAGCCTGCCAGTTTTCTCTGGGTGGCGGCCTATATCTCTTTTTGCAACTCATTTTTAGAGGAATTTCTCTTTCGTTTTGTCTCGTTCTTAAAATTATCCCATTACGCGAGCCGGAAAACCGCCTATCTGTTCAGCTCCATCGCATTTGCTGTCTATCATATCGCGATGATTGGAACCTCTTTTCCGCCGCTGTTACTGTTTTTGGCTTTAATCGGGCTGACCGTTGGCGGATATATATTTGATTATGTTGATGAAAAGGGAGAAGGGGTTTACTATTCCTGGATGATTCATATGTTCGCGGATTTTGCCATTATGACCATATGGTATCTTCACATGTAAGAAGGAGTCTTTCTATGTACTACGAGATCGTCCCCATGGACCGCGGTCACATCCCCCAGATTGCCGCCCTGGAGCGGGAATGCTTTTCTACCCCCTGGAGTGAGGCTCTGCTGGAGGACGCCCTGTTCGATGACCGGGCCAGCTTCATCGTGGCGGAGGACGGGGAGGAGGGCAACATTCTGGGGTACGCCGGCCTCCACGCCGTGCTGGACGAGGGCTACATCGACAACATCGCCGTCATCCCTGACGCCCGGCGGCACGGGGTGGCCTCCGCGCTGCTGGATGTGTTCTGCCGTTTCGGGGCGGCGAACCTGGCCTTTCTCACCCTGGAGGTGCGGAGCTCCAATGCCGCCGCCATCGGACTGTATGAAAAATTCGGTTTCCAGCGGGCGGGCCTGCGCCCCGGCTACTACCAGCACCCCCGGGAGGACGCCGTCATTATGACCCGGGAATTCCCGAAGGAGGGAGAAGTATGAATATCCTTGCCATTGAGTCCTCCTGTGACGACACCGCCGCCTCCGTGGTCCGGGATGGGCGGACGGTGCTGTCCAGCTGTGTGTCCTCTCAGATTGAGATGCACACCATCTACGGCGGCGTGGTCCCGGAAATCGCCTCCCGGAAGCATGTGGAGGCGATTTCCGGTCTGGCGGACCGGGCTGTTTCCGACGCGGGGCTGACAAAGGCGGAGCTGGACGCTGTGGCCGTCACCTATGCCCCTGGACTGATCGGCGCGGTGCTGGTGGGGGTCAATTTTGCCAAGGGGGCGGCTATGGCTTTGGACCTGCCCCTGGTTCCCGTCCACCACGTCCGGGGACACATCGCCGCTAACTACATCACCCACCCGGACCTGGAGCCTCCCTTTGTCTGTCTGTGCGTCTCCGGGGGGACCACCGCCATTGTGGATGTGCGGTCCTATACCGATATGTCCATTCTGGGTGGCACCCGGGACGACGCCGCCGGGGAGTGCTTTGACAAGGTGGCCCGGGTGCTGGGCATTGGTTATCCGGGGGGCGGTCCCATGGACAAGCTGGCTCAGGGCGGGGACGACACAAAATATAACCTGCCGGTGGCCCGCGTCGCCGGGGCGGAGCTGGACATGTCTTTCTCCGGCTTGAAAACCGCCAGCCTCAACCTGATTCACAACGTGGAGCAAAAGGGCGAGACCCTGGACCTGCCCGCCTTTGCGGCCAGCTTCGGCCGGGCGGTGAGCGACAGCCTGGTTCCCCGTGTACTGGCCGCCGCCGGAATGAGGGGGTATGGCAAGGTGGCCGTGGCCGGTGGTGTGGCCGCTAACAGCCGAATCCGGGCGGATCTCCAGGCCGCCTGCGCCAAAAGCGGAGACCGCCTCTTTCTCCCGGAGCTGCGCTGGTGCGGGGACAACGCCGCTATGATTGGCTGCCAGGGCTTTTACGAGCTTCGGGCGGGCCATCTGGCTGGCTGGGACCTGAACGCCTACGCCACCCGGGATATTGGGTTGGGGTAAGGAAGGCTGGCCTGATTTGCGTTATGTTTACTGAAGAGAAACTGGAGCGGGACGGATAATTTTTCATATATACCGGAAACAAACTGGAATTGCTCCGTTTGAATGTTGAAAAGTCTGTGGAAAATGTTTAAAACTTTTTTCGCGTGAGTTATGATACAAAATTATGTAAACTAAAAACCCAGGAAAGAAAAACCTTGTTCCGACACAGGAATCAGGGTATAATAGAGACATAACGATTTCGTGAGGGATTGGTATGGCGTATGATCTGATCGTTTTGGGCAGCGGCCCGGCGGGGCTGGCGGCGGCGGTCGCGGCCCGGGGACGGAACAGGAGCGTCCTGGTGCTCGGCAACCGCTGGCAGGACAGCCCTCTGGCAAAAGCGGAGCGGGTGGACAACTACCCGGGTCTTCCCGGCCTGACAGGGGTTGAGCTGCTGGAAAAATTTTATCGGCACGCGGCGGAAGCCGGAGCGGAATTTGTCATAGGCAGGGCCATTTCCCTGCTGGCCTGGAACGGCTTTTCCGTTACGGCGGGAAGTCAGGTCTATCAGGGGGGAGCGCTGATTCTGGCTCCCGGCGTGATCCGGCTGTCCAAGTACCCCGGAGAGGAGGAGTATCTGGGGCGGGGGGTGAGCTACTGCGCCACCTGCGACGGGATGCTCTACCGGAACAGACCGGTGACGGTGGTGGGGCTGGCCCCGGACGCGCCCCAGGAGGCCAACTATCTGAAGAGTCTGGGCTGTCAGGTGGTCTATGTCTCACCCCGTCGGCCTCAGGGGCTGGAGGAGGGGATTCCCTATGTAAAGGCGGGCAGGCTGGCGATTCGGGGGGAGGACGCTGTTACTGCCCTGGAGGCGGACGGCGCCGTTCTGCCCTGTGCGGGCGTCTTTGTCCTGCGCCGCGCGGTGGCCCCCGCCGACCTGCTGCCCACGCTGGAGACAGAGGAGGGAGTGATCAAGGTGGACCGGCGGATGGCCACCAATCTGCCGGGCGTGTTTGCCGCCGGCGACTGTACCGGCGGTCCCCTTCAGGTGTCTAAGGCGGTAGGGGAGGGACATGTGGCCGCTCTGTCCGCCTGCGAATTTTTAGATCGACAATAAACAAAAGAAAGGATGCGCGGTATGATTCATTTTGACCAAAAAACCTTTGACAAGACACTGGAAGAGGGCAAGCTGATGATGGTGGATTTCTGGGCCGAGTGGTGCGGACCCTGTCAGATGCTGGGCCCGGTGATTGAGGACCTGGCTGGGAGGTATGAGGGGAAGGCCGTAGTAGGCAAGGTGAACACCGATGAGGAACAGGAGCTGGCCATCCGCTACAGTGTGATGAACATCCCAACCGTTATTTTCTTTAAGGACGGCAAGGAGATCGACCGCAAGGTAGGCGTGATGCCGCCGGAGGCCTTTGTTCAGGTGCTGGAGCGGAATCAGTAAAAAAGATCGTGCCCCGCAGTGGGGCACGATCTTTTTGTTACCGCAGGCAGAAGCCGCCTTTTTTGTTGTTTTTGACTTGATACAGGGCTTCGTCAGCAACCTGGCTCAAGGTCTCATAAGTACGTCCGCAGGTGGGGGCGCTGGCCGCGCCCACACTGACGCTGGCGGGGGTGTCGATCCCCTCGATTTTCAGCGTCCGCACCCGCTCCAGGAGCTCCTGACCTTTCTGCTCCGCTGTGGCCCGGTTGTCGGAGCCGGACAGAAACGCCACAAACTCGTCACCGCCCACTCGGGCCACAATATCGTCAGTACGGAAGGTCTCGGTCAGGATCTGCCCGATGGCAATCAGAAGCTTATCCCCGGCGGCGTGGCTGTACGTATCATTGACGAATTTGAAGTCATCCAGATCCAGCATAAAGAGGACGCCTCTGGAGATCTGCTCCAGCCGGGCGTTGATGAGCTTAACGCCCGCCCGGTTGTACAGACCGGTGAGGGGGTCCTGTTGGGCCTGCTTGCGAAGCTCCTGTTCCCGGTCGAGCTGCATACTGATATCGGTCAGGGTGCCGATGAGGCGGAGAGAATGGCCGTCAGGGGAGAGGATCGCCTTGTATTGGCTGCGGTACCAGTTGTATTCCCCGTTCCGTTTTTTCATACGGATACGGTCGTGCTCAATCTGATCCGGGGCCATAGACCGGGCGCTTTGCAGAACACGCCGGACGTTTTCCCAATCGTCCGGATGGAGGACCGGGAAGTTGTCCTTGCCCCAGGTGACCTTTTCCAAACGGACATTCTCCAGGTCCAGTGTGTCCAGGGCGTTGGAAGTGAACTCCAGGCTGTCATCATCACAGTTATACTCAAAGAGGAGCGTATCCCGGAATTCGGACAGGGCGTTATAGCGGAGCTGTTCCTCCATCAGCCGCCTCCGCTGCTGCCAGGCCAGGGCGCATAGAAGGACGCACAGCGCCAGACTGACAACCATAACAACGGTTTGAACCATAGAGGTTTGGGCGATGCGGATATCCGGCGATTGAGAGAATTGCACCACACGCCACCCGTTATAGAAGGCGGACGACCAGGCGGCGTAGTGCCGTCCATCCTCGGCGTCGTAGCGGAAGGAACCGCTGGCGCTGGAGGAGTAAGCGGAGGAAAACTTCTCGGTTCCCTCCGCGTCAAGTCCGTCCTTTTTTCCCAGCTCGGTCAGGCTCAACCCCACGGAGCCTGGAACGCTGCCATAGACTACATAGCCGTCCTCTCCGATGAGTACACCGTGAACGGTTTGGAACAGACTGGAGTGCCGGCCCTGACTGATGAGCAGCTCGGCGTTCAGGCGGGCGGCCACCGCTCCCAGCAAAACCCCGTTCCGCTCCAACGGGTGGATGACCAGAACATGGGCGTTTGAGGGGTCCGAAGGGGTAATGATTTCACTGACCACAGGCTCCCCGGACAAGACCTGGCTGAAAGCCCGCTGCTCCTCCGGGTCTGCTCCTCCCCGCGACAGCTCGCTTAACCCAATAGAGTACAGGTTGAATCGCTGGCCGCGCAGATTCATGGTCTCCAGCAGCGGCAGCACCCAATCGTCCTCCAGGGGACGGCCGTCGGCCAGAAGGGCCTGGGCGGCGTTGTCCAGTACGGTCCGCGCTTCCTCGATCAGATCCTTTACGCCGTCGCCGCTCTCTATTGTATGGGCGGTCAGGCTCTCCAGAAGCACCCGGTCCAGTTCCTGCTCCAACGTCCGGCAGCGGATAACCAGCATCCCCAGGACCAGGGCAAGAAGAACCACGACACAGGCGATGAACACCAGCGTTAACCGTGAACGATTCTGTTTTTCAGGTCTGGCCATAGCATTCCCTCCCTGCCAAAACAGCTTAATTGGCTTCCCATCATTGTATCACCGCGGATACGGTTTGTAAATATATCGAAAGACAAAAACTTCAAATCGGGCCCGGGCCTGTCAAAGCTTCTCCGGCCAGATAGATGTCCCCCGCCCCCACGGTGAGGATCAGGTCGCCTGGCTGGGCCAGTTCCGCGAGACGGGCGGCCGCCTGCTCCGGCGTGGCACAGCAGACCGCTCCCGGGACGCGCTCCGCCAGGGCCTGGGAGGATACCCCCAGGGTGTCGGTCTCCCGGGCGGCGTAGATATCCGCCAGCACCACCAGGTCAGCCAGCTTCAGCACCTGGACGAAGTCGTCGAAAAAGGCGGCGGTGCGGGAGTAGGTATGGGGCTGAAAGGCGCACACCACCCGGTTGTAGCCCAGGCCCTTGGCCATGGTGAGCAGGGCCCGCAGCTCGTCGGGATGGTGGGCGTAGTCGTCATAGACGGCCGCGCCGTGATACTCACCTTTTTTCTCAAAGCGCCGGCCCGCCCCGGTGAAGGAGGCGAGGCCCTCCTCCACCGCTTTGCCCGGCACCCCCAGCACATAGGCGGCGGAGGCGGCGGCCAGGGCGTTGGAGACATTGTGCCGCCCGTGGACCTGGAGCTTCACATGGGTGTAGAGCTGGCTATGGACCAGAATATCGAATTCAGGCCCGTCCGCTGCCTCCTGGAGGTTAGCGGCGGTGCACTCCGCTTCCTCCTCCAGGCCGAAGGTAAAGGCGTCCAGGCCATAGGCTACGCTCCGGGCCCCGGCGTTGTCCGCGTTGACGATCACACTGCCGTTGGAGGGCACCAGCTCCGCGAAGCGCCGGAAGGAGCGTTTGATGTCGTCCAGGTCCTGGAAGAAGTCCAGATGGTCCTCCTCCACGTTGAGGATGACAGCCACCGTGGGGGCGAAGGACAGGAAGGAGTTGCAGTATTCGCAGGACTCGGCAATGATGGTGTCCCCGCGCCCCACCCGGTGGCCCGCGCCTAAGATGGGCAGAGTCCCCCCGAGCATGACAGAGGGGTCCCGTCCGGCGGCCAGAAAGATGTGGGCGCACATGGATGTCGTGGTGGTCTTGCCGTGGGTGCCCGCCACGCACAGGGCGTTTTTATAGTGACGCATGATGGCGCCCCATGCCTCGGCCCGTTCAAAGACGGGGATACCCGCCGACAGGGCGGCGGCGATTTCCGGGTTGTCGTTGTGGACGGCGGCGGTACGGATGACGCACCCCGCCCCCTCCACGCTCTGGGGCAGGTGGCCGATGATCACCGGGATGCCCAGAGACCGGAGATGGGCCACCGTCTCGCTCTCCTTCATGTCGGAGCCGGTGATGTCCACACCTTTTCCCTTCAGCACCTCCGCCAACGGGGCCATGGATACGCCTCCGATGCCCACCAGATGGGCGTGCGCGCCTGGCTTGATATAAGCTTCTATGTTTCGATCCATATTGCGGCACCTCATTTTTATGGTTTCTCTTTCTATTCTATCCATTTTCAGGAAAAAGGGTGCGTTTTTTTAAAAATCTGATTTCCCAATGGCCCGGTCATAGAGCTGGTTCCGGGACAGTCCCAGCTCCCTGGCCGCCCGCTTCACCGCGTCCCGGAGGGACAGCCCCTCCTTGCGAAGCTTGTCCGCCAGAAGCAGACCGTCCTCCAGGGTGGCCTCCGCCTCCTCCACAGGCTCGGCGCCCCGGATTACCAGGACAAATTCCCCCCTGGGGGTGTTCTCCTGATACCAGGCGGCGGCCTCGCCCAAGGTGGCGCGCCGGACCTCCTCGTGGAGCTTGGTCAGTTCCCGGCACAGGGAAACAGGCCGGTCGGGGCCGAATACCTCCGCCATGTCCCGGAGGGTGGCGGTCAGCTTGTGGGGAGCCTCGTAAAAAATCATGGTTCGGGTCTCGCCCCGAAGGGATTCCAGATGGGCCTTGCGGTTCTTTTTGTTCATGGCCAGAAAGCCCTCGAAGGTGAACCGCCCGGTGGGCTGTCCGGATACGGCCAGAGCGGTCACCAAAGCGCAGGGACCGGGGATGGCGCGGACAGGGATGCCCTCCCGGACGCACCAGGCCACCAGCTCCTCCCCGGGGTCGGAGACAGCGGGGGTGCCCGCGTCGGTGACCAGGGCGCAGCTCTCCCCGTCCAACAGCCGGCGGATCACCGTCTGCCCGCCAGTGTCTGTGTTGTGGCGGTGGTAGGTCACCATGGGCTTTTTCAGTCCCAGGTGGTTGAGCAGCTTTACCGTCACCCTTGTGTCCTCGGCGGCCAGAAAATCCGCCTGGGCCAAAGTATCCGCCATACACTTGGAGATATCCCCCAAATTGCCGATAGGGGTGGGGACCAGATAGAGCGTTCCGGCCATCGTCTCACCTCTCCTTATTTATTCCCAGAATATTATAGCACAGTTGAGAAAAATGTGGTATCCTTTTCTTAAAATCTCTTGAAGGGAGGGCTTCCCTATGGTCAAACAGGAGCGGCTTGGCCCTTACACGCTGTCCTGGCCGGAGGGGGTGTTCCCCCTGGGGGGCGACGCGCTGGCGTTGGGGGAATTCTGCACGGTAAAGCCCGGGTGGCGCGTGTGTGACCTGGGGACGGGGAGCGGGGCGCTGCTTCTGCTGCTGGCCCGGCGGGGGGAGAGGCTGTCCCTCACCGGGGTGGAGATGGATCTCCTGTCCGCCCGAACCGCCCGGGAAAATCTCAGCGCCAACGGACTGGAGGGGGAGGTGCTCCGCGGCGACCTGCGCGCCGCGCCTCTGCCGGGCGGGAGCTTTGATCTGGTGGTGTCCAATCCACCCTACTTTCCCCTGGGGAGTGGAGCAAGCGGCGGACCCGCCCGGAGCGAGGAATTCTGTACGCTGGAGGAGCTGTGCGCCGCGGCCGGAAGGCTGGTGAAAAACGGAGGCCGCTTTGCCCTGTGCCACCGGCCGGAGCGGCTGGCCGACGTGATCTGTTCCCTTCGGGCCCACCGCTTGGAGCCCAAGCGCCTCAGGCTGGTATCCCACGGGCCGGGACATCCCCCGTCCCTTCTTTTGGTTGAGGCGGCGCGCCAGGGAAAACCGGGGCTGAGCATCGAAGGTTAAGCAAAAGCGGCTGGGCGCTCAAAGGCCCAGCCGCTTCTTCTAATTCTTCCGGTATACTTACGCCTCGTCTGGCTTCTGGCCGTCGTGGGCCTTCCACGCGCATTCCGTGATCCTCATATCGGTAAACTCCGCGGTAAAGGAGGACTCCTCGGGACTGCATGCGTAGACACCAAACCGGATCCTTCCGCCGCCCTTCGCCATGTGGCATATCCGCATTTGCCGAAAGGTCTCGCCGTCAGGAGAGCACTCGATACAGTAGTCGTCCTCTCTGCGGCTGAAACGGTACCACATCACGGTTATGTCCGCTGGAATTGCGGTCGTCGCCCAGTCGGAGTAACCGCCGTTGGTCACTACGGAGCCCAGGTGCTGAAACTGTTCGTTTTCAAACTCAACGGCCCCCTTGATCCAGTTTTCGCTGTCCAGATACATGATTACGCCGCACTGGTCAAAGCGGTGATGGCTTTGGGCAAAATCTGTTCTGACGGTAAAGGAAAAGTATTTTTCGTCCGTCTCCATTTGCAGAACAGGGGCGTTGTCGTTGCGGAAATGATAGTAGGTCCTTTGCCAGAGGTCTGTATGGGGCGCTGTGGTAATTTCAACTTTTCCGCCGTCAATTTTATATTGTGTGGGTTCTCGCGTCCATTTGAACGCGCCTATGTCAAATTCCATGGGCATAATGTCACCTCTGATATTCAAATTCCAAGTCGTACAGAGACACGATATCCCCGTCCTTGATGCCCATAGCCTCCAGTTTGTCGAACAGACCGGACTGGCGAAGCTTCTGATCGAACCAGTTCCTCGACTCGTAGTCACCAAAATTGACGTTGGCGATGAGCCGCTGGAGCCAAGGGGCGTCGATGACCCAGGTGCCGTCGAACTCCTGGATGTCCACCTCGCCGTCAGTGTCCACCTCGGGGGGACGCTCCACGTAGGTTGGCTCATACACCGCCACGGGGGGCAGCTGGGCCAACTCCTGGGCGGTTTTCCACACTAACTCCCGGGTGCCCTGGTGGGCGGCGGCGGAAAGCTCAAACAGCTCCAGCCCCAGGCCCTCCACATGGGCGCGGAGCTTGTCCAGCAGGGCGGTGTTCTCCATGATATCCACCTTGTTGGCCGCCACAATCATCTTCCGGGCGGCCAGCTCGGGGGAGTATTGGGCCAGCTCGGTGTTGATGGCCTCAAAGTCGGCCACCGGGTCCCGGCCCTCCGAGCCGGACACGTCCACCACATGGATGAGCAGCCGGCAACGGTCGATGTGCCGCAGGAAGTCGTGGCCCAGGCCGGCGCCGTCGGCGGCGCCCTCGATGATGCCGGGGATGTCCGCCATAACAAAGGATACGCCCTCCTCCACATAGACCACTCCCAGGTTGGGGAAGAGGGTGGTGAAGTGGTAGTTGGCGATTTTGGGCTGGGCCCGGCTGACCACGCTGAGCAGGGTGGATTTTCCCACATTGGGGAAGCCCACCAGACCCACGTCGGCCAGCAGCTTCAGCTCCAGCACCACATCCCGGTTCTGGCCGGGCAGGCCGGCCTTGGCGAACCGGGGCACCTGGCGGGTGGGGGTGGCGAAGTGCTGGTTGCCCCAGCCGCCCCGTCCCCCCCGGCACAGGACAAACCGGTCGGTCTGGGACATGTCCTGGATAATCTCCTGGGTCTCGGCGTCCCGGATGATGGTGCCCCGGGGGACCCGGATGACCAGAGGCTCTCCGTCTTTCCCGGTGCACCGCTTGCCCGCGCCGTCAGCCCCGTTGCCCGCCACGTATTTGCGCTTGTAGCGGAAGTCCATCAGGGTGGACATGTGGTCGTTGACCTCCACCACAATGTCACCCCCCCGGCCACCGTCGCCCCCGTCGGGGCCGCCGTTGGCCACGTACTTTTCCCGGTGGAAGGACACCACACCGTTGCCCCCGTTGCCGGAGCGGACGGTGATTTTCGCCGTATCTACAAAGGGTGCTGCCATTTGGGCACCTCCTTCTGCTCAAAAGCTGTCTTTTCCGTTTTCGGAATTTTTATCGACTTGTATCTGCTGACAAAAGCATCACATTCCACTGATACACGTCGCACCGGTAATAGCCTCTTTGTATAATCGGATCGTCATTTGCAATTTTCTGAGCCTCCTTCAGGTCTTTCGCTTCAAAAAGCACCATTGCCCCATCCATGGTTCCCATTTCCATATTGCCAAATACACCCGCTGCAAGGTAACGCTCCTTCGCAACCTTTTGCAGATATGCCATGGAATCCATGGCATCCTGCTCTGTCTCCTGTTTGTCTCCGATTTTGTAATCAATCCTTGCGAAAAGCACACTGCCCTCTTTTAAGTTCATAGCGGTCTCCTTTCTTTACAACAGATAGTTATTTTCTTTATATGCTGGCTGCAAAGCCTTCAGCTTGTAGGTGGCGAAGCCCTCTGCAACCAGGGGCTCCTGTTTGCACAGCGCCTCCGCTGCCTCAAGGCTCTCCGCTTTGAGGATATACATGCCGGCCACGCCGGGGTAGCCTTTGAACACGCCGGCAAGCTCAATGTGTCCAGCCTCGTCCAGGGCTTTCAGGTTAGCAACATGCCGCTCCACGGCGGCTTTTGTCAGCCGGTTATAAGTTTTAGTCTTCTCGATGAACATCACATACAGCCAGTTTTCCATGTATTATTCCCCTCTCATCGCAGCCCGTCAAAAAAGTCACAGGCGTTTTTCAGGTCGGTTTCATTGGGGCGGCCCTTGCAGATGCCGCCCACCAGCTTAAAGGGGCCAAAGGTGTCGTAGCCCTTGCAGCCAAAATATCCCACAACTTGGGCCCCCTTGGCATTGACCGCCTCTTCGATGGCCTTGATGTTGTTTCTGCCGCCGTAGGTAGACAGGAAAAACACTTTTTTTCCGGTGGGCAGGTTGTTTTGCGCAAAATCCAGCACACTCTGGTGAAATTTCCCATAGTAGATGCCGGAGGCAAAGCCAATGAGCTCATAGCCGCTCAGATCGGTGGACTTTACGGCAAGAGCGTCAATGAGAGCAACGTCCCGGCCCTGGGCGACGGCCTCCACCAGCTTTTTGGTGTTTCCGTGGTGGTTGGAATAGTAGACGATAGCTGTTTTCATAGCTCGCGGTCCTCGATTCTCCGGTCCTTAAAATAGTATTTCCGGTCATGGTCGTTTATCTCCCGCAGGATCCGGCAGGGGTTGCCCACGGCTACCACGTTGTCCGGCAGGTCATGGGTGACCACGCTGCCCGCGCCCACCACCACATTGTCGCCGATGGTTACGCCGGGGACCACCACCACATTGGCGCCCAGCCAGCAGTTGCGGCCGACTCGAATGGGGGCGTTGTACTGATACAGCTGTTCCCGCAGCTCGGGGCAGATGGGGTGGCCCGCCGTGGCCAGGACGCAGTTGGGGCCGAACTGGGTGTAGTCGCCCACGTAAATGTGGGTGTCGTCCACCAGGGTCAGGTTGAAATTGGCGTAGATGTTGTTCCCAAAGTGGACGTGCTGCCCACCGAAGTTGGCGTGGAAGGGGGTCTCGATGTAGCAACCCTCCCCGATTTCGGCGAACATCTCCTGAAGGAGCGCGGCTTTCCGCTCCAGGTCGGAGGGTTTGACCTGATTGTATTCAAACAGCCGGTCCAGGCATTGCAGTTGCTCCCGCTGAAGCGTCTCGTCCCCGGGAAGGTAGAGCATTCCGCTGTGCTGCTTTTCGCGAATATCCACAAAAAGACCTCCTTCTTACGAAAAAGCCGCAAACGGTTCCGTTTGCGGCTTTTGATCTGATTACTCCGCGGCGGCCTCTTCCACGATGGAGACCTGCTTGCGGTCCTTGCCCAGGCGCTCGAACTTCACACGACCGGATTTCATAGCGAACAGGGTGTCGTCGCTGCCCTTGCCCACGTTGACGCCAGGGTGGATATGGGTGCCCCGCTGGCGGACCAGGATGTTGCCGGCCAGCACAAACTGACCGTCGCCCCGCTTCACGCCCAGCCGCTTGGCCTTGGAATCACGGCCGTTGCGGGTGGAGCCCACGCCCTTTTTATGGGCGAAAAACTGTAAACCGATATTCAGCATCTCTTACACCTCCATGACGGTAATATTTTCAGGGTACTCCTCAGCCAGCTGGACGCAGTGGACCATGAGGGCGGCCAGCAGAGCCTGACAGGTGCTCTCATTGGTCTGACCCAGAGCGCTGGGGAGCTTGAGGGAGAGAAACGCGTCCTTGTCCCGCGCCTTCACCGAAGCCTCCAGCCCCAGCACGTCGTTAACGGCGCACTCGGTAAGGCGGACGGCGCTGGTCAGGGCGGCGCAGACGATGTCCTCCCCCTGAGGGGCGTAGCCGCTGTGGCCCTTCATCTCGAAGCCCACGATCCGGCTGCCCTCAGAATGAAATGTGACGGTGGTCATCAGGCCTTGATGGCGCCGATCTGAACCTTGGTGTAAGGCTGACGGTGGCCCTGGCGCTTGCGGTAACCCTTCTTGGGGGTGTACTTGAAGATACGGATCTTCTTGCCCTTTCCGTTCTTGACCACGGTGGCGGCCACGGAAGCGCCCTCCACAGTGGGAGCGCCGAAGGTAGCCTTGTCGCCATCCAGCACAGCCAGAACCTGGTCGAAGGTGATGGCGGCGCCGGCCTCGGCCTCCAGCTTTTCGATGAACAGAGTGTCGCCCTCCGCCACCTTGTACTGCTTGCCGCCGGTTACGATGATTGCCTGCATAGTATTCAACTCCTTTATTACGGGCTCGCTCTCCCAGGCGGGGTCGTCCCACTTGCGGACCTGTTCAATGCGGCCCTAACAGTTTAACAGCGGCTTCTCCCTTTGTCAAGAGCCAATTCTGGATTTTTTGACATTTTTAATAGCGCCGCACCACGGCCACCACTTTTCCGATGATCTCCGCGCGGGTGCCGTCGATGGGGTCATACTCCGGGTTCTCGGGCAGCAGCCAGACCTGTCCGTCTCGGCGCTGGTAGGTCTTGACGGTAGCCTCGTCCTCGAACAGGGCCACCACGATCTCGCCGTTGCGGACCTCCCGCTGGCGGTGGACCACCACCAGGTCGCCGGGGAGGATGCCGGCGTTCAGCATGGATTCCCCTCGCACTTTCAGGGCGAAGTGCTCACCGGACAGGCCCTGTGTGTCGAAGGTGAGGTAGTCCTCGATGCACTCCTGGGCCAGGATGGGAGAGCCGGCGGCCACATTGCCCACCACAGGCACCCGGTTGGCGTGAGGGTCCGTCTCCTCGGCTACCGGGGTGTGGGTGACGCCGGGCAGAGAGATGGCCCGGGTCTTTCCCTCCGCCTTGACAATCACGCCGGCCTCCTCCAGTCCCTTCATGTGGAAATGAACGGTAGAGGGGGACTTCAGACCCACCGCGGCGCAGATCTCCCGTACAGAGGGGGGATAGCCGTGCTCTCCGGTGAAGGACAGAATGTAGTCATATATCTCCTGCTGCTTTTTTGTCAGCTTGGCCATGGGAACGGCTCCTTTCAGCGGGCACAGGGCCCGAATCGACGGTTGCTTCTTTTATTTCAGCCGCATTATATCACAAAGTATCCCTTCTGTCAAACGAATGTTCCACGATTGGAAACCGTTTTAAAACGAATGCTCGACAAAAACGGACGGCCCAATCAGGGCCGTCCGGCAAGGAGATGAAATTTACAGCGGCGGCATTTCAGGCAGGTTTTCCTCGTTGCTGGAGGCGGCCAGCAGCCGCGCGTCGTAAAAGCCCGCCCGGGCTGTTTCGCGGTAGGGGAGCAGCAGCAGGGACACCGGAATGGTGACCAGCGTGCTTGATATAACCACCGGCATGGAGTGGATGATATTCAGGGCCTGGTCCTGCCAGGTTTCCGTGAGAAAGGCGTCTACGGTCAGCAGTCCGGCCTGATGGAGGAAAAAGAGGATCACCCCGGCGGACAGAGCGAAGTTGACAGCCTCCCAGCCGATGAAGGAGAACTCCAGCTTGAACAGCTCCCACTTCCAGCCCCGCATCAGGGCGGCGCTGCGGAGGATGGGTATGGTGGAGCCGTCGTCAGGGCGGTCGGCCAGCAGGTAAGGAGCCAGGGCGTACCGGAGGTGGAGGACAATGATCACGGCAATCAGACCGGCGGCAAAGAGCAGGAGGCTCAGGGTGCCCGCCGCGGCCGAGGTGCTGTTAAGCAGCAGCAAGACCACCGGTATGGCCAGAACAAAGGCCACCGGAAAGTACCAGCACAGCACCCGGATATAGATGCCCAGCTCCATCAAAATGACCCGTCCGGCCACAGAAAAGCCCTGGGTCAGGGCGCCGGTGTCCGGGTCCAGCTGCCGGTAGGTCCACAGAGCCCAAAGGCACAGACCGAACTGGACCACAGTGCGGTACAGCGTCAGCAGAAGCTGGAAAAACAGCTGGACGGTGCGGTCCTCCGGCAGGGGAAGAAAGCTGATCAGCCAGGACACTCCGGTGGTCATGGCGATATAGGCCAGCGCGATCACCCAGAATTTGGGGTCGGTGAGGGAGATGCGCTCCCGGGCCAGGTGCTTGAGTTCGTTGCGGTCGATTTCCATGAGACAGTCTCCGTTCCTGAAAGGTTATTGCCACTTCTCCATAATCTGTTTGATCTGTTCGGCCAGCTTGGCCAGATCCTTGTTGGACCGGCCCCTGCTGCGGCTGACCAGGTCGGACAGATCCCGGGACGCGTCCTGAAGCCGCAGATAGGCGGCGGAAGGGGCGGCGGAGCCGGCGGTTTTCTTGACCTCCAGCACCACGCCCTTGGCCAGCATGCAGTTGGTGGACAGGTCGTAGACCTCCTCGTAGAGGGGGGCGTGGGCGGGGATGCCCCGCTGGTTCAGGTCGTGGGCGAACAGCTCGGTGACCTCCCGGTCCCCGTGGACCACAAAGACCTGCTTGGGCCGGGGGGCGAAGTGCTCGATCCACTCCAGCAGGTGGTCCCGGTCGGCGTGGGAGCTGAGACCCTTGAAGTTGACGATCTTGGCCCGCACGGCGATATCCTCGCCGAAAAGCTTGACGGATTTGGCTCCCTCCAGCAGGCGGCGGCCCAAGGTGCCCTCCCCCTGGTAGCCCACAAAGACCACGGCGGACTCGGGACGCCAGAGGTTGTGCTTCAGATGGTGGCGGATTCGGCCGGCGTCGCACATGCCGGAGGCGGAGATGATGATTTTAGGCGTCTTGTCGTCGTTCAGCGCCCGGGACTCCTCGGTGGAGTGGGTGAGGGTCAGCCCGGGGAAGGTGAACAGGTTTTCGCCCCCCTGGATGACGGCGATGGCGTCGTCGTCCAGATAGCCGTTCAAATTGCCGGAATATATTTTGGTGGCCTCCGTAGCCAGGGGGGAGTCCACATAGACCTTGAAGGAGGGCAGAGACTGGACCAGGCCGTCCCGCTTGATCTCCCGCAGGTAGTACAGCAGCTCCTGGGTGCGGCCCACGGCGAAGGAGGGGATCACGATGTTGCCGCCCTTGGAAAAAACCTCGTCGATCAGGTTGGCCAGAGCCTGGGTGTAGCTCTCCGGGGGCTCGTGGTTCCGGTCACCGTAGGTGGATTCCATCACCACATAGTCGGCGGCGTCCACAAAGGAGGGGTCCCGGATGATGGGCTGGGCCTCGTTGCCCAGGTCGCCGGAAAAGACGATCTTTTTGGTAACGCCGTTCTCGGTGGCCCAGATTTCCAGAATGGAGGAACCCAGCAGGTGGCCCGCGTCGCTGAAGCGGATCTTGACCCCCTCGCAAAGGTCGAAGAGCCAGCCATATTCCACCGTCTCCAGCATGTGGATGGCCTCCTCCGCGTCCATCAGGGTATACAGCGGCTCCACCGGAGGCAGGCCGGCGCGCTTGCCCTTCTGGTTCTGCCAGTTGGCGTCCCCCTCCTGAATGTGGGCGGAGTCCCGGAGCATGACGGACAGCAGCTGGGCGGTCAGGCCGGTGGTGAGGATACGGCCGTTAAAGCCCTCCTTCACCAGCAGGGGGAGCCGGCCGGAGTGATCGATATGGGCGTGGGTGACCAGAACATAGTCGATGTAATTGGGAGCGAAATCCAGGATATTGCCGTCGTGCTCGTCCTTGCCCTGCTGCAGGCCGCAGTCGATGAGGATTTTTTTGCCATTGACTTCCAGACAGTGGCAGCTTCCGGTTACCGCGTGGGCGGCGCCGAAAAATGTCAGTTTCATAGTACAGCCTCCTTTGTGTCAATAGGATCTTGTCTCTATTGTACACCTTCTTTGGGGAAAAAGCTATACCAATTTGTGAATAATGTGTAAATCCGGCGAAATCAGGCGCCGCCAGTGGGATTACAGCAGTCCAAAGTGCTCCAGCGCGGTGACAATGCCGTCCTCGTCCACCGATTTGGTTACATAGTCGGCCTGACCCTTGACAAAATCATCGGCGTTGCCCATCGCCACCCCGATATGGGCGTGACGAATCATGGGCAGGTCGTTCTCCCCGTCACCAAAAGCCATGGTTTCCGACCGGTCAAAGCCAAAATGCTCCAGAATGGCGTCCATCCCCCGATCCTTGCCTCCGCCGGGGGCGATGACATCCACAAAGGCGGGGTGCCAGCGCATCACCTCCAGCCCAGGGAAAAACCGCTCTCCAGCGGCCAGCTCCTCCTCCCTGGTGAAAAAGGCGGTCATCTGATAGACATCTTCCTCCAGGACCTGCCGCGGCGGAACCGGGTCGGGCAGGGGGAGATTCAGCTGGTTAGGAAAAATGTCGGTTCTGGGGTCGGGGTTGACAGAGAGGGTGTCTGTCTCGGTGAGAAAAAGACAGGGCGCTTTCGCGGCCTCCAGCAGCTCCACCTGCCGGGCGACTGCCGCTCGGGGGATGGGGTTGCGGCGGAGCACCTGATCCCTGGTGAAGCAGTACTGGCCGTTGACGGTGATAAAGCCGTCAAAGGGGAACACGCCGGCTGCGGGACCGATGGACTTCCGGTGCCGCCCGGTGGCGAGGAACAGCTTGATTCCTGTTTCACGAAGGCGGTGGAGCGCGGCCAGGAGACCAGGCGAGACGCGGTGGGTTTGAAAGCTGACCAGTGTGCCGTCGATGTCAAAAAAGAGGGCTTTTGTCATATCAATACTCCCTTTTCCATTTCTGCTTTCATTGTACAATAAATCGCTTCCTGTTTCTATGTGCGAAATGGACGATTTTGGCATAAAGGCTGTCCCTCCGTCCATAGGATAGAGAGAAAGGGGGAATTGATATGTCATATGAGGAGGACCGGGCCCGCCCCGCCCTGGGGCACAGGGTCCTGCTGGAGGAGCGGGGGCAGCTGGTGATCTCCGGTGTGGAGGAGGTGGAGAGCTTTGACGAGAGCGCCATTTTCCTCACCACCGCCCAGGGCCCGCTGGAAATTCAGGGGGAGGGACTGCACATTGAAAAGCTGTCTCTGGACGGAGGCGATCTGAAGGTGGAGGGTCTGGTAAACGCCCTGATCTATGGGGAGGAGAGCCGGGGAAGGGGCGGCCTGCTGGCCCGGCTGCTGGGCGGATGACTGTTGACGTGCTGCAGCAGAGCCGGGCTCTGTGTCAGGCTCTGCTGCTGGGCGGAGCTATGGGGGTCGTGTATGACCTGTTCCGCGTTCTGCGGGTTCGAGTCAGGGTTCCACTGCTGGGGCCGCTGCTGGATCTGCTGTTCTGGCTGGGGGCCACAGGAGCCCTGTTTTTCTGGTCTCAGGACGCCTGGGGCGGCCAGATCCGTCTGTACGGCGCGGCCTTCTGTCTGGTGGGCGGATCCCTCTATTTTTGGGCGGTCAGCCCCTGGCTGCTCCGGCTGGGCTATCTGGGAGCCGATTTGATCACCGCTCTTTTGGGTATTTTGACCTTTCCTCTGGGGCTGTTGAAAAGATTTTTCAAAAAAATCAGAAAAATTGTAAAAAACATCTTTCTTTCCGGGACGAAATGGTATAGAATGAGAGGCGTTCCAAGACAGCTGGATAAGGCTGTCCGCCGCCGCCATCTACGGGAGAGAGGAGAGAGCGCCCATGGAGTTCAAACGAGCCGGATTTTTGACCAAAATCGTGGTTCTGGCGCTGCTGATTTATATGGCCACCTCTCTGCTGGAGCTGCGGGGGAAAATCCAGGAGGTCCAGGCCCAGCGGGACGAGCTGACCTGGCAGGTGACCGACCAGCAGCTGGAAAACCGAAAGCTGGCCGACGCCATCGCGAACAGCGACGACCCTGAGATGCTGGAGCGGGTGGCGCGGGACCGGGGCTATGTGGAAAAGGACGAGACCCTGTTTATCGACGTGGCCAACTGAAGAGCCGCGCTGTCTTGGCGTGTGTGTTATTCTTACAAGAGAGGATTTGGCGCTTTCATGGAGTTAGGTGTAGGAGCCATCGTGGATGGCAAGGTGACAGGCATCACAAAGTTCGGGGCGTTTGTGGCCCTGCCGGAGGGAAAATCCGGACTGGTCCATATTTCGGAGATTGCCTATTCCTATGTGAATGAGGTGAGCGACCATCTGCGCGAGGGGCAGGAGGTCAAGGTGAAGATCATCGGCATCGACCAGGCCAGCCGGATCAATCTGTCCATCAAGCAGGTAGAGCCTCCGCCTCAGCGCGCCCCCAGGCAGGGCGGCGGGGGCGGCCGTCCCCGTCAGAGCGGCGGGGTTCAGCGCCCCATGGGGTTTGTCCATCAGGCCCCCAAGGAACCTACCGACTTCGAGGACCGGCTGAAGCAGTTTATGCAGTCCTCCGACAGCAAGCTGTCCGAGCTGCGCTACATTGAGAAGAAGGGCGGCAACCGCCGGGGCGGCGGACGCCGGTAAATGGTTTGTTGACAAGGAGGGCCGTTCATGGACGGCCCCCTTTTGACTTATGGAGGGAACAGATATGAGCTGCGTGATACGAAAATGGAGGATTTCAGACCGGGAGCGGCTCGCGGAGATGCTGAACAACCCGAAGGTGCTGGACAATCTGCGGGACGGCCTGCCTTATCCCTATACCCCGGCGGACGGGGAGGAGTATATCGCTTCCATGCTCGCGGCGGACGAAACCAGGACCTTTGCCTTTGCCATCACTGTGGACGGCGTGGTGATCGGCAGCGTTGGCGTGTTTCGTCAGGAGAATATCCATTTCCGGACCGCCGAGCTGGGGTA
Organism: Oscillospiraceae bacterium; assembly: GCA_910575265.1. Taxonomy (GTDB): domain Bacteria; phylum Bacillota; class Clostridia; order Oscillospirales; family Oscillospiraceae; genus Lawsonibacter. The sequence continues at coordinate 39,676 of CAJTEA010000008.1, forward strand.
CTATATCGGCGAGCCTTACTGGGGGAAGGGCTATACCACCAGCGCGGTGGAGCAGGTCTGCCGGTACGTCTTTGACCACTCCGACATTCTCCGGATTTTCGCCGAGCCCTTTGCCCGCAATACGGCCTCCTGCCGTGTGCTGGAGAAGGCGGGGTTTCAGTTTGAGGGGACCCTGCGCGGCAACGCGGTGAAAAACGGCAAGGTGCTGGACATGAAGCTGTACGCGCTGGTGAGAGCATAAAAAAAGCGCCCCGTTTGGGGCGCCGGGCCGCTGTCAGGTTTCGGGAAATGGCATGATGAGCGTTTTGCAGGAACGGCAGACAAAAGCAGGATTAGCCTGATTGATACTGCTGAGGAGAGGTGGTGCAAGAGAAATAGCTCTAGTCCCCTTTAAAATGAATGGACTCATTGGCTTTTCCTCTCCCAGTGGAAGAAAGTAGCTCTTAGGGCTGGCCATCAGACGGCCTTCCTCCATTTCCTGGCCGCAATAAGGGCAGTTGTTCATAGTGCCACCTCAAGAAAAGTTTTTAACGCCAGGGTAGTTATAGGTCCAAAAGTCACAAAACAGCCAATATGCAACTTCATTTGACCTCCATGGCAGGTATCCTTCGTAATAATATGTAGACGAATAGCCGCCACCTTCTAATGCAACTTGATACCTATTAGCATCAAAAGTCATTGCACGATTGGTGCTATCAACTGCTTTAACTTTATAATATACGATATGGACATAATAATTTTTTACAAAAGCTTTTTGAAATGCTCCATCTACAATATTTACGCCTAGCGAAGATGCTGCGGCAAGAACGAGTTCAGCAACGAGAGTTTCAGGAGCAAGAAAGATTGTAAGTAAAACTGCGCTAACTACACCTATTGTTTTAGATACTAAAGACCCTAATTCTGCGTTAATTGTTTTATATTGGAAAGTATCTTTTAATGTTTGCTGATAAACTGATAATGAATAGTTATGTGGATTTGCATATGGATCATAACAGGTATTATAATTAATTTTACCTTGATAAACAAAAGATGTAGCATTAGGTGCGGAAATAACAGGTGTAGTTTTAGCCGCTGGAGTAGCTATATATTTAGAAACCGGTTCTACTGACTGTTCGACTTTTTGAGTAGTTGCATCAGTATATGTAATTGAAGCATACATATCTTCAATGCGAGTTGGGTCATAATTAGTTAGAGCTACATCAACTGTGTTGAGTAATACTCCATCAATATAATGTTCTACATGTGTTTTATTCTTGCTAGAGATAGAGATATAGACACTATTAGATTTTCCTTCAGCGTCAATAAAAGTAATAGGTTTTATATCCTTTGCTGAGCCGGTTTCAGCGGCGAAAGCAGGAGTTATAATAGAACTAATGATAGAAAAAGCAGTATTCCAGAGAGAATTTTTTTCATGAGTATGCTCCTTTCATAGCAATGTAAAATAGTGCGATAAATCGAGCATTTTCATAAAACATTGGTAACACCCCATTCCTTAATATTGATAAATATACTATAACACCGAAAGACGTAAAAGTCAACAATAAATTATGTATAATTGCAAAAAATATGTATATGTTGTTGCGACAGTTTAGAGCATAAAAAAGACGCCCCGTTTGGGGCGCCCATGTGCGGGGAGAGACTCGCACAAAGCATATTGGTCGAGCTGGGACAAGTCTACCATAATTTGCCAATTAAGTCAATGGGAACCTTTGTCAGTTTTTGTCTATGGAGGAATTGATATGCTCATTAAAAACGGCGCCGTCCACACCATGGACGGTCCCATTATTGAAAACGGCTATGTGGCCGTTACGGGGAGCAAAATCGCCCAAGTGGGGCCTATGACCGAGTGCCCCGCCCGCTGGGAGGGGGAGATCATTGACGCCCAGGGGGGGCACATCTGCCCCGGGTTTATCGACGCCCACTGCCACCTGGGGATGTTCGGGGACGCTTTAGGCTTCGAGAGCGACGACGGCAACGAGGAGACCGACCCCTGCACCCCCCAGCTCCGGGCGATTGACGCCGTCAACCCGCTGGACCGCTGCTTTTCCGAGGCCCGGGCGGCGGGGGTGACCACGGTGCTTACCGGACCCGGTTCCGCCAACCCGGTGAGCGGACAGTTCGCCGCTGTCAAAACGGACGGCCGCTGGGTGGACGCTATGATTGTGAGGGCCCCGGTGTCTATGAAACTGGCTCTGGGGGAGAACCCCAAGCAGGTCTACCACGACCGGGACGAGACCCCTGTGACACGTATGGCCACCGCCGCCATCATCCGGGAGAACCTGCGCAAGGCGGCGGAGTACGGCGAGAAGCTGGACAAGGCTGCCCAGGACGAGGACACCGACCCGCCGGACTACGACGCCAAGCTGGAGGCCCTGCTCCCTGTGGTCCGGGGGGAGCTGCCCGTCCACATCCACGCCCACCGGGCGGATGACATCGCCACCGGGGCGCGCGTCGCCAAGGAGTTCCGGTTAAAATGTGTCATCGTCCACGGCACAGAGGGCTATCTCATCCCTGAGCTGCTGGCACAGGAGGGCATTCCTGTCATCACCGGCCCCGCCCTGGGGGACCGCTCCAAGCCGGAGCTGGCCAACATGACGCTGGAAACCCCCGCGCTGCTCCACAGGGCGGGGGTGGAGATCGCCATCTGCACCGACCACCCGGAGGTGCCCATCCAGTATCTGCCCCTGTGCGCCGCTTTGGCGGTGAAGGGCGGACTGGAAGAGGAGGCGGCCCTGGCCGCCATTACCATCAGCGCCGCCCGGATCGCCGGGCTGGACAAGACGCTGGGCTCCCTCACCCCCGGCAAGGAGGCGGACGTGGTGATTACCGACCGCCACCCGCTGGAGCTGCTGGGAAAGGTGGAGGCTGTCCTCATCGGCGGGCGAAGAATTTAGAAAAAATTAACAAAAAACATTGGACTTTCCCGCTTCCTGTGGTATAATAGGGATAACCGGAGGGAAGGAACCCCTTCCACCGGTTTATACCAGCCCTCTGGGTGAAAGGAGCGATTTTATGAAATTCGTATTTACGGACAAAAAGGTGACCCTGCCCGACTCCATCCACAAGTACGCGGAGAAAAAGGTGGGCAAGCTGGACCGTTTCTTTAAGGAGGACGCCACCGCCGCCGTCACGTTCAGCGTGGAGAAGGAGCGGAACAACAAGGTGGAGATTACCATCCGCTCCAGCGGCACCTTCTTCCGGGTGTCGGAGAGCACCTCCGATATGCGCGCCTCCATCGACGCCGCCGTCACCACCCTGGAGCGGCAGATCCGCAAGAACAAGACCCGCCTGGAGAAGCGGCTGCGCCAGGGGGCCTTTGAGCGGGCTCTGGATGTGGAGGTATCCACCTTCGCTCCCGATGAGCCGGAGGAGGGCGAGTACCGCATTGTTCGCAGCAAGACCTTCCCCATTAAGCCTATGACCAAGGACGAGGCCATCTTGCAGATGAACCTGCTGGGCCACAATTTCTTCGCCTTCCGGAATGAGGAGGCCGACGGCGCCTTTGCCGTGGTCTACCGCCGCAACGACGGGGATTATGGTTTGATTGAGGATGAACCATAAATAAAGCATAAAGAAGGAGGGGAGTTAGCCTTAATGTCATCAAGCTAAGGTTCCAAGCTCCCTAAGAAAAAGCCCGCCACCTTTTTGTGAAAAAGGTGGCGGGTATTTTTTGTGAATCATCGGGTTAATTCTTTGTGTGTTTCGTACTGATGCCGCAAAAACGCAGGCACTTCCGCGGACAGGCGTCCACACATTTTCCGCACCGGATACACTCTGGGGAGCGGGAGATTTCTTGCGGAGATAGGTCCACCGGACAAGCTTTTTCGCAGGCCATACAGGAGACGCACAGCTCCTTTTCCCATTGAATTTGCACAAGGCTGAATCGGTTGAACCAGCCATAAATGGCCCCTAGCGGGCAAAGATATTGACAAAAAGGCCGGTAAATCTTGATGGAAAGCAGCACAATACCAAGCAAGATTCCAAACTTCCAGAGAAACAGGCCGCCAGCTTGGTCCTGGAGAGCCTCGTTCGCGCTAAGCAGAGGGATTGCGCCAAACAAGGTGCCGGAGGGACACAGATATTTACAGAACGCGGGGACTTTCGCCAATCCTCCAAACAAAAACATGGAACCGACACACACCAAAAGAATCAGCGCTACGTATTTTCCATACTTCAGGATGTGGTGATAGGGCAGACGCTTTTTCTTTTTGAGGATGGGGATTTTGTGCGACAGATCCTGTACCAGCCCAAAGGGGCACAGCCAACCGCAGACGAAGCGTCCCAGCAGGCTGCCGAACAGGAAGAATACGCCCAAGGCGGCGAAAGGAATATGAAAACCTCTCTGATTCAACAGCGCCTGCAACGCCCCTATTGGGCAAGAGGCCACGGCGCCGGGGCAGGAATAGCAGTTCAATCCCGGAACACAGGCGTATTTTAAGCTGCCGCGGTAGATTTTCCCGTTCGCAAAGCCGTATACATATCCATTTGTTATGATGGTGAACAGCAGTTGTACCGTCAGTCGAAGTCTTTTCATAGGTCATCCGATCCCGACGCACTCCAGGCAGATCATAACGGCCTTTCTCCAGATCACCTCAAGCTGTCCCTGAACAGCCCCAAGTCCGAGAAACGCCGCCCCGACCAGAACGCCCAGGCTCCAGCCTTTACATTTCTTCCAGAAGCCCATGAATGATTTCCTCCCACTTCTCTTTTTCCGCGGAACCGACAACGCCACCCAGGTATGCCCCCTCTCCGTCAAAAAAGAAGGTGGTAGGCACACCGCTCACGCTGGACAGAATCGCCTGACCGATGGAGTCGTTGGCCAGCAGATGGAGATAATCCGCTCCGGTTTCCTGAATCAGGCTTTCCACGAGCGACTGATCCTCGCCCTCCATCACATCGCTGACGATGCCGATGAGCTGGAACTCCGCCGGGTCATACTCCGCCGCCAACTCGCTCAGCCCCGGCATCTCGCTGAGGCAGGGGCCGCAGTAGGTCGCCCATACATTGACCATGGTGAGCTTGGACTGGGAGAAAATCTCCTGGGAAACTGTGTTCCCATCCAAATCAGTTCCCTCAAAAGTGATGAAAATGGGGGCGGTTTCTCCCTGATCAGACGGAGTAGGCGCCGAAGATGCCCCATCCTGGTCAGGGGCGACACCTGCTGTTTGCGTTTCGGGAGTATCCAAGGCTGGCGGCTTGCTGTTGTCCCCGGCGCAGCCGACAAGCAGAACCAGAGACAGCGTCAGAACAATGAAAAGTGTTTTTCGAAGTTTGTTCATGTCAGTTCCTCCAGATAGGCAATCCGTTTTTTGCCGCCGGAAAAGCGGATCAACTTTTCTCTTAGTGATTTTCCCAGGCGACTGGACAAGTTGACGGGGGACGCGGCGCTCTTCAAGGAAACGCTGGAAATCCGCCCAGTTGGGCAGCGGATTATTTCCAAACGCAGTTTTTATGGTAGGTGGTACTGGCCCTCGCGATACGCCGTTCCATGTTCTCGTCTCAATTCTATTATACGATATTCGGGACGAATAATCAAGGATAAGCCATAACAATCGGGTCGATACTTTTTTTGAGACGGTTGCCTGATGCCGGCGGCGGATCTTATCCTTTCGCTGTCTCCGTTAAAAAAATACTACGCCCAGACCGGGGATCAGGACGATCTGATTTCGATCGGCACAATCGGCCTGATAAAGGGAATCTCCACCTTTAAATCAGACAAGAATGTTCGACTGGCTACCTATGCCAGTCGCTGTATAGAAAATGAGATTTTAATGCACTTTCGCTCCCAGCGAAAGCTTCAAGGAGAGGTCTCGCTTACCGATACGCTGGAGGCGGCGGGGGACAGTGGAACACTGTCTCTGATGGACGTGATCGCGGTGGATGACCATATGCTGGAGGACCTGGATACCAGAGATGCCTGTATCAAGGTCCGCCAATGTGTCCGGACCTGCCTGACACCACGGGAACGGATGATTATTACCCTGCGGTATGGGCTGGACGACCAAGCTCCCCGCACCCAACGGGAAATTGCGGACCAGTGCGGCATCAGCCGGTCTTATGTATCCCGCATAGAAAAAAAAGCCTTGGAGAAGCTTCAGAATGGGATGGAGGGCTGGACGCCGTGAGAGAGAAGGTTAAGGCCGCGTAAAGAAAGGGAGAAAGAGGACGGCATGATTCTAGAAATATTCACCAAATATCCAGAGGGGATGGGGGAGCGCGGAAAAATAGCTTGCTTTTTCGGTGGAGATATACTATAATAGCGTCGCGGACACGATAGTCCCGCGATTCATAAAGTGGCAAAAGCCCCATGGGGCTTTCGCTCTTCCCTGAGTTGGGAAGAGCGGGCCAAACTCTAGAATGGAGGAACGAGAATATGAAAAAGAAACTTGCCCTTGCTCTGTCCCTTGCGATGGTTATGAGCATGGCCCTGACCGCCTGCGGCGGCAATGGCGGTGCTGCCAGCAGCAACAAAGGCGGCTCCAGCAGCGCCCCCCAGACGCCCACCGGCGGCTCCAGCAGCGTCCAGCAGGGCGGTGACAGCGGTCTGGCCCCCAAGGACGGCGGCACTCGTCTGACCTTTACCACCGGCGGTGAGACCGGCACCTACTACGGTTTTGGTAATGTCATCGGCGGCAAGGTGGGCGACCTGACCAGCACCACCGTTAACACCATCTCCTCCGGCGGCTCCGCCGCCAACATCGAGTCCATGAACCTGGGCGACGCCCAGCTGGGCTTTGTGCAGTCCGACGTTATGGCCTATGCCTACAACGGCGAGCGCACCTTTGAGGAGTCCGGCGCTGTGACCGGCTTCTCCACCGTGGCCGCTCTGTACATGGAGCAGGTTCAGATCGTCACCGTCGATCCCTCGATTAAGACTGTGGCTGACCTGGCCGGCAAGCGCGTCTCCGTGGGCGCCGCCGGCTCCGGCGTGTTCTACAACGCTGTTGATGTTCTGGGCGTGTACGGCCTGGACATCGAAAAGGACATCACCCCCACATACCAGTCCTTCGGCGACTCCACCGAGGCTCTGAAGGACGGCCAGATTGATGCCGCCTTTGTGGTCGCTGGCGCTCCCACCACCGCCGTGACCGATCTGGCTTCCGGTCGTGACGTCTCCCTGGTCAGCCTGGATCAGGAGCACATCGACTCTCTGATTGCCAGCTCTCCCTACTACAGCCCCAACACCATCGGCAAGGATGTGTACGGCACCGCTGAGGACTGCACCACCGTGGCCGTGGGCGCTGTTGTAATCGCCAATGACGATGTGAGCGACGCCGATGTGTACAACTTCCTGTACGGCACCTTCGAGGATATCGCCGGCCTGTCCCACGGCAAAGCCTCTGAGCTGGATCTGGACTTCGCCGCCTCCATCACCACCGTGGGTTATCACCCCGGCGCTGTGGCCTACTTCGCCGACAAGGGTATCACTGTCCCTGGCAAGTAAGCGAAGCGGCACAATTGAGCAGAACTCCGAACCCTTAGCGTGAGCCAGGCGGCTGCGGCGGGCTGGTACCGTCGCGGCCGCTTTCTTGTTGTTCGGGCGTTCCTGCGCGGCGGATATATTTCCGCTCCGCGGAGCGGCGGTATATCTGCTTCGCAGCCCGCCTGCGGAGGAGCAGAAACGAGAAAGGAGATCTCTATGGACCCAAATGAAAAGAAAGTGAGTACCCAGCCCGCCGCGGCGGACGTCGATGTCGGCTCCGCCGCTGATGTAGACGAGATCATGAAAAAGTATGACAAGGAGTCTAACACCCGTATCTGGCGGGGCGCCCCCGGCTTAATCGTCCGGTTCCTTGGCATTGCTTTTTCCTGCTACTGCATCTTCTCCACCCTAACTGGTATCCCAACGCTGCCGGAGACCAAGCTGAATATCTTTGTGGCCCTCATCCTGATTATGGGCTATCTGCATTACCCCATCAAGAAGGGTGTTACCCGGGCCAACTACATTCCCATTTATGACTGGGTTATCATGATTGTGGGCGCGGTTCCCTTCCTCTACTTTGCCATCAATGCCAACGATGTCATTAAGCAGGCCACCCGTCTGACCGCCACGGTCAACCACTGGGTCATTCTGGCCATCATTGGCGTGCTGGCCCTGATGGAACTGTGCCGCCGCTGCGTGGGCGTGCCCATTCTGGGTGTGCTGGGCGTTCTGCTGGTATATACCTTCTACAACGTCCGTTTCGGCAAGGTAATTTACGACCTGTTCTATACCTCCAGCGGCGTAATTGGCACTCCCATCAATACCTGTCAGAAGTATATTGTGGTGTTTATTATCTTCGGCGCGTTCCTGGAGCGCACCGGTATCTCCAACTTCTTTATCAACCTGGCCAACTGCGCGGCCGGTTCCTCCGCCGGCGGCCCGGCTAAGGTGGCCGTTATCTCCTCCGCCCTGTGCGGCATGGTGTCTGGCTCTTCCGTGGGCAACACCGTGACTACCGGCTCGGTTACCATCCCCATGATGAAGCGTACCGGCTATAAGGGCGAATTCGCCGGCGCGGTAGAGGCCGCGGCCTCTACCGGCGGCCAGATCATGCCCCCCATTATGGGCGCCGCCGCCTTCCTTATGTCTGAGTATATGGGTATCCCCTACGCCAGTGTGGCCTTAAAAGCCATCCTGCCCGCTGTGCTTTACTTCACCGGCATCTATATCGCCGTCCATCTGGAGGCCAAAAAGTTGGGCTTGAAGGGAATCCCCCGGGAGGAGCTGCCCAAGTTCCGCAGGCTGTTGCCCAAGATGTACCTTCTGCTGCCTCTGGTGGTGCTGGTGGTGCTGGTTTCCACTCAGAGCCGTACCATGCAGTCCTCCGCCGCCATCGCCATTCTCGTCACCATTGTCGTTGGCCTGATTAACAATGTGGTCAACAAGTCGGCCGGCATTGACGACCCCGCTGAGAAGTTCACTGTGGGTAAGTTCTTTGACTCCCTGGAGGCCGGCGGAAAGAGCGCCGTCACCGTGGCTGTGGCCTGCGCTATGGCTGGTCTGGTGGCTGGCTGTATCACCACCACCGGTCTGGCCTCCACCCTGATTACCGCCATCGTGAAAATCTCTGGCGGTCAGGCCATCATTGCCCTGTTCCTGACCATGATCTGCTGCATCATTCTGGGCATGGGTGTGCCCACCACCGCGAACTTCTGCATCATGGCCTCTACCTGCGCCCCCATCCTGATGGATAAGCGTATTGGCATCCCCCAGGTTGCCGCGTTCTTCTTTGTGTTCTACTTCGGTATTGTGGCCGACATCACTCCGCCTGTGGCGCTGGCCGCCTACGCCGGCTCCGCCATCGCCAAGGCGCCTCCCATGAAGACCGCTCTGAACGCCACCCGGCTGGCCATTGCCGCCTTTGTGGTACCTTATATCTTCGCGTTCAACCCCATTATGCTCTTTGAGTTCCCCGACGGGATGGGGACGGCTGTGAAGATTCTGGAATCTGTCCTCATTGTGGTCACTTCGCTGATCGGCCTGTTCGGCATTGCGGCGGCTCTGAACGGTTTCCTGTATCGGTCCATCAACCCCTTGTTCCGTGTCCTGATGGTGGCCGGCGGCCTGTGCATGATGGTTCCCGACCACGTTACCGATGTGATCGGTCTGGTGGTCGTGGGCTGTATTGTGGTGTTCCAGCGCATGGGCGCGAAAAAGACCGCTTTGTCCTGATTCGTCAATTAGATAAAACCGACAAACCGGCGGGGCCTTTAGGCTTCGTCGGTTGTTGCTTTTTGGGAGAGCTTTTGCTTGAAAACAGCTATATGGTATGGTAAAATATCAAAATAGGTGCCATTATAGTTTCGATGCTTACGGACGGCCGAATGGCCGGATAAGGAGAACAACTATGAAGGGTATTGTGCTGGCGGCGGGAAAGGGAACCCGCCTGTATCCTATGACCAAGCCGGTATGCAAGCCTTTGCTGCCGGTGTATGACAAGCCGCTGATTTATTACCCCATCGCGATTTTAATGCAAGCTGGAATCTCTGAGATTATGATTATCGTTCCCCCGGACGAGACGTCCACCTTCCAGGCGCTGTTAGGGGATGGAAGCCAATATGGTTTGCGCGTCGAATACGCTGAGCAGCCAGTGGCCCGGGGGATCGCTGACGCCCTGCTGATCGGCCAGGAATTTGTTGGCGGCGACCAGGTCTGCCTTGTGCTGGGGGATAACATCTTTTATGCCCCCACTCTGGCATCGACTCTGAAACGGGCCGCCGCCAATGACCGGGGGGCCACAGTGTTCGGCTATTGGGTGGAGGACCCCCGCCCCTTCGGCGTGGTGGAGTTCGACAAGGATGGAAAAGCCATCTCCATTGAGGAAAAGCCCCGCTATCCCAAGTCCAACTATATCATCCCCGGCCTGTATTTCTATGACCACCAGGTCATGGAGATCGCCAACCGCCTGAAGCCCTCCGCCCGGGGGGAACTGGAGATCACCGATGTGAATCTGGAGTATCTCCGCCGGGGCCAGCTCCAGGTGGTTCCGCTGGAGAGAAACTTCACCTGGCTGGACGCCGGCACCGCTGACAGCTTGCTGGCGGCGAGTCAGTCTATCAAGCAAATCCAGGACACCACCGGCCGGTATGTGGGCTGTCTGGAGGAGCTGGCCCTCTATGAGGGCTGGATTACCGAGGAGCAGGTCCACGCCATTGGCGGTGAGCTGTCCATGACCTTGTATGGAAAATATTTGCAATGTCTGTAAAACAGTCCCTCCGATAGCATAAGTGATTTGGATGGAATGGAGGTATCCAGTGAAGCGTTTCCGCCGCTTGTCCGCCTGTCTGCTGGCGCTTTTGCTGCTGCTTTCCCTGCTGCCCGCTGGGGCGGCCCTGTCTGGGAGCCATACCACTACGGTGCTGTTTACCCATGATCTCCACTCCCACTTTCTGCCCCAGCCCGACGGGAGCGGAGGAGAATCCGGCGGCTACGCCCGGCTGAAAACCGCTCTGGACCGGGAGCGGGCCAGCCACCCAAACGCTTTGACTTTGGACGGCGGTGACTTCTCCATCGGTTCTCTGATCCAGACCCTGTACACCACCCAAGGGGCGGAGCTGCGCACCATGGGGGCTCTGGGCTACGACGCGGCGACCGCCGGCAACCATGAGTTTGACCACACCGGGACCGGTTTCGCCTCTATGCTCAACGCCGTGATAGCCAGCGGAGACCTGGCGCCCGCCCTTCTGATGGCCAACTACAAGCCCGCCGCCGACAACCCAGACAAGCTGGATATCCAGCGGGCCATGGCCACCTACGGCGTCCAGGACTATATGCTTTTGGAGCGGGGCGGGGTCACCTACGGCATTTTCGGCCTGATGGGGGTGGATTCCGACGCCTGCGCCCCCACCTCCGGCTTTACATTGGGGGATATGGCGGAAAACGCCCAGCGGTGTGTGGACGCCCTGAAAAAGGAGGGCGCGCAGTTCATCATCTGCCTGTCCCACTCGGGGACCAACGAGAAAAAGAAGCTGTCGGAGGACGAACAGCTGGCTGAAATGGTGTCAGGCGTCGACCTGATCGTATCCGGTCATACCCACACCACCTTGGCGGAGCCCATTGTGGTCAACGATACCTATATTGTATCCGCCGGACCCTACTGCCAGAATTTGGGGTCCATCACTATAGACTGGTCGGAGGACGGGACAAAAACCCTGTCCGACTACCACCTGACCCCCATCGACCAGACCCTGCCCGAGGATGAGGACATCGCCCTGATGGTGGAGCGCTGGAAGCGGCTGGTGGGGGGGACCTACCTGGGCCGCTACGGCCTGAGCTATGACCAGGCGCTTACGGTGGCCGGGTTTGACCTGGATACCCCGGAATCCGGGGTGCAGAAGGGGAACGCCCTGGGGGAGCTGGTGGCCGATGCCTTCCTGTGGGCGACACAAAATCTGGAGACAGACGCCCCCGATGTGCCCACCGTCACCGTCACCGCCGACGGGGTGCTCCGCGCCCCGCTGGCTTCCGGGGAGATTACCACGTCCATGGCCTTTGATGTGCTTTCCATGGGGGTGGGCAGCGACGGCACCTCCGGTTTTCCCCTGGTGGGGGTGTACCTCACCGGCAGGGAGCTGAAAGCCGCCGCCGAGGTGGACGCCTCCGTGCCCCCCCTCATGCCCGCCGCCCAGCTGTATATGGCGGGGATGGAGTACTCCTTCAATGTCCACCGAATGTTTTTCAACCGGGTGACGGACGCTCAACTGTACCAGAATGTGGAGTTTTTCCACAGTTCGGTGGTCGTGCTTCCCGATGGCACGGAAGAGCCGTCGAAAGCAGTGAATACAAGGTTTTACAGCGAAATTGAGGACGATCAGCTCTACCGGGTGGTTACCGGGATGTACTCCGCCCAAATGCTGGGCACTGTAAAGTCTAAATCCCTGGGCCTGCTGTCCCTGGAGCCCAAAATGGCGGACGGTACCCCGGTTACCGACTTCGAGGCCTGCATCCTCCGGGATGAGAACGGCAATGAGATCAAGGAGTGGTACGCCCTGGCGGCCTACCTGGAGAGCTTCGGGGAGGAGGGCATCCCCGGCTGGTATTCCAAGCCCAGCGGCGACGGACGAAAAAACGTCAGCCGAAGCTGGAACCCCATTGAGCTGGTGAAGAACCCCAGCTGGATCACCCTTGCGGCGCTGGCCGTCCTGCTTGTGGTCCTCGCTCTGGCGGCGTTTGTGATCCGCTGGCTGTACTACGCCAGGCGGCGCCGGCGCTACGGCAAAGGGACCAAGTGGTAAAATCTGTGATCTGCGCGGCGGAAAGCCGCTGGCATGATATAGGGATGAAAAAAGGAACTACTCTGAACAGGAGGAGAGACAGTGAAGAAGTACGAAATTGTGAAGAAAAAGACGCTGACGCCTGAGATCAGCCAGATCTCGGTGTACGCGCCGCTGGTGGCCGCCAAGGCCAAGGCGGGCCAGTTCATCATCCTGCGGGTGGATGAAGAGGGCGAACGGATTCCTCTGACCATCTCCAGCGCGGAGGACGGCCTGGTGACCGTGATTTTCCAGAAGATCGGCGGCACCACCATGGCGCTGGACCAGCTGAACGAGGGCGACTGCCTTCAGGATTTCGTGGGCCCCCTGGGCCTGCCCACCGAGGTGGAGGACCTGGGCCGGGTGGCCGTTCTGGGCGGCGGCCTTGGTTGCGCCATCGCTTTGCCCGTGGCCCGCGCCCTGTATCAGGCCGGCAATCAGGTGGACCTGATCGGCGGCTTTAAGACCAAGGATATCGTCATCCTGGAGGAGGAGATGAGCCAGGCCTGCACCGACCTCCACATCTGCACCGATGATGGCACCTACGGCTACCACGGCTTTGTCACCGGCAAGCTGGAGAAGCTGATCGAGAGCGGGGTCAAGTTCGATCGCGTCTTTGCCATCGGCCCCCTGATGATGATGAAATTTGCCTGCAAGCTCACTGAGAAGTACAACATCCCCACCACCGTGAGCATGAACCCCATCATGATCGACGGCACGGGCATGTGCGGCTGCTGCCGCCTGACCGTGGACGGCGAGGTGAAGTTCGCCTGTGTGGACGGCCCCGACTTCGACGGCCACAAGGTGGACTTTGATGAGGTAATCGCCCGCAACGCGACCTATCTGGAGCAGGAAATCAAGGCGAGAGATAACCATCTCTGCCGCCTGGGAGGAGGTGCCATGAATGGCTAATTTGCAAAATGTGAGAACCCTGATGGGAGATCAGGACCCCGCCAACCGTGTCAAGAATTTTAAAGAGGTGGCCCTGGGCTATTCCACCGGCGCGGCTATGAACGAGGCCGACCGTTGCCTGAACTGTAAGAACCGCCCCTGCGTCAGCGGGTGCCCGGTGGGCATTCCCATCCCTGACTTTCTGCGCAAGGTGGCCGATGGCGACATCAACGGAGCCTATGAGATCCTGTCCGCCGCCAACGCCCTGCCCTCCATCTCCGGCCGGGTCTGCCCCCAGGAGACTCAGTGCGAGGGCATGTGCGTCCGGGGCATCAAGGGCGAGTCCATCGCCATCGGCCGTATCGAACGCTTTGTGGCTGACTGGGCCTACCTCCGGGGCTACAACGAAAAGATCAAGGCTGTCCCCAGTAACGGCCACAAGGTGGCGGTGATCGGCTCCGGACCCGCCGGTCTGACCTGCGCCGGCGAGCTGGCCCGTATGGGCTATGAGGTCACTGTCTTTGAGGCGTTCCACGTGGCCGGCGGCGTGCTGAGCTACGGCATTCCTGAGTTCCGCCTGCCCAAGGCTGTGGTCAAGCGTGAGGTGGAAAAGCTGGAGAAGATGGGCGTCAAGATTGAGCTGAACATGGTCATCGGCAAGGTGCTCACCATCACCGAGCTGTTTGAGGAGCAGGGCTTTGAGGCTGTGTTTATCGGCTCCGGCGCGGGCCTGCCCATGTTTATGAAGATTCCCGGCGAGTCTCTGATCGGCGTTTACTCCGCCAACGAGTACCTCACCCGGATCAACCTGATGAAGGCCTACAAGGACGATTCCCCCACCCCCGTGCTCCACAACAAGAAGGTGGCCGTGGTGGGCGGCGGCAACGTGGCCATGGACGCCGCCCGGTGCGCCAAGCGCCTGGGGGCCGAGGTCCATATCGTCTACCGCCGCTCCGAGGCTGAGCTCCCCGCCCGTGCCGAGGAGGTCCACCACGCGAAGCAGGAGGGGATCATCTTCGATCTGCTCACCAACCCTGTGTCCATCGAGGGGGATGAAAAGGGCCAGGTCCAGTCCCTCACCTGCGTGAAGATGGAGCTGGGCGAGCCGGACGCCTCCGGCCGCCGCCGTCCCATGGCGGTGCCCGGCAGTGAGTTCAAGGTGGAGGTTGACGCCGTTATCATGTCCCTGGGCACCCAGCCCAACCCCATGAGCTATGAGGGAACCCCCGGCCTGGAGAAGAACCGGAAGGGCTGCGTGGCCGCGGACGAGAACGGCCGCACCTCCTGCCCGGCCATCTTCGCCGGCGGTGACGCCGCCACCGGAGCGGCTACCGTCATTCTGGCCATGGGCGCGGGCAAGTCCGCCGCCAAGTCCATCGACGAGTATATCAGGAGCAAGCAGTAAGGAAAACCGGCCGCCTCCGAATGTGGAGGCGGCCGGTTTGGCTTTAGGGCAGAAGGCCGCTGAAAATGTCGTCCAGGGAGATATCCAGATCGCCGTACAGGCCGCACTGAAACGAGGTCTCAACGGCGGCGCGTTCCTCGGGCTTCATTTTTTCAGCATCCAGTCGGGGTAGACGGTACTCCCTTCGCTACTGATTTGCGCTTCATCAACTTATTTACTATTATACACCGGATTGCCCGGTTTGTCATGAAAAAACAGGACCTCTTTGAAAAATAGAGGCCCTGTTTCGTTTACTTGTAGGAATCGGCCAGCTCCTGGAACTTGGGAAGGGCGCGGCGGATCGTTTCAGT
This sequence comes from Oscillospiraceae bacterium, assembly GCA_910575265.1. GTDB lineage: Bacteria > Bacillota > Clostridia > Oscillospirales > Oscillospiraceae > Lawsonibacter. Next base: position 55,057 of record CAJTEA010000008.1, read on the forward strand.
CTGGACGCAGTAGGACACGCGTACATGTCCGGGCGCGCCGAAGCCGCTGCCGGGGACGATAAGCAGGTCCAGCTTTTTGGCCCGCTCGCTGAAGGCTACGTCATCAGGCTCCAGGCTGCGGGGGAAGAGGTAGAAGGCCCCGCCGGGCTCCACTACGTGGTAGCCCATCTCCCGCAGAGCGGAGACAAACAGCCTGGCGTTCTCCTCGTAGACCTTCAGGTCGGCGGTCATGTCGCGGCACAGGGAGGTGACCTGCTGGAACAGACTGGGGGCGTTCACAAAGCCCAGGGACCGTCCGGCTCCGGCCACGGCGGCATACACATCGTCGGCGTCGGTGACATCCTTCGAGACCAGCACGTAGCCAATCCGTTCACCGGGGAGGGACAGGGATTTGGAGAAGGAGTAGCACACAATGGTATCCTTGTAGATGTGAGGGACCCAGGGGACCTCAAAGCCGGCGTAGACGATTTCCCGGTATGGCTCGTCGGAGATGAGGTAGATGGGGTGTCCGTACTCCTGGCTCCGGGCGGTGAGGATGGCGCCCAGCTTTTCCAGCGTCGCCCTGGAGTAGACCACACCGGAGGGATTGTTGGGGGTGTTGATGACCACGCCCTTGGTGTGTTCGTTGAGGGACTGTTCAAAGGCGTCGAAATCAATCTGGAAGGATTCAATCTCCGGGGGGATCAGGACCATTTTAGCCCCGGCTCCCTCGATGAAAACCTTGTACTCGGGGAAGTAGGGGGCGAAGACGATGAACTCGTCTTCCGGACAGGCCAGCCCGTTGAATACACAGGTCAGCGAAGCGGCCGCGCCCATGGTGATATAGAACCGGTCAGCGGTGTAGCTGGTTCCAAAGCGGCGGTTCAGGGAGGCGGCAAAGCGCTCCCGGGCGGCCAGGTCCCCCTGGGCGCTGGTATAGGCGTGAATCAGGTCGGGCTGTTCGGTGAGCAGGCGGATGGCCGTTTCGTTGACGGCGGCGGGGGCGGGGACGCTGGGGTTGCCGATGGAGAAGTCGTAGACGTTCTCCGGACCCACCTCAGCGGCGCGGAGCTTGCCGTATTCAAACAGCTCACGGATTACGGATCGGGCGGTGCCCAGCCCTCTCATGCGTTCAGAAACCATGGAATATAACCTCCTAATGAATCATCAGCGTGGACAGTAAATGTTTCAAATTTATTATAACACAGTGGTTTATTGGAGTAAAGCGGAAAATGGAGTGGGGGACGCGCGGGATTCCTGGCCAAAAATTGCGAAAAAATGGAAGCTATTGTGAAGTAGCCAAAGAAAGTTTTTGCCAAACCACTATATTTGGAAAAAACTGTCCTTTACAAAACGAGGACAAGGAGCTATAATTTTTTAAAATTGCAGAGTGGTATCTCCATAGAGAGGGGATGGAGGAAGTGCAGGTTTTCACAGGCAAGGCGATTATGGATCAGATCGTGGCCGGCCGGCTGTGTTTTTACCGCCGTCCCGCGCCCAAGATCCAGATGTATACCCGGGGAGACTGGCGGCATGAGGTAAACCGCTTCCGGCAGGCTCAGCAAAGCGCGATTCTGGAACTGAACACCCTCTATCATCGGGCGCTGAATCAGGTGGGCGAGGGAGTGGCCTCCATCTTTCTGATTCACGGAATGCTGCTGGAGGACCAGGACTACATGGAGACGATCCGCACGATCATCCAGGGTCAGAGCACAACGGCGGAGTACGCTGTACAGATGGCGGAGATCAGTTTTTCCGCCGCTTTTTCCGCTATGGAAAGTCCCTATATGCAGGCTCGGGCGGTGGATATCCGGGATATCTCCCAGCGGGTGCTCCGAGCCCTGATGGGCGGGCGGCAGGAGCTGCTGATGGATGAGTCGGCGATTCTGGTGGCCGATGAGTACTTGCCCAGTGAGGTGATGGACTTCGACCAGCGCCGGCTGCTGGGGCTGATTACCCGGAAGGGCAGTCTGGACAGCCATACCGCGATGCTGGTGCGAGCCTATCACATCCCCGCTATTGTGGAGGTGGACCTGTCTCCCAGGCAGGAAGGCCGGCTGGCTCTGATGGACGGATACGCCGGGAGGGTCTATGTGGACCCGGATCCGGAGCTTTTAAACCAACTGCGTGAACTGTATCAGGCCAATGGGCGGCCCAAAGGGTACATATTGAGCGTAAAATGAACAGAGCGGAACAGGCCGCGCGGACAGCGCGGCCCCTGATTCGGGACGGGAAATATTCAACCGGAGAGGCGCGGCGTAAACGGGGCCTCTCCGGTTATTATATTTCCGCCGGTCGGAGCGGTACAATTTGTGGACGGGCCAACCGCATTTACAATTGACAGATTATAAAAATTACCATATAATGATTCCGCTTTGAAATTATTTGGAAGGGGACAACAGCATGAGACAATTTTATGGTATGAGCCAGCGAGGGAATCTGGACGAAGCGGTTCAGGGGCTGCATTCTCCCCAGTTCATCATGCTATTATCCAACACCGATCAGTTTGAGGAGCATGTGGCGGCGCTGGAGCGGCGTTTTCCCGATGTGCCCAGTATCGGGTGCGTTGGAATGAGCTATCGGACTGGTGTGGCGGAGCACGGAGTGGGAGTCATCGCGTTTTCAGAGGGAGTGACCGCCGCCGCCAATGTGCTGGAGCAGGCGTCCAGCATGCCGGTTAAATACATAGACCGCCTGGAGCGGGATGTGCAGGCGGTGGGCGGCTCCAGCCGGGATACCGTGTGCATCGATTTTTGCTCCGGCAACGACGCCTGTGTGCTCACCACAATTAATACCGCCCTGCGCAAGCGGGGGATCTCTCTGGTGGGCGGCACCGGCGATCAGGGGAAGGTGTCCGCCAACGGCCGGGTCTATCAGGACGCGGTGGCCTATGGGCTGGTGCGCAATCAAAACGGCCGGGTAAAAACCTATAAGGAAAATATTTATCACCAGCTGGGAAACTATCGGTTTGTGGCCTCCAATACGGACCGAGCCAATTATATCCTTGGCGCCCTGAACGGCAAAAGCGCCAAGCAGGTTTATCAGGACATCCTCCATGTAACGGACGAGGAGATCCTGACCCGGACGTTTCAAAATCCCTTTGGCAAGCTGAACGGGGACGACACCTGTATCATTTCCATCAAGGAGGTCAAAGGGAACGCCCTGGCCTGTTTCCGCCAGGTAAACGACTCCGATGTGCTGATCCTGTTGGAGCTGGGGGACTACCGGGCGATTGTGCGGGACACCATCCAGGAGATCTGCCGGGATTTTCCGCGCCGTTCGGCCATTTTTTCGGTGAACTGCCTATTCCGTTATAAGCTGTTCTCAGAGCAGGGCTATATGCAGGACTATCTGCGGGATATGGCGGCCCTGGGGAACCATGCCGGCTTCGTGGGCTATGGTGAACACTACAATAACCGGTTTGTCAACCAGTCTATGACCTGTGTGGTCTTTGAGTAAAGGGGGAAGATTCCATGCTGTTGAAACGCAAAACTAAGCCGGCCGCGCCGGTCCAGGAAAAAGCGAGCCTGTATCCGGTGCTGCATATCGCGGGGAGCCTGAAGGATTATCAGCGGGAGATTGTGAAAAAGGAGGTTGCCTCCCTTTGGGAGCTGAGCCAGGTAGGGGCCTCCTTTTCCGGTGTTCTGGAGGGAGGAGATCAGTTTCAGATGAAGCTCCAGGACCTGGGGGAGTCCTTCTCCAGCATCAGCGATACGGCGGAGCAGTTTGGCCAGGTAAGGGATGAAATCGGGCATGCGGTTTCTGAGGCGCGGGGGCAGATGGAGGCCTTGGAACAGACCTCCATGCAGGTGCAGCACTCCTACGATGCCATGGCCGAGATCTTTTCTCATCTGGAAAACGCGATTCAGGGGATTCAGCAGACCTTGGGTAAGATTGTATCCATTGCGGAGCAAACCAATATTTTGGCCATCAATGCCTCTATTGAGGCGGCCAGAGCGGGGGCCGAGGGCCGCAGCTTCGCGGTGGTGGCGGCGCAGGTCAAGCAGCTGGCCGGAGAGATCAAGGATCTGGCGGGCGAGGTGGACAGTGGGGTCAACGAGGTGGAGCTCCGGTCGAAGGAGCTCAGTGACAGCATCTCCTCCTCCCAGCAGACCCTGGGCCAGGGAGTTGGCATCGTCAGTCAGACCGAGAGCAGCTATGATAAAATCACCAAGGCGGCGGAGGGCGCTATGTCTGTGCAGACCGGGATTACCGGCGTCATTGAGCAGTCGCAGCAGGAGCTGAGGGTGCTGTGTCAGTTTTTTGATCAGATCAAAGAGCAGTATCAGGAGGTAGTCAAGCACATCGACAGCGCCAGCCGGCTTGGCACCACCAAGAGCGCGATGTTTGAGGATATAGATAATATTATTTCTCAGCTCCCTCCCCTTGTAAAGGATATGGAAAGTTAAATATGAGAAAACGTTTGCGGCAGCGCCTCGCTGGACGCGGCTGAAATGGATTTTGGAGACATGATCAATTTTTGGTGAGAATTCCAATTATGGGGCGCGTTCCTGAACCAGGATAATGTCCTCCCCAAAGCGGCGGACGGAGGTCCAGGGAATTACCTTGTCCTCCTCGCGGCCGAACAGGCCGAAGAAGCGCCGCCGTCCGGGGACGACCAGCGCCCGGACCTGACCGGATTCCAGGTCGATTTCCATGTCCCCCACATAGCCGTACCGGGTCCCGTCCTCCACGCTGATAACCTCTTTATACCGCAGCTCAGCGATTCTGGTTTCCATACTCATTCCCCCAAACAGAATATAAATTCCCGCCCGACGGGCGGGAATTTGTTTGCTTTACGATATGCGGAGAACGGGCTGTCCTATGCGGTCGGACGGAATGTAAAAGAGATTAAGGAAACCTTTATGAAATCTTAATCTTCTTCCTGCTCTGTCCTTAAAGAAGCTCTGATATCCTTGTGGACAGATCAACGAGAGGAGGAGCGGGATATGGATTGGCTGTTTCCTGCCGCGCTGGCCCTGACGGGTACAATGGGAGTATTGATGAGCATGTGGGGGCTGTGGTATCTGTTGTCTGGCCTGGCCTGTGTACGCAGGCCCCAGGACTACGGGGTACACCCCGCCCACACGAAATTTGGGATTTTAATTGCCGCCCGGAACGAGGAGCTGGTGATCGGCCCCCTGATTAACAGTCTACTCACCCAGGATTATCCGGCGGAGCTTTATGATATCTGGGTTGTTCCCAACAACTGCGCCGACAACACCGCTCTGGCGGCCCGGAACTGTGGGGCTAAGGTGCTGGAGTGTACTGTCCCGGTAAAGAGCAAGGGGGAGGTCCTGCGCTTTGCCTATAACCGCCTGCGGGGCCGGCGGTATGACGCCTGGCTGGTCTTTGACGCGGACAACGTGGTGGATCGCCGTTTTCTGGCGGAGATGAACAACGCCCGGCTCACTGGAGTTCAGGCGGCCCAGGGCTACCGGGACAGCAAGAACCCCTATGACACCGCTGTGTCCGGCTGTTCCTCCATCTACTACTGGATGATGGACCGCTTCCACAACGGGGGCAAGGCGGGGCTGGGCCTGTCCGCCATGATTGGGGGCACTGGCTTTATGGTGACCCAGAAGCTGCTGGACAAGCTGGGCGGCTGGTATTCCGAGACTATCAGCGAGGACCTGGAGCTCACCGCTCAGACGGTACAGGCGGGGGAGAGGGTGGCCTATGTTCCCAAGGCGGTTACTTATGATGAACAGCCTCTCACCTGGGCACAGTCCATCAAGCAGCGCCGCCGCTGGACCAGCGGCACTCTTCAGGTGGCCCGGCGGTATCTGCCCGCCCTGGGCGCGGCGCAAAACCAGCGGCCCCGGTTGGCGATTTTCGATTTTGAGGCTACCTTGCTGCTGCCGGCCTATCAGCTGGCCGCACTGGCGGGGCTGCTGTGTACCGCCCTTACCGCCGCTCTGGGAGGGAAAACCCTGGTTCAGGCCCTGATTCTGGGAATTGGGGGAGCGCTCGGCAACATCGCCTGGGCCGCTCTCACCGCCACCGCCGCCGCCGGAGCGGTGATTACCCTGGAGGGCAAATGGAACAGCCGGCTATGGAAGGGACTGGCCGCCTATTGGCTGTTCCTGCTGACATGGCTGCCCATCACCGCCGTTAGCTTCTGGAAGAAGACTACCGTGTGGGAGGAAATTCGCCACACCCGCGCCATGGCCCCCCAGCTGCCGGGGAGATAATATGAAAAGCTGCTGCCTCATTTGATGTGATACTATAGTCAAAGCACTTGAAATCGATTGCCGATTTTTAAGTGCTTTGACTATAAAGTTGTTTACTAGGGGTCTACTTTTTGCAAATCTGTTATTCTTTTTATATATTTAATGAAAAGGAAGTAGTATACCGCGTAAACAAAAATTGTCACAGCTGATAATGGACGATTATTGCAACTAATTTGATAAATCTCCTTCAATTCCTCCAATAAGGGATAACCAGTAAATATGAAATACAACCAAATAATAAGGAGTGGCGCGCTCAGCCAGCATCCACTTATGACATAGCCTCGAAAAAAGCCGGTTAGATTAAAAAAGTTTGAAATGCCATCTATTTTTCGTCCATTATCTAACTTTTTAATCCAATGCTCCCATTCCATTGCTTCGTTTCCTGCCTCCACTCGCAATAGACGATTTATTTTGTTTTCCAGCTTTATTGTATAAACGCCAAATCGTACTCGTCTATATATCAGGTCAATCCATATTAACCCCATGAACATAATCAAAAAAGGAAATACAATGATGAAAAGAAATAAGCATATCTCTTTGCTTAACAAGGTTAGAAATTCTTCGCTGCATGTCGCGGTGGCAGTTACAGCAACACCTAACATAGTGAACGTTAGAGCAACCAATTGTATCTGATGAGTATCTTCATGTTGTGCTTCCGCGCGCAGGCAGGAATATTCTGTCAGCAATGCTTGTAATCGTTCCTTATGTAAATTGATCTGCTCGGTTTCGTTTGAATAGTTTTGGCTGTTTTTTCTAAATAAATTAAACATTTCAAAACACATCCTTTATAGTGAATCGTGGCATCATATAAAACTGGTCTATAATTATATTCTACTGTTCGACAAATATAAATCTTACAGATGTCGTCCATACCTTTAATAAATCCAGCGGATACCAAGGCCAGCAGATGGATGTACAGTATAACAGCTTAATTGGTTTTACCTGGAATTTAGCCAGTATCAAAAAGACAACCGTAGGATGCTTTCACATCATACGGTTGCCTATCCCGACAAAGAAAACGTTTCATCAGGCACGTCCTTTGAGGACGGCGATCCGTTATATTATCGCGCCGGCTCGAAGTCGGAGGCGGGGCGGCGGCAGATGGGGCAGGTGTAGTCGTCGGGAAGGGTGTCCCCCTCATAGATGAAGCCGCAGATTTTGCAGACAAAGCCCTTGGGCTTGTCCGGAATGGGCTCGGCTTCAGGGGCGGGTTCCTCGCCCTTGATGGACGCGGCCAGGATGTTCGCCAGCGCCTCCAGCTCAGCTTCCTGACCAGGGGCCAGGGCGGACTTGAGGGTGATGGGGGCCTCGATAATCTCCAGATTCTTCATTCCGCCCAGGATTTCCGCCATCAGCTTGCCGCTGGCGGGGGCCCAGGAGCCGTTCTGGATGAGAGCGACTTTACGGTTTTGCAGGTTGTGGTGGGCCAGGTCCCGGAGCAGATGCTCCATGGGGTCAAAGACGCCGTTATTGTAGGTGGGGCAGGCGAACACGATGTGGCTGTACTGGAAGCAGTCGGACAGTACATAGGAGTAGTGGGTGACGGATACATCGTGCATCTGGACGGGTACGCCCAGCTCGGCCAGGCGGCAGGCCAGGATGTTGGCGGCGGTTTCAGTGTGGCCGTAGATGGAGGCGAAGGGGATGACCACGCCCTGAACCTCCGGCTCGTAGGAGGCCCACTTCACGTACCGGTCAATGATCTGGTTAAAATCCTTGCGCCACACAGGGCCATGGAGGGGGCAGATCATCCGGATATCCAGCTTGGAGGCCTTGTTCAGCAGGGCCATCACCTGGGGGCCGTATTTGCCCACAATGTTGGTGTAGTACCGGCGGGCCTCGTCCAGCCAGTCCCGCTCCCAGTTCACCTCATCGGCAAAGAGGACGCCGTTCAGCGCCCCGAAGGAGCCAAAGCCGTCGGCGGAGAAGAGAATCTTGTCGGTGGAGTCGTAGCTCACCACCACCTCGGGCCAGTGGACCATGGGGGCGGCCACAAAGGTGAAGCTGTGTTTGCCGGTGGACAGGGTGTCCCCCTCGTTCACCAGAATGGCGCCGGCGGGGTCGGCGGCGTGAAACTGACGGATCATGTTGATCGCCTTGCCGTTGCAGACGATTTTCGCCTCGGGGTGGCGGAGCATCAGGTCACCCAGGGTGGCGGCGTGGTCAGGCTCCATGTGGTGGACAAAGATATAGTCCAGCTTCCGGCCGTTCAGGGCGTGGTCCAGATTCTCCAGAAACTGGGTCTGGACGGACCGGTCCACAGTGTCAAAGAGGACGGTCTTTTCATCCAGCAGCAGGTAGGAGTTGTAGGACATCCCCCGGGGGACCGGGTGGGCGGCCTCAAAGATGGGGTGCTGGCGGTCGTTAGCGCCGATCCAGATCAGGTCATCGGTGACCTTACGGGTACAATACATGGGTAAAACCTCCCTTTTGTATCGGAATTTTGTCGTCATCATCATAGCATAATTTCCCGCGAAATGCGATAACAATTTGTAAACAGCGGAAAATTTTCCAGTTTGCCCGGAATCCGTTGAAAAAGAGCGGCAAATCCCGTATAATATGCCGTGAGTATCAGGAAAGGCGGGACAAGCATGTACCGGATTGATATTATGACATTATTCCCCGACGTGGTGGGGGATATGCTCTGCGAGTCGGTTTTGGGCCGTGGGCAGGAGCGGGGCTACATTCGGGTGGAGTGCCACCAGATTCGGGATTATACCTTGAACAAACAAAAGCAGGTGGACAACTACCCCTATGGCGGCGGCCGGGGGGCGGTGATGCAGGCCGACCCCCTGTTCCGGTGCTGGGAGCATATCTGCGAAGAAGCGGAAGAGCGGGTGCATACCATTTACATGTCCCCGGCGGGGAAAACCTTTACCCAGTCGGACGCCCGGAGGCTAAAGGACGACTATAGCCGCCTGATTCTGGTCTGCGGACACTACGAGGGCATCGACGAGCGGTTTATTGAGGAGTGCGTGGACGAGGAAATTTCCATCGGTGACTTTGTCATGACTGGAGGGGAGATCCCCGCCATGGCGGTGGCGGACGCGGTGTGCCGTCTGGTGCCCGGGGTGCTGTCCGACCCCTCCTGCTACGAGAACGAGAGCCACTGGAACGGGATGCTGGAAGCTCCCCAGTACTCCCGACCCGAGGTGTGGCACGGTCGGGCGGTGCCGCCCATCCTTTTGTCGGGCAACCACGCCAAGGTGGAGCGGTGGCGGCGGAAGCAGTCCATCCTCCGCACCCGCCAGCGCCGGCCTGACCTGTTTGAAAAACTGGATTTGTCTTCCAGGGAGGACCGGAAGCTGCTGGCCGAGCTGGAGGAGGAAGAAAGAGGTTGATTTTTTTATTGGTCCGCTGTATAATAAAAACAATTCCGGGCGGGTAAACTGATACAATACCGTCCGCCGTGAAAGGAGTGCTTTGTATGAGTTTTGATCCCTATGAGTTTGACCGAGGCTACGCCTCCAGCCAGGGGGACACCCTGGGACAGTACACCGCCAAAACTTTCTTGTGGATGGTGCTGGGACTGCTGGTTACCTTCGGCGTGGCGGTGGGCTGCTGGCTCACCAACGCCACGATTTACGCCATCGTCTATATCCCCTACGTCCACCTGATTGTGCTGATTGCCACGCTGGTGATTTCCATCACTATGGTCCACCGTCTGGAGAAGATGGCGGTAGGGACGGCCATCGGCCTGTTCGTGCTGTTCTCCGCCCTGTTCGGCTTTACCCTGTCCATCTACCTGCTGGTCTTTGAGCTGACCTCTGTGGTGCTGTGCTTCGCGCTTACCGCCGTCTATTTCGGCGCGCTGGCCGCCTACGGCTACGCGACCAAGCGGGATCTGTCCAACCTGCGGACCATCCTGTTCTCCGGGCTGATTTTCCTGATTATCTTCGGTGTGCTGTCCATGTTCATCCCCGCCCTGGACGTCTTTGACCGGGTGGTCTGCCTTGTGGGCATCGCCATTTTCCTGGGCTACACCGCCTACGACACCCAGAAGATTAAGGCATTTTACAGCTACTACTCCGCTTCCCCTGAGATGCTGGCCAAGGCTTCCATCTTCTCCGCCCTCCAGCTGTATCTGGACTTCATCAACCTGTTCCTGTACCTGCTGCGCTTCCTGGGCAACAAGAGACGTTAAAGCGGAAACAAACAGCGGCCGTCCCAACCGGGCGGCCGCTGTTTCGCGTTTATTTGGCGTTGGGGTCATAGGCGGAAGTGTCGGTGTTCTCCCCGGGGGCGGAATCCACGAAAGCGGGCTGCTTCTGTTCCGGCAGCTCCTTCAAGTCGTAGGGGGAGGCGTCGTAATAGGGTTCCGCGGCAATCAGGTCCTCGTCGTCCGGGACCGGCACCCCGCCGGGCATGACGTGGTGGACCGCCGGGTCCTCAGTCCCTACGTCGGCGGTGGCCCGCTGGCCCACCTGGACCAGGATCATGTCGTCCTCCGGGTCCAGCTTCGCCAGAACGACCAGGATGGAGTTGTTGACCTGGGTGAGGGTCAGCTCGATGCGGTTGGCCTCCTCGTTGATGCCCCAGCCCGCCATCACGTCGCCGCATTCCGGGTTGCTGTCCGGGAGGGCGTTGAGCCGGTCCATCAGCTCGCTGAGCTGGGCCAGGGAGTATTTGCAGGAGGAAAACATCACTGTATCACTGCCCGTCCAGTCCAGCACCTGCAGCTCCAGGGATTTGTCCCCGGGATCCTTGTCCTCCACCAGCTGGACCACCAGCCGGCCGGATTGGTCCAAATAGGCCCCGCCGTACCAGTCGGGGTAGGCGCCGTTGAAGTGCTCCATCAGCTTCTGGTAGTCCTCAGCCCCCACTTGGACGGGGACGTCCCCCACATAGGCCCCGCCGGGCAGGTCGCCAGTGTTGGGGGCGGGGAGGGCTCCGGTGTTGACGTACAGCTCTTTCTGGGAGAACAGTTTCAGGTCGTCCAGGTTAAAGGGGTCGTCCCCCTCGCTGTTCTCCTGCTGATGGACGAACTTCCACCAGTTGGCCCAGGTCATCTGGTAGCCGATGGACTGGTACTCGTCGATCTCCTCCTGGGTGTAGCCCGCGTCCAGCATGGCGGTGGTCAGGTCCTCGGGGGTCATGCCCATGTCCTGGTCGCTCCCCTCGCTTCCGCCGGTAGCGGTAGTGGCGTTTTCCAGGACGAACCCAGTCAAATCATCCACCGTCACATAGCTGTGAAGCTGCTGGACCAAATCATCGTGACGGAAATTTTTTGTAATCAACAGCCACTTCTCATGGTCCTGAGAGAGGTGATACACTGAAAACGCTCCAATCACCAGCGCCGCGCAGGCGGCGAGGGCGGTGTACTTTTTCCAGGGGACGGGCCGCTTTTTTGTTGGCTGGGCCAGAGTTTCAGACAGCGCCGCCCGGATCTCCGGGCTGGGGGTCATCTGCTTCCGCATGGAATCAAAAAGCTCCTTATTCATCGAAATACGCTCCTTTCAGCTTCTCCCGGAGCTGTTCCCGGCCCCTTGTCAGCCGCATTCGGACGGCCCCAGGGCGGATGGCCAGCACCTTGGCGATCTCCTGGGTGGACAGCTCCTGGAAGTAAAACAGGTAGATGGGCAGGCGGTAGTCCTCGGCCAGAGATTGCAGGGCGGTCCAGACCTCGTTTTCCTCCGGTTCTTGAAACTGAACCGGGACGTCCTCCCGTTCCGACAGGGGGACGGTCTTTTGCCTCCAGCTGGAGGAGGTTACCCGCCGGGATTGGTTTATGGTGGTGCGCAGCAGCCAGGCCTTCCGGTGCTCCTCGTCCCGGAAGGTCTTGCCGCACTGGTGGTAGGCCAGGAATACCTCCTGAAATACGTCGTCGGCGTCAGAACGGCTGCCCGTCCGGGCCAGGGCCAGGCCGTACACCGTGTCCTGATAGCGGTCAATAATCGCGTCCATCTCACCGCCCGCGCGCAGCGGCAGAGCTTCCATACGCAAGACCTCCTTTCACCCATAACTCAAAGCGGAGGAGCAAATTGTCACAGGAGCGTGAAAAATCCTGCTTCCTATTTTACCAGCCCTATGCTATAATTACTATGTATTATTGTGGGCAGGAGGGAAGCTATGATTATCCTGGGCATCGACCCTGGGGTGGCCACCATCGGCTTTGGGGTGGTTCGGGCGGAGCGGCAGAAAAATACCCTCCTGCGCTATGGCGTGATTACCACCCCGGCGGGCATTCCCCTGTCCCGGCGGCTGCTGCAAATCTCCCAGGACATGGAGGAGCTGATTCATACCTTCCGCCCCGACGAAATGGCGGTGGAGGAGCTGTTCTTCTCCAAAAACATCACCACCGGCATCTCGGTGGCCCACGGCCGGGGGGTAATCCTGCTGGCGGCGGAGAAGCTGGGGGTGCCCATCTTCGAGTACACCCCCATGCAGGTGAAGCAGGCGGTGACCGGCTACGGAGGGGCGGATAAAAAGCAGGTCATGCTCATGACCCAGCGGCTGCTGGGCATGAAGGAGATCCCCCGCCCCGACGACGCCGCCGACGCCCTGGCCATCGCCATCTGCCACGCCCGGTCAGCCACCAGCCTGCTGAACACCGAGCGGGTCTTTGACCCGGAGAAATACGATACGAGGTAACCATTATGTTTTACTACTTAAACGGCACCGTGGCCCATATTGAGCCCTATCTGGCTGTGATCGACTGCGGCGGGGTTGGCTACGCCTGCCGCACCACCAGCTATACCCTGTCCGCTTTGAAAAAGGGGGAGAGGGGCAAGCTGTTCACCCACCTGAACGTCCGGGAGGACGCCATGGAGCTTTACGGCTTCGCCACGGCGGAGGAGCTGCGGCTGTTCCAGCAGCTCACCTCCGTGTCCGGAGTGGGCCCCAAGGCGGCGCTGTCCATCCTGTCCTCCAGCACCCCGGCGAACCTGGCCCTGTCCATCATCACCGGGGACGAGAAGGCCCTCACCTGCGCCCCAGGCATCGGCAAAAAGATTGCCCAGCGGGTGATTCTGGAGCTGAAGGACAAGCTGGCCAAGGGCCAGAGCGTCAACGCCGCCGGGGAGAGCTACGGCGGCACCGGGGTCACCGTCATTCCGGAAAACAAGCTGTCCGAGGCCACCGCCGCCCTGGCCGTGCTGGGCTACTCCCAGGGAGAGATCAACCTGGCCCTCAAGGGCATCGACTTGGACGGCCAAAGCCTGGAGCAGGTTATCAAACAGGCGCTGAAAAAGATGGTGAAGGGGTGATTTCATGGCAAAATTTGAGTGTACCCTCCAGGGCGACTACGACCAGGCCCTGCGCTACTTCCACGACGGCATCCTCAATGGCAGCATGTCCGCCAGTTTCGAGGACGAGAGCTATTTCCAGACCTTCGGCGTGCGGGTCACCGTCCGGGTCTACGAGCGCTACAGCATGACCGGCGGCAACCGGCTGTCCATGACCCTCACCCTGGTGGGGGACGGGGACAAGGTTTATCTCTCCGGCATCACCGCCGGAGGCAGCCAGGGGATGCTTTTCAAATTCAACACCTTCGGCGAGGAGGCCTTTTTGGATGCCCTCAGGGAATTGGCGCGGAGGTGGTAGGGACGCGTCATGATGCGTCCCTACAGATAACCTGCCCATAAAAGGAAGTGACGTTTTGAGCATTGATTTTTCCGGCGGCGGGCTGGACGCCGAGGAGCTGGAGCCCCTTGTAACCACCTCCCTGACCCGTGAGGACGAGGGGGAATACTCCCTCCGGCCAAAGACCCTGAAGGAGTACATCGGTCAGGAGAAGGCCAAGGGCAACCTGGAGGTGTTCATCCAGGCGGCGAAAATGCGCGGTGAGCCGTTGGACCACGTCCTGCTCCACGGCCCCCCGGGGCTGGGCAAGACCACCCTGTCCGGCATCATCGCCAACGAGATGGGGGTGAACGTGCGCATCACCTCCGGTCCGGCCATCGAGAAGGCGGGGGATCTGGCGGCGCTGCTGACCAACCTGAATGAGAACGACATCCTCTTTGTGGACGAGATCCACCGTCTGAACCGGGCGGTGGAGGAGATTCTGTACCCAGCTATGGAGGACTACGCCATCGACATCATCATCGGCAAGGGCCCCGCCGCCAACTCCATCCGGCTGGACCTGCCAAAGTTCACTCTGATCGGGGCCACGACCCGGGCGGGACAGCTGTCCGCCCCCCTTCGGGACCGGTTTGGCGTCACTCTGCGGCTGGAGCTGTATTCCCCGGAGGAGCTGGCCTGGATCGTCACCCGCTCCGCCGGGATTCTGGAGGTGCCCATCGAACCGGACGGCGCCATGGAGATTGCCCGGCGCTCCCGGGGGACCCCCCGTATCGCCAACCGGATGCTCCGGCGGGTGCGGGACTTCGCCCAGGTCCGGGCCGGGGGCGTTATTACCAAAAAGGTGGCCGACGAGGCCCTCACCGCCCTGGAGATTGACTACCTGGGCCTGGACGCCATCGACCACCGGATGCTTCTCAGTATCATTGAAAACTACCGGGGCGGCCCCGTAGGGCTGGAAACCCTGGCCGCCACCATCAACGAGGAATCGGTCACCCTAGAGGACGTCTACGAGCCTTATCTGATGCAGTTGGGCTTTTTAACACGGACCCCCCGGGGCCGGTGCGTCACCCCCAAGGCGTACGCGCATCTGGGCCTGTCCATCCCTGGAGGGGCAGACAGCGGACTGGACCAGTTGAGCTTTTAAGGAGCGGGGCATGGAATACAGAAAAGCCGGGCGGCAGGACCTTGCCGCCGTCATGGCCCTGATATGTGACGCCATCCGCGCCGTCTATCCCCGGTACTACCCGCAGGGGTGCGTGGACTTTTTTCTGGACTGGCACAGTCCTGATCGGGTGGCCGCCTCCATAGAGGCGGGACAGGTGAACCTCCTGCTGGACAGCGGCGGGCGTCTGGTTGGCACAGGCAGTCAGGAGGGCAACTACATTTCCCGGGTATTTGTCCGACCGGAGTACCAGGGCCGGGGATATGGTCGTATGATCCTGGACCGACTGGAGGCGGCGGTCGGGGAAGCTTGGAGCGCCGTCCGGCTGGACGCCTCTTTGCCCGCCGTCCGGCTCTATGAACGCCGGGGCTACCGGACTGTGGAGCACCAAAGCGAGGAGACCGCCAGCGGCTGTGTTTTGGTCTGGGATGTGATGGAAAAGCAGCTGAGAGAGGGGTAACTATGGACCAAAACGTATTGTTCTTTTTCAACGAGCACCCGGAGGCCTTTCCCCTGTACGAGGCCTTTGAGAAGCGGCTGCTGGCCGAGCTGGAGGGGGTGGTCATCCAGCCCCAAAAATCTCAAATCACCCTGAAAAACCGCCGTGTGTTCGGGGCGGTGTCCTTCCTCCCAGCGCGCGGGGCTAAAGCCCGGCCCGACCCCTATATCACCATCACTCTGGGGCTGAACCGGCGGGAGGGTTCTCCACGCGTCGACCAGGCCTCCGAGCCATATCCTGGAAGATGGACCCATCATATCGTGATCGGCTCGGTGGAGGAGATCGACGGCGAGCTGATGGCCTGGGCTCGGGAGGCGTATGACTTTGCGGCGGCAAAATAAACTATAATTTGAGGTGTGAAATATGGGTAAACTATTTGGAACGGACGGCATCCGGGGCGTGGTAAACGCCGGGTTGGACGCGGACCTGGCCTACAAGGTGGGACTGGCGGCGGCCATTGTGTTGGCCAAGGACAAGGAGCCAGGGGAGAAGCCCCTGGTGACCATCGGCAAGGACACCCGTATCTCGGGAGACCTGCTCAAGGGCTCGCTGATCTCCGGGCTGTGCACCGCCGGGGCGGATGTGCTGGACCTGGGCACCCTGCCCACCCCTGGCGTAGCCTGGGTGACGGTAGACGCCGGGGCGGACGCGGGCATTGTGATCTCGGCCAGCCACAACCCCTTTGAGCACAACGGCATCAAAATTTTTAACGGAAAGGGCTTCAAGCTCTCCGATGAGCTGGAGGAGAAGATCGAGGATATCGTCCTGTTCGGCTCCAACAACGTGCCCATGAAAACCGGCGCGGATATCGGCAAGGTGAGCTACGTGGCCCCTAAGGCCAGCGAGGACTACATCGACCACCTGGAGGCTACCATCGACTCCACTCTGGGTGGCCTGCGCATTCTGGTGGACTGCGCCAACGGCGCCGCCTCCGCCACCGCCGCCCGGCTGTTCGACCGATTCTCCAAGCTGCGCACCGATGTCATCAACGCCGACCCGGATGGGGTGAACATCAACGACCGCTGTGGCTCCACCCACATGGACGCCCTGGCCGCCATGGTCAAGGCGGGGGGTTACGACATTGGAATCGCCTTTGATGGGGACGCCGACCGGTGCCTTGCCATTGACGAGCTGGGCAATTTTATTGATGGGGACCAGATCATGGCCGCCTGCGGCTTGGATATGAAGAACAAGAGTATGCTGTCCGGAAATACGGTGGTGGCCACCGTCATGTCCAACCTGGGCTTCCACGTCTACGCCAGGGAGCGGGACATGAAGCTGGAGTGCACTGACGTAGGGGACCGGAACGTGCTGGAGCGAATGGTGGCCAGGGGCTACCGCCTGGGTGGCGAGCAGTCGGGACACATGATTTTCCTGGAGCACGCCACCACCGGTGACGGCCAGCTCACCGCTTTGCAGATGCTGGCACTGCTGAAGGAGAGCGGCAAAAAGGCCAGCGAGATCTTTGGCGCCTGTCCCCGGTATCCCCAGGTGCTGATCAACATCCCCGTGGCGGACAACGACGTGAAGAAGGCCGCCATGGCCAGTCCGCTTCTGGCCCAGGCCATCCAGCGGGAGGAGGAGGCCCTGGGCGATGAGGGCAGGGTGCTGGTCCGTCCCTCGGGCACCGAGGCCCTGATGCGGGTGATGGTGGAGGCCAAAACCCAGGAGCTGGCCCAGGAGACTGCCCAGCGGCTGGCGGACCTGATCCCAGCCCTCTGAGAACTGGAATAAATTGGAATATTTGAGCCTGAGAACAAACAATTTTGAGAAAAGCCTTGACAAATCTGAATATTTTGTATATCATGAATGATAACCGAGATGATATTATGGAGCAGAAGCCCCATTTGTTTCCCTCCGACGAGGCGTTGTGCCAAGCCGCGGCCCAGGGCGACCCTCAGGGGGAGTCAGAGCTGGTGAGCCGTTACGGCTGGCTGGTCCGGGCCTGTGCCCGCCCCCTGTTTTTGGCGGGAGGGGACAGCGAGGACCTGATTCAGGAGGGGTTTCTTGGACTTCTTACCGCCATACGCGGCTTTGACCCCGGACGGGACGCCGCCTTCCGTACCTATGCGGAGATATGTATCCGGAGCCGTCTGCACACCGCCGTCCGGGCGGCGCAGGGCGGCAAGCATGCCCCGTTAAATCACAGTGTTTCCTACGAGCCCCCTCTTTTTGACGGAACCAGCGCGTATTTGTTTTCCAGTGTCGAAAGCCCGGAGGACGTGGTGATCGGCAGAGAAGAACTGAGAGAGCGCCTGAAGGCGCTGAAGGGCCGCTTATCCAAATTTGAAGCACAGATTCTCCCCCCTTATCTGGACGGACTCTCCTGTGGAGAGATCGCCCAGCGGGTGGGCCGCTCACAGAAGTCGGTGGACAACGCCATTCAGCGTATCCGCCGCAAAACGGCCCTGCAAATTTCTACCGGCGTATCCAGCGAGAGCTGATCGCAATATCACACGCCCAGGCCAAGCGCCGGGCAAAAGTCAAAGAGAGGGAATATCCATGTACGAAGACAAGATCCTGGTATGCAAAGAGTGCGGCAACGAGTTCACCTTTACCGCTGGTGAGCAGGAGTTCTATGCGGAGCGCGGCTTCCAGAACGAGCCCCAGCGCTGCAAGCCCTGCCGTGACGCCCGCAAGAACGCCGCCCGCGGCCCCCGTGAGTATTTCACCGCCGTGTGCGCCGCCTGTGGCGGTGAGGCCAAGGTTCCCTTCGAGCCCAAGTCTGACCGTCCCGTCTACTGCAGCGACTGCTTCGCCAAGATGCGTGAGCAGCAGGGCTGATAACAAGCCTGGAAAAAAGTCCGCCGTAAGGCGGACTTTTTCTTATGAGCGGGCCAGCGGACCGAACCCCAGGGCCAGCAGGGCACAGGACAGCCAGATGGCGGGGAGGTCCAGCAGCTCCACAGCCAGACTTCCGCCCGCGGCGCCCAAGGCGAACAGAAGGATTACGAAAAAGTACAGCCAGGTCTTTCTCCGCTCCTGAAGGTCCCCCGTACGCAGGAAAGCGCACAGGGATTCCACCCCGCCGCGCAGGTTGCCGATGCACATGGTGCTGGCGAAGGCGAAGCCCTCCACCTTTCGAAAGGCCTGGACCTGCATGGCGCAGCAGAAGGAGACCAGGGCGTTGGCAAGCTGGTCCAGAGAGTGGGGGATGAAGCCTACCAGGAACAGCAGGAGAATCTCCCAGAGCAGCACACGCCTCTGCCAGTGGAGGCCGGAGGGGCGGAGCCGGAGAAACTCCGCCGCCGCTACCCCCAGGGCGAAGGCCAGAAGCGGGAGGAGGTAACGGGCGGCCTGTCCCCAGTCCCCGGCAAACAGGCTCTGTCCCAGAAAGACCACATTGCCTGTCTGGGCGTTGGCGAACACCCGGCCCCGGCGCAGATAGGTATAGGCGTCCTGGAGTCCGCCGGAAAGGGTAAGAAGAGCCACCGGAAGCGGCCGTTCCGAGGCGGGATATGTCTGCTGGTTCATGGTATCAGATCCTTGTTTTAAAGTGCTTCGATTATAACGCTGTTTTTTCCAAAAGGGAAGAAAAAAATACATTGCAAAAACCGCCGTGATCGGTTATACTATCTCCATCCTATAGATAAACGGAGGAAGCTATCATGACCATTACCAAAGATACCATCATCGGCGACATCCTGAAGGTCGCGCCCCAGGCCGCTCCTATTTTCATGGGCATCGGAATGCACTGCCTGGGCTGTCCCGCCTCTCAGGGCGAGACGGTGGAGCAGGCTTGCATGGTCCACGGAGTGGATGTCAACGAGTTGCTGGCCCAGGTGAATAAGCTGATCGGCAAGTAAACATGACCGCCCTCCTGCGGGAGGGCGATTCTTTTTGTTCTTTACGAAACCGGAATTTTGTGCTAAAATAGATACAAATGTTCGACATGAAGAGGTGATACAGTGAAATTCTGTGTGCTGATGGGCAGCCCCCGGAGGGAGGGCAACACCGCTGCCCTGCTGGGTCCCTTTCTGGAGGAGTGCGCCAATCTGGGAATTGAAACTGAGGTGATTCCTCTGTATGAGCGGGCCGTCAACCCCTGCTTGGGGTGTATGGCCTGTCAGGACCGCTTGGACGGACCAGGCTGCGTCCAGGACGACGATTTCGGGGAGATTTTTCAAGCTATGGCCAACTGCGACGTAATTGTGCTGGCCACTCCCATCTACTCCTTCTTCTGCGCCGCTCCCATGAAGGCTCTGCTGGACCGGACGATTTATGCCGGAGTGAAAAACTATGGCCGGGAGAAGGGACCCAGGCTTCTGGAAGGGAAACGGCTGGTGTCCATTGTCACCTGCGGCTACCCCCCGGAGAGGGGAGCCGACCTGTGGGAGGAGGGCCTGAAGCGCTTCTGCCGCCATGGGAAGCTGGAGTACATGGGTCTGTTCTGCCGCCAGGACCGGGGCGGAGGGGAACCTTTTCTGAACGAGGACCGGGTCCGTGCGGTGCGGGACTTTGTCCAGGCGATCCGGATATCCATCCGGGGGTCGGAGCGGTGAGGCGGCTGGAGCTGTCCCCCCGCCTGCGGACGGTGGCGGATTTGGTTCCGGAGGGAGCCCGGTTGGCCGATGTGGGGACTGACCACGCCTATCTGCCGGCGGCGCTGATTTTAGAGGGCAGAATCCCCTTTGCCATCGCCGCTGATCTGCGTCAGGGCCCTCTGGACCGGGCCAGGGCCACGGTGCGGGAGTATGGCCTGACCGGAAAGGCGGCCTTCCGCCTGTGCGACGGCTTGCGGGGCATCCGCCCCGATGAGGTGGACGCCATAGCCATTGCCGGTATGGGCGGAGAGACGATCGCCGCCATTTTGGAGGCCGCCCCCTGGACCCGGGAGCGGGATGTGCCTCTGATTCTCCAGCCCATGTCCTCCATGCCGGATCTGCGGAGCTGGCTGGGGGAGAACGGCTGCCAGATTGTGGAGGAGAGGCTGGCCCGGGAGGGGGATACCCTTTATACCGTCCTGTCCGTCCGAGCGGGGGAGATGAAGCCTATGACCCTGGCGGAGCTGTGGGCTGGGAGGAACAGCGGGGCCCCCCTGCGGGGAGCTTGGCTGGACCAGTGGATCGCCCGGACCCAGCGGGCGCTGGCCGGTATGGCGCAGGCCCAGGGAGAGGGCGTGCCGGCCCGCCGCCAGATGCTGGAGGAGGTTTGCGGCGGTCTCATTGAAATGAAGAAGGAGTGGGAACAGTGGCGACGGTAAAGGATATTTATCAGTTTTTGGATGAAATCGCCCCATTCGATACCCAGGAGGAGTTTGACAACGCGGGTTTCCTGGTGGGCCGGGGCGGCCGGGGCGTGAAGAAAATTATGGTGGCCCTGGATGTCACCTTAGAGGTGGCGGACGAGGCGGACCGCCTGGGCGCGGACCTGATCGTGGCCCACCACCCGGTGATTTTCCACCCGGTGAAGTCTGTCACGGACGAGACGCTCACAGGCCGGGTGCTGATCGGGCTGCTGGAGCGGGGTGTGGCCGCGATCTGCGCCCATACCAATCTGGACGCCGCCCATGGGGGAGTCAACGGCTGTCTGGCCCGGACGCTGGAGTTGTTGGACATCGGCCAGCTTCATCAGGCGGGGGTGGACGCTCAGGGCCGTCCCTACGGCATCGGCCGGGTTGGGACGGTCCACCAGTCTGGACTGAACGCGGCGGAATATGCCTTGTTTGTCAAGGAAAAGCTGGAGTCCTCCTCGGTACGCTTTGTGGACGGAGGAAAGCCTGTCTCCAGAGTGGCGGTGGGCGGCGGCGCCTGCGGCTCTATGCTGGAGGACGCCGTTGCCGCGGGGTGTGATACCTTTGTCACCGCTGATCTGAGGTACAACCAGTTCCTGGATGCCAGGGCGCTGGAGCTCAACCTTTTGGATGCCGGTCATTTTCCCACGGAGCATGTGGTATGCGCCCCGTTGGCGGTCCGGCTGCGAGCGGCGTTTCCCAAAGTGGAGGTGCTTGTATCCAAGGTACATCGGGAGGTTTATGGCTCGGTATAAGGTCTGGTATTCCCTGTGCTTGCGGCATGTGTTTTTTGCGGCTGACAGCCGCGGACAATGAAACATAAAAGGAGATTACGGATATGATTCGCGGTATAAAAAATTTGAAGATCAGATTAAAGCTTTATATCCTCATAGGCGTCGCATTGCTTGGAATGCTTATTATCAGCGGGATGTCATATTTTCTTATGGGGCAGCTGAACGAAATGACAAGTGACATCGCGACAAGCTGGCTTCCCAGCGTTGATACGGCGAGGGAATTGAGCGCCACCATATCGAATGTTCGTCTGAATGAATTAGGATATCTCACCGCGGTTTCAGATGACGTGGAGGAATCCAGTCTTCGGTATCTCCAAAGCGAAAAGGCAAATATGAACGCTCTCTTAGCCACATACGGCGAATTAATTGATGAGGAAGAAAGCGGCTTCTATAATAACGCGATGGCTCTCTGGACGCGGTACAATGAGGCGGATGAAAAAATGATGACGTTGGCCAAACAGGGACGCGTTGAGGACGCCCGCGCGATTCTGGAAGGGGAATGCGTCGATCTTTACAATTCTTTAAACAGCGCCTTTAATGATATTATCGACTACAATACAAAAGGCAGTGATGACGCGGCGGAAGAAAGCTCCTCCCTCTACAGAAGCGCCACCCTGACCATGACAGTGGTTGTGATTGCTATCATCCTTGTGGGAGTTTTCTTCTCATTTGTGGTTATACGCCTGATTAAAATTCCGATTTCCGAAATAGAGAATGCCGCCATAAAAATGGCGGAGGGGGATTTGGATGTAGAGATTTCCTACACCTCCAGGGATGAACTGGGTGTGCTCGCCGCTCAGGTAGGCAGGTTGATCCATAAGCTTCAGGTTATTATTGAGGATGAGAATCAATTCCTCGCTAAAATGGCCGAGGGAGATTTTACGGTGGATTCGACCTGCGAGGGAGAATATACAGGCGGCTTCTATCCCCTGCTCGTCTCTTTCCGGGGCATCGCGGAGAAGCTCAATGACACAATGCGGCAGATCAGTCAAAGTTCCTCACAGGTCGCGAGCGGAGCGGACCAGGTATCAAATGGCGCTCAGGCGCTTGCCCAGGGAGCGGCTGAGCAGGCCAGCTCTGTGCAGGAACTTGCCGCCGCCATTGACGAGATCTCCGCCAAGGTGAATCAGAACGCGGACAACGCGCGGAAGGCCAGCGAAGCGGCAGACGGTGTCAGCGTGAAAATGAATGTGAGCAAAGAAAAGATGCGGCAAATGACACAGGCGATGGGGGATATCAGCAACTGCTCCAGTGAGATCGGCAAAATTATGAAAATCATTGAGGACATCGCGTTCCAGACCAACATTCTTGCTCTGAACGCCGCCGTAGAAGCAGCCCGCGCGGGCACCGCCGGAAAAGGGTTTGCTGTAGTAGCCGATGAAGTCCGTAATCTGGCGAATAAAAGCACCGAGGCCTCCGAAAATATCTCCGCTTTGATTGAAAATTCCTTAAAGGCGGTGGAAAACGGAACGCAGATCGCGGACGATACGGCGCGGTCGTTGATTCAGGCGGTGAATGACGTGAGTAAAATGACTGGCATCATCGAACAGATTTCGGAAGCCAGCAGCGATCAGGCTGATTCCATCTCTCAAATCACGACGGGAATTGACCAAATTTCCAGTGTTGTACAAACAAACTCGGCAACCGCGGAAGAAAGCGCGGCGGCAAGCGAGGAGCTGTCCAGTCAGTCACAGCTTATGAAGAGACTGGTAGAAAGGTTTAAGCTAAAAAAACCGTCCGTCCAAACAATCCCGACGCGCTGATGTACTAGAAAGAGCCGGCTTGACGCCGAATATTTCTAATAAGCATCAAATTTTTCGGATCTCTTGCCGTATCTTAAGAAAATATTATAAAAGTCTTTTCTGTAGTGCTGTGTATCTAAGGTATACACAGCACTATGTACAGGCGGCGGGGATTTGGGAAGAGATTAGATTTGCCAACGTATCTTGGCGCGAGTGCTCAGTTTTGAGAGAAGCCGCGACAAAATAAGTGAGCGGTAATTAAAAAAGCCGCTGCGGACGATAAACGTCCGCAGCGACCTGGCGCAGAAGGAGGGATTCGAACCCTCGCACGGTTTAACCCGTCTACTCCCTTAGCAGGGGAGCCCCTTATAGCCACTTGGGTACTTCTGCATGGCTGCAAGTAAAAATTAGCTATTTCATGATTGGGAGAGGAAAAGTGGCGGAGAGAGTGGGATTCGAACCCACGGCTCTTGCGAGTCACTGGTTTTCAAGACCAGCTCCTTAAACCACTCGGACATCTCTCCAGACCGTTCTCTGTTCAGAGACGCTTGTTATCTTACCACCTATATTTGGATTTGTCAAGGGTTTTTGGAAAAATATTAGAGATTGGCTGGAACCAGAACGCCAGCGGCGGGGTGGATTGGCCCGCCGCTGAAGCGGGTCAGCGCAGTGTCCATTGAAGCATGAGCAGCAGCCCAAAGCCAGGGATGCCCAGCAATCCAAGGATCAGGGCGTTAACCAAGTTAACGCCCAGATGAATGCCGATGAGATGACCGACCTGAGAAAACAGGGCCAGCACCGCGAGGCCCACCGAGGAGCGCAGGACCAGCCGGAACAGCCGGACCACGGGACGGCGCAGCAGAAGCAGAGCGGCGCACAGCACCAGCCCGGCCAGACACCAGGCCATATATCCGGGCATAGGGGTCATGTGGCGCCCTCCAGCTCTTTCACCCGGCGCAGCAGGTAGTTGTATCGGGCCTGGAGGGAGTTGATTTCAAAGACAAAGGATTCAATTAAATCCCCGTCGCTGGCGGTGTTGAAGCCGCCATAGGCCTGATTGATCAAGGCTCGGGTATGGGCCAGGGAACTCATCAGTTCCTGGCGCTCCTCCTCCTGGAGGTCCCGGCGGGAAGAAGATTTTCGCGCGGACTGGATCATATGAATAGCTCCTTTCTGGGGGGTTAATTTATTGTATGGATAGTTTGGACAAATATTCCAGTCCTTAAACAGAAAGAAAAGGGCTGTCCGGCGATCTTTCCATCGCCGGACAGCCGAAGCGCTTTTTTATCTGCCGCGGGAGCTCAGGTTCATTTCGTAGGAGTACAGGGTGGAGGCCAGTTCCGCGCGCGTTACAGTGTCGCTGGGGCGCAGCGCGGTGTCAGAGCTGGGGATCAGCCCATTGGTGACAGCCCAGCGTATGCTGTCCAGCGCCCAGTCGGAGACCTGATCCGCATCGGAGAACTGGGACAGGTCGGCGGTGGAACGCAGGGTAGCTCCGCTGTTCCGGGCATAACGGAACAGAATGCTGATCATCTGTTCCCGGGACAGCCGGTCATGAGGAGCGAAGGTGGTGGTGCTATAGCCGGCGATCAGCTCCTCCTGCTGGCACCAGGATACGGAGCGGTAGAACCAGTCGTTGGAGGTTACATCGGAAAACTGGGACATTTTGGAGTTCAGAGAGCCGCCCATGGTCCACAGCACCTGAGACAGCTGGGCTCGGGTGAGTTCACCGGAGGGGTCAAAGCGTCCGTCGTCCGTGCCGGAAAAATAGCCTTGGGCCAGAACATATTTTACCGCCTCATAATAGCTGTCGCTGGGAGAGACATCGGGGGGGATAAGCACCGCGCCGTAGAGCTCCAGATAATAGGTCTGGATATAGTCCTCGCCGTCAGCGGAGTCGGTGTGGTGCAGCTTAACCATACACAGGGGATACTCCTGCCTTGCGATACCGCCCTGCCCCACATCCAGGGCGAAGGGGCCGCCGGCGGCGCGGCTTTGAACGGCCTGCTGATAGCGGGCGGACAGCATTTCGCTGGAAAGAATATAGGTCTGAGCGTTGGTCAAAGCCGGGGCCTCAATACCCGCTGTGGGCAGGGCCAGACCGTCCTGAGGACTTAGAACATCCCAGGTGGGGTCAGCGCCGCCGTCCAGCAGCTCGTAGGTGCCGTCTCCATTCAGGTCGGTGAGGTAGTCCACCGAAGCCCAGACGCCGTCCGCTGTGGGCTGGATATAGAAGCTGGCGTCGCTGGTTACCCGGTTGATCCGGCAGGTATATTCCACGCTGTCCTCCACCTGGAAGGTGTCGTTTTGCCGCCGGTACAGGTTTACGGAGATGGTGCGGTCGGGAATGTCCATGTCAGTGGCGTCGATGCGGAAGTCGGCGAAGGGCTCTACCGCGGCGACGGCCAGGGTGGAAGAGAGGGAAACTGTGGCAGTCATGACGGCGGCCAACAGGCCGGCCAGCCATTGTTTGTGTCGTATCATAGGGAGTGCTCCTTTCTGGGTGCTTAGTCACTGCCCATTATACCCAAATTCCTCCTGATTGGCAAGGGCTGTAACAAAAGAGTAAGAATTTGGCGGGCTGTCTTACTCCTCGGCGCGGGCGGGGACGGAACCCTCCTCCCACAGATAGCCCAACTCCTGGAAGGCCAAGTCGGTGTACAGGGGGCCATCCTCCCGGTCATTCTCCGGAGCGGACAGGTCCAGGTGGCGCCAGCCCTCCTCCGTTTGGACAACATTCCAGAAATGGGGCTCTTCCGCCAGTGTACCCTGAGCTACATGGCAAGGCAGCTCCAGCCGCTGGCACAGGGCGGCATAGGCCAGGGCCAGGCCCTCGCTGTTGGCGGCGCCGGCGTCGAAGAGGTCCCAGACGGTGTTCCCGCCCTGGGGGTCGTACCCGCCCAGCTCCAGCAGGGCCCGGGCGGAGGTGAGGGCCAGCTGGGGCTGGCCGGTCAGGTTCCAGGACAGCTCCTCCAGCGTTTGGGCCAGTTTGTCCCGGCGCTGTTCCAGCTCCCCGGTATCCAGAGGATAGTGAAGCAGGATCTCCACAATGCGCTGCCGTCCGCGGTCGGGGTAGATGGACACAGAGACCTCCGGCATGCCCAGGGCGCAGGCGGGAGCGTCGTAATAGGCCTGCCGGGCCAGGTCCTGAATATAGTCCTCGTCCTCCTCAAAATAGCTGATGCGCAGGACCCGCTCCTGGGCAAAGGAGGTCAGGGCGGCCTCCAGCTCACTGCGGATGGCGGTGGTGCCGGTGGCCTGAACGATGGAAGAAACCTGTTCCCGTGTGCGGCGGTAGGTGATGTTTACCCTGGCCTCGGAATAGGTCACCACCGGGTCTACCGTGTATTTGATAAACTCCACGCAGTAGGCACCCAGAGGGTCCTCCTGGACCACCTCCAGGCAGGCGTCGGACAGGAAGGTCTCTACATTTTCTGTATCGGTGTACAGACGAACTGTGCCCTCCTCCGCCCCGCCGCTGACAAAGTAAACCAGAGCGTTGACCAGTTCCTGATAGCTGTCCGCCCGCAGGATAGAGGGGTCCCCCTCGGTGGCGGGGACGGCATTGTGCGCCGTCACAGAGGAGTAGTCCCGTTCCAGCAGCGCGGAACAGCCCGACAGCAGCAGAGACAGGAAGAGAATCCCCGTCAGCAGATAGTGTCTCATTGGCTTAGTAGCCCAGCTCCTGGTCGATGAGGATCACTTCCACCGTTTCGATGCTTTTGGGCTTCTCCCACAGCACCACCAGGCCCCGGCAGATGCGCTGGGGGCTTTGGCAGTCGTAGCATTTGTCCCCCTTGGCGGCGCAAGGGGTCTGGACGCCGATGCGCTGGGCGTTTTTAGGGGAGGCAATATTCCGGGCGCGCCACAGAGCCTTGTCATAGTCCGGCGCGATCTTATTTTTGCCCACCACAAAGTACACCTTTTTGTGGCCAAAGAGGGTGGAGGCCACCCGGTTTCCGGTGCCATCGATGTTGATGATCTCCCCGGTTTCAGCCAGGCCGTTGACAGAGCTGATGTATACATCCGTTACAGCGGCCTGTTCCAGCCCGGCCTTGTCCCAGTGCCAGATCGTGTCGTTGTGGGCGGCCAGCCTGGGGTACAGTCCCATCTCCTGCACGGTCATGGAGCCTCCGAAGCCCACGCTCACCCCGTTAATTTCTTTGTCCAGATAGTCCGCCGCCTCCGCGGCGGTGGCGAAGGCGCGGACGGTGAAGTCCCGCTGCTCCAGGTTTTTCGTCAGTTTGGTCCAATCGATCACACAAAACACTCCTTTTATTAGATGTCGTTCTTTTGATACCGCCGGAAGCCCTGTCCCAGGACCTCGTGGGCGTCGCAGACAATGAGGAAGGCCTCCGGGTCCATCTCGTGGATCAGAGCCTTGAGGGGAACGATCTGCCGCTGCTTGAAGGCGCACATAAGCACCAGCTTGTCCTGGCCGGAGAAGCTGCCCTCCCCGTGGAGGAAGGTGGTTCCCCGGTCCAGCTGCTTGTCAATCTCCGCCGCCATGGGACGGGGGTTGGAGGTGACGATATAGGCCACCTTGGACTGGTCCAGCCCGTAGAGGACCATATCCATCACAATAGTGGTGATATACAGGGCAATCAGGCCGTACATAGCGCTTTCCAGGCTGCGGAAGGCTATGGATACGGACAGCAGCATGGCGGTGTCCACCACCATCACCAACCTGCCCATGGGCAGCCAGGCAAAAGGCAGCTTAAGCAGCCGGGCAATCAAGTCGGTTCCTCCGGTGGTGGCTCCCTTTGAGAAAATGATTCCCAGCGCCGCCCCTAGGCTGACTCCGCCGAAGATGGCGGCCAGCATGGGATCCATAGAGGGGAATTCGTACAGGACGGCGAACAAGTCCACCAGGATGGAAGTAGCCGCCATGGCGAGCAGGGAGGACACCAGGGTGTGTCCGCCCAGATATTTCCATCCCAAAAGGAAAATAGGGATATTGAGTACCAGCACTACCGTGCCGATGGGGACAGCGGGGGAGAGGTGGTTGAGGATCATGCCCAGGGCGGTAAGACCTCCGAAGCCGATCTGATTGGGGACATAGAACCAGTCGAAGCTGAGGGAGTAGAGCACCGACCCCAGAGCAATCCAGATATAGTCCCGCGCGAGGCGGGAGAAGCCGGCTTGTTTCATAAATTCCTCCTGTTACAAAAGTGTCATCTGCTCCTCTCCCCGGTCCTCCTCTTTCAGAAGCGCTCCAGCGATGGGCAGAGAGCGGGCCCGGTAGCGGGCGGCGTTTTGGATGTGGGTGCGGTCCAGAGGGAGTACCTTTTCCACCTTGAACTTGGGCTTCAGGGTTATCACGTTGACCCCCTGGGTGTTCCGGGTGGACTTGGGGTTAAGGCTGGCGGTGTGAAAGACCACACAGCGGTTTTCAGTGGAGATCACCGCCGCCTCAAAATCCTCCCGCAGGAGGAAGGCGGCCGCCAGGGGGGCCTTGTCCGAGTAGGCCCCGGTGAGCTTTTTCCGCCGGGTCTGGGTCTGATAGGCGGACAGCTCCACCCGGGCGGCCTTGCCGTTTTCAAAGAAGAACAGCAGATGCCCGGAGTAGTCCCCCGGGATGCAGGCCCAGAGGGCCTTTTCCTCCGGGTCCATCCCCAGCCTGGAGGGCAGATAGTCCCCCAGGGCGCTGGCTTTGGTGTCGTCAAAGTCGGACAGGCGGGTCTTGTAGCACTGCTGTTTGTCGGTGAACACCATCAGCTCGTCCTTATTCGACGCTTCCCATTGGAGATAGGGACCGTCCCCCTCCTTATACTTCTGCTCGCTGGCCATCCGCAGGGACTGGGGCGTGATCTTTTTCAGATAGCCCTCCCGGGAGAAAAACAGATGGACCGGATAGTCCGGAGTCTCGTCCTCCACGGTCATGACCGGCTCGTCCATATGGTCGTAGACGATCTGGGTGCGCCGGGGGACGGCGTATTTTTTCTTCACCTCGGTCAGCTCGTCCACGATGGTCTTCCGCACCCGCTTGGGGGAGTTGACGATATCTTCCAGGTCGGCGATCTCATCCTCCAGCGTGTCCACCTCCTGGGTGCGCTTGAGGATGTACTCCTTGTTGATGTTCCGCAGCCGGATATCCGCCACATACTCCGCCTGGATCTGGTCGATGCCGAAGCCGATCATCAGGTTGGGGATGACCTCGGCGTCCTCCTCGGTGTCCCGGATGATCTTGATGGCCCGGTCAATATCCAGCAAAATGCGCCGCAGACCCTTTAACAGGTGGAGCTTCTCCTTTTTCTTGCTCATGGAGTAGTACACCCGCCGGCGCACCGAATCCATCCGCCAGGCGGTCCACTCCTCCAGGATTTCCCGCACGCCCAAAACCTTGGGCATGCCGGCAATCAGGATGTTGAAGTTGCAGGACTGACTGTCCAGCAGGGGGGTCATTTTAAACAGCTTGGCCATCAGCTTCTCCGGGTCGGTTCCCCGCTTCAGGTCGATGGTCAGCTTCAGGCCGGACAGGTCGGTCTCGTCCCGCATGTCGGCGATCTCTTTCAGCTTGCCGGCCTTCAGCAGCTCGGTCACCTTGTCGATGATGGCCTCAGAGGTGGTGGAGTAGGGGATCTCGTAGACCTCGATCAGGTTTTCTTCCTTCACATACCGCCACCGGGCCCGGACCTTGAAGGAACCCCGTCCGGTGCGGTAGATGTCCGCCAGGGCGGAGGCGTCGTAGAGCAGCTCGCCGCCGGTGGGCAGGTCAGGGGCCTTGAGGGTGGTCATGATGTCGTGATTGGGGTCCTTCAAAAAGGCGATGGTGGTGTCGCACACCTCTCCCAGGTTGAAGCCGCACAGGTCGCTGGCCATGCCCACGGCGATGCCCTTGTTGGCGGAGACCAGCACGTTGGGGAAGGTGGTGGGCAGCAGGGTGGGCTCCTTCAGCTTGCCGTCGTAGTTGTCCACAAAATCTACCGTGTCTTGGTCGATGTCACGGAAGAGCTCGGCGCAGATGGCGTCCAGGCGGGCTTCGGTGTACCGGCTGGCGGCGTAGGCCATGTCCCGGGAGTAGACCTTGCCGAAGTTGCCCTTGGAGTCCACCAGGGGGTGGAGCAGAGCCCCGTAGCCCCGGGAGAGACGGACCATGGTGTCGTAGATGGCGGCGTCGCCATGGGGGTTGAGCTTCATGGTCTGGCCCACGATATTGGCCGACTTGGTGCGCCCGCCCCCCAGCAGCCTCATCTGATACATGGTGTACAGCAGCTTGCGGTGGGAGGGCTTGAAGCCGTCGATCTCCGGGATGGCCCGGGAGATGATGACCGACATGGCGTAGGGCATGTAGTTGATCTCCAGGGTCTGGGTGATGGGCTGCTCCAGCACCTCCGCCCGCAGACCCATCACGTTGGGGTCGGCAACCCGGTTCTTTGTTTCATTCGACGTTTTTTTCTTGGCCATTTGGTTCCGTCCTTATCTCAATCATTTACGAAATATCCGCCAGCTCCAGAAATTCGTGTCCGTGGTCGGCAATGTGGGTCTTCCGGCCGGGGAGGTCGTCGCCCAGAAGGAGGTCGAACATATAGGCGGTGCGCTCCACGTCCTCGGGCATGACCTTGATGAGCCGCCGGGTGTCGGGGGACATGGTGGTCAGCCACATCATCTCCGGCTCGTTCTCGCCCAGGCCCTTGGACCGCTGCACGTCGTACTTCTTCCCCTGGAGCTGGGCCACGATGTCGTCCTTCTCCTTGTTGGAGTAGGCGAACCAGGTCTTTTCCTTGCAGGTGATCTCAAACAGGGGGGACTCGGCGATATAGACATACCCCTCCTGGATAAGAGTTGGGGTGAGGCGGTAGAGCATGGTGAGCACCAGGGTGCGGATCTGGAAGCCGTCCACGTCGGCGTCGGTGCAGATGACCACCTTGTTCCACCGCAGGGCGCCCAGGTCGAAAGCGGCCATGTCCTTGGCCCGTTTGTCCTGGACCTCCACCCCGCAGCCCAGCACCTTCAGCAGGTCGGTGATGATCTCGCTTTTGAATATCTTGCCGTAGTCGGCCTTCAGGCAGTTCAGAATTTTGCCCCGGATAGGCATGATGGCCTGGAAGTCGCTGTCCCGGGCCTGCTTCACGCTGCCCAGCGCGGAGTCGCCCTCCACGATATACAGCTCGCTGCGGTTCACGTCCCGGGTGCGGCAGGGGACGAACTTGGCCACCCGGTTGGAGATGTCCATAGAGCCGGTGAGCTTTTTCTTGATGTTCAGCCGGGTTTTCTCCGCGTTTTCCCGAGCCCGCTTGTTGATGAGGATTTGTTCGGCGATCCGCTGGGCGTCCATGGGGTTCTCAATGAAGTAGACCTCCATCTGGGCCCGGAGAAACTCGGTCATGGCCTCCTGAACAAACTTGTTGTTGATGGCCTTTTTGGTCTGGTTCTCATAGGAGGTCTGGGTGGAGAAATTGCTGCTCACCAGCACCAGGGCGTCCTGGATGTCCGGGAAGGTAATTTTGCTCTCATTCTTGGTGTATTTGTTCTGCTGCTTCAGGTAGCCGTCGATGGCGGAGACAAAGGCGGAGCGCACCGCTTTTTCCGGGGAGCCGCCGTGTTCCAGCCAGGAGGAGTTGTGGTAGTGCTCAACAATCTGCACCTTGTTGGAGAAGCAGAAGGACACCGACAGCTTTACCTTGTACTCCGGCTTGTCCGCCCGGTCCCGGCCCTTCCGCTCGGTCTGCCAGAATACAGGGGAGGTGAGGCCGTCCTCCCCGGACAGCTCGGTCACATAGTCCACGATGCCGTTTTCATATTGGAAATCGGTGGTTTCAAACCTTCCGCCCACCTGGTTTTTAAACCGGAAAGTCACCCCGGCGTTGACCACCGCCTGGCGCTTCATCACGTCCAGATAGTACTCCACCGGAATGCTGATGTCGGTGAACACCTCCAGATCGGGCTTCCAGCGGATGGTGGTGCCGGTCTTTTTGCCCCGGTCGGTGGGCTCGGACCGCAGTCCGCCGATGTTCTCCCCCTTCTCAAAGTGGAGGGTGTACTTTTGGCCCTCCCGCCACACAGTTACATCCATAAACTCACTGGCGTACTGGGTGGCGCAGGAGCCAAGGCCGTTCAGGCCCAGGGAGTACTCATAGTTGTCCCCGCCCTCGTTGTCATACTTGCCGCCGGCGTACAGCTCGCAGAACACCAGCTCCCAGTTGAATTTCTGCTCCTTCTCGTTCCAGTCCACCGGACAGCCCCGGCCCTGGTCCTCCACCTGGATGGAGCCGTCCTCAAACCGGGTGACGGTAATCAGCGATCCGTGGCCCTCCCGGGCCTCGTCGATGGAGTTGGACATAATCTCAAAGACGGCGTGCTCGCAGCCCTCCAGCCCGTCAGAGCCGAAGATGACCCCGGGACGCTTGCGCACCCGGTCGGCACCCTTCAGGGCGGAGATGGAGTCGTTGCCGTAGTTCTTTTTTTGTGCCATGGTGATCCCTCACATTATCTCCGGGTACATCAACCCAATTTAACATGTTAATCTTACCAGAAAGGTGAGGGGAAAGTCAAGGAGAGGAGAGCGGGTCTGTTTCCGCTTTCTGTGCCGTTATAGGCTGAATAAGGGGGGTTTTTGCGGAAAGACCGGAACGGGCTGTTATCCCCGGGGGATAACAGCCCACAGCGTCTATTTTTTGGCGACAATCAGATAGCGGTGGATGGTTCCCTCCAACTGTCCGTCCCGATCAATCATCTCCTGTATCTTCAACAGAGGCTGAAAACATCGCTCGACCGAAAAGCCGGGGAATTCCCATTCAATAATACGGGCGAACCAGACAAACGCGCCTGTGTCATAGAAGTAGATGGGGCGGTAGGCCTCCTCGGCCTGAAGGATCTGAAAGCCCGCGGCCTCAAAGCCCCTGCGCTGTTCCGCAAGGTTCAGGTGGGGGAAGGGCTTTTCCGTTCCAGGCAATACCAGCTCGACCAGATCGCGGTCGTTATCCTCCCCCACCTGCTCGGTGATGAAAATACCGCCCTGGCGCAGCAGACGAAAGATCTCAGCCGCGTCGAAGCTGCCGTGCCGGTTGAGAATCAGATCAAATGTGCCGTCTTCAAAGGGGATGTTGGAGGGGTCCCTGCACTCCTTGAAGTTGATTCCCAGAGGCAGCAGTTTTTCCGCGCACAGCGCGACGTTGGGCGGGTATCCCTCCGTCGCGGATGTTTTGTCGTATGGATGGTTCAGGGAGAGCAAAAATTCGCCGCCGCCGGTGTCATAGTCCAAAAGGTTCAGGCCGCTGGTTAAGCGGCGGTTGACCAGAGCTCTGTAATCCCAGGGCAGGTCAGTCTCCACGCTGTATTTTCCCTGGATATGAGAGAAATCCCAGCCATGAATGTGCGCGGCGCGTTCTTCCTGCTCCCAGACGGCTTTCCAATGTTCGTAATCCATAAAACAGCGTTCCTTTCCAGGTGTATCCTGATTTCCGCTTGCGGCTTACCATCCCAATAACCGGAAATAAATCAAAAGCCTTGCCCGGTTCCTTGACTATATCACAGCGGCGGGTCTGCTTCAATAGGGGCTGGCAATTTGGCTGAGCATGAATTTGAAAAATAAAGGTATAAGCCGCGCCAAAAAGCGAAAACTGAGGGGAAAGGGGAGAGGAATATGGAATGTTTTCAGGTACTGGAGACTGGGGAGGGGATTGAGCGGACAATTCTGCGCAAGCTGCGCGGCCAAGGCGGTCCGCGGGGGCGTTGTGCCAGTGAAAACCATCCGGCCCTGCTGGTGGTTTCCCCCAGGGCGGCGGAGGGCGCGGTCCTGCCGGTCCACTGCCGCACCGTGCTGCTGCCGGGGGAGATGGGGGAACGGGCGTTCCCGATCCGGGCGGCCAGCGCGGTGAGCTACGGGGTGTCCCCCCGGGACAGTTTAACCATCTCCAGTCATGAGGGGGAGATCCTCTGGGCCGCCCTCCAGCGGGAGCTGGTGACGGTGGACGGCCGGGTGGTGGAGCGGCAGGAGTTTCCCCTGGCTCTGGAGTCCGGGACAGAGCCGCTGCCCGCTCTGGCCGCGGCGGGGGCTCTGCTCCTGCTGGGGGTGCCGCCGGAGGAGCTGGGGCCGGTTTCCGGCTGATGGAAAAGGGTCCGCCGCGTGATTGTCACGCGGCGGACCTTTTCGCTTCCGGTTATTTCTGCTTTTTGGACTCCAGATAGTCGTTAAGCTGGGTGTTCAGCACGTCGGTGATGAACATGTGTCCGGGGGCGTGGGTGATGACGATGGGGGGCCTGGCGTTCTCCACAGCGGCCTGGGGAGTGACCCCGCAGGGCCAGAAAACGGTGATTTCACCGGGGTGGATATCCACCGCTTCGCCGTAATCCGGCTTCATCACATCGGCCACGCCCACCTCCGCCGGGTCTCCCATGTGGACGGGGGCGCCGTGGACGTTGGGCATCTTCACGGTAATGTCATAGGCTTTCTTGGCGTTCTCCGGGGTCATGGGCCGCATGGAGCACACCATGGGTCCCTCAAAGGGGCCGGCCTTCACCGTCTGGATGTTGGTTTTGTACATGGGGACGTTCCGTCCCTGGGCGATGTGCCGGACCTCGATGCCCTCCCGGATCAGCGCCTCCTCAAAGGAGAAGGAGCAGCCAATGAGGAAGCCCACATAGCCCTCCTTCCAGTACTCGGTGGCGTCGGTGAGCTCCTTGGTAAACACACCGTTCTCATAGACCCGGTAACGGGGGATGTCGGAGCAGATGTTGCCGCCCTCGCCCATATCGTGGGTGTCAGGGGTGTCCTTGATAATCTCCAGAATGGGGCAGGGGAAGGGATTCTTTTTGGCGTACTCCTCAAAGTCGGCGGCGTACTCCGGGGGCAGGATGACCAGGTTGGCCTGGGCGTAGCCCCGGCACATGCCGGCGGTGGGGAAGTCAATCACACCGTCCCGGATCAGCTGGCGGACCTCGGACGGCTTCATGTCCACATAGGGGGTGATATCAAATGCCATGATGTACCTCCTTAAATTTTAGTGATGGCCGCCCCGCCGGGGCGGCCATATTGCTTAAGCGTTGATTTTACTCAGCGCCTTCAGAGCGGCGCGCTGGGACAGCAGCAGGCCCTGGGCGTACTCCACGGGCACCTGGACGAACCGCGCCTTGTCCCCCGCCTTCAGCTGGGCCAGGGTGCGGAAGTCGGCGGTGATAACGGTGGCGATTTTGGTGTAGCCGCCGGTGGTCTGGCGGTCGCCCAGCATGATGATGGGGGTGCCGGCGGAGGGAACCTGGATCGCGCCGAAGGCGATACCGTCGGAGATGATATCGCCGCTCTCCTTGTGGGAGATGACAGGGCCGTCCAGGCGGCAGCCCATGCGGTCGAACTCAGGGGTGACAGTGTAGGTCTCGGTGAGGAAGGTATGAATACCATTGTCGGTAAAGGCGTCGTCCTGGGGGCCCAGCACCACCCGGAGGGTGTACACCGGCTTGGGCGCGAACTCGGGCTTGAGGACCCGGTCCTCCATCCGGCTCAGGGTGTCCACAGGGGCGCGGAAGCCGATCTGGTCGCCCTTCTCCAGCTTGCGCCCGTTGAAGCCGCCGATTTTGGCCTTCATATAGGTGGACCGGCTGCCCATGGTGAGGGGGATGTCCAGCCCGCCGGCAAAGGCGATAAAGGCCCGGCAGCCCGCCCTGGGGGCGGTGAATTTCAGCACCTGGCCGGCCTTGACGGCCACCGCCTGGTAGTTGGGGACCGGCTTGCCGTCCACAGTGGGGCCCAGGTCGCCGCCGGTAATGGCGACCACGTTCGCTTTGTCAAACTGGAGCTGGGGGCCCATCATGGTGCACTCCAGCACCGCCTCCCCCTGGTCGTTTCCGGCCAAAATGTTGGCCAGAGCGGCGGACCGGGGGTCCATCACACCGGACACCGACACGCCGAACTGCTGATAGCCGACGCGGCCCTGGTCCTGGACGGTGGTGAGCAGGCCGGGGTTCAATACGGTGATACTCATGCTCCGCCCTCCTTCCTGGGGTGACGCTTGACCGGATAACCCTCCGCCGCCTCCTGGGCGGCGATTTTGTCAAATTCCGCCTGGTCAATGGCGTAGAACTTGATATATTGGCCCGCCTGGGGGAGAATGGGGGTGGCCCGACCGGCGTCGTACATCCGGACCGGGGTGCGTCCGATGAGCTGCCAGCCGCCCGGGGAGTCGATGGGATACACCCCGGTCTGGGACCCGGCGATGCCCACCGAACCGGCGGGAATTTTTACCCGGGGGGTTTTCAGCCGGGGAGTGGCGATGGACTCGTCCATGCCGCCCAGGTAGGTAAAGCCGGGGGTGAAGCCCAGCATGTAGATCAAGTACTCGGTGGAGGTGTGGATTTTGATAACCTCCTCCTCCGTCTTGCCCGCGTGCTCGGCCACAAATTTCAGGTCGGGACCCATCTCCTCCCCGCCGTAGAGGACGGGAATTTCCAAAACATCGCTGGGGGGGATTTTTACCTTGTCCAGCTGGCCCAGCAGCCCCTTCAGCTTGTCCATCAGGGGGGCATACCGGATGACCTCCGGGTCGTAGTGGACCATGAGGGAGCGGTAGGTGGGCACCGTCTCCACGATGCCGGGGATATCGCTGCCGCTCAGGGCGATATTGAAGGCGCGTATCTGGGCGTTGATGGGTTCGCTGATCTCATTGCCGAACTCCACGCACACCGAGGTATCGCCTGTCAGCAGGAATCTGACGTCTGCCATAGAAAATCTCCTTTCGCGTATTCAGGGCAGGCCCGGGAAGACCTGGCCCTGCCCTGAAGGGGAGTTTTTATTTATTTAAAGAGATTCACAATGTTGGGGACGGACTGTACGCCGGAGTACAACGCGATAGCCACCACAACAACACCTGGAATAATCATCCATATGGGGTGGTTGTAGTTCTCGCCCACAATTCGTTTGCTGCGGCTGGCAATGAGCATGACGCCCAGGGTGATGGGCAGGATCAGTCCGTTGAAGGCACCGGCGACGATGAGCAGCTGGGCGGCGTTGCCCACGATGACCATCATCAGGGTGGAGAAAGCGATAAAGCCGATAACGCACTGGCGCTCATACTTGGCGATCACGGGATGGAGGGTTTTCAGGAAGGAGACGGAGGTGAAGGCCGCGCCCACCACAGAGGAAACGCCCGCGGAGAACAGACACAGGCCGAACAGCCGGTAGCCCAGGTCGCCGGCGGCCAGACGGAAGGCCTCGGCGGCGGGGTTGCCGCCCTTGGCGGCGTCAGTGATGATCTGGGCGTTCTCGGTCACCCAGGTGGTGCCCACGGTGCAGGTGCCCAGCACGGCCAGGAACAGCAGAATACGCACCAGACCGGAGGTGCCGCACCCCTGAACCACACTGCGGCGGACATGGCCTACGTTCTCGGGGCCGGAGATGCCGGCGTCCAGCAGGCGGTGAGCGCCGGAGAAGGCGATGTAGCCGCCGCAGGAGCCGCCCAGGATGGTGGTCAGAGCGGTAAACATCTTGGTCTCGCTGTCAAACAGTTTGTCAAAGCTGCCCAGGCCCTTGACGACCTCGCCCATGGGAGGCTGGGACTTGACGGCTACCACCAGCACGGTGAGGAGGATAACGGCGGCCAGCACGGTAGCCACCTTGTCCATGATGGTTTTGGCGTTCTTATTGACAAAGATAAGGATGCCCAGGCAGCCGGCGATAATCGCGCCGATCTTCTGGTCCAGGCCCAGCATGGCGTTAAAGCCCAAGGCCACGCCGCCCACATTGCCCACGTTGAAGGCCAGGCCGCCGATTGCCACCAGAATGGCGATGACCACGCCCAAGCCGGGCAGCAGCTTGTTGGCCACGTCCTGAGCCCGCATGCCGGATACGGAGACCACAGACCAGATGTTCATCTGGGCGGTGATGTCCATCAGAATGACCAGCACGATAACCAGGGCCAGGGCCGCGCCGTGCTGGGCGGTGAAGGTGGAAGTCTGGGTCAGGAAGCCGGGGCCGATGGCGGATGTAGCCATCAGGAAGGCCGCGCCGAACAGTACGGAACGACTGGGCTTCGCGCCGCTGTTGGTGAGATTATTACTCATTTAAGTACCTCCAAAAATAGTCAGTTTTCCTCTCTCTTGTAAAACGAACCGTTGTCATTCGCTCCGCGAATGACGTCTCCTCTGACAAAGGAGACAGATTTCCCTTTCCTTTTTCAACCCAAATTTTCCAAATCAAACAATATCGGCGATGGGAGCGATAGTGACCCCCTCGGCCTCCAGCTTGGCCCGGATGTTCTTGACGAACTCCACCGCGGAGGGGTTGTCGCCGTGGACGCAGATGGAGTGGGCGTCGATGGAGACCTCCTCGCCGGTGATGGCGGTCACCTTGCCCTCGGTGACCATGCGGATGGTGCGGGCGATGGCCTCGTCCTTGTCGTGGATCACCGCGCCGGGCTGGGAACGGGGCACCAGGGAACCGTCAGCCTGATAGGCCCGGTCAGCGAATACCTCGCTGGCCACCCGCAGGCCCGCCTGCCTGCCCGCCTCCAGCATTTTGCTGCCGGCCAGACCCAGCAGGATTACATCTTTGTCCACACTGGCGACACCCTCGGCGATGGCCATGGCCAGGTCCATGTCCTTGGCGGCCATGTTATACAGCGCGCCGTGGGGCTTGACGTGCTGGAGCTTGACGCCGTGGGCGGCGGTAAAGGCCAGCAGAGCGCCCATCTGGTACTGGATGTAGGCCTTGGCCTGTTTGGGGGCGCAGACCATGTTCCGCCGCCCAAAGCCCATCAGGTCGGGGAAGCCGGGGTGCGCGCCCACCGCGACGCCGGCGGCCTTGCAGGCTGCCACAGTTTTGTCCATCACCAGCGGGTCGCCGGCGTGATAGCCGCAGGCCACGTTGGCGGAGGACACGTGGGCGATGACCGCTTCGTCCATGCCGATGACATAGTCGCCGAAGCTTTCGCCCAGGTCGCTGTTGAGGTCTACTTTGTACATGGTAATTCCTCCTGTCTCCTTTGTTTCAGAGTGATGAAAACAATGGCGGCCAAGTGAAATCCATCACTTGACAGGTCAACTTTATCACATTAGTTTTAAAAAATCAATAGATTTATGAGAGAAATAAATTGATCCTGGTTGATTCCGCTTTTAAGAGGCGCGCCAAGGCGAACGAAAAAAATTGTGCAAAACGCCGAAATATATAAAATCGCCAATTTAGCCTTGACGAAACCAGGGAGGAGTTGTATACTGTGTCCATCCTCTTGAATGGGGTAAATTTTATAATTGCTGCTTCAAATCACTTAATGCGGTGTGTTCGCATTCATTACCGTGACTGAAACCCAGCAGAAATAAACGGCAATGTGGTCGTATTTTCCACGGATTGCTGCTTGTTTCTGTTGGGTTTTTGTTATTTGCGTTTGAAGAAAGAGGGCATTTTTCATGATTATCGGGTTACCCAGGGAGATCAAGAACAACGAGTTCCGGGTGGGACTGACCCCGGGGGCGGTGAGCGCCTATGTTCAGGCGGGACACACAGTTCTGGTGGAACAGGGGGCTGGGCTAGGCTCTGGCTTTACGGATCAGGAGTATCTGGAGGCCGGAGCGCGGATGGAGGAAAGGGCCGCGGACGTTTGGGCGAAAGCCGGTATGATCGTCAAGGTGAAGGAGCCGATTGAGCGCGAATACCAGTATTTTAAAGAGGGGCTGCTGCTGTATACCTACCTCCACCTGGCCGCGGACGGGCCGCTGACCCGTGCCCTGCTGGACGCTAAAGTCGCCGCCGTGGCCTATGAGACCATTGTGGATCGGGACGGGGGCCTGCCCTGTCTGGCCCCCATGAGCGAGATCGCCGGGCGGATGGCCATCCAGGAGGGGGCTAAGTACCTGGAAAAGACCTATGGAGGCCGGGGTGTGCTGCTGGCTGGCGTACCCGGTGTGGAGAAGGGGAACGTGGTTATTTTAGGCGGCGGCAACGTAGGGGCCAACGCCTGCAAGATGGCTGTGGGCATGGGGGCCAATGTCACCGTGCTGGACGTGAACCTGAAGCGGCTGGCCTATCTGGACGATATCTTTGACAAGCGGATCACCACCCTGTACTCCACCCGGGAGAACGTGCGCGGGGCGGTGGGCCGGGCGGATCTGGTAATCGGCGCGGTACTGCTGCCCGGCCGGGCGGCCCCCAAGCTGCTGCGGAAGGAGGATCTGTCCATCATGAAGCCCGGCGCGGTGGTGGTGGACGTGGCGGTGGACCAGGGCGGCTGTGTGGAGACCACCCGCGCCACCACTCATGACGACCCGGTGTTTGTGGTGGACGGCATCGTCCACTACTGCGTGGCCAACATGCCCGGCGCGGTGGCCCGCACCTCTACCCTGGCGCTGGTCAACGCTACCCTGCCCTACGGCCTGGAGCTGGCCGGGAAGGGAATTGAGGCCTGCCGGACGGACAGGGGCCTGCTGGCCGGACTGAACTGCTATCAGGGCAAATGCACCTTTGCCGGTGTCGCCGAGGCTCTGGGTCTGGAGTATACCGACCCGGAGAGGCTGCTTTGAAGGGTACACCTCGTCAGGAGCGGCTGGCCCTTCTTTGGCGTGCCGCTCAGGACGATGTCCTGACCGCCCCTGGAACATAAGGAGACAGATCATGAACGAATATGAGCTGGAACAGGGCCCGGGAGGCGCGGAAACCAGAACTTACTTTGTCATTGGGGAGTCCCGCACCAACGCGGACAACGCCATTACGAAAATCTACGGCTCCTTCTATCTGGCCTTTGAGGTCAGCGAGCGGACGGAGCAGGTGGTGGCGTTCGGGTGTACCCACACATTGGACTTGACGGAGCATTTCCTCCGCAAGCTCTTTTTGGGCCAGCACTTTCCTTCCATCGACACCTGGCTGGAGGAGGTGCTGGAGCGCCGGTACGGCGGGTCCTCCCGCAGGGCGGTGCTGGTATCGTACCGGGACGCCCTCAAGCGCTATCGAGCGATGCGGAGAGGAGGATGCCCATCCGGAAGTTGACTGCTTGAAGAACAATAAGTGAGAGAGAAAAGGAGAGAGTTTTATGGGTTTCGTAATTGAAAATGGGTTTACTTACATCGCGTTTCTGATGTTCCTGTGTGGTGGCCTGCTGGCCTTGCAAAAGTACTGTAAGTGGAAGATCTTCAACATTGTTCCGCCGCTGGTGTGGATTTACCTCATCGGCATGATCTGCTGTACTGCCGGCATGTTCAACTCCGAAGGCGTCTCCGCCGCTTACGGCGCGCTGAAAAACAATCTGCTGTACGCTATGATTTTCGTCATGCTGCTGCGCTGCGACTTCCGGAAGATCGGCAAGCTGGGCGGAAGGCTCATCGCTATTTTCCTGGGCTGTTCCGTCACTCTGGCCGTGGGCTTCATCATCTTCTATCCTGTGCTCAAGGGCGCCATGGGCGGCGGCGAGAAGACCTGGGCCGCTACCGCCGCGCTGTACGCTTCCTGGGTGGGCGGCTCCGGCAACATGGCCGCCATGCAGGCCAATTACGGCGCGCTGATCGACGAGGGCGCTTACGGCTGTGCCCTGGCGCTGGATACCGTGTGCTACTCGGTGTGGATTGCCCTGCTGCTGCTGGCGGTGAAGTTTGCCCCCAAGTGGAACAAGGCCACCCAAGCCGACACCTCCAAGCTGGATGCCTTGGCCGCCGCCGCCAACGCGGAAGTGGCCAAGGAGCAGAAGAGGGCCACCTCCGCCGACTGGATTTTTATAATTGGGATTGGCTTGATCGCCTCTGTGGTGTGCCAGAAGCTGGGCGCCATGCTGGAGGCCTTCCTGGAGACCACCTTCATCGGCAATCTGTTTGGCACACCTACTTGCATTACCGTGATTGTCACGATACTGGGCCTGATCTGCGCCATGACCCCCATGGGCAAGCTCCCCGCCATTGAGGAGCTGTCGAACGTTCTGCTGTACGCTGTGGTGGCCATGCTGGCCACCCAGGCTCCGCTGAACGCCCTGCTGGACGCCCCCATGTGGGTGGTCTACGGCATGCTGATCCTGGTCGTCCATGTGGCGCTGATGTTCTTGCTGTCCAAGGTGTTCCACTGGGATCTGTGCATGGTGTCTACCGCCTCGGTGGCCAATATCGGCGGTTCCGCCTCCGCCCCCATCATTGCCTGCGCTTATGATTCCACATTTGCTGGTATCGGCATTCTGATGGGAGTGCTGGGCGCCGCGGTTGGCAACTTCTTTGGTATGGGCATGGGCGCGATCCTGCGGCTGCTTGTCTAGCCGGAATTGGCTTGGACGCCGTTCAAACGCTTTTCTGAAAGGGCCCCGCCCCGGTGGGGGCGGGATTCCTTTTGCCTGAAAACGCCCGAATGAACGAAAAAGGAGATCTTTTATGGACGTCAACAACACCTTCCGCAGCCTGAACGTTGGTCTGCCGGAGGACATCCTCCGCCGGAAGCTCTATGGGGATTTTGAGGGGGCTGTCCGCCTGATCGACCGGCGGCTGGCCTGGACGGGCCTTCCCCAGGGGCTGCGGGACTGTATGACCGCCCAGCGGGAAATGATGCTGCGCACGCCCCCCGACTACCCCTTTACCCGGGATCAGGCCCTGGCCCGGCTGCGGGAGCATGTCCCGGACTTCTCCGAAGCGGAGTTTGACCAGCGGGTGGACGACGGTAAGATCGGCTGGATTTACCTCAAGGGGGAGCCCCACTACTTTGCCCGCTTTTTCGAGACTATGTGCAAGGCGGATCACGAGTTCGCCCGCCGGGCGGGGGTGCGGCTCCATGGGGTGGAGAGCGTGGCCGGGGTCACCGGCGGGGAGGACCGGCTGGAGCGGTGTATCCGCCAGATGAAGGAACGGGGGAGCCTGTCCAACCGCATCCGTATCCGGGCCACTGTGCGGCTCCACAACGAGCGTTTTACCCCCGGTATGTTCCTGCGGGCCCATCTGCCCGTCCCCGCCGCCTGTGAGCAGCAGAGCGAGATCGTGATTGAGAAGATTTACCCGGATGGGATCATCGCCCCTGAGGACGCCCTCCAGCGGACGGCGTGCTGGGAGGGGGAGTGGCAGGAGAATCCCCGGTTTTCCCTGGTGTACTCCTACATCCATACCGCCCAGTACCACGACCTGTCCCGTCCGGGGACACAGCCGCTGGCCTCGGACGAGGAGCTGGCCCCTTTCCTGGTGGAGGAGGCCCCCCACATCGTCTTTACCCCCTACCTCCGGGCGCTGGCGGCCCAGCTGACGGAGGGAGTGGACGAGCCGCTGGAGAAAGCACGGAGCGTCTACGACTTTATTACCTTGCATATGAAATATACCTTTATGCCCGCCTACTTCGGGCTGGAGAACATCGCCGAGAACTGCGCCCGCAGCTTCACCGGCGACTGCGGGGTGTTCGCCCTGCTGTTCATCACCCTGTGCCGGTGCGCCGGGGTTCCCGCCCAGTGGCAGAGCGGCCTGACCGCCGAGCCGGACTTCTGCGGCGGCCACGACTGGGCCCGGTTTTACGCTCCGGGCTATGGCTGGCTGTATGCTGACCCCTCCTACGGCACCGCCGCCGTCCGGGCGGGGAAGGAGGAACGGCGCGGGTTCTATTTTGGAAACCTGGACCCCTACCGCATGGTGGCCAACCGGCAGTTCCAGGCCCCCTTTACCGTGGAGAAGACCCACTGGCGGGCCGATCCCTACGACAACCAGGTGGGCGAGCTGGAGACGGCGGACCGGGGCCTGACCTATGAAGAATTTGACCGCACCAAGGAAGTTCTGCTGTGTGAGGAGCTGTGAGGAGAGAAATGGAACTATATGAATTGATTGAACAGAGCAAGAATGAGCTGGTGCGGGACCTCCAGGGCTGTATCCGGATTCCCAGTGTGGAGGCCCGTGACAGCGGCGGCTATCCCTACGGCGAGCAGGTCCACCGCTGTCTGCGCTACATGCTGGACGCCGCCCAGAGGCTGGGGTTTTCGACCCACAACATGGACGAGCAGGTGGGCTGGTGCGAGTATGGCGAGGGGGAAGAGATGGTGGCGGTGCTCAGCCATCTGGACGTGGTCCCCGAGGGGGACGGCTGGTCGGTTCCGCCCTATGAGGGCCGGGTGGTGGACGGCAAAATTTATGGCCGGGGCGCCATGGATGACAAGGGTCCCGCCCTGTGCGCCCTCTACGCCCTGAAGGCGGTCCGGGATGCCGGCCTGCCGTTGAAGCGCCGGGTTCGCCTGATTTTCGGCCTGAACGAGGAGACGGGCAGCGCCGACATGAAGTATTACACCGCCCACGGGGGAGAGGTTCCGGTGATGGGCATTACGCCCGACGGGGAGTACCCGGTGATTAACGGGGAAAAGGGGTTGGTCACCCAGTTTTTTGCCAAAGAGCTTCACCAGACCGGAGAAATCCGTCTGCTGGAGCTGGACGGCGGCAC
This sequence comes from Oscillospiraceae bacterium, assembly GCA_910575265.1. Taxonomy (GTDB): domain Bacteria; phylum Bacillota; class Clostridia; order Oscillospirales; family Oscillospiraceae; genus Lawsonibacter. Next base: position 99,515 of record CAJTEA010000008.1, read on the forward strand.
AGCCCACAATATCGTTCCCGCCCAGGCCTCGGCGGCGCTGGCCTGCTCTCCGGAGCTGGCGGAGCAGATCGCGGCCCGCCGGGTGGGCAAGGTGCGGTGCGCCCTCATTCCGGATGGCGTCCGGGTAGAGGCCGAGGGGATCGGGGCTCACGGCGGCACCCCCGGCGAGGGGGAGAACGCCATTGGCCGGCTGATGCTGTTCCTGTCCGCTCTGCCCCTGGAGGGGGATTTGAAGGACGCGGTGGACCTGCTGGCTGGCCGGCTGGGTATGGAGTACGACGGGAAGTCGATGGGAATCGCCATGGCGGACGAGCTGTCCGGCGGGCTGACCATGAACCTGGGTGTGGCGAAGCTGGAGGGGGACACCCTCACCGTCAAGCTGAACTACCGCTATCCCGTCACCCGGAGCTTTGGGGAGTGCGGTCCCCAGGTAAAAGCCGCCTTTGAGGGGGCCGGGTTCCATGAAACCCACTTCCTCCACAAGGAAGCCCTCTACATGCCGGCCGACAGCCCGCTGGTGAGCAAACTGATGAAGGTGTATACCGGATACACTGGCCGGCAGGATCCGCCCAAGTGCATCGGCGGCGGCACTTACGCCAAGATGATACCCAACACCCTGGCTTTCGGCCCCATTTTTCCCGGGGACGAGGTCCGGGAGCACAAGCCCGACGAATATATGGAGCTGTCCCGTCTGATGGACAACACCAAGCTTTTGGCCAGCGCCATCTATGAGATGGCCCGTTGATTTCTGAAAAGGAAGGATTCTATGAAAATAACAGAGGTAAAACTGGGCCGGATATCCGTCCCTCTGCGGGTGCCCTTCAAGACTGCCCTGCGCTCCGTCAACAGCGTGGAGGACGTGATCGTGGAGGTTCACACCGACACCGGAGCTGTTGGCTACGGCGAGGCGCCCCCCACCGGGGCTATCACCGGAGACACCACTGGAGCGATCATCGGTGCCATTCAGGACCACATCGCCAGGAGCGTCGTGGGCCGGGATGTGGACGACTTTGAGGACGTGCTCCAGACCGTTCAGAAGTGCGTTGTGAAGAACACCAGCGCCAAGGCCGCTGTGGATATGGCCTTATGGGACCTGTACGGCCAGCTGTACAAGATTCCCGTCCACAAGCTGATGGGCGGGGCCCGAAAGCGGATTGTCACCGACATCACCATCAGCGTCAATCCTCCCGAGGAGATGGCGCGGGACGCCGTCAACGCGGTGGCGCGGGGCTACGAGACGCTGAAAATCAAAGTAGGCGTTAATCCTGAGCTGGACGTAGCCAGGCTCACCGCCGTCCGGAAGGCCATCGGCGACAAGACCCGCATCTGTATCGACGCCAATCAGGCCTGGAATCCCAAGCAGGCGGTCCGTCTGCTGAACCAGATGCAGGACAGGGGGCTGGACATCGAGTTCGTGGAGCAGCCCGTTCAGGCCCACGACTTCCAGGGCCTGAAATACGTCACCGAGCGGTCCTACGTCCCCGTTCTGGCCGACGAGAGCGTGTTTTCCCCCGAGGACGCTGTGACGATCATGCGGATGGGCGCCGCCGACCTGGTGAACATCAAGCTGATGAAGTGCGGGGGACTGTACAACGCCCTGAAAATCGCCTCCGCCGCTGAGGTCTACGGGGTGGAGTGTATGATCGGCTGTATGCTGGAGGCTAAGATTTCCGTCAACGCCGCCGTCCATCTGGCCTGCGCCAAAAAGATCATCACCAAGGTGGACCTGGACGGCCCGGTGCTGTGCAGCGAGGACCCCATTCTGGGCGGCGCGGTGTTCCAGGAACAGCTGATTACCGTCTCTGACGAGCCCGGTCTGGGCATCAAGGGCGTGGAAGGAATCCGGTATCTGTGAGGAGAAACCGTTTTTTTCCAATCAAAGGCCGCTTTGGCGCTTGCAACCTGTTTCCCGCTGTGATATGATAAAAGAAACAGTCGAATCATGGTATGGACGTAAGGAGATGAGCCAATGGCCGATCACAGGAACGCTCCGGCGGCGGAGACAAGGCTGAGTCCGGAACTGTTGGCGGAGGTATGCAGGGCCCTGAATTTTGATCCGGCGGAATTTGCCAAGCGCCACGCTGAGGAGTTTACCCGCCAGTATCTGCGGGCGGATGGAATGCTCAAAGGCGTGGGGGAGGGGGAGGAGATCCTCCTCTACCTGGCCAAGCGGGTAAATGAGTGCCTGTCCAAGGCGGAGTACGCGCTGCTGTCCTATATTGAGTATACCGGGCGAAGTCCCAGAGCGGAGGAGGACGACGGGTTCGGTGAGGCGGTGTCCCACTATCTTCAGGCCCGGAAAAGGATTGGTACAGACTGGCTCTATCTGTTCGAGCGGGAACAGGCCAAAACGCCCTGCCTGAACGCCTATCCACAGATGTACGCCCTGGCTCATGCCATGTACGATTTTATCCTGGAAACGGAGGAGTTTAAGGAAGTGGTCTGGACCAACGGTCCCAACACCTGGCCTGACCCGGCAAAATTAAGGCATGAGAAAAGTAATCCGCCGGAATAGTCCGGCGGATGCTTTTATATGTAAAAGATGCATTGTTTTTCCGGGTGAAATATGGTACATTCGCCCATTGACGAGGGAAAGCGAACAAGCTAAAATGCAATTAACCTACTTGATAAGTTGGTAATTAAGAATGGGAGGAATTCCGGATGAGTCATGTATATACATCCGCCGACCAGCTGATCGGCAAAACGCCCCTGCTGGAGCTGAAACGAATTGAGCGGGAGGAGAAGCTGGAGGCCCGTATTCTGGCCAAGCTGGAGTACTTTAACCCCGCCGGCTCAGTAAAGGACCGCGTCGCCAAGGCGATGCTGGATGAGGGGGAGGCCAGCGGACGGCTGAAGGCCGGCTCGGTGATTATTGAGCCCACTTCCGGAAACACCGGGATTGGCCTGGCCTCCGTGGCGGCGGCCCGGGGTTACCGGATTATCATTGTCATGCCGGAGACCATGAGCGTGGAGCGGCGGCAGCTGATGAAAGCCTACGGCGCGGAGCTGGTGCTTACCGAGGGCGCCAAAGGTATGAAGGGAGCCATCGCCAAGGCGGAGGAGCTGGCCGCGGAGATTCCCGACAGCTTTATCCCCGGGCAGTTTGTCAATCCCTCCAATCCCGCCGCCCACCGGGCCACCACCGGACCGGAGATCTGGGAGGACACCGAAGGCAAGGTGGACATCTTCGTGGCCGGTGTAGGCACCGGCGGTACCGTTACGGGTGTGGGCCAGTATTTGAAGGAACGGAATCCGGCGGTGAAGGTGGTGGCGGTGGAGCCTAAGGATTCCCCCGTCCTCAGCGAGGGCCGCGGCGGAGCCCACAAGATTCAGGGCATCGGCGCGGGTTTTGTCCCCGATGTGTTGGATACCGGGGTCTATGACGAGGTTTTGCCCGTGTCCAATGAGGACGCCTTTGCCGCCGGCCGGCTGGTGGGACGGAAGGAGGGTGTTCTGGTGGGCATCTCCTCCGGCGCGGCGCTCCATGCCGCCATCCAGCTGGCCAAACGGCCGGAGCATAAAGGTAAGACCATAGTGGTCCTGATGCCGGATACCGGCGACCGGTATCTGTCCACCCCGCTGTTTACAGACTGATTGACAGAGAGGATATCCGTATGATTTACGCAGACAACGCGGCTACCACCCGAATGAGCCGCGCCGCAATTGACGCGATGCTGGCCTGTATGGAGGACAACTGGGGTAACCCCTCCAGTCTGTACGGGGCGGGCCAGCGGGCGAACGAGGCGTTGCAGGACGCCAGGGAGCGGATCGCCGCCTGTATCGGCGCTTCTCCCAAAGAGCTCACTTTCACCTCCAGCGGCAGCGAGGCGGACAATCAGGCTCTGATTTCCGCCGCCCGGCTGGGGGAGCGGAGAGGCAGGAGACACATTCTTTCCACCGCGTTTGAGCACCACGCCGTTCTGCATACCTTAAAAAAACTGGAGCGGGAGGGCTTTGAGGTGGAGCTTCTTCTGGTGGGGGAGAAGGGGACGGTTACCGCTCAACAGGTGGCGGCGGCTATCCGGGAGGATACCTGTCTGGTCACCGCCATGTACGCCAACAACGAGGTTGGCTCCGTCCTGCCCGTCGGGGAGATCGGCGCGGTGTGCCGGGCCAGGGGTGTGCTGTTCCATACCGACGCGGTTCAGGCGGCGGGCCATCTGCCCATCCAGGTGGAAAAGCAGAATATTGACCTGCTCTCCCTGTCCGCCCACAAATTCCACGGTCCCAAAGGGGCGGGGGCGCTGTATGCCCGCCAAGGCGTCCCGCTGGTCAACGTGATCGAAGGCGGTGCCCAGGAGCGGGGCAAGCGGGCCGGCACGGAGAACGTCCCCGCTATTGTGGGCATGGCGGCGGCCCTGGAGGAGGCCTGTGCCCACATGGAGGAAAACGCGGAAAAGGTGTCCGCCCTGCGGGACAGGCTGATCGCGGGGCTGAGCCGGATTCCTCACTGCGGCCTCAACGGCGACCCGGTGAACCGCCTGCCCGGCAATGTAAACTTCTGCTTCGAGGGCGTCGAGGGGGAGAGTCTGCTTCTGCTGTTGGATGACAGGGGCATCTGCGCCTCCTCCGGCTCTGCCTGTACCTCCGGGTCGCTGGATCCCAGCCATGTGCTGCTGGCCATCGGACGGCCCCACGAGGTGGCCCACGGGTCTCTGCGCCTGTCCCTCTGCGCTGAGAACACCGAAGAAGATGTAGATGCCATTCTGAGGGCGGTCCCGGAGGTTGTGGCCTATCTGCGCGATATGTCCCCGCTGTGGAAGGATAAGATCAGCGGCAAGAGAGCCTTTGTGCTCTGAGAAAGGAGAAGAACTGTGGCGCTCTACAGTGAAAAAGTGATGGATCACTTCCGCGATCCCCGGAACGTGGGCGTTCTGGAGGACGCCAACGGCATAGGCCAGGTAGGCAACGCCGTCTGCGGGGATATTATGAAGATTTATCTGAAAATTGAGAAGGATATCGTGGCCGACGTGAAGTTTGAGACCTTCGGCTGCGGTTCCGCCATCGCCTCCAGCTCTATGGCCACCGAGCTGATCAAGGGCAAGCCCCTGTCCGAGGTGCTGAAGCTCACCAACCAGGCGGTCACCGAGGCGCTGGACGGCTTGCCCGCCCACAAGCTCCACTGCTCCGTTCTGGCGGAGGAGGCGATCCGCGCGGCGGTGAAGGACTACTATGACCGGAACGGCATCCCCTATGACCCCAAAGACTTTCCCGACTGTGATTCCTGTGAAAGTTGTCACGCCGGATAAAAACAGAACAATTGTAATGAGTAAAAGCCCGGATTCGTTTGGAAAGAGTCCGGGCTTTTTCTCGTCTTTGGGTCATAACGGTGAAAATGCTGTTTTCCGGGGGGAAAATCGAAAAAGGTTTGGTAAAAATGGCGGTTGAATTCTTTTGACTATTGCACTACTATAATAAAGCGCTAACGCAATAGCGTGAAGCGAGGAGAAAGGGATGAGACAGATGAAAAGTGACCAGGTGGTGCGGCAGCTCAGAGAACTGTACCGCCGCTATGGATATAACCAGTATAGAATGAGCAAATTTGAGCCTTACGACCTCTACGTGCGGAACAAGAGCTTTCTGGTCAGCGAGGATATTTTGACTTTTACCGACGCCGACGGGCGGCTGATGGCGCTGAAACCGGATGTGACCCTCTCCATTGTGAAGAACGTCAGGGAAGGGGATGGGCTGCAAAAGGTTTATTACAGCGAAAATGTCTACCGCACCTCCCCTATGACCCGGGGGTTTCGGGAAATTATGCAGACGGGCCTGGAGTGTGTGGGAGAGATCGACCTGGTGGCTATGGGCGAGGTGCTGCTGCTGGCGGCCAGGAGCCTGGAGACCATCAGCGGAGACTATCTTCTGGACGTCAGCCACCTGGGCTTTGTGGCCGGACTGCTGGACAGCGCCGAGGTGCCCCGGGACTGCCGGGGAGCGCTGCTGAAGCGGATGGGGGAGAAAAATGTCGCCGCTCTGGGCCAGCTGTGCCGGGAGTTGGGGCTGGACCCGGAGGCGTCTCAGGACCTGTGCCGGATGACCGAGCTGTACGGCCCGCCCCAGGAGCTGCTGCCGGAACTGGAGGAGATGATTCGGGGGGAACGGATGGCCGGGGCCCTTGCGGAACTGCGGGATGTCTGCGCTCTGGTTCCGGATGGAAATCTGCGGCTGGACTTCTCTGTGGTCAACAACATGGAGTACTACAACGGATTTATCTTCCGGGGGTATCTGCCGGGACTGCCCAGCGGCGTGCTCTCCGGCGGGCGATACGACAATCTGCTTCACCAAATGGGCCGGGGGGATGGAGCCATCGGCTTTGCCGTGTATATGAACCTGCTGGAGCGTCTGGAGGACCCGGGGGAGGACTTTGACGCGGACCTGCTGCTGCTGTACGACGACAGCACCCCCGCTCCCGCCGTCATACAGGAGGCCGAGCGCTGCCGCCAGGCGGGACAGAGCGTCCGGGTGGAGCGCGCTGTGCCGGAGGGGCTGTCGTTCCAAACGGTCCGAAAGGTGGGGTGAGGGCTATGATGAATATTGCCCTGCCCAAGGGACGTTTGGGGGAGAAGGTCTATCAGATTCTGGAGGAGGCGGGCTATGCCTGCCCCTCTATCCGAGAGGAGAACCGGAAGCTTGTGTTTGAGAATCCGGAGACCGGTGTGCGCTATTTCTGGGTGAAGCCCAGCGACGTAGCCATCTACGTGGAGCGGGCCGCCGCTGATATCGGCATCGCCGGTCGGGATATTTTGCTGGAGTACCAGCCGGAGGTCTATGAGCTGGCCGATCTGGGCGTGGGAAAGTGCCGGATGTGCGTGGCCGGGAAGAAGGGAGCCCGGGAGAGCCGGAACCAGACGCTGCGGGTGGCCACCAAGTTTCCAAAAATCGCCAAAAGCTACTACAGTGCCCTCAGCCGGGATATCGACATCATCAAACTCCACGGTTCCATCGAGCTGGCCCCTCTGCTGGGCCTGAGCGACGTAATTGTGGACATTGTGGAAACCGGGAAAACGCTGCTGGAAAACGACCTGGAGGTCAAGGAGACCATTGTGCCCATCAGCGCCCGGCTGATTGCCAACAAGGTGAGCTATAAATTCAACCATGAGGAGATTACCCGTCTGTGCCGGCGGGTGGACGGGTATCTGAATAAGGAGGCGGTTCGATGAGCCGGTATATGAGAGCCTGTTTCGACGGTCTGGAGGCCTACGTCCCCGGCGAGCAGCCCCAGGACAGGTCCTATGTGAAGCTGAATACCAACGAATCCCCTTTCCCGCCCGCGCCCGCCGTACTGGCGGCGGTGGACGCGGAGGTAAAAAACCTCCATCTCTACCCCGACCCGGAGGGCAGGGTGCTGAGGGAGAAGCTGGCGGAACAGTACGGCGTGAGGCCGGAGAACGTTTTTCTCGCCAACGGCTCCGACGAGCTGTTAAGCTTCGCCTTCCTGGCCTTCTGCGGCCGGGAGCGGCCTGTGGCCTTTCCCAACATCAGCTATGGCTTCTATCCGGTGTACGCCAGCCTGTATCAGGTGCCCTATACCGAGATTCCGCTGCGGGAGGGCTTTGTGCTGGCGGCGGAGGACTACTGCGGCTTGAATCGGAACATCGTCCTGGCCAATCCGAACGCTCCCACGGGCCGGGCCATTCCGGCGCGGGATATTGAGGAAATCGTCCGCGCCAACCCCGATCATGTGGTTCTCATCGACGAGGCGTATATCGACTTTGGCGGCGAGAGCTGCCTGCCCCTGATTCACAGGTATGACAATCTGCTGGTCTGCCAGACCTTTTCCAAGTTCCGCTCCTTGGCGGGGGGCCGTCTGGGCTACGCGCTGGCCAGCCAGGGCCTGATCGGGGATCTGGAGAAAATCAAATACTCCACCAACTCCTACAACGTCAACCGCCTGACCCTGGCCGCCGCGGCAGCCACCCTGGACAGCGGCGGCTATTATGAGGAAAACGGGAAAAAAATCCAGGAGAACCGGGCCTATACCACCCAAGAGCTTGCCGGACTGGGCTTTGAGACCCTTCCCAGCGTGACCAACTTCATCTTCACCCGTTGTCCCGCGGTGGAGGGGGAAGCACTCTATCAGGCGCTGAAATCCAAAGGCGTTCTGGTGCGGCACTGGAATAAGCCCGAAATTGCCGATTGGTGCCGGGTCACTATCGGCACCCGGGAGCAGATGGATCTCTTCCTGGACAAGGTTCGGGAGATTGTAAAGGAGGCGGGCTGAGATGCGCGAAGCGGAGCTGTCCCGCGCGACGGCGGAGACGAACATCACTCTGACCCTGAATCTGGACGGTACAGGGCGAAGCGAAATTGACACCGGCTGTGGCTTTCTGGATCATATGCTTACCCTGTTTGCCCGCCATGGCCGGTTTGACCTGACGGTAACCTGTGAGGGCGACACCTGGGTGGACGACCATCACACTGTGGAGGACACCGGCATCTGTCTGGGGGATGCCTTTGCCCGGGCCCTGGGGGACAGGCGGGGGATTGTCCGCTACGGCTCCTGTACGCTCCCCATGGACGAGGCCCTGATCCTCACCGCCGTGGACATCAGCGGACGGGGGATGCTGTGCTATGGGCTGGACGTCCCCACCCAGAAGGTGGGCCAATTCGATACCGAGCTGACCAAAGAATTTCTGATCGCCTTTGCCCGCCGGGCGGATATGACCGTCCACGTGACCCAGCTGGCGGGGGAGAACAGCCACCACATCATTGAGGGCGCGTTCAAAAGCCTGGCCCGCTCTTTGGGGACGGCTGTGTCCATTGACCCCCGTTTTTCCCAGGAAATTCCCTCCACCAAGGGGGTGCTGTGATGCTAGCCATTGTGGACTACGGCGTGGGCAATCTGTTCTCCCTGACCTGCTCCCTGAACGCCATCGGCGTGGAGGCTGTGGTCACTGGGGACGAGGCGGTTTTGGCCCGGGCGGACCGGGTGATCCTCCCCGGCGTGGGGGCCTTTGGGGACGCGGCGGATGCCCTGCGCCGCCGCGGTCTGGACCGTGTAGTGCTCCGGGAGGTGGAAAAAGGCAAACCGCTGCTGGGCATCTGCCTGGGGATGCAGCTCCTCTTTGACTACAGCGTTGAGTACGGACGGCACCGGGGCCTGGGGCTGATTCCCGGTTCGGTCCAGCCCATCCGGCCTGTGGTCCCGGAGGAGTACAAGGTGCCCCACATCGGCTGGAACGCCCTTCATTTTCCCAAAGACAGGCCGGTCAGCCCCCTGTTCCGCTACATCAAGGAGGGGGAGTGCGTCTATTTTGTTCACTCCTTCTATGGGACGGACTGTGAACCAAACACCATCGCCACCGCTGAGTACGGCCCGGAGCTGACGGCGGCGGTGGCCAGGGACAACGTGTACGGCGCCCAGTTCCACCCGGAGAAAAGCGGGCGGACAGGGCTCAACATATTAAAAGCATTTTGTGAATTATAAGGAGGAATTTTTATGATTATCATTCCCGCGATTGATCTGAAGGACGGCAAGGTGGTTCGTCTGTTAAAGGGCGACTTTAACACGGCGCGGCAGGTGGCGGAGGACCCGGTGGAGACCGCCAGAGCCTTCCGCGAGGCCGGGGCCCGGTATCTCCACATTGTGGACCTGGACGGCTCCAGAGACGGTGTGCGGAAGAATACCGAGCTGGTCCGGGCGGTGGTTCAGGTGGGCCTGAAAACCGAGCTGGGCGGCGGCATCCGCTCTATGAAGGACCTGGAGGAGGTCTTTGCCCTGGGAATCTGGCGGGCTGTCATCGGCTCAGCCGCGGTCAGCGATCCGGAGTTTGTCAAGGCGGCGGTGGAGCGGTACGGCCCCGAGCGCATCGCTGTGGGGGTGGACGCCAAGGACGGTCTGGTCCGCACAGCTGGCTGGGTGAAGGAGGAGGGAGTCCACTACCTGGACTTCGCCAAGCGGATGGAGGCCCTGGGGGTCAAAAACCTGATCTTCACCGACATCGACACCGACGGAATGCAGACCGGCCCCTCCTTCGCTCGGCTGCAGTTCCTGCGGGACAAGGTAAGCTGTTCGGTCACCACCGCCGGCGGCGTGTCCTCCAATGCGGATTTGCAGGCCCTGAACCGTATGGGGGTTGAGGCTGTGATTGTGGGCAAATCCTGGTATGTGGGCGCTCTGGACCTGGAGCGGGCCATCCGGGAGGCTGGTCCCCAGTGATTACCAAGCGGATCATCCCCTGTCTGGACGTAAAGGACGGCCGGGTGGTGAAGGGGGTGAACTTCCAGGGGCTGGCCGATGTGGATTCCCCGGTGGAGCTGGCGAAATTTTACAGCGGCTGCGGGGCGGATGAGCTGGTTTTTTACGACATCGCCGCCTCCGCCGAGGGCCGGGCCCTGTTCACCGACAGTTTGACCCAGGTGGCCTCCTCAGTCTTTATCCCCCTCACTGTGGGAGGCGGCATCAACACCATGGACGACTTCGACCGGGTGCTGAAATGCGGCGCGGACAAGGTGAGTGTCAACTCCGGGGCTATCCGGGACCCCTCCCTGATCCGTCAGGCGGCGAAGCGCTACGGGGACCAGTGCGTGGTACTCAGCGTAGACGCCAGGCGGGTGGCGGGGCAGTTCCGGGTATTCGCCAAGGGTGGCCGTGTGGACACAGGTCTGGACGCGATCGAGTGGATCAGGTCCGGCGTGGACAGCGGAGCGGGAGAGATTGTCCTGAACAGCATTGACACCGACGGCGTGAGAGACGGCTTCGACTTGGAGATGCTGCGGGCGGTCTGCGATGTGGTGGACGTGCCGGTGATCGCCTCCGGCGGGGCCGGGTCCGTGGACCACTTTGTCAGCCTCTTTCGGAGCCTGCCTAAGGTGGACGCCGGTCTGGCCGCGTCGATTTTCCACTATGGGGAGGCGCGTATTCCGGAGCTGAAGCAGGCGCTGGCGGCGGAGGGAATTCCCATGCGGTTGTAAAAAAGCGGAAAGTGTGATAACATGCTGAATATTGACCAGTTAAAATTTGACGGACAGGGTCTGATCCCCGCCATTACGGTGGACGCCTCCAGCGGCAGGGTGCTGACCCTGGCTTACATGAACCGGGAGAGCCTGGAAATCAGTATGCGGGAGGGCCGGACCTGCTTCTGGTCCCGGTCCCGCCGGGAGCTGTGGCGGAAGGGGGAGACCAGCGGCAACGTCCAGCACATCGTGGACATCACCGCCGACTGCGACCGGGACGCTCTGGTGGTCCGGGTGAACAAGGACGGCCCCGCCTGCCATCTGGGGACGGATTCCTGCTTCAATGACAGAGTTTTTGTCCGTGAGGCGGCGGAGCCTTTTTCGGTAAAAGGTCTGTATGACCTACTGAAAGGAAGGAAGGCCGGCCTGCCTGCGGGCTCCTACACCACCTATCTGTTTCAGAAGGGGATCGACAAGATTCTGAAGAAGGTGGGGGAGGAGTGTACCGAGGTCATTATAGCGGGCAAGGCGGGGGACAAGCGGGAGACGATCTATGAGATTGGCGATTTGATGTACCATGTGATGGTGCTGATGGTGGAAATGGGCATCTCAGTGGACGATGTGCTGGCGGAACTGGCCTCCCGCCATGTGATCGACCATAAGGTGAAGCAGGAGAAGATGACATGATTCAAAACCTTCACACCCATACCAGTTTCTGCGACGGAAGGAACTCCCCGGAGGAGATAATCCATGAGGCGATTCGGCTGGGAATGGATTCCCTGGGCTTTTCCAGCCACGCCCCCTGTCCTGTTCCGGAGGACAGCGCGGGTATGAAGCCGGATGACGTACCCGCTTACCGGGCGGAAATCCTCCGGCTGCGGGAGAAGTACGCCGGCCGGCTGAACATCTTCCTGGGGCTGGAGCGGGACTTTTTCTTCTTCCCTGACGGAGACGGCTGGGACTATGTCATCGGCTCAGTCCACTATGTGGAGAAGGAGGGCAGGGCGCTGCCGGTGGATTATCTCCCGGAGGAGTTTTCCCGAACCGTGTTCCAGTATTATGGCGGGGACTACTATGCCTTCGCGGAGGATTACTACCGGCTGGTGGGCGGGATCGCGGAGCGGACCGGCTGTCAGATTGTGGGCCACTTCGACCTGATTACCAAGTTTAACGAGGGGGACAAGCTCTTCGATACCAGTCACCCCCGGTATGTGAACGCCGCCCTGGGGGCCCTGGAGCGGCTGGCTGGCCGGGATGTGATCTTCGAGATCAATACCGGGGCCATGTCCAGAGGATACCGGAGCGAGCCATACCCCGCCCCGGCGCTTCTCCGGGCCATGCGTGATATGGGGCTCCCCATCTGTATCACCAGCGACAGCCACAGCGCCGGGACGCTTCTCCACGCCTTTCCCCAGGCGGTGGAGCTGGCCCGAAGCTGCGGCTATCGGGAACAGATGGTGTTGACCCGGCAGGGCTTTCAGCCGGTGGAGCTGACGAACTGAACACAGAAACAGCATAGGGACGTGCCGGAACCGAATAAGGTAGGGCGGAGGTGTTATAACTATGCTCTCGCCAGTAATCTACCTTATGATGAACGGATTGTTTTTTACTCTGCGCCTGTCCGGGGGCAGCGGATCGTTTCCCAGGCCTTTGAAGCCGGCGGAGGAAAAGGAGTATCTGGAGCGCTGCGCGCGAGGGGATCTGGAGGCCCGAAACATCCTTGTGGAGCATAATTTGCGTCTGGTGGCGCACATTGTAAACAAGGAGTGAAGCGAAAGGAGAAATTTTTCCGGTGAAAAATGACCCCGCGGGGGCCGCCGAATTTCAGGTGGATGTCTAAATAAAGCTCTTCCTTGGTACTGCCTTTTTTGACTATGATCTTGTCTAAAATGGTGGTAACCAGGGCGGAGTTGATCCTGTTTTGGAACGTTAGCTCCTCTTCCAGAGCGGATCGGATTTCCTCCAGCTGTGCCGCCGTCTGCTGTCCTTTTTCCGCCTCCGTCTGGAGCTCCGCCAGTTTTTCCTCCAGGGCCTTGGCCTGTTGATTGAAACCGTCGTTGCGCCGCTTAAACTCCGCCGTGGAGATGACGCCCTCGATGCTCATCTCCAGCAGGCGGTCTTTTTTTGCCTGGATGGCGGATAAATCTTCCTCAACGCGCCGGATGTCCTGGGTGTAGTCGCGCTCATCGGGGACGGATTGGAGGACAGTCACTACGGCGTCAATGATGGCCTGCTTGTTCTGGGTCATCTGGTCAAAGATTCGCGCCATGATTTGATCCAATTCTGTTGTTCTCAGCTGAGGCGCGGAGCAGGCCGCCCGGCCCCGGTTCCGGTAGACCCGGCACTGCCAGACCTCCCTCTCGCCTTTGGAGCTTTTCAGCACCTGCCGGTGGAAGCTGGCGTCATGTTCCTCGCAGAGGATCTTTCCGCTGTAGGGATAGCGGTTGTGGAACTCCGCCCCGCTCTGGTGAGCCATCATCTGTTTACTGCGCCGCCTGTAAAGGGCGTTAGCCCTGTTCCATAGCTCCTCTGACACGATGGCCGGGATAGCCGGGTCCGGATACATAATCCACTCACTCTCGTCCAGAAAAATTTTTCGTTTGCTGCGGTAGTCCACGGTTTGGGATTTATTGGCACAGTACCAGCCCTTGTATTTGGGGTTGCGGAGGATGTGCCGGATGGTCAGCACATTGAAGGCGTTGCCCTTCCGACTGGTAAAGCCCTCGTCCAGAAGGGTCTGGGAGATACGCCGGATGCCCATCTGCTGGTTGGCGTAAAGGTCGAAGATCCGCCGCACCACCTGGGCTTCCGACTCGTTGATTGTGAGGATACAGTCTTTCTTGTCGTAGCCCCACAGTTTGTCGTTGCCCAGCACATGCCCGTTCTTGATGGCCTGCCGGAAGCCGAACTTCAGCCGTTCCGACAGCTTGCGCACCTCGTCCTGGGCCACCCCGGCCATGACCACCAAACGGAACTCGCTGTCGCTGTCCAGAGTGTTGATGTTGTCGTTCTGGAACAGCACCCCCACGTCGTGCTCCAGCAGCTCCTGGGTGTATTTGATACTGTCCAGGGTGGAACGGGAAAAGCGGGATATCTCTTTCGTGATGATGAAGTCGAACCGCCCCGCTTTGGCGTCCCTTATCATCCGCAAAAAGCTATCCCGCTTTTTCGTGCTGGTTCCGCTGATGCCCTCGTCAATATACCCCTCTATGTAAGTCCAGTTGGGCTTTGACTGAATCAACTCAGTATAGTATTGAATCTGGTTTTCCAGGCTGTTGATCTGCTCGTCCTTGTCGGTGGAGACCCGGGCGTAGAAGGTCACCCGTAAAGGCAGGTCAAAGATGGTTTTCCCGTTTCGCATCTCATTGCGTATTTTGAGCACATTCATGTCCGCTCACCTCCTTTGTCAGGCCCGCGGGATACTGGAAAAATTCCGGAAAGTCTATCACAGAATGCGTCAAATCAACCGCCCTGGAATAGGTAGAATTTGATATAAGACCAAGCGAATGGATATGGTCCAGCAGGACGCTGACCAGTTCTCGCTGCGCGCTCTCCAAGCTGCATCACCTCAGTTCATGAATATGTGGCGGAGATAAAAAAATGTCAGGCGGAGCGATTCCACTTTTCCACACTGAATGCTGTCATACCTCTCACCGCGGCAGCGGCCGGTTTCGGCTGGAACGGGCCGCTTTTGTCAAAATGCTGAAAATAAAATTTTTATCTTAAATTAGATTGACAAATTGAACAGACGCGGTATAATGTACTAAAATAGTACTGTTTGAGGGATGTGATCCTTTGCTGATAACCCGTGAGATGGACTACACCCTGCGTATTCTCCGGGCGCTGCATCAAAATGGACCTCTGTCTGCCGCCGCCATCGCCCAAAAGGAAAGCATGTCTAAGGCTGTTACGCTGAAGCTTCTCAAGCGGCTCCGCGCAGCCGGCCTGACCGACAGCCGTCGGGGGAACCTCGGCGGCTACCAGCTGAGCATCCCCTGCGAAAAGCTGTATCTGGGCGATCTGTTTCAAGCGCTGGAGGAATCCCCCCTTGTCAACCGCTGTCAGTGCCCCGGCTACCGCTGTGAGAATCTTCCCGAGGGCAGCTGCGGACTGTGCCGTGAGTTGTCCCGAATTCAGTCCGTGCTGGACGCGGAGCTGCGAAAAACACCGTTGAGCGCCATTTTCCAGGAAATTTAACATAGAGGAGGAACTATCTGTATGCTGTATCAAACCACACAGGAGCATGAGGAGCTGCGGGCAAAGGTAAGGGAATTTGCCGAGGCTGAGGTGAAGCCCATCGCCTTCATGCTGGACCAGAACAATCAGTTTCCCACTGAGGTGGTCCAGAAGATGGGGAAACTGGGCATCATGGGTCTGCCTTATGACAAACAGTATGGCGGAGCGGGGGCGGATGCCCTGAGCTACGCCATCGCCGTGGAGGAGCTGGCCCGGGTGGACGGCGGCGTGGGGGTAATCCTGTCCGCTCACACCTCCCTGGGCACCTACCCCATCTACGCCTTTGGCAGCGAGGAGCAGAAGAAAAAGTATCTGCCCGACCTGTGCTCCGGCAAGAAAATCGGGGCCTTCGGCCTTACCGAGCCCAACGCCGGCTCCGACGCCGGTGGCACCGAGACCACCGCGGAGGACATGGGAGACCACTACCTCCTCAACGGCGAGAAAATTTTTATCACCAACGGCGGCCAGGCCGACACCTATGTGGTGTTCGCTGTCACCACCCCCGGCATCGGCACCCGGGGCATCTCCGCCCTCATCGTGGAGAAGGGCTGGGAGGGCTTTACCTTTGAGGAGCACTATGACAAAATGGGTATCCGCTCCTCCGCCACCTGCCAGCTGAATTTCAATAACGTCAAGGTTCCCAAGGCGAACCTGCTTGGCAAGGAGGGCCAGGGCTTCAAAATCGCCATGGCCACCTTGGACGGCGGGCGGATTGGCATCGCCGCCCAGGCGCTGGGCATCGCTCAGGGGGCTTATGAGGCCGCTGTGGAGTACTCCAAGGAGCGGGTCCAGTTCGGCAAGCCCATCTGCCAGCAGCAGAACGTGGCCTTCAAAATCGCCGACATGGCAACCAAGCTGCGCTGCGCCCGGTTCCTGGTCTACTCCGCCGCCGAGCTGAAGCAGGCCCACGTACCCTACGGCATGGAGTCCGCCATGGCCAAACAGTACGCCTCTGACATCGCCCTGGAGGTCACCAACGACGCCCTGCAAATTTTCGGCGGCTGCGGCTACATCAAGGGCATGGAGGTGGAGCGCTTCTACCGGGACGCCAAGATCACCACCATCTACGAGGGCACCAACGAGATCCAGCGGGTGGTCATCGCCTCCCACATCCTGGGCAAGGCGGCCAAGGAGGCCCCCTCCGCCGCCGCGGCTGGTCCTCGCGGTCCCGAGACGGGTGCCCGGAAGCGGCTCATTCTTAAGGACGGAACCGCCCAGGAGAAGGTGGAAACTCTGGTCGCCAACCTGAAAAAGGACGGCCACGATTTTACTGTGGGCATTCCCATCGATACCCCCATCACCCAGGCCGAGCGGGTGGTCTCCGCCGGACAGGGCATCGGGGCCAAGGAGAACATGAAGCTCATCGAGGACCTGGCCAAAGCCGCCGGCGCGGCGGTAGGCTCCAGCCGTCCTGTGGCCGAGACGCTGAAGTATGTACCCATCAACCGTTATGTGGGCATGTCCGGCCAGAAGTTCAAGGGCAACCTGTACATCGCCTGCGGCATCTCCGGGGCTATCCAGCACCTGAAGGGCATCAAAGACGCCTCCTGCATTGTGGCCATCAACACCAACCCCAACGCCAAGATTTTCAAGAACTGTGACTACGGCATCGTGGGCGACGTGCTGGAGATCCTGCCCCTGCTCACCAAGGCGCTGGACACCGGCGAGAAGCTCCCCGCCCCGCCCATGACCAAGATGAAGCGTATGGCCCCCAAGAAGGTCTATCAGCCCCGGAAGCTGTACGTCTGCAACGGCTGCGGCCACGAGTACGACCCCATGCGGGGCGACCCGGAGAACGAGGTGAAACCCGGCACCGCCTTCAAGGACCTGCCCGAGGGCTGGACCTGTCCCCACTGCGGCGAGACGGTGGACAGCTTTATCGAGATTGAGGCGTAAAACACGCATACAAGATTGCGGGGAGGAGCTATGACTGTCGAACCATATATCAAAGAGGCTTTTGTTGTAATCGGAAAAGAGGGGTCCACGTCAGATGGAGATGGCTTCATTCAACGATTATGGGCGGATGTGAATGCCCACGTTGAAGAAGTCCAGCATTTAGCGAAAAAAGACGAAGATGGAACCATACTTGGTATATGGGGGGCCATGTCCGACTTCTCCCGTTCCTTTCAGCCATGGGAGAACTTAACCAAAGGACTTTATCTTGCGGGAGTGGAATGCTATGACGGCGCGGAAGCTCCTGCCGGCTGGACAAAGTGGCTGGTTCCCGGCTATGAATATATCCGTGTAGCATGCGAAACGGACGATACCTTTTCAAGGGCAATTGAATATCTGAACGAGCACGCCATTCCATTGGCAGGAGCCGTGCACGATTTTACTTCCCCGCAGACAGGGAAAAACTATATGCTTTTTCCCATTCGCAGGCTGTAAGCCTCACTGACTCAGGCTGAACTAGCGTCCCAATCATTGAACTAAAAGGAGGAACACCCCATATGTATAATTACCGCATGGTCACCGACGATCTGTACTGGGTAGGCGCGGACGAGCACCGGCTGGCCCTCTTTGAGAACATCCACCCCCTGTACCACGGCGTATCCTACAACGCCTACGTCCTGCTGGACGAAAAGACCGTCCTCTTCGACACCGCCGACTGGGCGGTGGGCCGGCAGTTCATCGCCAACGTGAAGGCTGTCCTCAACGGCCGTCCCCTGGACTATCTGGTCATCAACCACGTGGAGCCGGATCACGCCGCCTCCATTGAGGAGATTTTGCTGCGCTGGCCCGACGTGAAGATCATCACCACCCCCAAGGCGGTCACTCTGCTCAACCAGTTCGGCTTCGGCCTGGATCCCAACGCCATCCAGGAGGTGGCCGAGGGGGACACCAAGTGCTTTGGCAAGCACACGGTGGCCTTTGTCTACGCCCCCATGGTCCACTGGCCGGAGGCCATGGTCACCTTCGACACCACTAACGGCGTGCTCTTCTCCGCCGACGCCTTTGGCTCCTTCCGCTCCCTGGACGGAAAGCTTTTCGCTGACGAGTTCGACTTTGACCGGGAGTGGATCGACGACGCCCGCCGGTACTACACCAACATCGTGGGCAAGTACGGCCCCCAGGTGGTGGCCCTGCTGAACAAGGCCGCCAGCATTGTGGGGCTGGACAACATCAAGTTCCTGTGTCCTCTCCACGGTCCGGTGTGGCGTAAGGATCTGGGCTACATTATTGACAAATACACCCACTGGGCCACCTATGAGCCGGAGGAAAAGGGCGTGATGATTGTCTACGCCTCCATGTACGGCAACACCGAGGCCGCCGCCGAGGTGCTGGCCGCCAAGCTCACCGCCCGGGGAGTCACCAACACCCGGCTGTACGACGTGTCCTCCACCCATGTCAGCTATCTGATCTCTGACCTGTTCAAGTACAGCCATCTGGTGCTGGCCTCGGTCACCTATAACCTGGGCATCTTCCCGCCCATGCACAACTTCCTTATGGACATGAAGGCCCTCAACCTGCAAAAGCGCACCGTGGCCATTATGGGCAGCGGCTCCTGGGCGCCCCGCTCCGGCGCTCTGATGAAGGAGGAGATCGAATCCCTGAAGAACATGACCGTTCTGGACGAGGAGATGACTGTCACATCTTCCCTCAAGGCCGACAACGAATCCGAGATCGACGCCTTGGCCGACGCGATTGCCGCCTCTGTGCTGGGCTGATCCCCTGAATATCCGGTTTTAGACAGCGCCAAAACCGCGGCAGTGGATGTTAAATCCGCTGCCGCGGTTTATAATTTCCCTCGTTTATCCCGCGTCCGATTCGTCAATCAAAAATTTTGAATAAAACAACCGAAAGAAGCGGAAAATAATACCAAATCAAATCGAAGAGAGGAGATGTAGTACTGAGTTGGAGATCAATGTCAGAGATGACAGAAAGATCGTGGAGGTTTGGCTGACGAAGGGGGAAAAGCAGGATCAGGCGCTGGGAGAAGAGATGAAAAATTTATACCAAAAGTATAAAAAAGAGAAATATCTTGTGGCGGCATTTATGTCTGGCGATCAGGATTTAGCAGAGGAAACCAGCGCTTTGCTCTGTTATAACCGAAAAAGCTTGGCGGAGCGGGAAGTGTGTAAAAAGAGGCCGCGCACATCGAAAAGCGCGGTTATGAGATAAGTCAAACGAGGACGGGAGCGGTGTTATGTTCCCGTCCATTTTCAGTTGATTTTATCAAAACGGTATGATACAATATTATCTGAAAATATAGGAAATATAATATATCATATTGATGCGGAGGAGGACCGGACGAATGATTGAACACTTCGATATCGCTGGCTACTGCCGTATTTCGGTAGATGAGGAACTGGATCGGGACAACACCTCCATTGAGAACCAGAAGGCCATCATTGCGGATTTCGTCAAACAAAAATTCCCCGATTCTACCCTGACCTTTTACGAGGATCGGGACCGGTCCGGCTACACCTTTGACCAGCGGGAGGGCTACCAAGCCATGCGGAGAGAACTGATGGCTCACAAAAAGGGCATCCTGATTGTCAAGGACTTCTCCCGCTTTTCCCGCCGGAACAGCCGGGGTCTGGTGGAGCTGGAGGACCTGCGGGACGGGGGAGTGCGCATCATCTCCATTGGAGACAGCATTGACTTCCCTAACGACGACGATTGGCTGAAAATCCAGTTTCAGTTTCTCATCAACGAGATGCCCGTCACCGACACCAGCAAGAAGGTAAAGTCGGTCATCAAGCGCCGCCAGCAGGACGGAAAGTGGATCTGCGCCGCGCCTTACGGCTATATCGTCAACAAACGGCAGGAATTTGAGATCGTCCCCACCGAGGCGGATATCGTCCGGGAGATTTTCCGGCTGTACATCAATGGCTGGGGCTACAAAAAAATCGCCAACCACCTCACCGATGAGGGCATTCCAACCCCACGCATGGCGGAGCGGGACCGGAAGGAGGCGGCGGGGGAGGAGTACCGCCGGACGGTCAAACCAGCCTGGGCCATCGTGACGGTCCAGGGTATTCTGGACAACGACTTCTACATTGGTACCCTCCGCCAGGGGAAGTACACCCGGAAGAAGATTAACGGCAAAGAGGTCAAGAGGGACGAGCGCGACCATATTGTCATGGAGCACCACCACCAGGAGATCATCGACTACCGCGCCTTCGCCACCGCCCGCGCCCTGCGGGAGACGCGCTCCACCTCCCACTACCGTGGGCAAAAAAAGTATGACAACGTATATTCCGGATTTCTGGAGTGCGGCGATTGCGGAGCCCCCATGTTCGCCATGAGCCGCCGGGACATCAAGGACGCTTACCGCTGCGGCACCTATCACCGCCGGGGCCTCAAGGGCTGCACCAGCCATCACATCCGGGTGGACAGGCTGGACGAGCTGCTGAAGCTGTACATCCAAAAGGTGAAAGAAAACTCCGCCGCCATGCTGGAACGGCTCAACGCCGATCTGTCCCGTGAGGCGGAGGATGTAGCGGAAACCGAAAAATCGGCGGAAAACCTGGAAGCGGTGCTGGCTGAGCTCCAGGAGGAACTGAAAGCTACCAAACGCCAGCGCGTCCGGGACGTCATGAAGCACCCGGAGCGGGAGGCGACTCTGGAGGAGACCTATGACGAGCTGGAGAGCGACTTGCTCCGCCGGATGGAGGGCCTGCAAAACCAGATTGCCATGACGGTGAACAAGCGGAACACCATCATCCAGGTGAACCGGGCGGCAAAGACGGCCATGGAGATCTTTGATGATATTCTGAGCAAGGGGAAGTTAGACCGGAATGATCTCCAGCTTATTATCCGGAAAATCAAGATCTACGAGGACCATGTGGAAATTCAGCTGAAAGCGGATATCGACAGCATTCTGAGCGGCGGGATATTCCCAGAGGATCGGCCCTATGAAATTCAGATCATCCAGGAGAGCGACAAGCATAAGGGGAAAATTTTCACTGTCAAAGTTATCAGCGATGGCGACCCCCTGGAGATATACACCGACAAGGACGGCGGCGTAATTTTTAAGAAGTATTCCCTGATGGGCGGGCTGGTGGATTTCGCCGGCCAACTGTGCGAGACGCTGAACCGCACCACCGGGCAGGTGACGGTGATCACCGACCGGGACAGCTGTATCGCTGTAGCGGGCGCGCCCCGGCGGGAGCTGGCGGAGAAGGCTATTTCCCCTCAAATGGAACGGTTGATGGAGGGCAGGCAGGTTTACCAGTACAAGCCGGGGGAAGAGACAGTTCCCCTGTGCGCCGACAGCGACAAGTATTCCCTGTGTACCGCCGCCCCCATTCTCTCCGAGGGGGATGTGCTGGGCTGTGTCCTCTTCGCCGGCACGGGCGACAAGCTCACCGGCGGCGAGGTAGAATACAAGCTGGTCCAGTCGATCGCCGGCTTTTTGGGACGGCACATGGAGAGCTGAATACACAGAAATCCACCGGTATTTCCGGTGGATTTCTGTGTTATGTAAACATTCAGGGGGATCCACAGAAAATCCTTTGGATTTCTTGACCGAATTTTGACCTTTGGCCGCTATGCTTAGTCCATCAAAGCAAAGGAGGCCATTTATGCGAAAACGATTGATTGCTGTTCCCCTGATATGCGGCGCTCTTTTATCTCTCGCCGCCTGCGGAAACTATGCCATTCCAGACAGTACGCCCCCGCCGTCACAGTCTGTCGCCGCGAATCCATTTGATGAGGCGGAGGAGGATGCCGGATTTCTGGCAATGATCACCCACGGAGCTGCTTCGGATGATTTTTCCGAGAGTGGGGAGCGTCTGCCATTCCCCTATGACGGCGGCGAGTTTCGGCTGGACTACTGGTTTTCTCTCACTGGCAAGATGGATACCGTTGGATTTCTCCTGTTCCTGGACGGCCAGCCCCAGCCCTACAAGGTGAACGATACCACAGCGGAGTATGAGTATTGCCACAGCTTCCCCGCAAAGGAGGATCAGAGCTTCTCCTTCCTCTTTGAGCCTGTGACTGGCAGCGCCGGCGATA
This sequence comes from Oscillospiraceae bacterium, assembly GCA_910575265.1. Lineage (GTDB taxonomy): Bacteria > Bacillota > Clostridia > Oscillospirales > Oscillospiraceae > Lawsonibacter. The sequence goes on from CAJTEA010000008.1 coordinate 121,610, forward strand.
CGCTGGCCCTGACTGTGGTGAGCATCACCAACCCGGATTTCCAGCCGGATATGGAATCCACCTCCAGCTATGGCTGGTATCATAAGATGTTGGATTCCCGTGTTGAATTGCGGTTCAACGCGGACGCCCCCGCCGCCCATTCAGACCGTCCGCCTGTCTGGGAAATCTTTTCACAGAGCGAGGCGCGGGAGGAAAAGGTCACAGCGCGGTATGTGGAAGACGAGCTCCCCAAATACGGCTGGGGCGGTGTGAGCATGGACACGCTGGACAGCGGAATCTATTATACATTTTCCTGTGACGGCGGCATCACCTATGACAACCTGCGGGTCTCCGCTCCCGTTCCCCTGCGGTTTACCATGTGCGGCACAGCCGGAACAAGTTACAGCATCGCTTTTTTCCTGGATCACCGGCCGGTGAAGCTTGACGAAAACACCTGCCGCTCCATTACCTTGAGCAAAGGCGGCGTCATGGAGCTTGAGGCCGTGATCGACCCGGACAAGCTGGGGCAGTTTCACACCTTCTACTGTGTGGCCGTCCCCCAGGACGGAGCTTCCGGCCCGTTCTTTAAGACCAATTCTATTTTATTGTATAAGGAGAGCTGAGCATGAAAAAGAAATTCTGCATCACGTTGGCGCTGGTTTTTACCTTGGCGTTGTCCGCCTGCGGTAAGACGGATGCCCCTGCCTCTACGGTTTCGGGAAACGCCCCCTCCGATACATCTGTGGTCGCTGTCCCGCCCTCTGACGGACAGCAGAACCAGCCCATTTCCCAGGTTGGTACATCCCGCGCCTTCGACCCCGCCCTGTTTGGCGGCAAGCTCCAGAGCTGCGCCTATGCCGGGCACGAAACGCTTTTTGTGCTGGCGGACAAGCTGTATCTCTACGACACTGGGACTTCCTCGGTGCTGGCCACAGCGGAAGCGCCGCTGCGTGATTTTGAAGCCCAGGTCATTGACGGGGGTTACGTCCTGTCCGGCATGGGCGACAGCGGCATGATGGCGTACATCTACGACAGCTCGCTCTCTCTGAACAAGGAGATCGCGGTCAATGAGCTTTTGCGGGAAGATTTTGTTGTCAGCGAAACCGGAGGCGTAGCGGCCTCCACAGACGGAAAAAAGCTGGCGTTCGCCGCTATGGGCGGGCTGTATCTGTATGACCTGGAAAGCGGGAGCCTGACTACCCTCTTAGACGTGGCACAAAACGCCGGAACGGCCAGCATCCGTGTTTCCATGCTGAATGGCGCTGCCTTTGCCCAGGACAACGGCCAGATCGTGTTCTATGGCAGCGGCAGCTCAATTCCCGCGGTAGACGGCGAGGAAGACTTTTCCATCTATGGGAGCATCGCCGTGGATGGCGGCGGCCTGAAGCTCACAAAACCGTCCGGCTATGAAATGGAAGAAATGCAGAGCAGCGTCAGCCGGTTGTTTTTCCCGCGGGCCTTTACCCAGGCCAACGGCACGCTGCTTTGGATCGACCGGGCAACAGGCAGCGCCAATACGCTTTCCTTCTCCACCAGCGGTGAGGGAAAAGACGGCGTGTACGGCTCGGAGCAGGGGAACTATGTGGCAACCGCCGTTCTGGGCAGCAATCTGACTGTTCGCGTCTATGACGTGGCCTCCGGCGCATTGGTTGCTACTGAAGTGATTGAGAACTCCGACCCCACATATTTCTACCGCATCCCCAGGATTTACCTTTTAGACGGAGCCAAAACCGCCATAGTCGTTCTTGGAGGCAGTATCGACGAACTTGATACGCTGGTATCCACATTTGAGTTTGGAGCGTAACATGGAGATCACATTTGAAAGCGTATCAAAGCAATACAAAAGCAAGCACGCGCTGAAAAACTTTACCGCCGCCTTGAGCGAGGGCGTGTACGGCCTGCTGGGTGAAAACGGCGCCGGAAAAACCACGCTCATCAATATCTTTGTGGGCATCCTGCGCGGGGACAGCGGCACGATCCGGGTGGAGGGCCAGGATGTGAGGACGTTGGGCAAAGCGTTCCTGTCCCAAATCGGCTATATGCCCCAGTATCCTATCTTCTATCGGGATTTTACCGTCAAGGATTTTCTGCTCTATATGTGCGCGCTGAAAGATATTCCCACCCGCGAAGCGTGGGACCGGGTCTCGGAGCTGCTGGACACAGTCAATTTGACCGGCGCGCGGGACAAGAAGATCGGCGCGCTCTCCGGCGGTATGCGCCAGCGCGTCGGCATCGTGCAGGCCATGCTGTCCGACCCGAAGATCTTGATTCTGGACGAGCCTACCGCCGGTCTTGACCCCAGCGAGCGGATACGGTTTCGGAACCTGATTTCCCGGTTTGCCCAAGGCCGGACGATCCTGCTGGCAACCCACATCGTTTCCGATGTGGAGTGCATCGCGCGGGAAATTCTGCTGCTGAAACAGGGGACGCTGCTCATGCAGGGTACGCCCGCCGCGCTGGAACGGAACATTGAGGGCAAGGTGTGGAATGTAACCGCCGGGGCCGAGGACGCCGCGCTGCTGACCGATATGTACTGTGTCAGCAACATGAAGCAGGAGGACGGACAGTTTACCCTCCGCGTTGTTGAGGATGGCTGCCCGATCAAGACCGCGCGGCCTGTTCAGCCCAACCTGGAGGATGTGTTCTTGTACTATTGCGGGGGGGAGCGCCATGATACGTCTGATACGGTATGAGTTTATTAAGCAGTTCTGTAAACGCTCCATTCTGGCGCTCTTTGTGGTGTTCAGCCTGGCCAACCTGTTCAAAATTTATGGTGAATACAAATCCTACTCCTATCTGACGGATGGGAACGGAGAGCGGAGCTGGCACACGCGCCATTGGCAGCTTTATGAGGAATACCGGGGAGAGATCACCCCGGAGAAGATCGGACGCCTGCTTGCGGTTTATCAGCCTCTTGTGGAGGCCACGTCGGATATGACCGCAAGCACCGCCACCGATGACCCCAACACGATGACCGGGAACCTGTATAGCGACAGGAACCTGCTGGACAAGTATTTTGTGCAGCCTATGCAGTATTCCTATGAGTACAGCGGCCGGTCGGAACAAGTGGCAAATAGAGCGCGGCAAAACGCCGCGCTCTATGGGGAGCAGGGAGCGGTCTATCAGCAGAGGGAGAGTGGCGCGATCTATAACCTCTATGCTGGCCGCGCCATCCCCGCCTTTGCCTACCGGGAAATGTGCAATTACTATCTGAACTATGATTTTTCCATCGTCCTGACCCTTCTGCTCTGTCTCTATGGGATCATCGGAACCTTTGTGAGCGAGCGGGAGACGCAGATGGATATGCTGCTGCTGGTAAGTCCCAACGGCGGAAGAAAAACAGCCCTGGCGAAAATCCTCGCGGCCACCCTGTTTCTGCTCTTGACCTCGCTGTGGTTTTCTCTCCTTGACCTGATTGGCTTCGCGGCCTCCTTTCAGACCTTGGAAGGGCTGGCACTGCCGGTATTCGCGATTTCGAACTTTGCGGAAAGCTCCGTCAATCTCAGCATTTTTCAGTATGTCCTCCTGTCCGCGGCGCTCAAATGCGCCGGCGCGTGGGTGATGGGGATGCTCTGGCTGTTGGTTTCGATGTTCTGGAAAAATGCCCTGCTCCCCTTTGTCATCAATTTTGCCCTCTGTATGGCGCTGACCGTCAGCGGAGCCGCCCGCGCCTACTCCAATTTCGTCTGGACAAAGGTGCTGAACCCTTATTCTCTGCTGACAAACCGCGTTCTTTTGGGCAAAACGGAGTTTGTAAACCTGGGGGGATTCCCTGTCCTGACCTGGCGGGCCGCGATATGGTTTGCTCTGATCGCGGGCCTCGCGGCTGCTGTTATGATTTATTTTCTGTCAGCGGAAAACTGTCACCGCTGTGTTCGGAGGGCAAAATGAGCATTTTCTCTTATGAATGGAAAAAACTGATGATTTACCAGAGGGGCCTATGCTATATCCTGGCCGCGCTCCTGGTCAGTACGGTTTGGCTGGCCGGGACTGACAGGCCGCGGAACAGCGCGATGGAAGAATACCGCAAGGAATACGAGTGGTATCTGGAACAGCTGGACGGGGCGTACACAGAAGAAAAGGCCGCTTGGCTGGAGCGGGAGGCCCAGGACATCACGGAGGCCCGCTCCGCCCGCTCTCAATCCCAGGAAAGCTATTACAGCGGCCAGATCACAGCGGAACAGTATGAGCGGCGGACCGCGGAGGTCAACGCGGTATTGGCCCATGAGCATGGTTTTGAGGCTGTGTATCAGCAATATTTATATATCTGCGAGAACACCGGCAACCGTTACTTTCTGAACACAAACGGCTGGGCGGGGCTGTTTTCCGCCCAAACGTTGGACTTCCCGCTGTTCCTTGTCATTTTGATTTTGGCGGCTGCGGTTTTTTGCTCGGAGTATAGCTGTCAGATGGACGCGCTTTTGCGGACAGCGGCCCAGAGCCGCAAGAGCGCCAGAAGCAAAGCTGTAATAACCCTTTGCGCCGTGTTCGCTCTCTGCGGAGGGCTGGCCCTGATTCGCTTTGTATTCTTCGGAATAAAATACGGCCTGCCCCACGGGGAGTACCCGGTTCAGAGTATCGCCGGTTTCGGGGGCAGTACAAAAAATATCTCCCTACTGGCCGCGTATCTGAGTTTGACCGTCCTGCGCTGCTTTGGATCGGTATACCTCGCCGCTCTGCTGCTCTTTACCTCTGTTTTGGTGAAGAGATATGCTTTGACGGTGGTGATCGGGGTAGCATCTACCTTGATTCCCTACATCGGACTGTCCAGGCAGATCTGCTACCGCTTGCCGCTGCCCCTGCCGTTCCTGCTGGCAGCCGGCTTTCTGGAGGGGACTTCCTCTGTGGAGGATTCGTTGACAGGTGAACCCATCGTGACTTTTTCGGAGCGTTCCTCCCAGGAGCTGCTGGTTCTGCTCGGCCTGTCCGCTGTGTGCTGCGCCCTCATGGTAGGATGGGTTCTGCGACAAAACACAAACTGCTGGCAGTCTGGAAGAAAACTCGTCAGACGGTGCGGAGCCGCGGTGTTGGGACTTCTGATTTTGCTTTCACTGTCCGGCTGCTCTGCCGCGGATTCCGCGAATGGGATATTCAATTCATCTTCGCGAAGTGTGTCGGAAACTTACAGCGTGATCTACGATGACCAGACGCGGACATACGCGCTGGAAAACCGGGCAACCGGCGCTTTGACGGATTTGGCCCTCTCTCCGCTGTTCGGGGCCTTTTCGGATGGGGAATCTGTCCAGGCCGTCTATATGGATGCCCCGTACATTTATTATATGGCCTCCCGCACAGAACAGTATGTGGATCGGGTCGGCAGCTACAACAGCACAGCCACCCAGGTGTCCATCGTCCAGCTTGATACAGAAACCTTTGAGGAACAGGTTATTTTCGAGAAAATAACGGACAGCGGGCGATCTCTGCTGGGAATTGACTATACCGTGGGGGATACCTGGATGTTTCTGCAATACTGCTACGGCTTTTTCTTGAACAACGAAAGCCTCTTCTTCATTACAAATGATGGAATTACGGAAGTGAGCAGGACGGTCCAGCGAACGCAAGTGCTGGACATCCCTACCAGGGGGAACATAGCGTTTGACGGGCGGACGATTTACTTTATCAACGAAAATTCTTTGCTGACAGCGTATGACACCAAGACCCACAAAACAAGACCGTTTCGGAATGTTGTTGCTTATGACTTCTGTCTGACCGATCAAGGGCTGTACTTTATCAACCGCATGGATTCCGACTGTGTTTATCTATGCGGCAGGGATGGCGTTGGCAGTCTGAAGATTACAAACGATCCAGCGCTGTCAATTGCTTATGACGGCGGGGAAGTCACGATGATCTTAAAAGCGGATGGGAGTGAAGTGGTTTGGGAGCCGTAAAAAATGTCATCGAATTGTAACCATTCCTTAAAGATTGGCTGGTATACTGGCGACATCTGCCAAGGATGCGTTCATCAGCGCGATAAACCGCGATTTGGAGGAAACTTACATGGTTGACGCTATGCCAAATCTGTTTGCTGAGATTGCTGACTTCGGTATCACGTTTGGGTAGACAATGCTAGTGATAAATTCGCCAAAAAATAAATACCAGGAGATGATTTTTATGTTTGGATTTGGAAAAAAAGAAGTCAAAACCCCGGAGGAGCGGCTGGCTGAGTTCCAGAGAAAAAGGGACTGGGCCGGGGTGTCCAGGGCCTATTATGAGCTGGGCGTGGCCGCTATGGATACGGCCGACCTACATAAAGCCCAGCTGTGGCTCCACCGGGCGGACACCATTTACAGCGCTGACGACAATATCTATGATCAGGTGGGGGAAAAACTGATGGACGATTGCTCCGACCGCATTGGACGGCTGGAGAGCGAGGACGGACTGTTCTATAACACCGTTCCCGCCGAAATTGAGGCCAGGGCGGAGGAGCTGAGCGACCCCCAGGTCCGGGTGTGGGGGCTGTTGTCCATGGCCCGGCTGGCGCGGCTGGGGGAGCGACTGGGCAGGCTGCCAGACTGCCAGGTGCTGGGCCAGCTGGACTGGGCGGTGGAGCTGATGGTTCACTCCCTCCAGACCTTGCCCTCTCAAGAGGACTACCAGCGTCTGATGGATATGTGCGACGCGCTCTATGAGCTCAACAGCAAGCCGGTCTATTACAGCGGCGAGATCGAGATCCCAGGCAGGCCCCCCTTCCAGCTGTTCGACCTGAACGGCCTGTTTGGAGTGGAACAGGAGCTGAACGGCTATACCGACAGTCATCTGCGGCTGCTGGCCGCTCTGAGCCAGGGCGCGGAGGAGCTGCCCCGGGCCGAGAGCGGCATCGTGGCCTGCGCCCTGCTGCCCGATTACTATGTGCGCACCGGGGCGGGCAGGCTGGAGGATGTTCCCCAGATCAAGGCGGAGCTCCAACGCGTTTGGAGCGACTATGAGTTTGTCCGCTCCGGACTCACCTGGGAGGAGGTCGAGAAACGGATCACGGAATATAAACAGTTGGATATTCTGGCCTGACAGCTTGCTCTTCACGCGGCGGGATCATACAAAAACGGTCCCGCCTTTTCGCAAATTTTTTTAGACACGCGGCCCCAAATTGAGGCGGCCGTGGGGCACGCGATGGAGAAGATTCGCCGGGAGATCGGACAGGAGCTTATTTACAGCGCGGCGCTTGTTACCGACAATGACCGCGCCACGCTCTTTCTGGCCGCGCGCCGCGTGGCGGAGGACGGAAGCCTGCTCTTTCGGAGGGGCAAGACTGTGAAAACGGGAAGAAATATCCCAACCGTCATGGGGCGGGGAAAAGAGGAGAGAATGTAAAATGAGAAAACGATTGACCTGGGCGGCATTATTGGCCGCGCTGCTGACCCTTGCGGGCTGCGCGGGGAAGGAACCGTTGGAGCCCAAGTGGGAGGATCCCCTTTACCGCGCGGTGGTCTACAACAGCGGAGAAGATGAAAGCGACGGGGCGTATCTGGAGATCGCGCGGCGCAGCCAGAAACTGCTGGCTGTGCTGGAGGAAAAAGCGGGAGCCTTTGTGATGGACGCGTACAATTACCAGACCGTTGATGATGAGGGCACTCCCCTGTATGCCATGAATCATCCGGAGGTTCCCATTGAGATCGCCCCCGCGGGGATGTCTGTGCGGGTTAGCCGGGAATACTTCAAATGGAATCCGATTGAAACAGCGGATGGTTCGGACCTGGCGGAACAGATCGCGCAAGATGATTTAACACTGAATCTGCTTGTCCCGGAACAGTACCGTGACATGGAGCGGGAAATATTAGCCGCTTGGAGGGAATACTTCTATTTTGAAAAGGTGGAGGCCGAGAACGATTACAATGAAATGGCCGGGAGGACAGAACGCTCGGCCATCGCAGAAAATCAACTGACCGTGAATATCATTTATGTGAAGGACGGACAGCGATACTTTACCTATCGGAGCGACTGCGCGGCTGCTGACGGCAGCTGGATCACCGACCCCCTGGTACAGATCTATACCGGGAACATCCATTGCAATTATGCGCACAGCTTTCTGACACAGTGGACCTATATCCCATCTGAAGCAGGTTCGCCGGAAGATGCTTACGAAGAAATTGCTCCATATATTTTAGAGTGCGGCGCACAGGAGAGCCTGAAGGAACTGCGCCCTCTCCGAAATGGGTAAGCTGGAACGGCGCTTTTTAAGACTCACGGCGTAACGAACAGGCAGCCAGTGGGCAAGGTAATCCTTGCCCACTGGCTGTTGTTTATCGCGAACATTTATACCTGGATCGTAAAGCGCATCCCCGGCGGAGACATCATCGGGACAAACGAATAGGAAATATCCATGGAGGACAGGAGTGTGTCTACAATATAGAGGCCCAGGCCATTGCCGCCGCTTTCTCTGCTCCGAGACAAATCTGGCCGGTAGAACGGCTCAAATAAGCGGCGGATTTCGTTGCCGGCGATGGGGGTACATTCATTTTCAATTACAAGACTGTGTCCATCCATATATACAGAAACAGATTTCCCGCTGCCTGTATAGGCCACAGCGTTGGCGAGGACGTTGGATACCGCCTTGCTGAATGGGCCAATGGGGAGCAAGGCTGAAAATGCCTCTGGTAAGTCCAAGGAAAAGTCGATCTGGTGCGCCGCCGCAATTATCTGATACGGCTCACACAGCTCTGACAGCAGATCAGATACATCAACCGGCTTTGGCTGTTCTGTGATCGTACTTAGTTTGGAAGTTTCCAAAATTTCATGTATCGTTCCGGAAAGCTGCTCCACCATTTCTTTGCACTCTGGAAGATAAGCGGCATAGTCCTGATACTTCCCAACACCCAGGATCATATTTTCCAAAGTGGCGTTCAGCGCGGTCACGGGGGTTTTCAGTTCATGGGACGCCGCCCGAAGAAAGTCCACCTTGGCCCGCTCCATATCGCGCACAGCATCCTTTTCCCGCTCTAAATTTTCGATCGTGGAAAGTAAACTAGAATACAGATCATTGACATTCTGTGCCAGCGTGCCAATTTCATCCTTTGTATGAATAGGGCAGCTTGCCCCATGGTCTAATTTCATCATCTGCTCGGTTGACGCCGAAATCTTTTTGATAGGGTCGGCAATCGCCTTGGAAAACAGGAGGGAGCAGACAATGGAGATCAACAAGGAACAGCTTAAAGAGATGGGCAGGGCCTTTTCTACGGCCTCGGTCACAAACTGTTCCTGCCTGATACTGATAACAATATCGTTCTGGGTATTCACCGCAAGCTGCATCCGTGGCGCAAGCAGATAGATCAGCCTATGCGTGACAACAACGACAAGAAGCATGATGCTCATGGTATACAGAAATATCTTTGGAAACAGTTTTAATCCTTTCATGGCTGTACCTCGTATTTATAACCGATGCCCTTGACCGTCACAATACAGTCAAGCCGCAGCTTCTTTCGCAGATTTTTGATGTAAGTGTCAACCGTTCGGTCAATGATGGGACAGTCGGCCCCCCATAATTCATCCAGAATTTGCGAACGGCTCAATACCAGCCCCTTATGTTCTATCAGCAGGCGGAGCAAATCAATTTCCTTGGGCATAATGTCGATCTTCCCGTTGCTGTCGCTGGCGGTATAGCCGGAGAAATCGACTTCCACATCTCCAAAACGCGCTTTCTGTATGGGTACAGTCTGCCCACTCCGGCGCAGGAGAGCGGTAATCCGTTTTCCCAGCAGCACCATGGAAAAGGGCTTTGTCATGTAGTCGTCGGCCTGCTCGTCAAAACTCATGACCTGGGTATACTCATCCTCAATCGCCGTGAGCATCAGGACCGGCGCTGTGCTGATCTGCCGTATCTCATGCAGAACGGACAGCCCGCTGATATGAGGAAGCATGATATCCAGAACAACAAGATCAATGTTGTTCTGATGAAAAAGCTGTAATGCGTTCTCGCCATCATAGGCCGGAATAACGGTATGGCCCGCGGGTTTAAGGTACTCGCGGATTGCTTCGTTGGTCTTGAAATCGTCCTCAACGATTAACAATGTGGCCATAGGCACACCTCCTTTTAGGGATAGTGTATCACCGCGATGTGAAGTGGGTATGAAATCAAGGCGTTGATTTTGAAAATTTCTTATTTCATTTGTGTTCCACACTGGTTTCATACCCATTCCACATTGGCGTGCTATCCTGCGGGTGCGTTCAGAAGAACAGCACAACAATATGGAGGTATCGACCATGAGCATGTTCAAAAGGGCGTTTTTATACGTCACGCGAAAACGGGGGAAAACACTTCTCCTGTTCGCTATCCTGCTGATTATGGCAACCTTTGTCCTTACGGGCCTCTCTATCTGGAAGGCGTCGGAGGCCGCGCAGCTTGACCTGCGGCAGAGCTTGGGCGGCAAATTTGACGTTTTCGTGGATTGGAGCAACAGCCCCTATGTAGTGAAAGAACCCGTCAAAGATGAAGTGGACGAGGAAACCGGCAAGACATCAAGCAGCTTTCTTATGTACTCCACCGTGCAGTTTACCCCGGAAAATATCGCGGCCATCAAAGGTGTTTCCGGCGTGAGGCATTGCGGCGCGAGGCAGGACAATCTTCTTCCGTTTGATGGGCTTTCCCTGTTTCCCGGAACAATCGCGACCGACGAGAAGTATCAAGGCTCCACAAAGGCACTGGGCGTCTGCGACACGGAGGACGATGAACTTTTCACCACCGGCACACTGACACTGGCGGAAGGACAGCACATCTCCGCCGACGATACCCATGTGGCAATCATCAGCCAGGACTTGGCGGAGCGGAATGAGTTGAAAATCGGGGACTATCTCACCGCCCATCGTTACAGCGTGGAAGATCAGGGCTTTACCGGGCCGGAAATCAGGGTACAGATTATTGGACTGTTTACCCCTCATGCGGTGGAGCAGTTTGGGGAAACCGTCACCACCTACGACAAAATCCAGAACCGTGTATTTGTGGATTTGCAGTCCTCAAAAGAATTTGACGGCGGAGAAATCAACTACGGCTTTTCCGCGCTCCACGTTACCATAGACGACCCGCAGGACATGGCGCGGGTGGTGGCCGAAGTCAAGGCCCTGCCGGGAATTGACTGGAAAGCCTTTACCGTGGAGGTGGACAATGAAACCTACGAAAACGCCGCCGCTCCGCTGGCTACGCTGAATGAATTGGTCGTGACCCTGCTGGTGGTGATTATCGTTGTCAGCGCCATCATTCTGGCCCTGATATTGACCCTCTGGACAAAGACCCGTATTCACGAAATCGGCGTGTTCCTGTCCGTGGGTATCAGGAAATCGGCCATCATCGGGCAGTATTTAATGGAAGTGCTGCTGATCGCCGTCCTCGCCTTTGGCCTGTCCTACTTCACCAGCAACGCCATAGCGGGGCAGATCGGCAACCACCTGTTGGAGCAGAGTATGCAGACCGGGCCGGAGGACGATAACGATGTTGTTTCCGTTGCCGCCTCCGTTGAGATAGGCGCGGATAATCTCGTGCAAAAGCCCTTACCCACTGAAAACGGCATCCAGGTATCGGTTGGGCTGGATAACCTTGCCCAGCTCTACTTGATCGGATTTGCCATCATCATTGTGGCGGTCAGTGCATCGTCTATCACGGTCATGCGGCTGAAACCCCGTGAAATCCTGTCGAAAATGAGCTGAAGGAGGGACTATCATGTCTACACTGGAATTGAAAAATGTTTCTTACTCCTACGAAAAGGGCAAGGCGGTTTTGCAGAATGTCAGCAGGTCACTGGAAACCGGAAAAATGTACGCCATCCTGGGCCCGTCCGGGTCAGGCAAGACCACGCTGCTGTCCCTGCTGGGCGGGTTGGATGTGCCGACACAGGGCAGCGTCCTGTTTGACAGTGAGGATATAACGACAAAGGGACTGGAGCATCACCGCAGGAACCATATCTCACTGATTTTTCAAAGCTACAACCTGATCGACTACATGACGCCCATTGAAAATGTGCGGCTTACTGCCAAGCTGGACGCCACCCCCATTCTGGAGCGGCTGGGGCTGGAGCAGGACGAGATTACCCGAAATGTGCTGAAACTGTCCGGCGGACAGCAGCAGCGGGTGGCAATTGCGCGGGCGCTGGCTTCCGATGCCCCGGTCATTCTGTCGGACGAGCCGACCGGGAACTTGGACGCCGACACCGCCGAGGAAATCACGGCGATTTTGAAAGAGAGCGCCCATACGTTCGGGAAGTGCGTGGTGGTCGTAACGCACTCTGGCGAGGTGGCAAAACAGGCGGATGTGGTGCTGGAAATCAAACGGGGATATTTGAAAAAGAGGGAAATGGGATGAAGAAAACTGCTGCTATTTTGGCGTGTATGCCGGTTTGCTTCTCGCTGTTCACCGACTGTACGAATTTGAAAGGCTGGGAGGAAATTTGGGCAGTTTTGGCACGTTCTGTGAATATCCGCCTGAGGTCCGGAAAATCATATACACGATGAACATCATTGAGGGATTCACCCACCAGCTTGCGCTATCTCCCGCGCGCTTTGAAGCTTCTCTCTATATCTCCGCTGCTTGATTTCTCCATCTTGCGGCTCTACATGTTTATTCCGCTTTTCTCTGCCTTTGCTGTCCGGTTTTTTGGGTAGGGCACCAATCAGGTCTTTCCCCGTTTTGCGTTGATGGGTGCCCTATCTAGGAAAAAATTGAGGAAGGTCTTGATTTTTTCGTAAATGTCTGGTATCCTAAACAAGATCCACCTGTGTGGTGAAACAATACACGCAGCGGTATCGAAGTGGTCATAACGGGGCTGACTCGAAATCAGTTTGGGAGCAATCCCACGAGGGTTCGAATCCCTCCCGCTGCGCCAGAAAAAGAGGTCAAAAAAGATTTTTGGTGAAAAAACCGAGAGATTTCAAGACCTCAGAGGCCCTTGGATAACGAAAATCCAAGGGCCTCAAAATTTAGATTTTTCCCCACCTCCTATTCACTCAGGCAGGACTTAAACCTGCGGCACAACAGTTTCAAATAGGGCGCTACGATTTTGAGCGCCTGTATTGAGCGTCGATCCGTCAGTTCTAAAGGAATTGACAGACCGGCGCTTTTTGTTTTTCCAGGAAAACACAATACTCCCAGCGCCTGTTTTCAAAACAGGCAAAATCAAAAAGGGCCCCAGACTTTTCAGCGCAAAAAGTTGCCATTATATTAGAAAGCAAGGAGGATCAAAATGAACGCAGAAGAAAAAAACAGATACTTCCAAGAACTAACCCTGAACCTCCAGCACGAGGGCTTCGCCGTAAAACCGGAAACGGAGGAGGGCCTCCTGCCAATAGAGCTGGACGGACAGCGTCTCTGCCTCGCGCTGGATACCGGCTCGGTGAGGTACTGGCGGGAGGATACGGCGGATGATCACAGGAGCGCCGCTCTGGACAAAGCAATCTCTATCACCAAAACCACTGCCGAGTACATGCGCCAGATGGAGACGGCGCCCCAGCTGACAGCCAGCGGCCTGACGGGAGACTACAGGCTGCTGGCGGATTTCAACGATGTGGTTCTGGCGGGCCACCCCACCAGGTACGGCGTCCAGTTTGCTACCTGGGAACGTGTGCGGGAGCGCACTGGCCTGAACGCGGGGAACTGCTACGGGCCTCCCGGCGGCGTGGACAGTTACACTGCGGCCAAGCGCGACTTCGCTACCCGCTCCGGCCTCATTCCCCACGTTGTCCTTTTTATTCCCGAACAACTTAATAGCCATACGGAAGTTTCATAATTGCCTCACTTTCTTTAGCATGAATAAAAGCAGGTTTAAGAGAGAACTGATCTCCTTAAATCTGCTTGCCGACACGTGTGATATGTAATTATAACCAGCTTTTAGCATCGGTTTTAATGCAATTTCACCAAGAAAAGCAAAACCTGCGTATAACTATCGTTACACACAGGTTTTGTCTACTTTGGTGCGGCTGACGGGAGTCGAACCCGTACGCCCGTCCGGACACAAGCACCTCAAGCTTGCCAGTCTACCAATTCCAGCACAGCCGCAAAACACGGTTATTTTTAAACCGCTCATCTATTATACTGTTCTGAAACTCATTTGTCAACAGGTATCAGAGTGTTTTTTTCATAGCGGAAGAATTGGCGTAAAATGGTTGCGGAGAAACATTTTTCGTGCTATAATATACAATATAATCTCAAATCGGACAAAAAGTCTGCGAATTTGGCATTTTCAGCAGAAATGTATCGTTTAGTATATCTGGGGAAATTTAGGAGGAAGGTCATATGAGAAAAAAACTTTTGTCCACGCTGTTGGCCCTTTCTGTAGCGTTGACGCTGGTGCCGCTCTCCGCTCTGGCGGAGGGAAATGATGGTTCATCGGATGCTGCTGGTGGGCAGCAGGGGAAAGTTGAGGAGCTTACGCCGAACTTGACAGAGGTTAAGACCGAAACAAGAACGGATGACACTTCCGGTAAGTCGGCCTCCGTGATAGAGGTATCGGTTGCGCCTAATGCTAAGGTTCCGTTCAGCCCCAAGGAAGAGGCCATAGGCAGAACTCGGGACGGCTGGTGGGTTGGCGTCAAAATTGTTGCTCCGAAAGGTGTTATACTGGATACCTCAGACGGAACTGGGTCAAGTGGTGCGGTGCTGTTTCGGAACAACGGTGATAATGAGGATCGAGCGTGGAAAGAACCCATAGTTGACGGCGGTAATGGGTCAGAGACAGATCCATATTATATGGGCGCCTGGATCGGTCCATCTTTAGAGAAGCTCGCTGCCGGCGAGACAATTTACAATGCTGTCTGGTATTTTAACTGGGATGGTAGTAATGATACTGGCATCACAATTGAGAAGGAAGAATTTACGGGTGCCACAGGTGCGGCTGATATGGAAGGCGTGGACCAGATTATCAAGGTTACCTTTGAACTGAAGGATGGCGTCCAACTTGCCGGTAAGGAAGAATCGGATGGTCTGGCGTGGCCCATAAATGTGACATTTAATACCAATGAAGGCAGCCCAGTTGCCGCGCAGAAGCTTGGCTTGGGCTGCAAGGCTGAAGAGCCCAGCGTCCCCACCCGAAACGGCTACACCTTTGGCGGCTGGTACACGGAGAAGGAATGTAAAACAGCGTGGGATTTCAACAAGGATACGGTAACCAGGGACCTTACCCTTTACGCCAAGTGGACGGAAAATACCCAAACTCCGACAGCGCCTACGCTGTCCTTCGCTATTTCGGATAATAGCGAAGATCTTTTCGGTAAAAAAGCCAGTGATTTGTTGACGGGCGGAAGCGTTTCTTTTGGGGCGGCTGGTTCCGACGGCAAAATACCTGTTGCGGTTAGCGGCACAGCAAAAGAGATTACAGATTATACACAGTTTAACGAAGCCGACAAAACCGAACAAAACGGCCACTATCTGCCTTTGAAGATTACGCCCAGGGGGTCGGGATGTAAAGTAACGGTAACTGGGTCTAAAACCAAAACGTTTGAAAACTGGCCGGAGGCAGGGGATACCCTGGTTATGCGGTTAGACGCGCTGACTGGGTACAGGTTCGAGGTTAAAGTTGAGAAAGAGGGAAAGAGTACTACATATACGGTTGATTGCTCCAAAGTGATGCCAAAGCCGGATGAAAAATATACGGTGACCTATGACAGCCAAGGCGGTTCTTCCGTGGAGAAACAGACGGTTTCCGCTGGCGGCAAGGCTGAAGAGCCCAGCGCCCCCACCCGAAACGGCTACACCTTCGGCGGCTGGTACACGGAGAAGGAATGTAAAACAGCGTGGGATTTCAACAAGGATACGGTAACCAGGGACCTTACCCTTTACGCCAAGTGGACGGAAAATACCCAAACTCCGACAGCGCCTACGCTGTCCTTCGCTATTCCGGATAATAGCGAAGATCTTTTCGGTAAAAAAGCCAGCGATTTGTTGACGGGCGGAAGCGTTTCTTCTGGGGCGGCTGGTTCCGACGGCAAAATACCTGTTGCGGTTAGCGGCACAGCAAAAGAGATTACAGATTATACACAGTTTAACGAAGCCGACAAAACCGAACAAAACGGCCACTATCTGCCTTTGAAGATTACGCCCAGGGGGTCGGGATGTAAAGTAACGGTAACTGGGTCTAAAACCAAAACGTTTGAAAACTGGCCGGAGGCAGGGGATACCCTGGTTATGCGGTTAGACGCGCTGACTGGGTACAGGTTCGAGGTTAAAGTTGAGAAAGAGGGAAAGAGTACTACATATACGGTTGATTGCTCCAAAGTGATGCCAAAGCCGGATGAAAAATATACGGTGACCTATGACAGCCAAGGCGGTTCTTCCGTGGAGAAACAGACGGTTTCCGCTGGCGGCAAGGCTGAAGAGCCCAGCGCCCCCACCCGAAACGGCTACACCTTCGGCGGCTGGTACACGGAGAAGGAATGTAAAACAGCATGGGATTTCAACAAGGATACGGTAACCAGGGACCTTACCCTTTACGCCAAGTGGACGGAAAAGACGAACACCGGCGATGAACCCAATGAGGACGGGGAGTATGAAATCAACATCCGTTCCGGAATCCGTCACGGTACGGTGGAAGTTTCGCGCTGGTACGCGGAGCCGGGGACGCGTGTGACCATTACCGTAGACCCGGAGTCGGATTATGTGGTAGACTGGGTGGAAGCGGTACGGGAGAGCAACGGCCGCGTCCTCTCCCTGACCCAGAGCGGGCGGCGGTACACCTTTACAATGCCTGCCTCCGATGTAACCATAGACGCTGGCTTCCGGCTCCAGCATGTGTATACATATACCTACTTTGAGCCCGTAGCGCCGGCGCGGCCCGCCGTGTTTACGCCTGTGTTCACGCCGGCCTCGTGGCGGTCTCCTGTGGCGCTGAAGGATGTTCCAACAACCTCCTGGAACTACGCGTCGGCGCAGTGGGCCTATCAGAACGGCTATCTGGACGTGGCGGCTGACGGCACGTTCCGTCTGGACGGCCCCGTGTCCCACCAGCAGATGTGGAGGATCATGGCCAGTTGGTTGGGTGAGTCCAGCATGAGCGCTCAGGAGCTGGCTAACTGGGCGAAGCAGAACGGCGCGGCCAACGGCAGTCCGGCCGCCAGCTCCATGACCCGGCAGGATGTGGTTGTGTATCTGTATCAGTGCTGTTTCCTGATGGGCGGGGATGTGTCCTCCAGCGGGAATCTGGGCAGCTATGCGGACAGTCGGCTGATTACGGCGTCCTCCGTGCGAAGCGCATGGACTTGGGCGGTTGACAAGGGGATAATCAGCGGCACTGCCGACGGCTATCTGCATCCGGGCAGCACGGTAAGCCGGGGCGAATTCGCGGCGATGCTGATGCGGCTGTGCCAGAGCGCTTGAGGATGAAACGGGAACGGGACCGGGCGTACGCCCGGTCCCGTGTCTATTCCCCAGGGAGACAAGCCGCTCTCAGGAGCTGCTCTTTGCGGCGGCAGGTCTGAATCCGGCCAGTGATCTGCTGGCCGCGGTGGGAACAGTTTTAATATTGGCAAGCATAAGTATGCTGCGCTACATTTCACTTCGGATGTTGGCGGAGGCGTTAAGTACCACCCAGTTCTGGGGAAAGGGGCGGTCCAGGTTCCAGTAGCCTACGCCGTACAGACCGTAATCCAGGGCCAGCCTCAGCTTTGCCTGGATAGAGCGGGCGTCCTCAAACCAGACCTCATGCTCCGCGCCGCTGTCGTCCACATAGCGGAACCAGGGGGCCTGAGCCCGCTGGTCATATCGGATCGCGGCCCGGCGGTCCCAGGCCAGCTGAACGGCCTCCACATTGTTCACCGATCTGGCCTGACTACCCGGGCGGAGGGGCAGGGTCCAGTTATAGCCATAATTGGGGATGCCCAGGAAGAGCTGATTGGGGTAGAACTCGGTCAGAGCGTACTCCACCACCTGGCGCACCTCGGGCAGAGGGGACACTGCCATGGGCGGACCGCCGGGATAGCCCCAGTCATAGGTCATCAGCAGCGCGAAGTCCACCGACTGGGCGATGAGGCGGTAGTCGATCCCCTCATACAACCGCCCCGGCTGATTAGCGGAGGCTTTGGGAGCCAGCGCCGCGACGAGGGGCCGTCCGCTGGGGGCCAGCGCCTGGCGCAGACGGGCCAGAAACTGGGCGTAGGCGGCGGCGTCCTCCGCCCGGACAAACTCGAAGTCCACATCCACCCACTGATAGCCTTTCTGATCCGCGGCGCGCAGGATTTGCTCAATCAGCTCCTTTTGGTCCTCTTCGCTCGCCAGCAGCTCGCGGGCCAATTCGCTGGAGAACTGTTCCTGTTCGTCCAGGTTGGAGAGATGGAACACCGGAGCCACCCGGCTCTGGAGGGCGGCGTTGACCAGTGTGCCGGCCTGGAGCGGAATCAGAGTTCCTCCGTTAAAACGGTAGGTAAAGGGGGTAAGCAGGGACAGATAGGGCAGAGTGTCCCGGAGAAGCCCCCGGTCGATAAAGGGATAGGCGTAGCTGTTGACGGTGAGCGTTCCCTGGGGCTGGCCGTCGTAACGTACCACAATGACCTGACCGGGGTAGATCAGATCCCGGCCGTGGAGGCTGGGATTGTTCCGAAGCAGCTGAACGGCGGTGGTATTGTGTGTCTGGGCGATGGAGTACAGGGAGTCCCCCGCCTTGACGGTGTGGGTCAGCTCCGGGTACTGGACCACGATGGTCTGTCCCACCACCAGGTGAGAGGGGTCCGGAAGCTGATTGTCCTGGATCAGCCGGTCCATGGGAACTCCGTATTGCTGGGCCAGCCGGTACATGGTGTCACCGGGCTGTACAACATGAATATCCATAACGTCACTTCCTTTCAGGTCAGGGTCACAAATTCACTGCTCACATACCCGATCGTGCCGTTGTAGTTCACCAGATGCCAGCCGTTGGCGGTGTTGATGATAGTGATAGGGGCCCCGTCCGGGGCCTGGGCCAGAATAGCGGCGGAGGTGTTGGGCCGGGCTCGGACGTTCAGACTGCCCCACTCCACGTCCACCACGCCCGGACGGCGGTTTTCCGTCTCGAAAAAGGGGATGCCAAAATACTCCGTCAGAGCCAGAACAATGACCCGGGCCGCCGCGTCCAGATTGTTTTTGATCCAGGCGGCGTCCTCCTCGTTGTCGTGGAAAGCCAGCTCAATCAGAATAGAGGGGGCGTTTACCCGGGCCACCTCCCCCAGGGAGGTGGTGGCCTCGGAGCGCACCAGGTTGGGGTCTGGATAGATGGTTTTCAGCCCGTCCACCACCAGGTTTGCCACCCGTTGGCCATTGGAACTGCCGGGGTAGTAGAAGACGATGGAGCCCCGGGCCTTTCCCGCCTGCGCTCCGGCGGCGGCGTTGGAGTGAAGAGCCAGATGAAGGTCGTAATTTCCCGCGTTAGAGGCGGTGATGGAGGACGCGGCGGTCATGTCCGGCGTGTTTCGGGCGTAACGGATGCCGGAGGCGTTCAGGAAGGGAACCATTTTATCGGCCAGAAGATTCATCCATTCTTCTTCCGTGCCGCCGTTGATGTACGGATTCCAGTCTTGTGTAGAAGGGGATAAATATATGATGGGCAAAGCAATGCACCTCCCGAGTTTTCCCCATCCTATGAACAAACATTGTAAAGGGTGCGTTCCGGCGGCGGTCATCACTGAAATAAGCGGACGGTGATCTATAATGGACCGCCGCTGCTCTTCTACTGTATTTTGCGTTTGGGATTGTTTTTCTCAATCGGAGCGTGTATAATGTAGAATATTGAAATGCTGACTGTACAACAGGAGGGAAATTATGGAAAAACTGCTGGAACTGCTGGAGCAGGACTGTACCATGCCCATTTCGGCGCTGGCCGCGGCGGCGGGGGTTTCTGAGGAGGAGGCCAAGGCCGCGATAAAACAGTATGAGGACGACCGGACCATTCTGGGCTATCAGGCTATCGTGGATTGGGACCGGGTCCGCAAGGAGACGGTGACCGCCCTGATTGAGGTGAACGTGACCCCCCAGTCCATCGACGGCTTTGACCGCGTCGCTGAGCGTATCTACCAGTATGACGAGGTAGAGAGCATGTATCTCATGAGCGGCTCCTTTGACCTGACTGTTATCATCTCGGGCCGCACTCTGCGGGAGGTGGCCCAGTTTGTGGGCGAGCGGCTGGCCCCTATCCAGGGGGTTACCGGCACGGCCACCCACTTCATTTTGAAAAAATATAAGGAAAAGCATCTGGTGTTCCGCCCTCAGGACCCGGAGGAAAGGGAGTACATCTTCGTATGAATTATGACAGCATCCTCAACCAAAAGATACAGAATATCAAGCCCTCCGGCATCCGAAAGTTCTTCGACATTCTGGAGGAGATGACCGACGCCATCTCCCTGGGCATCGGCGAGCCGGACTTCGTCACCCCCTGGCACATCCGGGACGCCGGCATCTACTCTCTGGAGCGGGGCCACACCAAGTACACCTCCAACGCCGGCATGCTCCAGCTGCGCCGGGAGATTTCCGCGTACCTGAACCGCCGGTTTGATTTGCGGTATGACTACGCCAGCCAGATTCTGGTCACGGTGGGGGGCAGCGAGGCTATTGACCTGGCTCTGCGGGTGCTGGTCGATCCGGGGGACGAGGTCATAGTGCCTACCCCCTCCTTCGTCTGTTACGGCCCTCTGGCCGAGATGGCCGGCGGCGTGTCCAAATATCTGGAGCTGAAAGCGGAAAACCAGTTCCGCCTCACCCCGGAGGAGCTGCGCTCCGCCATTACGGACAAAACAAAAGTGCTGGTGCTCCCGTTCCCCTCCAATCCCACCGGGGGGACTATGGACCGCAAGGACCTGGAGGCCATCGCCGAGGTGCTGCGGGGCACCGACATCATGGTGATCTCTGACGAAATTTACGCCGAGCTGACCTATGGCCGCCGCCATGTCTCTCTGGCCAATCTCACCGACATGTACGAGCGCACCATCGTGGTCAACGGCTTCTCCAAAAGCCACGCCATGACCGGCTGGCGGATGGGCTACGTCTGCGCGCCCAGACCCATTGTCGCCGCCATGACCAAACTCCACCAGTTTGGCATCATGTCCGCTCCCACCACCAGCCAGTACGCGGCGGTGGAGGCTATGCGCGATGGGGATGTGGACATCGAGCACATGCGGGAGGAGTATGACCGCCGCCGCCGTTACTTAGTGGAGAACCTGAACCGCGTCGGCTTACAGTGCTTCGAGCCAAAGGGGGCCTTTTACGTGTTCCCCGATATTCGCTCCACCGGCCTGACCTCGGAGGAATTCTGCGAGCGCTTTCTCCTGGAGGAGAAGGTGGCGGTGATCCCTGGCGCCGCCTTCGGCCCCGGCGGCGAGGGCTTTGTACGGGCCTGCTACGCCGCCTCCATGAAGGATATCGCCGAGGCGGTGGCCCGGATGGACAATTTCCTGACCAATTTGAGAAGAAAACAAGGAAGAGAGGGTTAATGATGAATATTGTGTGTTTGGACATGGAGGGCGTGCTGGTCCCGGAAATCTGGATCGCCTTTGCTGAGGAGAGCGGCATCCCTGAGCTGCGCCGCACCACCCGGGACGAGCCGGACTACGACAAGCTGATGAGCTGGCGGCTGGGGATTTTGAAGGAGCGCGGCCTGGGCCTGAAGGAGATCCAGGCGGTGATTGCCAAGATCGCCCCCCTGCCAGGGGCCAAGGAGTTTTTGGACAAGCTGCGCGCTGAGACCCAGGTTATCATTTTGAGCGACACCTTTGAGCAGTTCGCCAAACCCCTGATGGAGAAGCTGAACTGGCCCTCTATCTTCTGCAACACCCTGGAGGTGGCGGAGAGCGGGGAGATCACCGGCTACAGGATGCGCTGTGAGAAGTCCAAGCTGACCACTGTGAAGGCCTTGCAATCCATCGGCTATGAGACCATCGCCGCCGGGGACAGCTTCAACGATCTGGGCATGATCCAGGCCAGCAAGGCGGGCTTTTTGTTCAAGTCCACCGACGCCATCAAGGCCGCCCACCCCGAGCTGCCCGCCTTTGAGGAGTTTGACGAGCTGCTGGCCGCCATCGAGGGGGCTTTGGCATGACAAACCGATTTGAATATCTGCCCTTCAAGCCCGCGGATATTCTCCTGCCCCAAAACTGCGACCTGACCCTGTGGTCGGTGGTGGCCTGCGACCAGTACACCTCCCGACCGGAGTACTGGCAGCGGGTAGAGGACCGGGTGGGCCGGGCCCCGTCGGCCCTGCGGCTGATTCTGCCGGAGAGCTGCCTGGAGGGCCCCAGCGTGGAGACGGACATCATGGAGATTAACAGCAACATGAGCCGTTACCTCCGGGAGGGCCGCTTCCGGGAGCTGCTGGACAGCCTGATTTATGTGGAGCGCACCCTGGACAGCGGTAAGGTCCGTCGGGGCCTGATCGGCGCAGTGGACCTGGAGGCCTATGACTATGAGCCGGGGGCCGCCTCGGCCATCCGGGCCACCGAGGGCACCGTCATGTCCCGCATTCCGCCCCGTGTGGCGGTGCGGAAGAACGCTCCCATCGAGCTGCCCCATGTCATGCTTCTGGTGGACGACCCCAACCGCGTGATTATCGAGCCCCTGTCCTCCCGGACAGAGGAGATGGAGAAGCTCTACGACTTCGACCTGATGGAGCGGGGCGGACATATCAGGGGCTGGCTGCTCACTGAGGAGCTGAAAGCCTGGGTGCTCCAGGCTCTGAACACCCGGAAGGACCGGGTGGAGCGGGACCTGGACGGCCTGCTGTTCGCCGTGGGGGACGGCAACCACTCTCTGGCCACCGCCAAGGAGTGCTACGAGCGCCGCAAGGGGATGACCGCGCCTGAGCAGTGGCCCGGCCTGCCCTCCCGGTACGCCCTGTGCGAGGTGGTCAACCTCCACGACGACTCCCTGGAGTTTGAGCCCATCCACCGGGTGGTGTTCGGCGTTGAGCCCGGGGAGCTGCTGGACGCTCTGATGAACTTTTACCCCTCCGCCATCCGGGGCGGGGGAGAGGGGCATGTTCTGCCCTTCACCATCAACCGATGGAGCCAGGGGGAGATCACCATCACCGCGCCCACCGCCCAGCTTCCGGTGGGCACCCTTCAGAATTTTCTGGACGAGTACATAGCCGCCCATCCCAAGGCCCGGGTGGACTATATCCACGGAGCGGACGAGGCCAGACAGCTGGCGGAGGAGCGGGAGGACGCCGTGGCCTTTCTGTTGCCCCCCATGGGCAAGGAGGAGCTGTTTCCCACCGTGATCCACGATGGGGTGCTGCCCCGAAAGACCTTCTCTATGGGAGAGGCCCACGACAAGCGCTTCTATCTGGAGGCGCGGAAGATCAGACGATAAGGAGGCGGCCGCTGTGGAGGTACAGGCCCGCGCGAAGCTGAATCTGACCCTGGATGTACTGGGGAAGCGTCCCGACGGCTACCACGACATGCGGATGATTATGCAGTCCATTGATCTTACCGACCGCCTTACCCTGGCGGAGAATGGGGGAGTGGAGCTGCGGGTGCGCACCAACCTCCACTTTCTGCCCAACAATGAAAAAAATCTGGCCGCCCAGGCCGCGCTGCGGTGGTGGGAGGCCAGGGGCCGGTCCCCCCGGGGGCTGGATATTGAGATTGAAAAGCATATCCCCGTCTGCGCCGGCATGGCTGGGGGAAGCAGCGACGCCGCCGCCGTCCTCCGGGCGCTGAACGCCATGGAGGGGGAGCCCCTGTCTCCCCCGGAGCTGGCCCGGGTGGGGGAGAGTGTGGGCTCTGATGTGCCCTACTGCGTTTTGGGGGGCACCGCTCTGGCTGAGGGCCGGGGGGAGGTCCTCACCCCTCTGCCCCCTCTGCCGAAGTGCTGGGTGGTGCTGTGCAAGCCGGAGTTTTCCATCTCCACCCCCGCCCTGTTCGCTCGGATCGACAGTGTGCGCCTGCGCTGCCGGCCGGATACCCAGGGAGCTGTCGCCGCTCTGAAAGCGGGAGACCTCCAGGAGGTAGCCCGAAGACTATATAATGTCTTTGAGGACGCCCTTCCGGATCACCGGAGAACCCGGGTGAACGACATCAAAAATCTGCTCATTCAATGCGGGGCTCTGGGCTCCAGCATGAGCGGCACCGGTCCCACCGTCTTTGGCTTATTTGACAATGAGGGCCTGGCCCGGGAGGCCTATGACCGGCTGGCGGATCTGGGCGGAGAGGTTTTTTTAACTCAGACCGTTTAAACATCAGAGGGACAGCACAGTCGTGTGTTGTCCCTCTGACGTATTTGGGATTACAGTTTCATTATGCTTTTTCGGCGAGAAAGTGGTACAGATTCATGATGGTGACCACGCTCTGTTCCCGGGTGTAGGTGTCCTGGGGGGCAAAATTTCCGCCGCCGGTGCCGCTCATAATTCCGGCACTCTGGATCTGGCCCGCGGCGGAGCGGGCCCAGGCGCTGATGGAGGCGCTGTCGGCGAAGTCGGGCGCGGCCTGGGGGAGGGGAGAGTCAACGCTCCGGGCCAGATTGGAGAGAATGACCGCCGCCTGTTCCCGGTTCAGGGGGGCGTTGGGGGAGAACAATCCATCGCTCACGCCGGATACCACCCCCAGGGAGGCGGCCTTTTCCACGTTTACGTCGCTGGTGTCGGTGAAGGTGGTTCGGCCGGTAATCTCCTGGCCGGTGAAGGTCTCATAAAACTGGACAGCCAGGGCGCAGAACTCCCCCCGGGTAATGGTCTGATCGTAGCGGGCGCGCAAGGAAACGGGGAGAAAGTCGTTGGCGATGGCCTCGTCCACGGTGCCGCGGGCCCACTGCGAGGGGCTGGAACCGGCGGGCTGAGGGGTGATGGACGCTCTGCCGCTGAGATTTCCCATTACCTGGAGGGGGAAGGCGGAGAAACGGAGCTTGTAATTGCCGTAAAAGCCGTCCTCGCCATTGCCCAACTGGCCGCTGATGTTGGAGCCCCAGCTCCATAGGGTACCGTCCGTCCGGCGGGCAAGCACGTGGTCCCAGCCCGCGCTGACCTGTTCCACATCCGTCAGCACCGATACAGGGGAGAGGCGGTCCTCAACGGTGCCGTCCCCCACGTCGCCGGAGTTGTTGTTGCCCCAGGCCCACAGGGTGCCGTTTTTCTGAAGGGCATAGGTGTTGTTGTTGGAGGCGCAGACAGCGGCGGCCTGGTCCAGCACCTGATAGGGGATGGAGCGGTCGTGGTTGGCGCTGCCCCATTTTTGGGTCCAGTAGGCCAAAGTTTCTCTCAGCAGGGCGTCTTCCTCCGGATCGCTGGAGCTCCATTTCCAGTTGGGGCCCCAGGTCCAGGTAGTGCCGTCTCCCAGCTCACCCTGCCAGTTGCGGCCCCAGGTCCACAGGGTGCCGTCCGTCTTGATGGCGGCGCTGAAGCCGTAGCCGGCGCTCATGCTGACAACGTCGTCCATTACCTTGACGGGACTGAGCCGCTCCCGGCCAGTGCCGTCACCGATCTCACCGTGGCTGTTCTGTCCCCAGGCCCAGAGTGAGCCGTCGTTTTTCAGAGCCAGACTGTGGGCGTAACCAGTGCAGGCGGCGGCTACGTTGTCCATGATTTTCTCGGGGGCGCTGATCTGCTTATTGGTCCGGTTGCCGATGTATTTCCCCCAAGCCCAGAGAGAGCCGTCTGTCTTCACGGCCAGGTGGGTGCATACCCCGGTGCTGGCCGAGGCCACGCCGTCCATGATCTTGACAGGGGTGGGACTGCTCACCAGGTCGTCCATGCCGGGGAAGGCGTTGCTTACGTTTCTCCCCCAGGCCCATAGGGTGTTGTCCTCCAGCACGGCGTAGGTGTGGGATTCCCCGGCGCTCACCGACCGGACGTTTTCCAGCACCTTGACCGGGAGGGAGCGGTTCTGAGTGGTGCCGTCTCCCAGCTGGCCGAAGATATTGTCGCCCCAGGCCCAGAGAACGCCATCCCCGTCGATGACAAAGCTTGCCGCGGCCCCGGCGCTCATAGCCGGAGCCTGACCGGCGATAGCCCCGTCATAGGCGGCCGCGGGCACGACCAGGACCATCGCCAGACACAGAAGGCTGGCGAACAGGTTTCTGATTTTCATGAATAGTTTCCTCCTCAAAGCTTATTCTGGAGCGAATTTGCGTATGTTGACATAAAATTGGCCGGTTATGGCTTGACCTCCCCGCGGAGCAGTACCTGGTCCCCGGACTGATACTCCTTGGCGTACCGCCCGGGGGAGAGACCGGTAAGATGACCGAAGGTGCGGATAAAGTGGGAGTTGTCTGAAAAGCCGGCCAGCTCTCCGGCCTGCTGTACGCTTACTCCCTCCTGAAGAAGCTGCCGGGCCTTGAGCACCCGGCTGTAGATGATGTACTCCATCACGGAAAAGCCGGTGGCGGTTTTGAAAATGCGGCAGAGATAGTGCTTGCTGATGTAAAACTGTCCGGCGATCTGGTCCAGGGTAAGGGACTCGGACAGGTTGTCCCGAATGTAGTCCAGGATGGGGGAGACCCGGAGAAAATCCTTATTATGGACCGCTTCGCCGGCGGTAGCGGCGTTGAGCGTGGGGGCCAGCCGGATGAGCAGATTGAGCAGAGCCACCGTCTGGCGGATATCGCTGCCGAAGGAGCCGTCGTTTTTATTCCGCTCCAGGGCCTGGAACAGCTCGATGATCTCGGTCATCTCCCCGCCGGACAGCTCTGTCCGGCGGAAGGAGGTGTCGCACAGCCGGGTCAGGTCGGTCTGGGGGGTGGACAGCTGAGCCAGAGCCTTTTTGCTGATATGGAGCACATACCGGGCGTGGAACCCCTCGGCGATGGTGCGGTGGAGGGTGTTTTCCCCGATGAGGTACAGCGTCCCCCGCCGGAGGGGATAGACCTGGTCGCTGACAAAAATATTCCCCGGGCTGACCAGGGGGAGCAGCAGCTCACAGTGGTCGTGAAAGTGCAGCCGGCTCATGTTCCAGGTCTCATTATGGTTCAATTGCAGGTGAAATTCCACATTTATCAAAGAAAAATCCTCCTTTATCCGGGACGTTTTTTCTTCGCCGCTCCCATTATACCACGTGAGAACAAGATATGCAAACTTTATGCTAAATTACAGACTAGACCGATTGTAAGATTTGTGGTAAAATAGCGACCGTAGAATAGCGCGTTTTGGAACCTTGACAATCAGAGCGAAAAGAGAACCAAAAAATTTGTAATGGGGGTATTACTATGAACAAAGTGTATTCCATGCACGATGCCGTGGCGAAATTCGTCGAGGACGGCGACGTTCTCGCCATCGGCGGCTTCACCACCAACCGCAAGCCCTACGCCACCGTGTCGGAGATTCTGCGCCAGGGCAGGAAGGACTTCATCGTCTACGCCGGCCCCGGCGGCGGCGAGGTGGATATGCTCATCGGCGAGGGCCGGGTGGCCGCCTACATCAACTGCTACACCGCCAACTCCGGTTACACCAATGTGTCCCGCCGCTTCCGGGCCGCCATCGAGCAGGGCAAGCTGACCTATGAGGACTACTCTCAGGACGTGCTGATGCTCATGCTCCACGCGGCCTCCCTGGGCCTGCCCTTCCTGCCCGTGCGGCTGATGCAGGGCTCCGGCTTGATGAAATACTGGGGTATCAGCGAGGAGAAGCGCAAGACCATGCCCAAGCTGGAGGATTTGAAGTGCGCCGAGATCGAGAACCCCATGGTCCCCGGCCAGAAGGTGGTGGCCGTCCCCGTGCCCAAGTTTGATACCGCCATCATCCACGTCCAGCAGGCCAGCCCTGACGGCACCTGCATCATCTGCGGCGACGAGTTCCACGACATCGACATCGCTGTGGCCGCCCGCAAGACCATCGTGACCTGTGAGGAGATTGTCTCCGACGAGTACATCCGCCGCGACCCCACCAAGACCCGCATTTTCGGCGAGTGCGTGCAGGCTGTGGTGTGGGCCCCCTACGGCGCCTGGCCCTCCCAGTGCTATGATTACTATGACGATGACGACGCCGGCCTGAAGGAGTACGACAAGGCCTCCAAGTATCAGGACGCCGAGGACGCCAAGGCCCAGCTGGCCAAGGCCGCCGCCAAGGCCGAGAAAGCCGCCGCCGCCAAGCCCGAGGATGCCAAGCTGGCCGATGCCGCCGCCAAGGCCAAGAAGGCCTCTGAGGACGCCGCCGCCGGTGTGAGGATTCCCGAAACCTTCCAGGACTACCTGGAGAAGTGGGTCTACAGCGTGAAGGATCACACCGAGCTGCTGGACAAGATCGGTGGTTACCGCCTGATGCGGCTGAAGAACGAGCCCCACCTGGGTTATTCCACCCGTCACTAAGAATAGGGAGGTATATCAAAATGGCTGAATATAAAATCACCAAACAGGAGCGTCAGGCTTACGCCATCGCCAAGAACATCAAGGAAAATCAGATCGTCATCGTGGGCACCGGCCTTCCCCTGATCGGCGCCTCCCTGGCCAAGCGGGTGGTCTGCCCCTCCTGCCATCCCATCGTGGAGAGCGGCCTGATGGACTGTTCCCCCGTGGAGGTTCCCCGTTCCGTGGGCGACAACCGCTTTATGGCCCACTGCGCCGTGCAGTGGCCCAACATCCGCTTCATCGGCTTTGAGGCCAACGAGTGGCTCCACGACGAGGACCGGCTCATCGCCTTTATCGGCGGCGCCCAGATCGACCCCTACGGCAACGTCAACTCCACCTGCATCTTCGGCAAGGGGGACTACCTTCAGCCCACCACCCGCTTCACCGGCTCCGGCGGCGCCAACGGCATCGCTACCTACTGCAACACCATCATCATGATGCAGCATCAGAAGCGCCGCTTCATCGAGAAGGTGGACTACATCACCTCCTGCGGTTGGATGGACGGCCCTGGCGGCCGTGAGAAGGTCGGCCTGCCCGGCAACCGGGGACCTCAGATGGTGGTCACCGACCTGGGCATCATGAAGTTCGATGACGCGACCAAGCGGATGTACTGCGCCTACATGTTCCCTGGCGTCACTCCCGAGATCGTCCAGGAGAACACCGGCTTTGAGATCGACTGCTCCAAGGCCGAGATTTTCCCCGACCCCGACCAGGAGATCCTGCGCATCATCCGGGAGGAGATTGACCCCGGCCAGGCGTTTATCAAGATTCCCAAGGAGTAAGCATGAAAAACCTGTTCATTTCCATTGCGGCAGCTGTGGTCATTGCCATAATTGGATGGTTTTTTATCCAAATTTGTCCCGTGTACCAATATACCAATCCGCCTGTTCTATACCTGGCGACGGTGATCGGCGGCGGATGCTGCTGGATTGGATTGAATCTGCGGAAAAAGTAGCGATGGGACGCCCCGTCCTCCGGGCGGGGCCCCATACAAGATTTAGGAGGAGTTTACATTGGGTAATTATTCCATGCCCCGGTATTTCCAAAACATGCCCGTGGTGGGCAAGCCCGTCAAGGCCAACGCGGAGAACGTCAACGAGCTGCGGGCCATTGAGGACGACATCCACGCCCACGTCGTGGACGCGCTCAACTCCGGCAAGGCCGACGCGGACATGAACGCCAAGGGCCAGCTCACCGCCATGCAGCGGGTGGCCCTGCTGGTGGACGCGGGCACCTGGTGCCCCCTGAACAGCCTGTACAACCCCGAGCACAACAAGAACGGCTCCACCTCCATCGTCAAGGGCCTGGGCCGGGTGAACGGCAAGTGGTGCTGCATCATCGCTTCCGACAACAAGAAGCACGCCGGTACCTGGGTGCCCGGTCAGGCGGACAACCTGCTCCGGGGCAGCGACACCGCCAAGCGGCTGCGCATCCCCCTGATCTACCTGCTGGAGTGCGCCGGCGTGGAGCTGGACAAGCAGGAGAAGGTGTATCCCAACCGCCGGGGCGGCGGCACCCCCTTCTACCGCAACTCTGAGCTGAACCAGATGGGCATCCCTGTGATTGTGGGCATCCACGGCACCAACCCCGCCGGCGGCGGCTACCACTCCATCTCCCCCACCGTGCTGGTGGCCCACCAGAAGGCCAACATGGCTGTGGGCGGCGCGGGCATCGTGGGCGGCATGAACCCCAAGCCCCATGTGGACATGGAGGCCGCCCTGGCCCAGATTGAGGCCACTAAGGGTCTGCGGGCCGACCCGCCCGGAAGCGTCTCTATCCACTACGGCGAGACCGGCTTCTTCCGGGAGGTGTACACCGAGCAGGAGGGCGTGATTGCCGGCATCAAGAAGTATGTTGACATGCTGCCCACCTTTGATCTGGAGTTCTTCCGGGTGGATACCCCCCAGTCCCCCGCCATGTCCGACGTGGAGCTGTACGACCTGGTGCTGAACAACAAGAACCGCCCCTACGACATGTATTCCGTGCTGGGCCGCCTGTTCGATGGCAGCCAGTTCATGGAGTATAAGAAGGGCTACGGCCCCGAGATGATTACCGGCATCGCCAAGGTGGACGGCCTGCTTGTGGGCGTTGTGGCCAACCAGCAGGGCATTTTCCCCAACTATCCCGAATATAAGATGGCCAAATACGGCCAAGCTATGGGCGCGGGCGGCAAGCTGTACCGCCAGGGCCTGATTAAGATGAACGAGTTCGTCACCCTGTGCGCCCGGGACCGCCTGCCCATGATCTGGATTCAGGACACCACCGGCATCGACGTGGGCGACGACGCCGAGGTCGCTGAGCTGCTGGGCCTGGGCCAGTCCCTGATCTACTCCATCCAGTCCTCCGGCCTGCCCATGATGGAGATTACCCTCCGCCGGGGCACCGCCGCCGCCCACTACGTTCTGGGCGGACCCCAGGGCAACGACAACAACGCCTTCTCCCTGGGCACTGCGGCCACTGAGATTAACGTTATGAACGGCAAGACCGCCGCCAACGCCATGTACACCGGACGTCTGGCCAAGGACCAGAAGGCGGGCAAGGATCTCCAGCCCACCATCGACAAGATGAACGCCCTGATTGACGACTACAACGTCAAGTCCCAGCCCCTGTTCTGCGCCCAGGCCGGACTGGTGGACGAGGTTGTCGATATGCCCATGATGCGCAACTACATCGTGGCCTTCGCCGACTCCTGCTACCAGAATCCCGCCTCCATCTGCCCCTTCCACCAGATGCTGCTGCCCCGCACCATCAAGGACTACGAGGACGGGCACAAATAATTTAGGAGAAGAAACCTATGAGTATCTACACCCTGGGAATCGACATCGGTTCCACCGCGTCCAAGTGCGTTATGCTGGCCGACGGCAAGGAGATTGTGGCCAAATCTCTCATCTCGGTGGGGGCGGGCACCAGCGGGCCTCAGCGGGCCATCGACCAGGTGCTCCAGGAGGCCGGAAAGTCCCGGGAGGACATGGCCTTCATTCTTGCCACCGGCTACGGCCGCAACTCTCTGGAGGAGTTCGCTGACGACCAGATGAGCGAGCTGAGCTGCCACGCCAAGGGGGCGGGCTTCCTCTTCCCGGAGGTCCGGACTGTCATCGATATCGGCGGCCAGGACGTGAAGGTCATGCGGGTGGAAAACGGAGTGATGACCAACTTCCAGATGAACGACAAGTGCGCGGCCGGAACGGGCCGGTTCCTGGACGTGATGGCCCGGGTGCTGGAGGTGGACGTACAGGACCTGGGTACGCTGGGGGCCCAGTCCACCAAGTATGTGGGCATCAGCTCTACCTGTACCGTCTTCGCCGAGAGCGAGGTCATCAGCCAGCTGTCCATGGGCACCGACAAGCGGGATATCATCAACGGCATCCACCAGTCGGTGGCAAGCCGGGTGGCTGGGCTGGCCCACCGCATCGGGGTTCAGGACCAGGTGGTCATGACCGGCGGCGTAGCCCAGAACACCGGGGTGGTCAACGCCCTTCAGGAGGCCCTGGGCCGGGAAATCCACACCTCGCCCCTGACACAGTACAACGGCGCGCTGGGCGCGGCCCTGTTCGCCTATCAGAAGTACCAGAAGTCTCAAAAGTAAGGAGGAAATTCGGAATGGACCGCTTTCAAAAGATTTACAGCCAAGGTGTTGTAAATATCATTGAGATTTGGGTTGACCGCGAAACCGGCGTAAACTATGTCTGGCGTAAGGACGGGTATGCCGGAGGGCTGACGGTCCTTATGGACGAGAACGGCAAGCCTGTCGTGACCAAGTAGGCGGCGGCATGAGAAAAGTCATGCTCTATATCACCATGCTCCTGTTTGCTGTGCTGCTGAGCGTAGTGGCAACGTTTGGCAAGGATTGGATGATTATGCTTGTTGGCAGTTTGGCGGGACTGGTGCTTATCTGGATGGGCCTATTTGCAAAAGACTAGTGACGCACCCGCAGGGGCGGATATTGTCCGCCCGCCTGTGTAGGGCGCGACGACCCGGCGCGCCGTTTCCGGGCCTTTGCGGAGGCCTGTGAGAGCGGGCCGCCGAGGGCGGCGGCCCCTACCGAAAACCTATAAACCCTCACAACAAAATTCAGTTAGGAGGAATTTACCATGGCAAAAGAAGTTAGCCCCGGCGTACTGGCATTGCGTAAGGTCGTAGAGGATGTCTACGCCGACGCCCGGGAGGCTAAGAAACAGGGCAAGCTGGTGGGCTGGTCCAGCTCCAAGTTCCCCTGCGAGCTGGCCGCCGCCTTTGATCTGGACGTGATGTACCCCGAGAACCAGGCCGCCGGCATCGCCGCCAACCGGGACGGTGAGATCATGTGCCAGGCCGCTGAGGACCTGGGCTTTGACAACGACATCTGCGGCTACGCCCGCATCTCCCTGGCCTACGCCGCTGGCAAGCGGGCCAGCCGCAAGTTCGACCCCGAGACCCTGGAGTTTGTCATCAACCCCGCCAGCGGACGTCCCCTGAAGGGGGAGGACGGCAAGCCGGTGATCGACCCCGAGACCGGCAAGCCCAAGAAGGACCCCAAGACCATGCAGCCCTACACCGTGCTGGACGACATCTACGAGATCGAGGCCCTGCCTGAGACCACCGAGAAGGAGATCGCCTACAAGAATTTCCGCCGGGAGGCCATCAAGCCCTACCGCCAGATGCGCATGCCCCAGCCCGACTTTGTGCTGTGCTGCAACAACATCTGCAACTGCATGACCAAGTGGTACGAGAACATCGCGCGTATGTGCAACGTGCCCCTGATTATGATCGACATCCCCTACAACAACACCGTGGAGGTCCACGACACCAACGTGGCCTATGTCCGGGCCCAGTTTGACCACGCCATTAAGCAGCTGGAGGAGCTGACCGGCAAGAAGTTTGACGAGAAGAAGTTCGAGGAGGCCTGCGCCAACGCCAACCGCACCGCCAGCGCCTGGCTGCGGGTGTGCGACTACCTCCAGTACAAGCCCGCGCCCTACTCCGGCTTCGACCTGTTCAACCATATGGCCGACGTGGTCACCGCCCGGGGCCGGGTCCAGGCCGCCGAGGCCTTCGAGCAGCTGGAGAAGGACCTGTCCGAGGCCGTGAAGGTGGGCAAGTCCACCACGCCCTTCCCCGAGCAGTACCGGGTCATGTTCGAGGGCATCCCCTGCTGGCCCAAGCTGCCCAACCTGTTCAAGCCCCTGAAGGAGCACGGCGTCAACGTCACCGCCGTGGTGTACGCCCCCGCCTTCGGCTTTGTGTACAACAACATGGATGAGATGGTCCGCGCCTACTACAAGGCCCCCAACTCGGTGTGCATCGAGCAGGGCGTGTCCTGGCGTGAGGGTATCTGCAAGGACAACAAGGTGGACGGCGTGCTGGTCCACTACAACCGCTCCTGCAAACCCTGGTCGGGCTACATGGCCGAGATGCAGCGCCGCTTCACCGCCGACCTGGGCATCCCCTGCGCCGGTTTCGACGGCGACCAGGCCGACCCCCGGAACTTCAACGAGGCCCAGTATGAGACCCGGGTCCAGGGTCTGGTAGAGGCCATGGAAGCCAACGCGGAAAAGAAGGAGGGCTGAGCGATGAGCATTGAGGTACTGTTGAAGGAATTCGCCGAGATTTCCGAGCATCCCCGCCGCCAGATCCAGGCCTTCAAGGCCGAGGGCAAGAAGGTGATCGGCGTCCTGCCCTACTACGCCCCCGAGGAGCTGGTGTACGCCGCCGGTATGGTGCCCATGGGCATCTGGGGGAGCAACAAAAAGACCATCTCCATGGCCAAGGAGTACTGCGCCACCTTCTACTGCACCATCGCCCAGCTGGCTCTGGAGATGCTGCTGGACGGCACCCTGGACGACCTGGACGGCCTGATCACCCCCACCATCTGCGACACCCTGCGCCCCATGAGCCAGAACTTCCGGGTGGCCATGGAGGGGAAGCTGCCCTGCATCTTCCTGGCCCATCCCCAGCAGCGCAAGCCCGCCTTCGGCATCCAGTTCACCATGGACCAGTATCAGCACGTGAAGGGCGAGCTGGAGAAGATCTCCGGCAACACCATCACCGACGAGGCCCTGCGGGAGGCCATCAAGGTCTACAACCGCAGCCGGGCCGCCCGCCGGGAGTTTGTCAAGCTGGCTGGAGAGCACCCCGACGTGATTTCCGCCGTCAGCCGCTCCGCCGTCCTGCGCTCCGCCTGGTTCATGATCAAGGACGACCACACCGCCAAGCTGGAGGCCCTGAACGCCGAGCTGAAGGCCCTGCCCGCCTGCGACTGGAAGGGCAAGAAGGTGCTTACCTCCGGCATCATCTGCGACAACCCCAAGCTGCTCCAGATCTTCGACGACAACCAGATCGCCATCGCCGCCGACGATGTGGCCCATGAGAGCCGCGTGATCCGGGTGGACGCCGCCGAGACCGGCGACCCCATGATGGCCCTGGCCCAGCAGTTCGCCGACCAGGACTACGACATCCTGCTCTACGATGAGAATTCCAACCAGAACCGCCGGGCCGACTTTGTGGTCAAGCAGATCAGAGACTCCGGCGCTCAGGGCCTGATTCTGTTTATGCAGCAGTTCTGTGACCCGGAGGAGATGGAGTACCCCTATCTGAAGAAGGCGCTGGACGCCGCCGGCATCCCCCACATCAAGCTGGGCGTGGACCAGCAGATGCGGGACTTCGGCCAGGCCAGCACCGCCATCCAGGCCTTTGCCGATGTGCTGTAAAAAATCCGTTTAATTGCGGGAAGGCTGTCTAATGTTATATTGACACTTCTCTGGAAAAAATGGTATAATGTTCCCAATTTCGGCCCTCCTCCTGTCTTAACCGGCGGGAGGAGGACCGTGAGCCGTGTCCTGGCGTCCGGCGAAGCCCGGAGCCGGAACAAACTAATGTAAAGGGGAAAAAAGTTATGAATTACAATGTGACCGTCAACGGCAAGGTCTACAACGTCTCCGTGGAGAGGACCGGCGCCGCTGCCCCCGCTGTCGCTGCGCCCGTGGCCGCCGCTCCTGTGGCCGCCCCTGCGCCCGCCGCGGCTCCCGCGCCTGCCGCCGCTCCCGCCCCGGCCCCCGCGCCCGCTGCTGCCCCTGCCGCCGTTGCGGCTGGGGAAACCGCCGTGAAGAGCCCCATGCCGGGCAACATCTTTAAGGTGGAATGCTCCGTAGGCCAGTCCGTCAACGCCGGCGATGTACTCATCGTTCTGGAAGCCATGAAGATGGAGATTGAGGTGTCCGCTCCTGTGGCCGGTACTGTTAAGGCCGTGGCCGCTTCCGTGGGCACCGCCGTCAACACCGACGACCTTCTGGTCACCCTGGGCTGATAAGGGGGATTTGCGACTATGCCTGATCCGAAAAAAGCAATTCTTGACCCGTTTGAATCGCTAACGATCCCGGAGGCCCTGCTGACGGCCGTCTGCGGCCTGCTGGTGGTGTTCCTGATGCTGGCCATGCTCATGGTGGTGATTTATGTCATCTCCTGGGCCGTGAAGCAGATTGAGTCCGTGCGCAAGCCGGTTGCTAGCCCCG
Organism: Oscillospiraceae bacterium; assembly: GCA_910575265.1. Taxonomy (GTDB): domain Bacteria; phylum Bacillota; class Clostridia; order Oscillospirales; family Oscillospiraceae; genus Lawsonibacter. The sequence continues at coordinate 157,271 of CAJTEA010000008.1, forward strand.
CCAAGAAGGCCGCTCCCGCCCCGGCTCCCAAGCCGGCCGCCGCCCCTGCCGCGCCCGCCCAGGACGAGGGCGAGCTGGTGGCCGTTATGATGGCCGCTGTGGCGGAGGAATCCGGGATGCCCCTGGGCTCCTTCCAGATTACCAACATCGCGCCCGCCGCCGCTCCTGCTCCTGCGGCTCCCGCCCCTGCGCCGGCTCCTGCCGCCGCACCGGTCCCCGCTGCCGCTCCCGCGCCGGCCCCCGCCGCGGCTCCTGCCGCCGGTGAGACCGCTGTGAAGAGCCCCATGCCGGGCAACATCTTCAAGGTGGAGTGTTCCGTGGGCCAGTCCGTCAACGCCGGCGATGTGCTGGTGGTGCTGGAAGCCATGAAGATGGAAATCGAGGTGTCCGCCCCTGTAGCCGGCACCGTCAAGGCCGTGTCCGCCACCGTGGGCACCGCCGTAAACACCGATGACCTTCTGGTCACCATCGGTTGAAAGGAGGGGTAGAGTATGGAATTTTTTGGTAGAGTTATAAGCGAAATTTTTGGAGGTTCCGGCTTTGCCTACCTCCCCACAGACTGGCGTCAGGTTGCCATGATTTTTATCGCCTGTGTGCTGCTGTACATGGGAATTGGTAAGGGCTACGAGCCCCTGCTGATGGTACCCATCGCCTTCGGCATGCTGCTGGCCAACCTGGCCCTGCCGCTGTCCGGACTGATGAACGAGCCTGTTATGACTGAGGTTGTGGACGAAGCGACTGGTCTGGTGACCCACAGCGGGACCGTAGGCTTTATGTGGGTGCTCTATCAGGGCGTCCAGTGGGCCATCTATCCGTCTATTATCTTTATGGGAATCGGCGCGATGACCGACTTTGGCCCCCTGCTGGCCAACCCCACCTCTCTGCTGCTGGGTGCCGCCGCTCAGTTGGGCATCTTCGCCGCCTTCCTGATGGCCCTGGTGCTGGGCTTTGAGCCCGCTCAGGCTGCCGCCATCGGCGTCATCGGCGGCGCCGACGGCCCAACCGCTATCCTGACGGCCTCCAAGCTGGCCTCCAAGCTGTTGCCCGCCATCGCCATCGCGGCCTACTCCTACATGGCTCTGATTCCCATGATCCAGCCGCCTGTGATGAAGCTGCTGACCACCAAGGAGTCCCGCAAGGTCAAGATGAGCCAGCTGCGCACCGTATCCAAGACAGAAAAGATTATCTTCCCCATCGCGGTGACCATTTTCGTCATCCTGCTCATCCCTGATACCGCCCCCCTGATCGGTATGCTCATGCTGGGCAACCTGTTCCGTGAGTGCGGCGTCACCGACCGCCTGTCCGACACCGCCCAGAATGCTCTGATCAACATCGTCACCATTCCTCTGGGCCTGTCCGTGGGCTTCAAGGCCACCTATGACAGCTTCCTCACCTGGGAGACCATTAAGATTGTAATTCTGGGCCTGATTGCCTTCATGCTGTCCACCTGTGGCGGCCTGATTCTGGGCGACGTTATGTATATCCTGACCAAAGGCAAGGTTAATCCCCTCATCGGCTCCGCCGGTGTGTCCGCCGTGCCCATGGCCGCCCGCGTATCCCAGACCGTGGGCCAGAAGGAGAACCCCTCCAACTTCCTGCTTATGCACGCCATGGGTCCCAACGTGGCCGGCGTGATCGGCTCCGCCTGCGCGGCTGGTTTCATGATCAAGGTGTTTGGCGGCTGATTTTCGCTTATCCGTAATACGAACCGGCGCGTCGAAAGGCGCGCCGGTTTTCTGTCCGCAAAAAAACTTGAAAAAATGGAAAAAACCTCTTGCATTTTCAAAACAGCTGTGCTATACTTAATAAGCTGTCAAGAGAAAACCTCTTTGCGGTATGCGGGCGTAGCTCAGTTGGATAGAGTGACTGGCTACGAACCAGTAGGTCGGGGGTTCGAATCCCTTCGCCCGTACCAAAGTAAATGCCCACTTTAGATGCCGTAGGCTGGATGCCTACGGCATCAGTGGTTTCCGGGGATTTTACCCCACAAATTTTCACCAGTCAAACAGGAGATGCAAATGAGTTTTTTGAGGAACTGGTGGGGCTCGAACCCTCGTAGTGCACCATTCAAAAAAGGCACTGAGATTTTTAGCGCCTACATCGGGCGTCGATCCGTCAGTTCTAAAGGAATTGACAGACCGGCGCTTTTTGCTTTTCCAGGAAAACGCAATACTCCCAGCGCCTGTTTTCAAAACAGGCAAAATCAAAAAGGGCTCCATACTTTTCAGCGCAAAAAGTTACCATTATATTAGAAAGCAAGGAGGATCGAAATGAGCACAGAAGCGCCGCCCTGGACAGTGTGATCTCCATCGCCAAAACTACCACCGAATATGAGCCAGATGGAGGCAGCGCCCCAGCTGACGGCCAACGGCTTGACGGGGGACTACAGACTGCTGGCGGATTTCAATGCTGTAGTCCTGGTGGGTCACCCAACCCAGTTCGGTGTCCAATTCATCACCTGGGCGTGGGTGCGGGATCTCCTCAAGCCGGGCAAGGCCGGCCCAGCCTGCCACAAAAAAGCGAAGGGCCATGGTAGAGCGACTCCTCCGGGACTTCCCCATGTGCCGCGGGATGTTCGAGTACGAGGACTACTCCAAAGCACCAACTCGAGGTAACGCCTCGGAGTTTATCACCAGGGCAATAGAGGACAACTACGATCAGCTCGCCAAGCGGGAGAACTACGTCAGCTACATCGCCCAGCGCCCTCGTGCGGAGTGGCTCGGCTCTCTTTCGCTCAAATTACCGTATCTCCACAAACCCCATAATCATATCAACCGCTTCTGCTGTCAGGGGCGCGGGCGCCTTCTCTACAAAGGAAGCGCTGCGGCTGGTCAGGTCCAACATCCTCGCCTGATCACAGAGCACTACCCCGTCAGTCTTCGTTGTGTCATCCAAGCGGATGTGAAACGGATGCCCTTTGTCAGTATGGATGATAGGACAGACCATTGTAAGACTGCTGACACGGTTGAACAGGTTGTTGCTGACCACAAGCGCCGGACGGCGTCCCCTCTGCTCATGGCCGGCCTGGGGATCAAAGTCCAGATAGACAATGTCCCCCTGCTCAAAAATGGTCACCACGCCTCATCACCTGCCCTTTTGCCCCAGTCGATCTCCTGCGTCTCCAGACGGGAAATCTCGTCAACAGGCTTGCCATAAAAGGCGACCAGCCGTTCCTCCAGCGTGCGGTGTCCAGCTGAGGCCTTTTTAATCTGGATGCCATCATCGGACTGGATCAGTTCGACCCGGTCATTCTCCCGCAGTCCAAGCGCGTCCAACAGCGCCTTGGGGATTCGCAGTCCCTGACTGTTGCCCCACCGTTGTATCGTAGCATACATGAGAAACACCTCCCAAAAGCAGTATATACAAAGTATAAACAAAAGTCAAGTGAACATGCACAGCAACGAAAAGAGGTGAATCAAGTGCCCTATATTCATTATCAACGTGGAGGGCAGCGAGCCCCGATGCAGCTTCCACTACACCGGGACCGATGAACTGGGAACCAGCCAGAAGAGCCCACTGCCGTTTCATTATGCTCATCACATATGGTTGATATAGCCGCGGATCAACTCCGCCGTTTTTTCCGGCCCGATAGAACTGTCCACACTCATTTCATATTGGTGGGGATCGCCCCATACATGACCGGAAATGCTCTTGTAGTAGGTTCCGCGGAACTTACCCTCTGAAGCTCTAATCGCGGTAGAAAGCTCCGGCATGGTTTGCGTTAACCACGCCGGGGCTTTTTGCTTTATTGCGGCAGGGTACTCTCCAGGTCCACCAGCATCAAATCCAGCGCGGTGACGCCGCCCTCGGCGGTGTACCACACAGCGGGATGGGCCAGATAAACAATGTGCCCGTTTTTGTAGGCATCCGTTCCCATGACCAGCTCATTCTCCAGAATCTCCTGGGTGAGCTGTGCGCCCTCTGTGGCGATAGCGGCGTCACGGTCCATGACAAAGATGTACTCCGGGTTTTTGTCCACGATGAACTCAAAGGACGCCTCGTTTCTGTGGGTGGAGGTATCAATGCTGGCATCCACGCCTACATTCTCAAATCCGATCTCCACACTGATGATGGAACAGCGGCCATCGCTGCCCAGGACATTAAAGCCGCCGCTGGTACAGGCCCACAATAGCGTTCTTGCCCTCCGCAAAGGTTTTCAGCGTTTCGACGCAGCTGTCAAACCCGCCCATCAGCGCTGCCACCTGATCCTCCGCCGTAGTCCTTCCCCCGGAATAGGGAAAACGCCCAAAGCTCACCAATTCCCAAACCGTCAGCTTCATCTGGATATTGTTGGTCTGCGTCAGAATGGCCAGCCGCTTGGACAGCTCCCGGCTTTTCCACTTTCCCGATGTCCGAACCTTCAAAATCCACCGTTCCGCCGTCCCGCGCGATTAGCCGGGAGATGATGCCCATGACAGTTGATTTTCCCGCTCCGTTGGGTCCAATCAAAGAAATCACTTTCCCTTCGGGAATGGCAAAGCTGACCTGGTTTACCACCGTTTTCCCATCGTACCGCTTGGTCAATTCTTTTACCTGCATAGTCATACCCTCCTGTTGGTAAGAAGTAGATAGAGGAAATATACTCCGCCGCCTACAAAAGTTAGCAAAAAACTAACTATGAGGTATAAAGAAATGCGTCCGACAGCAATCTGGGAGACTTGCCCATCACAACGCATAACGCAGTTCGTATAACACATCGAGTTAGCTATACACAACTGCATGATTGAACAAGAAAAGCTGCATTTAACGCAGGGGAATTTATCTATTATCACGAGGACCATCCAGGAGACAGCAGGTAAAACAAGTTCCAATTTATCTCTTGACAAAAGTCCCCACCTGTGCTAATGTTTGCTCTGTAGTTAGCAGCGTCTAACCAAAGCGGCGTATGACCTCCCTACTTTCTTCCCCCAAAGCCCTCTCCCCTTGGAGTTTCTCCGGCCACAAAGGTTAGTTAGCACTAACTACAGCCAAAAATATTTCATAAAGGAGTGTTCAACGATGAACAAGATCGCGATTGTATTCTGGAGCGGGACCGGCAACACGGAGGCTATGGCTGGCTTTATTGCCGAGGGCGTCCGGGCCGCTGGCGGCGAGGCGGAGCTGCTGGGGCCCGGGGAGTTCTCTGCCGGTCAGTTCTCCGCTTACAGCGCCGTGGCCTTTGGGTGCCCCGCCATGGGTAGCGAGGTGTTGGAGGAGGCGGAGTTCGAGCCGATGTTTTCCGCTCTGGAGGGTTCCCTCGGCGGCAAGCGGATCGCGCTGTTTGGCTCCTATGGCTGGGGAGACGGCCAGTGGATGCGGGACTGGTGCGCCCGCTGTGACGATGCCGGTGCCAGCCTCCTGGACGAAAACGGCCTGATGGTCAATGAAGCCCCGGACGCAGAGGGCGAGGAAGCCTGCCGGGAGCTGGGCCGGAAGCTGGCGGCGTGGTGAATCAGGACATTTCCCGGACCTTTGAGGCCGTGCTGGTCCGGCAGTGTGCCCCCACGCTGGCGGGGATGAAGCCGGGAAGTATTTTCTGTTTTCATCATTGCTCTCTGGAAGTTTCCCGACAGAAGGTTTGCCAATGGAACAAACAGTTGGAACCCTTCGGCCTTACCGTTCAGATACTATTGGAGCGCCCCGGTTCCGGTTCGGTAATCGTCTTTGTGTACCGGCATGACTGTTTGGAACAAATGCTGTCTGACGATGCTTACCAGAGGTTTTTGGCGGAGGCCGGATATGAGAGGACAAACCTGGACGGCCTGCTGGAACAGCTTTCATACCGTCTGCGGACGCAGCCGGAGTTTCCCCATGAGATCGGCGTATTCCTGGGCTACCCTCTCCGGGATGTGATCGGCTTTATTGAAAACCATGGCCGGAACTTTACCTGCTGCGGCTTCTGGAAATCCTACGGCGATCCGGCGGAAATGCAGGTGTGCTTCGCCTGCTACCGCAGGTGCATCCAGACCTATGTAGCCATGTTTGAGCAGGGAATCCCCATTGAGCGGCTGGCAGTCCCGGCATAAGAGGTGGTGATCAAAGTGGAATTACGGGCTTCCGGGGAGGACTATCTGGAAGCGGTCCTAATTTTAGGCCAGCGCATGGGACAGGTGCGGGCCATTGATGTGTCCCAATACCTGGGCTACGCCAAGACCAGCGTCAGCCATGGACTGCGGCTTTTGCGCCAGGGCGGGTTCCTCACCAGGGACGCGGACGGCTACCTGTACTTGACCGAGGTCGGCCAGGAAACGGCGGAGAAGATTTACGCAAAGCACCGCTTCTTTACGCAGTGGTTGATTGAAGCGGGTGTTGCTCCTGATACTGCGGAGAAAGACGCCTGCCGTATGGAACACGCCATCAGTGAGGAAAGTTTTCGTAAGCTGATGCAGGCACTGGAGCATCCGCGGGAAACTCCTTAATGCGGCATGATTGAATCAAAAGCTTGAAATAGTATACGGTTCGTCTTGACTCCCCGTGTTTTTGACAGATATAATTCACTTGATCCAAGCAAACAGTCATTCCTCATATACCAGCAGCACCAGCAAAAACGGCGGTTTCCGTCAGGTGGAGGTGATTCCGATGAAGCAGCACCGGTTCTGGGCCTGGGGCGCCGTCTTTTGCATGGTCATGGTGATGCTCACAGGGTACAAGCGCAAGTAAGAAAAAAATCAGGAGGAACTTCTATGGATTGTGATAAGTGTGTCAAAAACCTGGCTGTCTTTGCGGGCGGGGTCCTGTTCGGCTCTGCCGGACTGAAGCTGCTGTCCAGCCGGGACGCAAAAAAAGCCTATACCCACGCCACAGCCGCCGCTCTGCGGATGAAGGAATCGGTCATGGAAACCGTGACCACTGTGCAGGAGAACGCTGCCGACATACTGGCCTCGGCCAAGGACCTGAACGCCCAGCGGGCGGAGCAGGAAACTGCGGACGCCGAGGAAACCTGACCCATACACAGGACAGGGGGCTGCGGCCCCCTGTCTTTTGCCCTTGGAGGTTGAAATGAAAGTAATCATCAAACACCGAAGCCGGGGCCGTATCCGGGTCCAGATGGCCCAGCCCCGAATGTCTCTGGAGCAGGCCGATCTGCTGGAGTGCTATCTCCAGAGACTTCCCCAGGTTATCCGTGCTTCCGTCCATGAGCGGACCCGGTGTGCCATTGTGGAATATCAAGGTTCCCAGACGGAGATTCTTTTGGCATTCAGCCGGTTTTCCTATGAGATGGAGAACCTCCATCCTCCTGTCAGCAGCAGCCGCGCACTGAACCGGACGTATGAGGAAAAGCTGGTGGGCATGGCAGCGGCAAAAGCTGTCTCCGTCCTCTTTTTCCCCGCTCCTCTCCGGATCGCCTATACCGTTTGGAAAGCGATTCCCCATTTGCTCCGTGGTTTGCGATGCCTCCTGCGGGGACAGATGGTTGTGGAGGTGCTGGATGCCCTCTCCATCGGTATCTCCCTGCTCCGTGGCGACTTTGGCACCGCGTCCTCGGTGCGGTTCCTCCTGGGGCTGGGGGAACTGCTGGAAGAATGGACCCACAAAAAGTCTGTCAGCGATTTAGCACAGTGTATGGCACTGAACATCGACCGGGTATGGCTGAAAACGCCCCAGGGTGAAGTCCTTACACCGCTGTCCCAAATTCAGACCGGCGACCAGGTATGTGTCCGGCTGGGCGGTTTGATCCCTCTGGACGGAGTGATTACAGAGGGCGAGGTCATGGTCAATCAGGCGTCCCTCACCGGGGAATCCATTCCGGTCCCCAAGCGGGCGGGCATGACGGTCTACGCTGGGACAGTGGTGGAGGAGGGCGAGTGCGTCCTCCAGGTTTCCGGCCAGTCAGGCAGCAGCCGGTATGACAAGATCGTTGCCATGATTGAACAGTCGGAGTCCCTGAAATCCACAGCGGAGAGCCGTGCGGAAAATCTGGCGGACCGGCTGGTGCCCTATACTCTGGTGGGCAGTCTGTTCACCTACCTGCTGACCCGGAACGTCTCCTGCGCTCTGTCCGTTCTCATGGTGGACTTCTCCTGCGCCCTGAAGTTGGCAATGCCCCTGGCTGTCCTCTCCGCCATGCGGGAGGCCGGCGGATTCCATGTGACAGTAAAGGGCGGCAAGTATCTGGAAACGGTTGCCCAGGCGGATACGGTGGTCTTTGATAAAACCGGCACTCTGACCCATGCCTGCCCGGTGGTCGCGGAGGTCATTCCCTTCGGCGGGCAGGACGAGGCGGATATGCTGCGGCTGGCCGCTTGCCTGGAGGAGCATTTCCCCCATTCCATGGCCAATGCGGTTGTCCAGGCCGCGCGGGAGCGGGGGCTGTCCCATGAGGAAATGCACTCCGAGGTGGAGTATATTGTGGCCCACGGCATTGTCAGCGAAGTCAACGGCCAGCGTGTGATCATCGGAAGTGCCCACTTTGTCTTTGAGGACGAACACTGTGCCATTCCGGAAGGGGAACAGGAGCGTTACGATTCCCTGCCGGATCAGTATTCCCATCTGTATCTGGCCATCGGCGGGGTGCTGTCCGCTGTGGTCTGTATCTCCGATCCCCTGCGGCCAGAGGCGGGAGACGTGATCCGGCAGCTCCGTGGTTTGGGCATTCGGCGGGCCGTCGTGCTCACCGGGGACAGCGGACGAACCGCCGCCGCTCTTGCTGTGGAGGTGGGCGTGGACGAATACCATGCGGAAATTCTGCCTGCGGATAAGGCCGGCTTTGTGGAGGCGGAACGGGCGAAAGGCCATACGGTCATCATGATCGGGGATGGTATCAACGATTCTCCGGCGCTGTCCAAGGCCAATGTGGGCATTGCCATCCGTGACGGCGCGGCCATAGCCAGAGAGATCGCGGACATCACGATTGCGGCGGATGATCTCCATGAGCTGGTCAGCCTACAGCGGATCGCCGGCAAGCTGACCGGGCGTATCCGCTCCAATTACCGCTTTGTCATGGGATTCAATGGCTCCCTAATTGCCCTTGGTGCCTTGGGCATTCTGCCTCCGGCCACCTCCGCCATGCTGCATAACCTCTCCACGTTAGGCGTCAGCCTGCGGAGCATGACAAATCTGTTAGAATCAAGCTGAAATAGCATAAGAAAACCGGCTCCATAAGCCGTGGGGCCGGTTTTGTAAGCAGTCAAGTAAAAAGGGCCAAATTTCGCCAGAAAGTATACCAGTGCCGGGGCGAGGTTTCGCCAGGAAGTATACCAGCGGAAAAAGTTAGTTCGTAATGGAC
>CAJTEA010000009.1 GCA_910575265.1 Oscillospiraceae bacterium
GAATTGCCACCAGATATGACAAGTTAGATGCTTCTTTTCTTGCCTTCGTTTACTTGGCTTCTATTGCTATTTTGTTGATTTAGCCTACTCCTCGCTATTTTTCAAACAAGGCCTAATGTTTTCATCGTGGGCATTCATAGCAAGAGCACACGGTCAAATATATAAAAAAGCAGCCCGGGCCTGCTCTTTTTCGCATTTAACCGCTTAAACTGGTTGAAATTATAATAAAAAGGCACCCGCCTGTAAATTAAATGGTGTGCCTAAAATATATTGCGATTTCACGGAAAATACATTTTTATATATTTATCATTGTTTTTAGCATATTTCAAGAATATTTAGAGAATTTGTAAAATACTTTGGGCTGTTTTTGTGCTAAATAACGAATCCTATCGTACAAATTTATTTTTAATGCGTCTCAATTTGGAGCTGTTGACAAAGTGCCTGAAATAAAGAGACAAGGGAGATTTCAAGCAAGAAAAAAGATGCCTTTCGGCATCACACTGAGTATTTAATCATTCTTTTGAGGTTCAAGGCCGTAGCGGAAAGGAGACAGTGGTCCTCCGCTGCCTCTAAACCTCGCCGCAGGAGACGCGTCAGGTTGTGTCCCCATTTCTGTGCGGCAAAAGTACCCTCACACCAGATCTGCCGCTGCTTCAGTGCCTCCCGGTAATCCGGCTCCCATCGCCTGGAGAAATGTTCTTGAACAACCGTCTTGAAATAACTGTCCTGGAGCTTTCTGGCGCCGGCCTTGTCCGTCTCATTCAGACATTTCTGCCGCAAAGGACAGCTGCCGCAGTCTTTCTTTTCCGCCCAGTATTCCCAGAACAGCCCACTGCCGCTTCGATACAGCCGCTTGCGCCGCAGTTCTTTCCCGTTAGGGCACAAGTATACGTCCCGCTGTTCGTTATAGGTGAATGCATCCCGCTTCAGTTCAGCTTTCGTGCGGTCATGGGCGGGCTGTGGCACGACAAAGAAGTCGATGCCCAGTTCTTCCAGCGCTCGGTGTGCCAGGGGGAAGTCATAGGCGGAGTCCGCCGCAGCGGCTTGCAGCGGCACAACACTCTTATGGACGTACTCCAACTGCTCCAAATAGGGCCGTGAGTCATGGACATCCCCCGGCGTCACGGTTACAGCGGTGATGATACCGTGGTCCGGGTCGGTTGTCTGGTGAGACAGATAATAAAAACCGCTGGGCTTGCCGGGCCGCTTCATGTAGCCCGACTCCGGGTCGGTACTACTCACCTTCTTGTGGGAACGGCGCTTGTCCTTTTTCACCTGCTTTGTACGCTTCGCCCGGCGCTGCCCTGTCTGCCGTTTCAGCTCCTCCAGTCCCTCCTCCTCATAGGCGTCCAGCCGCTCCCAATAGTTCCCCGCCTCTTCCAGCGCATCTACCTCCTGCTCCGAGGCCCTGGACGCGTTGGCCTTGACGTGGGTGGAATCCGTCACCGCCAGCCGTCCGCTCACCAGACCTTTTTCCACGCACTGGCGCACCACTTCCTCAAATAGCCGCCGGAACACCTTCCGAAATGCAGGCTTCCGCCGCCGCAGCTGGCTGATCGTACTGTGGTCTGGCACTCGTTCATCCAAATCTATTCCAAGATACCAACGAAACGCATTGCTGTCCGCACACCGTACCTCGATCTGCCGCTCCGAGGGGATGCCGTACAAAAAACCCAGCAACAGGTATTTTACCATTACTACCGGGTCTATGGGCGCACGGCCATACCTCCGGCTGTACAAGTGAGCCGTCTCCTCATACACAAACGATAAATCCAGCGCCGCTTCCAATTTCCGCAGAAAATGATTTTCAGGTACCAAATCCTCTATCGTTACCATGTGATATTTTAACTGCATTTCCTCGCCCCCCTGCTCTAATTATACCATATTTCGAGCGATTTGGGGGCACTTTGTCAACAGCTCCAATTTGAGACGCATTTCGACACTCTGGAACTATCTTACTCTGCAAATAATTTTTACAGGACTTACCATTCCGTTTGCCTTTGTTGCCAGATTAGCGCCCCGCCGGATGGAAGTGCACCGCCCCAGTAAAAACGGACAATAGACAAACGCCCCCTGATGTAGGAAAATAGAACTACATCAGGGGGTGTAACTTATGGCGAGGAAATATCAGCATACAATGGAGCTGCCTCAAATCAAAGAGATGCTGGCACAGGGGATGACGCGGAAACAGGTGGAGGATGCGCTGGGGCTGAGTGGATATAGGCCGGTACATGCGCTGCTGAGGCGGGAACGTAAGAAAGAAATACAAGGCATATCAAAGCGACGTGGCCGTAAACCAGCGAAAACACTTGCGGAGTACAAACATGAAAACAAGCGGCTGAAGATGGAAAACGAATTATTGCGGGTGATGAAGAAGTACGGCTTATTGGCGGAAATCCGCCGAGCCAGAAAGTGGGTCCAGATGGAAGAACAGACTCACAAATATAAGAATTTACTAAATCGGGAATTCCAGGCGGATCATCCTAACCGGAAATGGGTCACAGATATTTCTTATATCCACACTAAACAGTAAGCCTGGTGTTGGATACCATACGGCTTGCGAAGAGAAAAGAAAAAGTGGGCGCTGGGAGATTGCGGCTCCACAGCGACCAAGGTAGTCAGTACACATCCCAAGCATACTTTGACCTGACTAAAGAATATGGCATTACACCCTCAATGTCAAGACGAGGAAACTGTTATGACAACGCAATGGCGGAAAAATTCTTCTCCATTCTCAAGACAGAGTGTATTTACCGCCAAAAAACAAAATCTTTCCAGCAAGCCAGGGAGCTCATAGATGAATTTATCCACTTTTATAATTATGAACGTATCCAGTTGAAAACTGGAGAGACGCCGCTTGCGCGATGCCTCTCCGCTTAAAACTTCATTCTTCCTACCCAGGTCCCTTTTTGTGCTGTCCGCGCGACCTGGGGCGGTGCGCACAGACCCACCGGGCGGTTTGCATTGTATAGTTTACTGTATCTGCATCGTATAGTATAACTCCATGGCCTCAGTTTCCCCAGGCGGGGGACGAGCTTTTTTTCTTTTGCCGTCGTGCGGCAGTTTTTCAAATATTGGCTATATGGCAGTTTCCCGATCTGTTATTACTGCAAAAAATTGAGAACCAGGGCAAGGGCGACAATCCCCAGCATCATCAGCACCAGCGCCACGCTGATTACTGTGGACATGATATTGACGGCGCTCCGGCTTTCCTCGCTCTTTACGCAGATCACGGAGAGCAGGAGGCCCGTCAGCGCAAAGGCAATGTTGCAGATTGCCCAAATCATGCGTACTCCATCCGGCAGGGTGATTTTCAGAAATACCGGGACAAGGGTTGCCAGCGGCAGCAGACTGACGATCAGCGCCGCCAGACTGAGCTTTTGAAGCTTTTTTGTGACTTCCATACGATTACCTCATTTCCTTTTTTCCAAATTGTGTGATTGACAGAGCAAGCAGAACAGCGAATACAGCGATTGCACAGGGCAGAAACGGCATCAATGCAAATGCGGCATCAGAGGTTTCCGCCGTAAAATTGTGCAGAGAACAGGACACCAAATAGCCGCTGTAACAGTAGGGATAAGCAATCCAGAGCGGCGTGTTGGCGACCAGAATACCGGGGATCACCAGCAGCAGGTTCAGCCCCACGGAAAGCAGCGGCTTTTCAAATAACACCGTGATTGCCCACATTGCCGCCAAACATGGGAGCATCGTCAGAAACAGCCCCGCGCACCATTTCAGAAGATAGAGAACGGGCAATGTTTCCGTAATACCCATTGTGGAAGTAGCCAGCATACCAACAACTACGAACACCGCCAGAAAGACAACCATTTCCATGAACAGATAAAACATCAGGACACAAAACTTTGCCAGGGAGAGAGCTTTCCGGCTCACCGGCAGGGCCAGCATTTTCAGGATGCCATTGTTCTGCGTTTCCCGCCCCGCAATCATCACGCATACCACGATCATGCTGAACGGCAGCAGATAGTAGGCGTAGACCAGGGCGCTTTGAATAAACATAGCAGGCCATGCGTTGGTGTACTCCGGCGTGAAGTACCGGCTTAACGCCGCTACCCCGGAGGCTACTACCAGCAGCGGGGCAATAAAAATCAGCGGAACGATCTTTGAGCGTTTCACTTTCATAAACTCAATGCCGAGCAAATTGAAAAAGTTCATACGGCTCCTCCCTTACTCATAGCGCAGATTTTTTGCCATCCACAGCCCAAGGCCAAGGAAAAGGAGCGTTTCGACCAGAGCAAACAGCACCACCAGCATATCGGGTTGTGCGCTCATAGCCACCGCAGGCTTGAACATCACAATGAACGGATGCACCATCAAGACCGCCGCGGCTGACGATGCCAGGGCCATCCCGCTTAAAAAACCGGCCACTCCCACGCCAAGGGGAACCCACATATTTTCAAAGCGGGAGGAGATCAGCACCATAAAGGACAGCACCGGCATGGATGTGATGAACGAATAGGCCGTAAAGCGGAGCAGCGTTCCCATTTCAAATGTCCCTTGGGGCAGATCGCTCATTCCGATTTTCATAAGCGCCAGATTTTCCAGAGTCACCGCCACAAAGAGCATGACGGTCAAGATCAGGAATTTGCAGAGATACATCCCCGGTACGCTCATGGGAAGCATATACATCTTCTTGATTGCGCTGCCCTTGAACTCCATGTTGTAGACCATACAGGCCGCGACAACGATACCAAACAGGTTCAGTATCATAATCATACCGTAAAGCTGGGTCAGCAGTACGTCCATCGGGGCCAGCGGAAGATTGAGCAGCGTATCTTTTCGGACAAGGAAGTTGACAAAGGCATAGGCCGCGCCTAAAATACCTACAGCCAGCAGCACCGGGATTACCCCTGTCCGTTTCTCTTTCCGCAGTTCGATCACAAGCGCCCTCATAGCTTTGCCCTCTGCTTTCTGGCGGCGTTGTCTTGCTCTACGATGGAGAGGAACACATCTTCCAGGTTATCGGCGGACATTCCCGCCTGCCTCGCGCCGTGCCGCAGATCATCCAAGCTGCCCTCAAACAGCAGCCGCCCATGATTGAGGATACCGATGTCGTCCGCCATCAGCTCAATTTCCGACAGCATATGAGAGGAAATGAGGATGGTACAGTCGTACAGATCAGGCAGGGATTTTACCAGATTGCGAATTTCATGGATGCCAGAGGGGTCAAGGCCGTTGGTCGGTTCATCCAGAATGAGGATAGGCGGACGGCCCAGCAGCGCCCCGGCGAGGCCAAGCCGCTGTTTCATACCCAGGGAATACTTCTTTGCGAGGCGATCTCCAAATTCGGACAGCCCCACCAGCTCCAAGGCGTCCTCCACGGTGTTTTGACCCAGGCCCAAAATCCGGCGTATCACATCCAGATTTTCCCGGCCCGTCAGGTTGGCGTAGAACGAGGGGGCCTCAATGAAAGAGCCAATCTCCCGCAAGATTTTCAGCCGGTCATTTGGAAAGTGTTTTCCATCAATGGTGAAGCTGCCCTTTGTGGGGGCGGTCAGCCCCAGGAGCATCTTCATGGTGGTGGATTTGCCCGCTCCATTGGGGCCGAGAAAGCCGTAAATACTACCCCTGCGGACGTGAATAGACACATTGTTGACCGAGGTAAAATTTTTGTATTTCTTCGTCAACTGCTCTGTGGCGATGATATAGTCCATAGACACATCTCCTTTCTGCCCCTATGGTACAGTATCAACCTGACTTCTACATTCTCTTGTCCTTACTTTTACCTTACTTTTTCATAATGGCGTTCACAAAGCGGGTGGGCCGTGTTATAATCAAGTTGCAAGTTGACAAATCGGAGTTAATAATAAGGAGGAGACTGAAATGCCGGAATTGTACAATATACCACTCACCTACAGAGAAGGTACGTACCGTGTGATTGATTTTAGTAAGGACATTGACAGAGATGGCGTTATCTCCTTTGACTATGACACACAGTATCAAATGCTTGAATATGACATTCCTGTTGGGAAAGAGCGGCGTGAGATGACTCTGTACAGCGTACCGGAGGATGAATTCATTCGGACGCTGCGTGCCGTCTATGACAAGGATGGAACACTTCAGAAGATCACAGCTGTGCTTGAGGGCTGCGAAACACTTTTATACATCCGCTATGAAAGCGAGGAGGATGCTAAGGAGAAAATTCGGAAATTTGCTATCCGAAATGCAGATGTCATAATCGAGCAGATTCAACAATGCACAGATGCTATAGCAAGGCTTTTTATCGACTACTACTGTGACAGCGATAACATGGATTACCATGCAGTGGTTGGCACTGCGGCGCAAATGGAGGAGGTAAGACAGAAAGGGCTTTATGAGGATTCCTGCGACTATTCCGGCAACTACTCGTCTGAATATATGGAAGGCGACGATAGGATGCTGATTACGATGGTGCGCTGTGCCGAGGGGCATCCGTCAGAAAATTTTCGGTATGCCATAGAAATCATGTCGCAGCATATTGAGAAATATGCTTTGGAAGCGTTACACAAGACGGAGGATTTCAAATTTATCTGTGCGGAATATGATTAAGAAACGAGTGAAAATAGCGGAAAGAAAAGTGTTATCATGCGTGAGAAATGATATCAATTTTCCGTTTATTGGGGAGACACTACGATGGACAATTCTTTTTTACACAGCAAAAAGCTCCTGCTGGTCGATGACGAGCCGGAGCTTTTGAAAATGGTATCAGCTATTTTAACGGACGAGGGCTTTCAGCGCCTTGTGACCGCCGACAATATGAAAGAGGGAATTGCCGCCGCTAAAGCGGAAAAACCTGATCTGGCGATTTTGGATGTGATGCTCCCGGACGGCGACGGCTTTTCCCTGATGGAGCAGATCCGCGCGTGGACGGATATTCCCGTGGTTTTTCTGACGGCCCGTGACGAGGCTGCGGACAAGCTGGCGGGACTGGGCCTTGGAGCGGACGATTATATCGCGAAGCCCTTTCTGCCCCAGGAATTTCTGTTGCGGGTTTACGCCGTTCTGCGCCGGTGCTACAAAGAGGACGCAACCGTTTTGAAGCTGGATGGCTGTACAGTGGATTTCAGCCGGGCAGAAGTGGACAAGAGCGGTCAGATACTCCCTTTGACAGCGATGGAGCATAGGTTGCTGGAAACTCTGGCGAAGAATGAGGGCCGCATTGTGACCGTGGACACGCTTTGCGAGGCTCTATGGGGCGACAATCCTTTTGGCTATGAAAACAGCTTGAACGCCCATGTGCGGCGTGTCCGGGAGAAAATCGAGGCAGACCCGTCCAAGCCAGTCTCCCTGCTGACAGTCAAAGGGCTGGGCTATAAGCTACTGGCAAGGAAATAATGCGTGGGAGATAAACAAGGGCCATGAAAAAAAGCCATTCCAAAACACATTTGCTTTTCTATGTCCTGATAACAATGCTGCTTGCCTTGATCGTATGGACGATTTGGGGAAATACAGCGTTAATGGCAAATTCAATTACTCTTTCCGGCAATCAGATACCCTCGGAGTTTTCCGGGTTTAGAATTGCACAGGTTTCTGATCTGCATAACGCTGAATTTGGAGAAGAAAACTCGCATTTATTAAACAGCCTTTCCGAAAGCAAGCCGGATATGATTGTAATAACGGGCGATTTGGTAGACGCACATCATACGAACATAGATGTTGCTCTTTCTTTTGCTGAAAAGGCGGTTCAAATTGCGCCGGTCTATTATGTGACGGGCAATCACGAAGCCAGCCTGTCACGGTACAGTGAGCTTAAAACAGGACTTGAAGCCGCTGGCGTGATCGTTCTTGAGGACAAAGCAATACAGCTTGAACACAACGGCGGTATTGTCACTTTGATGGGGCTTTCAGACCCTAATTTTACAATTAAAAGTAATATCTTCGATGAAGTCCCCGCTATGATAAGCACCAAGTTGAATGAACTGATGGAAAATAAGGCTGGCTATACGATTTTGCTTTCACACAGGCCGGAATTGTTTGATACCTATGTAAGCTGCGGCGTCGATTTAGTTTTAAGCGGTCATGCACACGGCGGGCAATTTCGGTTGCCACTGATCGGCGGGCTGGTTGCTCCCAATCAGGGATTTTTCCCAAAGTACGATGCTGGCCTATATTCAGACGGCGGCACAAATATGGTTGTCAGCCGTGGCCTTGGAAACAGTATCATACCGCTTCGTTTCAATAATCGGCCTGAAATCGTATTAGTAGAGCTTACGGCAGATTGACAAGCAAAGGGGTGAAATAACCGATGAAAGCATTTGGAACATATATCTCAAAATATCTTCTCTCCTTTTTTGTCTTTGCGCTGGTTCTCCTGCTTGTCAACATTCTGGCGTTTGCCTTGACGTTCGGGGGTATCGTATTCAGGGAATACGGTTCGGCATCACCGGCAAATATGTTAGAGGCCGTAGCCGCTGATCTGTCGGCATCCGGCATATCGGAAGAAAGGCTGCAAGAGTTAAACCGTAATCAGATTTGGGCTATGCTATTGGACGCGAGCGGACACTGTATCTGGGAGTCATCTTTGCCAGAGGAAATACCGACACAGTACACCATTCAGGATGTGGCCGTGTTCTCGAAAGGCTATCTGCAAGACTACCCTGTTTTTGCGCGGAACATGGCAGATGGTCTATTGGTATTGGGCTACCCAAAAAACAGCTTTATGAAGCTGACAGGAAACTATTTCCCAATACGGGCGATCAGGATTTTCCCGTTCTTTGTAAGCGGCATTCTGGCAATAGACATCGTGCTTCTGTTTTTGGTCTACTACTTCTCAAAACGAAAAATTGCAAAAAATACGGAGCCGATCATGGCCTCTATTAAAACACTGTCCACCGGCAAACCTGTTGATTTGTCCATTCGAGGCGAGTTGTCAGAAATTGCGGATAGCGTCAATCAGGCGTCCCAGGTGTTGAGCCGGCAAAACCAGGCCCGCGCCAACTGGATCAGCGGCGTTTCTCACGACATCCGCACGCCACTCGCTATGATTATGGGATATGCCCAGCGGATTGCCGGAGATCACGAGGCCAATGGAAATATTCGGCGGGAAGCGGAGATCATCCGGGCGCAGAGCGCAAAAATCAAAGACTTGGTGCAGGACTTGAATTTGGTATCGCAGTTGGAATATGAAATGCAGCCGCTCCATAAAGAGCCGGTACGCCTGTCCAAATTACTGCGCTCCTATGCAGCGGATTTGCTCAATGCAGGTATCAGTGAGAAACATTCGGTCGAGGTTGAAATTTCTTCCGAAGCGGAAACCGCAGTTATAGACTGTGACGCCCGTTTGATTTCGCGGGCTATCGGTAACTTGGCGCAGAACAGCATCAACCACAATCCGCAGGGGTGCGATATTTCTTTGTCCCTTGTCTGTTCACCGGAAGATGTTTCAATCACGGTTGCGGACAATGGCGTGGGTATGTCCGCTGAAAAATTGCGGGAGTTGGAAGAAAAGCCACACTATATGGAAAGCACCGATGAACGGCTGGACTTGCGGCATGGGTTGGGGCTTTTGCTTGTAAGGCAGATTGTGGAGGCGCATGGTGGGGTGATGAAAATTGAAAGTGTACCGCAAAGCGGATATAAAACAATTTTGACATTTCGCTTATTGTGTTCTCTCAAGTGATGTCACTCTCAATAATCATAAATGTCTGTTTCTGGTGGTTGTTTTGTTTCTCAAAAACGCTTTGAGAGCAGGATGGAGAAAAGGGAAAACGCTAACGTAGCAAGCATAGGAATGCTATCCTCCATGCCAGCGGGTATCGGCATTAAAGAGAGCGAGATATAGAGATTTGGCGTACGTCAGAAAAGACCATCGAAAAAAGTCAACGGTACTATGCTCATCGCTGGAAAATTGAGGCCATGTTCAAGCGGCAAACAATGTATTTGGGCCTCAAATCCTTTATGATCCGTTCCGCTAAAGCGATTGACCTCCCGCTCATCATCCTACCGTTGGCACAGTTCTTTTTTGCTGTCCTTTCCAGTTTCCTCTTGCCTTTAGGTCAGGGCATTCGAAGCTTTAGGGCTCTTTACGCGCACTTTTTGATTTTGCTCATTTAGAGTTCATACAAACATCCACCCATCCTGCACAGGACGGGTGGATGCCACATTAATTTGCCTGGGGTAAGATAACGATGGCCTTGAACAGGTCGCCATCTACGGCCAGGTCGAAGGAGCCGCCCTGAAGCTCGGTGAGGGACCGGGCGATGGAAAGTCCCAAACCGGACCCCTCGGTGGACCGGGATTCCTCCCCCCGGACAAAGCGTTCCATCAGCCGCTCGGCGGGGACGTTCAGCGGCTCCCGGGAGACATTCTTCACCGACAGAGCCACCTGTCCCTTCCCCCGCTCCAGGTCCAGGTAGACCCGGGTGCCCTCCATGGCGTACTTGGAGCAGTTGGACAGCAGGTTGTCGATAACCCGCCACAGGTGACGGCCATCGGCGTACACCCAGGTTTCCCCCTCGGGAAGGTTGGTTACCAGGGCGAGCTTCCGGTCGTTCAGCTTCTCCTCCCATTCCCCCAGGGCCTGGTCAATGAGCTGAGACATGCCGATCTTCTCCCGCACCACCGACAGCACCCCTGTGGACGCCTTGGAGGCCTCCACCAGGTCCTCGGTGAGCTTTTTCAGCCGCAGGGACTTCCGGTCCAGCACCTCGATATACTCCGCCGCTTTGGGGTCGGTCTGGTCGGTGGATTTGAGAAGGTTCACATAATTGATGATGGAGGTAAGGGGCGTCTTCAAATCGTGGGAGACGTTGGTAATCAGCTCCGCCTTGAACCGCTCGCTCTTCATTTTCTCATCCACCGCCGCGGACAGCCCGGCGGAGATGTTGTTCAGATCCTCCGCCTGGAGGCGCAGGTCGTAGGGCATGCGGCGGGTGTCGATCTGATACTCCAAATCGCCTCCGGCGATGGTTTTGGTGCCCTGGCGCAGGCGGTAGTAGCCATAGGCCCACCATGCCAGAAACAGCGCCAGGGTCAGCTGCAAGCAGAGATACATAAACATAAACGCACCGTTATAGACTCCCTCCATAACCAGGAAGAAGGTCACTATCACATAGGCTCCAAAGCCCAGCACGATTTTCCAGGTAAAGGGCAGGAAATGAACAAAGTCATGGATGGTCCTCACCATCCATGTGACCACCCTGCACAGCAGGGTGGTTTTTCCCAGACAGCCCGCTTTGAGCCGGACAGCCAGGGTGCGCAGCAGCAGGGCGGCGCACCCCACCCCGGCGGCAAAAAAGGCTCCGGCTCCCATCACGCCCAGCTTGTAAAAGGCGTTGAAATCCCTATTCATAATGGAGTAGACATTCGCCGCTCCCCAGTAGAGCCGCTCCGCCGTCCAGATAAAGCAGGCAACCAGACAGACCTCGGCAGCGATCACAACCGCGGCGTACAGATCAAAGAATATCCGCTCCTGCCATGTGGTGACGGCCCCCTCCGTTCCCGCCCCGCGTCCGGCGGTCCAGAGCACCCAGACCAGGGCCAGCAGGGTGAGCGCCCCCAGGCTCAAAAAACCGGTGAGGTACTGATCAAAGGCCGCCCGGTCCATGTTCCACATTCTCCAGATTTGGCTGAACTCGTCCTGAATTGAATCGTCAATCTTTTCCGGCACCCCGTACTCCAGCACCAGCTGCAGCGGCTCGGCTTCGGTCTCCGGACTGAGTCCCGCAGTGGGAGGATCAGAATATCCTTCACCCGTTTCCGGGTCATAGTAGTATGCGTTCTCATAGATATCCCCGTCCCAAAGCTCAAAGGAGAAGTAGTGCACATTCTGGACCGCCCGGATCATGGCCTCGTTGTCGTTGAGGTTGGTACCCAGAAGGGTCTGCCCGTTGTCGGTGAGCACTCGGAAACGGAACCAGGTGTTCTGCCGGGAAAACCGCTCCTCCACCTGGGCCCGCTCCTCCCGCAGGGCCTCCGCGTCAGCGTAGGCCAGGGGACTGGCGGTCCCCTCCTCCATCTGCCGCTCCAGCCGCTCCAGCTGCTGGGACAGCCTGATCCCCACCACCAGCTCCCGCTGGCGGTTGTCCACAGCGCTGTAGTACCGGGAGGAGCCCTGCCAGCTGTCGTCGGCCACCGATCCAAAGCTGAGCACCGCCCACACCCCAAAGATCCCCGTCCCAAAGGCGGCGGCCAGCAGAACGGCCCAGGCGCACAGCTTGGCGATGGTATTGCCTTGCAGCTTTTTCACAGCTACGCCCCCTTCTCAATCTTGTAGCCCAGCCCCCAGACCACCTTTAAATACCGGGGCTCGGCGGGGTTGATCTCGATTTTCTCCCGCAGGTGGCGGATGTGAACGGCCACCGTGTTCTCCGATCCGTAAGCCGGGTCGTTCCACACCTGCTCGTAAATCTGGGCGGAGGAGAATACCTGCCCCGGGTGGGACAGCAGCAGCTTGAGAATGTTGTACTCGATGGGGGTGAGGTTGATGGGCTCGCCGTCCACCGTGACCACCTTGGCCCCGTCGTCCATGGCGATGGGACCGGCGGTAATCAGGCCGGGGCCCTTCTCCGCGCCCCCCAGGGCGGTGTACCGCCGCAGCTGAGACTTCACCCGGGCGATAACCTCCAGGGGGTTGAAGGGCTTGGTGATATAGTCATCCGCACCGATGTTCAGCCCCAGAATTTTGTCCGTGTCCTCGCTCTTGGCGGTGAGCAGGATGATGGGCACGTTGCTCCCCTCCCGCAGCTTGGCTGTGGCCCGCATGCCGTCCAGCTCGGGCATCATGATATCCATCAGGATCAGATGAATCTCATGGGTCTCCGCCGCCCGGATGGCCTCCTTGCCGTTGTAGGCCTTGATGGTCTGATAGCCCTCGCTGGTAAGATAGATGTCCAGCGCGGACACAATATCCTTATCGTCGTCGCAGATCAGGATGGTGTACATGGGCCTCTCCTCCCCTGTCTTTTTTCTGTAGCATAGCATATCACAGACAATTTAAATCGCAAGTGGGAAAATATTAAGAAGTTCTTAATTCGAACGCTGTAACAAAAATCAACGGCGGTTTTGATTTCTCAAAACCGCCGCTTCCGCTCCACGAAAATCAGCCTCTGTATTCACAGCCTCAAACAATCGTCCGGGCGGGGCTTTGACATTATCCAACCGCGCTTTTGGCGGCCTCCAGGTCGTTGGCCACCACCAGCAGAACGGTCTCTCCCCGCCGGTCAATCCAGGCGTTTTCCAGCTTGGAAACCTCGGCGGGACGGTAATCCCGGTTGGCGCTGATCTGGCCGGTGATATAGCCGTCCAAAGCGCTTACCGCGGCCTCCGCCTTGTCCGCGTCGGTGAAGCTCAGCACCGCCGCCTCCTCGCAGGTGGCCCCGGCGGAGCGCAGCACGGCGCATTCCTTCAGATCCTCCCGGGTCAAGTTATGCTCCGCCAGCTTATACAGCAGGAACGCGGTGTCCGCGTCCAGCTCTTCCAGGTCATACAGGTCGGCGGTGAAGGCCCCCGCCTCGCTGATTTTCGTCACATCGCCGGCGGCGTAAAGGGGCGGGGCGTCGTTTTGCCCCCCGCCGCCGCAGGCGGCCAGCCCCAGCGCCAGCGTCAGGGCCAGCGCCACAGTCAAAATCCGTCTCATCCTTGTCCACTCCCATCCGCAGCTGTTGTCTCCGGTTCAGCCGGCTCCACAGGGGGAGGGCCGTCCGGATAAAGGGTGTCGAACTCCACCGTGTGGGTCTTGAGATAGGCCAGCCACCGCTGGCAGGCGTCCTTTTTCAGGTGAACTCCGTCCCGGCTGTCCTCTTCGGGGAGGGAACCGTTCTCATCCACAAATTCGGAGTACAGGTCCAGATAGACCACCCGCTTCTCCTCCGCCGCCTGCCGCAGCAGATCGTTGTATACCCGCAGGTGGTCGTTCTTCAGATAGTCCCGGCCGGTGGCCGCTGTATACTGCGCCTCGTTCAGCGGGATCAGCCCCTGGATATAAATCACCGCGTTGGGCTGGACGCGACGGATCTCATCGATGGCGCCGCAGTAGCTCCGGTAGAAGCCATTGTCGTCGTTATAGCCCAGCTCGTTGATGCCCAGGGAGATGTAAACCTTGCCGTATTCCTTCAAAGCCAGGGCCTCCAGCAGGGTGTACCGCTCCTCGCCGATGGTCAGGGCCTTCCGGTCGGCCAGCCTAAAGATGGACAGGCCGTTGGAGGTCAGATTTTCACCGGTTCCAATGCCGCTGTAGAGCAAAAAGCCGTCGGTGCGGGAGTCGCCCACAAAGGCGGCGTCCGCAAAATAGCTGTTGTCCACCTCCTCAGCCTGGGGAACAGGCTGTGAAAAGTCGTAAGAAGGGGCAGGGGGCTCGTCGGGTACATCCGGCTCCGGAGGAACGCTTTGGTCCGGAGATGAGGCGCTGCCAGCGCCCGGCTGACTGGACGCGGAAGCCGACGGCACACCGCCCTCCGGGTCCCGAAAGAAAAAGACAGCCGCCGCGGCCAGGGCCAGCAGCGCCAGGACGGAGATCATCCATATCGCTTTCCCATTCCGGGACGGGTCCGCGCGCCGCCCTTGATATCTGCCGAGCATAAAAAAACCACCTCCAAACCGGACGCCTATTCCAATCAGGTTCCGGTCAAAGTTTGTCGAAAGTCCGCCTATTCAGGATAGCACTTTTCCTACAAAATTCAAGTGGCAAATTGGTTACAATTTTACTACAAATTGCATCTTCTTTTGCGGAAATGCCCCCGGCCAAAAGGCCGGGGGCAAAAGGGTTACCGTTCCGTGCGGCGGAGCAGTCCCACGCCGATGGGAGTGGGGCCGGTGTGAACGCCGATGGTCACTCCGATTTGATAGGGACGTTTTACGTCAGGGCGGTCCTGCCCCAGAGCCAGCAGATCCTCATATACGGCCCGCGCGAAGGTCCGGTGCTCCTCCTGATCCAGTCCGAAGCCGGTAGCCAGCCGGTAGTCCGCCAGCTGGATGTTTTCCCGCTTCAGGTGGCGGAGAAACAGCTCCCGAACCTTGGCCAGAGACTTTTTCCGTCCTTGGGCGATGCCGTCGGAAACAAGCCCGGCGTCCTTGTAGCCGATGAGGGGCTTTACCTTCAGCAGCGTTCCGGTGGCCGCGGCCGCCCGGCCGACGCGGCCGCCGTGGCGCAGATACTCCAGGTCGCTGGTGGTGAAAAAAATGCGCCCGGTGGCGGGCAGAGGCCGCAGCCGTTCCACCGCCTCCTCCAGCGTAAAGCCCGCGTCCCGGAGGGCGGCAGCCTCCTCCACAAACAGTCCCTGGAGTACAGTGGCCAGAGCGGAGTCCAGCACCTCGATCCTGGCGCCGGGGAACTCCTCCCTCACTTCCTCCGCCGCGTTCAGCGCCGACTGATAGGAGCCGCTGAAGCTGGCGTTCAGGCAGACGCACAGAACCGGCGTCCCCTGTGCCGCCAGGGGACGGAACGCCTCCAGATAGTCCTCCAGGGTTGGCATGGAGGTTTTGGGGAAAACCCCGGGTGCGTCCGCCATGCGCTGATAAAATTCATGGGTGGAAATATCCTGTTCCTCCCGGTAGTAGACCTCGTCCCCGATGGACACATAGAAGGATACCATGGTAACGCCCAGACGTTCCGCCTCCGCCCGCCCCAGATCGCAGGAGCTGTCGCTGACAATGTGGAATTTCATATTCCTCTCCTTACTTTTCGTAACCCATCGCTCAAAACGGGTTGTGACCGGGTCCGGCCCGGTGGGTATTAGCGTAATTATAGCGTAATACGGCCAAAAACTCAACCACTATTTTGATGGATCGGACTGGAGACATCAGCGCCGCCGGGTCCATCCCCGCTCAGGCCGCGGAACAGCTTTATCCCGGGCTGTCAGGCGGCGTTTCTCATCAGCGCGGCGCGGAATTTTTTATCGCTCCGGCATCTTGAAGTCCGCGAGCGCCCTGTTCAGATAATCGTTGAATGGCTTCATCCGGCAAAATACTTCAGCCGCTTTGTCCAGAAACGCCTCGCTATCCATAAGCTCCGCGTCCTGAACCGGATATTCCAGATACCAGCTCTTATATTTCAGATACTCAGCCTGCGGATGGTCTTTGTCATATCCGGCGGGTACCTTTTTCAGCGTCGTGCCGCCCACTGTGAAACATTCCCGGAAGGAGGGAGCTGTGATGATCGCCGTCCACTCGTCTCCATGTGCCGCAATATAGTCCCGTACCATCCGAGTGGCGTCTTTAAACAGATCGGCAAACAGGCCGCCGCCCAGGAAGGACTGGCCGCCCGGCTTGAGCATCAGGTAATAGCCCACCGGGACAGGCAGTTTGCCCATAGACGAAATATGGGCCCGAAAAGCCGGGTTGTAGGGGGATTTATCGTGACTGAACCGGGTGTCCCGCGCCAGCTTGAAGGTCAGCTCCCCGGGCCCGCGGCCAAGAACACCGCTGTCAAATTCCCCGATTCGGAACATCAGGCCCTGTATCAGCTCCTCAAACCGTGCGTTGGCCGCCCGGTAGTCGGCCTTGTGGGCGTGGTACCACTCCCGGTTGTTGTTCGCGCTCAAATCCGCCAGATAGCTTAATATCATCTCCATATCCATTCGCTCCACCTCCCTACGCTTCCGTGACCGTGGAAAAGGCCGGTCCGTTCAGAAAGTCCCGAAGCATCTGTTTCAGACGGGCTGTGGACTGGTAGGTCCGGCAGAAGGAAAACTGCTGAGAGTAACCGTCGATTTCCTCCATCGCCGCGGTTACCTCCACCGCGGTATCGTCAGGTCTGGCTGTTGTAAAGTCCAGCCGGTCGGGGGCGACGCGGTGGTTCCGGATGGCGTAATTAACCCGGTCGGCGCAATGGCAGCTTCCCTTTCCGTACTCGCCGCAGTACTCGGACAGAAAGTCCGCCATCCTTTTCCGCGCCCGGGACAACCGCTGGCGGTAGGCCTCCGGCGTGATACCCAGAATGTCCCCCGCGACGCGGCTGTCCACACGGAACATGGTGCCCAGAATAAAGACGCACCGGCTCTCCGGGTCCAGGCACTGGAGCATGACATTGGTACAGGACAGCTTTAATTCCTCGGCCAGAATGGCCTTTTCCACATTCTGAGTCAGGTCCGGCACATCCTGAATCTTCCCATTCCGGATGTCGTCCCCATAAAATTCAAAGCTCAACGGGAACCGGGCAAACATGTGTTTCCTGTAGTTCTTGAGATAGTTTACCGCGACGCGGAATACCCAGGTGGTGAACGCGCTCTCCCCTTTAAAAGAGGACAGGTGGGTCATCACCTTTAAAAGGATGTCCTGGGACGCGTCCTCCGCGTCATGAAACGTGCCCAGCATCCGCAGGGACAGGTTGAACACCAGGTCCCGCACTCCCGCCAGCACGGTCTCCAGCGCGGCCTTGTCCCCCGCGGTGGCCTGCTCGATTAAGATGGACAGCTCCTGATTCTCTTTTGTGTTCATATAAACACCTCCTGTTGAATTAGACCATGCTGAATCCGATCTGTGACAAAATTGGGAGGAAGAGTTGATTGTCAGCTCAAGCATGGATTCAATCGTAAGACACAGCTTTATGGAATAAGAAAATCCCCGCATTCGTAACGAATACGGGGATTCCATTGGTGCGCGAGGCGGGAGTCGAACCCGCACGCCCTTGCGAGCACTGGCACCTGAAGCCAGCGAGTCTACCAATTCCACCACTCGCGCATTGAGTGGCGCTCATCAGCGCAAGAAAGATATTACCACACTCCGCCCCCGGTGTCAACACTTTTCGCAAAATTTTTCATTTCTTTTTTCCACGGTTGGGTATTGACAGGGAGTTGGAGGTTTTGTTATACTGAGTGCGCGGCAGGAAGCTGCGGGGAGGCCAGAAGGCCGTTGAAAACACAGATGGAACGAAATATACAGGACAATCGCCCGGCGCGGAAGCTCGGGGGTCTGCCAGAAGGCATACCAGTTTGGTGTGCTTTTTTTGTTGTCCGGGAGGGTGCCAGCCGTGACCTTGGAACAATTTTTTTCACAGAATCCCCGAGCCGCCATAGCCTTTTCCGGCGGTGTGGACTCCGCCTTTCTGCTGTGGGCAGGGATAGAGGCGGGGGCTGAGGCGCGGCCTTACTTTGTTAAAACTCCCTTCCAGCCCCAATTTGAGCTGGAGGACGCCCAGCGGCTGTGTACGCGGCTGGGGGCGGAGCTGATCGTGGTGGAGTTTGATATTCTATCCGACCCGGCGGTGGCCGCCAACCCGGCGGACCGCTGCTACCACTGCAAAAAACGGCTGTTTTCCTTACTGCGGGAGCGGGCGGCGGCGGACGGCTTCTCCCTGCTGCTGGACGGCACCAACGCCTCGGACGACGCGGGGGACCGCCCCGGTACGCGGGCCCTGCGGGAGCTGGAGGTCCGTTCTCCCCTGCGGGAGTGCGGGCTGACCAAAGAGATGATCCGGGCGCGGTCCAAACAGGCCGGACTGTTCACCTGGGACAAACCCTCCTACGCCTGTCTGGCTACCCGGGCGCCCACCGGACAGACCATTACCCGGGAGGCTCTGGAGAAGGTGGAACGGGGTGAGGCGCTGCTGTCCGGGTTGGGGTTCCGGGACTTTCGCCTGCGGCTGACAGCGGGCGGGTGCAGGCTCCAGGTGACAGAGGAGCAGTTTTCACTGGTCCAGCGGTATCGGGAGGACATTTTAACCGGGCTGGCCCCCCTGTTTTCGGAAATTGTGTTAGATTTAAAGCCCCGAATCCCCATAGACTGAGGAGGTTGACACAACAATGGACAACCGGCACGATATTTTACAGCTCCTGCGCCAGGTGGCCGACGGCTCCGCAACCCCGGAGGAGGCGCTGTCCCGGCTGAAGCGGGCGCCCTTTGAGGACCTGGGCTACGCCAAGGTGGACTTTCACCGGGGGGTGCGCCAGGGGGCGGCGGAGGTCATTTACGGAGCGGGCAAGACCCCGGAGCAGATCGCCGGTATCGCCGCCGCCATGGGAAAGCGGAGCTGTAAAAACGTCCTGATTACCCGCCTGAGCCCCCAGGCGGCGGAGCTGGTGGGGAAAACCGTCCCCTTGGACTACCACCCCATCCCAAAGCTGGCGGTCGCCTATCCAGGGGAGCGGAACGCTTTGGGCCACATCGTTGTGGCCACTGGCGGAACCAGCGATATGGCGGTGGCGGAGGAGGCCGCCCTCACCGCCGAGGTGCTGGGCAACCGGGTCACCCGGCTGTACGACGTGGGGGTGGCCGGCCTGCACCGGCTGTTGTCCAACCTGGAGCCGCTGATGAGCGCCCGGTGTGTGGTGGTGGTGGCCGGGATGGAGGGGGCGCTGGCCTCGGTCATCGGCGGGCTGGTGGACTGCCCCGTGGTCGCCGTGCCCACCAGTGTGGGCTACGGGGCCAACTTCGGCGGCCTGTCCGCCCTGCTCGCCATGCTCAACTCCTGCGCCTCCGGATGCGGCGTGGTAAACATCGACAACGGCTTTGGAGCCGGATATCTGGCCAGTATGATCAATCAGATGGAGGGATTGGAATGAAAACCTTATATTTGGAATGCGATATGGGGGCGGCGGGGGATATGCTCATGGCCGCCCTGTACGAGCTGCTGAGCGAGGACCAGCGGAAAACCTTTCTGGATATGATGAACCGTCTCGGCCTGCCCGGAGTGGAGGTTACCCCGGTGCCCGCGAAGACGGGCGGCATTGCGGGCACTCATATGAGGGTGACGGTCCACGGCCACGAGGAGCACGAGCACCACCATGACCATGACTGCGAACACCACCACCATCACCATCACGCCACGCCGGGACACATCGGAGAGATAATCGACGGCCTGTCCATGCCCCGAGAGGCAAAAGAGAGGGCCCGACAGGTCTATGACGCCATCGCCCAGGCCGAGGCTCAGGCCCACGGCTGTGAGGTGGGGGACGTCCACTACCACGAGGTGGGAGCGCTGGACGCGGTGGCCGACGTCACTGGCGTGTGCTGCGCCCTGTATCTTCTGGCCCCGGATCAAATTTGCGCCTCCCCGGTCCATGTGGGCAGCGGAACGGTGAAATGCGCCCATGGCGTTATGCCCGTCCCGACTCCGGCCACCGCCGCGCTGCTCACCGGAATCCCCGCTTACGGCGGGACCATTCAGGGCGAGCTGTGCACCCCCACTGGGGCGGCGCTGCTCAAGTGCCTTGTCCAGAGCTTCGGCCCCATGCCCGCCATGGTCACGGAGAAGATTGGCTATGGCGTAGGGACCAAGGAGTTTGCACAGGCCAACTGCGTCCGGGCTTTCCTGGGGGAGAGCGGCCAGGGGGCCAACGGGGAGATTGTGGAGCTGGTGTGCAACCTTGACGACATGTCTCCCGAGGCCCTGGCCTTCGCCTGCTCCCGCCTGCTGGAGCTGGGGGCGCTGGACGTATACACCACCCCCGGAACCATGAAGAAGGGCCGGTCAGGCCATGTGCTCACCGTCCTGTGCGGCCCGGATCAGGAGGGGGAGCTGGCCCGGCACATCCTGGCCCAGACCACCACCAACGGCCTGCGCTCCCGCCGGTGCGGAAAGTATTTCCTCACCCCCGGCGCGGAACAGGTACAGACCCAGTGGGGCCCGGTACGGGTGAAGCTGGCCCAGGGATACGGCGTGTCCCATGTGAAGCCCGAATTTGAGGACGCGGCCGCCCTGGCCCGGGAAAACAATCTGCCCATTCAGACCGTATTAGAGGACGCGTTGGAGCGTTGGGAGAGTCAAACATGAAAAAGACAGCTCTTTTCCTTCTGGCCCTCCTCCTGCTCGCCTCCTGCGGAAGGCGGAACGAGGGCCAGTTCACCTCAGAGCCGGGGATATCCAAGCCGCTGACTGTGGTCATGCCCCCCACCTCAGAGCCGGAAGCCGGCTTCGACCCCGCCTTTGGCTGGGGGGCGGGGGAACATGTCCATGAGCCGCTGATCCAGTCCACCCTGACGGTGACCAATCCCGACCTGACCATCGGCTATGATCTGGCCACCGGCATGGAGGCCAGCGAGGACAGCCTGACCTGGACGGTCACCCTCCGGGACGATGTGAAATTTACCGACGGAGAGCCGCTCACCGCCGAAGATGTGGCCTTCACTTACAATACAGTGAAAAGCACCAGCTCAGTCAGCGACTTCACCATGCTGGACTACGCCGAGGCGGTGGATGAGACCACCGTGGTCTTTCATATGACCCGGCCCTTCTCCATCTGGCCCTACACCATGGCTATCACAGGCATTGTGCCCGAACACGCCTATGATCCGGCCACCTATGGCTCCAACCCCATCGGTTCAGGCCGGTACGTCCTGAAGCAGTGGGACCGGGGCCAGCAGGTTATTCTGGAGTACAACCTGGACTACTACGGCCAGCAGCCCCGGATGGAAAAGGTGACCATCCTGTTCATGGAGGAGGACGCCGCCTTTCTGGCCGTCCAGGCGGGGCAGGCGGATGTGGCCTACACCTCCGCCACCTATTCCGACCAGAGCGTGGACGGCTACTCCCTGCTGTCCGTCCAGACGGTGGACAACCGGGGGATCAACCTGCCTGTCTGGAACAACGATTTTACCGCCGACCCGCTGGTCCGCCGCGCCATGAACTTAGGCGTGGACCGGCAGGCTGTAATCGACCACGTCCTCAACGGCTACGGCACCCCAGCTTACAGCGTGTGCGACAGAATGCCCTGGTGGAACAGCGCCGCCGCTGAGGTATCCAACGCCCCGGAACAGTCAAAAGCCCTGCTGGATCAGGCCGGCTGGCTTCCCGGGCCGAACGGGGTCCGGGAAAGGGACGGGGTTCGGGCCTCGCTCACCATCCACTACGCCGCCGGAGACTCGGCGCGCCAGGGGATCGCCGCCGAGCTGGCAAACCAGTTCCAGGAGCTGGGCATTGAGACGGACATCAAGGGGGTGGGCTGGGACACCGCCTACACAGACGCCCTCAGCAATCCCCTGGTCTGGGGCTGGGGGGCCCATACCCCCATGGAGCTGTACAACATCTATCACACCGCCCCCGGCTCGGACAGCGCCCTGTACTCTCCCTACGCCAACCAGAGCGCGGACGAGCTGATGGACGCGGCCCTGGCCTGCCCCGACCTGGAGGAATCCTACGCTCTGTGGCGGCAGGCCCAGGAGGAGATCGCCGCCGATGTGCCCTGGGTGTGGCTGGTGAACGTGGACCACCTGTACTGGGTCCGGGACGGCCTGGAGGTGGCGGAGCAGAAGATCCACCCCCACGGCCACGGGTGGTCCATCGTCAACAACGTGGATCAATGGAGCTGGGAATGGGACATCGGCTGAGATTTACGGCGAGAAAGCTGGCGCGCATGGTCCTGCTTCTGCTGGGGGTGAGCCTGACCGCCTTTCTGCTGATGAACGCCTCCCCGCTGGACCCCCTCCAGACCAACGTGGGCCAGGCGGCGCTGGGGGCCATGTCCCCGGAACAGATCGCCAGACTGGAAGAGTACTGGGGGGTGAACACCCCGGCGGCGGAGCGGTATCTCCGTTGGCTGGGGGACGCCCTCCGGGGGGATTTTGGAATCTCCCTGCTCTACCGCCAGCCGGTGCTGGAGGTGATCGGCCAGCGGCTTTCCAACTCGTTGTGGCTGATGGCCTCCGCCTGGGTGCTGTCTGGAGCGCTGGGACTGGCCCTGGGTGTGCTGGCGGGGACCCGCCGGGGGCGGTGGCCGGACAGGCTGGTCCGGGGATACTGCCTGGTGATCTCCAGCACCCCCTCCTTCTGGCTGGCCCTGCTGCTGTTGATGGTTTTTTCCGTGTGGCTGGGAATACTGCCCATCGGTCTGGCCGTCCCCATCGGCGCGGAACACGCCGGCGTCACACTGCTTCAGCGGCTTCGCCACGCTATTTTGCCCGCGCTTACCCTGTCTGTCACCGGCGTGGCGAATATCGCCCTCCACACCCGGGAGAAAACAGCCGACGTGATGGAGCGCGATTACATCCTCTTCGCCCGGGCCAGAGGGGAAACCGCCATTGTCCGCCGCCATGTGCTGCGCAACGTGGCCCTGCCCGCTCTGACTCTGCAATTTGCCTCCATCGGTGAAATCGCGGGCGGCTCTGTGCTGGTGGAACAGGTCTTTTCCTATCCCGGCCTGGGTCAGGCGGCGGTCTCCGCCGGACTGGGGAGCGACATGCCCCTTCTGCTGGGCATTACGGTGGTCACCGCCGCTATGGTGTTTGGAGGGAATTTGGCCGCCGATCTGCTCTACGGCGTGATTGATCCCCGCATCCGAAGGGGGGCGGCCGGAACATGAAAAACCGACGCGGCCGCGCCCTGTTCCTTCTGCTCATTGCCATAGGGCTGCTGTGCGCTGTCACTGTGGCCGGGGGACTGCTGGCCGGTTCGGCGGAATTTGCCGATTTTTCCCGAAAAAATCTTCCCCCCTGCCTGGCTTTCCCCTTTGGAACCGACCGGATGGGCCGGGATATGCTGGCGCGCGCCCTGGCCGGACTGTCTCTCAGTATCCGGATCGGCGCGTTTACTGCCGTAATCAGCGGAGCGGTCGCCCTGCTTTTGGGGACGGCCTCCGCCCTTCTGGGCGGTCCGGTGGACGCGGCCATATCCTGGGTCATCGACCTGGTCATGGGTGTCCCCCACATCCTGCTTATCATCCTCATCTCCATCGCCTGCGGAAAGGGGACCTTTGGTGTGGTGGCCGGAGTGGCCCTCACCCACTGGCCCTCCCTGGCAAGGCTGCTCCGGGGGGAGGTGCTCCAGCTGAAACAGGCCCCCTACATTCAAATGGCCCGGCGGCTGGGGGCCTCCTGGGGCAGGGTGCTGTGGGGCCACTTTCTGCCCCACCTGCTGCCCCAGTTTCTGACGGGGATGATTTTACAGTTCCCCCACGCCATTCTCCATGAGGCCAGCGTCACCTTCCTGGGCTTCGGCCTGCCGCCGGATCAGCCCGCCATCGGGGTCATTCTGGAGGAGAGCATGGCCTATCTGTCCACCGGTCGGTGGTGGCTGGCCCTGTTCCCGGGGCTGTCTCTGGCGCTGACGGTGGCGCTGTTTGCCCTGCTGGGGGAGCGGCTGCGCCTGCTGCTGTCCCCCGTCAGGTCCCAGGAATAGGAGGGGATTATGGAACCGATTCTGAACGTCGCGCATCTGTCCGTCACGTTTTCCAGGTATGGCCGGGGCTTCTCCAGGACAAAGCTGTCCGCCATTGAGGACCTGTCCCTCACTGTGGACCCGGGTCAGGTGGCGGCGGTGGTGGGCTCCAGCGGTTCCGGAAAGAGCCTGCTGGCCCATGCGATTTTTCACATCCTGCCCCCAAACAGCCGGGTGGAGGGGACCCTTCTCTATGACGGCGCTCCCCTCACCGCCCATCGGGCGGCGGAGCCGCGGGGCCGGGAGCTGGTTCTGATTCCCCAGGGGGTCACATACCTGGATCCCATGATGAAGGTGGGGCCCCAGGTTTGCCGGGGGAGACGTGACCCCGCCGTCCGCGCCCGCTGCCGGGAGGTGCTGAAGCGCTACGGTCTGGGGCCTGATGTGGAAGATCTCTATCCCTTCCAGCTGTCCGGCGGGATGGCCCGGCGGGTACTGATCGCCTGCGCCGTCATGGAGCGGCCCCGGCTCATTGTGGCCGACGAGCCCACCCCCGGCCTGGATGCCCGGACTGCCCAGCGGGTAGTCGGTCACTTCCGGGAGCTGGCCGACCGGGGCGCGGGGGTGCTGCTCATCACTCATGACCTGCCGCTGGCCCTGTCTGTCGCCGACAAAATCGTGGTGATGCACGCCGGACAGACTGTAGACGAGATTTCCGCCGATCAGCTTCAATCGGGGTACGGTCCATCCCACCCATACACCCGCGCCCTGTGGCGGGCCATGCCCCAAAACGGGTTCGCGCCCCCTTCCGGGGATTTGGAGGAGTGGCTGACATGACTTTGGAAGCAAAAAACCTCACCTTCCGCTACCCGCACGGGGGGAGCGCTCCTGTGCTGGACGGAGTGAGCCTAACCCTGCGCTCCGGGGAGCGGCTGGGTCTGTCCGCCCCCAGCGGGCGAGGAAAGACCACCCTGTGCAAGCTGCTGGCCGGCTGGGAGAAGCCGGCCAGCGGCCAGGCGCTGCTGGAGGGCGTCCCCGTCTCTCAATACAGGGGCTTCTGCCCGGTTCAGCTGCTGTGGCAGCACCCGGAGGAGGGGGTGGACCCGCTCCGAACGCTGCGGAGCACCCTGTATGAGGCCGGACCGGTGGACCGCCGGGTGATCGAGGGCCTGGGTATCCAGGACAGCTGGCTGGAGCGCTACCCCGCGGAGCTGTCCGGCGGGGAGCTCCAGCGCGTCAGCGTGGCACGGGCTCTGGGGCCGGAGCTGCGTTTTCTGCTGTGCGACGAGGCCTCCGCCATGCTGGACCTGATTACCCAGGTCCGGCTGTGGCGGTTTCTGCTGGCCCAGGCAGAAGAGCGGGAGCTGGGCCTGCTGGTGGTCAGCCACGACATCTGTCTGCTGGAACAGATCTGCGCCCGGGTACTCACATGGGAGGAGCTGACCGCATAAAACCGCGGCCCCCTTTTCCCCGGCCATACCGTCTGGCCATATTGATATTGACTCCGCTTTCATCCAGGAAAACCAGACGGGAAGCCTATGTTGTTTTCGCAAACCCACTCCATTGTTCTCTCTTTGCCTGCGCGTCGGGGACGCTCCTGTTCGGAAGCGTGGATCATCTTCTTTTATGTTTTTACCGGTAAATTCCTCGCTTCGTTATGCGGCATCTTTCCCACCTCGCTACTATCTTACCGTATTTCTTCTCTTATTGCTATTTCAGAGAACTGCTCCAGAGGTAGATGTCCGCTCTGATAAAATGCTATCAAAATAAAAAAATTACGTCAATGAAAAAATGTTCGCTTGTTTACCGTTCCATTTTGCTCCAGATACCCCGAAACTGGCTCACGGTCTACTCAAGAGCCATCTTCACGCTTGTAGGATCGATACCGCAGTTTACAATTTATGCCTTGTATTGTCCTCTGGCTTTCCTATATAATTTGGACTAACGCTACCAAGCTCAGGAGACACAAGTATGGATAAAATTCTATTGCTGGAAGACGATGTGAGTCTGATTGATGGACTGACCTATTCCCTGCGGCGGCAGGGCTACAAATTAGACGTTGTCCGGACGGTCGCTGAGGCGCTTGCGCTTCTGCCCAACCTCAGCCAGTATGTTCTGCTGCTCCTGGATGTCACTCTGCCGGACGGAACGGGGTTTGAAGTCTGCGAACGGGTCAGGGCACAAAATCAGCGGATCCCCATTATTTTTCTGACTGCGTCTGACGAAGAAGTCAGCATCATCCGCGGCCTGGACAGCGGCGGTGACGACTACATGACCAAGCCGTTCAAACTGGGCGAGCTGTGTTCCCGCATCCGGGCGCTGCTGCGCCGGGCCGGTGTGGCCAAGCCAGTGCCATCGGAGATGATCCAATGCGGGGACACCCAAATCGACCTTCTGGGAAGCCGGGCCTACCTGGACGGCAAGCCCTTGGATTTGACCGGCGCGGAATACCGCCTGCTCTGCCTGCTGGTACGCAACGCCGGCCGCGTTGTTACCCGGGACACCATCCTCAGCGAGCTGTGGGACGACGCCGGGAATTATGTGGACGGCAACACCCTGTCTGTCTATGTGCGCCGCCTGCGGGAGAAGGTGGAGACCGATCCCTCCCACCCTCTGCATCTGCTTACGATCCGGGGCTTTGGCTACCAGTGGAAAGAGGTTTCGCCATGAGCTTTTATCAGGACAGGCAGATTAGAACCTATGGACTCTTTCTGGCGTGCATCTCTGTGTGTATTGTCGGTATGGGGCTGCTGCTGAGTTCGATACAAATGAATTTGGCAAAGGATATCTATCTATCCCGCGGCGAGGCCATAGCGGCCTCCCTTTTAGCGCAGGAAGTCCCCCACACGGTCATTGCCGCCGCGCTCACAAGTACAGAAATCAGCGAGGAAGGAACAGCTCTGCTCGCCATGGTGGGGGTGGATGCCACAGCCGAAAGCGGGCTGCTCCCCTTCCACGCGCGGCTCCAACGCTCCAGCTTCACTGCCGCCGCCGGCATGGCCATCCTGCTGGTCACTGCCCTCTTTGCCGGAACCTGGGTGTTCTTTTCGGCGCGGAAACGCTTGTACTGTCAGGCGGACCAAGCCGTCAGCGGCTATCTTTGCGGGGATTACTCCCAGCACTTGCCCCAAAGCAGCGAGGGTGCAATTTATCAGATATTTGCCCAGGTGGAACAGCTGGCAACCATGCTCCAGGCCAAAACAGAAACCGAGCATCAGGTGAAGGAATTCCTCAAAAAATCTATATCGGACATCTCCCACCAGCTCAAGACGCCCTTGGCTGCCCTTACCATGTATCAGGAGATCATTGCGGATGAACCGGAGCATCCCGATACGGTGCGGGAGTTTTCCGCCAAAATGTCCGTTTCGCTGAAGCGTATGGAATATCTGATTCAAGCCATGCTGAAAATCACCCGGCTGGATACGGGGAATATCGTGTTTGAGAAGGACTGCCTCAATGTCGCCGCGCTAGTATCCCAATCCATCCGTGAACTGACGACACGGGCCGAGCACGAGCACAAGCAGATTCTCGTTGACGGAGATGCCGGACAGCAGCTGGTATGTGACAGGGACTGGACCTGCGAGGCCATCGGCAATATTGTGAAAAACGCTCTGGACCACACCGATCCAGGCGGAACTGTGCGCATCCATTGGGAGCATACCCCTGCCATGCTGCGTATTTTCATTACAGATAACGGCAGCGGCATCGCTCCGGAGGACATCCACCACATTTTCAAGCGGTTTTACCGCAGCAAGCGCTCCCTGGACACCCAGGGAATCGGGCTGGGACTCCCCCTGGCGAAGTCGATTATAGAGGGGCAGGGCGGAATTATCGCCGTGCAGAGCGATCCGGGAACCGGCACAACCTTCACCCTCTCCTTCCTTACAGAACTGTAAGCTGAAATTCACCTGATTGTAAGCTGCCTCTGCTATACTCAAGTTCAAGGAGGCATTTGTGCTATGAAAATTTTGACCGTACAGAACCTGTGTAAGACCTATGGCAAGGGTGAGGCAAGGGTTGACGCCTTGAAAAACGTATCCTTCTCCCTGGAAAAGGGAGAATTTGCCGCGGTGGTCGGCGAATCCGGCTCCGGCAAGAGCACCCTGCTCAACTGCATCGGCGCTCTGGACACCCCCACTTCCGGCGAAGTCCGGATGGACGGGCAGAACCTGTTCTCCATGGGGGAAGAAAAACGCACCATCTTCCGGCGGCGGAATATCGGCTTCATTTTCCAGTCCTTTCAGCTTGTCTCCGAGCTGAATGTGGAGCAGAACATCATCTTTCCCCTGCTCTTGGACTATAAGAAACCGAATCCCGACGCTGTCCAGGAGATTCTGGAGCTGCTGGGCCTGACCTCCCGCCGGAATCACCTGCCCAACCAGCTCTCCGGCGGCCAGCAGCAGCGGGTGGCCATCGGCCGGGCTCTGATTACAAAGCCCAAATTGATCCTGGCCGACGAGCCTACAGGAAATCTGGACAGCAAGAACAGCCGCGATGTCATGGAGCTGCTGACCCAGGCGTCCCGGCACTATCAGCAGACCATTCTGATGATCACCCACAACCGAAACCTGACCGCTTCCGTGGATCGTGTTTTCCAGGTGGCGGACGGCGTGCTGACGGACTTGGGAGGGGAAGCGAATGAAACACTTTCTTGACCTGATCCCCATCTCAGCAAAGGTACACCGAAAACAGAACCGGATGTCCATCCTCTGCATTATCCTGTCCGTGTTCCTGGTAACCACCATTTTCGGCATGGCGGATATGTTTATCCGCAGCCAGATCTTACAGGCCCAGCGGGACGATGGCAGCTGGCATATCGGCCTGAGAAACATCAGCGCTGAAAACGCGGCGTTGATGGTGGCCCGGCCCGACATCGCGGTGATTTCCCCCTATGGTACTTTGAATTTTGGCGCCAATCTGGGCTATACCATGGGAGGAAAAGAGGCGGTAATCTTCGGCAGCGAGGAAGCCCTTGTCACGAAGATTTTTCCTGACATGCTGACGGAGGGCGCTTACCCACAGGCAGAGGGCGGCGCGCTGGTCACAGAAAACGCCAGGGAGATGATGGGGCTTCACATTGGGGACGAGGTAACATTGAACACCCCGGATGGGACTTCACTCCACTATCAGATCACTGGATTTGTAGGGAACTCCTCCGGCCTGATGCGCAGCGACGCATATGGAATTTTCCTGTGTATGGAGGACTACCGCGCCATTTATCCCGACGTTGCAGAGGGGGAACCCTCCGATTTTGACATTATGTACTATGTCCAGTTCTCCCATACCCGGGATATCCAAGGAAACATCAAAAATCTCAAGTCGGCCTTTCAACTGTCAGACGGCCAGGTATCCGAAAACACAAAACTGCTGGGCCTGCTGGGGCAGAGCAGGGACAGCTTCATGATGTTCATCTACGCGGCGGCAGGGATTCTCTTCGTTCTGGTCATGTCAGCAGGGATTCTGATGATCGCCAGCAGCCTGAACAGCAATGTTGCGCAGCGCATGGAATTTTTCGGCCTGATGCGCTGTATTGGGTCAACGCCCAGACAGGTCATGCGGATGGTGCGCAGGGAAGCGCTCGGCTGGTGCCGCTTCGCGATCCCCGCCGGTGTGGCCTTGGGGGTCGTTGTGATATGGGTCCTGTGCGCCATCCTTCGGTACCTCAGCCCGGGCTACTTCGCGGCAATGCCCGTCTTCGGCCTGAGCCTGCCCAGCGTGGCCGCCGGCGTCCTGGTGGGACTGCTGACCGTGATGCTCGCGGCCCGCTCCCCGGCAAAACGCGCCGCAAAGGTCTCGCCGCTGGCCGCGGTTTCCGGCAGCGCGGGCGAAGCCCGGCCTGTCCGCTCCGCGGCCAATACACAGCTGGCAAAGGTGGATACCGCCCTGGGCATCCATCACGCCGTCTCCAGCTGGAAAAACTATCTGCTCATGACCGGCTCCTTCGCCTTGAGCATCGTTCTTTTCCTCTCCTTCTCCGTGACCGTTGACTTCATGCGCCACGCTCTGACACCCCTGCAGCCCTGGACCCCGGATTTATCCATCGTCAGTCCGGACCGCACCTGTTCCGTGGACAGCGCTCTGCTAGAGCGTCTCAATGAAATACCCGCAGTCAAAGCGGCCTATGGGCGGATGTTTGCTTACGGCGTGCCTATTTCAGGAAGCAGCGCGGTCCAGACAGCCGATCTGATCTCCTACGACACAACCCAGTTCGACTGGGCAGAGGACTATCTGCTGGAAGGTTCTCTGGAGGCTGCCCAGCAGGCAGCCGGTACCGGTCTGGTGGTGAAGGAGTCAGACAGCACCATAAAGGTCGGGGACACGATAACCATTCTGGCCGACGGGACACTTCAGGAAATCGAAATCGTTGGGATACTCTCCGACTGCCCCTTCAGCAACGCCGCCGGTGTCGGGCTCATCATCTGCTCTGAGGACAGTTTCAGGCAGATGACTGGGCTGACTGATTTCACCGTGATTGATATACAGCTGGTTCGGGGCGCCTCTGACAGTGAGGTCAGCGCGATCCATCAGATGGTGGGCACCCAGTACACCTTCTCAGATGAACGGCTGGGAAACAGCAGCACACGGGGCATCTACTACTGCTTCAATCTTTTTGTCTATGGTTTTCTCGTCCTGATTGCCCTGATTACGATTTTCAATGTGGTCAACAGCATCGCCATGAGTGTCGCTTCCAGAACAAAGCAATATGGCGCGTTCCGTGCCATTGGACTGAGCACCCGGCAGTTGTCCAAAATGGTAATCGCGGAGGCGGGGGCCTACGCCTTATCAGGCAGCGTGGCCGGTACTGTACTGGGCTTGCTCACCAACAGGCTCCTGTTCGCCATGCTGATCGGGCAAAAGTGGGGTGAGCCGTGGGGCATTCCCTGGTCTGAGTTAGGGGTCATCCTCCTGATCCTCCTCTTTTCCGTAGCCTTGGCGGTATATGGGCCCATAAAACGGATCCACAGCATGACCATTGTTGATACCATTTGCGCACAGTGATATAACAGAAGGCAGATAATCCCAAGCCGATTATCTGCCTTTTCAATATGAAAAGCGTCTGCCATCTCATATTCCATTATGTGCGCATTAAGACCAGGCAGGCGACCGGTGTGGATAGGGGAACACACCCAACAGGGTCCGTACATCCAGGGGGTGCAGTCCAATCGTAGGCTCGTCAAAGACAAAGACGGAGTCCGACTGGGTTTTGCCCATCTCGCTGGCCAGCTTCAGCCGCTGGGCCTCGCCGCCGGACAGGCTGGGGGTTTCCTCCCCCAGCGTCAGATATCCCAGGCCCAACTCCTTCAGCACCTCCAGCCGCTGGCGGACTAATTTCAAATCTTCGCAGGTCTCCAGGGCCGCGTTGACGTTCATCGCCATCAGCTCCGGCAGAGAGCAGTCTCCGCGCCTCACCTGATATGCCTCCCGTCCATACCGGGAACCGCGGCAATCCGGGCAGGGGATGGTCACATCAGGCAAAAACTGCACATCCAGGTCAATCGTCCCTGTGCCATCGCACACCGGACAGCGCAGCTTTCCGGTGTTATAGGAGAAATCCCCGGCCTTGAACTCCAGCTCCTTTGCGTCCGGGGTCCTGGTGAAAATTTTCCGCAGCTCGTCATGGACATTGGCGTAAGTGGCCACCGTGGAGCGGACATTGACGCCGATGGGGGTGGCGTCAATAAGCTTTACCTGACGGATACCCTCCGCCTCCAGCTTCAGGACGTGCTCCGGCAGCGTGGTCCCACCGGATAACGCTGCCAGTCCGGGAACCAGGCTCTCCAGAATCAGCGTGGTCTTGCCGGAGCCGGACACGCCTGTCACCGCCGTCAGCCGTCCCTTGGGGATATCCACCGTCAAGGGCTTCACCGTGTGGATGGCAGCAGTGGAGAGGTGTATCCTGCCCAGCGCGAACAGCTCCCCGGCGCGGACTCGGTCCCTGACATGGATATCCGCCGTCCCGGCCAGGAACGGGCCAATCTGGGACGCCCTGTTTTGGGCAATTTCCGGGATCGTCCCCTGGGCCACCACCTGCCCGCCGTTGGCCCCCGCCTGGGGGCCCATCTCAATCAGCCAATCCGCCTGGGACAAGATCTGAGTGTCGTGGTCCACCAGAATTACCGAGTTTCCATCCGCCACCAGATCGCGCATCACGCCGGTCAGTCCCACAATGTTGGAGGGATGCAGGCCGATGGAGGGCTCGTCCAGCACATAGAGCACCCCGGTAGTGCGGTCGCGCACCGCCCGGGCCAGCTGCATCCGCTGCCGCTCCCCGGTGGAGAGGGTGGAGGCGGCGCGGTCCAAAGACAGGTAGCCCAGTCCCAGGTCCATCAGCCGTTTGGCCACAGTCTGGAAGGATTGGCAGATGCTCTCCGCCATGGGACGCATCTCCTCCGGCAGGGAGGCGGGCACTCTGGCCACCCACTCCACCAGCATGGACAGGGGCATCTGACAGACCTGGTCCAGGGAGATGCCCCGGAGCCTTGGCGGCCTGGGTCATCCGCCTTCTCGTGTAGGTGGACAGGGCCTCCAGATAGCGCCGGGAGCCCTCGGCGTACAGGACGCCCAGGGCCAGAGAGGACTTCCCGGAACCGGATACCCCGGCGATGGCGACGATCTGATTGAGGGGAACATCCACGTCGATATTTTTCAGGTTGTGGACCCTCGCCCCACGTACTTTTATGATTTCTGGCATCGCTGTCTCCTCCTTGGTATTCTGGCGCATATGCTGTTCCTCCACATACAGCCTGCCGGCAGTCCGAAACACTGTCAGTATAATACCTACCCCAGCACTATCGCAAGACCATATCGCAAACTTAGCCAACGGTTAAGAAGGGGACTGTCGTGGAATTAAAACTCGGCGCCGGCGGCCAGCAATGAGAAAACACTGTCAGACAGTGAAGCTGAAAGACAATTTTCAAGGATAAAATCAAAAAACTCTTGACATTCCACAAACCGGAAGGTGTACGATTCACATATGGAGGTAACCTATCATGAATAAAAAACGCTGGGACCTCATCATCCTGGCCTTAGCCGCTGTTATTTTAGCCATCACCTTTGTTTTCAATCTCTGACCCTACCAAAATACTGACCCTACACAATGCTTCAATCGAAAGGAGACTATTCATGCTTCGCGTTGAACACTATTCCAAAACTTACCCAGGCGGTAAAAAAGCGGTGGACAATCTTACCCTTCATGTCCAACCTGGGGAAATTTACGGCTTCATTGGCCACAACGGGGCTGGCAAGACCACCACCCTGCGGGCGGTGGCGGGGGTGATGGACTTCACCGAAGGGACCATTACCATCGACGGCCATGATATCAAAAAAGACCCGGTTGGCGCCAAGCGCGTCACCGCCTTTTTGCCGGACAACCCGGACCTCTATGAATTTATGAAGGGTATTGACTACCTCAACTTCATCGCCGACCTGTACGACATCCCAGCGGGCCAGCGGACCGCCGACATCGGCAAGTACGCCGGGGCCTTTGAGCTGACAGGGAATCTAGGCTCTCCCATCGGCAGCTACTCCCACGGAATGCGGCAGAAGCTGGCCCTGATCTCAGCCTTCATCCGCCGGCCCAGGCTGCTGATTCTGGACGAGCCCTTTGTGGGCCTGGACCCCGCCGCCGCCCATCTGATGAAAGGCTATCTGGCGGAGCTGTGCCAGGGAGGCTCGGCGGTGTTTTTCTCCACCCATGTACTGGAGGTGGCGGAAAAGCTGTGCCACAAAATTGCTATCATCAAACACGGGCGGCTGGTAAAATCCGGTCCTACGGCGGAGCTGGTGGGCGATTCCTCCCTGGAGGATGTGTTCCTGGAGCTGGAGGGAGAAAAATGAAGAAGTTTCTCACTTTGCTGAAGGTGAGCATCCAGTCTATGCTGCTCTCCTCCACCAATTCCCGGGGCCGCGGCCGGAAAAAGGCGGCCACCGGCCTGGGCGCTGTCGTTGTCATTGCTGGCCTGGGCCTCTACCTCTCCGGTTTTTACAGCTACATGCTGATGCAGGCGCTGGCCCCCTCGCACATGGAGATATTGGTGTTCATCTTTATGGGCATGGCCGCCCTGGTGGGCGGACTGCTGTTCACCACCTTCGCCGTCAAGGGCGTGGTGTTTGGCGGGAAGGACAACGACCTGCTGCTGAGTATGCCGGTGTCCTCCACCCTGCTGATGGCCAGCCGTGTGACAGCCATCTACCTGGAAAACCTGCTGTTCTCCGCCTTTGTGCTGCTCCCCGCCGGGGTGGTCTGCACAATACTGACCCAGAGCGGCGTGGGGCACAGCCTTCTCTTTTGGGCGCGGCTTGTCATTGCGGCCCTGACCCTCCCCCTGCTGGATACAGCGCTGTCGGTCCTGCTGGGGGCGCTGGTGGCCTTTCTGTCCGCCAGGGTATCCAAGGGTGCGCTGGGGCAGAACATCGTAACGGGCCTGTTTCTGGTTGTGGTGTTCTATTTTTCCTTTCACCTTAACCGAATGATTAGCGGCCTTGCCGCCAATGCCGCTGGTATAAAGGACTCCCTTAACTGGGCCGCGCCCCTGCTGTGGATGGGCGAGGGCATCCTGGGGGACTGGGGCCTGCTGCTGGCCTTTGCCGCCTGCTGTGTCATTCCCTTTGCCTTGGTGGTGTTCGGCTTAGGCCGGGTCTACCGACAGGCAGTCACAGCCTTCGCCGCCCGATCTGCCCAGAGCAACTATAAGCTCTCCGCCCAATCCGCCTCCAGTCAGAAGAAGGCCCTTTTGCGGAAGGAGGCCCAGCGGTTTTTTGGCACGCCCATGTACTTCTGGAACGCCGGCCTTGGCCTGATCATGCTGCTGGCCGGCGGAGCGGCCTCCCTGGTGATGCGGGAAAAGCTGCTTGCCTTTGTTGGTATGGAAGGTTTCCCCCTGCTGCCTATGGCGGCGGCTGTGATCTGCTTCTGCCTGTGTACCTGTCCCATCGCCGCCCCTTCCGTCAGCCTGGAGGGGAAGTACCTCTGGATTCTGCGGGAGGCTCCCATGCCGGGCAGTACGCTGCTGTGGGTCAAGGTAGGGTTCCAGCTGCTGCTCACCCTCCCCTGTACCGTAATTGCCGGGGCCTGCATCTCCATCGCGCTGGGATTCCATCTGTGGCAGGGCGCCACGCTTCTGATTGCCACGCTGCTCTTCGCGGTAGGGCACGCCCTGTTTGGGATGCTGATGGGGCTGACCTTCCCCAAGCTGGACGCGGTCAATGAGACCGTGATCATCAAGCAGTCTCTGGCTGCCACCCTGGCTATGTTCGTCCCTATGGCGGCGCTGGCCGCGGCGGGCGGGCTGTACTGGCTGGGCAGTCAGATGACGGGCTGGGCCGCGTTGGCCCTCCCGCTCCTGCTGTTCGCACTGCTGACGGCGGTGTGTGCCGCTGTCCTCTCCAAGCATGGCCCGGTCATGCTCCAGGCACTGTAAAAGCAAGCCCCGGCGTTCACAGAATGAACTGCACCCCATTTGTTAGACAGTATGGTATACTACTAACAAATGGGGTGCAGTTCAGCCCCGCCTTTGGTATATTCCACAAAGGTTGTTTCCCCTATAATCTCCGCTGTACCGGCGATGATCGACGCGATGGTCTTGACCACGTCCGCCCGCTCGATCCGCTGGACTGCCAGCTGGAGGCGCAGCCCGCCCGATTCCCACTCGGCGTTGAAGTAGACCTGCCCCATGTCTACAGTTACTTTCTCAGGGACAACCTCAGGCGGCTGGCTGATGTCGGGGGGCCAACAACCGGTCCAGTCAGTGCGGGCCCGATGGGGCCGCGTGTATCGAA
Source organism: Oscillospiraceae bacterium (assembly GCA_910575265.1). GTDB lineage: Bacteria > Bacillota > Clostridia > Oscillospirales > Oscillospiraceae > Lawsonibacter. The sequence continues at coordinate 35,741 of CAJTEA010000009.1, forward strand.
CACCGCGGCGGCAACGATCAGTACCGCGAAGCAGGCGGCCACAGCGCCATAGCGCCTCAATGCCGCTCCAAGGGGTTTTCCCAGCGTTTTTTCTTCCGCCTCTTGAATATACACCTCTTCTCCTGATTCAATGTGCCAAGGAATATGTTCAGCAGTTCCCCAAGCTCTCGGCCGTCAAAGGCGGGCTGGGCCGCGGAATCCGGGATACAGGTCTCCAGCTCGTTGGTCAGTTCCACCACCTCCGCCCGACGCTTCTGGGCTGTTTTCCACTCCAGCTTTCCATAAGCGGCAAACCGGCACATTTCCGCGAGGAACGCAAAGAAATGTATGGGCCGCTGGGGTGGGATGGAGTTCCAGGCCGGCAGATAGGTGTCGTTGACGCTCTCCCATGTTGTCGCAATATCTGATTGACAACGGAATAGGTCCAATCACCTATGTAAGAAGTATGTCCTGGCGGTTACTCGGAACATCACAGACTGAAACCGCCGGAATCCGAACCAGTCGGGCTCATTGGTGATATGAGCGCTGTAAGTGGCGCTGTGGGTCACATCATTCGGCTTCCGTCCCCCAACGCTTAAAGACGACGATTTCAGCATCAGAGCCATAGCCGCTGTACTCAGATACCATAAGGTATTGTTCGTCAGCGACGATCCCATAGCTCCTGTCGCTGCCCTGTTTGGGAAGTTGATACCCCAGATAAATCTTGTCATCATCCCAAAATTTCATGATTTCACCGCTTGGCAGTGTGTACGCAATGTTGATTACAGAGCCCTTCAAGGCGTAGAGTTCCGTCACCGGCGGCATATCTGGAATGCCAAGATCGTTGAACGCCGCCATCAGCTTGTCCTTCAGCTCCCGCAATGCGTTCCCACCTTTCCGGCAGCACCCCGCAACAAGGCACGGCCTCCCAAAGGGAGCACCGTTGGTTTCCGTACAGCCTGCACAGGCGCTGGTGAACTCACACTTCGTACAATCAGCTCCACAAATAGATCCCACGATTTTTCCTCCATAGTTTGATTTGTTTTTTACCGGATACTTATATTTTAACAAAGAAATATGAACACCTTATGTCAAGGTTTTTAACCCCATAAACTGATTTGCTCTGCCACAGGCTTTTCTTCAAAGGTTTGCAGATAGGAGAATATCCGCTCCTTCAATCCCGGAAACATCCGGTCCAGTTGCGCGTAAAAGTATTCCCGGTTGCCCTCCCGCAGTGTAAGCCCCATACCGAAACAGAGCACTCCGTAGACCTTCGCCTGGATGCACAGGTTCAGGATACCTGATATGTTTTCCTCGGTATCGTTAATCCAAGGCAGGATTGGCGCCAACCACACCACTGTGGGGATGCCTGCATCACGCAGCTGCTTCAAAACCTCAAACCGCTCTCTGGTGGTACAGACATTGGGTTCGATCTTCCTGCACAGTGCCTCGTCGCAGGTAGTCAGGGTCATCTGTACCACGCACTTGGCCCGTTTATTGATCTTTTCAAGCAGGTCGATGTCCCGGAGGATCCGATTGGACTTGGTGATAAGGGTAGCCCCGAAGCCATGTTCATATATGAGAGCGAGGGCCTGCCGGACGTGTCCCAGCTCCAGCTCCAGTGGAATGTAGGGGTCGGTCATGGCGCCCATACCGATCATACATCTGCGGCGCTTCCGCCTCGTCTGATCAGTCTCTATATTTTTCATAGATAGCTCTCCCAAGCTCCGCCAGCATGGGCCGCAGCTCCACCGGTTCCAAAACCTCTATTTCACTTCCAAAGGTCAACAGATATCTGGTCAGCCATTCATCCACCGGCATCCATACTGTCACAAGCAGCGCCCCGTCCGCACGTTTCACGGTCTCCGGATTGAACTCGTCATAAATCCGATAAGCCAGCGATTCTGGAAAGCGCAGGACGATTTTCTCATTATCGAACTGTGAGAAGTCTGTTTTGGGCGGGGGCGGATAAGATGAAAACTGATCTTCCAGCATCTCAAGCTCCAGAATGCGGGTCAGTTTGAAGGTGCGGTAATCCTGCTTTTCCACACAGAACGCCTTCAGGTACCATGCCCTTGATTTATAGGAGAGCTTCAAGGGGTGTACGACCCGGTGGTTAATGGAACCGTTGGCGTGGGCGTAGGTGATACGCACGCTTCCGCGATGGATCACCGCTGTCTTCAGCCGCTCAAATTTCTCGTTATCGCTCCCCTCGCCGCCCCAGCGGGAGAAGTCCACCTCCAGCCAGCTCTCTGTACTGACATCAAATAGCGCGGAAAGTTTATTCAAGGTATCCCTGTCCTGAACGCCAACTGTACCGCCAATGCTTTGCAGGGCCGCAAGGATCTCCTGTTTCTCTGCCTCAGATAAGACGGTCCGATCCAGGACAAAGCTGTCCAGCAGACGAACGCCGCCGGTCCGGCCGGTCTCCGTGTAGACGGGGATCCCCGCCGCGCTCAGGGCATCAATATCCCGGTAGATGGTCCGGTCCGATACCTCAAACTTCTCCGCCAGCTCATGGGCAGTGGCCTGCCCCTTTTCCAGCAGGTAGTAAACAATTTTGAACAGCCTGCTCTCCCGCATCAGTCATCACCTCTTGGGCGCAGTATAACACAAAAAACTGGACACCGGAAGTCAAGGTTTTTCTACTTCTCAAATATGATTATGTTTGTATTGTTCCGACATCTGAATTATACTATGGTCAGGAGGGGTCGATATGGACTACCTGACTGCCACAGAATTCTCTAAAAAGTGGAGTATCACCAGCCGCATGGTCGCCCGGTACTGTGAGACGGGAAGAATTGTTGGCGCTCACATAAAGGGAAAAACCTGGCTGATACCTGCCAGCGCGGAAAAACCGCTGGACCAGCGCTGCAAAAAGCAAACGGTCAAAACAATCGTACCAGCAGGCGGTTCGCTGGAATCCAGTGGGGAGGCCGAGACTTATCATACTAACATATCGCTCAACAAGGTCAATATAGCTCTCGCCAACCTGAACGAAATGCGTGGTAATGGCGTGCCGGGCATAAACCTTTCCGTTGGCTTGGATCAAAACATCCTTTCCCACGTTTGCGTGAAACTCCATCAGGACGCCCCCTCTAAATATTCCTCCAGGCAGACGCCCAGGGAATGGATCTGCTCCGCGTCCTCGTGCCCCACATAGCGGTAATGCCAGGGCTCATAGATGATACCGGTGATCTCGCTTTTTTCATTGGGGTAACGGAGGATGAATCCATATTCCCAGCAATGCTCCATCAGCCACTTCTGCACAGCCGTGCTCTCCTGGGATTCATCCAGGTGCTGGTTGTTAATGTCCACAATATCCACCGCCAGCCCCAGCTGATGCTCGCTGGTGCCGGGGACTGCCACAGACTTTCCCGCTTCCACCGCGACGTCAGCTTCAGAGTATCCCTGGGCTATCAGGCGGCTGACTTCGTTCTGGAACAACTTCTCCTGGTATTCCTGTGTACGGTAGGCGGAGCAGATCACCGGGGACAGGCCATCCGCCCGGCAGGCATCCATCATCGCCTGCAAGTCCGGATAGCACCGGCTATCCACGGAAAGCCCATTCTTCAATTCCGTCAGTGAAAGGGTATAGTCTGCCGGCAGCGAGTTCCAGGGATTCACCAAAATCAGATTCCAACTGTCCTTGTCCGGAGCGGATGCTCTGGGGCTGCCAGAAGCCGCTGGCGGTACAGACCCAGGCTGCTGTTGATCATCGGTTATCGGCTCAGGCACCAGCAGCGAGAAGTTCGGCTCGGTCTGGGGCAGGACGTTGGCGCGATAAGAGGTGTTCTCTGCCGTCAGCGTCTTGTCTCCCTGAGCGGAAGCATCCGGTTTGAATCCCACAACGCAGACCGCAAGCAAAAGGCACAGCGCTGTGGCGGGGAGGAAACACCTCCTCAGCAAGGCGTTTTGTCTGCGTCCGCACCCGCGAGCACGCTGGCCGCCAGGCCGCCGTACCGTCAATTCTCTTTGGTTCATGATAAAGCACCTTCTTTGTTTGAGATGCTTTCATCATAGCGGGCAGATTGAAAGAACCGTTAACGTTCCGGCAACGAAACCGCATCATTTTTAATTAAATGTTGTTACGCCGTCAAGCATTTTTAGTTCCAGCTCACAAAGCGCAAGCCCGTCCTGCAAATCAGCCCCCAAAGAAAACTGGAACACCACGCCTTCCGAGTCCAGTTCCTGTGAATCCTCCTTCACACTGATAATCTCCATCCCATAGTAATCCTGAAGGAATGTGTTCCAGTTTGCAAACAGAGCATGGGCGGCCTCTGTGTCCTTGGGCGTAGGGCTGCTCACCACAAGCTCCACCGCCTTACCAGTCGCATCGTCTATCAGGAACAGATATAAATCCCGCCTATCGCCGCTCCAATAGCAGTTCCAGACAAGCGCGGAGCTGCCGTCCTCCCCAATGAGAAGAATCGGCTCCGCCCAACTCTCCTTGTCTTGAATCCTGTCTATCGTACCCGAAGCCAGCAGACCGTAGGCTTCCAGCTCCGCTACCGCTGCCATAGCGGCCTCGACCGCCTCCTGTGCGGTGAGCTTTGTTTCCTCCTCCCAGGGGATACTATTACAGTTTCCGGAACTCAGGCGCAGAACCGTACTGACTCCGACCTCCTGCTGCAGTTTCAAATTGACGGTGCTCAGAGGAAACTCTTCCTGAAGACCACTGATTCGATTGTCCTGTACCCAGGAAACAGCAAAGGGCATCGCCGCACCGGCGGCGATTAACAGGAAGGTGAGCAGCGGAAGGATATACTGCTTGACCCTTTTCATCGCCGGCCTCCTCTCAGCTCCACTGTAACACAGGCGCCGCCTTCCGGCCGATTTTCAAACCGGATACCGCCGCGGTGAAGTTCGGCAATCTCCCGGCACAGGGACAGTCCCAGACCGAAACCACCCTGTGCCCGGGACCGGGCCTTATCCACCCGGTAGAAGGCTTCTGTCAGATGCTCCAGCGCCTGGGGTGGGATCCCCCGGCCACTGTCCAGGACATGGATGAGGCAGCCGTCCGCCAGCATCTCCTGCCGAAACTGTATTTCCCCGCCCTGCTCTATGGCCTTCTGTGCGTTGTCTGCCAGGTTCAAGAGCAGGGACCAGACCAAGTCTGCATCCATCAGGCAGGCCCCCGCCTTGCATACGCAGGACAGACGAATCCCTTTGGCGGCGTACAGCGGCCGCAGTCTCTCTACCAGCGCCTCAATCAGTTCCGCCGGAGAGACTTTGGCGAAGGGCAGGTCATGCCGTTTCAGGACCAGGAGCTCCAACAGCTTGTGTGACAGGCTCTCCAGCCGTTTTCCCTCCGAATACAGGTAGTCCGCGGCCTCCAACTGCTCTTCCGGGGTCAACGTCCCGCTACGCAGCAGCTCCGCGTAGCCAATCAAGGAGGTCATAGGCGTTTTCATCTCATGGGCGAAGCTGCCGGTGAACTGCTCCTGCCGCTCCATCGCCTGGTGCAGCTCCTCCACAGCCCGGTTCAGCTCGGAGACGGTCTGCTCCATCTTTTCCGCCATGGTGTTGAAGTCCGTGGATACGGCTCCGATTTCGTCATTGGAGCGGACCCGCACCCGGCTGGCAAAGTTGCCTGCCGCAATGGCCCGTGAGGCACGGGAGAGCCCGCCCAGCGGGGCGGTCAGCAGCCGGGACACCGTGTAGGACAGCGCCGCGCATAGAACACACATCAGGAAAAATACCTGGAGATAGGTGCGCTGCTGGGCCTGCCGGGCTGTGTATAGGGTAGAGACATCATGGCTGGTCGTGAGATAGAGGACATCTCCATTGGTCTCGACTGCCCCGGAAAAGACCAGAAAGCGCGCCCCGGCCCCGTTGTCCAGCATACGGAACAGGCAGACGCCAGGCGCCGGAGCCTCAATGGCCCAGGCGTTCTGGATAAACGGTGACCGCGTTCCTCTGCTTTCATACAACACTTCCTCTCCGGTAGACAGCCGCAGGTCCGACCAGGAGGCGCTGTTCTGCTGGTACAGCTGCTCCATGGTCTTGACGATCGCGTCCCGATCCAGGTAGGCGTCCATACTGTTGACGATCTGCAGGGTGCCCCAGGCCATGCGGTAGTCGCCCAGAGCCGCCGCCTTCTCCCGCTCCAGAGAGTCCTCAAAGGACTCGGAAATCAGCAGGCTGCCACCCGCTCCGAACAGGACGGCCAGCACCGCCAGCATACACAGGGTCATCTTCAAATGGAACTTCACGGATCCACCTCCAGCCGGTAGCCGATCTTGTTTACCGCGCGAAGGCAGGTTTCCCATCCGGTCTTTTTGCGCAGCCGCTGGATATGGATGTCTACCGCCTTGCTTCCAAAGGGATACGGTTCGCCCCATACCCGCTCGTAGATGGTCTCCCGATATAGGGCGCGGCGGGGGTTTCGGGCGAAGAGGAGCAGCAGCTCATACTCCGTTTTGGTCAGGCTGATCTCTGCCTCGTCCCGCCATACCTGCATGGATCTGGTGTCGATTTTCAGCCCGCCAATCTCCAGTACCATGTCCGTCTTCTGATACCGGCGCAGGACTACATCGACGCGGGCCAGCAGTTCTATGACCTCAAAGGGCTTGACGATATAGTCCTCCGCCCCCAGCTTCAGGCCCTTTACCCGGTCTTTGACCGCCGATTTCGCCGTCAGGAAGATGACCGGGACCTTCATTGGACGGATGTACTCCATCAGCTCAAAGCCGTCAATCTCCGGGAGCATCACATCCAGCAAAATCAGGTCATAGTGATGATCCACCAGCAGGTCCGCCGCGGCCGCGCCGTCAAAAGCGCAGGTACAGTGGCAGCCCTCCTTGGTCAGACTGAGACGGATCAGGTTAGAGATGGGCTTTTCATCCTCTACAATTAAAACTTGGAGCAAGATAAATCCTCCTTTGTCAAAATAGATCGCGTATAGAGCAAGCCACAACAATATCAGTAAGCCGCTGAAGCCGCTGTTCAGTATAGCCGCGAATCCTCATAGGTCCACCATTTCCTTTGACATCGCTCCCGGCGGGCCCATGGCGCACACGGCGGCGGCATATTGGCGCAGTCGTTCACGGTAACATAGTTGGTAATGTTATGGACCAAGGGAGATTTCTGACGGATATTCTCAAAAATCGGTTCAAACATGGTTTTCTACTCCCTTTCTCTGATTGGCAACAAAAAACAGGGGGCGTCTGAATACGATGCCCCCTGAAAAAAGTAGCGCTTCCTACGATTTCCTCCGGCGGCATTATCCGCATCAGGTTCAAGGGTCGAAGGTCTACCTTCCTCTCAGCCTGTCACACAAGCTCCCCTGCTATGTTGTTTTCCACATTGTAATGCAATTCTTTTCCAGTGTCAATTATATTTTTCTTGGCTGAACGTAAAAACGGATCACTATCGTTCCATACATCCAATCATAGCCAAAGCAGGTTTTCCACTAAAAGGTATTTAGATTGAATATCCCCCTTGCTTTTTCCGCTGTGTAAAAAGCAAAACGTACAGCGCAGGCCATACCACACAATGAATAGACAGTATGCCGGCATCTTTGATTGCCGCGCCTGTGTTTCCGGCGGACAGGGCCATAATGCCGTCGAAGGCGGGCTGGGATGGGACGAGATTGCAGAGGACCGCCGACAGCCCGCTGACCCCAATCAGAGCGCATAAAATGGGCACCGCGATAAATACCAGCATGATGATCTTGATATAGACCACACCGATCATCAGGCCCTCGGAGAGCTTGCCGGTAAACAGTCCGATCAGCGCCGCCACAAAGGACGACAGAAGAATCAGGGCCAGCATTAGTCCCCAATGGTTCCAGGACAGCTGAAAGCAAATACACGCCGTTATGATAGACGAAAGACTTCCAAAGAGAAATCCCACTACAACTTTCTGTAAAATGTACTGGCAGGGCGTCATAGGCAGTATCTCGTTGACAAACGCCACGCCGTCCTCTTTTTCGGAAATGATGTTCATGGCGTTGAACGTACAGCCCATAAACATAGCCACGATCAGCACGGCGGGGATGAAAATGTCTTGAAAGTTTTCCAAAATATCAGGCCGATCCAACACCTGGACTTCTGTTTGTTCAGCGTTTTCTTGCCGCTCATAGAGGGTGGGCAGGGTAGCCGCCGCCTGCCGGAAAATCTCCAGCTCGTCCCCGCTGATTGCGGTTTTGAGGCTGTCTCCGTCTGCTTTTACGCCAATCACATTGGTAGACGGTTCGTTGATGGCGGCGGTCAGTTCTTCCTGTGTCCCATAAGCTGTCACCGGCCCGTACCGCTCCAGCCATGTGATTGTCTGCGGGGGCAGGTCGTTTTTCAGTACGCCGAAGTGCAGTTCTCCCAGGCTGGACATATCAATGGAGCCCATGAAATTCAGCGCCACGGCGACCAGGATGGGCAGCAGGAATGTCATCAGGCAGAATTTATCCCGCAGGACACTTTTTAGCTGATATTTCAAGCCTTTCACCCCTCACCCCTCCTTTCCGATTTCCCGATGGAACGCAAGCCGCACCACCAGGAACAGCAGCGCGATCACACCGGCAGCGCCGGCATAATAGGCAGGGGAAATGTCTGTTCCGAAATAGGCATTTTTCAGGCCCATATAGACGTGATAGAACGGATGATAGCCGATCCAGTCAAATTTGATGGAGGTGTTGGCCGACAGGAACACCGGGGTAGCAGCAAAAATGGCGATCACCAGGTAGGCCAGCGTAAACTGACGGAAATCTTTCAGCAGCAGGGCGCAGAGCAAACCCAATAAGGCCATCATCAGGGACAGGATGGCCGTCTGGAGCAGGACCGCAGGCAGCACCGCCGCCCCATCCGCAAGCCCTACGTTCAGCAGAGTGAGCAGCACCGCAAAGGCCAGATCAGAGAGCAGGAACACCGCCAGCTTGGACAGGAGAAACAAATCTTTTCGCACCGGGAGAATGGCGTGGACACGAATGACCCCCATGCCCTTTTCCTTGAACAGTACGGCGGCGATGCCCAAAAATCCCACAGCGGCCAGCTCAAAAAACAGCAGTTCACAGGTGATCTCTTTCCTCGCCTTTTGTTCCGGCGTGTTTGTACCCAGTACCGCCGGAGCGTGGCTGTCCGAAGGCCGCAGCAGGGACAGGGCGTAGTCGGCCCGGTGGCGGTCAACGTGTTCCGCCCCCTTGTAGAGTACCACCCGCACACCCCCGGCGCTGGCGTCCAGCCCCACGCCGTTGGCGTCGGAGAGCAGGGTGGCGTCCATATCCTCCATAGAGGAAACAATCTGCACCAGGGGCGATTTTTCCGTCTGTATCCCGGTAGGGTCATACAGATACACGTTGTAGGGCGGCATCTGCATGAAGCGGATATAGCCCAGGTTCACATAGGCCGTATAGAGGACCAGAAAGCCAAGTGCCATCAAGAAAAATTTCCCCGACACCAGCATCCGGCAGTCCTTTTTGAACAGGGCGCAAAAGCTTTTTCCCATCAGGACAGCCCCCTCCCTGTGTACTGGATGAACATATCCTCCAAGGTTGGCTCCTGGGAGTGGATGCTGATAATCTCGTCGTGGGCAAAGGGAATGCCCGCCTCCAACTCCGGTGCCTCAATGGTTTTTGTCTCCCGCTGTCCCCGGTACAGGTAGTCGACGACCACCCGGTGGCTGCTGTTTTTCTCCTTCAGACGCTTGGGCGTATCCAGGGCTACCAAATTTCCGTTGGAAATGAACGCCACCCGGTCGCACAGCAAATCAGCATCCACCATGTTATGGGTGGTGACGAACACCGTCGTCCCCTTTTTTCGCTCCTGCTCAATGATCTTCCGGAACAGCACCGCCCCGGAGGGGTCCAGGCCGCTGGTGGGTTCGTCCAGAAACAACAGACGGGGGTTGCTTACCAGCGCCCGGGCCATGCTCACCCGCTGGCGCATTCCCTTGGAGTAGGAGGACACCGGCTTTTTCAGAAAGTCCGGCTTAAATTCCAGCGCATCCAGCAGCTCCCTCACATCCCGCCGCTGCTCCCTGGGGTAGAAAGAGGCGAAGTAGTTCAGATTATCCACGGCGCTCAAATTGGCGTACAGGTAGGGAAACTCAAACAGGACGCCGATCTTCTGAAAAAATTCCTGGCCGTGGAGGTTGGAAATGTCCTGCCCGAACAGGGAAACCTTACCACCGTGGCCTTTTAATATCCCGGTGAGTATCTTTTGCGTTGTGGACTTCCCGGAGCCGTTGGGCCCCAGAAAGCCGAAAATCTCCCCGTCCTCCACGGTGAAGTCCAGGCCGTGGAGGGCCTGCTTGTCTTTGCCATAGGAGAACGTCAGGTTTTTAACCTCGATCACTCGTCGTCACCCCACTTTCCACGCTGATCTTTTCCCTGCTGGCGCTTGGTCCACCACTTCATGAACTTGATCTTGAAGGGGATGGAGATGACAAGCACCGCCCCAATCACCAGCCACCAGTACCACTGCAATCCTAAGAACATAAAAAACCCTCCTTACTTGTGATAAGGAGAGTTTAGATGGCCAGTGTGAAATTCGTGTGAGGCCGCTGTGAAATCCGTGTGAAATTATTCTGTGACAGGGATGGAGAACCAGAACCGCACCCCATCCGCCCGGTTTTCCGCACTGTAGGGCAGATTCTGCATGGACAGGATCTGTGCCACAATAGACAGCCCCAGCCCGGAGCCGCTGTACTGCGCACCGCTGTCCCGGTAGAATTTTGTCCAGATTTTAGGCAGGTCGTTTTCCGGAATGGGCCTGCCCTGATTGAAAATGGAGAAATGCAGCGTCTCATCGTCTGCTGTCAATTCCAGCCGCAAAACGCCGCCGGGGGATACATTTTTCCTGGCATTGACCATGAAGTTCTCCAAAACCTGCTCCATGCGCCGCCGGTCTGTCCACACAAAAGCCTTTTGCTCCGGCAGCTCATATTGCAGTTCAAAGTCGGTGTCCGGGGCGTCGATCAAAAGCCGCCCGGCTACTGTTTCCGCCAGCTCTACAAAGTCAAACCGGGAAATGTTCAGACTTGCGGCCCCGCTCTCCAATGCCGACAAGTCCAGCAGGGTCACGATCAGGCCATTCATGCGCTCCACTTCGGAAACGATCACTTGGGCGTATTTCTGCTTTTTGGCCTCATCCGCTTCGTCTTGCAGGCCTTCGGCATAAGCCCGAATGATACCCAGCGGGGTTTTCATTTCATGGGACAGGCTGTCCACCAGCTCCTTGCGCTCGGCCAGCGAGCTTTCCAGGCGGGCGAGTGTCTGCTGAAGGTTGTCCGCCATCGTATTCAGGCTGGCAGACAGTTCCCCAAATTCATCGGTTGAAGCAAGGTCGCAGGGGGAAGAAAAGTCCAGTCCGGCCATACGCTTCGCAGAGGTGTTCAGCTTGGAAATCGGCTTTGTGATGAAGCGGCCCATTAAAAAGTCGATTCCAAGCACCAGCAGAAAAACAAACCCCAGCCAGATCAAGAAAGAAACGTCCTCGCTGACAGGCAGTCCAGTGGACAGGATATAGGAAAATATCAACGCAACTCCCGCCAACTTGGAGAGCATTACAATCTTTTTCCGCACGGTGCGCAGGGAAAACAGCTCTTTCATGGCGTTACCTCAAATTTGTAGCCGGAGCGGATCAGTGTGACGATATGCCGCCCCTCGTCCCCCAGCTTTTGCCGCAGGGTCTTGATGTGGGTGTCCACGGTGCGGGTTGTTCCCTCGAAATCATAGCCCCAAACACGGTTCAAAAGCTGCTCTCGGTTGAATATCTGCCCAGGGTTTGCCATCAGAAAGGCGAGTAGCTCATACTCCTTATGGGTCAAAGTAATCTCCTGACCGTCCAGATAGACCTTGTGCGCGTTGGGGTGGAGCATGATTTTTCCGGCGGTGATCGCTCCGGCAGAAGCGGGGGAGGAGCGGCGCAGCAGGGCGTTCACCTTTGCCAGCAGTACCTTGGGGCTGAATGGCTTTGTCATATAGTCGTCCGCACCGTAATCGTAGCCTTTCAGTTTATCGTCCTCCCCGCTTTTTGCTGTGAGCATGATAATGGGCATATCGCTCATTTCCCGCGCCATCTCGCAGACGGAGAAGCCGTCCAAATGGGGCATCATCACGTCCAGGATCATCAAATCCATAGGATGATTTTTCAGCGTAACGAGGGCGTCTATGCCATCGTCAGCGGTAAAGCAGGTATGCCCGCCCTTTCGCATATAGTCCGTGATGATGTCCCGCATGGCTGTTTCATCTTCGACAATCAGGATATTTGCCATAGTGCTCCCCTCGTCCCCGTAAATTTATGTGACAGCCCTGATTATATTTCAAATGAAGCAAAAAGGCAAGAGACCATCAACGCCACATAAAGTGGGCTGCCCATTTGTGGGGACAGCCCGCTTCTAATCTCTATACATATCCGGCAAAAGGTGATAAAATAGAGTCACGCCTAAGAAATTGGAGGTCCGCAATGAAAACAAGTGAAGAACTGCGCACCAGCCTGCGTGCCATCGACTGCGGAAGCTACCCTGCCTATAAATCTCTGGCGGGAAGCTGGTCTTTCGGTAAATACATGTTGCATATCGAACACGTCCAGGGCGATCCCTTCGCCGCGCCGTCCCAACTCAGCGTGACGGTGGACAGCCGGACAGCGGGTTTCCCCGCCGTCTGCTGGGAGGCCTCCTGGAACCGCACCGCCTTGGAGGACTATCTTCTCCGGCGCTTTGGCCGTCAAGCGGGGCGGTTCTCCCGCCAGGCCAAGGGCTCCGGAAAGAGCGGGGTGCTGGCAGTGACCATCCCCGGCCAGGAGGTGCTGGAGCGGACGGACTGTGAGGCGCGCTCCGGGCGCGTCACCCTGCGCTTTGAGGTGGGATTTCCTGCCAACGGGCGGACGATCAACGCCCGGGAATTGGAGAAGATCCTGTTTGATTTCCTCCCCGTCTGCGTGGAACAGGGCCTCCTGTACGCCAGCACACCGAAGGAGGAAGTTGCGAAAGTCATTGCCCTGGCGGAGGACCAGCACTTTATCCGTACGGAGCTGGCCAAGCGGGGGCTGGCGGCCTTCGTGGCAGACGGCTCCATTCTCCCCAGGGAGAGCGGAGCCTCAGACCGGCCCATGAAGGACGCAGTGCCCTTCATGGCCCCAGACGATCTGGCGATGACACTGGAACTGCCCCATCTGGGACTTGTCCGGGGTATGGGCATCCGCCGGGGGATCACCCTGATCGCCGGCGGGGGCTATCATGGCAAGTCCACCCTGCTGAAAGCGCTGGAGCGGGGCGTCTACGACCACATCGCCGGGGACGGACGGGAGTATGTCATTACCGACGCCACCGCCATGAAGATCCGGGCGGAGGACGGCCGGAAGGTGACGGATACGGACATCTCCCTGTTCATCAACCATTTGCCCAGTGGCCGGGATACCGCCCGCTTCTCTACCTTGGATGCCAGCGGCAGCACCTCCCAGGCCGCCAACATCACCGAGGCCTTGGAGTCCGGGAGCCGGCTGCTGCTGATGGACGAGGACACCTCCGCCTCCAACTTCATGGTCCGGGACGAGCTGATGCAGGCGGTAATCGCCCGGGAGCAGGAACCTATCACTCCCTTCCTGGAACGGGCGCTGGACCTGTGGGAGAAAGCGGGGATATCCCTGATCCTGGTAGTGGGGAGCTGCGGAGCCTACTTCCATATCGCCAGCCGGGTCATCCAGATGGATGCCTACCATACCAGGGATATCACCGCCCAAGCTAAGGCGGCACTGGTGGGCCGGCCTGTCCCCAGCCTGTCCGCGCCGAAGTTTCATCTGCCCAGTGGCGGACGGGTTGTTGACCTGTCTGGCACTCACCAGACACGAAAGAACTACCGGGGCAATGGCTGCCGGCAAGAGCGGCTGAAGGTCAAGCGGTTCGGGAAAACCGCCTTCTCCGTAGGGGACCAGGAACTGGATCTGCGCTATGTGGAGCAGCTGGTGGATGCCGGGCAGACTCTGGCTCTGGCTTACATGGTGCGCTACGCACGGGAGCATCTGGCGGGACAGTCTGTGGAAGAAATTTCAGCAGCGCTGCTGCGGCTGATGGAGTCAGAGGGCCTGGGAGCTGTCTGCGGCAATGCGGTTGTTCCCGCCGGCCTGACGCTGCCCCGGCTCCAGGAGATTTTTGCGTGCTTCAATCGGTACTGATACAGGCGGCAGCAAATTTCACGTTGAAAACCATACAATCGCTGGCAGATATTTTCTGCCATGAGCGCTTCCGGCAAGCACTCTCCTCGGTCGTTCGTCACAGTGATTTCCCCGCTCCGACATGTAGCTGGCACCCAGTGGGGCTACAAGAAGTACATGAATATGAAGCACTTAGAGGCTACCCTGGACGATGTCTCTACTGCTGGCTCATTTTATTCTGCCGGAACAACATCATCTGCGTCAAAGCCACTTAAGCCTAATCCAGTTTTTAGCGCAGCAGCATTAGAAAAATGATATATCCCAACGGCATATTCTCCCGGCACACCATACTCAACCCGTTGTATTCCCTCTACTCTGAAGCATTTGGAAGTAAAATAGGTGTCCTCCAACATATTCCCGTAATAGGATGGCAAAGAATCACGAGTAAATTGTCTAACATATGAAAAAAACCAAAACGGATGCTCTTGATTTTCTATTGGAGCCGCTCGGTATAGCTAAACTTTTGGCCTGTCTTTTCTTTCATACTCGCTGCCGTCTATCGTTTCCAGAATTACAAATTCTGTTCCGCCATACCGCTCCGATAACCATGTGAGAACTTCGTCCTTTGTTGCCAACGGTGTAAAGGCACTACAAGCGGACAAAAGCAAACTTGCCAAAAGCATAAGGCGGGCAACCCGTTTCCACCTGTTCATGGTATGCCCTCCAATCTGTGAAGCAACATGACCTCATTATAGCATACACAAGAGAAGACTTCCACTGCTATTGAGCAGTAACGCTCAACGAGGCCGGTGGGCAGGATAGTCCCCTCTCGGCCTCGCTCCGTAAGCCGTTACCCTTGCGCCGCGCTCCCGTTCCCGTCCGCGCCGCCCTCCCGCACTGTCTGGGCGGTTTTGGCGGCGGGCTTTACCTCTTGCCGCCGTTCCCGCACCCTGTACGGGGGCTGTAGTGGTGTTCTGGGCGGTCAATCCGTCCAGTGTGCGGCGGCTGTGTTCGATGGCGATGGCATGTTCCTCGATCAGCCCATTAGGACTGTTCAGCAACTTCCGGTTCGCTGCGGTGCCAATTAGAAAACCAAAATGCCTATATTTACATTCAAAATAAAAGTACAGATATCCGTCGGGATATCCGTACTTTTATCTATTTAAGCAGTTTAGGATAGTCTGTCTTCCCGTTTACCACACGATAGATGGTTACCGTATCATCAATGAGCCGGTAAACCGCAACATAGGTCTTTGTCAGCACCAGCTTCCGGTAGTTCAGCGCCGCCAGCTCCGGATCAGGGTGGATCGGCCCCAGCGTCGAAAAGTCCTGAAGCCGTCCGATCTGTTCACGGATGGAACGATAGATCTCCCTGGCAGACGCCGGGCCGGCCTGTTCGGCGTGGAACCGGACGATCCCCAGGATGTCCGTCTCCGCCGGATGCAGGTACGCCAGTTTATACCTTGCCATTCAGCAGCGCCTCCACCTTGGCGTCCAGAGCCTCCTGTGTGACAGCCGGTGCCCCAGCCAGACGCGCCGCCTCCACCGCCAGGATGCTTGCCCGGTGCGCCAGCATCTTCTCCCGCTCCTCATACGCCTCAATGCTCATATAAACGCCATCGGCCTCGCCCTTGTTGGTGATGAAGATCGGTTCGCCGGACTCACGGGCCAAAAGTGAGATCTGCAAATATTCGTTGCGCAATGCGGTGGACGGTCTGATTGTCATATCTGCTCCCCCCTGTGATTTTTATGCCCTTAGTATATCATCTTCCTGATAGATATGCAATCCCATAAAGGGGCGATCCGAAACAGCAGGATGAAGCACAGAGAAAAGAGATCTACCGCTCCGTGATGTTCAGCCGCCGCAGGGAGGCTTTCAGCGCAAGAACGGTATCGGTGATCAGCTTGACCTCCTCATCACCGCAATCCGCCACCAGCTCCCCCAGCCAGCTGTCCCGCACAGGCCGGGCCTGGGCGACCTCCATACACAGCAGCTCGTCCATGGAGCAGCCCAGAGCGTTGACAATATCCACCGTGACCTGAAGGCTGGGGATACTGTTGCCGGTCTCAATGTGGCTGATATGCGTGACCCCTACCCCAGCGGCCTCCGCCAGCTTCTCCTGCGTCAGTTTTTTCTCCAGGCGTACCGCACGAATGCGCAGCCCAACCGTTTTATAGTCAATCATACCGCAAGTATCCCCCGAATTTTTAGATACTTGTATTGTAAGTGCAACTTGGCTATGTTATGATGATCTATAAGCGCAACAGACTTTACAGGCATAGTTACGGAGAAAAATGAGTACCTGCTTTTTCATTGGTCACCGGGATGCTCCGGACAGCATACTCCCCTCCCTGTCCGCCGCGATAGAGGCACGCATCACGGAGGATGGCGTGGATCAGTTTGTAGTCGCAATTACGGAAGGTTTGACTCACTGGCGGCACAGGCCGTCCGGAAGGCGAAGAAGCAGCGCCCTCGCTGAATACCCGACACCACCATCGTCCCAGGCTTTGACCTGGACGAACCCAGCAAACTCAACACGCCATAGGTGCGCATAACTCCCCCCTTAACCCCGCAAATCTTAACTTTTCGCCCTATTTGCCGATAATAGATAAGAGGTTATATACCTGAACCATGCCCAGATTCCGGGAAGGGGAGGGACTGCCAATGCTGGTCTATTATCTGCAAATGCTCGACACGCCGGAGGAAAAAGTGCGGTTTGAGCAGATTTATCTGAAATACCGGGGCCTCATGTACCATGTGGCGGAGGACATCCTGCACAACCGCCAGGACGCGGAGGACGCGGCGCATAACGCTTTTTTGCGAATCATCAAAAAATTTTTCAGGTTTCAGAACACTCCGGCAAAGGATCTGGCCCCGCAGGTTGCGGTCATCGCCAGAAATGAAGCCATTTCGCTCCAGAGGAAGCAGAAAGGAGAAGCTCCGCTGGAGGATTGGGATGGCCTTGCCGAGCCGTCGGAGTCCATCAGCGACTACCATGCGCTGGTGGACAGCTTTGCCCGGCTTCCCCGGACCTACCGGGCCGTCATGGAGATGAAACTGCTGTCCGGCTACTCCGATGGAGAGATCGCCGCCAAGCTGGGCCTGAGTAAAACGGCGGTCAGTACCCGGATCAGCCGGGGACGCCGGCTTCTGCGGGATATTGTGGAGCGGGAGTTGATCCAGTTGTTGACGGTGCGTTGGGCGGCGTCGGCTGTGCCGGTGAACACTGTGAGGTTGGACCCGAAGCCGTAGGGGTAGCCGGCGTCGACAGTGGCCTGCCCCTCCTCTGGAGCGTGATGCCAGGTGTATCGCCGGTTGGAGCAGACTTGAGCAGCATTCATCAAAGATTCACTGACTGGCAGCTCCGGCACCCCGTTGTCCTTTCGGGTCTGGTTGATGAGGCGGATCATCTCCCGCCGTATCTCCAGGTTGTCTATCAGACCGGTGTTGTCCCCGCTGGCAGGTGCTTCCGGCGCGGCGGGGGCTGCGGAGCCAACTGTCAGTATTACGGTCCCACGTTCTCCAGCGCTATAGGATACCCACTTGATAAAACTGAACCTGAATCACCAGAAATCATGAAATACAGTTTTTCAATTTCATCATCTTTTAGGGTGCGTTCACTTTCGTCCAATGAATAGCTTTCCTGAAGATAAGACATCATCACATCAATACAATCCGTACGATTTTCAAGTTCTCGTAAGCCATTGAAGCGTCTTCTGACTGTTTCATATCCAATTTGAATTGTATCAAAAGCGTACATTTCTACCATAAATGGGTAGTCAATCACGGTTTGAAACAATGCATCTGTAGTCATATTATGCAGGATTTTTTCTGGAATTTGGCAAGCCTCTCTTAGGGCAACAACATTTTCAAGATCGATCCACTCCTGAGTATCAGGGAGGATTGGATACTCATAGGGAGTATCAATTGTGTACTGTGGGTCGGCATTTTCAGTCTCACCTATCGTTGCTACGAATAAACATGCGATAAGCAATAAAAAAGGTGCAATTTTCCACCTTCTTCTCATTTCATCCTACCTCCTCAATAAAAATTATTACACTTATATATTGTTAAAATCATATTATAAACTTATACAAATGTCAATTATATAAGTTTCCAATGCGAAAATTTGTTATTTTTCACAAATTCAAACAGCTTTCCCTAGCCGAAGAACCGCTATATCTGTTTTATAGTTCCAACTGCCGGAACACCTGTTTAGACACCAGGGCCACCAGCGCGGCCAGCGCCGCCGCCCCCAGCAGGACGGCCCAGGGGGGCAGGCTGTCGAACAGCGCCCCGTATGCCGCCTGACCCAGGGGAGAGGCGCAGTTGGCCATCGCCTGGATGCAGGCGATTACCTTACCCAACAGCTGTCCCGGCACCTGAGCCTGGACCAGCGTGAGCAGGACGATGGTAAACAGGGTGGCCGCGGCCATGGTGGTCAGAGCCATGGCGGTAAGAATCCAATAGCTGGCGATTTCGGGCACACTGGGCAGCATCGCCAGCCCCATCACCCCCGCCATTCCAGAGCAGAGCAGCAGAAATTGGGACCCATGCCGGGGCTTCAACCGACTTCCCAGCACACCCGCCAGCATCCCACCCAAAAGTCCGCCCAGACCCATCGCCCCCTGGGTCAGGCCCAAGTAGGCGTCGCTCATGCCAAGCACTCCGGCAATCAGTCCGGGAACCCCTACAATCAGCGCCGCCGACATGAGCAGATTGAACGCGGCCAGCACCAACGTCACCGACAGAAACACAGGACGCTCTTTGGAGATGTACTTCCAGCTCTCCCCCAGGTCTTTTGCCACTGTGGCCAGCACCCCCTCGGAACGGGGACGCCTCTCATGGGGAATCCGAATAAAAATTTCCATCACCGCCGAGCAGAAGAAGCACACCCCGCCGATGGCCAGAATGGGTCCCAGGCCCCACAGTCCGAAGATGATCCCGCCCAGGACAGGTCCCAGCAGATTTGCCAGGGTGTTCACCATGTTGATGACAGCGTTGCCCTGGGTGAGGCGCTCCGGAGGCAAAAGCAGGGGCAGGCTGGCCTGGACGGCGGGCTGATAGGCCCCGGCGATGGCGTAGAGGAGCATTAGTGTCCCAATAATCAGCGGAATCAGGGGGGCTTTCCCCCACAGCAGGCAGTAGCACAGGGTCAGTCCGGCGGTGAGGAAATCCAGAATTACCATAACGTTCCGCTTGTTCACCCGGTCCGCCGCCGCGCCGCCGATGGGGCCCATGAGCAGCATGGGGACGAAGGAACAGGCATTCACCGCGCCGAACAGGGTGAGGGAGCCGGTCTCCCGCAGCAGATACAGAGGCAGGGCAAAGTGGAGGATGGCGTTTCCAAACAGGGAGATGATCTGTCCGATGACCACCAGGGTGAAGTCCCGGGTAAACAGGGCGCTTTTTTGTGTTTTCATAGAGATACTCCTTTCGTATTAAAACCGACCGTCGGTTTGTATAATACTCAAATAAAACTGCCCCACGGGCAGCTTTATTTATGTCCGGCAAAACTCCGCCATAGCGTCAATTAGGTCCCCGTCCAGCAGCTCAAAGCCATACTGACGGGTAAACTGGTTGAAGAAGGCGCACCGGAGCCGGACCTGCTCCGGGGTGCTGGGCCGAAGGATAGGGTGGAGCCACAGGTCGGACAGAAGCAGCAGTACCTCAGACAGCTCCTCCGGGTGGTCGGTGTGGATGGAGCCGTCGGCGATGCCCTCCTTCAGAATGGGGAGGATATAATCCGGGGCGGCCTCCCCCAGAATGCTCTGCATCTGGAGGGCCATAAACTTGGGATTCTCAATGAGGAAGGGTAGAATGTGGAGAATTTTCCCCTGGAAAGACAGCTCTATAGAGGTGCGAAACAGCTCCCGCAGCTTCTCCGCCCCGGTGGGACCCTTTTTGTCCCGGATTTCCGCCAGGACGGCGCTGTTGAAGTCACCCATCCGGTCTACCACGGCGATGAGGATGGCCTCCTTGGAGGCAAAGTGGTGGTAGATGGCCCCCTTGGACAGGCGGGTGGCGTCGATGATGTCCTGTAGAGTGGTTTTGTCGTAGCCCTTTTGGAGAAAGAGGGTGGACGCGGTGTCCAGAATGAGCTGTATGGTCTGCTCCGGGTGCTTGTTCCGGGCCATAGGGGCCCCTCCTCTCGAATACAGACCAACGGTCTGTATTATTCTAGCATAACGCCGGGACGCTGTCAACTTAAACTTGCCACAAACTGCCGCGCCACCCGGGGGGTGCGCCCGGCGTGGCGGATTTCCCAGGTCATGGCCTGGGCGTGGAGGTCCGACCGGTCCATGGAAACCCCCGCCTGGGCGGCGAGATGATCCACCAGGGCCAGATAGTCCGCCTTGTTCATGGTCAGGTAGGGGACGCGCAGGCCGAACCGCTCGGCCAGGGCGGTTTTTTCCGAAATGGTCTCAAAGGTGTCCACCTCGTCCCCCGCCCGGTCAGCGAAGGTCTGCCGCACCAGGTGGCGGCGGTTGGAGGTGGCGCAGACGCACATGTTCGCGGGCCGCTTCTCCAGGGTGCCCTCCAGAATGGTTTTCATGGAGGAGTAGGTCCGGTCGTCCTGGTCAAAGGCCAAATCGTCGATGAACAGAATAAACTTCTGCCTCCGGCCCGCCAGGGAACGGATCAGGTCGGGCATACCGGTGAGGTTCTCCTTCTCCACCTCGATGAGACGCAGGTCCTCCATACCGGGCAGGTAGAGCATGGACTTCACCGTGGCAGACTTGCCGGTACCGCCGTCGCCAAAGAGCAGGACGTTGTTGGCCTGCCGCCCCGCCAGCATGAGCCGGGTATTCCGCTCCACCATGCCCCGCTGGTGCTCGTAGCCCAGCAGGTCCTCCGGTTTGGGGCAGTCCGGGTCGGCCACCGGCACCAGCTGGCCGTCCTCCCACAGGAAGGCCCGGTACCTGGCGAACTGGCCCGCCCCGTGGTCCCGGTAAAACCGGGTGACCGAGTCGAAGTCGAAGGGCGCCGCCGCCCGCCAACGGGGCAGGCCGGCCAGTACGGGGGCAAACTCGTTGCCCAGCAGCGGCTTCATGGCGTCGATAAAGCGGTCGCAGTCGGTCTGGGCCAGCAGGACCAGGGTGTCAATGTCCCGCCGGGCGGCGTTTTCCAGGGCGGGGTCGGAGCCGCCCCGGTCAATGAGCCGGGAGTAGGAATTCTCTGTGTACCGCAGCTGGTCCCACAGCCAGTCGCCGATCCCCTCATAGCCGTCAGCCCGCAGGACGTAGAAGCGGGAGGCGTAGCACTCCAGGGCCTCCTCCCCGTTTTTTTCGTGGAGGGCGTCCAGCAGCTCCCGGATTCCGGCAAAAAGAGGCTGGTCGGTCAGCTCCCGGCAGACGGAAATGCCCCGCAGGGCGGCCCGCAACGCGTTCAGTTCCATAGCAATCTCCTTCGTTTGGCGTTTTTTCCATTTTACCGGGTAAAAGCGGCCTTGTCAACGGTCAAGAGACATGATAGAATGGGAAAAATAGTTTGATGTGAGGTAACTATGGTCACCATTGGAGGAATTGAGATCAAAACGCCCCTGGCTTTGGGTCCCATGGCGGGGGTGACAGATATGGCCTTTCGCGCCATCTGCCGGGAGCAGGGGGCGGGGCTGACCTGTACCGAGATGGTCAGCGCCAAGGCGCTGTGTTATCAGGACAGGAAGTCCATCCCTCTTTTAAAGATGGGAGAGAACGAGACCCCCGCCGCCGCCCAGATTTTCGGCAGCGACCCGGTTTGCATGGAGGAGGGGGCGGCCATTGCCCGCGAGGTGTCCGGAGCGGACATCATCGACATCAACATGGGCTGTCCCGTCCCGAAGGTGGCCAACTCCGGGGACGGTTCCGGGCTGATGAAGAACCCGGACCTGGCCGTCAAGGTGGCCGAGGCCGTCATCCGGGGGGCGAAATGTCCGGTAACAGTCAAATTTCGGCTGGGCTGGGACAAGGGCTCTATCAACTGTGTGGAGTTCGCCAGGGCGATGGAGGAGGCCGGCGCGGCGGCGGTGGCGGTCCACGGACGCACCAAGGTGCAGATGTACTCCGGAACCGCCAACTGGGACTGGATCCGGGAGGTCAAAAAGGCGGTGAAGATCCCCGTCATCGCCAACGGGGATGTGTTCAAGGGGACCGACGCCCCCCGGATTTTAAAATACACCGGGGCGGACATGGCCATGATCGGACGGGGCGTGTTCGGCAACCCCTGGCTGTTTGCCCAGTGCGGAGCCGCCCTGAACGGGGAGCCCATCCCGGACATCCCTCCCCTCGCGGAGCGGTGCGACACCGCCGTCCGCCAGTTTGAGATGGCCGCCGCCAACAAGGGAGAGAAGATCGCCTGCCTGGAGGCCCGGAAGCAGTACGCCTGGTATCTCAAGGGGGTGCCTCACGCGGGGTACTATAAGGAGCAGATTGTAAAAATTACAACTCTGGAGGATGTCTACCGGGTGACGGCGGGCATCAAACGGGATTTGTGCTAGAAAAGAGGTGAGTCCTTGTGACCGACCTGGAACGAAGGGCGAAGCAGGGCGACCAGAGCGCCTTTGAGCAGCTGGTTTTGGACAATCAAAACAAAGTCTATTCCCTGGCCCTGCGGCTGACCGGCGACCGGGAGGCGGCGGCGGACCTGGCCCAGGAGGCCTTTGTGAAGGCGTGGCAGGGGCTGAGGTCCTTTCAGGGGGAGAGCAGCTTCGCCACCTGGGTATACCGGCTGACCACAAATGTGTGCATCGACTATCTTCGAAAGCAGAAGCGGCGGGAGGCGGTGGAGCCGGCGGTGTCGCTGGATGACACCGAAAGCGGCTGGGCCGAGCCCGCCGACTGGGAGCAGGACCCCCAGCGCCAGCTGGAGCGGTCAGAGCGGGGAAAAGCCCTGGCCCGGGGACTGGAACAGCTGCCCGGCTGGCAGCGGCGGGTGCTGGTGCTGCGGGAGCTGTCCGGGCTGAGCTATCAGGAGATCGGCGCGGCGCTGGACCTGGACCTGGGGACGGTGAAGTCCCGCATTTCCCGCGCCAGAATCTCCCTGCGAAAAATTTTGCTGGAGGACGGGAACTTTTTTGAGTACGCGCCGTCTAAACCAGCAAAGGACAACGCGGAGGGAGGTGAAGCCCGTGACCTGTGACAAGTATTTTGAACTGCTTTCCGCCCGGCTGGACGGCCCCTTGACCGTGGAGGAGGAGCGAGAGCTGGAGGCCCATCTAGTGGCCTGCCCGGGCTGCCAGGCAGCGGAAGCGCGGCTGGCCGCGCTCCGATCCGGTTTCGCTGAGCTGGAGGATATTCCGGCCCCCGAGGGCTTCGCCCAGGGCGTGATGGACCGCATCCGGAAGGAAAAAACAGTCATTCCCCTGTTCAAGCGGCCCCAGTTCAGGGCCGTAGTCGGGCTGGCCGCCTGTCTGGCGCTGGCGGTGGGGCTGTACAGCACGGCGCGCCTTCCGCGCAGAGAGGCGGACAAGGGGGAATTTGACCTGGTAACGCGGGGATTCAGTAAGAGCGCTTTATCCGGAGATACAGAGAACGACCTGCAAATCGCCGCCTACTCGGATTCAAACGCGTTGACGGGGAACGCGGAATATGGCGCGCAGAAGTCCGTTCCCAACGATACCTATGACGGCGCCGCCGCTATCCCGGCTACCCCCATGGTCAACACCGATATCCTGACCCTGGACCGTATGCCCGAAGGCGGATGGGAGCTGATTTCCCCGGAGACACCCGTCTCTTCAGAAGGTGTGTTCGTCTCGGCGGAGCTGTTTGAGGAGATCGAACAGCTGGCCGTGGAGCAAGGAATTACCACCTCCATCACCACCAGCGGGGAGGAGGCGGAGGAGTTCGTCATCGTTGTGCTGGAGGAAATCGAATAGCGCAAAATCAGCTCTCCGCTCTGAGCGGAGGGCTTTTTTTAATTCCGGCCAAAATCCCGCCCAACTAAGAATCATGGAAGAGGGTTCCCCAATTATTGAAACTGCCGGTTTTTGAATTCCGCGATAAACCGGATGCCCCAGATGGGGAACAGACCGTGGATGTACTTCTTGTTGCCCCACTGTGTGCCAGCTACATGGCGGAGCCTGGCACAGACCAGCATCAAAGCAGAATTGCCATCCGGGAAGCAACCCACTACTCTGGCGCGGCGGCGGATCTCCCGGTTGAGGCGTTCCATGACATTGTTGGCGCGGATACGAGTCCAGTGTTCGCTGGGAAAGTCGCAATAGGTCAGCGTCTCTTCAATGCCGTCTTCTACCTTCTTTGCGGCCTCGCTCAGCTTCATGGTACGAAGCTTCTCCACCACAGATTCAGCCTTCTCCCGAGCAGCTTTTTTGC
Source organism: Oscillospiraceae bacterium (assembly GCA_910575265.1). Classification (GTDB taxonomy): domain Bacteria; phylum Bacillota; class Clostridia; order Oscillospirales; family Oscillospiraceae; genus Lawsonibacter. The sequence continues at coordinate 60,121 of CAJTEA010000009.1, forward strand.
TCTCTTGGGCGTGGATTGCCTTAAGCATCTTAGTCACCAGCTTGACTCCGTCCAGGCCGCGGCCTCGCAGCCACTGGAAGAAGCTGACCCAACTGGCCTTGTCCTCTTTCATATCCTCAGCGGCGCCTAAAACCTCACGGTATCCGTCCTCATTTACCGCAATCGCCACCAGAACGGCTACATTCTCATACTCTCCTCCCCAGTTCCGCCGCAGATAGATCCCGTCCACATAGACATACGGATAGTGTCCGCCCTGTAAAGGCCGGTTGCGCCAATCCTCAATGTGGACATACGCTTTCAAAAGAGACTCCCTTCAGGCGGGGCACATGGAGCGTAACATCGCCGGAGGTGGTGGTAAGGTTTCGGCTGTAGTGACCACTACGGTACCCCCGGCGAGCCTCATTCCGCTCATACTGGCCTGCTCCAGCTTGCGGTGAAAATCCCGGCTGGTATATTGAAAGCCTCTGTCACTGTGAAACAGGGGATGTGCGTCAGGATTGGCTTTTACCGCCTTGTCAAAGATTTTGAATACCAGTGGGTTATCGTTGCTGTCACCGACCACGGCGGCTACAATACGCCTGTCATATAGGTCTAAAATCGCGCTGAGATAGATTTTATGAACGGCAGCACCTTCGTACCACTTGAATTCGGTTACATCGGTAAGCCACTTTTCATTTGGCTTGTCCGCATGGAATTGGCGGTTCAGCAAGTTCTCCGCAACATATTGAGGATTTTTCGCCCGCCTGGTACACCCTTGATTCGCATACTTGATGGTGGACTTGATATCCTTTATCCGGCAGATGCGCAGCACCCGTTTGTCATTGACATGGATACCGTGATCGTGCAGTAGATCATCGTTGATCCGGCGATACCCTTTATCCGGATTTTGGGAATGGATATGTTCGATTTTTTCAGCAAGCCTCTGATTTTCCAAGGTTCTTTGACTCAGTTTTCCGGAAGCCCACTTATGATAGGCCGAGCGCGCCACATGGAGCAGCTTGCAGGACATTTCAATGGGATACCCATAGAGCTCATGGCATTTTTGAATGACTTTGTAAACGGACTGCTGTCTCACTTGGGAGAGGCACTCCCCCCTTCTATCCCGTTCAATTTTTTTAGCAGCGTGTTCTCCATTTCCGCCAGATACAGCTTATGCTTCAACTGCTTGATCTCGATCTGTGCTTCCTCCAGTTCTGTACGCGGCGTCTGGTCTTTCTTCCGCCGGCCCCGCCGATCCTCCAGACCCGCTTCACCCAATTCCTCAAATCGTAGTGTCCATGTGCGAACCTGCTGGTAGCTCACCTGATATTTTTGCGCGATCTCTCCGTAGTTCTTCCCTGATGCGATACACTCCTTTGCTATCTGAACCCGCTCCTCCTGGGTCGTTGTCCTGCCTTGCTTCATGTAGCTTCCGCCTCCTGAATACTTTTTCCAGATAAATAATCCCTCACCGCATTCAGCTTCGTTTCCGGCAGTACTGGCGGCTATTGTTTTTGCCCTTCGGAGAGAGCTGGCCCTGCTGGACGTGATTACGCTGGGGAAGGATCAGGCCATTAACCTGGGCGTGGATTATGACCGCTGCGTCCGCCGCCTGCTACTGGGGGTCACGCTGTGCATTGCTGTGGCTACCGCCATGGTTGGCCCCATCTCCTTTCTTGGCCTCATCATCGCCAACCTGTCCCGGCAGCTATTGAAAACCTATCGCCACACTCAGTTAATCCTCGGCTCCGCTTTGTTCGGCATGATCGTATTAGTGGGTGGCCAGCTCCTTGTGGAACACGCCTACTCTTATACGATCCCGGTCAGCGTGTTTATCACAGTGGGCGGCGGAGTGTATTTCCTCTATCTACTTCTTACCAACAGGAGGACTTGACCATGCAGGTAAAAGATTTGACAAAGCGGTACGATGGGAAAGCGGTGGTAAACGAGGTCAGCTTTGCCATTCCAAAAGGGAAAGTGATTTCTTTGATCGGCCCCAACGGAGCGGGAAAGTCAACCGTCATGGGCATCATCTCCCGGCTGATCGCACGGGACGGCGGAATGGTGGACTTTGAAGGCTCGGATATTGGAAAATGGAAAAGCCGGGAGTTGTCCAAGCGGCTGGCCATCCTGACGCAGACCAACAATATCCAGATGAAGCTGACTGTGCGGGAGCTGGTGACCTTTGGACGCTTCCCCTATTCCGGGGGGCGGACCACGGCGGAGGACCAGGAGATCATTGACCGGGCCATCTCTTACATGGAATTGGGGGCCTTTGAGGATCAGTTTATTGACGAGCTTTCCAGCGGCCAGCGCCAGCGGGCGTATATTGCCATGGTGATTGCCCAGGACACGGAATATGTCCTGTTGGATGAGCCGACCAACAATCTGGATATTTACCACGCCACCAACATGATGAAAATCGTCCGTCGCCTCTGTGATGAACTGGGCAAGACGGTGATTTTAGTGCTGCACGAGATCAACTATGCGGCATTCTATTCTGATTATATCTGTGCGTTTAAGGACGGCAGGATTGCCAAGTTCGGCACGGTAAAGGAGGTGATGACCAAGGAAAATCTATCCCAGGTGTACGGCGTGGACTTTGAGATCATGGAGATCGCGGGCCGTCCGCTGTCCATCTATTATTAAGCCCCCATATTTTTCGGTACTTTTATGAAAAAGGAGAATTACACCATGAAAAAATTGATGTCTCTGTTCCTCGCCGCCATGCTTGTGCTTGGCCTCGCCGCTTGCGCCGGACAGACCGGCGGCACACCTGATACGAACCAGCAGGAGAGCAGTACGGCCCCGGTTTCCGATCAATCGACTCCCCCTGGAAATCCCTCGACTCCTGCCGCTCCTGAAACCATCACCATCACCAGCCTGAACGGCAACCGGGAACCTGCGGAACTGGAGGTCCCCTATGACCCGCAGCGCATCGCCATTCTGGATATGGCAAGCCTGGATATTCTGGACGCGCTGGGTGTGGGGGATCGGGTGGTTGGCTCCGCCTCCACCCGCCTGGACTATCTGCAAAGCTATGTGACGGGTGATGATATTGCCAACCTTGGCACCATCAAGGAAGCCGATTTAGAGGCGGTCATGGCCTGTGAACCTGATGTGATTTTCATCGGCGGGCGTCTTAGCAAATCCTATGACGCGCTCAGTGAGATCGCGCCCGTGGTTTATCTGGCTACCGACAGCAGCCTTGGCGTGGTGGAGTCTGTCCGTAAAAATGCCGCCACGATTGCTTCCATGTTTGGCCTGGAAGATCAGGTGGCAACGCTGATGGGCGGATTTGACAGCCGTATCAAAACGCTGAAAGCCTTTGCCGAGGGCAAGAACGCCATTGTGGGCCTGTGTACCAGCGGCGGCTTCAACGTCCTGGGCAACGATGGCCGCTGCTCCATCATCGGCGTGGAGATCGGATTTGAAAATGTGGGCGTGGATGCCAACATTGACACCTCTACCCACGGAAATGAGGCGTCTTTTGAGTTCATCGTTGACAAAAACCCAGGGTACATCTTTGTGATGGATCGTGACGCTGCCATCGCAACAGAGGGCGCTCAACTCGCCCAGGAGATCATGGAAAATGAGCTGGTTATGGGAACGGATGCTTACCAAAACGGGAACATCGTTTATCTGGCCCATCCTGCCGTGTGGTATACCGCCGAGGGCGGCATTACCGCACTGGATTTGATGCTCAGTGATCTGGAAAGCACTCTGCTGTAACAAAATCAAGGGGTGCCGGTGTGAATCTACGCCGGCACTCCTGTTAAATTATCTGGCTTGTTATAGATGAAACTGGACATATACCGGCTGCTTATGTTTCCAATCTAAGAGGGTCGATCACGATGATCTCCCGGCCCATCTTCTGCGCATAGCGCACAGTCGCCGCCGTTCCGCCGCACCGTTCTCCGTTGTAGACGGCCAGCAGAGCGGCGGCGTGGTCTACCAGAAAGCGGTTGCGTTCCAGCATACAGTTTTTGTGGTAGGTTCTGCTGACGTAGACAATGGAGTCCGCCCGGTCCAGGATAGAATGATAGAGGTCCCGCGATGAAGCTGACCACTTGTCCGCCTGCTCTTTGCAGGGGAGGATACAGTGGAGCTTGATCGCGGGATTCTTCTCTCTCAGGTCGAGGACGGAGAGGGCAGACCAAGTATCGGTAGCTTCTGCCATCCCGGACAGGAATTGCGTAAAACCAGCGTCTACCAACGCGGCGATCTGCTCCGCCAGCACCGCTTTCAGTGCCACGCACCGGCTGTCTGCCTCATCGTGCTTCCAGGGGAATTTATGCGGGTGGTGGCCGGTGAACGCACAGCAGTTTTCTAAGAGCCTGTTTAACATCTCCCCGCGCCCGCCTTGGCGGCATATTTTCCGCCCTGACTGCGTTAAAAATCCTTGCAATCCGTCAGGATTTCTGCGGCTTTTTGCCTTGCAGGACAAAAAACCTATCTCGCCAATCCGCACACGCTGAGATATTAAACAGGCTCTAACACGGTTCACCGTCCCCAGCGTAGCGTTCCTGGTAGTCCCGGATATACTCATCCAGGTATTCCAGGTACTCGGCACCGCCACCCTCAACCGTTTCCAGAATGGCGGTGATCCTGCGGCGGCACTCCGCTTCCTCACTCTCCGTCATGGTATGCGCTTCATTGAGATGGGTGGTGGAACGAGGGGCAACAACATCGTTGATGATGTCATTAAACAGGTTGTCCAGCATGGTCTCCGGCGTGTCAAGCTGCTCCGCGCCTGCCGCGCCGGGTTCATCAACCACGATCCAAACATAGCCGATTTTCTTGGAGTAAACTATATCAAAATAGTTCTGCCCATCAATGTAATTCTCGAATGCTTTGAGAATGGCATCCAGTTCTTTCCTCGTTTTATTCGTGTAGACCATGTTGCATACTTCCTTTCTTTTGGCCCTCCGCACGGTGACAGTATAATCCCGATAGTCAAATATTACAATACTGGTATTTTTATATTTTGAGCGTATAGCCCATAACCCCATTATCAGGGGGGTGGGCCGATCATGTTTGCAATCCGCATTAAAAATCTGCGCCAGTCAAAAGAATTGAATCAGGTTCAGCTTGCAGAAAAGCTGGGAGTCAAAAAACAGAGTATCAGTAATTGGGAAAATGACAATATCATGCCGTCCATAGATATGCTGATAAGAATTGCGGATTTCTTCCATGTCAGCACCGATTATTTGCTGGGACGGGATGTTCAAGAACCAAATGCCCCACAGATGCTGGATATAACCGGCTTAACTCCGCGCCAGGTAGAACACGTTCAATTTATCGTGGATGACCTGCGGCAAAATGAGCATTAAAAATCCTCCCACGCCAAGCGGCACGGGAGGATTTTTGCAGTCACCGCTCTGGCTTCTGATCTTTATCCTGCTCCTGATCCTCCGGCGCTAAACCGAGGATATTGTCTGCACTCTGCTCTGCAATTCAATTGTTCGCCAATTTGAAATACAGCACTTAAGACTTGTATATTATATATTTGCTTAATATATTAGTCAATAGCTTAATAACAGTGGCGGATAACTCGGCACAAAAATTTTATAATAAAGGCATCCTAATCACAGGGGGATGCCTTGGATGAGCAAAAAGGAAGTGGATTTCAGCAACCGGGACAGGTTTATCGAACTTGGCCTGATGATTGCCAGCCTGCGGAAAATGCAGGGGATGTCTCAGGAAAAGCTGGCGGAGAAGGCGAAGATCAGTCGCTCCCACCTGAGTTCCATCGAGGCCCCCAACATCGTGCGGCCCTTTTCTCTTGAAGTGCTATACAACATTGCGGACGCTCTTGGCGTCCGAGCGGGGGATCTGCTAAACGCCACCCTGCCCCCAACGAAATGAGAACAGCGCCTTGTCAACGGCAGGGCGCTGTTTCTGCCTCTATGCCGCCTCCCCACCGTAGAGGTCATGGTTGACCTGGGCGGCGTAGTGGTTCTCAATCGTGGCCGGGGCGTTGTAAAGCACGGTCAGCAGATACTGCTTTATGTTCCGCACCTGTGTGGTGTTCTCACGGAGGCAGTCGAACACAAAGCGAATGTGTTCAGAGTCCAGCTTCAGCAGCCGGGACTTCACCACCGCCTGGGGGAAGTCGTTCCCCGCCACCCGGATATTTTTCTTTCTGGAGCAGACCGCCTCCACCATCAGCTCCACCATCTCGTTCAACTGTGCGGCGTCATAGGGACGCTCCTGCACAAAATCATTGAAGCAGATGTTCTCCCGGATCAGCCCCCGATAGGCGTTCATCTCTCCCTGACTCACTCCGCTGCTCCTGCTCCGCTTCCTTCCCTTCACTTCAGACGGCTGTGCTGGCACAGACGCAAAAGCCGTGGGAAGGGACGAAGGGAAGGGAAATGATTCCGTAATTTGTGAATCAGTTATTTTGTTTTTATCTTTATTTAATTGCGTTGTGTCCTCCAACGTTGGATTTTCCGACGCAGGTTCCTCCAACGCAGGCTGGGCCGAAAAAACAGGCCGTTCCCGGATAACGTACTCAGTCCCTTGCAGATGACCTTTTTCATTTCTCACACGGGAGCGGGTGACATACCCGGCTTTCTCCAGCTCTACCACGGCGGCCCGGATAGCGTCCTTGCCCTCCAAGCTGATGCGGGTGAGGCCGGCCAAGGTATAATCCCAATCTTCCGGGAGACTAAGCATCAGGGACAGCAGGCCCTTGGCCTTGGAGGAGATAGTCTTGTCTCGCAGGTGATAGTTGCTCATGACGGTGTAATTCTGGGTGCGTTCCACACGAAAAACTGCCATAACATTTCACTCCAAATTCATAAAAATTAGAGCCAGGAAACAGGACAATCCTGTTCCCCGGACTCTTGAAAATTAGTTATAAATGGGGCAGCCATAACCCCAGATTTCGTAATGGCCCACATTGTAGCTGCGCTGGCGGCAGCTGTCGCCGGAGTTGCCCTCCACAGTGTAGACCACGCCATTTTCCACCCGTTCCACGATGCCCACATGGTCAGACACATCGTCCTGCGGCCCGGAGGAACCTTTTTCGTCCCAATCGAAAAATATTAGGTCACCGGGGTGCGGTTCATAGCTGCCGTCCTGCCACTGTCCACGATCCTTGAACCAATTGGAGCCGCCTGTGCAGCCGGCGAATTTGGGGATGACCTCGGCGTCAATATAGCCGCACTCGTTGGCACACCAGCTTACGAAGCAGGCGCACCACTCCACCCGGCTGTTGAAGCCGTACCAGCTCCAGTAGGGCTGGCCGCCCATGTTGCCCACCTGGGACAGCGCTACAGCCACGATCTCACCGCTGGAACCGTATAGGAGGCTGTTCCACATGGCGCGTATCTCCTCCGTCAGCAGCTCGTCCAGGGCGGCGTTCTGCTGATCTGTAAAAGCGTAAAACACCCGCATATCATCTGGGGTTCGGGGTGTAACCGTGATGGTCAGTACCTTCTCTGTCCAGGCGGGGGTGTCGCCCTCGGCAGGATGCTCTACGTCTGCCTCCGTTGTTGTGATTTTGGTCATATCCCAGAATACCAGCCGCAGTTTCTCAACCGTATCCGGGTCCAGAACAGCCACGGACGCTCCATCCGCCGCTCCGGCAGTCTTGGCGGCGAACACCGCAAACACATCCGCCCAGGACGGAGGACGGCCCTGGATATCTACCCGGTCATAGGTCCCACCGTTCTGGAGGGCGGACAGCCTGTCCGCATACTCACTGTTGATTTGGGCGATTACCGATGTAGGGGATACTGCATCCGGGGAACCGCCATCCGCGAAAAAGATACCAAAGGGCGAGGCGATAAGCAGGCCTGCGATACAGATCAGCACCACCACCACGAGTACCACCCAGCCCCCGGCGGCGATGGCGGCGATCAATTCCTGCGTGGCCGCAATGGCCGCTTTTATCGCCGCCACGGTGGCTTTCGCTGTGGCCTTGGCGGTGGCCGCTGCCGCTTTTGCCGTGGCACGGGCGGTCTGCACGGCCCGCTGGGTGGCCTTTACGGTGGTCTGGGCAGACCTCTGGGCGGTCTTGACCGTCTGCTGGGCAGTTTTCGCCGTCCGCTGGGTGGTCTTGACGGCCTTCCTGGAGGAATGCTCCGCCGTTTTGATGGTCTGGCGGGCGGTGCGCTCCGTGGCCTTTTTCCCGGAACGGGCTGTTTTGATGATTTTCCGCCCACCCTCCTGCACAGTCCGGGTGTCCGATTCCCCCGGACTTGGCGGCTTGCGCACAGCCTGGGCCGGGGTGTGCCGGCCCTGCCCGCCAGCGTATTTGCGCCGGGCCGGAGCGGGAGGGGATGCAGTCTCCCCACCATTCACCATCCGCTGGCCCTCTGCCCGCTTCATGGCTGCGGCACGGCCACGCTCCCGCACAAACTCCTGCCCGCCCTGCACGAGCGCCTGGGGCGGCTGCTCCGGCGCAGGCTGACTTTGAATGCAGGCTTCTCTGGTTTTGATGGCCAATCGGTCAGGCACCCCCGGCCTATGTTCAGCAGGAGGAGCGGTGCTGTCGCCAGAGGGGGCGCTGGTGACAGCATTCCTCGTCTTGATCTTCGGCGGCTCCGATCTCACCCGTGGGGCCGATCCCTCATCAGCGGGGATTTCACGGACAGCACTTTCCCTCGTTCTAATCTGTGGCGGCTCCCATCCGGCCTGTGGCGCGGGCGGCGTATCCGGGCGGGAATCATCATGTACAGCGGAATCCATGGTTTTAATCTGTGTCCGCTTCATCCGCTCCCCAGGGGATGGTCCAGCACTGGCGCCGCCCTCCCTGGCGGAAACAGCTTCCCGTGTTTTGATCCGGGGGCGTTCCAGCGGAGACGGCTCATGGGGCGAATACTGCTCCTCTGGAGATTCCGGCGATGGTGGATCTGCCGGGATCTCCTGCGTGGGTCGGTCTGCGGTGGTGCGCAGCTCCCCGTCCGCCTCCCGGCCCTTGGCGGACTTTTTCTTCTTCAGCAGAGCCTCCACCCCGCGCCGCGCCTGATAGGCCCCACGGGCGGCGGTGTCCTCGATCCGGTCGCCGCCGTAGTCGCTGGCCTGCCCCCGCTGGGCGGCCTCACGGAACTGGCCCCGCAGGCGTTCCGTACCATCATCCAGCCCACGGCGGACAAGCTCTTTTGGCACGGCCTTGACTTTTTCCTTTAATTTGCCCTTTATTGTGCGTTTTTCTTTGACTTTTGCGATACTCTATCACCTCGCTTTGCATTTTTCGGCATTTTATGCTACACTGTCTCCCAAAGGAGGGAGCGTTCATGGAACAGATTCGCAGATGTAAATGGGCAGGCCCCGACCAAATATATATTGATTACCACGACAACGAGTGGGGCCAGCCCCTCCACGATGATAATAAGCTGTTTGAGATGCTGATCTTGGAGGGGATGCAGGCCGGACTGGCATGGATCACCGTGCTGAAAAAACGGGAAGCCTTTCGTGCCGCTTTTGACAACTTCGATCCCCAAAAGGTAGCGCTGTACGATGACGCAAAGGTCGAAGACCTTATGGCGGACGCTGGGATCATCCGGCACCGGGGCAAGATCAACGCCGCCATCGGCAACGCAAAAGCCTTTCTTGAAATACAGCGGGAGCATGGCAGTTTTGATGCGTTTATTTGGGCCTATGTCGGAGACACACCTATCATCAACGCTCCGCACAGCATGGCGGAACTGCCCGCATCCACCCCGCTGTCTGACCAGATCAGCAAGGACTTGAAAAAGAGGAGCTTCAAATTTGTGGGGTCCACCATTGTCTACGCCTTTATGCAGGCTGTCGGAATGGTGGATGACCACATGATTTGGTGTCCCTGGCATACAAACAACAGGAAATAAAACCGGAAATTCAGGCGGCGTTGGTCTCACTCAGTTTGGTGGACATCAAACGGTAGAGCCGGTTCTTGGGGAAATTGTCCATAAACGGCACAATGGCGCTGCCGCACTTGATGAGGCCGCGCCCGAAGCCCACGTTGGTGATGTAGGAGAGCTGGTTGTCCGAGATGTTCAGCAGCCGCGCCAGCTCCGCCCGGTCGGTGGCCGCCTGGTTCAGCATGACCAGGAACTCGCTGTTGGCCAGCATGGTCCGGGCGGTGTGGGACTGGAGCAGATCGTCCACGTTCTGGGTGAGGCCAGTACAGCAGGCTCCGTACTTTCTGACACGCTTCCACAGGGTGAACAGGAAATTGGCGCTGTATTCGTGCTGGAAAAGAAGGTAGATTTCATCGATATAGACCCAGGTGTTCCTGCCCAGCGCCCGATTGCGGATCACCCGGTTAAACACACTGTCCAGCACCACCAGCATACCAACGGGCAAAAGCTGCTTGCCCAGATCACGGATGTCATAGCACAGGATACGGGCGTCCGTGTCCACGTTGGTGGGCTTGGCAAAGGTGTTCAGACTGCCCTCGGTGAACAGCTCGATTGCCAGGGCCACGTCACGGGCTTCCGGTTCGGACTGGCGAAGCAGTTCTGCATGGAAGTCCTGGAGGGTGGGGGCCTTGCCCTGGTAGCCGCCCTTGATGTAGCTGTGATAGACATTGGCGGTACAGCGGTCAATGATGGATTTTTCCTTTGCGGAGAGCATCCTGTCGCCCATGAGCTGCTCACACAGGGACAGCAGGAACTCGGACTTCAGCACCACCGGGTTTTCGCCGTCCCCGTAGCCCTGCTCCATGTCCATAGCGTTGATGTGGTTGGGCGAGGTGGCGGAGATGTTCACCACTTCGCCGCCCAGCCCTTCGATGAGGGGCCGGTACTCCGACTCAGGATCTATGACGATGATATCGTCATCGGTGGACAAGGCCAAGTTGACCATCTCCCGCTTGGCGGTGAAGGACTTGCCGGAGCCGGACACGCCCAGCACGAAACCGTTGCCGTTGAGCAGCTCCTTCCGGTTGGCGATAATCAGGTTCTTGCTGATGACGTTCTGTCCGTAGTACACGCCGCCCTGATCCCGCACCTCCTGGGCCTTGAAGGGCATGAGGACGGCCAGGGCCTCGGTGGTCAGGGTCCGCAGGGCGTCGATCCGCCGCAGGCCCAGGGGCAGGGCAGTCACCAGCCCGTCCGCCTGCTGCCAGTTCAGCGTGGCCATCTGGCACAGGTGTTTCCGGGCGGCGGACTGGAGGGCGTCGGTGTCGCTGTCCAGTTCCTCCTTGCTGTCGGCCAGATGCACCAGCGTCACCACGGCGAACATCATCCGCTGGTCACGGGTGGTGAGATCGTCCAGCATCTCACGGGTTTCCTTCCGCTGCTGTTCCAGATCATAGGGGACAACGGCGGAGAAGTTGTTGTTGCTGTTCTGCCTGCGCTGCCAGTTGGTCACGTTGGTCTCGACACCCAGCAGCCGGTTCTGCATTTCCCGGACGGCCTCATCCGTGGGGACAGGGATCACATCGATGGACAGCATCATGGTGCGGTTCAGAGCCGTCAGCTCACTGATCATGGAGTCCATGATGTAGCTGGCATACTCCTTCAGGAACAGCACACGGCCATATTTGCCGCCCATCATGAAGTAGTCTTTCCTGAACTCCAGGCTGTCCGGGCAGATGGCGTCCTTGAAACTGTGGCCCTTCCGCATAAGCTCCCGCAGATCCACATGGAACTCCGTTTCCTCGCCGGTGCGGTAGAAGTCGTGCAGCACCCGCAGGCGCTCCACCGCGTCCAGCTCCTCGCTGTGGGCGTCCAGATGGCTCAGGCGGGTGGTCACGTCTGCCGTCACCCGGTCGAAGAAAGTACGGGCCTCCTCGATATTTTTGCGGTGAACGGACAGGGTGATGTACCGTTCCTGCACTACGCTGTTGGAGGAATCCGTCACCTTGTCCATGAGCATGGCGTTGTACTCCGCCCGGTAGCCGTCCAGGTAATCGTCCTGCCTGGGCAGCAGGATCTTCTGCTCGAAGTCCTGGCGGTTGAGCCGCTTGTTGTTGATGGTGAGCTTGGTGGTAGAGCCGGTGTCCAGGGCATTCAGCAGCTCCGAATAGCCCAGGAACATGGACGTCTTATCTTCTTTTGAAGCAATCGCATAGTTGATATCCGAGAAGCGGATGGTCTTGGAGAACTTGCTCCCGAACTGAAAAATCCCATCCGGCCGGAGGCGGCGGATGGGGATGGCGTCCTGCACGGACTTGGGGAGAACAAAGCCCTCCCGATCCTGCTTCAGCGTATTTTGAAGGGTTTTAATCAATCTTCAATGCCTCCTTTACTGTGGAATGCTCCATCGCCTGGGCGTAGAGGTTCTCCGCCCGGAACACCAGCTTCCTGGGGTACAGCAGCTCCGAACGGATAACGGCGAGGAGAAACTTTTCAAAGGTCATGCCGTTGTAGGTGAAAAAGCCGCACAGGGCGAAGGGGAAGGCGGCCAGGACGCAGATCCAGCCGATCTCCCCGCTGCCCACCACGTTGCGCAGGCCGAAATACAGCCCTACCGCCACCAGCACGGCCAGCAGGGCGAACAGGAACTGCCGCAGGGACAGCCCGAAAAACAGGCTTTCCTGATAGTCCCGGACTTCTTTGTTGATGCGGACTTCTATGGGTGATCACCTCCGAAATGAAAGAATCGGCAGACAGACCGTTGCAAGGCCCACCTGCCTATGGTAAGATGCCACAAACGACTCAGAGGAGGTTGCGGCAATGATGTTTATGATTTTAGGTATAGGACTGTTTCTGCTGCCCATCCTGTTCCGTCTGGCCCTGAAGCTCCGGCTGGGTATCCCCATGCTCTACGCAGTCCTGATGCTCACCGTGTTCCACGGCTGGTATCAGGCCCACACGGCCCTGGCGGACGGCATCTTTTTCGCTTTGGTCGGTCTCGCCGCCCTGTCCTGGGTGGTGACGCTGCTCCGCCGCCTCTGGGGCGTTCTGGAGGACTGGCGGGAGGAGCGGGCCATGGCGGAGCTGCTGGCCTATCGCGTCCGGCAGGCCAGGGCCGCCGGCGAATACGCCATCAACACCGAGGGCCTCTGGTGATGGTTATCCCAGCCCCATCAGCTCTCGGATCAGCCTATCGCTCATTTTGATGCAGCCCACCAGCACAAGCATATTGAAAATCACCTCGCCCACATAGTTCCACACGATGGTGGCCGCCGCCAGGGTATCGTCCGCGATGGCGGGCGGCGTGGAGGCGAAAGCCGAGAAGATCACACAGGCTAACACAATGATACAGCCCTCCAGGCAGAAGCCGGGGCACAATAAGGAAGTATCAACACCAACCCAGCCGAACTCTAAAAAACAGAGAAACAGGAGGCCGAAACCCGGCCCCCTGTTTTTTCATACTCACCAGCGGCCCCAGCGTCCCCGCCTTAAAAGCCCATGGTCCGCAGACCATCACAGCGACGGCAATTCCCACGGGTGCCAGCCTCCCCCATACCGCCAGCCTAACGGCGGGGAATTGCCAGGGAGCGGAACCAACCGCTAATCCCGCCTTGCGTCCAGCCGCCGACAACCACCCAGCCGCCAGCCGTGGCGGGCCACCCAGCCGCCGACACCACAACAACGCCACTTTGTCAACAACAACATAAAAAATCCCTTGCACAATTTTCCGCTATCAGCTATAATGAAGCAAGAGACAGCAAAAGCATATAAGGCAGGGCGTGAAGTATTGCGAGTACCCCACGCCCCTATGCAGGAGGCCCCGTTAAGACCCAGTCCCACACAGCAGATTTAACTGCGCCCGAAGTCCATTATAACGGTTTTCCCGGCAATAATCAATGGGGAAATCAATGGCTTGTGTGCGTAGCTTTCGGCGGTGTAGGGATTTACAACCCCTGCGCCGCTTTGCCGTCTCCCAGGAAAACCCATGGGGGCCGGGAGGTCCCACCCCCAAGGGTGAGTACTGGCGAGATTGGAAAACCTGATAAGATATGAGGAGGTACAAACATGATGAAAAAGGCGCTGATATATGGTTTGTCTGCGGCGTTACTTCTGGTAAGCCTGACCGCTTGTCACAAGCCCCAGGAGGACCAGCCCACGGAGCCAGACCCGCCTCAGACAGTAACGACAACGCAAGCGGACGTATCCACCCCGGAGCCGTTAGCAGACCCCAAACCAGAGCCGCCAGAGCAGTCCCCAGCGTCCCCGGAACAGGAATCCGACACTATCCCAGCGGCACCGGATGAAGTTGAGGACACCGAGCCGCCTGAGGAAACAGCCCCCGAAAAGACAGCCCCCGCAGAGCAGGCAGAACAGCCCCTCGAAGCGACACCGCCGACAACTGAACCGGTAGTTCAGCAACCAAGTGGAGGTAGCACTCAAGGTAAGCCATCAGGTCAAACCCAGCAACAGCAACAGCAACAAACCCAACAGCAAACACCTCAAGATGGAGGTACCACCCAAACCCAACAACCACAGCAGAACAAAGACGGTTGGAACCAGGCATTCTATGAGACACTCACACCAGAACAGCAAGAAACATATAAAAATCTTCCAGATGCTTCCTATAGAAACATGATGCAACAGAGCATAGAAAAGACGAGGCAACGAGAAGCCGAAGGCTGGACAGTTGAATGGGGCACCCCCACCGAAGAACAACTCGAAGAAGCCTGGGGAAACATGACCTTCGGTCAATAACCTAATATCAACACAGCCAGGAGACCTCCAAAACCGGAGGCCTCTTTTTTGTGCAATTTGCCAGTGTGATTTTTGATTGTCCCTTGTAAACTAAAGAAAAAGTTATGAAATTTTGCGATTTCAGAAAAAAACACGTCTGATGGCTGGTTGACAATGCCTATCAATTTATGCGCCAATGCTTAGCATATGTTCCAAGACGTCCTTCACCTGAAATTAAAGCCAATTTTCCTCAAAAAAGTTATTAAAAACAGCAAAATAGGCAATTTTACAAACAAAATCGCCCGTGTTAGTATAGAGTTGCACGGAGGGAAAGGTTCCTTCACCCTGTGCTCTGGCGCAGTGTCGCCACAACCCCGGCAAGGGTCAGCACTGTCCACCCAAGGGACGGCGAGCCGGGCACCAAAGAAGAAAGGAGGAAATATCGTGGCCAAAATTGTCGGTATCGCCGATACCAACTTCACCCCTAAGGATTCGGATAAACCCATTGAGGGGAAGACGTTGTACACGACGGAGACAATGGACCCCAGGCGGGGACAGGGAGAAACCACAGACCACTTCTTCCTGACCACCGCAAAGCTGGCAACCCTGGACTTTGTTCCGGCACCTGGTCAAACGGTTGAAGTTTTTTACAACCGTTATGGCAAGGTCGCAACTCTCAAGCTGGTGAGCGATGATACTTTAATCATCGCTTGACCGAAACAATCACTGCCGCCCTGGGGGACGCTCTTTGTAGCTCCCCCAGGTCCCGGCCCATAATGAAGGAGGTAACTATGAGTTTGGGACATATTTTTATTTTAGTAGTTGTCTTTTGGGTGGTGTATATACTTTTGTATCGGACCCCCCCGGAAGCAACCACAAATAATATATTTACACTAACAGAGCAAGACATATCGCTTTTAGAGAATAGTCCTGATTACTATTCTTTGGGTCAAGCTATGGTGGATTGTGTTTCAGGTTGTTATCACCGTTGTAATTTAGAACAACCAGCGAAACTACTATCACACCTAGCTCCAGTTGGAAAACGCGTTACATGTGACCCCCAACGAGGTGTTATGTTCAAATACGTTTTTTCCCGAGCCATTGCCGGAAAAAGCGGGATGAGTTTTTTATACTCAACCACAGATACGAGTAGAATGGTGTCTGTATTAAATCAATCTCTCGGAAACTATACAGCTCAGCGAGGGTATCGCAATTTGCAAATTGTAGCCCATGGGAACTTATTGGAGGGACAGGTATTTTTTTCTATAGTACCTTTCACCATGGAAGAAATTCAGCAGACCCTATATATATTAAAAAATGGAAGTCAGGGAGGATATTGAGTGACAAAGAGATTGAATCAAGTTGCCCACAACATCCTTGTTGGGTTCCTGCTGTCGTTGGGGATATTCCCCAACGATGGCGAGGATATAACGGAGGTTCGTGACTATGGGCCGCACCGTGTCTATACCCAAATGGCGCAAGTGCCGTCAGAGCTGGCCGGGAGTATGGACCCGGCTGAGACGCTGGAGCAGTTAGCGGCCTATCTGGAGCATCACAACGCCCGCCCCGGTGCTGTACGGTTCGAGCCGTACAACGTGCAGGCGTATATGTGCCCCTGCGGTTGCGGCACGTTTCTATATGTGTCCGTCTGCCATACAGCATAAAGCTAAGGCCCTCCACATCGGGGGCCTTCCATTATGCCGCCGCCGACGGCGGATCAGCGTAAGCGAGAGCGAGAAGCGAAGCGGAGCGCCGAGCAGGAGCGGTCCTGCCGTCGCATGGCTAGACATCGAAACGGCGGCACAGCCGCCAGTTCGCTAAAGTCAGTATTACCTTTAGCGAACTTCAATCGCATGTCGCAAGACCAGCATGCACTAGGTTTGCCAAAAGTGGCATATCCAGACCAAGAGCCCCCCTATAATCAGAGCATATCAGCCCGTAAGGAGGTGAAAGCACATGGCAAACAAGGACACGCAGAGTCGCAAGTATCAGTTGACCATCAACAATCCCCAGGAGCATGGACTGGACCATGAGGCAGTAAAAAAGGCCCTGGAGCAGTTGACGGCCCTGGAATATTATTGCTTAGCCGATGAAATCGGACTGGAAACGCAGACCCCACATACCCACGTTTTTGTAGTTCTGCGGAACTCGACCCGGTTCAGCCGTATCAAGAAGCTGTTTCCGGAAGCACACATAGAAGCGGCCCGAGGAACGGTGCAAGAGAACCGGGCGTATGTGGAGAAGACAGGAAAGTGGTCCGAGGACGAAAAAGCAGATACGAGGGTCCCGGACACGTTCGAGGAATGGGGCGAGATACCGGAGGAACCGGGGCAAGGAGCCCGAAGCGACATAGCCGAGCTGTACAGCAAAATCAAGGCGGGAATGAGCAACGCCGAAATCATGGCGGCAAACCCGGACAGCGCAAAGCATATTCACCTGATGGACAAGATACGGCAGGACATCTTAGAAGCCCTCTATCGAGAGCAATGGCGAGACGTAGAAGTGACGTACATCTTCGGGCCGACAGCGACAGGCAAGACCAGGGGTGTTATGGAGGCCCACGGCTATTCCAGTGTCTACCGGGTGACAGACTACAGCCACCCGTTTGACCGATATGCCCAGGAGCCTGTTTTATGTCTGGACGAGTTTCGGAGCAGTCTGCTAATTGGGGATATGCTGGACTATCTTGACGGGTATCCGCTGGCGCTCCCTGCAAGGTACGCCAACCGACAGGCGTGTTATGAGAGGGTATATATCATCAGCAACATAGATTTGCGGGAGCAATATCCGAACGTACAGATCAACGAGCCAGCGACGTGGAAAGCGTTTCTGCGGAGAATCCACCATGTAATAGAGTATCGAGAGGACAGAGAGCCGATAGACCACGGCCCCGGCCTGGACTATATTTTTCCCCCACCTCCCCCCGTACCGGAATGGGTGAAAGAGGCAGAGGAAGCAGAGCAGGGGGAACTACCATTCCCAAAGTGAACAGGAGAAGCAGGCAGAAGCAGAGGGGCCCCCAATAAATCCCACGGGTGCCCCGCAGGGCACACCTTTGAAAAGAAAAAGATAGGGGGTGATACACATGTTCTCCTCCGATGGAGGGATACCCGGCCCAACAATGGAACGTCAGATAGGCGGCACAACATACATTGTGACCTCAAGTTATTCAAAAACCGCCACAGAGACAGCCGCCCAGAAAATGCGCCGCATCATCTTAAAAGAATCCAAAAAAGTATTGGAAAGTGGCAAATAATCGTTGAAAACAGCCGGATTCTATGGTATAATCTATACATAGAGTTCGGCTGTCACTTTAAGGAGGCTGTAGTTATGTGGCAGTACGATAAAGTTACAAACGCATTCGTTCCCGGTATCCTCCCCGCTGACGGCTCCAAGATTAACGCTTGCTACACCCGGCTGTCCCAAGAGGACGAATTAGACGGCGATAGCGGTTCTATCCTGAATCAGCGTGATTTCCTGCTGAAATATTGCACAGAACAGGGCTTGAATCATGTCCGTTTCTTCTCGGATGACGGTTACACCGGGACCAACTTCGAGCGACCAAGTTTTACAGAAATGATGGACTTTGTAGAACAAGGACGGGTAAAAACCATAATTGTCAAGGACCATTCCCGGCTGGGCCGAAACCGCCTTATTGTAGGTGCACTGATGGAGCGATTCACAGAAGATTACAACGTGCGTTATATCGCTGTGACGGACGGCATAGACAGCGCAAAGGGCCTTGATGATATGGTAGCCGTCCGGGAGCTATTCAACGAATTTTATCCCCGTGACACGTCGAAAAAGATACGGGCAGTATTCACCAGCAAGGGCAACAGCGGCCAGCGGCTTTGTACACAGGTCCCTTATGGCTACACCGGGAACAAGTACGGTTGGGAGATAGACCCGGAAGCGGCCCAGGTGGTGCGGGATATTTTCAGTATGTGTGTGGATGGCCTGGGACCATCACAAATAGCAAAGCGACTCCGGGCGGCGCAAGTGCTGACCCCTACAGAATACAAGGAGAGCAAGGGCATGTCCGCCCCTGGAAAGCCCCCGGCAATCTCTTATAGGTGGAGCGAACAGGTAGTTGCAAAAATCCTGGAACGCCGGGAATATACGGGCTGTACCGTCAATTTCAAGACCACCAAAAAATCCTACAAGTCCAAGAAGGTTATAGAAAATCCCCCGGACAAATGGAAGATATTCCCGGACACTCACCCGGCAATTATAGATTGTGACACATGGGAACGGGTCCAGGAACTGCGGAAGAACAAGCGGCGTCCGACCAAAACGGGAAAGCAAAGCATGTTCTCCGGGCTGGTCTATTGCGCGGACTGCGGCGCAAAACTCCATTACTGCACAACCGCCAGTTTTGAGGACCGACAAAATCATTTCCGTTGTGCCAACTACAAGAATAATTCGGGAACTTGTTCCGCTCACTTCATCCGGGAAAAGGTTCTTTCTGCGTTGGTTTTGGAACATCTGCAACAAACCGTTCAGCTTGTGCGGACTTATGAAAACGATTTTGTCCAGGCAATCATAGACAAAAGCATGACGGACCAAAAAAAGGCACTGGCCCAGAAGCGGCGGGAGTTGACCCAATCGGAGCGGCGTATAGCAGATTTAGATGTGCTTTTCCAGCGTATCTATGAGGACAACATCAGCGGGAAACTTTCAGACGAACGCTTTTCCAAGCTGTCCAGGACCTACGAGGACGAACAGCGCACGCTGACAGACAGGGCCAGACAGTTACACGCAGAGTTGGACCAGGAGCAGGCCCAGGCCGTCAATGTAGCGCAGTTTATCGCCCTGGTGAAGAAGCACAATAAAATTGATACGCTTACCCCAACTATCCTAAATGAGTTTATAGAGCGTATCGAGGTACACGCCCCGGACAAGTCCAGCGGCAAGCGGACGCAGAAGATTGATATTGTTTACAATTTTGTTGGTATGCTCCCCGTATCCCTGGCAAAGTTAAAAGCGGCGTAACCATTACAGTTACGCCGTTTCCCCTCAAACTAAAATACTTCCTTATCCCACCCAGACAGATGGCGGCGTAGCTCTTGAGAAAGGCCACGCCAATACTGCTGGAGGGCTGTCCCGCGAAGCTGGCCATGGGGATGGGCGCAATGGCAGTGGCAAGGTAGAGCTTGAAAAACCGGGAATAGACGGTTAAAATCATGATCAGGGACAGCACCCAAATGAACAGCGACCCCAGCAGGGTAATGGCCCAGAGGGGGATGCTCTCCAGGAAGCCCACATCCTCGATGATGGTGACCATCTCGTCCGGCAGGGTAGTGTCGGTGAGCGCCGACATCCCGGAGACCGTCATGATGGTGGAGATCATGCCCTGGGCCACCTTGAAGAGCGCCGTCATCAGCTCCATGCCGTGGGTCACCGCCGCCTGGGCCAGCACAAAACGGATAAAGCACTTGAATACCATCTCAGGCTTCTTTAATTCTGCTCAGGCTTCTTTAATTCTGCAAAATTTCATTAGAGAACATTTAGCAGACTGCCCCATGTCCAAAGATATGGGGCAGTTCTTTACTGTCCAGCCCGATACTGTTCTATTACTGCCTTTATCTTCTCCCTGGCCCGTATGACCGAGTGCCTGATTGATTGCGGTCTACAATGCTCCATTTCACCAATCTGGCGATAGTTGAAGTCATACTCATGATAAAGCAGAAACCGCCGCCGCTGGATTTTCGGGAGTGCGGCAATCGCTTTGCTAAGTAGCTCCTGCTCTTCTGCGTCAAAGATTAATTCCTCAACACTTTTGGGCACCCTGAACGCCCGTTCATACAGTGTTTCATCCCACAGCTCAGACACTTCCTGGTGCCGCCAATCAGACTGTTGGAGGTTGCGGCTTTTTCGCTCCATTTGCCGAAATTCTATATAGAACGTTTCTGATACCTCCAAATCGTAAAATTCGCCCTGGCCGTCTGTGAAGCTGATAAAATACGATGTGTTCCCATCGCTTCGTACTTCCGCCCGAAGTGTGTAGACCTTATCCATGAACGTCATTTGCCTGTCCTCCTACGAAAAAGCTGGGTGAGAGGACTTGACCTCTCACCCAGCAGCCCGTGGGGACGTGCGATTTTAGAGTTACCTTTGAAATTTCTTCAATTTCTTTTTCAGTACAGCTATCCGCTTATAAATGGCGTCCGTGGACAGGTGGACGAGTATGGCAATCTCATTGGTGGAATACCCGTTCATTTTCAGCAAAGTAATTTGCAGGGTGAGCTTGTCCACCGTCAGCAGGGCTTTGAGCAGTTCCGCATTTTTAATATCATTCAGCAGATCTTCCACTGTGTAAATCTCGGCTGGCACTTCACTCCCGGCAACACTGTCAAGATATATACCCGTGTCCTGCAATTTCTCATAAAAGCGCCTGTCCGAATTGAACATAGCCCTATCCCAAAGGCGAAGCTGTTCGATTGTGCGTTCATCCATGCCGCAGGCCCGGAGCACCTTTTCTTCAGCCAGTTTCCAACGCAGCCATTTTCGTTCTTCCTTGCCATGATTGTATGACACGGCTGTTTCCTCCTATCTGAATTTTTGAAAGTCCAGATAGGAGGGGCGGGGAGCGGCACCCTACTAAAGAACAAGCAACTGCATCTATCTGTAAGAAACAGACAAGTGCAGTTGCTTTGTTAGATATATTGATATGATTTGAGAGTTCATAGTTATAGGCGGAATAACCTCTTGTGGCTGTCAAGATTTTTTTGACAAATCAATCCTCACTGGATATGCTGGAAACGCTCGCTCCACAGCGGCTACCTCCTATCAGCCGCCAGTTCCACAAACAATCGGACGGCGGCTTTCATCTCCGAAAACCGCCGTCCGATTTGGTATCATGTAAATTGGGCGCAGGAAATTAGCTGCCTCGACCAACGGTTTTTTTCTTTCCCCGTTGGGGGCAGTCAATTTGCGTAACAGCGAAACCGATGTGCGCTAATCGGTCTGCTGTGCTTTTTCTTTCAGCTTTTGAAATGATATATCGCTGATTGCGTGTTCTATCTGGTGGGAGTCTTGCTCTGCTGTTTCCTGATCGACACCAGCAGCGATTAACTGCTCCATAAAAAATTGGCGGCGTTCATAAATCTTTTCAGCAACTGTTCGTCCTTTATCGGTCAAACAAAGACAGCCGTTTTCATCTATGACCAGAAATCCGCCAGTCCGCAGGTTCTTTACCGCATGGCTGACACTTGGTTTTGAATATCCCATATATCCGGCAAGGTCAACCGATCTGATGCTCCCCCTTTTCTGGTGAAGTATCAAAATGGCCTCTAAATAGTCCTCCGAGGATTTACCTAATGTCAGATTGGTTCACCCCCTTGTGGATATGCAGATGTTTCTACGGTTAAAGCACGATTGATTTTGATTGCAAAAATGAAGGTAACTGCGGTTGTCAGCAAGTCGGCTGCTGGTTGAACCCAAATGACCCCGGACAACTGGAACAGCCGAGGCAGTATGTAGATCAGCGGCAGGAAGAAAATTCCCTGTCGGCTCAAACTCAACAGCCCGCCTACCAGACTTTTTCCGATGGAGAGATAAAGGCTTGCATATACCATCTGAAAACCAAAGGTGATAAACAGAATTGCGTTCAGCCGGAGGGCCTTGCTTGCCAGATTTACCATTTCCGTATCGGTTCCAAAAATGGATACGATTGGTTCCGCAAAGGCAAAAAGTACGATAGCCGCGATTATGCCGAATGTTGTAGACCAAATCAGGCAAAGGCGGATGGCCTTTTTCAGCCGGTCAAATTGCTTTGCGCCGTAGTTATATCCGGCAAACGGCTGGAAGCCTTTCAAGAAGCCAAAGACGATGTAAGTCCCGACGGTCATAATACGGATCACGGCCCCTATCGCCGCCACAGCATAGTCCCCATAAGGCTTTGCCGCGCTGTTGGTAAGTCCCATAGACGCGCTGGCAAGAAGCTGGAACAGAAGCACAGGAATACCGATTTTCAAAATCTCGCCCAAAAGCTGGGGTGAAAGACGGATATTCCGCAGCGACAGCCGTAGAACACCTTGCTTTGTTGCTATGTACCCAATATAAAGGGCCATGTTGACGCCCAGCGAAATTACTGTGGCAATGGCCGCGCCCTCAATGCCCCAATCCAGGGCATAAATCATAATCGGGTCTAAAATGATGTTGATGATACTGCCGGTGAGCATAGAGATCATGGTGAACCGGGTAGCACCCTGCGCTGTCAGAAGGTTGTTCATTGTGACGGTAAACACATTGATGATGGAACCTGTCACATAAATTTGGGCGTAGGCTCTCGCATAGGGCAAAATCGTATCAGTCGCCCCCAGTGACATCAGCACAGGGTTGAGGAATACCATAATCCCCGCGATAATGACTGCTCCTACAAAAATGCTGGCAAAAAGAGCGGTGGAGGCAGTTCGATTGGCTTCTGCGTTATCCCCCTTTCCAAGTGACCGGGATATGTAGGACGATGCTCCGGCCCCAAACATCATTCCCAGGCCAATGACGATCTGCACGATGGGAAATACAACAGACACCGCCCCCATTTGACTCATGCCCAGGCCGCTGACAAAATAAGCGTCGATGGCGTTGTAGAGTGCGGAGATCAGCATACCGATCATGGTCGGTATGCCTAACTTCATCAACGAGGCCGCTACCGGCTCGTCCCGCATGATGCTGATTCGGTTGTTGCTTTGCTGATTCATTTGTTGTCCTCCTGATTTTTGGATTTATTTCGACGGTGGGAACCATATCGCTCTCGCCGAAGAATACTCTTGATGATGGTGCGGTATTGGGGATTTTCGCTCTCCAATTCCACTTCAATCTCCCGACAAATGACTTCCTCACTTTTTTGCAGCTCAGCAGGATAGAGAAGATCAAGTGAAATTGTGGTATAGCAGCCGCTTTCAATCAGCCGGAAATGGTCTATGCTTACCTTGCCGCTGTACCTTTGCAGAACAAATTCGACTTTATCCCGCAAATATGCCGTCAACCCATCGTCATCTATGAGATAGTCCACTTGGATGAAACAGTCACAATGAAACTGCTGGTATAAGGCGCAGGATATTTCGTGAATTGCGTTGTAAAGTTGTTCGCTGTCTTTTCTGTACCCCTCAATTCGCAAGGAAATCACGAAATAGCCGAACCCATAATCATGCACCATCAGATTCCGTACTGCCGCAATTTCCGGGTATGCTTCAACAGCCCGCAGAACATCGTCAATGATACTCTGGTCGGTGGCTTGGCCCATGACACGTCCCAGGACCTCCCAGAGGCTTTTTATCCCCGCAATCACAATAAAGGCAGATACCAGTACACCGCAGTAGCCGTCAATCTGCCAGCCTGTCATATGGCTGATTACCGTTGAGAGCAAGACCGCTCCTGTAGCGGCGGCATCGCTGATACAGTCCGTGGCAGTTGCTTTCAGCGTTTCAGAGTTCGTTATTTTTGCAAATTGCCGATTGTAAAAATACATATAGCTTTTTACCAGAATGGACAGCACCAGGACGATAGCGGTTGCCACGCTGAACAGCGGATTTTGAGGACTGACGATGGACTGAAAAGAAGTATGTATGAGTTGACCTCCCATCAGCACCACAGCAAGGGAAGCGAAAATCCCCATAATCCACTCAAACCGCCCGTGGCCGAACGGGTGAGTGCTTCCCCGGCCATACCGCGCGATCTGAAACCCTAAAAGCGTCATCAGTGAAATTCCTGCGTCTGACAGGTTGTTAAATCCGTCCGCAGATATGGCAACCGAGCGGCTAAAAAACCCGGTCACGATTTTTGCCGTACACAGGAGCAAGTTCAGGATGATACCCGCGATGCTTGACAAAGACGCATAGGCCCGTTTTGCGGCGGCATCAGATGTGTTCGTTTTGTTTCTAAAATACAGTTTGATTAGTTGAGCCATCATAGACTGTTCCTCCTGTAATCTTGAACGCAAATTCAATATTGTTCAATAAAAAAAGGAACCGGCCTAAAGGCCGATTCCAGACAAATACATTTTGGATAACTTATGTAAAATCATAATTGCCCATTCCTTTCCTTTGTAGTGGTACATGATCTGCATGAGGCCGTCCACAAAATTGTTTGCGATAATGTGAATGAAAACTGCGTCTGCTGAGGCATCGTCCCGATGCTTCAGCAAGTGAGCTTCTATGTCTTTGACAAAACGCTCTTTCTCACATTCATATTTTGTGCCGTCGCTCTTGTCGATCAGAATGATAAATTCTTTTCGATGGTCAAATAAGTTTAGCAGACATTCCGTTTCTGCCTTGCTCAACCCATAGATCTCTGCGTTGAGATGCTTTTTATCATCCTCTCCGCCAGCGGTCAGCACCCGTTCCCAATCATAAAGCACAGGGCGGAGAATGGCATCGAACAGATCAGCCTTGTTCTTGTAGTAAGAATAGATAAGGCCAGTAGGGATTTGTGCGTTGGTCGCGATGTTCCGCATGGCTGCCAACTGATAACCACGCTCGTAAAATTCGTCTAAAGCTGCTATGAGGATTCTTTCTCTTATTTCGTCTTTCAATACCTGTGCCATAGCGACCTCCAATATTGAATTATTGTTCAATTATAATCGGGAGATTAGATTTTGTCAAGCTCTTTTTTTGTTCCACAAATAATATGAACTATTTTAGCCATTCAATAGAACTGTATAGACATATTCAAAGCAAAAGAGGAACGGTAGAATGTAACAGGGTGATATGAATATGGCAAAAAGGCCAGTACCACGATATGACTTTAAGGCTTTTGGGGCGGCAATCAAAGCGACGCGGCTGGAACGTAAAGAGAGCCGGAAAAAAGTATGCGATGAGATGTACTTATCCCCGCGCTATCTTGCCAACATTGAAAACAAGGGCCAGCATCCAAGCCTGCAAATCTTCTTTGAGCTAATGCTGCGCTACAACATATCCGTTGACCAATTCCTTTTGGAACGGCCCACAGGGAAGAACACCCAGCGCCGCCAGCTTGATGCTCTGCTGGATGGTATGGGTGATGATGGGATACGGGTTATTACCGAAGCGGCAAAAGAAATCGTGCAGATTGAACAGGCCCAACCAAACGGACAGGAGGACGCTTGACCGCGCCCTCCTGTTTCGCTCTGCCGCTATTTGCTCATACACTTGGCCTGGAACAAATCACACTGTCTTTTTATCTCATCGGTTTCCTGTTCGGTCAAATCCCGCTCATTGTCGGTTATCTGATCTTCCATAAAGTTTGCGTAGGTGTCCAACAAGCTATCCATCAAAATTTCCGGGGTTTCCATATATCTGGCCTTGTACCAGTCGTTCCTTTTCGGTTCCCAGGCCATCAGCGTATAGCCGTGGCTGGTGGTGATGACACTCATAGAGCGGGTCTTGTTGGAGATAGTCCCCGAAAACCTCTAATACCTTTTCAAACGTCAACATAGATAATCCCCCTAAACATAAATCAATTCCGCCAGAATGACTTCCTCTGCCTGGGCCTTGCAATTATTCATCCGGCCCACCCATTCCATTTGATTTTCAGCCTTTAACTGTTCCGTTATGCCCTGCCGCTGGGCGTAATCTTTTACCAACTGAAAGAGCATTTCCTCGGCCTGCCGGTCAATATCGGCAAGGTAATCATGCAGCCCACCACCCATCCAGAGAGCGGTATATAGGGCCTTGCGGTGCCGCCTGATGTACCACAGGTGCCGCTGGCCCCATATCCCTACCGGCTTTTCTTCAGCCGGTAGAGCAAGGCGGGGGAGCCAGTAATCGCCCTGCATTTCGTATGTACCGCCCATCCGCTCAAAAAGAGATTTTTCCATCATGATACCCCCATCATCGTATTTTCACAGTCTTTGCGCTGACTGTCTTTACCAGCAATTCATCCACGCAGTCGGTGTAGCGGCCCTGGGCAATCAGTTTGTTGCGGAACTCATTCAAATAGAACACCAGCCGCCGCCACTCCGCATCATCAAGATACAAGTAATGCTTTTTCATCGTCCGCCCCCCTCTTTCGGGAGGGATGTTTCAGCACCCTTGCCCTGAAACACCGCTCCCCTATGTAACCGCCGAAGCGGTAACAGATACGGATGGTCTGCTCCACTCCGTCATCTGTCGCCGCCCGGTCACAAACCTCAATGCGCTCCACCAAAAGATTGAGGTTTTCGGCGGTCAATTCCTGGATACCGGCGTACTCCGCCATCAGGTCAGCCCACTGTATCGCGTTCTGCCGGGTGTCCCTGACCTCCTGCATGGCCCGCTCCAGCGCGTCGATCTGCTCCAGAAGCTGGGCCTGCTCTGCCTGATACTTGTCTACCAGCCGGGTAAAGTTGTCATTGGAGATACGCCCGGACAGGGAATCCTCATACAGCCGGTCAAACATCCGGGTCACTTCATCATAGCGTTTCCGGGCCTGCTTCAGCTTGCCCTCGCTGCTTTTCGCCCTGCTGCCCTCCGCTTTGTCGTTCATCCTGATTGCCAGGGCAACGGCCTTGTCCCTGTCCTCATAGGCAAGCTGGGCGTGGTACTGGATGTCGGCCAAAACCGCGTCGTACAAATCATCATAGAAAATGCGGTGGTCGGTACACGCTTTCGTGTTATGGGCATAGGTGGTACAGACGTAAACCCTGTGTCGCTTTCCCGTCCAGTAGCGCAGCCCCAGCGCCTTCCCGCACGTCCCGCACTTCACCAGCCCGGAAAAAATAGATACAAAATTATCCGTCGTATCGCGCCTGCGGCTCAGAATTTTGGCGTTGGCCCCATCAAATACCTCTTGTGACACTAACGGCTCATGGGTGTTTTCTACCCGTATCTGCTCTGCTTCTGGAACCTTTTTGAATTTTCCAACCTTAAACACGATTTCTGTTTTACACATCACAGTGTGTCCGAGATAAAGAGGATTGCTAATGATATTGCGGATAACTGTATGCGACCACTCATATTTGTTGGCCGGTTTTTCAAATCGTTTCTGATACTGTTTCTCCCCTCGTTGATGGAGCCACCAGGAGGGACAGGGCACTTGCTCCTGACGGAATAACGTGGCGATTTTGTTCGGCCCCATACCGGCATTGGCATACTCGAATATCCGCTTCACGATCCATGCCGTTTCCTCGTCCACAATCAGCTTATTGTGGTTATCCGGGGCCTTGCGGTAGCCGATGGGATTAAAGGATGAACGGTAAAGCCCTGCCTTTGCCCTGGCCCGTATGGACGAACGGATTTTGCGGGAATTGTCCCGGCTGTAAAACTCGTTCATGACGTTTTTTAACGCCGCTATGTCGTTATTTTTGTTGGCGGTGTCCACGCAGTCGTTGACCGCGATATAGCGGACATTCTTCATCGGAAAGTAAATTTCTGTAAAATGCCCCACCTTCAAATGGTCGCGGCCCAGCCGGGATAAATCCTTGGTGATGACCACATCAATTTTGCCCGCTTCGATGTCGTCCAGCATACGGTTAAAATCTGGACGGTCGAAATTAAGGCCGCTCCATCCGTCGTCCACATAGACCTCCACCACCAAAAAATTATGCTCTCTGGCGTATTGGGTCAGCATGGCCTTTTGCGTTTTAATACTCTCGCTGTCCCCCTGGGCCATATCGTCTTTTGACAGACGGCAGTAGAGGGCTGTCCGTAAAACACCCATTCAGATGACCTCCTTTTCCTGATTTCCGCTCTTATTGTATTGCGGTTCTTTCAAATTCTCAAAGGTGCGAACAGGGCATTTTCCCCGCCGCACAGCGTCCACCAGCAGGGAGATGAATACCTCCCGCATATCCGCGCCGCCCGAATAGACCGGCTGCACCGTTATCTTCGGGCGTGTGACCTTTTTTGCCATAGCCGTATATCCTCCCATCAAGCACAGAGAGGGAGCGCCCGCAGGCGTTCCCCCTCGCAAACATCATTCAAACAAAACTTTTTGCAAGGCCAGAAAGAGGTTTTTCGCTTCACCCCGCGTCAGCACGATACCCTTGCCGCATTTCTCCCGCCCCGGCGACCAACTGCGAATATCGTACTTCGGCTCCGCGCCGTTCCATGATACCAGGTTGATTTCCTTGGTGTAGCCGCTGCCGCTGACCGACAGAACGGCGATTTCTTCCGTGATTTTCATATCAATGCTTTTCATCATCAGACCACCCTTTTTGATTACCGGCTCTCCCGGTTCCGCTTGCGCCGCAATTCCCGTTCCAAAAGACGGATGATGGTTTCCTCCATCTGCTGGGGCGTCGTCCCCCTGGGGAAATACTTCCGCAGCTTGTCCATGCCGATTTTGACGGTTTCTTTCTGATTGCCCTTTTCCTCGGTCATAATGGCAAAAATAGCGTCCATATCAAGCTGTCCCGCCTGACTCAGCTTCTTCATGCGCTGGGCCTGGGCCAGCGAGGGCGTAGCGTCCTCGCTCTCCATGGTGGTGAGCAGATTTTTCTGTTCCTCCTGGGTCAAAAAGGACAGTTCCGCCCCCGGCGTGAGGGCGATCCTGCCCTCGTCCACCATCTGCAAAATAGGCGGTAATAACTCCGTCAGGCGGATAAACCGCTGCACCGTGGACTTGCTGACACCAAAGCCCTTTGCCACGATTTCATCCGTCCGGGACTTCGTACCAACTTGGGACAATGTTAGATCGGTGCGGTAGCCCTGCCGCTTCATGGCGTCCAGTTTCATCTTGTAGGCAAAGGCCCGCTCAGACGGGAGAATGTTCTCCCGCTGGATGTTGCTGTCCACAAGGGTGATGATGGCCCGGTCACGGTCTATGGGCAGAACAAAGGCGGGGACGCTCTCAATCCCCGCCAACTCCGCCGCCCGGACACGCCGCTGTCCCGATATGACCTCGTAGCCGCTTTTGTCATCCGTGGGCCGGGTGAGGATGGGCGCAGCCATGCCAAATTCCTTGATACTCTCCGATAACTCCATAAGCTGTTCATCCTCCACCAAATGAAAGGGATTGCCTGGAAACGGGCGCAAATCCTCTATTTTCAGCACAGTTAATTCCTGCTTTTTCATGGGCTACCTCTCTTTCATTCTGCCCCTGCCGGACTTTTGCAGTTCTTCCAGCACTTCGGGCGGTATCAGCTTTACCAGCCGCTCCAACTGCTGATTGGTGCGCTGCAACTCAAAAATGCGCTTGTTGGCCTCCTGTACCTTTAATTCCTCCGCATAGCGCCCATCCCGCAGATGGTCGGCGTACTGCTCCGACTGGCTGACCCGCTGTTTCAGGCTGTTGATATAATCGCTCTGCTTCTGGATTTCCCGTGAAAACCGCTCCATGTCAGGCAGCCATGCGGACAGCAGCGCCAGCGCCTTGTCCCGCTTCTTCCCAGCGTTAAAGGCGTTGATGTCGGACAGGGCCTTTACGATCTCGTCATGCTGCTTATCCAGCCTGCCGCCCAGCTTGAACAGCCATGTGGGGATGTGCTTGCGCCGAGTTATCATGGAGGACTCCCCGCGCTCCAACTCCGGCCACCTGGCTGACATATGGGCATGGTAGGCCGTCTGCCACTCCGACAGGCTCTTTTGATTGCCCAGCATGGTTTTAGCCGACAGCTTGCCCTCTTTTGTGATGGGGACAAAGCACAGGTGCATATGGGGCGTTGTCTCGTCCATATGCACCACGGCGGAGATGATATTCTGTTTTCCGACACGCCCGGAAACAAAGTCCAGCGCCGCCGCAAAATAGGCCCTCTGCTCCGCCGGTGGTAGACTGTTCATAAACTCTGGGGACGCGGTGATGAGCGTTTCCACCAGCATCACGCTGTCCCGGCGCACCCGGCACCCCGCCGCCCCTGTCTTGCGGTTGATTTCCTTTTTGTAGGTGTACCGGGGCGGGGAAACAAGATGATAATTCTCCCTGGAACGCTCCATGTCAATATCCGGGTTGCTTTTGTAGGCTTCTTTTTTCCGCTCGTTGTGGCGCTCACAGGCCGCGACGGAACCGGCCTTGCGCTTCTGGAAGCGCAATATCGCATAGGGCATGGTCATCCCTCCAATCGAAATGTGCGGGCAGACCGGGGGCGCGTCCGCCCATCAGGTTGACAGCGGTGACGGTTATTTTGGGATGCCCCCCGCCGCTGTCACCCTGACGGGAGAACACCCCGGAAACGCATGGTGCAGGGGCGGGGCTTTCCTCGCTCACCGGCTCGGAAAGCGCCACCCCTGCGGCCGAAAAAATCTCCGATTTTTCCGGCTGCATTTCCAGGGTGTAACACACTACACCTTGCAAGCAAGGCCGTGTGCCAGACGTTCCCTCTGGACTCCCTTTTTGCGGGGCTGCGCCCCGCGTGACCCTCCGGGTCACAGGACGGGGGTGACGGCTGTTCCCCTCACTGACGGCATCCCAGATAAACCGTCACCGCTGTCAACGCCGTCACCCCGCGAGAGGACAATGCGCCGCCCCGCCTTGGTGCGGCGGTACACATAGCGGACGCTGTTCTGGTGCAGGACGGTGGCGTGGTACTCGTTCAGCAGCTTTGTGATGACATTGGGTGCGGTGTCCGTTTCCCCCATCTGCGTCAAAAGCTCAGTGGCCGTCCCCGCCCACTCCCGCCGCCCTTCCATAAAGGCCACCAGCCGAAAAAGAATAGGCGGCACCTCTGCCGCCGCAAGCTGTTCCTGGGATTTCCGCTCCACCAGCTCCCAACTGCAATCCCGAAAGCGCAGGGTGAACTCCTGGTACTCAATGTCCCTGCCGATGGCGTAGAGAGCGGCGGTATCGGATGCCCGGTGTTCCTTTTCCAAAGCAAAGGTGGCGTCCGCGCTGCCGGTCAGTCCTGTTGTGCCAGATACCCGATTGAACACGTCGCTGTCCCCCTGCTTGCGGATATGGTGGACGACCACCACCGACAGGGAGTGCCTGTCCGCAAAATCCTTGAGCAGCGAAATATCCCCGTAGTCGTTGGCATAGGCGTTGTCCTTGGACGCGGTGCGTACCTTTTGCAAGGTGTCGACGACAATCAGCCGGGTGCCGGGGCGCTCTTTGAGATAGTCCTCCAACTGGCCCACCAGACCGTCTGTCAGCTTGCAGCTTGCCACAGCGAAGCGCAGGCGCTCGCTGGCTTCATCGGCCAGCCGGAACAGCCTGTCCTGGATGCGGTAAAAGGTGTCCTCCAAACACAGATACAGCACGTCCCCCGGTGTGGTCGGCAGCTCCCACAGGGGCCTGCCCTCCGACACGCACAGGCACAGCTTCAGCATGAGCCAGCTTTTCCCGATCTTTTGCGCCCCGCAGAACAGGGTCAGGCCAGTGGGGATCAGGCCGTCCACCACGAAACTGGGCTTGTCAAGCGGCTGGTAGAGCAACGTGTCCGCGTCCACCGTTTTCAGCTTCTTCATAGCGGCACCTCCCCCGGCGTTTTTTCCTGATATGAAACATAAGCGGTTTCCTCCTTTGAAAATTCACACCCCGCATTGCGGGATATGTAACGCAGACCGCCATACGGTTCCCCGCCCAACTCTGGCCGGGTTTTCTCTGCCGGCGCTGTGCGCGAATTAAGCAGCAGGTACGCTCATGTCATGGCACACTATCTACTGCGGCAGGTATCTCTCTGACGGCTGCTATTCAGTTTTCAAAAGAGGGATGTAGTTCCACCTGTTTACTCACGAATAGCCGGTTTTGAAAGTCTACTCCGCAAAATTTCCAGAGGAAATAAAAAAGCGCCTGCCCGTGGCTCAAAAGCCACAGGCAAGCGCCTATCAAAAAGATTATAGCTGCTATTGACAAAAACACGAATATATGGTACTTTTTATGCGAATTATTTGTAGCTGCTAATTTTAGCAGCAGAAAGGACTTGGAATGAATATTAGTAAGAGCCTATTGGCAGCAGCAAATCTCAACCCCACCAAAAACAGCCGTCAAGAATACATATTTACGCTTTGTGAAAACATTGAACGAAATGAGTTAACACTTCCTTTATACCAGCGGGATATGAGTTGGACATTGCAAAAATGTGTTGAATTGCTTAACTATCAGCTCCTGAATAAATCGCCTATCTCAGCAATCTCAATTAATATTATCAATAATACTGATCCTAACTATGCTGTACCTCAAGTTTCTTTTATTGAACGTGAGTTACTCCCTAATACTATGCGGGGGCAGATGTCTGTAGTTGATGGACAGCAACGTTTAACAACAAATTTTAAGGCGTACTGTAATCATCCCGATTTGAAAAATGTAGTCTTAGATCTTGGTAAAGGTGAATTTGTTATAAATCCGGAGAGTTTCCGCAGAAATCAAATCCCAGTAGGTATCTTATTTAACAAAGATGATTCTGTACTGATTGATTATACAAATAAGCACAAAGCTCTTTCATCACCCGAAGTAGTAAGTTCACTTTTGCAGATTCGTAGCAAAATTAAGACATATCAATATACGATTAATTTTGCCACTGATCTTTCAGAAGATGAACAAATTGACTGGTTTGAAGTTCTAAACAATGCAGGCAGTCGAGTAAGCATTATACAAATGCGGTTTTCGAAATTAAAGGCCCATGGGATTGACATTTATACGCAGTATACAAGTATTTACCGCAGAAAAGTTTTGGAACATGGATATGATTACTTCACGCCACAAAAAACGAACGTGTCTTATCCGATTGCAGCCCTAAATCCCTCCTATGAATTGCTGATCTCAGGAAAGCATTCAAATAACTTTGCACCTATTTCATCTGACACAAAAGAGAGTCAACTTTGTAATCTAACACCTGAAAAACTACAAGAATGTTTTAGAACGACTCTAAATGCGCTTGATGAAGCCCTTCAATTTATTGAGGACAATGATTTAAAAAAACATAACCGTTCTGATTATATAAACTATTTGTTGGGATATTTTGTATTTCATCGTGATGGTATTACGGATGAAACAAAAAGCAAGTTAGTTAAATGGTACAATAATGTTAACTTTACCAATAAATCTAATACTGCAAGGAGAAAAATATATACAGACCTTCTTGCGCTATAATACGGCAACACAAAAGATGAACGTTTCATGTTCTCTAAAAAAGTTTTACATCCGTAAAGCTGGAGCAGGTCTTGACGATGCCCATGACGAAGAACAGCACCAGCAGAGCGCAGCCGATGGCTTGGAGCGCGCCGTTGATACCTTGGATGACCGTCCAGACTCCGCCGCCCTTGAATTCCTCCGGGGTGGTACTGAGGAGCTGCCAGATCTCCGCCAGCTTCCCATTCCAGGTCCCCAGGGCGGAGTTGAGGTTGTCCACGATCCAGTTTCCGCTTCCTATTTCTATCACCTCGATTCACTCTGAATTTGTGTTGATATTTACACCGAATTCTGCTATACTGTTGGCAGAAGGAGGTGGCGTTGATGCCAAGTATTCGTCCTATTTCAGATTTGCGCAATAATGCTAATGAGATTTCCGACTTTTGCCGCCAAACTCGTGAGCCAGTTTATATCACTCGCAACGGCACTGGCGATATGGTTATTGTCAGCATTGAGGAATACGAGCGCCAGCAGGCCATCATTGACCTGTACGGCAAACTGGCTGTCGCTGAACAGGAGATCGCCTCTGGTGCTGAGGGCGAGGACTTCCTGACCATCGCCCGTCAGATGCGGGAGCGTGTGCATGGAAAGCTATAAGGTTAAAATCTACCCTGCGGCAAAGCAGGACTTGCTGGACATTGTTGACTATCTGAACACACTTTCCCCTGACGCTGCCCTGCGGTACTATGACCTTCTGACGGAGCAGATCGCCAGTCTGTCCCATATGCCGGAGCGCTGCCCACGTCCCAGAGATTTAGCTCTGGCCGCAAAAGGCTACCGCTGCCTGCTTGTTGAAAAATACCTTGTTTTCTACGTGGTGGCCGGGGATACAGTGCAGATTCGGCGTATCATTTACGGGCGAAGGGATTACAGTTCCCTCTTGTAAAGGCCAAGGGCGGGGACATTGAACCCCGCCCTTGCCTTTCCTCAACCGCCAGTGATGAGGGTGAGGATCTCACGGGTGAAGGTAATGACGATACCGCCGGCGATGGTGAGCATACCGTTGGCCCGCTGGGAGGGGTCGTGGCTCTTGAGGGACAAGCCCAGCTGGAGGATGCCAAAGCCCAGCAGGATCAGGCCGATGGCGCGGATCAGGGAAAAGATGAATTCACTCAGATTCTCCACGATCTGCAGGGGATCATCCGCCGCGAAGGCGGGGACGATCATGACGGCCATGGACAGCACCAGACAGGCGAAGAGGGCGTAGGCCCGCTTGGCGCGGCGCTCAATCTTCTTCTGGCGCTCCAGGGTGTTCAGGGGCTTCTGGGACTTCTTCATGATCTTCATAGGTTGCAGTCTCCTTTTCTTCATCAGATGGTTCGGTTTCCTGGGCGAACAGTGGTTCTCCCTGGAATTTCAGCTCAGGCTTCTCCTGATGGTGGATGTAGGGTGGCCCGCCGCCGTCAACGGTGTAACGGATGGCGGGGTGATCGGTCAGCTCGTACTTCAGGTCCATCACCGGCTTGGCGCCGCGGATGAACAGGATGGCGTAGCGGTTGTCTAGCCCCCGCACCTCATCCGGGGTCAACAATTCACGACCACTCATTTGAAAATTGGTGGAGTACGAGCCGGATTTCCCCTTGGTCTGGCCGTGGGTCCGGGTGTCGATAGTGGCTTTCCCAAGGGCTTCGGAAATGTACTTGTGGGTTGACGATTCGTTGCCGCCCAAGTACAGAATCGTGTCTGAATTGCCCGGAATTGTCTCCCAACTATCCTTATAAAGTTCTTTTATCTGTGCCATGTTCTGGATGATGGTGCTTGCGGAAATGTTGCGGGAGCGCATGGTTGCCAGCTCACGGGTGAAGCCTGGAAGGGGCATGGCAGCGAACTCGTCCAGCACGAAGTGGACGTGGCAGGGCAAGGCCCCATGGTGGATCTGGTCGGCGCTGTAGTAGAGAGCCTGGAATGCCTGGGCGTAGAGCAGGCTCACCAAAAAATTCAGGCTGTTGTCGTTGTCCGGTATCACCGCGTACAGCGCACACTTTTTCTCTCCCAAAGTGTAGAGGTCCATATCGTCATGGTCTGTGATGGCCTTGATCTGGGGCAGATTGAAGGACGCCAGCCGGACGGCGGTGGACACAAGGATCGATTTTGAGGTCTTGCCTGAACGAGTTGTCAAGGACTTTTTAATACAGTTCACAGAATATTCAAAAAATCGACACAGCAAAAGCCGGGGGCCAAATGGCTCCCGGCCTGCTCATGCGCCGCTTACTCGTCAGCCATCATCCGGCGGACTTCCTCGCGGAGCATACGCTTGATTTTGTCCTCCATCGTTTCAGTGCTGGTTTCGCTGAAATGCGCCCATACAAGGTAGGTGGTTTTGCCGATTTTCTTTACCATAGAGGGCGGGGTGTCCGGCTTGGGGCGGGGGAAGGTCATGCCTGCGGTAGCGTTGGGAAGTTTATTTGCCATAGGCGGCTCCTCTCAGTCCATCAAATTTTTCAAACGTGCCAGCTTGTCCTGCGCCGTAGCCCTGCGGAAGTTTTCGCCCGAAAAGCGGATAGGGGCGCACATCTCCAACAGGCGGTCATAGATACGGGCATGGGCGGTGTCCTGGGGGTGCTGCAAGTCCTGGAGGGACAGATTGGTGGTGACGATCAGCGGCCTGCGGCTGCGGTAGCGGCTGTCAATCACATTGTAGACCTGTTCTAAACTGTACTCCGTCCCGCGCTCCATGCCGAAGTCATCCAGTATCAGCAGCGGGGCGCGGCAGAGGCGGGTTATGTACTCGTTGCAGCCCTCGAAGCTGGCAGTCAAATCGTTCAGTATCAGGGCAAAGTTGGTCATGCGGACGGCCACCTCCTGCTCCATCAGGGCATTGGCGACGCAACCGGCGAAGTAGCTTTTGCCGGTTCCCACGCCTCCCCACAGCAGATAGCCAATGTTCTCCGCTTGCATGGTCAGCCAGTTCTCAACATAGAAACGGGCGTGTTTCATCTGCTGGCATTTGCCGTTGTCGTTGGCGAACGTCCACCCCCGCATAGCCGGGTCGGTAAAGCCCCGGCGTTTCAGATCGGCCACAGCCTGACGGTGACGGCGGGCCTCCTGCTCCGCCGCCTCCCGGTCAAGGCGCTCCTGCTCACAGCGGCAGGGGTGGGGCAGCAAACGGCCCTCCAGCGGCGGTGCGTCCATGCGAAACTGTTTCGGGGTACGGCACTTGCCGCAGTACAAAAGCCCGTCCTCGCCAGTGTAGTCCCCCGGTTCCAGCCAGGTCACGGTGATGCGCTTGATGATGCTATCGAAATCGTTCATAAGCTCTCGCCCTCCTTGCACGAATAGTCAGATACGCCTTTACCCTTGCGCCTGTCCTCCTTGGCCCAGCGGCGAATGGTGGCGGCGTGGCTCTTGTAGGTCTTGCCGGTGGAGGCCATGTACTCGGATAATCTCTCGATGTACTCCTGCCAGACAGAGGGGAAGTCGGCTTGCAGTTCGGCAACCTCGGCCTCGGTCAGAAAGACGTTCTCATAGCGGCCTCGTGCGCGGGCGCATGCGCCCTCTCTCACATCAGGTAATTCACTCAGGTTACTCGTAAGGTTATTAGTGGACAATTTTCTGTCCATCAAAGGGATAGTTTTCTGTCCGTCTGGAGGATAATTTTTTGTCCATCAAACGGACAATATCCTGTCCATCAGGTATCTTTACAAAAATGCGGTTTGGCTGGGACTGGCCCCGACGTTTGCGCTCAATCAAACCAGCAGTTTCCAGTTCGTTCAATGCGTTCTTGACGGTCATGGGGCTGCGGTCAATGGCGTTGGCAATTTCAACGATGGGAAAGACGATGTAAATCTGGCCGTTATTATCGGCCCAGCCGTTGGCCTGGGAGAGCTGCGCCCTGTCCAGCAGAACGGCATAAACCAGCTTGGTTGCCAGTGCCAAATCCGCCTCCATCAGAAAACGGGGGAATGGCAGATAGGGCGGCATTTTTGTGTCCGCTGTCATGTAGTCAGCAATCGTGTTCACCTCCCGTTTGTAACGGTTTAGAGGACCGTTTTAAGGGTTCAGAATGAAAAGTATCAGGCCCCCTATTGACCACGCCTGGAAAGCCTTGAAAAATCAGGGGCGTTTGGGGCCTAAAGCGTTACATACCAGCCCTATGTCGGCGCACCCGTTCACGGGTCTTTCGCCGCCGCTCCTGCTCGGCGCAATCAGGGCAGTGTTTGGCCCGGTTGGATTTGGGGATGTACCAGCCGCCGCACAGGACGCATTTCTTCATGTTCTCCCGGTGGAGCAGGGCGGCGCACAGACTTTCATCCAACGGCAGCACAGCGGCCCGAAACCAGCGACAAATCAGGGAGTAAGAAATAGATTGTGGGCAGACACATTCCTCCCCATCGTCCAGCAGGAGGCAGTTGCCGTCCTGGTAGTTGCAGCAGCTATGCACCAGCCGCCGGACGGCCCGATATTGCTGATAGGTCATCGCTCCTGTTCCTCCCTGCGCTGGGTCTGGCCCTCCCTGGCAAGCCGGTCAGCAGTCTTTTTCAGCGTTTCCACCGCCTTAATGTCCTCCCGCATGGAGCGCATTGTCAGGTAGTCGGCCTCTTTCTCGGCGGTCAGCCTTTGGACCTCGGTCCTCCATGCCTTGGGGGTGATGGCCTCGCCGGATGCTTTCAGCGTGTCCAGGTAACGGACAGCGGCATCGAACAGGGCAAGGTCGGCACTGTGCCGCTGCTCGAATTGCTCCCGCTTGGCCGGGGCAATCTTGTCCAATTTCTGGCGGACAGGCTTATATTTTTGATACTGCGCCCACATTTCCAGTCGTTCATCCAGCACTGACAACCGGCGCTCCGCCTTGACAATCTTGCCGCACAAATCATAATAGCCGCTGTTCATGGCGGAAACCTTTTCATAAAGCTGCTCCATAGAGGAAATTCCATTTTCCATCAGGAAGTTAAACAAATTTGCATCCGCTTTGAGTGCCCTGACCTTGGCATATTGGGAAGTCGGGGCGGTGTCTTGCTTTGCCTGAAAAAGAAAATCCATGATGCTTTCCCGGCCCTGGGGCTGGGGCTGGGGCTGGGGCTGGGCAGATTGCTCCTTGCTCCAGTTGTAGAGCCGGGTAATGCGGGCTTTGATTTCTTTCAGCAGCTTGTTGTCAGCGGCGATTTCCCGGTTGATGTTCCCTTTCTCGGTGACAATGCCCCGGCGCTCCATCTGGCTGGCGGCAGGCCCCATGTGAACGGTTGGAATTTTGTCAACGCCCTGGCGCTTATAGCTGCGGTGGTCGATGCGCTCCGGCCTGCCTGCGGCCTCCAAAACTCGGTTGGTATAAGCCGCCCACGCCGCCCGCCACTTCTCGGCGTTCTCTCGGCGGTTCCAGTCGGTGGTGTCCTCACGGTGGTTCTTCCAGCCGCCTTTGCCGTCCGGGATGCGCTGGCCCTGGCCGTCCAGATCGTAAACCTTGCGGCACTTTGCACCCCACTCGCCATTTTCTTTTATAGGCCGAATTGTCAGCATGATGTGAGCGTGGGGATTGCCGTCATCCTTGTCATGGAGCGCAAAGTCAGCGCACATTCCAGCGTCAACAAAATTGTCTTTCACGAAAGAGCGGACAAGGGCAAGCTGCTCCGACCTGGACAGTTCCACGGGCAAGGCCACTTCAATCTCCCTGGCAAGCTGGGCATCGCTGGATTTCTCTATCTGCTCCACGCTGTTCCAGAGGGTGGAGCGGTCTTGAAACTCCGGCGGGGCGTGAGAGGGCAGCATGATTTCTGTATGGACAACACCACCTTTGCGTGTGTAGTCATGGGTCAGGCCGTCCCACTCGTTCACCAGTTTTTCGCCGCTCCGATATGCGGCAGCGGCCACGGCGGACTTGCCCTGGCTCCGCTGGATGATTTGTATAGGACAATGAAAAATTGCCGTAAAAAAGCACCTCCTTCCGATGGTGGATATTGGCCCCACCGGAAAGTGACAGACGCGCAGCGGGTGTCACTTTCTGGCGGGGGTGCAAGGGGATTGGGGAGCGCAGCTCCCCATCGCGCTCGGAGAGCGCAACAGCCCCCGGCAGGGCGCACGACACCGGAACGGTGTATAAGTGCGCCATTCGGACTGAGAATTACTTCTCACTCCGTTTTTCGGTGTTTTTTTCTGCAAGTTCCCTCGCTCCCGGCAAACGGGAGAGGGCAATCAGGAACGCCTTGACTTCCTCACCCTCCATGCCGACAACTGCTGGGAAAACGGCCTCTAAAATGGCCCCGCGACCAATCAGCCGGTGTGTCCTGGCCCGGTGTTCCTCGGTACGCTTTCGGTTCAGTAAAATCTTCTTCTGGTTCTGCAACTGGCCGATTTTCTTCTCGACCTGCTGTTCCTCCTGGGACTTGTCCATGAATATCAATCCTCCTTTTTCAGCCAGCCATTTTTGGCAAAAATCTTCTTCAATTTTCTGATGGCACTGGTGATGCTCTCGGTGGCACAGCTCCCGCTTACGCCCTCGTCCGCCGCAATCTCCCGAAACTTTTTCTCCAAGGCAAACCGGGCATGGAGCCGCCGCACCTGGGTGGGGGATAGCTGGGTAATGGCCTCCGCCAGACGTTCCAGCAGCAGTTCTTTAGCGGCCTCGTCAATCTCCCGAATAATCAAATCTTCCGGGGACTGCACCAAGAACATAGCGTGGTTCTCAATGCCGGGGCTGCAATCCATGCTGTAAACATGGTAGTAACTTTTCCTGCCCTCCTGCCGGTTCTCATAGAGCCGACATTCCTCCATGACGGCGGCAACCTCGTCCGGCACTTCAATGAATGTGTCCTTTGTGTAGAGAGGGTAGTAGTGCTTTCGCAAATTGATAACTGCCATGCCGCCCTCACTTTCCCTGGGGATGGTCTGCGTAGTAGCGGCGCAGATTGCACAGGCCACGGCGGATAGAGAGGCACACGTTACTGTTGTGAACACACTCCCGGTCTGCGATCTGCTGCTGGGTCAGCCCTCCCAGGTAGTAGGCGCACAGACGGCGGGCCTGGGTGGGGGTGGTGTAGGCAAGGGCCTCCCGCAAGGCAGCGGCCAGCCGGTCACGCTCGGCCTGTTCCTCCGCCAGCATGACAAGCTGCTCCGGGGACGGGCTGTGTTCCAAAGCATAGTTCTCCATCCAGTCGAAAGCGTCCAGCGAGTAGAACGCCCGGTGATACCGCTTGCGGCGCTCATAGTTCCGCATTTCTCTGATGGATTGGCACAGCACGTCAAAGACTTCTTCGCTGACCTCCACCAGTTTGTCTTGCTGGCAGTGGGGATAATGGAGCCGCAGATTGATGATTTTCATATAGCCTCCTAAATGACAGGAGGGACAAACAGCCGAAACTGCTTGTCCCTCCCGATGATGGAGCATTTTGCCCCTCACCTTATAGCCCACTTAGGGGGTCTACCGACAAGGTGTTTACCGAAAGATTTTGAAGAACTTTTTGCGGACGGCCTCAATGCTCAACTGCACAGCCTGTTTCGAGCATCCGCACATTTCCCCAATCTCGGCACAGTTAAAATCGTACAGCGCATAGAGCAAGAACCGCTCCCGCTGGGTGTCGGTACAGAGCGCCAGCACCGCCAGAATTTCATTCAGTGTTTCCTGCTGGCAAACCAATTCCTCCGGCGTGGCACAATAGGGTAAGCGGCCTTCCGTAGCGATTATGTACTCGTCACACTTGCGTCCGTCCCAATACCGCTGACGCTCCCGGTAGAGTTTCCGATTGTTCCGCTTGGCCTGTTCCAGATAGTCGGCAACATCGGCGCTGACCTCGACAGACGCAAACCGCCCGTTGATTTTGATGGTAATTTCCATCGTCCTTTCCTCCGTTCAGATTTTTGGGGTCTGAACGGGGAAGGGCGGGGAACGGCAGCGAGGCCGGTGTCGCTGGCCCGGAAATAGAAAAGCGCCCGTATGGTGCAAGACCATTCGGGCGCGGGGCATAACAGTACGAGCCGTCAGAAAACGACTATTTTTGCAAACATGGGTAGGGGATGCCGCTGCGGGAGGCAGGCTTTTTTTGACAAGTGACTATCTATCTGTAATCGCATGGCGGCATCCTCCTGTATGCCGCCAGTGGATATAAAAACAGCGGCTTTGAATAATCAAAACCGCCGCTGGAAAGAGCGTTTGGACATGAGAAATCGGCCTGCCCAGCAGCGGTTTTTTTCTTTTCTGCCGCTGGGCAGACTTGGCTTTATTGGCTTCTATTTAGGCCATCCCAAATAAATTGCAATGAGAACAAATAATATTCCGAGTGCGATAAGGATTATAGGCCACCCCTTTTGCTTTCTGCGGGAAATCCCGATTACAACAAACAATATCCCCAGCAGCATTGACGCAATCATCGCAAGAAATCCCATTTTATTTACTCCTTTCAAGATGTATTACTCTATCATGACGATTGGCTATTTCCAAATCATGAGTTACAGTAATGATGGTGGTGTTAAACTCTTTGTTCATGTTAAAAAGCAAGGTTACAATTCTTTCTCTATTCTCTACATCCAGGGAGGCCGTAGGTTCATCTGCCAAAATAATTTGAGGGTTCATGATGATTCCCCTGGCAAATACGGCTCTGGCCTTTTCTCCGCCGGAACATTCAAGAGGTTTCTTTTTTAGTATGTGTTTGATCTCAATCGCGCTAACGACAGTCTCAAAATCCTTAACCTCTCCAATGCGCCTTTTTTCAGAACTTGCATAAAGGAACGGCAGCTTGATGTTATCTTCAATCGTCAAAGAGTTAATGAGTGCCGATTCTTGAAGAACAAAGCCAATCCGTTGATTTCGCCATTGCGCTAACTGGCTTGTATGTAACTGATCTGTCGGAGAACCGAAAAGCGTATATTCACCGGCATAATTTTGATCAAGCAATCCAATGATATTGAGCAAGGAACTTTTTCCTGCTCCCGATTCGCCTACAATGGCAATTTTTTCACCGGCGGCGACTTCAAGCCTGAAATCATTTAATATTGAAATCTGCGTCTTTTTGCTCTTGTAGATTTTTTCTTTCACGCTGAGATCAATCATCTTCGTCATCGCAATACCCCCAAGGAGATTGGAACCTTTTTGATTTTCCACAACATACTTTCCACAACAACTATTCCGATAACAATATCCGAAACGACAACCATCAATAAAGCCAGCCAGTCCATTCCTATCAAACCAAACAATCCGTAAGTGGCAAAGGCAGCGTCTTTCCTTAACCAGCACCCGTATCGGTTTAAAGCGGTGAATGTGGCAACCAGTGCTGCATTAACAAAGGAGAGCATCCCAAAGTAACCATAAAAAATTCTTTTCAGCTTTGAGTAGCTTAATCCCACCAACAGATTAATCGTAAAGTCTTTCAGCATTAAGCGAACACTAACCAATGCGTTCCAAACAGAAAGGCAAGTTATGCCGACCAGCAGAATAAAGGTCGTTATGAATATAATTTTTTGTGAATGAAGATAGTATTCGTTGAAATAGTCGTAGTTTTCCTTTTGGCTAAAGAAATTAAATCTCAACCCCAGATTGTTTTTGATAACTTCACTCAAATCCGTTATTTCTTCTTTTGAGGTGTCCAGAAGTATAATGTCCATGAGGCCATTAAATTGGATGTCCATGCTCGCATGATTGATAAATTCCTCATTCACTGGAAAGAGGATTGAGAAATTGTAGTATGCCTTGGAGTTGAGGGCATAGAAATTAGAGTGGTAGGCGTTTTGCGTCAATACGCCCTGAACCTTTAGCGTTAAAGGCCGCCCAAGAACAGATTCTTCCAGTTCTATTGTTGCTCCAACGGGATATGTTTTGCTTAATCCTTTTCCTATCAAAACAGGGATTTCCCCGTCTAATCGGTAATCAAAGTCCAAATCCGTCCCTTGTGAAAGCTCAAATTCATTTAATCTATAATACTGCTCGTTCATATAGCCTAATGATATTTTCATATCATCGCCGTTTGGAACGGATACCATAAACCCGTCTGTATAAAAAGCATACTTAAAGCTACCGTTCAAATAGTCATATACTGCTTGTGTTCCGTTTTCGCCAATCATGCCCATATCAATATGACTATTTGGGTCTAAGTTAGCGATATAAACCCCCTCTTGGTTTACATATTTTGTTTCTTGATACCCTTGAAATGTTGACAAAATGGAACGAGCAGCAGTAAAGGTTATGTAATTCGCCATGAAAAGCAACAGCGTTATGCCGATACCAAGTATCGCTTTTCTCAAAAATATTTTTGAAACAATAAACTTAAATATTTTCATATTTCCGTACCCACCTTGCGCTAATTAGTATGTATGTGATAAGAATAGGAACTAAATAAAAATTGTCGGCTAAATTGAACCCAAAATGGAAATTTACCAAAGCCGATAGAAGATAAACGAAAATTAGTATCATAAGACAGTCCAGCACATAGCGAATGGTGATGCTAAACACGGTACCGCCCACAAGTATTCTGCAAAATATTTCTGCCTTTTTTCTTTCCAGCATTTGGTAATGGAAAACTATCACAATGAACGTGAACAACGAAACAATCAAGGGTTGGTAATCAATAAAATTTTTCAAAAAAGCCTTTAGAACATAGGCATCCAAATCCAAAGTCTTTGCATAATCCAAAAGCAGATTAAGAGAAAAGCAGAAAATATATGCAATACTTAGCTCTAACATATCCGTTAGTCTAAACAAAGATTTTTTCATGCTCATCCCTCTATCCCCTCGAAGTGTTCAGCTTTGCTTTATAAAGAGATTTTCCCGTCAACATTGCGAAATACAGCAGCATAGCAACCAGGACGATAATGCAGAAATCTCGTTGCGATGAATATGTCGTGAAGTTAA
The DNA here is from genome assembly GCA_910575265.1 of Oscillospiraceae bacterium. Classification (GTDB taxonomy): domain Bacteria; phylum Bacillota; class Clostridia; order Oscillospirales; family Oscillospiraceae; genus Lawsonibacter. Next base: position 104,359 of record CAJTEA010000009.1, read on the forward strand.
AGCCTTTTGTGCAAAGCTGCGCTGCCATATAGGAAATTGGGAACGGTATAGCCCTGTCAATCCAAACAGCGATTGCTTGCTTATTTCTTAATAGCACTCGTAGAATTGCAAGGACAAGAAGGGCAAGAAAAGCTAATAGGAAATACGGCATCAGGATCAGTCTTGGCAGGGTTACGCCGTTTTCTTCCGTGTTTTGATTTGCCCCATAAATCAGTACATCCTCAGAGCCATCGTTTTGAGTATAGAAAATCTGAATTTCAGTTTCACGGTCAAAAGGTATCACCATATTTTGTTTTCCTCGATTAGCCAAATGTAAGTCCCAAGTGGTAGTCCAAACATTTATGCGATAAATTGCCGTTTCTGTTTCATTGTCAAACACTTCATTACAGCTATAACCTGTCACCTCGCTATCAAAGGTGATGATAACACTCCCATCAGGACCATCAATTACATTGAGCAGGTTATCGGAATAGGGGAAAAATTTAGGTGATGTCAAAATCCCGAAAATGATCGTCACGATAGCACAGGCCAAAATCGCCGTGAAGCAAATAGTCTGCAAGCGCCTGATAAATAAGTCCCTCTTTACCCTTTTTAGCGGAACAATATCAGTATCAGGGGCAGCATCAGGGATGAAATTTGTAGCTTTCTGCATACGCTCAAATTCCGCATGGCACTCTGCGCAATGCTCAAGATGTTCGCTGACAAATTCCCTTGTGTCTGCACTTACCATATCTTCTACATAAAGCGGAAGTATGTCTTTGATTAAATTGCATCTATCAATCATTGCTGGCCTCCATTTGTTCCAGTATTTTGTTTCTTGCCCGATGATAAGTGACACAGGCCCAGTTATCTGTCTTTTGGAAAATTTCTGCGATTTGTTTGAAACTCAACTCTCCAAAAACCCGCAGCATAAAAACTTCCTTATACGGTTCGGCTAAGTCATGCAGCAATAGATGTATTCGCATAGCATCACTTCGGTTTATTATCTGTTCCTCAATGGTGTCTATGTTATCTGCAAATTCAACATCATCAATATCTACAAGCCCCTGTTGCTTTTTCAAGTGAGAAAAGTAACAGTTTTTTGCAATTTGGCAAAGCCAAACACGAATGTCTGTATCACCGCGAAAAGTATCTATTGAACGCATTGCCTTGAAGAATGTTTCGCTTGTGATCTCCTCCGCCAGACCTTCGTCTTTTGACAGCTTTTTAAGAAAGAGAAATACATCATTAAAGTATCTTCTATAAATTTTCTCAAATTCTTCTTTGGAACCTGCCACTTTCTCACCTCCTCCCTTATAAGACATCGCATTTCAAAAAATCTTACAAGGTTTTTGAAAAATTTTTGAAAACAGTTTTTCCCCCATAGACTTGCGTGGAGCTGATACCCCTCATGGCATATTAGATTTTGACGAAATTAGTATAAACTTCCACTTGCCCTATACGCAAGATGCTATTATTAAGAAATGCGGGCAATCCCCGCATTTCTATCAAATCATAATCAATTCCGCAAAAATGATTTCCTCGACCTGGGCCTTGCAGCAGTTCATCAGTCCCACCCAGCGCATGGGGTCACGGGCTTTTAATTCCTCGGTGGCTCCAGCCTTCTTTGCCATACCCGGCATCATGTTCTCCAACAGATTATTGGCGGCGTCCTCGGTTTCCAGCAGATGGGCGTACAGCTTGCCCTCCATCACATACTCGGCCCAAACAACAGGACGATGCTCTTTCAGATACCGCAACCGCAACATGCCGTACTTCCCCAAACTGCGGTCAGGCGGTGGCTCTATCGTCAGGTCGGGGAGGTAGTAATCGCCCACTTTCACATAGTCCAATTCGATTTTCATACCGGCGCTCTCCTTTCTTTCAAAGCGTAGGGCGGACTTGCATCGCCGCCCGTTTCGGCTCCTGACGGGGTAGATCAGCAACACGAGCATAGATGCCCTTTGCCATATCCTCCGCCCGGATAGCGGCTTTCCCTGCGTCAATCTTGGCCTTTTTCGCCGCCCTGGTGCGTTCCTCATACTGCCGCTGCCAACCGCTGGCCTTGCGGCGCAAATAGGCTTGGTGGCGCTTGTCTTTGAGTTCTTCTTTCTTCCGAAGGGCCTCCTGTTCCTCCTGGGTCAACTCCACGTCCCGGAACACCGGGGGGATGTACTTACCCACAAAATTGAAGTAGACCTCCACCGCCTGGGTGGTTTCGATACTGCCCTTGCGGTCACGCTCATGGACAAGGATTTTCTCGACAAACTCATTAAGCATGGTGTTCGTCATATTCTCAAAGCCCTGGTATTTGTCAATCAGCGCAATAAACTTCTCCGCCGATTTCTTTCCCTGGTCGTAGCTGCTGACGGTCTTTTCCAACTCGGCAATCTCGGCGGCAAGTGCCTCCTGCTCCTTGGCGTACTGTGCGTCCAGAGCGGCATACCGGGCATCCGGCAACCGGCCCAATGCGTTATCCTCATAAATTTTACACACAAGACGTTCCAATTCCCCGGCCCGTTTCTGCGCCGCTGTCAGCCTCCGCTTTTTCTTTTTGATGTCGCTGTCCTGCTGGCTGGCCTGGGCCTCCTGCACTTCTCGGATAAACGCCGCCCGGTCAGATTTGGCAAAATCGGAAATCGCCTGGAGCATCCCGGAAATCAGGTCAAGTACGACTTTTTCATTGATGCGGTGCTGGGTGGGGCAGAGCGTTCCAATGGGGACTTTGCTGTACTGAGCGCAAGTGTACTGATGGACACGCTTGCCGTTGTTGGAGCGGTGGACATACATTTTCCCCCCGCAATCAGCACAATACATCAGCCCTGTCAGCGGTGCGGCCTCGCCCCAGCCGTCCGGGTATCGCTTGACATTTCCCCGGATACGTTGCACGTTGTCAAAGGTTTCCTGGTCGATGATAGCGTCATGGGTGTTCTCGAATGGTAGACAAACTTTTCTTAAAACGTCACTTATACGCAGGTTCAGTCGATATTTGGTGAATCTGCAACAAAACTACTTTTGGAATTGTGCACAATCACATATTATGAAACGTTGCTGTACAGGTTTGGGTGAGACTCTTCTTGCTCAAACCTGATTTTATTTATGTTTATTATGTTTAAGAAAGTGAGGCCATCATGAAACTTCCATATGGGTATATTTTAGTTAATGGGGAAATTATCGTTCATGAAGAAAAAGCGGATGTTGTCCGTAGCATATTTGGATACTATCTTGCTGGAGCCAGTTTGGGTAAAGTTGTGGATATGCTCCATGCAAAAGGCATTCCTTCACCTTCTGGTAATTTAAAATGGGGCAGGGCAGCAGTGGACAAACTTCTGTCTAATGCAAAATATATTCCCATTGTTGGTGTGGAAACATATATTGATGCTCAGTTCGAGCGGGAGTATCGGTGCAATGTGGATTATGACAAGGCTGGACATCCCAGAAGGACGTCCAGATATCAATCTCCCCCCCTTGAAATAAATTAGGACCTCTAAATAAGCAAATCTGAGAGTTGCACAAATTTGTCCGCACAGGGAAAACACATTCTTCAGACTCAGCGAGAATTGTCCTCACAGCGAGAATAAACCACCCTGACTTTTGTGCACAGAATGAATTTGCTCATTTATTGTTAGGGCTATTCAAATCTCACTTTTTCTGTTATACTGGAAAAGAAAGGAGAACTAGGTCACGGCTCCGGAAAAATAAGCCGACTAATACACACGCATTGCATTCCAATATGAGGTTGCGCATAATCAGCTTGTCAATAAGGGGTTAGTGGACAAAGATTTAGCAGACAAGTCCAGAAAGGTCTTTGAAACAAACCGGAATCGGGCTGATAGAGCTTGTGCTTGCGGGCGAACCCCTTCAGCGTCGGAGTGTAGTTGCGGATGTGCCTGATCATGGACCAAGCGGTTTTGCATCATGGTCTCATTCTATCACGCGCTATGTCCCATATTACAGTCTTTTCTCTGGTTGAGCTAAAGGGATGACCGCATTTTGAAATTCTGAATATTTTGCAGCATAATATCAGAAAGAAGGGAATCTCCTTGGAAATTCAAATTCATCATACCGGGACTCAGGACGGATCCGCTATATTCGAGGTGATCCGCAGCTTGGATATGAAACACACTGCTGCGGTGCCCCTGCCAGAACCCGCGATATTTCCAGTGGAAGGACATCCTGTAAAGAATCTGCTGCCAAAGCTGCGCTGGTATTTGGAAGACTATTTGCAGGAGCCCTTCGGCGTATTTCCGCAATTGGCGGAGAGTGTGGCAGAAACCATGCGGGCATGGGGAACTGCGGTTTTTGATGCTCTGTTTATTGGATATGCGCGGGACTGGTATCAGGATGCCAAAAGAAATAATTTTGAGGATTTCCACATCAAGATCGCAAGTGACTCGCCTGAGATCATGTCGTGGCCCTGGGAAGCCCTGTACAGCAAAGATGACGGCTATCTGGCCCTGCGCTGCTGTATCGACCGGCAGCTCTCTAATATCAGCGACCCGCCGCCCTTACCTGCAGTTTTGGCTCAGGATGCTCTACATATTCTGTATATTATCCCCCGTCCTTATGGTGAAAACGATGTGGGGTACCAGGTTCTGGCCAACAGCCTGGTAACTTTCGTCAGAGAAAACGATCTGCCCGTTACAGTGGACGTTCTGCGTCCGCCGACCTTTTCCCAGTTGCAGAAGGTATTGTATGACCGCCCCGGCTACTACCATATCGTCCACTTTGACGGCCACGGCGGATACGGTGCGGTGACGTCCACATCCGCCGGAAACCTTTATGCCGCCCCGAAGGGCCAGCTCGTTTTTGAAACAGATGATGACGAACCGGATCCCATTGACACAAGGCGGCTCGCCCAACTGCTGGCGGAATACAACATTCCAGTTATGGTAATGAATGCTTGCCAGTCCGGTATGATCGATGGTCAGGCACAGGATCCCTTTGCCAGTGTGGCGGCGGGACTGCTCAAGGCCGGTATCCGCAGTGTAGTGGCCATGGGCTACTCCCTTTATGTGAGCGGAGCGAAGGAGTTCATTCCGGCCTTTTATGAACGCCTGTTTTCTGCCGGAAAAGTATCCGAGGCCATGCGCGCCGGCCGCAAAAAGATGATGGAGAGGCCGATGCGGGATTGCATTGTGGGAAAACTTCCTTTACAGGATTGGGTGGTTCCAGTATTGTATCAGCAATTATCCGCCGAAAGCACCGTCCTGCCGAATCTCTCGCTTGGAAAAAAAGTATGTGATGAAAGCTTTCCCTTGCCGAAGAATGCAGAAGTGGACGGTGATTACGGCTTTATCGGCAGAGGGTGTGATATCCAAAAGCTGGAGCGTGCCTTACAGCGTCAGAAGCAGGCGGCGATCTTGATACACGGACAAGCGGGCATCGGCAAGACCAGTCTGACAAAGGGGGGCCTGCGCTGGCTGCAAAACACCGGTGGACTGCGGGGACGTGTATTCTGGTTCGACTTTGAGGAAATCCATTCCGTTGAGTATATCATGAACCAAATGATCGGAGAACTGATGGGCACTTCCGATATGGCAAAAAACGGGGCGGAGAAGCTGAGTGCGTTGGTACAGTATCTGCGTGGAACCCCGTGCCTGCTGGTATGGGACAACTTTGAATCTGCTTCTGGCATTGAAGGCACGGAGATCCAGCCTCAACTCAGCGGGGAAGACCGTGACCTTCTGGCGCAGATGCTGAAGGGACTCCGCGGCGGGAAGACGAAAATACTGATCACCAGCCGAAGTAAGGAAACATGGCTGCCAGTTCAATCCTGTTACCGGCTCCCTCTGGATGGTTTGGTTGGAGAAGACCTGTGGGAATACTGCAACGCGGTTGTCAGGGATCTTGGCCTTACCTTTGATCGGAATGACGAAACTTATATCGAAATCCTGCACAAACTATGTGGAAACCCCCTTGCAATCCGGGCAATCCTGCTGCGGCTGCAGGATTGCTCCGCCGAACAGCTTCTTGCCGAGTTGGAAAGCACTTTTAACGGTATGGAGGGCGATGAGGGCACCCGGCGTTTGCAGGCTGCCTATACGGTGTTTGGCGAGAGTCTTACATCACGGTTTCTTCCTATATTACAGCTCACCGGCCTTCACGAATATTATTTGGATGCTGATCTTGTTCGGGAAATGCTGAGGGTAGTAGAATGCTCCACAGCGCCGGACGATGTCGATTCTTGCTATCACATTCTGGAAAATGCAGGTTTTTGTACGCACATTGGGCAGAATATTTATCGTCTCCACCCTGCGCTTCGTGGATATCTGCTGCGGGAAACGCCTGCCCTGATACCTATACAAAAAAGCTTTGTAGACATTATGGGTTCTTTGGCGAATTCTTTTATCGGAAAACCGTTGCATGAGATAGTTTTTTTCTATCAGACAAATACTGCGAATTTTTATTATGCAAGGTACTTAGCAGAAATATGCCAAATGGATATCAATTATATTGCTCTAACTCAGAGTCTTGCGTACTATGCCCAAATGATGCGCCGCTATGAGGAAGCAGTGAAGTTATATACATCATTGGTAGAAAAAACACAATCTTTAAATTATCTAACCGACATAGCGGGAGCATTTCACCAGTTGGGCATAATCTCCGAGGAGCGGCGAGATTTCGCGGCTGCTGAAACATGGTACAGGAAGTCGCTAGCAATAGCAGAAAAACAGGGGAATGAACATATCGCATCCATTACTTCCCATCAACTAGGAAGAATTGCCCAGGAGCGGCGGGATTTTGCAGCTGCTGAATTTTGGTACAAGAAGTCACTGGCGATAACAGAAAAACGAGAGAATAAACATGCCATAGCTAGCACATACCATCAACTAGGAAGAATTGCTCAGGAGCAGCGGAACTTTACTGCCGCTGAATCATGGTTTAAGAAGTCGCTGGCGATTTTTGAACAGCAAGGGAATGAAAAGGGTATAGCTATCAACTACCATCAATTGGGCAAAATTGCTCAGAAGCAGCAGACTCTTGCAGTTGCCGAATCATGGACCAAGAAGGCGATGAAGATTTTTGAAAAGCAAGGGAATGAACATGATGCGGCTGATACCTACCATGAACTGGGCATCATTGCTGTGAAGCAACGGGATTTTGTGGTTGCCGAATCATGGGCAAAGAAGTCGTTGGAAATTTTTGAAAGACAGGGGGATGAACACAGCTCAGCCATCAATTACTACCAATTGGGCATGATTGCCGAGGGGCAGCGGGATTTTGCGGCTGCTGAATCATGGACCAAGAAAGCATTAGCGGTTTTTCAAAAGCAGGGGAATGAATATCACATGGCCTGTGCTTATCATCAGCTGGGCATCATTGCACAAAAGCGGTGGGATTTTCCAGGCGCTGCCGATTTCTATTTGAAATCTCTAAAAATATTTGCCGATGCAAACGACCCACACAGTCTGATGGTTGTGGCTCACAGCTACGCCCGCTTGCTGCACAATGCAACAGATACGGAACGTATACTCCTGCGGAAGATCTGGTCGATGTGTATGGATAAGGAATTAACAGAAATTTTGGAACAGATGGAGGCAAAACTATATGGTACCAACAGCTAAATACCCGATACGCAGTAAAGAGATCACCATATGGGCGTTGGCACAGCAAGATCCTGAATTTGCTATGTTCTGTACCAAATATCAGAAGGAAATCACCATCACCACACCTTTACCTGCCGACTTTGCCGACGATGTGATTGAGGTGGTGGAGCAGGATCCCTCCTTAGCTCCTATGGCAAAACGCTATCTGGAAAATACACAGGCAGCAATGACTTTTGGGGTTCCTGGTTTGCCAGAGGTAAGTGTTCTGATTGCGGCATTGTTCCTGCTGAGTACGCATATCAGGTTCCATAGAACGGAAGAAGGTAAATGGGAGTTCCTTGTGGAACATCAGGCTGCGGATCATAGTACCCTTGAAAAGATCGTTCAGGCACTTTCTGACATATTTAAAAAGTAAGATGAGCGGTGTGAGGCTGTAGAAATGGAACGCATAAGCGATCCGGTAGAAGCAGGTATTTTGAAGGAGATGTCAAGATGCCGCTTATAGAATATTCCGAAATACACCACTTATCAGAAAGCTCAAAAATGGCTGGAAGCAAACAAAAACTCGCTTCATGTAGTAAATAATAACTTCCGCATTTGAAAACCGTAAAATCTTTCTTTGCTTTCCCGCCCTGCGGACGGAGAAACATCACAGATTTTCAACTGCGTTGGATATACCCTTTATCTGACACTCTCTGAGAACCTATATTCATAACCGGGGGACGCTGGATAGGCGACGTTCAACGGTTATAAATACAGGTTCTCAGTTTCGTTTTTTGAGCTTCTACTCTATTGGGAACAGATCAGATACAGGGTTGCATCTTTTTTATCTACAGAAGAAATGTTAAGTTGACGAAATCTTTGTCAAAAAGTGCAGAAATCGAACAGAAATTGCCGCTTTATTGGTGCGTTTTTGCTTTCCAAAAAACAGACCGTAATGTAGTGAAATCGCTCTCTCTTTATTTGGACAATTTAATCATGTGCATTTTTATCTCATTTATACTGATTGAAATTATTGGAGGAATATGATACCATGGAAATGACAAGAAGCGAGCAAATCAAAGCTGGCCTGCAAAAAAGTTTTCGTAGCGGAAAATCTGCAAAAGCATCCACAGTGTGCTATGGCTACAGAGTAACAGCAGAAGGTAACCTGATGGTCTATCCTGCGGAAGCCATCTATGTGTTCCATATTTTTGAGCGGTTTGCTGCTGGCGATAGCCTTGGGAAAATTTCCGCCTCGTTGGCTCGGATGGGTGTGCTGTCCCCTACAGGCAAAGAGATTTGGAGTAAAGAAACGATTTCAAAGATTCTCAATAACGAGAAATATTGTGGTAACGTTGTTTTGGGCAAGACTCAGTTCAAAAACGGTGTGCAAATCACAAATAATGACTTGAATACTAAGACTGTCATGATGAGCCATCATCCGGCGATTATCGCGAAGGATTTGTTTGAACTTGTCCAAACGGAGAAAAAGCGCAGGTGTCGCTCTTATAGAAAATAAGAAGGGGGCATATGGGCACCACAAGAATAATTCCACTCAACAGTAAAAATCCACCAGAACTGAGAGTGGCAGCATATTGCCGGATTAGTACCCGAGCAGCTGAACAGCGATCCAGTTTAATGACACAGGAACGTTATTATGAGGATCATATCAAACAAAACCCAAGTTGGGTGTTCGCCGGTGTATATTCTGATATAGGGAGCGGGACACGCATAAAGGGGCGGAACAGGTTCAAGGCATTACTATCAGCCTGCAAACGAGGTAAGATTGATATGACCCTCACGAAATCCGCTCATCGCTTTGCCCGCAACACGGTCGACGCCTTAAAAACGATTCGGATGCTGAGAAGGTGGAACATTGACATCTATTTTGAGCAAGAGGATATCCATTCACTCTATGAAAGTTCTGAGTTTATGCTGACGTTGATTTGCGCCAGAGCGCAGGAAGAGAGTTTTTCCAAAAGCGAGGATATCAAGTGGGGACTGCGTAAATCATTTAAAAATCCTGATTCCAAATACTATCACCGGATATGTTACGGGTATACCCATGATCAGAACGGAAAACTCGTTATTGATGAGGAGCAGGCTGAGATTGTCCGCTTGATTTATGATATGGCCGCATCGGGAGTCAGCTTTGCAAGGATATCTGCATATATGGAGGATATGGGGATCCCTTCGCCAAAGGGAAAGAAAGCTTGGAGTAAAGAAACTTTACGAAAGATTCTTAGCAATGAAAAGTATAAAGGCTGTGTTAAGTTGCAAAAGACATTTGTAGATAATTATCTAGAGCATAAGCAGGTTAAAAATAAAGGACAATTAGATATTTATCAGATAAACAACAATCATGAAGCAATTATTGATTAAAACTGCAGGTTGCTTTGTATACAATCCCACTTCTGAATGGAGCGTTTAATGCCAAAATGGACAGATTATCATTTGAACAATTTCTTGATCTGATGGACAAAGAGGATGGGTTTTACCGAGACGATAATTTGTGGGAAACGGTCACCTATTACTATGAACCTCTGCTGGAGACCGGGATCGGCGTGGAGGTATCCGCCGATGCGGAATGTGTGGATATTTTTCGTTCTTTTGGGTATACGGACTTCTCCAAATATGAAAGAGAGCAAAATGCATACACAGAGGAAGAGATTGCGGGTGACGAGTGCGAATACCTTCAGGAACGGTATTTCGCACTGTTTTTAAGGAATAAGGGAGTGCATTATGTCTGCACCTGGGACGACGGTGCGTATATGTGTCGAGGCCGCACAAACAGGATTGGTTACAGGAATCTTCCATACTGCAAGAATACGGTGTCCATAGTGGAGGAGTTTTTGAACCTGTGCGAGGAATTTGACCGGCTGACCGAAAGAGCAAAGGGGCTTACTATTCGAAACCGGCTGGCTGCTGATTACGTAAAACGCCAGGGCTACCCTGGCAGGCTGCCAGTGGAACTGGAGACGGGCAAAATTGAACTGTACCGTGAGAGCCTTAAGGTAGACGAAACCTTTTTGCTGCAAAGCCTCTACATAGGACAAGAGTACGCTCTTTTTTCAGAGAGGGAGCAAGTCATCTGGGCCTCGGCTGCTGATCTCCAAGTGTTTTTGGGCCTGGTAAAATGCTGTGAATACTATGGAGACGTGGATTATTTTTTAATTGGCAGTCATCTGATCGGGGTGAGCCGCTATTTTATATGGATCGGTTCTTACGGAAGATGTTTGCCGGATCACTATCCCATGCGCTATGAGCAAGGGCGAATCATAGAACAGATCCGATCCTTTTTGCCTTATGCAGATTCGATTCTGCGGGATCTCTATTTCAAGGAATATCAGGAGCGCCTCGGGCATGGTTCAGATGTTTGTATTTTTACGGAAGGGCCTACTGACTGGAAGCATTTAAAATTTCATCTGAACCGACTGGAAAAGCGCTTTACCCGAGGCCCGAATATCCGCTTTCATGAATATGAGCCAACCGACAGCCCGGTTGAAGCAGCGCATAAGATGGACATGGGCGGCAATTTGTTGTGTGACATGTGCTTTTCGTTTTCAAAAAAAGAAAATGAAGAAATTTACATTTTTATTGCGGATCGGGACAGGGAAGACGTGGTAAAAAAGCTGTCGCCCAAGGATACGGACCAGCCTTTCCGTGCCTGGGGGAATCATGTATATTCAATTGTGCTGCCGATTCCCGAACACAGAATATCGACCCCGAGGATCTGCATTGAACATTACTACTCTGATGCGGAGATAAAAGCGGAATTTATGTGCGCGGATGGAATCAAGCGCAGATTATACATAGGGAATGAATTTGACCAATACGGAAGGGCAATCAACCTTGATCGATTTTGTGTCAACCGTGAGGCATGCGGAAGCGATAGCGTACGAATCATCAGCGGCTCCGGAAAAAAGGAGCGCGTCATATCACTTACAAAGGACGATGGCACAAACTATGCGCTAAGTAAAGCACTGTTTGTCGAGCATGTCTGTAATAATGAACTGCAAATCAGTAGGGACACGGAAAAAGCATTTGAAAAGCTGTTTGAAGTGATTCGTAAGATAAAACAGTACGATGAGCAGTTAAAGACACAAGAACGTGCAGAAACGCAGAATTAGTAGGTAGCGAAGTCCTCGTTGCATCTTTTTTATCTACAGAAGGAAAATTGTCCACTCGCTCTCGTCAACATAGTGGCTCTTTTTGTCCTTGAAGTGCTTACGGGTCTTGAAATTGACGGTATGGCCCAGGTATTCCCGCTTTTTCAGAATGTGGACGATGGTGGAGGAACCCCAGCCGTAAATGTCCTTGACTGGCTTGGTGCGGTTCACGCCCGCGTTAAATCTCGCCAGATGTACCGATGGAATTTCAACCTTGTCCCGGGTCAGTTGGGTGGCGATTTGATAGGGGCCGTAGCCCGCCAGCGTCATGGCGAAGATGCGCCGCACCACGGCGGCAGCTTCTTCATCCACCAGCCAGTGTTCCCGCTTTTCATCCCACAGATAGCCGTAGATCACCGTCCCGGTCAGATGCTTGCCGCTCATGCCCTTGGCTTTGAATACCGACTTGATTTTGCGGCTCGTGTCACGGGCATAAAATTCGTACATGATATTCCTTCTGTAGAGAAAAAAGATGCAGGCCGGTAACCGTTGCGGCGCAACGGGTTTGAAGAAATGCCACTCGACCTGCTGGAATTGTGGCTACAACAGAAAAGCGTCCGGCAGGGTGGGAACTAATTTTGTTCCCGCCCTGCCGGACACTTTTCACAGCTTCGGTCTGATGATCCGCTCGTACAGCAGAACATATTTCTTTTGGATGACCCTGTCCATGTGGTAATGTCCGAAGATGTGGTATTTGAACTTGCACCGCTATCAGTTCAGTTTTTTGTCAACCTCCAGCCCTGGATAGCGGAACTTGACCCGGATGGTCTCAGCGTCCAGGACGGTGATCTGTTCCACAAACTTGCGGGTGATGGCGTCATCGTATGCGGCGAATTTCGTTTCCCTCCGCTCAACAAATTCCCGCAGGCTGTTCATCCGGGCCGCTTGGCCAGCCTGCCGCTCATCCGCCTGCTGGAGCGTCCCAAGCTGGTGCAGGATGCTCTCCCTCTCCTCCGCGATTTCTCTGAGCCGGGCGTTCAATTCTTTGTTTTCCGTATCCTCCGGCAACGCCAGCGCCTGTTCCATCAGCACCGCCTGTTCCGCCGTCAGGGCCGTCAGCCGCTGCCGCAGGGCGAGGGGATCAACCCCGCCGCACTCCTGTCCCTGCTGGACAAGGCTGGCGATGTCCAAGAACTCCTCCGTGATCTCCTGCCCGGTTTGGTCGAGGCCGTTGATGGCCTCCAGGATGGCCCGGTGCAGCTTATCTTCATCCAGCGTGGGGGAGTTGTGGCAGAATTTCGTGCCGAACTCCAGCCGGGAGACACAGCGCCAGACAATGCGCTTTTTGCCGTTTCTGGCCCAGGTACACCGCTTATAGGGTGTACCGCACTCCCCGCACACCAGCAGTTCACTGAGGGCGTACTTGGCGGAGTATTTGCCCTGCTCGGTCTTGCCCGTTTTCTGCATCACCTTCCGCTTGCTGGCCCTGCGGGCCATCTCCTCCCGCACCTGATAGAAGATCTCCTTCGGAATGATGGGCGGGTGATTGTTCTCCACATACACCATAGGGCGCTCACCCTGGTTTTTCTTCACCGTCTTGCTGATGCAGTCGGTGGTGTAGGTCTTTTGCAGCAGGGCATCGCCAATGTATTTTTCATTGACCAGGATGTTGTGGATCACCTGATATGTCCAGCTCTGAACCCCGCAGGAGGTGGGAACCTTGTCCTTCTCCAGCTCCGCTTTGATCTGGCCCAGGCTACACCCGTCCAAGTAGCGGCGAAAGATACGCTTTACCGTCTCCGCTTCCTCTGTGATGATTTCCGGCTGGCCGTCAGGCCCCCGCCGGTAGCCCAGCAGCTTCCGGTACTGGAACGGCACCTTCCCCGCCTCCCGGATCTTTTGGATGCCCCAGGACGTTGCTTTGCTGATGGACTCGCTCTCCGCCTGGGCAAAGCCGCTGAACAGGGTGAGCAGGAACTCGCTGGACTCGGTCAAAGTATTGATATTTTCCTTTTCGAAGATCACGCCGATACCGTTGGCCCGGAGCATCCGCACCACCTCCAGGCTGTCCACCGTGTTCCGGGCGAAGCGGGAGAGGGATTTGGTGAGGATCAGGTCGATGCGGCCCCGCTTGCAGGCGGCGATCATCCGCTTGAACTCTGTCCGCTTTTTCATGCTCGTGCCGGTGATGCCTCTATCGGCGTAGATGCCGGCCATCTCCCAATCAGGATTTTCGTTGATCTTCTGGGTGTAGTAGGCTTTCTGGGCGGTGTAGCTGGTGAGCTGCTCCTCACTGTCGGTGGACACCCGGCAGTAGGCGGCCACCCGCTGGCGGCGGCCAGAGGCCCGTCCAGGGGCCGATACCGGCTTCGTGGCGGGGATGATGCGTATCTTCCGTTCCCGCTGTACGGTCTGTTCCATGACGGCTCCTTTCCCAATCGTATTGGACTGTCACTTAAAAGCCACTGCCACCGCGTTGTCCGCAGTGATGGTGATATATTTTAGCGCCTGTGCGTAGGCTTTTTCCCTGATCAGACGCTGGGTGTCCGGCGAGGCTGCCGGTGTTTCAAAGCAGGCGTACCGTGCGGAGATGCCCTGCAAAATCAGGGCCACCACATCTTCCGGGCGTTCCGGCTTCTCCAGCCCACGGTTGATAGCGTTGGTCAGGCGGACGGTGTCCTCGGAGGGGGTGTAGCCACTCTCTGCCGGTGGTGTGTACTCCGCCGCCTGCCGTTCCACCTCCGCCAGCAGGTCGGCATCGGGGATGATGACTTCCCCACCGCACTGGACGCACCGAAGGTACAGTGTGTCTGGCCTGTGAACGCTGCTGAACCACCGCTTCAGGCATCCTCCGCAGGGACAGCGCAGGGTCTCCCGCAGGGCAGAGACCGGGCGGTACTTGGGATCTCGTTTCCCCCATTTCTTTTGCAGCAGATCTTGGACAGCCTGAAAGGTTTCGCTGCCGATCAGGACAGGGTAATCATCGGCGCCCATGTAACGCTCATTTCTGAGGATAAACGAGATCCTGAACTTGGTCCACACAGGCCGCTCCGGGCTGTAGAGAATGCCCTCGGCGTTCAGCGTGTCCGATATCTCCCGCTGTAGGTTTCCTTCGAGGTAGAGGCCGAACACCCTGCTGACCACCGCCGCCTCCTGGGGCTGGGGAACCAGCTTCCCGTCCATGATCTGATAGCCATACAGCACCTTCCGATTCATCTCTCGTCCTCCCCGATTTGTTCCGTTACCTCGATGCCGCCGTACAGCCGAAACCGCAGGGCAGTGGGGCTGGCCACGATCTGCTCGACCAGCTCCGCAAACAGGGCTTCATCGAATTTCTCCAGCCGTTCCGGGCCTTGGCGGATGGTGTCTGCCGTCTGGCGCAGGGCCTCCGCCGCCTCGCCAATGTCATCATTCTTCAGCAGCCTCCGGCGCTTGGCCCGGAGTTGGGTCAGTTGTGCGTTATTGACCGCCATCTGGGCGGCGCAGGCGTCCGCATCCAGCAGGCCGTTGGCGCGGAGCTTACTGATCTTATAGCCGCGCTCGGTGGCCTGGGCGATGGCCTGGTTGACCTCCAGCATGGCGGGGTTGCCCCGCTGCAGGGCTGTCTCCAGTGAATCCATCTGACTCAGGGCGGGCCGCAGGATGACGCCCTCATGGAGCCTCAGCTTGTTGTACATCCGCAGGAAGGCGGCGTAGATGGCCTCCTCCGGGATGGGGCCTGTCGCACAGTTGGAGGCTTTCCGCTGGTGGCGGCCACAACTCCAGGTGGCGGAGCCTTTCCGGGTCACATGGCGGTAAAGTGTGAAACCGCAGATCCCGCAGCACATTTTCCGGGACAGCGGGTAGACTCCATCCGGGCCGTAGATTTTCTTCTTTTTCATTGCCCGCAGGGCCTGGGCCTTGTCGAACACCTCCCGGCTGACGATAGCGGGGTGGGTCCCCTCCACATAGAATTGGTCCACCTCGCCCTGGTTGATCTTCTGGACGAAGGGAAAGCCGGTTTTGTAGGTTTTTTGGCAGAGGGTATCGCCCACATATTTCTCATTGGACAGCCAGTAGTAGATTTCCCTGGTGGTCCAGTGGACGTTGCCCTTTCGATCCCGGATGCCCCGGCGGATCAGCTCATTGGCAATGTCTTTGGCACTTTTTCCGCCGAGGTAGGCGTCAAATACCCATCGGATGATCTCCGCCTCCTCCGGGACGATCTCCAGATCCCTCCGGTTTACCAGCCGGTAGCCGTAGGGGGCTTTCGTTGTGATGAACTCGCCCCGCTCCATTCTCCGGCGATAGCTCTGATGGCTATTCTGCGAGATGGAGATGGACTCCTGCTGGGCCAGGGAACCGGAAACGCTCACCATCAATTCTGTGGTGAGCGTTCCGGTGTCGATATTCTCTTTTTCAAACTGGACGGTCACGCCAAGCCGCGTCAGCTCCCGCAGGGCGGCGAGGCAGTCCTTGGTGTTCCGGGAGAAGCGGGACATGGATTTCACCAGCACCCGGTCGATCCTGCCCTTCCGGCAGTCGGCCATCAGGCGGTTGAAATCCTCCCGCCTGTCCATTTTCGTGCCGCTCACCGCTTCATCCGCTAATGTCAAGCACGGAACAAAAACAAATTGTAAACAAACCGTGAACGATGTCGAATATGAGAAATTGGCTTTATTTCATGGCAAGCGAGTTAATTTTTCTGAGGGGATTCTCCGCCCAAGTCCCCGGAGGGAGAATCCCCTTTGTGCTACGCTCAATTTGCCACGCTTGCTTTCATCAGCTCATGCAGTATCTCGGTGGCCGTCTGCGGGACCATGCCATCGGCACAGACCACTTCGACAAGCCGATCTTCCAGCCAGCGCAGATAAGCGTCCGTCTTTACCACGTCCCGGCCCAAGCGGGAGAGGTTTGCTACCAGCAGAAGGTCAACTTTCCCAGCGTCTACCGCATTAGAAACCTCGGTCAGCCCCCGGCGGGAAAAGTCCAGTCCGCTGGCCTGTTCTGCGGTAGTACCTGCGATCTCAAAGCCCTGCTTTTCGGCAAACGCCTCCAATGCTGCCTGTTGAGATGCCAGCGCACGAGCGTCAGGGTACGCGACCCTGCAATAAATCCAGGTCCTTTTATGCTCCATTCTGATGCTCTCCTTGTAAATCAAGTATCAGCTTTTCCAGTTCATCCCGGTAATTCCAGGCGATTTCAAACCGATCACTAGGAAAAACAAGGACTTCTTTCAAAACCTCCGCCGTAATCTCACTGGTGATTTCCTTCACATCCAGATACTTTCCGAATGTAGAAACAAATCCGTTCCGCAAGCTGCCATCCGCGCCCATGTTTTCCAGCGCGGCCTCCAATTCGCTGATCCGGGCGGCGGTATCATCCCGCTGCTTGGCTGCGGCGGTTTTCGCCGCAAGATATTCCGGCTTGCCGATCTCTCCCAGCGCAAAGGATTCATAAAGGCCGCTGATCTGCTGGGAAAGCCTCTGGTGTGTCTCCCGCAGTCCGGCGAGATTTTTCTTAACTGCGGCGGCGTCTTTTTTCTGCTCACGGTGCTGTTCCTCCCACAACCGGCTCAACTCCACCGCCATTTGCGCCTGCACACGAAGCCCATCGGAAATGACTTCCAAAATATCGGCCCCCTGCACCTGTTTGACGCAGGCAAAGGAATCGTTGTATCGCGGGGTGTAGCAGTAGAAATACATTTGCTTGCCCAGCTTGTAACTCATTGCGTGGCCGCAAACACCGCACCGAACCTTACCACGCAGAGGCCAATCACGCTTTTTTAACTCGCCATGTTCCACAAACTCCCGCATAGCCGTCTGCGCCCGGTCAAATTCTTCCCGCGTTACGATGCCCTCATGGGTGTTCTCCACGGCGATCCAGTCCTCACGGCTGACCTTGACGGTGTGCGTGTGGCCTACCCTGTCCCGTATCCGTTTTCCAAAGATGTTTTTACCAAAGTAGCGTTCATCACGGAGAATCTTTACAACAGCGGTATCCGTCCAGAAGTTGTTTTCTTCAATGCTGGGCCAGCGTGTCCGGGAGCAGCCCGCCGCCCGCTTATAAAGCATGGGCGTTGGCACAGTTTCCCGGTTCAGCGCCATGGCGATCTGGTCTGCGCTGTGTCCACTCGCCGCCAGATGAAAGACGCGCCGTACTGTCTCCGCCGCTTCCGGGTCTATGACCAGCCGGGCCTTATCAGCCGGGTCCTTGACATAGCCATAGGGGGCGAAGGGCGCGAGAAAGTCCCCCCGCTGGGCGCGGAACTTCTTCGTGCTCCGTACCTTCCGGGACAAGTCCCGGCTATAAAGGTCATACAGAAGGGCCTTGAAGGAGGTTTCCAGGCTGTCCACATCGGTGGGCCGGATGCTGTCAAAGCCATCGTTGACGGCGATAAACCGCACTCCCAGGAAGGGGAACACGCAGGAAATGTAGTTGCCGACAGTCAGGTAATCACGGCCAAAGCGGGATAAATCTTTGACAACGATACATTGGATTTTCCCGGCCCTTGCCTGGGCGATCATCTCCTGGACAGCGGGACGCTCAAAGTTTTTGCCGCTCCATCCATCATCACAGAACTCGATCACGCTGGTATCCGCCAATTCCGGGGTACGGCTGATAAAAGCGTCCAGCAAATTTCTCTGGTTCGTGACGCTGTTGGATTCAACTTTGCCGCTTTTCCCTAAATCATCATCCTCCGAGGACAAGCGGATATATTTTGCGGTGATAACGCTCATGCGGACACCGCCTCTCCCTCTGCCGCCAGCAGCCGGAGCAGGGCGTTGTATTCGTCCCGGTAGCGCAGAGTGATGGAAACTCGGTTCGCCCCATCAATCTCCACCCGGTCAATCAGAGCGTGAGCCATGGCCTCCGTCAGCGCGGTTTCTTCCTTGAATTGACCGCAGGCGGTAAGCCAGGGGTTTTCCGTGGTCCGCTGCCGCTCGTCCCTCTGCCGCTGTTCCAACTCATCCAACCGGGCCTGCGCCTGTTCCATATCAGAGCGGTACTGCCGCTTCATTTCCGTGTATTCCTGCTCGGTCATCAGCTTGTCAGCGTAATTCTGGTACAAGCTGTCATAGAGCATTTCCGCACGGCTGAAAGCCTGTTTCGCGGCGGCGATCTCCCTCTTGGCCTCCGCCTCCCGGCTGACCGCCTTTGCGGATTTACTGTACTGGCGTACCAACTTGTCCAGATTTTCAGCCAGCGCGATCTCACGCCGCAAGGTATCCCAAAGAATTTCAATCAGCTTCGTCTCATGGAAATACTTCTTGGGGCAGGAGGCCAAATCATTAGAGTGGTTTTGACAGATGTAAACGTAGTAAAGGTTTGTTCCCTTGTTCGTAACACATTTGTAGCGCACCAATGGACGGCCACAGTCAGCACAGAAGATCAGGCCCCGCAGGATATTGGGGATCGTCCCCAAGGCGTCATGACATCCAAGCCGCTCCTTATAGGCGCTGCTGGCCTCTACGGCCATTTTCTGAACCGCACGGAAGGTTTCTTCATCCACCAGCGGCTCATGGGTGTCGCGGACGATCACCCACTCGGATTCCGGCACATAGTAGGGCTTTTTCCCCTCGGAGAAGCCGGACCGCTTGCGTCCCTGGACCATGTGACCCAAGTAGACCTCGGCGGTCAGGACTTTTTTTACGGAGGCTATGGTCCACCGGGAATTGGCATAGGATTCGCACTTTGCCGCCCCCTTCAAGCAGAGATACCGTCCGGGGGAAGGGACTTCCTGCTCATTCAAGGTCCGGGCAATCCGCTGATAGCTCATCCCCGTCAGACGCAGGGAGAATATCTCACGCACCACCGGCGCAGTCTCCGGGTCCGGCTCAATCCGGTGGGCATTACCGGCACACTTCTGGTAGCCGTATGCCGCCCATGAACCGATGAACTCTCCTTTCTGCTGCTTGGTCGAAATGGCCGGAAGAATCTTCCTGGATATGTCCTTGCTGTAAACGGCGTTCATGATGTTTTTCAGCGGCACTATGTAGCCGTCCTGGGTCCGCTCGGCGGTCAGCGTGTCAAAATTGTCGTTGACGGCGATAAACCGCACGTCCAAGAGCGGGAAAATCCGTTCCAGATAGTTGCCGGTTTCCCGGTAGTTGCGGCCAAACCGGGATAAATCCTTCACCACAATGCAGTCTACCTTGCCAGAGCGAACATCCTCCATCATCCGTTCAAACTCCGGGCGGTCAAAGTTCGTTCCCGTCCGTCCGTTGTCGCAGTAAAGGTCATAGAGCCGCATATCCGGCTGGCCGTCAATGTAGCTTTGAATCAATTCCCGCTGTGTGCTGATCGTGTCCGCTCCGGGCTTTCCGCTGTCCTCTACCGACAAGCGGGCATAGCCGCCCACCTGATAAATCCGGCGGGGCTGTTCCGCTTGGACAGCTACCGGCAGGACGGGATTGACCTTGCGTTTCGTCCGCGCCATTTCAGACCGCCTCCCTTCCGGGAAGGGTTCCCTGGGCCTGCCGCAGCAAATCCATCTGCCAGTGAAATTCATCGTGCCAGCGGTAGACGATCTCCACACGGCGGTCACGGAAAATCAGGATACGCTCAATCAGCGATACAATGATGGTACGGTCCAGAGCGTCAATGTTCTGGTGCTTGCGGAACTGCTCCATCCAGCCCCGGCCCTCCGAAAAATTGCCCATTTCCCGGCTCATTTCCTCTTGGATGGCCTCGGCCTGTTCCTCCGCCTCGGCACGGCGGCGGGAGTAGGTCTTTTTCAAATCCTGGTATTCGTCCCGGTCGATCACGCCGTCAGCGAGGCTTTCATAAAGGGAGCGCAAAAGGGCCTGATTGCGGTCGATTTCTTCCCGTTTCTTCTCCAAACGGCCTTGCAGCTTTCGCATACCCGCTTGCTGAAGCTGGGCCGTGTCGGTCAGTTCCAGCAGGTCAGAGAGGTCGATCACATCCTGGATGTATCTTCTCAATGCGTCCAGCACGATCTCATCCAGCGTTTCCACCCGCATGGAGTGGGAGAAGCAGCGCTTTTCGTTCTTGTGCGCGGCGCACACATAGTACACATACTTCTTCTTGGCGGTGGGGACGGTTTTTCGTATCATGGCCCCGCCGCACTCGCCGCAGTAGACCATGCCGGAGAACAGCTCCACCGCCTTGCCGCTGACGCTGGTGCGCGTATCCAGGGCAAGCACCTTCTGAACGCTTTCAAAGTCATAGCGGTCAATGACCGGCTCATGGCAGTTCTCCACCACCGCCCATTCTTCGCGGGGCTTCACCACCAGCCGCTTCACCCGATAGCTGGGGGTGGTCACGCGCCCCTGCTCCAACACGCCGATGTAGACCGGATTTTTCAGAATCCGCAGCACCATCCCGGCATCCCACACGGATTCCTCTTTCAGCCGGAAGGACGTAGAGTAGCGCATCCCCTGGGACCGCTTGTAGTCCATAGGCGTGGGGATGCCCGCCGCTGTAAGGCGGTCGGCAATATCGCCCGCGCTGATTCCTTCCAGCTTCCACTTGAACATATCCCGTACCACACCGGCGGCGTATTCATCTACCAGCAGGCGGTGGCGGTTCTCCGGGTCCTTCCGGTAGCCAAAAACAGCAAAAGAGCCGATGAAATCTCCGCGCTGGCGTTTGATTTCAAGCTGGCTCCGTGTTTTCACCGAGGTATCCCGGCAATATGCCTCGTTTATGAGGTTTTTGAACGGGATGACCAACTCATCAGATTCCACGTTGCTGTGCAGACTGTCATAGTTGTCGTTGATTGCGATAAAACGCACACCAAGGAAGTGAAATAACTGTTCCAGATACTCCCCCACGCCCAAGTGGTCCCTGCCGAAGCGGGACAAATCCTTGACCACGATGCAGTTGATCTTGCCAGCCTTGACCTCGGCCATCATCTCATGAAAGGCCGGACGGTCAAAATTGGACCCCGTGTAGCCGTCATCCACTTTCATGCCGCACTCCCGCAGTTCCGGGTGGCGCGTCATGTAGTCACGGATCAAGTCCTTCTGACCCGTGACGCTGTTGCTTTCCTCCTTGTCGCCGTCCTCGCGGGAAAGGCGAACGTAACCGCAGGTATTCCATACCTGTTCATCGGAAATTTTCATATTCTTCTCTCCTGATCGTTAAAGTCAATCAGCAAAACACTTTAGCAACCAGGGGAGCGCCGGTTTGTCCTGTTGTCTATCACATTAACATAACTTCCGGCTAATGTCCAGAGTGTTTTGCAAAAAAGTTTCCTGTCAGCATTTTGAGCGTATGTAGGAGAGCATCCGGTCCTCCAGGGTCACGTCCGTGTCGGTGAAGCTGACCTTCACCACATATTTCCCGTGACGGTAGCAGTAGGGGTTGCCGATTTGCCGGATGAAATCCAGAATCCGCTCCCGCTTGGGCAGGTCGGTATTGACCTTCACATCCCGAATATCCCGCAGTCCGGCGGGGTCCACCGTCCGAATGTCCACATTCTGCATGGCTTTGACCTGTTCCTCGGTATAAATTGGCTGTTCCATGTACTTCCTCCCCTCTGGTCTAAACTATGCTTGCGCGGCTTGTCCCCATTCCAGACAGCCGGCAGCAAGCCGCCGCAGACTGTTCCCAGCCTGCGGCGATTTGTGATGTATCAGCCCTTAAAGCGGTAGGGCAGCTTTCGGCCTCCGCGCTGGTGGCCGTTGTACTTACTGAGAATGACACGGGCAAACCGCAGGGCGGCTTTATTAGTGGAGAAGTCCACCTTGCCCCGCCGTATAATCTCATCCGGGTCAACGGCAGACAGCCGCTTGATAAACGTCTGGTCCACCAGCTCCGTCTCATAGGTCTTGACAAACAGCGCCATGCCGGAGAAGATGGACCCTTTGAGAGAGCTGGGGGTTCCATGCCACGCTCCGGCAATCAAACCCAGCATCCGGGAGAAGGCCGCGCCGCCCAGGAGCCGGTAAGCGTTGATGACGGCGCGGGTGGTAGCAATTTCAAATGGTTCCCCGGTGGGCCGGTCCAGCGCCCACACAAAGCCAGCGTCCTCTATCCGCTGTTTCACATCAATGATCTCCGCATCCGCGCCGGATTCCACCAGAGCCTTGGTAGCGTGGCCCAGCCGCAGTTTCCCTCTGGTCCGGTCCAGCATATAGTACAGTTCGGCCTCCTGCTCATAGGTCAGGCCGGTGTAGATGATGCAGGGGACGATCACATCCCCGCCGCCCGCCATCCTCCGCATCGCGGCGATCCGGTGCTGTCCGTCCACCACATTGAAATTGCCGTCCCGGAAGCTGACCACAATGGGGGTCAGCAGGCAAGGGTTCCACTTGGCGATCAGCTTGTCCACATCCTCCGTCTCCACAGGCCGCTGATAGGGCAGGCCGGAGGTCAGCTTGGCGGTGGAGAGATCACGGCTCACGCCGGGGTTATGGTACTTTACTTCGGGGATGGTGGTCTGCTGCTCCAGGGGTTCCTTTTTGGAGGAACTGCGCTTTTTCCGATAGCTCATTTATTCATATTCCTTTCCATTAAATTCAATAAATCCTCCATGGCGGAGGAAATGGTCGCAAAACGCTGACGTACAAAATCAAATTGCACCGGGGATATGTCTGGGAAAACGACTGTGCAGAAGGGGTCGCTATACCACGCGAAATTCTTGTGGAAGGTGTCTACAAAGCCGTCAATATCTGCCAGCAGCGTGTCCGGGTTATAGCTGCAATCTTTATTGGGGTTTTTGAGGTCGGCTATGGATTCCTCTATGCTGGCATAATGCTTATCGCCCAGAGAGTAGGGAACAGAGGGTACAGTCGGAGCCGCTGGCGGCGATTCCGGTTCCGGGGGCGGCGGTTCTTCCGGCTCTGCCGGGGCGGGATGGTACTCGCCCATGGATTTGATTTCCCCCGCCGCTAACTGGCTGGCTGCGTCCTTCTGCTGCTCCGGTCCCAGCCGGGACAGCTTCAAAGCATCCTTCTTCGTGATTTTGGTTCCGGTGTCCCGGATAATGTCTTTTGCCTCGGAAGTCAGATTTTTTGCGGTTTGAATCTGGCGTCTAATGGTGCTGGGGTCCACACCTAATTTTTCAGCCGTATCATCTACAAAAGATTTTTCAGAATCAAATGTGCATTTTGCACTTTTGATTTTTTCGCTCTTGCGGTCACCACCATGCTTTGTCTCCGGGTGGAGGGCTTCATAAATCTCCTTCCGGCGCAGAAGTAAATCACTGTACTCCACGGCAGATAAGCCCTTCCTGACCACGTTTTCGTCAACCTCCGCCAGCTCCGCCAGTAGGCCTTCCAAACTGCTGACATTACACTCGATCTCCGTCCATCCCAGCAGTTTTGCCGCTTCCAGCCGGTGCAATCCGGCGATCAGCGTATGCTCCTGGTCAATGGTGATGGGGTTGAGCAAGCCCACCTTGGAAATACTGTCCACCAATTCCTGCACCCCCTCCGGGTCTGCCTCCCGCCGTCCGGCGTTGATCTTGATCTCACTGATTGGAACAAGCATATTTTCACCTCCCTGGCTTCGGCCTGTTATCGTTCATCCTTACCGGATGGAACACCTGGGGCCGCAGTTGGCCTATGGCTCCAGGTCTTTCATCCGGTGGGCAGGAAGGGCCGCGCCGGTCCTGGCTGTGTCCTCATTCTGTGAGGAAATGTGACCGGCGCGGGTTCCCTGGAATACCCTTTCAGAAAAATGTGTGCCGTATTATCGGGCGGCATGACCGCCTTACTGCTCTCCCCCGGCACGGGAGTATGCAAGCCCGCCTTTGGCGTGGCGGCGCGGTGCCAGCAGACGGTGGCGGCAGGTGACTAAGCTGCCCAGGCCGTTCCCCCAGCATCTCCCTTTTACCCTGCGATACGGGTGTTTGCGGTGCATCCCGCACCTGCGGCGTTGCCAACGCCGGACAGCCGCCCAGGTGTCGCTCGTACCTTTGATGTGATCGTTTTGACGGGCAGGGAGCGGAAAGAATCACCTCCTTTCCTCCGGCCCCGCTCCGCAGGTAGTCTCCGCGATTGTGCGGCTGATGCAGGATGCAGCACTTACATACTGAATATGAACGGGAGCTTGTCCCGCTGTTTGTCAAGGTGCTGGGGATTGCTGGTCAGGGAGCAAACTGGAAGATGATACTGCTGATCGTAGCCAGATCATCACCGACAAGCTGGGCGCTCAATTTTATAAGCAGCTTCACTTGCTTTTTGCTGAGGGCTTTGCGATAAGGCAGAAAATCGGCCTTGACGCGGACGCCCCCACCATAGCGGCCACGGATGGTTTCAATCGGATAAGAACACATGAGCAGCACAATGTCGTGCCGGATGGTTTCTCTGGAAACCCCGAACTCGCTTGCCAGATTGCCGTATGTATCCTGCCGTCTCAGGCACAATAATTCCAGAATCCTCTGGCGGCGTTCGCCCGCGCTCATGTGTCCACCTCCTTCCGCTGCTCTCTGGAAATCATCATAACAGGTAAAGGGCAAGCCTATCTTTGCCTTTAGAAAAATAATTTGAAAAATTTTTATTTTCATTAAAAATTACTTACTTTTTTGCTGAAATTGTTGAAAATTGTCGAAAGAGAAAAATCGCCCGCTTCTCCGGTTATCAGCGGCTTTTCTGTCGAATAGAAAGAGGCCGCTGTCCCTTGTCGGGACAGCGGCCTCTCGCTATTGCATAATCTTCTGGCGGTATTCCACTTTTGCATGATAGCATCCTCCTATTGGTGATGGGAGCTATGATACCACACGCTTTTCCTATTACTTTCCTCAAACTTTCCTAAAACTTTCCTAATTATCGCAAGTTTCGCTGGAATAACCTGCAAATCGGTAGCCCATCCTATAAACCGTCTTGATATAGCATGATTGGGCAGGATTCGCTTCGATTTGTTTTCTCAGCTCATGAACGGATCGACCTACTGATTGGGCATAATCCATCCTCCACGCGCCTCTGCATATCTGCTTGGGGGTCAATACTCGGTTGGGATGCTCCATGAAATACAGCAGCAGCGCAAACTCCCTGGGACGAAGCCTGACGCTCCGTTCCTTCACCCGGACAACACATCGTGACGGGTCAATATATATGTCACCGACCTGGAAATCGCGCGCTTGTGTTCCCTTATCATGCGTATAGGCTGCGTAGCGGCGAAATTGGGCCATAATATGATCTGCCGCCAGATCAACCGGCCATTTCGCTCCAACGCACACATCCGCACCGGATTGCAGAGCGGAACAGGCGTCTTTCACATTATACTGATCTAATACCGTGATTGCCGGTGCATAGCTGGTATGGCGCAGATCAATGAGAAATTCATTACAAAGCGCAATTTCAGAAAAGTGAAGTACGGCAAGATGAAATGGCCGCTCTGCACATAGGTGTGTTGCACTACGGCAGGTAGACACCGTAATAAAATTGATATTTATCCCTTGAAATCTGTGTTCTAATGCGTGGTGCAATTCATCTGGAATATCTAACAGTAGGATTTGATACCGCATAAATTCCTCCTTCCGCTTTTTGAAATCGCACTTACCTGAGCATGGTCTTGACATCTTTTTACAAAATTCGCAAATATGCTTATAAAAAAGCAGGACGGTAATGGAACCGCCCCGCTCTTAAAACGCTATTCGTCTTTCAGAAAATTCATAAGCATCTGCGCCACCTGCGCCCGTGTCGCAAGCCCCTGGGGGCCTAACCGCCCATCGCCGTAGCCGTTCAAAATGCCGTTCTCCACAGCCCACCGCAGGGCCTCCAGCGCAAAGCCGCTGGCCTGATCCGCGTCGGTGAAGTGCAGCTCCTTATCCGTAGCGGCGGGGCTTCCGGCGTACCGCCAGAGCATGACGGCCAACTGCTCACGGGTAATGTTGTCGTTGGGGCCGAACATCCCGTTTCCGTAGCCGCCCACAATGCCCTGGCTGGTGGCCCAGCGGATGGCCTCGGTGTACCATGCGCCCTCCGCCACATCGCCGTATTGCAGCAGGTAGTTGACCACCGGCCTGCCCTCCTGGTTAAAGAGGATTTGGGCGAATTGGGCGCGGGTCAGGTTGTTGTTGGGGCCGAAGGTCCCGTTACTGTAGCCGTTCATCAGGCCGTTTCGCAGAACGTAGTCCACTGCCTCGTGATACCACGTCCCCACGCTCCCCAGGTCGCTAAAGCCGCGAGAGGGGCAGTCCGCGCCGCCGTCGCAGGGCTTTTGCGTATCGTCCGGCAGAGGAACAAAGGACGCTTTTACCGTTACGGCCCTGCTGGGCATCGTGAAGGTGTACTTGTTACCGCCCTGGGCCGTCAGCTTGATCTCGTTCCCCCGGCTGTCGGTGACGGTCAGAGCGTCCAGCACATAGCCGCTGTCCGGGGTGACAGTCAGGGTGACAGTGCTGCCATTGCTGGCATTGGTGCGGTTGGAGGTCACTTTGCCATGCTCCGATTTCTCTACGGTGACGGCGTAGGTGCTGGAACTCCAGCCCCCGCCGCCGGAGCCGCCGCCGGAGTTGCCGCCTGGATTCGGCTGGGGATTGGGCTTTGTGGCTGCCTGATAGCCGATGGCCACCGGGGACAGACTGCTGAACTTGCACCGCAGGCCGTCTACGGTCAGCTCATAGGGCAAGGTTTCCATTGTCCCGGCCTGCGCGCCGCTGGAAATGAGGTGCTGGACGGTGAAGGTGTAGCCGGTGGCCCCGGTCCCCGCCGGGTAGGGCAGGACCGCCGTCACGCCCTCCGCCGGGAAATGGTTGGGATCGACATTGAGCCACACGCCGCTTGCGTCCTTGTACTGGAGGGTCACATCGAACACCGCGATCTGCTCTCCCACATTGGACATCACCTCGGCCACTCTGGTCCGCAGGGCGGTTTCGATCTTCCCCGGCGTATTGAACTGCTCATTTGTTTTCAGCGCCTCCGGGACGGTGGACAGCCCGGTTTCCACCTCCAGCCGCAGCTCGTGGCCGTCGTCGTCCTTCTGATCCAGCGGTTTCTGCTCCACAGGATTGATAATAAATACCGCTGTGGCTGTTCCTGTGTAATTGCCTTTGCCGGTGAGGGTGACGGTATATGTACCCGCTTCCGTTCCCTCCGGGATCGCGGCGGTGTAGTCCACGTCCGCCGTCAGCGGGGTCCCATTCAGCGTCACACTGGTGATGCCGGGGCGGTGGGGCTGGCCGTCGTACTTGAACGCCGGATGGTCCAGCACGATCACAGCGCCCGTAATGGGGGCAGGGAGGACCTGGATCAAGGCGGTTCCGGTGACAATGGCGTAGGTTTTGTTATCATCCGGCTTGAAGATCCATGCCGCCGCATAGTTTTCCTGCACAGCAGGCCGGTTATCCGGGTTGCTCCACTCAAATTTACCGGGAACAGGCGTTTCGCCGTCCTTCATGTTGCCGCGCAGGGTAATGGCGCTGAGGGCTTGCCCATAGGTGAGGGTATTCCCGCTCAGGTTGGGTCCGCCGGTGGGGATGATCTTGTTGACGCTCCGCACGTCGATGGTGGCGGTCATATCCTCGAAGTTTTGGGTATGGATGGTGACGGTGATGGTTCCGATTTTAGTTTCGCTGTCGCTCTCCACCGCCTTAATGGGCAGGGTGAGGGTCTGGCCGTCAATCATTGCGCCGCTGTCGTAGTAGCTGCCCAGATTGACCGGACCCAGCTCGTAGGTGACGGCACCGCTGCCCAGGCTCATGCCCTCCGGCACATCGGGCCGCAGAGCGCCCAGGCCGTAGGTGTAGGTATGCTCCTGCTTGTTGGCAACCGCCAGATCGCCGGTCTTGGGGGTGAGGGCCAGGGCCTTTTCAATCGTCACGCTGGCCGGAACCGCGCCCGCAGGCTGGGTCAGGGTGTAGTTGGACGCCGCCCCGCCGGTGAGGGTCAGCCGGGGCAGGGTGACGGCGGTATAGGTCCCTACGTCGGAGCCGTTCAGTGTTCCGGTCAGGTTAGCCAGATTGACGGACACCGTATCGCCGGTCACGACCCCGCTCAGGGTCACATCGGTGATCTCTACCGCATTGGTGCCGTCATAGGCCCTGTCCTCCGCAGTCAGGCCGGTGACAGTCAGCACCTTGGGAACGGCGGTAAAGGTGATCTGATCTTCCGCCGAATAATGGTTGTTATCTCCGGGCTTTGTTGCGGTAATGGTCACTTTACCTGTGCCAGTGACAGTGACCTTGCCGGAGCTGTCCACAGTGGCGGCGCCGCTGGCGGACCAACTTACACCGCCTTCGGTATGCAGGGTGAAGCTGTCTCCGTAGGTGATGGTCCCTGTGGGCAGGCCGGTGATGCTGGGCGCAGTCTGGCTGGCCTTGGCGATGGTGCCGGTGGCATTTACCGAGCCGTTGGTGAGATTGTAATTGTTCGCCTTGGCGCTGTCCTTGAGGGTCACAGCGATGCTGACGCTCTTACCCGTTCCGGCATTCGCGTCTGCAAAGGTGCCGGTAGCGGTGTAATCTGTACCGAGGGCCAGCGCCTCGCCGGGCACCAGCCCGGTAAAGGTCACGCTGGACACAGAAGCGGCAGTATTGCCATCGTAGGTCTTGGATGCCACTGTCGCGCCGGTGGCGGTCAAGGTGGCCTTGCTGATGGTCACGCTGGCCGGGACCGCGCCCATGGACTGGGGCAGGGTGTAGTTGGACGCCGCCCCGCCGGTGAGGGTCAGCCGGGGCAGGGTAACGCTGGTATACGTCTCTGCGTCGGAGCCGCTCAGCGTTCCGGTCAGTCCGGTGAGGTCAACGGATACATTGTCGCTGTTCAAAACTCCGTCCAGAGTCACGCCAGTGATCTGCACCGAATTGGTTCCGTCATATGTCCTATCCTTCGCCGCTGCGCCGGTGACGGTCAGCGGGGCCGGGGTGACGGTGACTTTGCCTATTACATTGAAACGTTTAACAATGGTATTATTTCCCTGACAAGAAAGGCGGGGGTACGCATCATACCAGTATTCTCCAGCTGGCAGATCAGCTGGCAGTTTGACTTCAAGCTCGCGCCCAAGATTCCAGGATTTGCCGTCAGACAGTGCCATCAGAACCCAGCAATTGTCCGCACTATCCGCCGGCTCAAGGCTGTAGCCATCCGCCAGCTCCGCCGTGCAGACCAGCGTTGCGCTCCCTGTCTTCCCGTAGGTCACAGAAAAATCGGGCGTTATGGAGACGGTCCCCACGACTGTCTCCATTTCGCATTTGTCGCAGGAACGGCGGATGATACCTGTTGCCGAGGTACACTGGTGTACCCAGCCGTGGGCCTCCGTCTTCTTCCCGCCGCACAGGGTACAGATCTGCCAGTGGTTTGTTTCATCGTGCCCGTAGTCATCAGAGTATGCGCAGCTCTCCGCAGCTCCCGCATACCCGCAGGCCAGACAGGTCATGGCGTGGGTTTCCGCGCCTTCATTCGGCGTGTACTCACAGACGCCCTCGCCGGTATGGTTGCACTTCTTCACCGTCACTGTGCCGGTCAGCGACTTATTGCCCAGCACACCCGTAAAGGGGGTTGTGCCGCTTTCGTCAAAATAGGCGTACCGGGTGTCGCCGCTGTGGGCCAGCAGGCCGCCGAGGGTGAGAGAGGAGGATTGGCTCACTATGACAATTGCCCCCGCCGTCCCGGAGTATTTTCCACCTGAGAGTTGAACAGACTGTGCATTGCTGACGGCCAATCCATAACCGCCGCCTGTGTTCTGTATGGTCACATTTTCGGTGACGGATAGAGATCCGCTCTCATCATTGACATTTACACCAGCATATTGCGATCCCCCACCGGTAAAGGTTCCACCTTTCAGCGTGACATTTCCCCCCACATCAAGAGCGGTGCCGCTTGCAGAAACAACCTCGCCCGCACCCTGAATGGTCACATTTGCTTGGCCGAAAGTGCTGACAGCTTTGCCGCCTGTGCAGGTGATGGTATGCCCGCCCAGGTCCAGAATGCAGTCGATGCTGATGAGGAGATATTCTGTCCGCGTTACATTCGCCAGCAGCGTGATCGTTGCACCATCGTTTTCCGTTTTGAACGCATCCTCCAAATTGCCCACATAGGTGGTAGAGCCGTACTTCTCCACCTTCGCAACGGCGGAAATATTGATATTTACCGTCCCTGCCGCGTCCGCCATATTGTTATTCCCTACGAATTTCGCGGTGAGGGTGATTCCCGTACCTGGGCCTCCTGCCGCAGCCAGCACATCGGCGGCGCTGACGGTCATGGTGTAGGTGCCGTCCGCGCCTTTGTCCGCAGGAGCGGACACCTGCGTATCACCCACAAACACCGCCATCTGGCCCGCGCCCGGCCCGGTGAAGCTGGCCGCAAACATAGCGGAGTTGGCCGGAGCCTCCCCAGTGGCCGTGGGCGTGGCCTTGACGGTGATGGTATCATCAGCGGTGAAGTCACTGCACTCTGTGCCGTCTTTATAGGTTTTCACAGTGCCGTCCCCGACAAACTGTGTGCCGGATTGCGCCACGGTAAATGTCTTGCTGATTTCCTTATTGCCTTTTTTGAAAACAGCAGTATACTCTCCGCCTTCTTTTACTTCGCCTAAGTCTTGCAATACCCAGCCGTCCGCACTGGCCTGCACACGGAAAGTCTGCCCAAAATAGGTCGCTGTCCCGGTTTTGCTGTCGTCAATCCTAATTTCAGAAGTATCCAGTATCTCGCCGGTATACACCAATTCTGGCACCACGATCATGTCCTCGGTGGGATCGCCGTTGATGGTGTAGGTCCCTTTGGCGCCGAGGGTGGTATTCTCTGCCAGAACATCGGCGGAGCTGAGAGTCAGAGAGCCATCGCTATCTGCATCCTTGACCCCACCGATAGCGGGGGCACCATCGCTTCCTGTAGCTGTAACATGACCTCCAGTGATGGTGATATTGCCGCCGTTTCCAAAATTCGGGGCATAAGATGCACCGCCAATGCCTGCACTGTCATCTCTGCCGGCGGCTGTTATCGTACCACCGTTGATTACCACCATTCCGCAGCTAAAATCACCATCATTTCCATTTGGATCATAATATGCGCCGCCAATACCGGCAGCAGTCGCATATGAGCCAAGGGAAATATCCAGTGAGCCTGTGCTCTGTTCTGTAATCACCAAAGTTGCACCTACTGGCACATAAAATCCACAGTCAGAACCTACTATTTTATTAGTACCCACTAAAGTCAGGTTCATTGTCCCGCCAGGCATGATGCCAACGGCGGCAGGACTTAGATTTAATCCTGAAAAAGTTATGTTGTGGGTACCGCTTTCTACAAGGATTTTCGCACGCACTATTTGCGTATATGACTGTGTAATTTTATGCCCCTGGCATCCGCCGCTGCACTCTGCTTCGGTGAGCGTTACAGTATTAGTGCTACATAAATCAACATCGCCCGTTGAAAGCGGTGTAGGGTCGTTGGCCTCGTCCAGCGCCCCTTGCAGCTCGTAGACGCGGGACAGGTCGATCTGCTCCTGTTCGTCCCCGGTCAGCTCCCGATAGAGCGCAAGGATTTCATCAAGCTGCGCCCGCACCTCGTCCGCATTATCCTCCGTCACTTTATCCGGCAGGGCGGCGATCAGGTCCTCAATGGGGCAGATACGGCACTCATACCCGCAGGGCTGGCCGGGGTCGGCCTGGGCATAGCCGCACTCGCTGTCATGAGTGTGCTGGCAGTCCAGCAGGTTTTCCGTATCCGCGCCGATCTCGTAATCATCGCCGCTGTCCGTGTCGGGGAGCGCCCCCAGGGTGTAGCACTCGTCCGTATGCTCATGGCCGCAGGGCTGACCCTCGCTGGGGGCGATGTAGCCGCAGTCCTCCGTATGCGCCGGGTGGTGCTTACAGAGGGCGGGGTCCGATTCCGCCGCAAACGCCCAGGCAGGGCACAGGCTCAGGCACAGGGCCAGAGCGGTGATGATGCTTAAAATCCGTCTTTTCATTATTCGCTACCTCGCTTATTGTACTGATATATGCGGTTCAAACCGATGCCCAGCGTTCCCGTGTTGGCCTCGCCCAACAGGAAAAAACAGTCTACATTCAGATGGTAGGCTTGCAGGGAAAAATCCAGGTTGCAGCTCCAGACCATTCCAACCTTCGGCCAGACCCGCCGGATATGCTCGGCGGCTTTGAGGCTGTCCACACCCGCCATGGCGATCACCACGGCCTCCGGCGGCGCACACGGCCCGCGCAGCTCCCGCAGCTCCCGCAGATAGCCCTTTACATCCTCCGGGACGTTCAACGGAGGGAGCGCCACATTCCACACCGAATAGATTTTCTTCATCCAGCCGGTCAGTTCTCCGCGCCGCTCCGGGGTGTCCGTTAAAATGAGGATTTCATGCCTGGGCGGTCCCACGGCGATTGCTTGTTCAAGGGCCGCTTTCCTCTTTGCGGGTACTTCGTCCAACTGGAGGTTGATCTTATACCAAATGGCCTCGTCCGGGGGATCGTTCACCAGCCATAGCGGGCAGGTTTTATGTTCTCCCACTTGGCAGGTCATACTGTGCAGGCCGTGACCGTAGGGAGCCTCCACGATCATCAAGTCACAGCCGGTTTTGCCGTTGAACATTCCCATCAGGAGATTGAAGTTATCATCATCCCGTATGATCTCCACGTCCCCGCGCCGGAGCAGGGTGCGCTCCGTCTTGGGCAGGGGGCCGCAAAGGGCCACGCGGAGCTTTTGCTCCTGATTTAAGTTTTGATGTTCCATTGGCAACTCACCCCGTTCACGCACCGGCTGTCTCCTGCTGGAAGGACTTTAATACACACCGTCATCCCACGTCCTCCCGCGCTAAAAAACCGCTGAACGCCTCAATAAATACGGCTATGGACAATCCGGCAAGAGTGACCTCTGGCTCCAAGCTCTCCTCGGAAAACCGCTGCCGCATTTTCTCAACCACTGGCGGTTCTTCATCATCCCAATTGCGCCACAGCTCCGAGAAGTAACGATTTATTTCCGGCATCACTTCCCGGATCATCCGCGCCCGCAGATCGTCCAGGCGCAGCTCCCCATCGCGCAATGTCCGCAGAAGCCACGCCTCTACCGGGTTCCCGGCAAACCGCTCCATGTCCCCCAGGCGCAGGCCGGGGAGGCCGTCCTGGTCGATCATCTCGGCCTCCGGGTCGAGCGCGAGGGTATCCTCCCGCTCCACTCTGCGTTTGGTCCTCTCCCACTGCCGCCGCTGGCGCTTCTCATGGAGCAGTCTGTCGATCTGCTCTGTCACCGGCGCCATATCGGCCTCGCTGATGGTGTCCGTCACCAAAAGCACCGGGCAGTCATCTCTGGCCGCTCGGAAATAGAGCGGGTACAACCCCGCGCCTCCAGCAGACTCCACCAGCGCGAGGTCAATGGGTTCGGCCTGATCGTCCAGCAGCCGGTCCCGCAGCACCCAACTGTCCTGGAACAGGCAGTACCTAATCCTCCCGGCAGGCCAGCCGCCCCGTCATATCGGGCATATCGCCGCAGATGGCGATTTGTAAGGTATCCGATACCATAAAGCGTCCTCCTCGTTCAGATTAGATGCAGTTTCAGGGCGGCGTCCTTCACCGCGCCCCTATTTTTCACGTCCAGCTTCCGCAAAACGGCGCTGACGTAGGTTTTCACGGTGGGCAGCTTGATACCCAGAATCTCCCCGATCTCCGCGTTGCTCTTGTGGTGGCACAAAAGCCGCAGCACGTTCATCTCCGCTGGGGAAAGGGGTTCCGGCAGGTCCCCCCGGAAGCGCAGAAAGTCCGGGTACTGTGCCGCCTGCTTCCGGGCGGCGGCGGTGAGACGGTCCAGGAAAGCCGGGTCAGCCGTCCAGCCGCCCTTTTCCAGCAGGGGCAGGATGGCCGCGCCGTATTGGGACACGGGCCGGATGAACTGATAGTCCCGGCAGGTATCCAGCGCGGCCCGCAGGGACGCCTGCCAACCGCCGTCTCCTGAGCGGAACTGGCAGAGGGCGGTGAGCAGGTCCAGGTAGATGCCGTCCATCACCCGGTGGGCGGCTTTGAAGTAGGGCCGCAGGGGAGCCATAACCAACAGCGCCTCCTGATACTTGCCGTAGACGATCTCCACCATGGCGCGGGTCAGGTACTGGTAGCGCAGCATTACCCGCAGCTTCAGCAGGTCTCTGGGGGCCTTTTCCCGATACCATGTGTCAACCGCCTCGTCGTTTCCCTGATACATGGCGATCCGGCACATCAGCGCGTCCAGGTTGGGCAGGAAACGTTGGCAGTCAGGCCGCTGAAACCGCTCCCGCAGGGCCTCCAGATGCTCTATGGCCCGGTCCGCCTCCCCCTGGTCGATCCGCAGCCGCACCAGCAGGCCGATCAGGGCAAATTCAATGTCCGGGGTCCCTTTCTTCTGAATTTTTTCCAGACGGCCCAGCAGGTCCAGCATCCGCCCGGATATTTCCTCGCCCTTTTCAAATTTACTCTCCGCGATGGCGCACTCCGGGAGCGCCACGCCGTCCCGTTTCAGCAGGAAACTCACCGGGATACGGTACTTGCGGTAGAGATCGTCATCCTCTCTGCTCCACGCACAGAAGTCCTTGCCGCCGTTCATAATGCTGGGCAGACGGCTGGTGACAGAAAACTCCGGCATGACGATCTCCTTGCTGGACAGCAGGCTTACAACATTGGTGAGCTTGGACAGAATGTCGCCCACACTCCGCTGGGGCAGAGCGATGTCCAGATAGGCCAGCCAGCCCCGAACAGATTTGTAGTCCGCGTCAGACCGTTTCAGCCGTCCGGCGCAGCGTTCCAGTTCCAGATACCACGCCTCGGAAGCGTCATAATCCATGCAGATGGAAGAAAGCATACTCATCCCCGCCATCAGCGCAGGAGAGGACAATACCTGCTCCCTGGGCAGGGCGCGGTAGTAGTCCTCCATCTCGTCATAGTGGGCGAGGCCGGGATGAACTTCACTGTTCTTAATCAGCAGTTCGGACACCTTCTGATACTCCCCGCAGCGGGTGTAGCAGTCCAGGGCATTTTTATAGTTGTCGTGCAGTTCATAATAGAGGGCGGCTCGGCCATAGAGCCAGTTTTGTTCCTCGGCGCTATATTCCCGTTCCTGCTGCCAAAGGAGGAATTGCCGGAACACAGGCCAGAAGTGGCAGCGGTGGAGATCGTCATAGCGGAACATGGACGTGTCCTGCTGCAATTCACCCAGCAGCTCCCCGGCGCGGCTGTTTCCGGAGAGAATCCGGGCGAACTCCACGTCAAAGGGTTCAAAGGGGGCTAAGTCCAGAAGCAGGCGGCGGGTCATTGGCTTAAAGCGGCGGTACACCGCTGTTTGAAAATGGGTGAACAGCTCCCGCCGCACATCCGCATCCACGGTTTCATCATAGGGCCTGCCGCCCTGCATCTGGTGGCAGAGGATGCCAAGGGCCAGCGGATAACCCTTGCAGCTTTTTTGGATTGCGGACATCTCTGCCGGTGTGGGGGAGATGCCGGAGAGCGACAGCAGTTTGTCCGCTGTTTCCTGGTCCAACATCAAGTTTTGGGTTTCAAAGACCTGCATCCGGCGCTCATAGCGGAAGGACGCCAGCCAGCCGGGGACAGCTCCACGGCTCAAAAGAACGAAATGTGTTTCGAGGCGCTCCAGGATCAGCGCGCGAAGGGCTTGCTGTGCGTCCGGGCTTTTTAGGGCCTGCAAATTGTCCAGAAGCACCGCGTCGCAGGTGAAGTTATGCGCCGGTTCCAGCGGTTCGGACAGGGCATCCCACCGGCAAACAGTGTACGGCTCCAGAAGGGCCGAAGCTGCGGCGCTTTTACCGCAGCCGCAGGGGGCGCTGAAGAAAATTACCTGCCGCTGTGCCCATGCCGTCTTGAATTTTTCTTGTAGTTCAGTCGTTAATACAATGTTCTGATCCATACCTCGCCTCCCTGTGAAAATTTCCCCATGTGTGCTTCAAAAAATAGAAAATCTCCGGTGTCACAGTTGCGTGATGCCGGGGATTTTTTATGTCTTAACCCCCAACTCTTTTGGTTTCTTCAAGGATTGCTGTCATCCCACTCATAGCCGATGACAGCCGGGTCGTAGTGGTCCATGGCGTACCGCACGGACAGGATGGCCTGGGAGTAGTCCTCCTCCTTGAAGGGCTCACCCTGGAAGGCCAGGTACTCCGCGGCTGGCAGGGTGATGACATCAAACCCCTCCGGGATGTCACCGGCGTAGTCCGGAGCCACCTCTACGCCCTGCACATAGGTGGAGGTGTCCGGCTTCCTGTACCCATCCGGCAGCCAGAGGCAGACCGGCTCGCCGCACAGGGAGTCCATGCTGGCTAGGATACCCCAGACCTCGCAGCTGACCTCCGCGCAGTAGGCAAAGTAGTCCTCTGCACGGACGCCGCGCTTGAGGATGACCTTGCGCTCCGGCTTGCGGATCACCTGGACAAAGACACTCTGTAGATTTTCCATATCCACGGTATCCTTTCTCAGCTCCCTGAATTTCACGCCATAGGGGATGAACAGCCGGATGGGGACAGGGTCCTTCGCGTAGTCCCCGGGATTGCGGCCAAATTCCCTGTGAAAGGCGCAGGTAAACCCGTCCACGCTCTGAAAACCGCAGTCATAGGCCGCATCGGTGACAAAGCACTGCTCACGCTTCAGACGCATGGCGGAACGGGACAGGCGCATCCGACGGATATATTCCGCTGGCGTGAGTCCCACACGGTCCTTAAAAAGGCGGTAAGAGTGCCAGGGAGAAAAGAGTGACACCTTGGAGAGAGTCGTCAGCGTGATCTCCTGATCCAAATGGGACTCAATGTAATCCTGCATCCGCTGAACCGCCTCAGTCTGCTGGTCCAAAGTCCATCACCTCCATCTGTGTTTCCCATATTACTATGCCCAGCGCTGGCCTGCTCGACTTTTTTTGCTATCCGGAACGACACACTGGGCTGGCCCATCATACGGATGTGGTTTCTGGCCTTGGAAATCCACGCGGTCACATGGTTGGCTGGGGCGCCAAGCAGTTCGCCAATCTCCTTACTGGAGTATCCGTACTCGTCTACCACAACCGGAACCGGAAAGATGCCGGTATCGGTACGCAGCTCAAACTCCACCCCGGCCCAGCGCGTCCCTACCGCAAAACCAGTTGGTCAGGCTGCTGTTTGATTTTCGGCTCAGTGCCGTCGGTATCCGCATAGGCGGCAGGGGTTAAAACGGCGGTCAGCACCATGACGGTTATGAGCATGGGAAACAGCCGGTTTTTTCGCTTTTGTGATCTATTCATCGGTTTATCGTTCCTTTGCGACGGACAGCAAACGGGCGGAACCGTTTTACCGGCTCCGCCCGTTCAAAGATAGCATGGATCATATCAATTTGCTCGAATTTATACTGTTTCACTATCGGCATAACCCGCCAGCCCTGGCTATACCATGGCTCCTTTTCATCCCGGCGATACCGCTCTGGCATCCGGCCGAGGGCGCGAATGTTTTCCTCCGGTCTGGCAAGCCGCGCGTGGGCTCCCTGCCGGCATGATGCCTCCGGAACAGCTCCACGGCCGTTTCCCGGATGTCCAATGTGTTCGCTGTGGGACGGTTCAGCTTGGCCTGCCGGTCGTAGGACAGCAGGCGGTTGTCCCGGATACCCAGAGCCACGGTGGAGCAAAGGCAGTTCCGCTCCCGGAGTCTGGCTCCCACGCTCTCGCACAGGGCCATGAGGCTGGTACTTCTTTTGCCATACCAAATCCTTTTCGTTTGTCGTAAAACTGTCGTAAAATTCAAATGTGCATCTCAGACTTCGTAATAATTTTTTGAATTTACACTATGCTTTTCAGCGATATGGTCCGTTTTTCTAATTTCTAATGCCGATTTTTAGTCCAGCGGCTTCATCGTGGGGAAGAGAATCACTTCCCGGATGGAATCGGCGCCGGTCAGGAGCATGACACAGCGGTCGATGCCGATGCCCAGGCCGCCCGTGGGGGGCATGCCGTACTCCAGAGCGGTGAGGAAATCCTCATCCATCATGCCGGCCTCATCGTCCCCCTTGTCCCGCAGCTCCACCTGCTTCTGGAAGCGCTGGCGCTGGTCAATGGGGTCGTTGAGCTCAGAGAAGGCGTTACCCATCTCGCTGTGGCAGATGAACAGCTCAAAGCGCTCGGTGAGACGGGGGTCGGCGGGGGAGCGCTTGGCCAGGGGGGATACGTCCACTGGGTGCATAGTGATAAAGGTGGGCTGAATCAACTTCTCCTCCACCTTCTGGTCAAAGCACTCATACAGGGCGTTGCCCCAGGTCTTGTCCGCCGTCTCGGGCAGCTCCACGCCGATGGACTTGGCGGCGGCCACCGCCTCCTCGTCTGTGGTAATAGCCATGAAGTCGATGCCGCAGTACCGCTTCACCGCCTCATGCATAGGCATGCGGGGCCAGCCGGGGGTCAGGTCGATGTCCTCCCCCTGCCACTCCACCTGGTAGGTGCCCAGAATCTTCTGGGCGGCGGAGGACAGCAGGTCCTCAAACAGGTCCATCATGTCGTTGAAGTCGGCATAGGCCTGGTAGAGCTCGATGGTGGTGAACTCCGGGTTGTGCTTGGGGTCCATGCCCTCGTTTCGGAAGATACGGCCGATCTCATACACCCGGTCCATCCCGCCCACGATCAGCCGCTTCAAGGGCAGCTCGGTGGCGATGCGCATATACATGTCGATATCCAGGGTGTTGTGGTGGGTGATGAAGGGCCGGGCGGTGGCGCCGCCGGAGATGGTGTTCAGCACCGGCGTCTCCACCTCCATAAAGCCCCGGCCGTCCATAAAGTCCCGGACATGCTTGATAAACCGGGAGCGGATGACGAAGTTGCGCTTCACCTCCGGGTTGACAATCAGATCCACATACCGCTGGCGATAGCGCAGCTCGGTGTTGGTCAGGCCGTGGAACTTCTCCGGCAGGGGCAGCAGCGACTTGCTGAGCAGCGTGACGGTCACCACCCGGACGGACATCTCCCCCCGCTGGGTGCGGAACACCACGCCGTGGACGCCCACAATGTCGCCAATGTCGTACTTTTTAAAGCGGCTGTACTCCGCCTCGTCCATCTCGTCCCTGCGGGCGTAGAGCTGGACCCGGCCGGACTTGTCCTGCAAGTCGCAGAAGGACACCTTTCCCATCCCCCGCTTGGACATAAGCCGGCCGGCGATGGCCACCTCCTTCCCCTCCAGAGCGTCGAAGTTATCCTTGATGTTGGCGGAATCGTTGTCCGCCGCGAACCGGGTAATCTGGAAGGGGTCGTTCCCGCTGTCCTGAAGCTCCTTGAGCTTATCCCGGCGAATCTGGAGCAGCTGGGACAGATTGGGCTGCTCGGCCACCGGGTTCTGGTTGTTCTTATCGGCCATCTTGACCACTCCTTTATCTCTCGACCTTCAGAATCTTGTACTTCACAGGGCCGGCGGGGGCGTCCACCGTGACGTCCTCCCCCGCGTTCCGGCCCAACAGAGCCTTGCCGAAGGGGGAATCCTCGGAAATCGCGCCGTTCATAGGGTCGGCCTCCTGGGAGCCCACGATCTTATAGGTCTCCTCCTCATTAAACTCCTTGTCCAGCACGGTGACGGTGGAGCCCAGGCGGATATAGTCGCCCTCGGTCTCCTCCTCCTCGATGACCACGTAATTGGCCAGAATCTCCTCCACCTGGGCGATGCGGGAGTAGAGCTTGCCCTGTTCGTTTTTTGCCTCGTCATACTCGCTGTTCTCCGACAGATCGCCGAAAGAGCGGGCCTCCTTGATGAGCTCGGCCACCTCTTTCTCCCGGACGGTTTTCAGGTAGGTCAGCTCATCCTGCAATTCCTTGAGCCGCTGGGGGCTCAGCTTATATTCCTTCGCCATGACATTCGCACACCTTTCCATTGAACGATTATCAGCGTTCCCGCCCCGGAGGGGCGGGAACAGCAAATTGGGCATAATCATACATTCTGTGCTATTATATTGGTTTCCCGGCCGTCTGTCAAGTGATTTTTATGTCGTTTGGACCCAGCCGTCCCCCCTCCCACAGGGCGGCCAGCAGGGGGAGGTCCTCCCGGTCCTCCTCCGCCAGGCCGGGGGCGGTAAGGGTCAGTCCGGCCAGCCTGGGCCGATGTCCAAACAGGTCTAGTGTGGCCTCCTCCTTCGCCGGACACTCCTCCTGAAAGCGCAGGGCCGCCTGTCCCAGCTCCCCCGGCGGCAGAATCGGCATGCCGAATTCCCGGCGCAGCCACTGGGCCAGCTCCTGTCCTCCCCGGGGGGCGTCCACCACCAGGCGGCGCACCCTGGAGCACAGCTCCGCCGCCGTCCTTGCCATCTCCCGGTCCGCCCGCAGGCCCCGCAGGGCCACGGTGGCCCGGTCCGGGGCCAGTCCCCGGCGCTCCAAAACCTCCAGCGTCAGCGGAACCGACTGGGCCCGGACAAACAGCTCCGGGTCCACCCTCCGCAGCCCGAAGGCCTCCAGCAGTGACCAGCGGTCAAAGTCTCGGGACGTCAGCACCCGCGCCGCGCCGCCCAGGCGCAGGCTCTTTCCCGCCCTCCGCAGCCGGCGCTCCCCCCAGAACCCTGAACGGTCCACCTCCACCCGGAGCACAGGCATACCGTACAGCCTCCCCATAGCCCCTCTGCCCCGCCCCTTGGGCGCGCAAATCAGTTGTCCCACCACAGGACCCTCCCCCTTTCAACAGAGTGTATGCGCAAAGCGGAGGGATATTGCCCGCGAATCCTTTCGCATACAACGCGGAAAGACATGCCCTTCCGGCATGTCTTTCCCGCTTCGTTTATTTGCTTCGTTTCAGCAGCTCACAGGTCATCTCATACATTCGGGCGGTGGAAGGAGCGCTCAGCCGCTCCTTAGTGGAGTGGACATCGTGGAGCTCCGGGCCGATGGAGATGGCGTCCAGACCGGGAATCTTCTCGATAAACAGGCCGCACTCCAGCCCGCCGTGGGTGGCCTCGATAACGCCCTCCTTCCCGGTAACCGCCTTGTAGGCCGCCAGGGCGTCCTCCCGCAGGACGGACTGCTTGGCATACTGCCAGCCGGGGTAGTTGCTGTGCTCCGACACGGCGCCGCCGCCCAGCTCCAGGATGGCCCGGACCCGCTGAACTATCATGGCCTTCTGGGAAGCGATGCAAGACCGGACCGAAATGCTGAGACGCAGCCCGTCCTCCTCCATCGCCATAACCCCCAGATTCAGGGAGGTCTGCACCAAACCGGGGAAATCCACATTCATAGCCTGGACCCCCTGGGGCAGAGCCAGCAGAATGGACAGGATATTTTCCGTGGTTTTCTGGGACAGGGCGCTGTCCAGAGTGGTTTTCCCGCAGGTGAGGGTAATCCCGTCGTCACAGCCGGCGTATTCGTTTTTCAATACAGCGTCAAATTCCCGGATAAAGGCCTCAAAGGCCTCCGCCTGACCGGTGGGTACCGCAGCCAGGGCCTCGCACTTGGAGCAGATCACGTTGTCAAATTTTCCGCCGTGGATATCGCTCAGCCGCAGGCCGGGGCAGCGCTCCATGGCGCTGTACAGCGCCCGGACCATCACCTGATTGGCGGAGGCCCGGCCCTTGTGGATATCCCCGCCGGAGTGGCCGCCCAGCAGGCCGGACAGAGTGACCGAATAGGTCTGGCACCCGCTCAGGGGTTCCTGTTTTCCAGGCAGGAGACAGTCCAGCCGCACGCCGCCGGCGCAGGAGACAGTGAATACCCCCTCCTCCTCCGAGTCCAGGTTGACCAGCTTTTTCCCCTTCAGATCGGAGCAGTCCAGGGCGAAGGCCCCGTCCATGCCGATCTCCTCGTCCACGGTGAACACCGCCTCCAGCGGGGGGTGGGGCAGAGAATCATTCGCCAGGATAGCCAGGATCATAGCCACAGCGATGCCGTTGTCTCCGCCCAGGGAGGTTTTGTCCCCCCAGATCCACTCGCCGTCGGTGACCAGGTCGATGCCCTCTCTGGCCATGTCCTTGGCGCAGTCCTCAGTTTTAACGCATACCATGTCGATGTGCCCCTGAAGAATCACCGCCTCCGCCTTCTCATAGCCGGGGGAGGCGTCCTTCCAAATGACAACGTTGTTCACCTCGTCCTGCCGCCAGCGCAGGCCCAGCTCCTGGGCAAAGGACACACACAGATCACTGATCCGCTTTGTGTTGCGGCTGCCGTGGGGAACCGCACACAGCTTCTCAAAGTACTCGAATACCTTTTTGGGCTCCAGCCTGGATAACACTGCCATATTTTCGCTCCTCCTTACATAAAATGGACCGTCCCGCCAAGAAAGCGGGGCGGTCCCATCCGTTGGTTTTCAGATGCCGCCGACGCCCAGATCGTCCTCCAGGCCCAGGCCGTCGCCCATGCTGAACTCGTCGCCGATCCCGGGTTCCTCCTCTATGGGCTCCTCCGTCACGGCGGGGATAAACTCAGACAGCCAGGCCTCCTCGGGCAGGCCGGCCAACAGAGCGGGAAGATTGACCACAATGCCGTCCATGTCGTAAGGCAGCTTCAGGTTAATCTCCTTGACCACCGGCTCGTCCCCCTTGTTTTCGGTAATCTCCAGGGTCATTTTGAAGTTCTGGCCGATCCAGATGGACATACCGCGTTCCCGTTTGCCCAGCTTGGCCACGTCCTCATCCTTAACAGTGACCACCACGCGCTCAAAGGCCTTGTAGTCCTGGCCCTCGTAGCCCTCCAGGGTCTTGTTGTCAATATAGACGGTGTGGCCCCGGCCGATGACCATCATCCAGCCGGCAATGGAGATCAGAATCAGCACCGTCAGGAGGATAAACAGGATTCTGCGCTTCAGATTCATCTCGCACCCTCCTCCTTCTGAGCCTGAGCCAGCTCCTGGCCGGCCTTGCTCTTGTTCATCCGCTTCTTGGCCTCATACATAATCAGGGCCACGGTGATGATGCCGTAGGACAGGAACACCCGGAAATACTCGCCCACCATGGAGTCGCCGGTGATAAAGCCGCCGGCGTTGGGGGCCACGATGAACATCAGGTGGAACAGAATCACTCCCAGGAATGCGTTGCCGATGGAGGCCTTATCCACCGACGCCCCGCCGATGAGCAGGGCCGCGATACAGAACATGCCGATCTGGGCGTGGCCGGTATAGGTGGGCAGGTTGCCCATGTTTTGCAGATAAATCACCATGCCGATGCCAGCAAAGACGGTGGACATCATGATGGAGATCAGGCGGGTACGGTCCACCTTGATGCCGGCGGCCCGGGCCACCTCCATGTCCTGGCCCACGGCCCGCATATCCTGGCCCAGCTTGGTGCGCCGAAACCAGACAATGAACAAGCAGAACAGCCCCACCAGGATAAAGGTAAACACCGGGATCTTCACGCCCTGAATCCGGATGGCCAGCAGGTCGTCCAGGCACTGGCGCATATTCAGCAGGCTCACCGTGTTCCGGATGCCGTAGCCCCGGGGGAGCATGATGCTGGCGTGGGCAATGGGGATGATGGAGCCCATAATATACAGCACGATCATCTGGTAAATACCGTTGCCCATAAAGAAATTCAGGATATAACCGGTGATCATCTCCCGGCCCTTGGCCATATTCAGGATGGTGCCGCACACCAGGCCCAGAATCGCGGAGAAGGGGATGGACAGGATCATGGCCAGCACCACGCCGGGAATGCCCCAGATCTGCCAGTCCGCCACCAGGATGATGGCCAGCTCCGCGCCCATAGCGCCCAGGGTCATGGCAAAGTTCATACCCATGCCCGCCATAATGGGAAACAGCAGGCACAGCACCAGAAACAGGTTGCGGCCCATGCGGGTGATAATCTCGTTTATCAGATAGCTGGGAGTAAAGCCGGCCATAGGGATAAAGATGGCGCAGATAATGATAAACATGATAGGCACGGCGTTGTTGCGCGCCAGCTCCACAGCCCGTTTGCTCAGAGGGATGTTGTTGTTTTGATT
The DNA here is from genome assembly GCA_910575265.1 of Oscillospiraceae bacterium. GTDB lineage: Bacteria > Bacillota > Clostridia > Oscillospirales > Oscillospiraceae > Lawsonibacter. Next base: position 148,687 of record CAJTEA010000009.1, read on the forward strand.
CATTTTGTTCCCTCCTGCTTTCTGGTCAGGGCGTAGAGGATCATGCCGTTGGAGACAATGTTCCGGATGACCTCGCTCATATCCATGTGGACCATGGCGTTCATCACCGTCGGGGTCATGGTCACCATGCCCTGGAAAAGGATTGTTCCGATAATCACGTTGCCGATAGTGGCCTTGTTCACCAGCGCGCCGCCAATCAGGATGGCGGACACGGTGGGCATGGTCAGGTTATTTGGTGAGGTATACAGCTGAATAAAACCGAAGCCCTGCTGATAGACCAGAATACCCATCGCGCCCAGCCATGTGGACATTACCACGGACAGGGTCCGGATGCGGTCTACATTGATGCCGGCGGCCCGGGCGAAGTTCGGGTTAGAGCCCACGGCGGTCATGGCGGTACCGGTCTTGGTGTGGAGGAAGGCCCACATCAGAACGGCCAGCAGAGCGAATACCAGCAGGGAGCCGGTGGGAATCTTGATATACTCCAGCCAGCCCAGACTGATGCCTCTGCTCGCGGCGATTTCCGCAAAGTCCAGCCTTAAAAAGCTGGCCAGGGACTGATTGTAGAAGCCGTCCAGGGAGATGGTGGGCCGCAGGCCATTGGCCGACAGGCCGTACACCATGGTGGGGCTGTTATAGGGGAGCAGCAGCCACATCATGCACATGAAGGAGATGATGGACAGGCCCACGTAGGTGGCGATCATCATCTCGCCGCCCTTGATCTTATTCAGCAGCCAGCCGTAGCCCAGGCCGAACACCACAGCGAAGGGGGTGGCGATGAGCAGCGCCATCAGGAAGCTGCCCATCGCGCCGAAGCGCTCAAAGCCAAACTGAATGGACAGGGTGCCCCCCAGCAGCCCGCAGATGACCCCCAGGGGCAGGCCGAAGTTCAGCCCGCAGCCCGAGTGGATCATGGGCACCATGGCCAGCACCAGCACCGCGTTCCAGCTGAAGCGGTTGATGATGTTGGTGATCTGCATGGGGAGGTTGACGCCCACAAAGGGGGCCATCACAAACAGCAGCAGGAGAAAGCCGGTAATAATCATCCGGGGTACGCCGTAGTCCGCTATCATGGCCTGAAGGGGGGACATTTGCTTCTTTTCAAGCTCTGTAACCTGACGCTTTGACATCATCGTTTTCATTTCATCGTTAAATTTGGATGGACTGTTTAAATTATGGTCTTTTTTCTCACTCACTATGACCCACCTCCTTATATAACCTGGCTGACCATCAGCAGGCCGAACTCCTCCGAGGAGGCGGACGCGGGCAGGATGCCCGCCACACGGCCTCCGGAGACGATGGCGACGCGGTCACAGGTCTGCCGCAGCTCCTCCAGCTCGGAGGAAATCATCACAACGGTAACGCCGCTGTCCCGGTTGAACTGCCGAAGCGACTCCAGCACCAGGGCCTTCGCGCCCACGTCGATGCCCCGGGTGGGCTCCGACACAAAGAGGAACTTGGGCTCCAGAGCGAACGCCTTGGCCAGACACACCTTCTGCTGGTTGCCGCCGGACAGCTCCTTGGCCTTCTGCTTGGAGCTGGTGCATTTGATTTGCAGCTCGTCAATATACTTCTGAGTCACCCGGTGGATGCCTTTCTCGTCCCGCCACTTGATCAGGCCACCCAGCAGCTTTTTTAAAAACTTGTCCTGAATCTGCATAGCGGGGAAGGCTACATTCCACTCCAGGCTCTCGTCCAGCAGCAATCCCACCTCCCGCCGGTCCTCCGACACGAAGGCCAGGGAGGAATCCAGACACTTGCGGGGGTTGTTCAGAGGAATTTCCCCTCCGTCGAACTCCACGGTGCCTCCGGCCTCATACAGGCCCATGACCCCGTTGGGGATGCCCAGCTTGCCCTGGCCGGCCAGGCCGCCGATGCCCAGAATCTCACCCTCTTTGATGTCCAGAGTGACGTTGCGCACCGTTTCGCCGGGCATGTCCACCCACAGGTTTTTGATGGACATGATGGTCCTGCCGTCGGACGCCCCGCTCTGAGGCCTGGCCTGGGTCGAGGCGGCGGTCTGTCGCACATCCCGGCCCACCATCCAGCGGGTGATGTCCTCCACGCTGGTCTCTCCGGTAGGGACATCCCGAACTACGTGGCCGTCCCGCATGACCACCACCTTGTCGCACACCGCCAGAATTTCCTGGAGGCGGTGGGTGATGAAGATGACGGAGATTCCCTGGGCGGCCATGCCGCGGATAGACTCCAGAAGGGCCTCAGCCTCCTTCTCGGTGAGCACGGCGGTGGGCTCGTCCAGAATCAGCAGCTTGAGCTGGTCCTTGCTCAGCTCCCGGGCAATCTCGGTAAACTGCTTATGGCCCACGGGCATGCTGCTGATGGTCATGTTGGCGTCGATCTTGACGCCCATCTTGTCGATGGCCGCGCCGGAGCGGCGGTCCATCTCCTTATAATCCAGAGTATTCAGCCGGTCGCCGAACACTTCTGAAATAATACTCTTCTTTTGGGGCTCCCGATTCAGGAGAATATTTTCCGTGGCGGTGAAACCGGGGATCAGGGAAAACTCCTGATGCACCATGCCGATGCCCGCCTTCAGCGCGTCAAAGGGGGTGCTGAACCGCACCTTCTCGCCGTTGATGAGGACGTCGCCGCCGTAGCCGCCGGTCTCCCGGATGACGTCCATGCCAAAGAGAATCTTCATCAGCGTGCTCTTGCCGGCGCCGTTCTCGCCGCACAGGCCCAGCACTTGGCCGGCCCCCAGAGTAAAATTGATGTCCGCGAGCACCTGATTGCCAAAAAAGTCTTTCTTTATGTTTTGCATTTGCAGCAAGGGAGCAGCGTTATTTGTCATACATCCACCCTACCTAAAATTCGAACGGGGAGGAGGACTGGTCCTCCTCCCCGTTTGGTCAAAATGTTGTGTCGATTAGCTGACGGTGAAGTACTTCTCGGGAATCTCCACGTCGGCGTTGCCCATATAGTGCCCGGGATTGCCCATGATATAGGTGTCCTGATAGATCAGGAACACGTTGTCGGACTTGACACCGGTGGTGGCGTTGGTATAACCGGCGCCGTTCCACTGGGCCTCGGGGGAGTAGACGTTCAGAGCGGCGGCCACGGCGTCCATATCGGTGATCTCGGACTTGCCGTCGATGACGTTCTTGGCGTGCTCAGCCAGGCCGGCGGACAGGGTGTAGCCATAGGAGTAGGCCCAGGTGCCGAACTTGTCGGCGCAGCCCTTCTCCACCAGAGCGGACTCCACCTTGGCCAGGATCTTCTCAAAGTCGCCGGCCTCCTCGGTCAGGTCCAGGCCCAGGGCGCCGGGGTAGCCCATCAGGGGGGAGGGCAGATCGGCCTCGATGAAGTAACCGCCGTACTCAACCAGCTGCTTCAGCAGAGGCTCGGTGTGGGCGTCGTTGGTGCAGAAATAGGCGGCGTTCTCGCCGTACTTCTCCACCCAGGCGGGGACGTTCTCCAGGATATAGGCCTGAGCGCCGGGGATGCCCACGTCGGAGGTGGGATCGGGAGCGGTCTCCAGTACGAACTCCATGTTGAACTCCTTGCAGGCCTCGCGCATGACGGCCACGCGGCGGCTCATGGTCTCATAAGCCATGTGCCGGGGGAAGGAGATGTGCACAAAGGTGTCGGCGCCCAGCTCGTGAGCGGTGCGGATAATCAGGTAGCCGCGGGAAACAAAGTCGTTGTTGCAGACCAGGTCGGCGGCGGAGCCGATCTCAGGCAGGTCCTCGTGGCCCTCGCCGGCGATGCAGATGATGTCGGGGCGCTTCTCCTTGATCTGGCGGAAGGCCTCAGTGGTGCCGGGAACGGCCTGGTTGACGATAATGGCCTTCATCAGGGGGTCGTCAGACATGTTGACGATCTTCTGAATAGTGGTCTCCAGCTCCTCGGTGAAGTTGTCGGGGTAGATGTCCAGCTTGACCATATCCTCGCCGTACTTGGCCTGGAAGGCCTCGGCGCCCCGGCGGTCATCCTCGGACTGAGAGACGGAGCCGGTGATGATGCCGATGTGGTACTCAGCGGCGTCGCTGCCGCCGGCGCTGCTGTTGGACTGGTTGGCGCTGGTATTGCTGCCACCGCCGACATTGCTCTGATTGCCGGGATTGCTGGTATTGCCGCCGTTACCGTTGCCGCCGCAGCTCACCAGAGCGAGCATCATGGCGCAGGCCAGCAGCATGCTGATCCTCTTTTTCATTGTTTACCTCCTAAAATACCTTTGGGCCGCCGTCATCTCTGAAGACTCTGTTTTGTGTTGAAACGCAAAACAGGAAAGGCGTACGCCTTTGCCCTTAACATTATTTTAACAAAATTCAGCGCTTTGTCAACCTTATCTTCCGGTTTTCCTTCATTTTCTCTTCTGTTTTCTGCATAAAATTTATTCTCTTTTTTTAAGAATTTCTGTGTTTCCCCACAAAGACAAATGTTTTCAGCTGTGTATACACCTTCAGCTTTCCAGTCAAAGGCCCGCCGGAAAAGCCGGCGGACCGGCTGAAATTCACCCTTTTCCAGCACCGCCCATACAGAACGAATACGGAGGAAGTCTGAGCCAGACTTCCTCCGTATTGATCCTGATTCAGTTTTACCAGCGAAGGTTCCGGCGGTGAACGCTATATTCTTCCCTTTCGATCGTTGCCGGAATATTCTCTGTTCACACCGTACGAACGATTAAATTCCCAGATCCAGACCGGTCAGATCAACGGAGATGCCGGTATTGACAAACTTACCTTCCTCGCTGACCTGAAGCACCGAGCATCCGAACGGCTCCGTATCGCCCTTCTCGTCCCAGGTCATATTGGCGCGCAGCGTGCAGCCCTCTTCCATGGTAAAGACATAATCCTTGTCGCTGGTGGTGTTTTTGATCCACTGAGCCAGATTGTCCCGGGTAGCGCCCTCGGACATAGCCTGAGCGATGATTTTCACGATGTCATAGCTGCCGGCGCAGGGCTCGGAGGGGACTTCGCCCGGACGAATGGCCAGGAACGCGTCCATAAACCTGGTAACGGTATCGCGCTCACTGTAGGGGTTGAACGTTACGCAGATGGACAGGTTCTGGAGGGCGTCGGCGCCGGCCAGATCCACCATCTGGGAGTAGGTCAGAGCGGACTGGCCAACGTGGGGAACATCAAACCCGAGGGCATGGGCCTGCTGGAAATACAGGCCCGCGTCCGCGTGGTCGGCGTAAATCACGACGCCCTCACAGCCGCCCTTCTGAAGCTTGTTGATGATGGTGGAGTAATCCTTTTCCAGACCGGGGTTGTATGTCTCGCTGGCGACCACTTCCGCTCCCAGGGTGGTGGCGGCGGCGGTGGCGGCCTCCAGATTGCCCACACCATAGTCATTGTTGGCATAGATTACGCCGATCTTCTTGATACCCAGATTGTTGACCAGCATGGCCACCACCTGATTGCCGCAGCGGTCGTCGCGCAGGCCCAGACGGACAAAGTACTCATAGCCCAGCTCGGTCAGGGTGGGATTGTTGGAGGAGGGGCCAATGAACGGCATCTTGGCGGCCTCATAAATGGGCGCTCCGGCCAGCGTGTTGGTGGAACCGCCGTGGGCGATGACAGCGGTTATGGTATCATCGTCACAGAACCGCTGAGCGACCAGAGCCGCCTCGGAGGGGTCATTTTTGTCATCCAGAGGAACCAGCTCCAGCATCTGGCCGTTTACACCGCCGGCGGCGTTGATCTCCTCGATGGCGATTTTGGCCCCGTCCACCATCAGCTCGCCGTAAGCGGCGCTGCTGCCGGTCAGAGGCGCGGCAATGCCGATGCGGATGGTCTCACCGGAACCGGAGCCACTGGGCTGCTGAGAACCCACAGGGTTGCTAGTATTGGGGTTGTTGGGCGCGCTGGAGGTGCCTCCGCCGCCGCAGGCCGCCAGGCTGAGGGTCATTGCCGCCGCTAGGATTGACACAAGAACCTTTTTCATTTTTATACTCCTTTCGATACGCAGATTTTATCTGCCTGCTCATATGTAAGCCCGCCTGTTACAGCAGGTGCTTACCGCCGTCAATGGGAATCACCGCGCCATTCATATAATTGCTGCATCCGCTCAGATACACGATCAGCTCCGCCACCTGCTCAGGTACGCCCATCACAAGTTTCTGCCCGCTGACCGTAATGGTCCTGTCCGTCTCGTCGATGTTCTCCGAACGGGCCTGAAGCACAGGAGAATACCCTCCCACCGCTGACGTCATAATGGTCGCCGGACAGAGCGCCGTACACTGGATATACGGAGAGAGGGTAACCGCCAGGCACTCCATCAGCTTGACCAGCCCCACCTTCGCGATGGAATGGGGAATGTACGTGGGCCAGTTTTCGTAGTAGGAGTTTCCGATCATGGCGATCATCCGTCCGGATTTGTGCCTCATCATCAGAGGGACCGCGGCCTGGCTGAGGAAGAACGCGCCCTTCAAAATGATTTCGTGAGAGCTGTCCCATATCTCCTCGGTTACGTCGGACATGGGACCCTCGTTAAAGTTGCTGGCATTGTGAATCAGGATATCCAGACGGCCGAATTCCGCGTCCACGGCCGCGATCAGAGCCTGAAGCTGGGGAATCGAGCGCATATTCGCTTCATAAATCATACATCTGCGGCCCATACGCTCAATCTCCGCCTTGGTTTCCCGCGCCTCGGCCTCTGTGCCCCAGTAGCTGATGACCAGATCCGCTCCCGCCTCCGCCAGAGCCTTGGAGATGATCTTCCCCACCCGGATGGCGCCTCCGGTCACAAGCGCGACTTTATGGTCCAATTTCATGATTGCCACTCCTTTCTGGTTCAGGGCATGGGCATGATCTCTCCGCCGGATACATAGAGTGTCTGGCCCGTCACCAGTTCTCCTCCGGGGGAGGTAAAAAAGTGGATGGCTCCGGCAATATCCCTGGGTGTGGTAAAGCGCCCCAGAGGACAGTTGCTCACATGGTCCTCCTGAAAGCGTTCGCCCCGGTCCAGCTCTGTGGATACCACCTTGCCCGGCGCGACAATGTTTACGGTGATGTTGTCCTTGCCCACCTCGCCGGCCAGAGACTTGGAAAAGGCGTTCAGCCCCGCTTTAACCGTACTGTAAGCCGCGCAGCCCTTAAAAAACCGGTAGGAAAGTCCGCCAGAGATATAGACAATCCGGCCGTGCCGCTGCTTCCGCATCACCGGAAGCACTGCCTTGCATATGTGGAAATAGGCCTGTACGGCATCCAGATGGCAGGTCCAGTCGCTCCACTCCATGTCCGCCACTTCGGTGGGAACATAATCGTCCTGGTGCACAAAATTCACCGCGGCGTGGACCGCGCCGAAGCGGTCTGTCACCTGAGAAACCAGAGCCCGCGCCTGAGACAAATCCCGCAGGTCGGCCTGAACGGCCATCGCGGTCCCACCGGCCCGGGTAATCTCATCCACCAGCTTCCGCGCCTTGGCCGCGTTGCTGTGATAGTGGATGGCCACTGTATGACCCATATCCGCCAGGGTTCGGCAGACGCTGGCGCCCACGCTGCCGGTGCCGCCAAAAATTACGGTAACTTGCATATCGGTCACGTTCCTTAAACACCCAGATATACCTTGCGGACGTCATCATTTTCCGCCATTTCCTTGCCGGTCCCGCTCAGCTCAATCTGTCCGCTGGCCAGGACATAGGCCCGGTCGGACACGTTCAGCGCCCGGTTGGCGTTCTGCTCCACCAGCAGGATCGAGGTTCCGTCCTTACGGATCTCCTCAATGATCCGATATACCTCGTTGACCACCACCGGCGCCAAGCCCAAAGAGGGCTCGTCCAGCAGCAGAATCTTGGGACGGGACATCAGTGCCCGGGCAATGGCCAGCATCTGCTGCTCACCGCCGCTGAGATAGCCGGCCCGCTGGTGAAGCCGTTCCCCCAGAATGGGAAAGCGCTGGCAGTACATATCAATGTCCCGCTTCACCCCGTCCGCGTCCCCGCGGCTGTAAGCCCCGGCCATGAGATTGTCATACACACTCAGCGACGCGAATACCTGACGTCCCTCCGGCACATGGGAAATGCCGGCGGAAACCACCTTGTCCGGGTCTGTCCCATTGATTACCCCGTCATTGTATTTGATCTGTCCGGCGGTAGGCTTCAGCAGACAGGAAATGGTTTTCAGCAAGGTGGATTTTCCGGCGCCGTTGTGGCCCACGATGGAGACAATCTCCCCCTGGTCCACCTGGATGGAAACGTCGTGAATCGCCTCGATCGGGCCGTAAAAGACCCATAAATTTTCAACAGAAAGCAGCATTTCAATCATCCCTCCCCCAGATAGGCCTTGATGACCACAGGGTTGCTCTGAATCTCCGCCGGAACACCCAACGCGATCTCCCGTCCCGCGTCCATAACCAGCACCCGGTCGGAAAGCTTCATCATCAGCTTCATATTGTGCTCAATCAGGATGATTGAGATTTGATTCCTCTGCTGAATCTCCTTGACCAGCATCATCAGCTCCTCAGATTCCACGCCGTTCAATCCCGCGGTTGGTTCATCAAGCATCAGCAGCCGCGGGTCCATAACCAGCGCCCGGGCCAGCTCCAGCCGCTTCTGCGCTCCGTAGGGAATCGCTCCGGCAAAGTCGTCCGCGTTCTTCTCCAAACCTACCAGCTCAAGCGCCTCCATCGCGCGCTCCCTGGCCTTTCGCTCGGTTTCTCTGTAATGCTTGCCGTGAAAGAGAATATCCCAGGGAGAGTTGGAAATGGTCAGGTGCTGGCCCACCAGAATATTGTCCATCACCGTCAGCGCCTTAAAAATACGGAGGTTCTGGAAGGTGCGGGCAATGCCCAGGCCGGTCATATTCTGGAGCTTTTTCCCAGTAATGTCCTGGCCGTTAAACAGACACTTTCCCTCTGTGGGGGTGTAAATACCAGTCAAAACGTTGACCAGCGTTGTTTTGCCTGAGCCGTTGGGACCGATGATCCCCAAAATTTCGTTCTTATCCACATAAACGGAGATATCATCCACCGCATGGACTCCGCCAAAATACATCTTGATGTTTTGGGCTTCCATCACATGTTCGCTCATCACCGCACCCCCTCGCCCGCGCGCTCCGCCCGCTGCTTACGCATTTTCCACTCCATATGCTTCTGCTTGAGTTTTTCCTGGATACCAGTGCTGCACGCGAAGGCCCTGGAACCCAGTATTCCCTGAGGACGGAACAACATAAACGCGATCATGATAATGCCGCCCACGCCCACGCGGTAAACCGCCAGAGGACGAATCAATTCCGGCATCACGACAAAGAACGCCGCGCCGATAATGGAACCGGGCATGCTGCCCAGCCCGCCGATAATACACATCTGCATGATGGTGAGGGATGTATCATAGACGAAGTTGTTGGGAGAGATATAGCCGATATAGGACGCGTACAGCGCACCGGCGAAGCCGGCCAGCGTGGTGCCGATGACAAAGGCCAAAACCTTATACAGATCGGCCTTCACGCCTACGGACTGAGCCCCGATGGAATCGTCCCGGGTAGCCTGGATGGCCCGGCCAATCCTGCTGTTGACAATGTTGTTCATAAGAATATAGCAGACAACCACGATGCCCAGCAGAAGGAAATAAATAGAGGTCGCGCCGCTGAACTTATAGCCAAACAGCTCAATGGGCGGGATCGCGGTCAACCCCATGGGGCCGCGGGTCACACTCATCCAGTTGCGCACAATGGCCAGGAAAATGTAGGAAAATGCTGTTGTAATTAGAGACAGAAAGTCAGTATCCAGCCGCAGGCAGGGGATGGATACCAAAAAGCCGCACAATCCGGCGCCCAGACCCGCCACAATAAAGCAAAGGATAAAGGGAACTCCATAGTTCAACTGCATAATCGCGGCAATATAAGCGCCTACACCGTAAAAGGCCGCCTGTCCCATATTCAGCATCCCGGCGTGACCGCTGATCAGCATATTTCCCATGGAAAGCAGACAATAAATGAAGATGGTGGTCATGACGCGCTTTTGAAGATTACTGGTCACAAAGGGGGCGGCGATCAGACAGACGAACATAAGCGCCAGCCAGAATCGCTTATACTTCGCGCTGAAAAGCTTCTTGATTTGTTCCATCTTACACTTTCACCACTTTCTTTTTGCCCAGCAGGCCGTTGGGGCGGAATACCAGAACCAAAACAATCACAATGTAGCCCAGCGCCTCTTTCGCCGCCGAGCTGATATACGCGCCGGCGAAGGTTTCCGATACGCCCAGGATGAGGCCGCCCAGAAAAGCGCCATAGAAATTGCCTACGCCGCCCAGCATCGCGGCGGCCCATGCCTTGACGGTACCCCAGATGCCCATGTCAATGCTGATAACGCCGTAATAGCCAGAGTACATGATTCCGCCGATCACGCCAAAAAATCCACCCAGTCCGTATACAAGAGGGATAATCTTGTTCAGCGGGATTCCCATCAGTTGAGCGGCCTCCATATTTTCCACAATACACTGGGTGGCGCGGCCAAACTTGGTGTGATTCATGATCCAGGTCAGCCCCACCACAAGCGCGGTGGCAAAAAGCAGCACAATGATATTTTTATGAAACAGGGTAAACCCGCCCAGGTTGAAGGAACCGCCAGGTAAAAACTGCGGGAACGCGATGGCCTCCGGCCCCCAGATAATCTGGGCGGCGGTGCGCAGCACCAGGGCCGCGCCCAACGCGCTGATCATGGGGACGATACGGTTCGCGTAGCGTACCGGCCGGTAGACCGTTCGTTCAATGGTCATGCCGATCAACGCGGTCAGCAGACCGGCAGCGAGGATCGCCACCGGAAGGGGCAGCGCCATAGAAATAAAAGAAAACGCGATAAATGTACCAAACACATATAAATCTCCGTGGGCAAAGTTGACCTGATATAACAGGCTGTAAACCATGCTGTAACCCACAGCGATCATGGAGTACATGGAGCCAAGCGAAATACCATTGCTTGTTGTTTGCAAAAAGTAATTTAATTCTGTGTTCATTACGGGCCTCCGTTTCCCAACGTTTAATGAATACTGTTCAGCGTTCTCAGCAAAAAATGCTTTCTGCTGATTTATCCTCTCCTTTCCAGCCGCACAGATTAGATATCAAGGTTATATAGATATCTTAATTCCTTGGGTTATTATATCGTACAAGCGCACGGTAAATCAATTGATATTTTGCACAGTTTCGCAGTATTTATTTGTTTGACATGACGAAAAGTCAGCGCACAAACTACAAACCACATAACAATGTAGTATATATCGCGGACAGATTTTTCCAATTGAGTTCACCGCTTTAGATACATCCAGACGCGTTAGGCGGTTCAGTCCACCCTGTATCAAGGCGTATCCGCTATTTTGCGCAGGAGAATCTTCGCGCTGAAGTACGCACCAACCGGGAGAAGAGATGAAAAGCATATCATAAATGAGCCAAAGAGGGAGAACCTTTTCTAAAAAAATACAGAAATCAGCTTGTATTTTATTTCCTTTTGAAGTATTATTTACATTAGAGTATCATGAACTTTTTAAGCTGAGCATACAATCCTTGATATGACATGAATTGGATATAACATTTGGATAAGGGTGAAGCGATAAATGGGACGGAATCAGGCGTTTACGAAAATCAAGCATATTACAGTCACAGAACAGGTGTCGCAGCAGATCTGTGATATGATTTCATCTGGACATTACAACCCAGGGGATAAGCTGCCAACACAGAAGCAGCTGGAAGAAATGATGGGTGTCAGCCGGCCAACCCTGCGGGAGGCGATTTCCCGCTTGATTTCTTTGGGGATTATTGAGGCCCGTCAGGGGCAGGGTTACTTTGTAAAAGAACTGACGCCGGATATCAACATCCTGGTGCCAAAGCTGAACGATAACGACCATAAAACCCGGGACCTGTTTGAGGCCAGATTGTTTTTGGAGGCTGTCCTCTGCCAGCTGGCCGCTGTGTTTGCGTCTGACGAGGAGATCAAGGAACTGGTTTCCACCCACCAGCGTCTGGAGAGCGGTGAGCTGAAGTGGACAGCTTGTGTCTATGGAGAAAATCATTTGCACGCGTTAATTGCCAAATACTCCCACAACGAATTTCTTTCAGAGTTTGAGTATTCTATCTTAAAGCATCTGGAGGACTATCCGGAGCTGTTTCTCTCCAAAGACAACGAGGTTTCAAAGGGGAAATATGAATCTGTGCCCCATGGATTGATTGTGGACGCGATCCAGCGCCGGGATCCAGTGGCCGCCTACAATGAATCCATACGGCACATCCTGTTGTATACCGACGATATTGGCCTGCGAAAAAAATATGGCTTCGCCCTCTACCGGGACGAAAATTCCTCAAAGGAATAAAACAGGAAACAATCTCACACATATAGCTGACCCCGCCGGAATTTTATTTCCGGCGGGGTTTTTATGTATGATAGCGCGTAATGAACAGCAAACGCCTCACTTCCGCGACACGATTTGTCAAATGCACAAATTTCAACGTATCTTTTTGGGGAAAACAACGAGAGAAATCCTCTTGACAATGTCAGGCGAAGCCGATATATTGTTGTATAGGTTATATAGATAACTTGGTGAGCAAATGAGATCAAGGAGGAAAACTTAATGTCAAAAAGGTTTATTATGAAATGGCCTGAGCTGGGAAAACAGGTTCGTGTAGGACCTATCGAGCACAATCAGGCGATCTTTGACTGGTTTATGACCAATCTCCCCACCCGCTGTGTGCAGACCGAAACGGTGGTGGCGGGTCAGTCCCTGTTTATGCTGAATCTGCCCATGACCCAGGAATGCAACTGGATTCAGGAGGAGAGTCCCCTGGAGGACATTGTGGAAATGAACAAGGGCCGGTTTACCTTTTTCATGACCACCGGTAATGTAGCCAATCTGAGCTGCAAATTTGATTATGTCACTGAGCCCATGGAGTATGTAACCTGGGCGGAGGTCATCCCGGAGGACAAGGAGCTGCTGCTGGAGGTCGGACAGGAGCTGTGGGATAACCTGATGTGCGAGAAAAAGATTGTACATGTCGAGTTTACTGCGGAGGAGGCATAATCATGGCTATGGATTGGAAAGCGCTTCAAAAGGAAATTGACGCGGAGAACAAACGCATTATTGATGAGGCTCCCGAGGATATTGAGCGGGTATTCAAGTTTGAGATTATCCCCACCGGCGCCGGCACCGCCAAGACGACAATGGGCGTCTGGTTTGAGGGCGCCACCGCCGCCCGCTATGTGGCGGCTTATAACACTTATAATATCATCAAGCTGGGCATGGACCCCGCCTTTACCCTGGAGCACATCAAAACCCTGGTGGCGACCATGCTCCCCAAGGTCACCGCTTCGGTCAAGCTGTGCGGCTACGCTGTATACGCCCGTTTCGCCGAGGAGACGATGGCCTGTGTACAGGAGATGGACAGCCGGGAGGATGTGCTGAGCCTGCTCAACTCTCTGTATCTGTATGGCTCCAGCATGAACGCCTGGACCCACCACTTTATGAAGTGGGCCATCGGTCAGACCACCCCCATCCCCAGCCGCGAGGACTGTGAGGCGATTGGCAGGGCCGCCTCTAAAGCCTACGTTGAGACGCACGTTTAAAATTGGAGGGAGAAAAAATGAAGACATTTACTATCAGCTGGCCCTCCCTGGGCCTGAAGGTCGCATGCGGCCCGGTACAGGTGAACCGGGATGTCTTTGATCTGTTTTGTGAGAATCTGCCCATCAAGGTACTTCAGGGCCATGAGGTGGTGGGCGGCTTTATGCTGCGCGACCGTATGGTGCGCTTTGGGAAAAAGCCCTATGATATTCAAAACGCCGCGGAAGAAGCTATGAACACCGCCGCGGAGGGTACGGTCTTCCTGACCGCCGCTCAGGCCGGTTCCGGCGAGCTTGTCATCAAATATGACACCTGTGTGGACGACCGCGCGTATATCCCCTTTGCCCAGGTGGCGGGGGAAGATATGGCCGCCCTGAAAAAAGCCGGAAAGGCCGCTTGGAAGAGCGCCAGCCGGACAAAGGATGTTATTATTTCTGTGATCGAAGGAGTGTAATGGGATGAATACATGGCAGTCAATCAAAGCGGAAATCGACGCTGAAGTCGAAAAGACCACCACCGAGCCGGTCCAGGATGTAACGGAGGTATTCAAGTACCGCATGAGCAAAGGCGGCGCCGGTATTCCCAACGACAATCAGATCTTTACGACCTGGTTTTTTGGCGGAGGCGATGTAAACTATCTGGCGGACTACTGTTATTTTCTGTATGAGCTGTCCCAGAGAGAGGAATACACCATGCCGATGCTGGTCAAGATGATGCGGTTCTGGGTCATTCAGCCCTCTACCTTCGGCCACTACTGTGGGCTGAGCCGTCAATATGAGTTTTCCCAGAACATCAACGAGGTGCTCGACAGCATTGATAAAGAGGCCTTCCGCGCCCTGCTGGACAGCTACCGCGCCTATCTGGGCAACATCTACGCCTGGGTCTACCACTATATGCCCTGGGGCGTGGGCAGCGCGTTCCCGCGCAAGGATGAAGCCTACTACAAACGCGCGCTGGAGCTGCTGAAAGCCTGAGAACATGGCGGAAAGGTGTGTAAATATCCATGAATAAAATTATGAATCAGCCTGAGCGCTTTGTGGACGAAAGCCTGAAGGGTATTATTCTGGCCCATGGCGGAATGCTGAAATTCGCGGAAAACAATCCCCGCTCCGTTGTCCGCGGCGACGCCCCGACGCAAGGCAAGGTGGCAATTGTAACAGGCGGCGGATATGGGCACCTGCCAGTATTTCTGGGCTATGTGGGCAAAGGCTTTTGTGACGGCGTAGCGGTGGGCAACGTGTTTACTTCTCCCAGCTGCGACGCGATTGTGGACGCGGCTAAGGCAGTCAACGGAGGCGCCGGAGTGCTGTTTCTGTTCGGCAACTATATGGGAGACTCCATGAATTTTGACATGGCCGCTGAAATGCTGGAGATGGAGGACATCCCCACAGCGATTGTCAAAGCGTCGGATGACATCGCCTCCGCGAGCCGGGAGGATTTTAAAAACCGGCGGGGCGTAGGCGGCATTTTCTTCCCATACAAACTGGCTGGCGCAAAGGCCGAGCGTATGGCGAATCTGGAGGAGGTCAGAGCTCTGGCGGAAGAGGTATGCGCTAACGTAGCTACTTTGGGCTTCTCCATGTCCTCCTGCCAGCTGCCCGGGGCTCCTAAACCCATCTTTGAAATTTCAGCCGCTGAAATGGAGCTTGGGATGGGAATCCATGGTGAGCCCGGTGTGGAGCGAACCAAGATGAAGAGCTCCGCTGAACTGGCGGAGATATTATGGGACAAGCTCTCCGCCGATCTGTCTTTGCGAAGCGGAGACGAAACAGCCCTTCTGATTAACAGTCTGGGCGCGACTTCAAAGGAGGAGCTGTATATCCTCTATGGGGACCTGTATGATCGATTCCAGCAGGCCGGTGTGTCAATTCACAAGGTCTTTGTAGGCGAATACGCCACGTCACTGGAGATGCTGGGGGCCTCTGTCTCAGTGCTCAAACTGAATTCCGAATTTAAATCCCTTTTGGCGGATGAGGCCTGTACCCCCTTTGTAAGGGTTTGAGGGGAGCGCGACTATGTATCAAATTGATGATGTAAAA
Organism: Oscillospiraceae bacterium; assembly: GCA_910575265.1. Taxonomy (GTDB): domain Bacteria; phylum Bacillota; class Clostridia; order Oscillospirales; family Oscillospiraceae; genus Lawsonibacter. The sequence continues at coordinate 164,236 of CAJTEA010000009.1, forward strand.
CGCGTGATCCAAAAAGTAGCTCAAAGGATCCATCAGGAGAAGGATTATTTGGGCGAACTGGATGGCAGATCCGGCGACGGTGATCTGGGATTCAGCATGGAGGCCGCGTTCACCGCCGTGTGGAATACCGCGAAGGAATACAACGGCACACAGATCAGTGAGCTTTTAATGAAAGCCGCGATGAACTGTAACAAAGCTGCCCCTTCTACAATGGGAACTCTGATGTCCGCCGGAATTATGGCAATCGCCAAAGAAGTCAAAGGAAAGGACGGACTGGAAAACGGAGACGTCGTCCGCCTGCCTGGAATATTTGCCCAGGCCATCATGGCCCGTGGAGGCGCGAAGCTCGGGGATAAGACCATACTGGACGCGTTGTGCCCTATGGCCGAAACGGTGGAACGGGAATTTAGCCAGGGATCAGCGCTGAAAGCGGCCTTTTCCGCCGGCGCAGAGACGGCCAAAACTGCCGCCGAAGGAACCGCCGGAATGCGTGCCGCGGCTGGACGGGCAAAATGGCTGGGAGAACGGGCCGTCGAGTATCCGGATGGCGGCGCGGTCCTGTGCGGCATAATTGCTCAGGCACTGGTGGACTGAATATTTGATTTCCGTTTAGACAGAGGATATCTGTCAGAAACATCTGTAATTCGACAATTGAGGAGACAAAACATATGAACAAAGTAATCTTAAACGGCGTAGATCTGAGCATAGAGGACGTGGTAAAGGTAGCGCGTGAGGGGTATCAGGTGGAGATTGACGCGGCGTGCATGGCCCGGAT
>CAJTEA010000010.1 GCA_910575265.1 Oscillospiraceae bacterium
GAAGCCGGTACATAGACGCACCAACCCAGCGGGAGTTTTCCTCTCGCTGGGGTTCTTGTGTGGTTGTCTATGTACCGGCTGAAAAGCCGTATTCAGTTCGCCCATTAAATGGGAGTTTTAGTTTAACATATGGAACAGGTGTTTGTCAATATGCATTTGAAAAATTTTTTGGTTTTTGCTGATGACTTTGTTGCGCTAACTGTGATAGCATAATTCATACCAGCACCCTCTCCAGCCGTCCCCCTAAACGGCTCAACACTTCATTCGAGATCGTTCCGGCCTGTTCCGCTATATCGCAGGCTGTGATTTCCTGGCTGCCGGATTTCCCAATGAATACAGCAATATCTCCAGGCATGACCGCTGGAATGTCCGTTATGTCCAACAGGGTTTGATCCATGCAAATCCGCCCCACGATAGGCGCTATATGTCCGTGGACTAATACGGTTCCGACACCGTTTGATAAACTGCGGGGCAATCCATCCGCATATCCGATAGAGGCAACCGCTATTCTTGTGTCCTGCTCCGCTTTGAATTGATGCCCATATCCCGCTCCCTCGCCTCGGTGTAAGTCTTTCACCAGGGCGATACGGGCTTTCAACGAAAGAACAGGCCGCAATTCATGTTTGACCTTGCTCCATTCCTCTTTGGTACTCATTTGCCCATAGAGTGCAATTCCTGGACGCGCATAATCGCCGCCAATATCAGGACAATGCAACAGGCCCCCGCTTGCCAGAACATGAACCTTTGGAATTGGGTGGCCCAGCTCTTTCATTCGCTTCACTGTTTGATAAAAAGCCCTGCTTTGCTCCAACGCTACGGCCCGGTCTGCTGGCAGGGAAAGATCATCTGCATATAGGTGGGTATATGCTCCTGTGACACGAAGCTGGTCATAGGCAAATATCTGTTGAAGTTCCTTCCGATTTTCAAAGCGTTCTCCCAGCCGGTGCATCCCGGTATCAATTTTGATATGGACATTGATAGTCTGGCCGCAGGCGTTCAGTTCCAGAGCATAGGAGTAATCTAAAATCGTCTGCGTTAATCGGTATTGGTTCAGAAACGGCACATATCGGGGATGGGTGTAGCCGAGGATCAGAATTTCCCCCAAAACGCCATTTTGACGAAGTTCTATTCCCTCAAAAACGGACGCAACGCAGAAAGCGTCAACGCCGAATGTGTTCAGTTCTTTGGCAATAAGCACCGCGCCATGTCCGTAGGCATTGGCCTTGACCGCAGGCATCAGCGCGCCGCCTGGGGGCAATCGCTTTTGTAACTGCTCTACATTGTGCCGCAGTGCGGCCCGATCCAGTTCTATCCAGGCGCGGCCCTGGCAAAAATCAGTCATTTCCCGGCCCCCTGACAATCATGCGCGGTGGCCCAGCAACTACGGTCGAATGGTTTGGAACATCGGTAAACACCACGGCTCCCGCTCCGATTTTCACAAAATCCCCTATCTTAATATCGCCAACAATGGTCGCTCCGGCCCCAATGAAACAGTGATCTCCGATCTGCGGTGCCTTTTTACCAACAGAGCCAATCGTAACATTTTGATAGATGTGGCATTCCTTTCCGATTTTGGCATAACGGGAAATATATATCCCATGCAGGCCGTGGGGCAAAACCGGCTTGCTTTGGAAGGTAGCGTTCCTGCCAATATATCCTCCATGCTTGTGTGCGATGCGGAGAAGGAAAAAACTCAAAATATCCTGGAACGGCAGATAGGAAATTCGGTTGTACCATGCGAACAGTTTCCAGTAAAACCACAGGAAATCGCCCTTTGCAAAGTCGATGATAGCGGCGCGTATCTTGCTGTCCCGTATCTTTCCGTTCTTCATTTATTCACCGCCAATTCCATCATGCTGGACATGACTTGCTCAAAAGACATATTCATGCCAGATATTCCTCCAACGTCAGCCCCTTAAAGGCCATGATTTCCGAGTGGGGCGTATTAACATAGCGGAAGTGCCACGGTTCATGGGCGATGCCGGTGATATGCTCCTTATCCGCTGGGTAGCGTTCAATAAAGCCATAGGCGGGGGCCAGTTCCCGGAACCTTTGGCAGATGCCCTCATAGGGGAACGCCGGACGGATAAAGTCTATCTCTGGCTGACGCAGGCCCAGGTCAATGGCTAACCCGGTTTGGTGTTCGCTGTGTCCGGGCATAGCTACAAACTTGGCCGTAAACTCCGGGCCATTCTCCTGGAGCGATTCTTCATAAATCGTCAACTGTTCTTTCAGAGAACGCCATCCGCTCACAGGGACAATAAAACGCCATCCGTCCAGTTGCTCCATGATAAGAGAGAGGGCGTGAGCTGCTTCCCGTTCCAGCAGGATATTGGGATAGTCCTCATGAACAGGGATCAGGTCTTGTTCTGTGTCTTGCGAATATGCGTGTCTGCTATTGACCAAAATCAGGCTGTTCATTTGCTCACCGCCAATTCGATTACATTGGAAATGACCTGCTCAAAGGACATTCCAATCGCTTTCATCATGCTGGGATAGCGGCTGTGCGCGGTGAAGCCGGGGATTGTGTTGACCTCGTTAAAGACTACTCTGCCGCTGCTGTCCAAAAACATATCCACCCTCGCAAAGCCTTGACATCCAAGGGCTTTATAAATCCGTTGGGCGGTTTCCTTCATCTCCGCTGCCTTTATGGTCGGAATACGAGCCGGAACATGGATGGCAGAGGTTTTCAGCGTGTACTTCTCTGTGAAGTTAAAAAAGCCGTCCGCCAGTTCGATCTCGTCCAATTCTCCCACAGTCAGGGTGTCGTTTCCCAAAACAGCGCAACCGACTTCAAAGCCAGAAATCGCTTCTTCCAAAATGATGTGACTATCATATTCAAAGGCCAGTTTTATGGCAGTGGGTAACTCGTCCCGGCCTGTGACCTTTGTAATTCCGTAAGAGGAACCGGCCCGGAGAGGCTTCACAAACAAAGGATAGCCCAGCTTATCCGCACAAGCGAAAGCGTCCTCCGTGCTGTTTTCCTTTGTCAGCACGGTAGAGGAAGGTATTGTGACACCAGCAGCCTGGGCCAGCTTGTGGGCGCGGTCTTTGTCCATACACAGTGCCGAGGCCAGGACACCACAGCCCACCAGCGGAATGCCTGCCAGTTCAAAAAGCCCCTGCACCGTCCCATCCTCCCCGTTGCACCCATGCAGGACGGGAAAAGCGGCATCCAGGGTGATTTTCTCCACGACCCCATTCTTCAAGACCAAAAGTGCGCGGCTGTCCCGGTCAGGGGATACCAGCGCCGGGGTGCAATCGGCGGGGGTGTTCCAAGTGTCCAACCTGATTTTCTCTGCCTCGCCGGTGAAGTGATACCAATTTCCTGCGGAGGAAATTCCAATCAACACCGGGTTATACCTTGTCCGACCCATGTGCGTGACAACTGCATGGGCCGATTCCAGCGAAACGCTGTATTCCGGGGAACAGCCGCCAAAGATGACCGCCACATTGAGTTTTTCCATAATAAGTTCCTTTCCGATATAAAAATCCGATGGCCCCTGGTATGATAATCATATCAAGGGCCATCGGCTTGTACTTTAATATTCTGTTGTGAGATTCCTAAGAAAATCCTAACACAGCATTGATGTTTTCCTAATTTGAAACGGGCAGAGATACCGTGAATACTGTGGAACTTTCATGGCTTTCTGCGATAATCGTTCCACCATGCAAGGTGATGATCTCCTTTGCAATAGCCAACCCAAGTCCGGCCCCGCCCGCGTTGGAGCCGCGGGCCTCGTCCATCCGATAGAAACGCTCAAATATCATGGACAGCTTTTCCTCCGGGATTGTCGGCCCCTGGTTTTCAAAGGAGATCACCATTTGCTTGTCCTTCTTTTCGGCGGAGATAATGATTTCAGAATTTGGAAAGCTATATGCCGCCGCATTTTTCAAAATGTTATTGAATACACGGGCCAGCTTCATCGGATCGCCGCAGACGCTCAAATCTTCATCAGCATGAAGAACAGCGGTATTTCCTTTTGCGGACAGGATGGGGTAAAATTCGTCCACCATCTGCACCAGCATATAGTAAAGGTCAATCTGCTCTTGCTCCAGCGTGATTTGCTGCAAATTATACCGGGTGATTTCAAAAAACTCGTTTACCAGCCGTTCCAGGCGGTTTGCCTTGTCCAGCGCGATATGGGTATATTTTGCTTTCTGCTCCGGCGGCATATCAGGCGCTTCGTCCAGCAGGCTTAAATAGCCAATGACGGAGGTCAAGGGCGTTTTCAAGTCGTGGGCCAGATAAGTTACTAAGTCGTTTTTTTGTGCGGCTTCATTCCGAAGGGCCTGTTCACTACGGAGCATAGCTGTTCTGATTTCTGCCATCTGCGCGGCGATTTCTGCGTACTCTTGCGGAAACATATCAGAACTTTCACTCTCTTGTTTCATATAGTCTCGGAGCATCTTGCCGATGTTGGTTACAGATTTTCGTTTTTCTGCTTTAGCATGAAAATATGATGCAAAAAAGCCAATAATAATTCCTATTGCAACAGTCCCAATTGCGGACCCAAGCACCAGACGCTTCACCTTCCACCACATTGGCTCGCGGATAATCGCTTCTTGTCCAGCCTCTGGAAGATAAGCGTTGCGTGTCTGCATGAAGTTCCACTCAAACCAGTCCACAAAGCTTCCGTTCCATACTTTATCAACAAGGAAATAAAGTACTATGCAAGCCGCAATACTGATTAAGATTAAGACAATCAGATAAGGAATTTTTCGTAATTTACGTTTCAATTTTATACCCCACTCCCCATATCGTTGTAATGTATTTAGGATTGTCTATGGTGTCGCCCAGCTTCTCACGCAGATGCCGAATGTGGACGGTGATCGTATTGTTGCTTTTGCTGTAATACTCGTCCTTCCAAATTTCGTGAAACAGTTCCTCGGAGCTGACAACCTTTCCCTTTCGTTCCAACAAAATGCGTAAAATAGAAAATTCGGTTGGCGTCAGGGGAAGCGGCTTCCCGTTTAAAAAGCAGGCATGAGTACCCGTATTCATTTCCAGGCCAGAGTGCAGGAGCAAATCGGATGCTTGCTCCTGACTGGAAGCCTGGGCGGGGTTATATCGCTTATACCGCCGGAGCTGGGCCTTTACTCTTGCTACTAATTCCAAAGGGCGAAAAGGCTTTGTAACATAATCATCCGCTCCCAGGGTCAGGCCGGTGATTTTGTCGGTTTCCGCGTCCTTGGCTGTCAGCATGATGATGGGATAAGTATGTCGCTCCCTGATTTTCTGGCAGAGGGCAAAGCCGTTCACCTCCGGCAGCATAATATCCAGAATGGCCAAATCAAGCTCAGTAGATTCAATGCAGGCAAGGGCATCTTTAGCCGAGTAAAACTTAAACACCTCGTAGTTCTCATTTTGAAGATATAATTCCACCAAATCAGTAATTTCCTGTTCATCATCAACCACTAAAATCTTGTCTGACATTATCTAACCTCTTTTCTACAACAGACAATAAGGGTATTCTATCAGATTTTCCCCATGATTTCCTTGCTTTTTGACTGATAATTTGTTAAGAATTTCCTAATTTAGAAAAGTTCCACGCATGATAGTCACAATGTCCTATCCTGCAAGAGAGTAGCAGTGAACAAATTGAGACGCAAAGCAGGCTGCTTTGCGTCCCGTAGTGCTGTTCAGCCAAAAATGAACATCGTATTGACAATTTCTGTTACTTGATTACGGATATTGTTCATACGTCTTACCCATTCCATCTGCCTATCAGCTTTAAGTTGTTCTGTAATGTTTTCCTGATTCGCTATCTGATCCACAAGCTGAGAAAACATATCTTCCGCCTGCTGATTGATGTCAGCCAGGTGGCTATCCAGCTTCCCACTGAGTAGTAAGGCGTTGTAAAGAGCTTTCCTGTGTTCTCGCAGATACCGCCGCCTACGCTGGCCCCAGACACCCACAGGAACACTTTCTGGCACAGCGAGGTTTGGGAGAAAATAATCTCCTTCTTGATGATAGGTGCCGCCCATTTGCTCAAATGTGCATTTCTCCACGACATTTACCTCCAAAGTGTTGAATATCCCTGCAATTCAATCACATTCGGCTGTCTTGACAAAAGTGTTGGGGGACACTTCCTTACGAAGTGTCCCCCAAACAGGAAGCCGGTTTTTGGTTCAGTTTGAGGGTTTGCTTTGCCCATTCCGGCCGGAGAGCCGCAAAAGGGCCAGAACAGCCGCACCCGCCGCCGCGAGGAGGAGGCCGTCTCCCCAGGAGCCGCCGCAGGCGCGGAGGTACAGGGTGACAGGATTCCAGCGGACCGCCGGGGCCAGGGCGGGAAACAGTGTGGAAAGGTCCAGCAGCGTCGGGGACAGGAGCAGTCCCAGCGCCGGAACAAAGGGTATAAGGGCCGGTAAGGCGTTCCAGGCGGGGCTCCACAGGGCCAGAGCCATTGCCGCTGCGCCCCAGAACAGCAGATAGGGGACCAGAGCCAGAACAGCGGCCAGGGGGCATTCCACCGCAAGCAGAGCCAGCGCTCCGGCGCACAGGGCGGGGAGCAGCGCCGCCGCCAGCCGGGGAAGAAGCAGCGAGAGCCTCCCCCGGAGGGGAGCCAGCCGCCGGGCAAAAGGGGAGTCCAGCCACCGCCCCAGGTCCATGGCGGTAAACAGGGCCCAAATCGAAAGCATAACGGCGGTCAGCCCAGACAGCAGACTGGACACCCCGCTGTCCGCCAGAGCGAGGGGATCCAGGGGGTGGCCGTCCGTTGTCTCCATCGACACCAGCACCCGGTCCCGCTCCAGCAGCACCTGGTCCAGCCGGGGACGGGCCTCCTTCAGGCCGGTCTCGTCCAAAATGCCGCTTTGGAGCAGATAATCCCCGGCCATGGCGGGGGAGACGCGCTCAGATACGCAGGCGGTCACCGTCTCCCGCACCATGGGGTAGACCACAGAGCCGGGACCGATCAGCAGAGTAAACAGCCCCTCCAGCTCCCCGGCGGTCAGCCGGTCCTCAAAATCCTCCGGGAGAACCAGGGCGCAGTCCCACCGGCCCGCCGCCACCAGACGCTCCGCTTTTTCGTAATCCGCCTTGTGGAAGACAACCACCAGTCCGCCGCGGGCCTCCAGCCTCCGCCAGAACTCCCCGCCGCCTGTTTCCGGGAGTACCACCCCCACCTGAACCGGGGCGGACACTTCCTCCGCCGGAAGAAGCCGGGCGACGCCGAAGGTAATGGCCGGAAGGAGCAGAAGCATGGCCCAGGCGCGCCAATCCGCCAGACGGAGGCGCGAAGCGCTGGTAAAAAAGGTCCGGAAAAAGCTCACAGCTCCACCTCCTGACGGTCCACCCGGCGGCGGTACAGCGCCAGGGAGAGGATCAGCATTCCCAACCCGCCCAGAGCCAGACCGGCCCAGGCGGAGGCGGGAACCGGGTATCCCATCGCCCCCGCGGCCAGCCGGGACAGCCAGGTCACCGGAGACAGCCAGGTGAGCCGCCTTACCGGGCCGGGCAGGAGCACAGGCGGGACAATTCCCCCGGCCAGCGCCAGAGAGAGCAGCGAAATTCCAAAGGACAGCATCCCGCACCCAGCGGCGCTCCCCGCCGCCAGACAGCACAGGGCGCAAACAAGGGAGCAGAACAGCGCCATCAGGACCGCCGCGCCCAGCAGAAGCGGGAGCCTGCCCGCTCCGGTCAGCAGCAGGGCGGGAACAAGCGGAAGCAGCAGGACCGGGAGGCCCGCAAAGACAGCGCTGAAATATCCGGCGCATACCCCGCGCCCCACACAGCGCAGCCGCCGCTGGAAGCGAAGCCAGCCGCCGCTGTAGATGGGCACAAAGAGGGGGGCGGCGGACAGAGCGAAGTAGGATAACAGGGCCAGATGGTAGTGCAGAGAGATCGGAAGAGCCCCCGTGGCCAGCAGCTCCCGGGTCTGAAACAGCTCCGACCGGTTCAGGGCCAGATTGATATATTCCAGATTGATATCCAGCACCACCTGGTCCCGGGTCAGGCCGGGGGGCGGGGCCTCCTCATACAGGTCCAGCACGGCGTATACCCCGCTCTGAAAGGCGGACAGAATGTCGCTGGCGCTCTGCCCCACCCACAGCAGCAGCAGGGATTCCAAAGGACGGTCCCCGGCCACAATGAGGCGCAGATCCGGGTTGTCCCCCCACATGACCCCGCGGATAAAGTTCTCCGGCAAGACCAGCACGGCGGTGACCTCCCCCCTCTCCAGGGCGGCGACCGCCTCCTGTTCGTTGTCCATGGACCGGATTTCGCAGTACTGGGCGATGTCCTCCATGTCCCCCATGTAGCGCTCCAGCAGCCGGGGAACCGAATCCCCCTCCGGGGCGGTGATGGCCAGGGTCACCCCGGAAAAGTCCACCCCCCGGGACAGCAGAGCGCTGGCCGCCCGGCCCGCCCCAAAGGGGAGGACAAGACACAGAAGGACAAGCCCCGCCAACAGCCAGCGCAGCTGACGGAGCCTGTTCAAGGTCAATATAAGATATGTCCCAGCGTAACCGGCGCGCCTCATCAGGACATAAACGCCCAGAGCAGGTCCGCCGGCAGACGGGCGGCGAACAGCTCCTCCATGGCGGAGGCCCAGGCCAGCGCCCTCTCCTGGGTGTCCAGCGTCATCCGCGTCAGCTCCTCCTCGCTCATCGTGGTGATGATTTTGGCCTGACCGTCCACCGCGATATTCTCCTGGAAGGGACCGGCATAGTATTCCATCCCAAAGGAGCATACCTCCATCCCCAGCAGCTTGAGGGAGATGGTATCCAGATCCAGCTCAATGGAGCGTTTATCGGGGGCGGTGAGGGAGCCCTCCATCTCCAGAGAGCCCGCGCCGGAGATGGAGATGTCCCAGCTGAAATTGCCGTCCGTCTCCCTAGGGTCATAGCTCAGCTCGGAGGTCACCTTCGTAGTGCCCATCCGAACCGTTGTTTCATCGGTAAAGACACCGCTTTCGCGGCCGTGGTCGCCGGTGGACCGGACCGTTGCTTTCATGCCGTCCACGGTAATCTCCATGCCCAGATCGTCCACATATGTCTCTCCGCCGCCCAGCGTAAGCAGCAGCTCCACTCTGGAGCCTTCAACGCGGCCGCTCCAGCTGACCGCCGCCACATAGCCGTCAAACAGGCAGACCTCCAGCTCCAGATCGCCCAGGTCATCCAGGGCGTCCTTGAGGGAGCTGGCCAGATCGCCGTAGACGTCCATGCTCTCCAGCTGGGACAGGAAATCCTCCAGCTCCTCCTGGGGCATCCCCATGGAGCGGAACATCTCCTCATAGAGGTCGTAGTAATTCATGGCGGACATCAGCTCCGCCAGGGTGTCCACATAGTCCTCCATGGCCTGTTGGGGAATGGTCACCTGGTAGGCGGTGGTTTTCTCCTCCGTCCCGTTGACGTTCAGGGTCTTTCCGCCCGTCTTTTTGACCTTCGCGCTCTGCCACAGGGCCTCGTTGGCCTCCTTCATGGCCTGCTCCATCCTGTCCGGGTCAACCGACTCCATAGCGGTATCAATCAGGTCGAAGATGTTGAAGCTGACGTCCTCCATGGAATCGTCGCCGGTGGTCCGGGCCATGTCGGCGCCCAGGGTCTCAGTGTTCACCCCGTAAAGGGTGTCGCCGGTGATCTGGGGAGAGCTGAAATACAGCTCGTCGTCATCGGCGGTGAGGTAGAAGCTGATCAGGTCCTCGTCGTCCCAGAAGGCCGACAGCTCAAAGCCCAGCTGCCGGTCCTCGCCGCTGAAATCCGCGTTGAGACGCAGGCCAAGACCGCTGAGGGCGGACATGTCGTAGCCCACCAGGGCGCTGTTGACGCTGTTCAGCGTCAGAGCGAAGCCCTGGCTGTAGGACTGCTCCCGGCTCAAATCTCTCAGGTCAGGCAGGCCAAGGGCCTCCTCCGCCTGAGCGTAGGCCGCGCAGGTTTTGACCAAGGCCTTCTCCACCTGACCCTTGGCCGGAGCAAGCATACCGCTCACCACCACCGCCAGAATGGCGATCACCGCGATGGCGGCGACCACGCCGCCGATGATAAGGCCCTTTTTTCCGCCGCCGGGGACAGGAGCCTCCGGCCCGGTATAGCCGGACGGGCTGTAGGAGGCGGTCCCCTGAGGGAGGCCGCCCGCCATATCAGGGCCGCTCATCTGCCCGCAGTGGGGGCAAAATTTGGCGTCGTCCCGTATTTCGTTTCCGCAGTTTCCGCAAATCACAGATCATCCCTCCATCTTTGTGTTTCATGAGATCAGCTTCCCGTCTTCCAGGCGAAGGACCGCTCCGCACAGCCGTTCCAGCTCCTGGGCGTGGTGGCTGCACCACACCAGGCTGCCGCCGCCCGCCGTAAAGCCCTCCAGCCAGTCCAGCAGACGGGGCACATAGTCCCGGTCCAGACCGGCGGTGGCCTCGTCCATAAGGAGTATCTGAGGACGGGCAATCAGCGCCAGGGCGACGCTCACCCGTTGGGCCATCCCTCCGGACAGAGCCCGGACGGGCGTTTTGAAAAGAGGCTCCAGCCCCAACAGCTCCAGAATGTCCCCGGGCGGAGGCCCTGAGACCTCACAGGCGGACTGCCAAAGCTTGATCTGCTGGCCTACCGTCAGCTCCTGGAGCAACTCGGCGCTCTGGGGGACATAGCCCAGCGTATGCCGAAGAAAACGCCGGTCCCCCAAAACGCTTTTGCCCTCGAGGAGGATATCTCCGCTGTCCGGCTTTTCGACCTGGGCGATAAGCCGCAGGAGCGTGGACTTGCCTGAGCCGTTGCTTCCCGCCAGGCCCAGGCACTGCCCCGGGGGCAGGACAAAGCTGATCGGAGAGAGCGCCTGCCGCCCCCCGTAGCGTTTGGATATCTGACGTATCTCCAGCATGGCTGTCTCCCCCCTCCGTTTTAAACAGTATCGCATATTTCACCGTAAAAATCAAGAGGACACAGCGCCTGTCCGGGGCGGCGGGAGAAAAAGGAAATTTTAAAGAATCCTTAATGAAATCCTCATCGTTCCTTTAGAGCATTTTTCCGAACTGTATGATATGCTCTAATACAGTTCAAGGAAAGGAGCATCTCAAATGTCTGAGATTTTAACGGTAACCGATCTGAAAAAGGTCTATGGCAAGGGAGGGGCGGTGACCCGCGCCCTGGACGGCGTGTCCCTGTCTTTGGAAGCGGGGGAGTTCGTAGGGGTGATGGGCCCCTCCGGCTCGGGTAAAACCACGCTGCTCAACTGCGTATCCACCATCGACCGGCCCTCCTCCGGGTCCATCATCATTGACGGAAAGGAGCTGACCCGGCTCAAGGGCAAGGAGCTGGCAAAATTCCGTCGGGAACGGCTGGGGTTCATCTTCCAGGACTGCAACCTGCTGGATACCCTCACCGCCTATGAGAACATCGCCCTGTCCCTGTCCATCGTCCGGGCTCCCGCCCAGAAGATTGACAAGCGGGTGCGGGAGATAGCGGAGTTTCTGGGCATTACCGAGTGCCTGAACAAGTACCCCTATCAGATGTCCGGGGGCCAGCAGCAGCGGTGCGCCGCCGCCCGGGCCATGGTGACCCATCCGGCCCTGGTGCTGGCCGACGAGCCCACCGGCGCGCTGGATTCCAAGGCGTCCTCCATGCTGTTAAGCCGGCTGGACGCCCTGAACCAGGAACTGGGCACCACCATCCTCATGGTCACCCACGACGCCTTCACCGCCAGCTGCTGCCGCCGGGTGGTGTTCCTTCAGGACGGCAGGCTGTTTCTGGAGCTGCACCGGGGCAATGACAGCCGGAAGGTGTTTTTCCAAAAGATCATCCAGGTGGTCACCCGGATGGGAGGAGGGATGGCCGATGTTCTCTAAGCTGGCCCTGCGCAACGTGCGCCGGTCCTTCCGGGACTACGGCGTCTACCTGCTCACCCTCACCTTCGGTGTGTGCCTGTTCTATACCTTCAACTCCATCGAGGGCCAGGGAGCCATTGTCTACCTTTCCCAGAGCGAAAATCCTATGGTGGACGCCATTATGATGATTATCAACATCTTTTCCGTCTTTGTGGCGGTGGTGCTGGCCTGCCTCATTCTGTACGCCAACCGCTTTCTCCTCCGCCGCCGGAAGCGGGAGCTGGGCACCTATCTGCTTCTTGGCCTGAGCCAGGGGCAGGTGTCCCGCCTGCTCTTCCTGGAGACGGGCATTGTGGGCCTGATTTCCCTGGCCGCCGGGCTGGGACTGGGGGTGCTGGCCAGCTTCGGCATGTCCGCCCTCACCCTGTCCATGTTTGAGATGGACGTATCCGCTCTGCTGGCGGTGAACTTTTCCCCTGCGGCGGCGGGAAAGACAGTGCTCTACTTTGGTATTATTTTCCTGCTGGTCATGCTGTTCAGCGGGGTCCGGGTATCCCGCTCCAAGCTCATCGACCTGATTCACGGAGAGCGGAAGAACGAGGTGCTCAAGCCCCGGCCCCTGATGGCGGCGGTGGTCCAGCTGGCGGCCGGCGTGATTTGTCTGGCTGGGGCCTATGCCATTCTGCTCACCTTCGGCATGGCCCTGGCGGTGGCGGTCCCCTTTCTGTGTTTCCCCATGCTGGGGCTGGGGACGGCGGGCACCCTGCTCATCTTCCGGTCCCTGTCCGGCTTTGTGATGAAGTTTGTCCAGGGCCACCCGGGGGTGTATTACAAAAACCTGAACGTCTTTACCCTGCGCCAGTGGCTCAGCAAGGTCCACACCACCTATCTGGCCCAGACGGTGGTGTGCATCCTCCTGCTGCTGTCCATCGGCGTCACCGCCAGCTCCGTTGGCCTGAACAACACCCTGTCCTCCATGACCGACGGCGAGGCCCCGGTGGACATCACCCTGTGGGACTACTACGACGAGGAAGGCGGCGATCAGCCCATGGACTTCCCCGCCCTGCTCCAGGAGGGAGGCTTTGACACAGCGGTCCGGCTCAAGGGACACAACTCCCTGATTCTCTACCGCGATGACCCGGAGCTTACCGGCTTTGGGCGGGAAGAGGACACCCCGGTCCAGGCGGTGCTGGCCCTGTCCGATTACAACCGGCAGCTGGCCCTGATTGGACAGCCGCCCATCTCTCTGGCCCCTGGAACGTCCCAAATTGTGGAGGAAAGTCCTATCAACGGCGCGTCCCATTGGCGGTATCTGATCGTAGAGGACGAAGCCGTCCAGGGCCTGAAGGTCTCCTGCCACTGCTGGTCCGCCAACTACGCCGGTCAGGCGGAGGAGTCGGAGCGGATGATTTTCCAGCTCATTCAGCCCTATGACTACACCCGGTCCATCTACGCCGACAGCCGTCTGGAAACCTATATGGACGTGATGGGCAGTAAGATTCTGGCTCTGTTCCTGGGGCTGTATCTGGGCTTCACCTTCCTGCTGGCGGCGGCGGCGGTACTGGCCCTCCAGCAGCTCAGCCAGGCCGCGGACAACACCGGACGGTATTCCATCCTCCGCCGCCTGGGCGCGGAGGAGCGGCAGGTGAAGAAGTCCGCCACCCAGCAGGTGGCCCTGGCCTTCCTTCTGCCCCTGGCTTTGGCCCTGGTCCACTCGGTGGTGGGCATGAAGGCCGCCAACGACATCATCGCCACTGCCGGGCGGGTGGACAGCGCCGCCAGCTCCTTTGTCACCGCCGGGGTGCTTCTGGTGGTCTATGGCGGCTACTTCCTTGCCACATCCCTGGCCTGCCGGAGAATGGCGAAGAACGCGTGAGGCAAGAGCTTCCCTCTCACGGGGGAAGCTCTTTTTGCCGGGTAGGGATTATGATGAAAAAAATGCAAGTTGAGGGGAATAAAACCGTCAAAACACCGCTAGTCAGAAAGGGAATCGGTGACTATAATAATCCGAGATTCTTTCGAGGAGGTATGTCTTATGACCAAAGACCTCACCACCGGCAGTCCCATGCGGCTGATTCTCGGCTTCGCGCTGCCCACCCTGTTCGGCATGCTATTTCAGCAGCTTTACAACATGGTGGACGCCATGATTGTGGGCAAGCTGCTGGGGGCTTCCGCCCTGGCGGCGGTGGGCTCCACCGGCTCCATCAACTTTTTTGTCATCGGCTTCTGCATGGGGGTGTGCAACGGCTTCGCCATCCCGGTGGCCCAGCGGATGGGGGCCAACGAGCCGTCGAAAATGCGCCGCTACGTGGCCAACGCCGCCTGGCTGTCCATCCTCTTCTCCGCGGTGCTCACGGTGGCCACCGGCCTGCTGTGCCGGCAGATTCTCACCGTGATGCTCACCCCGGAGGACATCTTTGACAACGCCTATATCTATATTTTCGTCATCTTCATGGGCATCCCGGCCACCTTCCTGTACAACCTGCTGGCCGGCATCATCCGCTCGCTGGGGGACAGCCGGACCCCGGTGTACTTCCTGGCTCTGTCCTCCTGCTTGAACATCGCCCTGGACTTTACCCTTATCCTGTGGTTCCACGCCGGGGTGGCGGGGGCGGCCATTGCCACCGTAGCGTCTCAGGCAGTGTCCGGGGTTGCCTGCCTGTTCTACATGGTGAAAAAATACCCCATCCTGCGCATGACAAAGGAGGAGCGGAAGCTGGACCTCCACGCCTGCGGGGTGCTGTGTACCATGGGCATCCCCATGGGCCTGCAATATTCCATCACCGCCATCGGCTCCATCGTCCTCCAGTCCTCGGTGAACGCTCTGGGCAGTCTCTACGTCGCCGCCGTGGCGGCGGGGAGCAAGGTGTATCAGCTGCTGGCCTGCCCCTTCGACGCCATGGGGGCCACCATGGCCACCTACTGCGGCCAGAATGTGGGGGCCTGCAAGTTGGACCGGTTGTCCAAAGGCATCCGCTCCTGCGCCCTGCTGGGGCTGGGCTACTCGCTGATCGCTTTCTGCGCCATGCTCCGGTTCGCCCCCCAGTGCGCCATGCTCTTTCTGGACCCCAAGGAGCTGGATATCGCCCTGCTCACACAGCTGACCACCCAGTATATCGTGCTTCAGTCCGCTTTCTTCTTCCCCCTGTCGCTGGTAAACATCGTCCGCTTCTCCATTCAGGGCATGGGCTTCAGCCCCTTCGCCATTCTGGCCGGAGTGCTGGAGATGGCCGCCCGGACCAGCGTGGGCCTGTTCCTGGTCCCCGCCTTCGGCTTTACCGCCGCCTGCTTCGCCTCCCCCTCCGCCTGGGTGTGCGCGGATTTGTTCCTTGTCCCCGCCAGCATGGCCTGCATCGCCAAGCTGCGCCGGCTCTACCCCAACCACCCCGGCGAGGAACCTTCCGCCGCCCCCGCCCCCGTCCCCCTGCGGGCCGGAGCGCACCGCTGAGATATAAAAAACCTGTCCGCACACGCGGACAGGTTTTTTCATCCTCTCTGGTTTTGCTCCTGCATGATGGCAATATTTTTTACAATCAGTTCTTTTTGTGTTGAATGAAGGGTACGGAAATTTTCGATGAGCTGACATTCTGATTCCGTAAGCCGTATTGGCGGCATAGGTTCATCGCTAAGACCAACCAGATAATCCATGCTCAAACCGCTACGCTTTGCGAACTTTACAAGAACATCTAAGGTTATCGAACTTCGTCCTGTTAAATAATTACTCAACACCGCTTCTGTTACATGAAATTCTTTTGCCAAAACCTTTTGGCGAATATCATGATCCGTTATCCACTCTTTCATCCTAGTCTCATAAGGCACTGCTGCTCACCTCAAGACCAGTATTAACGAATGGAGAATAAAAAACACAAAAATTATTAAAACAAAATTTTTCTTCGCAATATTTAATAATTCAACAGAATTCGATTATTAAATGTGCTATTATTGAGGCGCAATAAGACAAAAAGAGCGCCGCTGACGCGGCGCTCTGAAAGGGGAGCGAATTACTTGTGGTCCACAGAGTACATATGCTCAATCAGCTCCAGGACCTTGTTGGAGTAGCCGATCTCGTTGTCGTACCAGGACACGACCTTCACAAAGGTGTCGGTCAGGGCGATGCCGGCGTCGGCGTCAAAGATGGAGGTGCGGGTGTCGCCCAGGAAGTCGGAGGACACGACGGCCTCGTCAGTGTAACCCAGGATGCCCTTCAGCTCGCCCTCGGAGGCCTTCTTCATGGCGGCGCAGATCTCCTCATACTTGGCGGGCTTGGCCAGGTTGACAGTCAGGTCCACCACGGACACGTCCAGGGTGGGCACGCGCATGGACATGCCGGTCAGCTTGCCGTTCAGCTCGGGGATAACCTTGCCCACCGCCTTGGCGGCGCCGGTGGAGGAGGGGATGATGTTGCCGGCGGCGGCGCGGCCGCCGCGCCAGTCCTTCAGGGAGGGGCCGTCAACGGTCTTCTGGGTGGCGGTGGTGGAGTGGACGGTGGTCATCAGGCCGTCGGTGATGCCCCAGTTGTCGTTGAGGACCTTGGCGATGGGGGCCAGACAGTTGGTGGTGCAGGAGGCGTTGGACACGAAGTTCATGTCGGGGGTGTACTTGTCCAGGTTGACGCCGCACACGAACATGGGGGTGCTGTCCTTGGAAGGAGCGGACATGACAACCTTCTTGGCGCCGGCGTCCAGGTGGCCCTGAGCCTTCTCCTGGGTCAGGAACAGGCCGGTGGACTCCACGACATACTCAGCGCCCAGCTTGGCCCAAGGCAGGTCGGCGGGGGAGCGCTCGGCGGAGATGGGGATCTCCTTGCCGTTAACAATGATGGAGTTCTCAGTGCTGCTGATCTCGGCGTCGCAGATGCCGTGCATGGTGTCATACTTCAGCATATAGGCCAGATACTCGGCGGGGCACAGGTCATTGATGCCCACGATGTCGATCTCGGGATGATTCAGGCTGGCGCGGAACACCATACGGCCGATGCGGCCAAACCCATTGATGCCAACTTTGATGCTCATGTTGCATAACTCCTTTTTATCAATTTATCCGCGGACGCTCCGCGGACTTGGTAGCTTCCATATTATACCCTGATTTTCTTTCTTTTCCAAGTGTGTTTTTTCATAGATTTCGCTTGGAATTCACCTTAAAATTTGCCATGACGGGGAAAGCCGGCCCTGAAACGCCGGTTTGAACGGGCTATGGGCCCTATGTAAAAAGGTTTTCGACTTTTTTCGACATTTTCTATTGTGGAGGATGGAAAAATTTGATATACTGTTTCCCACGCTAAATAACAGGCATTTTGTACATCCTAATATTGAAATGCTGCCGCGCCGGGCCGTTTTGGCCAGAAGGGAACACTATTTTATGCTGGATTCCATACAGTCCCTGTTGGATGCCTTCCCCGAGGGAGCCATTCAAATCCGGGAGGGCGCGGTGCTTTCCGCCAACGCCATGGCCCGAAACTATCTGCCAGAACTGACCGCCGGAGCCCCCCTTCCCCCCTGCGTTATCCTGCCCGAGGGGGAGGAGACCGGAGCGGGCAGCTTCACCGCCAGAGACATCTGCTACACCTACAGCTGCGCCTCCAACCGGGACGGACAGCTTCTCCTGTTCCGTCCCGCCCCCCAGACCGCCCTCACAGGCCGCCAGCTGACCGGAGCGCTTCAGCAGCTGCGCACTCTGTTGGGAGAAGTCATGGCTGAGGTGGGCCCCGCCACCGTTCCCGGAGGAGAGGTGCCCGCCGCCGATTTCAGCAAGAGCATGCACCGGCTGTTCCGTCTGATCGGCAATCTGGATTATCTGGACCAGGCCGCCGGGGAGGCGGGAGTGTCCTTCCGCCCGGTGACGATGGACCTGGCTGGACTGTGCTGGCACACCGTCCGGCTGGCCGGACCGCTTTTGAGGGAGGCCGGAGTCGCCCTGGAGCTGAAAAGCTCCAGCTCCAGCATGCTCATCCCCGGGGACCCGGAGCTGCTGCAAAAGCTGTTGCTTACCCTTGTATCCAACGCCGCCCGGGAATCAGACGGGGTGAGGGTGGTCCTGACCCGGAACCGCCAGGCGAACCGGGCCCTGGTCACTGTGTCCGGCTCCGGCGGCGAGCCCAGCGGGCGGCAGCTCACCTCTCTGTTCCAGCGGGGGCCGGGGAACGGCCTGCCCCTTCCCGGCCAGGGGGCGGGACTGGGAATCTCCATTGCCCAGGATATTGTCAGCCTGCACCGGGGGACGCTGCTGACCCAATGGGGAAAAGGGGCTCTGGCCGTCACCATCGGCCTGCCCACCGGTCCCCTGAGCGGCCGCGCCAGCGTCCGTACCCCCATGGCCCAGCGGGACGGCGGGCTGGACCCGGTGCTGATGGAGCTGTCCGACCTGCTCCCCTCCAGCCTGTTCGGCATGGAGGAACTGGATTGACAAAAACCGGTCCGCGCCTGCGCGTGGACCGGTTTTATCAGAAGAAAATTTAATTTTCCCTTGACTTCTCAAAATATTTCGGTATAATGATAAGGCCTGTTTCCATCAGGAGGCAGGAATATCCTTGCTCCCGGACGAGCCGCCGGGGGCCATATGTCCATAAGGAGGTGCAAACTATGGCAAAAATCAACGCGAATTACGAGGCGCTCTATATCCTGAAGCCCGACCTGAACGAAGAGCAGATCAAGGCTCTGGTGGAGCGGTTCAAGGGCGTGGTGGAAGCGAACGGTACTGTGTCCGAGATCGACGAGTGGGGCAAGCGCCGGCTGGCCTATCCCATTAACGACCTGATGGAGGGCTACTATGTGCTGATGACCTTCACCGCCGCCGCCGCCATTCCCGCTGAGCTGGACCGTATCTTCCGGATCACCGACGGCGTGA
This sequence comes from Oscillospiraceae bacterium, assembly GCA_910575265.1. Lineage (GTDB taxonomy): Bacteria > Bacillota > Clostridia > Oscillospirales > Oscillospiraceae > Lawsonibacter. Next base: position 18,600 of record CAJTEA010000010.1, read on the forward strand.
TGCGTTCCATGATCGTCTGCAAGGACGAGTAAGGGGGAGCCGCGGTGCTGAATCGAATCGTTATCATGGGCCGTCTGGCCCGTGACCCGGAGCTCCGGCGCACCCAGGCGGGGGTCCCCGTGGCCTCCTTTCGCCTGGCGGTGGATCGGGATTTCCGGGACAAAACCACCGGCGAGCGGGCCACCGACTGGATCGACGTGGTGGCCTGGCGTCAGACCGGGGAATTTGTCAGCCGCTACTTCTCCAAGGGCCGCCTGGCCGTGGTGGAGGGCCGGCTGCAAATGCGGGACTGGACCGACAAGGAGGGCAACCGGCGCACCAGCGCCGAGGTGGTGGCGGAAAACGTCTACTTCGGCGACTCCAAGCGGGACGGCGACGGCTCCGGCTACAGCCCCAGCTACAGTCAGGGCGGCGGTTATTCCTCCGCTCCCTCCGTCCCCCCCGCCGACCCCTTCGGCGGCTACGGAGCCCCGCCCGCGGACGGCGACCAGTTCGCCGAGCTTTCGACAGACGACGGCAACCTGCCGTTTTGACTTTGACCAGTATAAGGTCGTAAAAAGGAGGTTAATTCCATGGCTATGGAACGCGAGAACAAGCCCATGCGCGGTCGCAAGCGCCGCAAGGTCTGCGCCTTCTGCGCCGACAAGGTGGAGTGCATCGACTATAAGGACGCCGCCAAGCTGCGTCGGTTCACATCCGAGCGGGCCAAGATCCTGCCCCGCCGCACCACCGGCACCTGCGCCATGCATCAGCGCCAGCTGACCGAGGCCATCAAGCGCGCCCGTCAGGTCGCCCTGCTGCCCTACGTCACCGATTAAAGCAAAAATCCTGTCCGTATTGCGGACAGGATTTTTTTATGCCCGCTACGCGTTCTTCCGGCCGGAGGCGCTGGGAATGCCAAGCTCCTCCCGGTATTTGGCCACAGTGCGCCGGGAGATCCCGCGGCCCTCCCGCTCCAGCCGCAGGGACAGCTGCTGGTCGGACAGGGGAGCGCTCTTGTCCTCCTCGCGGATCAGCCGCTGAAGCAGCGTCCGGACCGCGGTGCCGCTGGGACCGTCTCCGCCCTTTGCCCCGGCCCGCCGGGAGAAGAAATAGCTCAGGGGGTACAGCCCCCGGGAGCACTGGAGGTACTTTTCCCGCACCGCACGGCTCACGGTGGATTCGTGGAGCTCCAGCTCACCGGCTACCTCGGCCATTCCAAGGGGGACCAGAGCCTCCGGACCCTCCCGGAAAAAGGCGGTCTGCCGCTCCACAATCACTTTGGCGCACCGCAGCAGGGTGCTCTCCCGCTGCTCCGCCGCCCACAGTACGTTTTCCGCCTGACGCAGCTTTTCAGTCAGGTAAGCCTGGACCTCCTTGTCCTCCGAACTTTGAAGCAGCCCCCGGTAATAGCGGCTGACCCGGAAGGGAGGACGTTCCCCGCGGGCGGAGCGCACGGTGAGACAGCCCTCCTTCTCCTCCACGATCAGGTCGGGCTGGACATATTGAACCTGTCCTCCCACATGGAACACCGAGCCCGGGCGGGGGTCCAGCTCCCGGATGGTCAACAGGGCCTGCTCCACCTGGCTTTGGGAGATGCTCAGCGCGGAGGCGATGGCCCGGTAGTGCCGTTTCGCCAGGGCGTCCAGGTGGTCCCGCACAATGGCCAGGGCGGGGCCCTTCTCCCCGATGCGCTCCAGCTGGAGGGCCAGACACTGGGACAGGTCCGCCGCCCCCACGCCGGCCGGCTCCAGAGTCCGCAAAATGGCCAGCGCCTCCTCCAGCTTGTCCAGCGGGATATCCCCCTGCTGGGACAGCTCCTCCAGCGGGGCGCGCAGATAGCCGTCGTCCTCCAGGCAGTGGATCAGATATTCCACCAGCCGCTGTCCGTCCCCGTCCAGCTTCAGCCGGTCCAGCTGGCGGGACAGGAAGCTGGTCAGCGTCTCCTCCAGGCCGCCCCCGGTGCCCACCCAGGCCAGGGGATCCAGCTCCTCGTCACTGAACCGCTGGTAAAACCAGTTCTGCCGGTCGTTGTCCTCCAGCCAGTTCAGCCGGTCCAGCAGCTCGCTCCGCCCGGGCCCCGGCGCGGCGGGCTGGGTTTCCTCCGCCTCAATAAGCGGGTTTTCCTGGGCCAGCTCCCGTACATAGGCGTCCAGCTCCTGGGCGCCCAGCCGCAGCAGCTCCACGCTGTACAGCTGCCGCTGGCTCAGCTTTTGTGTCTGTGTCTGTTGCAGTTCCATGGGTGAGGCCCCCTTTTGTTCTCATGGTTATAGTGTAGGTCCGTCAAAGAAAAAAGTCAAGAAAAAGAGAGCCGCCGCCCGGGAGCGGTTGACCCGCTGGACGCGTTCCGGAGAAAACTCCACCTGAAACGCGGACTGATTTTCCGGTCTGTGTTCTGGGTCAGAACCATTCCTGTGGTCCTGATGGTTTTTGAGGCGTTTTTCCCAAATTATTACCGGCGATTTTGGTGACCTGTACAAAAAACAGGGTGAAAATTTAGGCATCTTACGAATTGCGCCCCGAAAACGGCTATGGTAAAATACTCCCGAAAATTGAGGAATACGTATTCCGATTAAACAGGTAAAAATTTGTGTTAAGGAGGTCCATCATGACAGACATCACGACCATCGGCGAGATCCTCATTGACCTGACCCAGACCGGTGTGAATGAGGTGGGCGTCCCCACCTTTGCCGCCAACCCGGGCGGCGCGCCCGCCAACGCGGCGGTAGCGGCCTCCCGCCTGGGGGCGAGGACGGCTTTCATCGGCAAGGTAGGCCAGGACGGCTTTGGCGGCTATCTGCGCCGGACCCTGGAGGAGAACGGTGTGAACCACACCGGGCTGCATTCCGGCAGCGATGTGACCACCATGGCCATTGTCTCAGTGGACGCCTCCGGCGAGCGGGACTTCCAGTTTGTCCGGGGGGCGGACTGCGCCCTGAGTCCCGAGGAGGTGGACCTGTCCGCGATAGAGGACACCAAAATCCTTCACTTCGGCTCAGTGAGCCTGACCTGGGGCATCGCCCGCAGCGCCACCATTTTTGCCGCCCGCTCCGCCCGCCAAAGCGGAACGCTGGTGAGTTACGACCCCAATTACCGCGCCTCCCTGTGGCGCAGCCCGGAGGAGGCCATGGAGTGGATGCGCATCCCCCTGCCCTTGGTGGACATCATTAAGCTGTCTGACGAGGAGCTGCCCCTGCTCACCGATTCCAGCGACCTGGAGGAGGGCAGCCGTATTCTGGAGGAGCGTGGTATCTCCCTGGTGCTGATTACTCTGGGCGGCAAAGGCAGCTTCTGCCGCTGGAGGGGGGAGACCTTCACCGTTCCTGGCGTTTCGGTCCGGGTGGCGGACACCAACGGCGCGGGGGATACCTTCCTGGGGGCGGTTCTCAGCCGCCTGTGCCTGCGGGGGGAGAAGCCCCTGGAGGGGCTGAGCGCGGATGAGCTGAAGGAAATCCTGGACTTCGCCAACCGGGCCGCCGCCCTGACCTGTTCCCGCAGCGGCGCGATTCCCGCCATGCCCACCCTGGTGGAGCTGGAAGGAACGTGTGGAATATGAGCGGAAAAAAAACAGTGTTTGACAGGCGGCTGGAGCGGCACTATGATGAGTTAAAGTGGCTGTACTGTGGGCTGTACCGGGATGAGAACGCTTTTGAATATTTTGTCCGCATGCTCCGGAGCTGCTGGGCGGACCGGAAGAAAGCCCTTCGGGACCAGGACGCCCGCCGGGAGACCGACCCCAACTGGTACCGCCGCCGGGAGCTGCTGGGCATGATGCTCTATGTAGACGCCTTTGCCGGCGATCTGAACGGCGTAAAGAAAAAGCTGAGCTATCTGCGGGAATGCGGGGTGAACTATCTCCACCTCATGCCTCTGCTGGCCAGCCCCAGGGGGCGCAGCGACGGGGGCTACGCTGTCTCTGATTTCCGCGCCGTCCAGCCTGAGCTGGGCTCCATGACCGACCTGGAGAGGCTGGCCGACGCCTGCCGGAAAGAGGGGATGAGCCTGTGCCTGGACTTTGTGATGAACCATACCAGCGAGGACCATGAGTGGGCGAAAAAGGCCCGGGCCGGAGAGCCGGGCTATCGGGAGCGGTACTTCTTCTACGACACCTGGGATATCCCCCGGGCGTTTGAACAAACCGTTCCCCAGGTGTTTCCCACCACCGCGCCGGGCAGCTTTACCCAGCTGGACAGCGGGCAGATTGTCATGACCAGCTTTTACCCCTACCAGTGGGACCTGAACTACGCCAACCCCACGGTGTTCAACGACATGACGGAAAATCTTCTGTTTCTGGCCAACCGGGGGATCGACGTGATCCGCCTGGACGCGATTCCCTACATCTGGAAGGAGCTGGGCACCGGCTGCCGCAACCTGCCCCAGGTCCACACCCTGGCCCGGATGCTGCGCGTGGTGTGTGAGGTAGTCTGCCCCGGCGTGCTGCTGCTGGGGGAGGTGGTGATGGAGCCGGCCAAGGTGGCCCCCTACTTTGGTACTCCGGAGAAGCCCGAGTGCCATATGCTCTACAACGTCACCACCATGGCCACCACCTGGCACACCCTGGCCACCGGGGATGTGTCCCTGCTCAGGCGGCAGATGGAGGCCGTGTGCGCCCTGCCCAAGGATTTTCTCTTTTTAAATTACCTCCGCTGCCATGACGACATCGGCTGGGGGCTGGACTACCCCTGGCTGAGGGAGCGCTTCGGCGCCGACGAGGTGGCCCACAAGCGCTACCTCAACGACTGGTTCACCGGCAAATGGCCGGACAGCGACGCCCGGGGCGAGCTGTACAACGATGATCCCCGTTTGGGAGACGCCCGGCTGTGCGGCACCACCGCCTCTCTGTGCGGTATGGAGGCCGCCGACTACGAGGGAGACCCCTTCAAGCTGGAGCGGGCCATCGCCTGTGATCTGACCCTCCACGCTTGGATGCTGTCCCAGAGCGGCGTTCCCGTAATTTACAGTGGGGACGAGGTGGGCCAGCTCAACGATTACACCTATCACAACGACCCGGACAGGCGGGAGGACAGCCGTTACATCCACCGGGGCAGGTTCCAGTGGGGTCTGGCCGAGTACCGGGATGACCCGGACACCCGCCAGGGCAAGCTGTTCCAGGGTCTGCGCCGTCTGGAAATGCTCCGGGCCGGAGAGCCCTGCTTCGACGGGGACGCCGACGTTCAGGTGGAGGACAGCGGCGACCGCCGCGTACTGGCTCTGTGCCGCCGGAAGGAGGGCCGGGAGCTGGTCTGCCTGTTTAATTTCAGCGATCAGTTCGCCTGGGCCGGCGTAAGCCGGGAGGGGAGCTACACCGAGCTGATGTACGGCACAAGATACGGCGACATCCGCCGGATTGAGCTGTGGCCCAACGGCTTCGCATGGCTGCTGAGAGACGGGCGGGAAGAGAAGAATTCCTGAGCGCTGTTTGCCATATCCTCCCCGCAGCCGGGGGAGGCGAATGAAACAGCCCCACAAAACAAGGCTCCCCGTCGCGGGGAGCCTTGCTTCCATCTAGTTCAAGAAATCACGGAACGCTTTCAAATCCCGTTTTGTCTCCTCCGGAAGGCAGTTGTATTCCAGATCAGAGATCGCCCCCTCCAGGACATGCAGGTGGACCAGACAGACGTTGGGGTACAGAGTTTTCAGCTGGAAAAACGCCTGCTTGGAGCCCGCTTCTCTCAGCTTCTCGGGGGAATCAATGCCCACAGAGATCAGCTTGCGGGACATTTCCTTCCCAATATTCCGCAGTGAAGTCAACTCCGCCACCCGGTTCACCTCAATTCCTCGTCGCAGAAGGCGCAGCAGTCAGTTCCGCCCACCTTCTTCACCAGAGGGGGCAGGTAGCGCTCGGTCTGGGTGACGCACCTGGGGTTGCGGCAGACAGGCCGGATCCCGATTTCCACCGCCTCTGTCCGGTCCAGCCGGGGCTGGTTGGCCAGATCGGCCAGCAGGGCCATCCGGGCGAACATGCCGTACCGGGCCTGCTGGAAGTAGGCGGCCCGGGGGTCGTCGTCCACATCCACGGCGATCTCGTCCACCCGAGGGAGCGGGTGCATCACCAGCATAGTTTCCTTGGCCCGCTCCAGCTTCCGGCGGGTGAGGATGTACACCCCCTTGTTCCGCTCGTACTCCAGCGGGTCCACAAACCGTTCCCGCTGAACGCGGGTCATGTACAGCACATCCAGCTGGGGGATTACCGCCTCCAGCCCGGTGACCTCGGTAAAGCGCATACTGTTCTCCCGCATAAACACACGTATGTACTCCGGGACAGCCAGCTCCCGGGGGGAGATGAGGAAGAACTGGACGGCTTCAAACTTCGCCATTGCCTTGATGAGGGAGTGGACGGTGCGTCCGTTTTTCAAATCGCCGCACAGGCCCACGGACAGGCCGTCCACACGGCCCAGCAGCCGGGTGATGGTGGTCAGGTCGGCGGTGGTCTGGGTGGGGTGCATGTGCCCGCCGTCCCCGGCGTTGACCACCGGCACATGGGAGTACAGTGACGCCGCCTTGGCCGCCCCCTCCCAGGGGGTGCGCATGACCACCACGTCGGCGTAGCCGGACACCATTTTGATGGTATCCTTCAGGCTCTCCCCCTTGGCCGCGGAGGAGGAATTGGGGTCGGCAAAGCCGAACACTGTCCCTCCCAGCCGGAGCATGGCGGTCTGAAAGGAAAAGTTGGTGCGGGTGGAGGGCTCGTAAAACAGGGAGGCCATCACCTTGCCCCGGCAGGTGTCCAGAAAGCGCTCGGGGGCGTCCATAATCCGGCTGGCCCGGAGGTAGAGCTCGTCCCACTCCTGACGGGAAAGGTCGCCGAAATCTATCAAATGCCGCATGAAAACAGTTCCCTCCGTTCGTCTTACTTAAAATACTGGGGATAGACCTCCCGGATGGCGGCGGCGTCGATCCGGTAGCGGTTCAGGTGGGCCTCCATCAGTCCCCGGGCGGCTTTCGGGTCCTTGCGGCGGATGAGCTCCACCAGGTCCTGATGGTCCTGGACCACCTTCAGGTCCTTTACCGAGGACAGGGCCATAGCCCGCACCCGGTCAAAGTGGATAGAGATGTTCTGAATCAGCCCGAACACCCGGCTTTTTTTTGCGATCTCAAAGAGCAGACCGTGAAACTGATTGTCCAGAGCCATCAGCTCGTTGGTGTAGTAGCCGTCCAGGTAAAAGTTTTGCAGCCGGATGTTGGCGTTCAGCCGCTCCAGGTCGATGGGCGCGGCCATGTCGCAGACCAGCTCCACCACGGCGCACTCCAGCAGGTTGCGCATGAAGCGGGACTCCTCCACCAGGTCGTAGTTAATCAGGGGGACGGTGCTTTTGCGCTGGGGGTGGATCTCCACGATCTCCACCTTGGCCAGCTCGATCAGCGCTTCCCGCACCGGCGTACGGGACAGGCCCATCTCGGCGGCCAGAGCGTTTTCGCTGATCTGACTGCCGGGGGCCAGCTCCAGATTGATGATATTTTCCTTGATGTTTCGCAAAGCGTAATCCCGGCTGGACTCCCGGGGGAGCCGTTCCAAAAGCTTCATATCTTCTCCTGTCCCCTATTCCAGTTTCCATCGCTACATACTTTAGCACACAAAAGAGCTTTTGTCCACTAGTATACCAACTAAATTTGTCCTGTCAATTTGGCTATTATAGCGAAAATATTCCGGGAACCCTTGCCAAACGCCAGGGGTTCCGTTTAAAATAGGTGTAACAGTTTTTTACCTTGTGGAGGGGCCTATGAAAGACAAAGCTCAGCGGCTCGACCGCCGGAAACGGCTTTTTTATATCGTGGAGGTGGGAGCCGCCCAGGACTGGGTGAGCCGGCTTTACGACATGGTCAACTCCCTGGCCATTGTGGTAAACCTGGCCGCCAGCATCTTGTATACCTTTGAGGAAATTCGCGGCCCTTACGGTCCCGCGCTGCTCACGGTCGAAACGATTACTGTGGCCTTTTTCGCCGCGGACTACTGCCTGCGGCTGTGGACCGCCCGGTTTCTATTCCCCAAACAGTCTGAGCCCAGGGCGGTGCTGAGCTATATCTTCTCTTTCAGCGGGCTGGTGGACCTGTTCTCCTTCCTGCCCTATTACCTGCCTGTGTTCTTCCCCGCCGGAGCGGTGGCCTTCCGCATGTTCCGGGTGGTGCGCATCTTCCGGCTGTTCCGGATCAACGCCTATTACGATTCCCTGAACGTCATCACCCAGGTTATCTCCAGCAAGCGGCAGCAGCTGATCTCCTCGGTGTTCATCATTCTGGTGCTCATGCTGGCCTCCAGCCTGTGCATGTACAGCCTGGAGCACGACGCCCAGCCGGAGGTGTTTACCAACGCCTTCTCCGGCATCTGGTGGGCGGTGTCCACGCTGCTCACTGTGGGCTATGGGGACATCTACCCCATCACCAACATGGGCAAGTTCTTCGCTATCTGCATCGCCTTTCTGGGGGTGGGCATGGTGGCCATCCCCACCGGCATCATCTCCGCCGGCTTTGTGGACCAGTACTCCCGGATCAAGCGGCTTAGCGAATACGCCAACGAGGCGGACATCCACTTTATCCAGGCCCGGCTGTCCAAAAACGACCCCTGGGCCGGGAAAACCATCCAGGAGCTGGGCCTGCCCGGCGGAATCATTGTGGCCGCCATCCAGCGGGACGGGCAGATCGTGGTGCCCCGGGGCGGCGTGGAGCTGCGCCCGGACGACACCCTGGTGCTGGGTGCCAGGTCCCTGGGAGATGACAGGCGCATCGACCTGAAGGAGATGGTCCTTCGCGGGCAGAACCCCTGGAACGGCCTGCGCGTCCGGGAGCTGGACATCTCCCGGCAGACCATCATCGTCATGGTCCGGCGGAAGGGGAACATCCTCATTCCTAACGGCGACCTGGTGTTGAAGGAGGGGGACAGCATTATCCTCTATACCCAGACCCATCGCGCCGGCGCCGCCGAGGGATAAAAAGCCGCCTTGACAAACCGTCACCGTTCCGGGGTGGCGGTTTTCAGCGTTTTATACGTATGGTTACGGTACAGCCAAAGAGATGAAATGTAACCGTAATTGGCATACGCTCACCCCCTTTCGGAAGGTGCGGCTGAACCGCCTCGCCTGTGTTGGACAGTGTCCCTGATTCAAAATAACCATGTTTCGACGGCCGGGTTAAGGAGAAGCCCGCGCTCCGGTCCCTAAAAATTTCCTTGTATATTCCAAAAAACTGTGTTATAGTAGGGCTATGAGGCAAATAAAGGCAAAGCGTGGGGGACTCGCCCTCCCCCACGCCTCTATGCGGGAGAAAAGGCCTCCCACACAACAGCTCTGCTGCGCCAGCCCTCATTATATCGGAAAAGCGGCCTGTTTACAAGGGCAGTTTTTGGGGGTTATGTTTGGATAGACGCGGTGTGGGGTTATGAATCCCGCTCCGCTTTTATTTGTCTCGGCGGGAAACGCCAGACAGGGTCCGGGAAGTCCCACCCCTGGGGCAAACCCCGCTGAGATATTCCCCAAAACAAAATGAGAGGAAGGAAACACATGAAAAAGAAAGCCCTGTCCCTCGCGCTGGCCCTGATAATGTGCCTTGGCCTGACGGTTCCGGCCTTCGCGGCCCCCGCTGCCATCGCCACTGTGAAAGGTGACCAGATCATTGGAAAGAAAGCGGATTCCAACGGTGCGTTTATTGTCAAAGTAGGCGACAAATATGGCGCCTACAAGCTGGACGGAACCCAACTGGCGGCCCCCGACTACGCCTACGCCAAGGGATACAGCAATGGTATGGCCGCTGTCACCAAGGAAGGCTCTATGCAGGTTATCTTCGACTGGGGGTTCAGTGAGGAGGAACAAGCGGAATACGAGGATGACGGAAAGATCTGGGAGTTTGAGGACGGAAAATACGGCTACCTGGATGAAACCGGAAAGCTGGCAATTCCTATGAAGTATGCCAAGGCCTTCGACTTCTCTGAGGACCGGGCCTTTGTCCGGGAGACGGAGGACGGCCCCCTGCTGATGATCGACAAGGCTGGCAAGGTCATCGCCTCCTATAATAACGTGAACCTGTGGTACTATGAGACAGTCCAGTTCAGTGAAGGGCTGGCCATTATCCCCTTGGTTGACAGCGAGGACGGCTTTGAGGCGGATTATTATATCGCCGTGGACAAGTCCGGCAAAACGGTTTACACCTTCCGGGATCAGTATGTGGACTTTGAGAACGGTTATCAAAATGGCCTTGTGGCCGTGGCTGAGACGGCCGAGTGGGGCACCGGCGGACCCTGCCTGGAGCGGGGTGTGAATGGCATGGCTGGCGCTGGCTACCGGGACAAGACTGGTAACAAGGTGATTTCCGGTGACTATGACGACCTGGGGGCTTTCTCCGATGGAATGGCTATGGTCGCTAAATATGACGATGACTGGAACTGGAAATGCGGATTTATCAACACCAGCGGCAAGCTGGTGATCCCCATAGAGTACAATGGCTACTGGAGCTTTGAAGGGGGTATCGGAGCGGTCTCGAAAGACTGGGGAGAGACTGGCGCCGGCGCTCTGGTGGACAAGAACGGCAAATTCCTGACAGACTTCCTGTACACCAATATCTGGGAGGCCAGCGACGGACTGGTTCCCGTGCGTACAGCCAACGGCTTTATCACGGTGCTGGACAGCACCACCGGCAAGACCGTATTTACCACCAAAGACGGCAAGACCGGCACGACGGTTTTGGGCGGGCTGATGACCGCGCACAATGAAGCGGGCAAGGGCACCTTGTACGATGCCGCGGGTAATGATGTAACGCCCATGGCGTTCAGCGGCTCCTATGTCATGGACAGCGGCTATGTCTGGCTGAATCAAAATGGGACTTTCCATGTGTTCCGCTCCGCTGACCTGATTTCCTCCGAGGCGGGGACAGATCAGCCGTCTACACCGGAGCAGCCCACCACCCCCACCAATCCTGGCGTAACGGTGGAGGACATCCCCGCCAGCGGCACGGCCAAGGCCAGCACCCAAACCGTCACCGTGGACGGCAAAAAGGTGGAGTTCCAGATGTACGCCCTGGTGGACGCCAACGGCAACGGGACGAATTACATCAAGCTCCGTGACATGGCTCAGGTTCTAAACGGCACCGAGGCCCAGTTCTCCGTGGGCTATGACGGCACCATCTCCCTGACCACCGGTCAGGCCTACACCTCCACCGGCACCGAGATGACCACCCCCTTCTCCGGCGACCGGAGCTACACCGGCGGCGCGCAGACGGTGAAGATCAACGGCTCCAACGTGGACATGACCGCCATTACCCTCCTGGACGACGCGGGCGGCGGCTACAACTACTTTAAGCTCCGCGACCTAGGCATGGCTCTGGGCTTCAACGTGGGCTACTCCAACGAGCGGGGCGTTTACATTGAGACGGACAAGCCCTACGCGGGTTAATACAAAAACAGGGACCGGATTCCGGTCCCTGTTTTTTACACCTCCATGATAACAGGCAGGATCATGGGGGAGCGCTTTGTTTTCTTGTAGAGATATCCGGACAAATCCCCCTTGATGGCCCCCTTGATGGCGGACCAGTCGGTGGAGTAGCGGGTATCCACATGCTGGAGGGCCTCCAGGGCTACCTGGCGCAGCTCCTCCAACAGGCCCTCGGACTCCTTCACATAGACAAAGCCCCGGGTGATGATGTCCGGGCCGGAAACCAGAGAGCCGTCCTCCCCGGACATGGACAGGGCCACCACAATCATTCCGTCCTCGGCCAGGTGGCGGCGGTCCCGAAGGACCACGCTGCCCACGTCGCCCACGCCGTAGCCGTCCACAAAGACCTGCCCGGCGGTGACCGTCCCCGCCAGTCTGGCGGAATTGTGGGTGAACTCCATCACCCGGCCGATGTCGCTGATCAGGATATGGTTGGGGTCCATCCCCATCTGCCGGGCCAGCTTGGCGTGGATCTGAAGCATCCGCTGTTCCCCATGGAGGGGGACAAAGAATTTGGGCCGGACCAGAGCGTGGACAATTTTCAGCTCCTCCTGGCAGGCGTGGCCGGAGACGTGGAGGGCCAGGTCCCGCTCGTTCATCACCTCCACGCCCTTGCGGTACAGCTCGTTGACCACGTTGCCGATGGCGTTCTCGTTGCCCGGGATGGCGGAGGCGGAGATAATCACCCGGTCGCCCGGGAGCAGGTCCACCTGCCGGTGGGTGTTGAAGGCCATCCGGGTGAGGGCCGACATGGTCTCCCCCTGGCTGCCGGTGGTGATGACGCACACTCGGTTCTTGGGCAGGGACTTGATGTGGTTCAAGTCCATCAGGATGCCGTCTGGGATGTTCATATAGCCCAGCTCGGCGGAGACCTTCATCACGTTTTCCATGGACCGGCCGGTGACGGCCACCCTGCGCCCGTATCGGGCGGCCACGTCGATAACCTGCTGGATCCGGTCCACGTTGGAGGCGAAGGTGGTGACGATGATCCGTTCCTCACACCCCCGGAACAGGGCGTCGAAGGAGGCGCCCACGCTGCGCTCGGACCGGGTGTAGCCGGGCCGCTCCACATTGGTGGAGTCGGCCAGCAGGGCCAGCACCCCCTCCTTGCCCAGCTCGCCCAGGCGAGCCAGATCCATCATGCCCCCCTGAATGGGGGTGGCGTCGATTTTGAAGTCGCCGGTGTGGACACAGGTGCCCACCGGGCACTTGATGGCAAAGGCCACCGCGTCGGCGATGGAGTGGTTCACGTGGATAAACTCCACTGAGAACCGACCCGCCTTCACGATGTCCCCCGCCTCGCAGGTGATGAGCTTGGTCCGGTCCAGCAGGCGGTGCTCCTCCAGCTTCAGCTTGATGAGGCCGGCGGACATGCGGGTGGCGTAGATGGGGGCGTTGACTGACCGCAGCACGTAGGGCAGCGCCCCGATGTGGTCCTCGTGTCCGTGGGTGATAAAGATGCCCCGGATCTTGTTCTGGTTCTTGATCAGGTAGCTCACGTCAGGAATGACCACGTCGATGCCGTACATGTCATCGTCCGGAAAGCCCATGCCCACGTCCACCACGATGATGTCGCCGCCGTACTCGTAGACGGTGAGGTTCTTGCCGATCTCGTTCAGACCGCCGAGGGAAATAATTTTCAATTTTTCTGCCATATTTACTCCTTTTCGCTATTAAAAATATGTATCCCGACAGAAAAATCCACGGAACATCCGCGGCTCCATTGGCACGGCGTCCAGACGAAGGACCGCCCCCGCCCCGGCCCTGCCTCGCCGGTTGGGATGCGTGGTCCCTTCGCCTTTTGATGGATGTCTGTCGAAGTGGGCCCCCGTGCCTGTCCCCGTCTGCGTTACGGGGGAGGGAACGGGAAATATATTTAGACGCCGGGGCGGGAGAAGCGCTCCCTGCCCCCATTCGGCGTTTAAATCAAAATAATTTATTTTAGTTTACCACACTTTGGAGCAAAAGTATACTATGCGTTTCTGAAGAACAAACGGGGCGCTATTTGTCCTTATCTTGGGCACATTGCTCAGAAATGGACCGGTCCAGCTCCGCCGCCCGGCCGGCGTAGAAGTCGCACAGCTCGGCGGCCAGCTCCAGATCGGGGCCCTCGGCGACAATGCGCAGGGCGGACCGCCGGGTGATGGGGGTGAGATAGACCCAGCCGTTTCCGGTACGCATGCGCAGACCCTCTCCGGTAGGCTTGCGGGCGTGTTCCCGGGCCAGGGCCTGCATCACCCTCGCCCGGTCGGAGGACAGGGGCACCTCCCGCCGCCAGGAGGAGAACCGGGGGGTCTTGGCCACCAGCGCTTCCAGCTTCTGCCCGGAAACCGCCATCCGGGCGCAGATCCGGACGGCGGCGGCGGGGGCCTGACGCGTCCAGGGCTGGGCGGCGTAGAGCTCCCGGGCGGGACCTCCGTCCCGGTCCAGACGGAGCACCGTCCCACCGTAGCCCGCCGCCACCAGCTCCACCGCCGCGCTGGCCTCCGGGGGGACGGCCACCTTGCCGGAGCCGTTTTCCATCTCAATAAGGGATACCAGCGTAAGCAGCTGGCTGGGGTCTGCCATCGCGCCCCGCTCGTCCTGGGCGGTGAGGGAAAAGCCGCCCCGCTGGGCATGGAAGGCGGGAATACCGGGCCTCCACTCCCGCTCCAGCCGACATCCCAGGGCGGACAGGGCCGCGCGGAGAGCCCGGTCCTCCGGTGTGGAATCCCCCACCGCCGCGGTCACCCGCCGCAAAGCGGGACGGCGCAGGTTGGCCTCCTCCACGGTTTGGCGGGCCCAGTCCTCCTGGGTGTAGTCCAGCCGCCGCAGACGGCCCACCTTCTCCCCCCGGACCCGGCGGGCCTCCCCCTGTAACAGGGCGTGCTCCAGCTTTCGCTCCCGTGTCCGGCCCAGAGGCAGGCCGGTTTTGTCGAAAAAGTGGAGATAGACCGTTCCGTCCGTCTCCTCCACAAAGAGGGAGACGGGCAGCTGATACCGGGCCGCGGCTTCCGCCCCCTGGACGGGGCTGTCCAGAGAATGGGACAGCACGTCTCCGCCGGCCGCCGCCGCGCCCACCGCCGCCGCGCGGGCCAGCATGCCCGCTCCAGGGGTGGAAGAGCAGCCCAGGCCCACCGCGCCCTCGGCCCCTAAAACGCTGCCCAGGGTGAGCAAAGCCTCCGGCCCCATGTCCTCTCCCAGTACGCCGCGGACCGCCCCGTTATCCCCAAAGCGGAGCACACCCTTCTGGCTTCCGCTGGTGATGGAGCGGGCCAGCCGGCAGCCGGCGGGGGCGGTCTGACCGGGCCAGAGCTTGACCCGCTCCAGCAGAACGGCCTCCTCCTCCGCCAGGGCGTTCTCCCCCAGCACCGCCCCCTCGTTGAGAACGGCCCCTCTCCGGGCGGAGGCTCCCTTGCACAAAACAGCGCCGTACAGCGTGGTCCTGGGGCCGGCGGCTGCGTTTTCCAGCAAAATGCACTGCTGTACCATGGCCCGCTCCCCGACCGACACCCCGTTTTCCAGCACGGTATGGGGACCAACGAGACAGCCCTCCCCCAGGGTGACGCCCTCGCCGATCCAGCAGGGGGGGATCAGGTTGATTCCGTTCGGCAGGGGTCGGGCCGACCAGACTCCGCTGTCCCGCTTGGGCAGGCCCATGTCCAGCTTCACTTTGCCGGACAGGGCGTCGCAGGCGCAGTCCAGATAGGCCTTGCAGTTCCCCATGTCCCGCCAGTAGCCCTCCAGAGGCAGGCCGTAGAGGGGCGCGCCCTCCCGGAGCATGGCGGGAAACAGGTCCTTTCCAAAGTCCCACACCGTCCCCTCCGGCACCCGGTCCATGGCCGCGGGAGAGAGCAGGTAAATTCCGGTGTTGATCTGGTCGGTGAACACCTGTCCCCAGCCCGGCTTTTCCACAAACCGCTCCACCCTGCCCCCCTCGCCGGTGAGGACCAGACCGTACTCCAGCGGACTGGGGTGGCGGTAGAGGCCCAGGGTGGCCTCCGCCCCCCGTTCCCGGTGGAACTGGAGCAGCGCGGTCAGATCCAGGTCGCAGACGCAGTCCCCGCTGATAACCAGAAAGTCCTCCCGGCCCAGATGGGTCATACAGCTTTTTACGCTGCCCGCCGTGCCCAGAGGCTCCTCCTCGATCAAATAGGTCAGCCGTACCCCAAGCCGCTCGCCGCCGCCGAAATAGTCCATCACCGCCTGGGGCTTGTAGCACAGGGTGACGCAGATGTCCTCCACTCCGTGGCCCCGCAGCAGCTGAATAATGTGCTCCATCACTGGCCGGCCCAGCAAGGGAGTCATGGGCTTGGGACTGCCCAGAGACAGGGGACGCAGCCGGGTGCCTTCCCCGCCCGCCATAATAACCGCTTTCAAACGCTTCGCCATCCTTCCGTCGCTTAGTAACGGTTAGTATGGCCCGGGACACCCGCTTTCAATCTTGTGTGAAACAGCAATATATGGTATAGTGGAGGCAAGAAAGAGGGGAAGATGAGTATGAACATCCAGATTTTCGGCAAGAGCAAGTGCTTCGATACAAAAAAGGCGGAGCGGTGGTTCAAGGAGCGGCGGGTAAAATTTCAGTCGGTGGACGTGAAAAAATACGGTATGAGCCTGGGAGAGCTGACCAGCGTGAAGAACGCGGTGGGGCTGGAGGCCATGGTGGACCCCAGGCACCCGGACGCGGTGCTGGTATCCTATCTGGCCGGCGACCAGGCCAGGCTGGAAAAGCTCTTTGAGGACCCAACCCTTCTGCGCACCCCTTTGGTCCGCAACGGAAAACAGGCCACGGTGGGCTACTGTCCTGAAGTGTGGGAGCGCTGGACGTAAAAAAGTCCGTTTTACTGGACTTCTTCTGTGCTAGGCTGGGGAGTGAAACCCGGAAGGAGGATGCGATACATGGCAAAAAGCACCAATCAGAAAACCAAGCTGCTCCATCTGCGCCATATGCTCCTGCGGCAGACCGATGAGGACCACCCTCTCACCGTGCCCCAGATGATTGAGGCGCTGGCCCGCCAGGATATCAGAGCCGAGCGCAAGAGCATCTACGATGACCTGGAGGCGCTCAGGCAGTTTGGTCTGGACGTCCAGTCCCGGAAGGGGAAAAACCCGGGCTGGTTTGTGGGAGGGCGGGACTTTGAGCTGCCCGAGGTCAAGCTGCTGATGGACGCGGTGCAGTCTTCCCGGTTCATCACCCAGAAGAAGAGCGACGCGCTGATCCGCAAGCTGGAGGGGCTGGCCAGCGTCCACCAGGCGGGCCAGCTCCAGCGGCAGGTGTATGTGTCCGGCCGGATCAAAGTGATGAATGAGAGCATCTATTACAACGTGGATAAGCTCCACACCGCCATCGCCGGACAAAAGGCCATCACCTTTCAATATTTTGACTTGGACATCGCCCGGAAAAAAGTGCTCCGGCAGGAGGGGAAACGCTACGCGGTATCCCCCTACGGCCTGATCTGGAACAGCGAGAACTACTATCTGGTGGCCTTTGACCACGCCCACCAGGAGATGCGCCACTACCGGGTGGACAAGATGACCGAAATCGTGGTCACCTGCATGGACCGGGAGGGACGGGACCGATATCCCGCTTTTCACCTGGCGGAATATGGGCAGAAGCACTTTGGCATGTACGGCGGACAGGAGATGAAGGTCACCCTCCGAGGCCGGCGGGACAAGGCCGGTTTGGTGTGGGACCGCTTTGGTCAGGACGTGATTCTGGTCCCCGACGGGGAGGAATACTTCACCGTCACCCTGCCCGTGGTCATCAGCCCCCAGTTTTTCGGCTGGCTGCTGGGACTGGGCGGCAGCGTCACCCTGATCCGGCCCAGGGACGCGGTGAATGCTTACCGGCGGTGTCTGGCCGCCGCGCTGGAGGAGCTGCCGCCGGCGGTCCAGCCGGTCCCGGAACCGGAAAATTAAAACAGGATAAAAATTTTGTCGATTCAGTGGTATTTTTCCCAAGTGTGTGATATGATAAGGATGTCAGATAATATCCACAGCTTTGAAAGGAGGCGCTGCTGAGATGACAGCATTTTGGCTGATTGCGTTTATTGCCCTTGTGGCGGGCGAGGCGGCCACGGTGGGATTGGTCTGCATCTGGTTTGCCGCGGGGGCGGTGGGCGGATTTCTGGTGGCCGTTTTGGGCGGCCAGTTCTGGTTCCAGCTCATTGTGTTCGCCGCGGTGTCCGCTCTGACGCTGGCGCTGGTACGTCCCGCGGCATCCCGCTTTGTACATCCGCGCCGCTCCCCGACCAACGCTGACCGGGTGGTGAACCAGACCGCCTCGGTTACCGAGACCATCGACAACGAGTCCGGCACTGGCCAGGTCAATGTTCTGGGTCAGGTCTGGACCGCCCGCAGTACCCTGGACGTGGTCATCCCCGCCGGAACCCAGGTAAAGGTAAGGCGGATCGAGGGGGTAAAGGTGTTTGTAGAAACCCTGTAATTACAATAAATCAAAGGAAGGGAACAAGATTATGGAAATTTTGAAGGTTGTTCTGCCCATTGTCGCAATCGTTGTTGTACTGCTCATCATCTTCGGCTCCTGTGTCAAAATCGTACCTCAGTCCAGGGCCTATGTAATCACCCGTCTGGGCGTGTTCTACGCCGTGTGGAACGAGGGCCTGAAGTTCAAGGTGCCCTTTATCGACCGGGTGGTGAAAAACGTGTCGCTGAAGGAGCAGGTAGTGGACTTCGCACCCCAGCCTGTCATCACCAAGGATAACGTGACCATGCAGATTGATTCCGTTGTCTACTTCCAGATTACCGACCCCAAGCTGTACACCTATGGCATTGAGAATCCCATGTCCGCCATTGAGAACCTCACCGCCACCACCCTGCGCAACCTGATCGGCGATATGGACCTGGAGCAGACCCTCACCAGCCGGGACCACATCAACACCAAGATGCGCGCCCTTCTGGACGAGGCCACCGACCCCTGGGGCATCAAGGTCAACCGGGTGGAGCTGAAAAATATCATGCCGCCCCGTGACATTCAGGAGGCCATGGAGAAGCAGATGCGGGCCGAGCGGGAGCGCCGGGAATCCGTCCTCCAGGCCCAGGGCAAGAAGGAGTCCCAGGTGCTGGTGGCCGAGGGTGAAAAGCAGGCCGCCATTCTCCGGGCCGACGCCGCCAAGCAGGCCGCGATCCTCCAGGCCGAAGGCGCCAAGCAGGCCAAGATTCTGGAGGCCGAGGCCGAGGCGGAAGCCATTTTGAAGGTCCAGCAGGCCACCGCCGACGCCATCCGCCTGATTAACGAGGCCGCTCCCGGCCAGGGCGTGCTGACCATCAAGGCCCTGGAGGCCTTCACCGCCGCCGCCAACGGCAAGGCCACCAAGATTATCATCCCCTCTGAGCTTCAGGGCATCGCCGGCCTGGCCGCCGCCGCCAAGACCGTCCTCGACACCGAGGACCCTAAGGCGGCTGTTACGAAAAACGTGCCGAAGCAGTAAAAGGAGGCTTAACGCGTGAATATGCAAGAGAACGCCAGACTTATTCTGGGACTGAGATATAAAGGATGGACCGATACTGAAATAGCGGATTTCCTCCTTTGGATTGAATCAGGAGAGGAACAGTATAAACCGAAACGAAATGAGGATTAAAAAGGATGAGGGCCGGGGAAATCCCCGGCCCTTTCGCGGTTTACTCGGTTTCTTTGTCCTCGTCAGAAGCGAGGTACATTTCTTCGCACTTCTGTTGTGCGGCGATAAGCGTGTTGAGCGCTTCTTCACTGGCTCGGCACATGGCTAGGTACATTTCTTTGTAATCTGGCATATTATCACTCCTCATAGCGTATTATATTCGGTGATACCGACTTTTGTCAATATCGGTATTGCCGAAGTTATATATTTTCTCAGGGTGATATTGTGCTGTTTCCAAGAATACGTGATTTACGAGAGGACAGTGACAAAAAGCAGCTTGAACTTGCAAACTATTTGCATATTCGTGCGAATACCTATTCTGACTATGAAAATGGCAAAATAAATATTCCAATTGACGCCCTGATTAAAATCGCAGACTTCTACAACGTCAGTCTGGACTATCTGGTTGGCCGGGACGATGTGCCCAACCGAACACAGAGAAAATTTTCATTGTAAGTTTTCCGCTCCGCCGCGCATACTGACAGCAAACGTGTCAAGGAGTGGGTGCGGCGATGAACAGGAAACGATTGACAGCGCTTTTGTGTGTATTGGGTCTGCTTCTGGCCTTCCCCGGGCCGGGACAGACTGTGCCCGCGGACGCCCCGCTGGAGGTGACGGTGGACGGCCCGCCTCTGGTAGCCCTCACCTTTGACGACGGCCCCCGGTCCTCCACCACCGGTCCCCTGCTGGACGGCCTGGAGCTTCGTGAGGTGCCCGCCACCTTTTTCCTGGTGGGAAACCGTATCCCAGGCAACGAGGACCTGGTCCGGCGCATGGCGGCGGAGGGGCATCAGATCGGAATCCACACCTATGACCATGTAAGCTTGAAGGGTCTGTCCCGGACGGACTTTGACCTTCAGGTGGGCAAGACCCAGGCGCTGATTACCAGTCTGGTTGGAGAGGGAAACTACTGGCTCCGCCCGCCCTATGGCTTTCTGGACCAAAACGCGGAGAGCTGGTGTAGTGGCCCCATCATCCTCTGGTCGGTGGACCCGGAGGACTGGAAGGACGACAACGTCGACCGCGTTACCGCCGCCGTGGTGGACCATGTGTCCGATGGGGACATCATTCTGCTCCACGACCTGTTCCCCAGCTCGGCCGAGGCCGCGCTGCGCGTTGTGGACGAGCTGTTGGCCAGGGGATACTGCTTTGTTACGGTGGAGCAGCTGATGGAGGAGCGGGGAGTGGCTCCTGAGACGGGACTGCGCTGCCGCAGGTGTCCGCCAGCCGGAAAATAAATTTCAAAAAACGATTGTAATTTCTCCCACAATCATGTAAACTAAGGACAACAGTTTTGTGCATAGGAGGTACAATCATGAAGGTAGCCCGCTTTGTACTGAAAATCGTCGCGCTGTCCCTGACCGCCGCCGCCCTGGTGTGCGCGGTAATCGCTTACTGGGACGGACTAACCAAGGTGCGCGGTTCCGTCAAAGGAAAGCTGAGCCGCTCGGATTACGACGATGAGTATGACGATTACGAGGAGTAAAAACAGCCGCCGGCCCTGAGGCCGGCGGCTGTTTTTACTTGTACCACTGGAGACAGCGGGTATCTCCATACCGCCGAAGCAGCGCGGCGGTGATCAGGCCGTCTGTCAGCAGAGTGGCCAGAGCCATCCAGCTTACCGGAGCCGGTATGCGCGCCAGCAGCGGGGCCAGGATGGGCTGGAGCCAGTAAACCAGCCCCAGAGACAGCGCTCCCCAGGCCAGGGAGAAGGGCAGGCAGACCCGCCCCTGTAGGTTTCCGGGCAGGCCGGCGTAGCTCCAAAAAGAGACCCCCAGCACCTTTTCGTGGTACAGGGCGGTGATATACTCCGCCGCCGTGGCGGTCAGACCGCCGGCCAGAAACAGGGCCCAGGGCCGGACAGTCACCCACCCGGGCAGCAGCAGGATGAGACAGGCGCCCAGCCCGTACACCGGGCACAGCGGCAGCACCAGCAGGCCCTTCCGGTTCGGCCTTCCTCCAATCGCGGTCGCAAAGGCTGTTTCCAGCAAAAAACCGAGAAAACTGTACGCTAAAAAGTTCCAAAACCAGATCAAAACGCTCCCTCTCCTTCCACCGCTAGGATGTGAGCGGAGGGGGAATTTCATACGTCATAAAACCCCGGAACGCTGGGGGGCGCTCCGGGGTTTCTCTCTCTTATTTGGCGTATTCAATGGCCTTGGTCTCCCGGAGCAGATGGACCTTGATCTGGCCGGGATACTCCAGCTCGTCCTCAATCTTCTTGGCGATTTCACGGGCCAGAAGAATCATCTGGTCTTCGCTGATGACCTCGGGCTTGATCATGATGCGTACCTCGCGGCCGGCCTGAATGGCGAAGGACTTCTCCACCCCGTTAAAGGAAGAGGTGATCTCCTCCAGAGCCTCCAGCCGCTTGATATAGTTCTCCAGATTCTCCCGCCGGGCGCCGGGCCGGGCGGCGGAGATGGCGTCAGCCGCCTGTACCAGGCAGGCCACCACCGTTTTAGGCTCCACATCGTTGTGGTGGGCGTGGATGGCGTGGATGATGTTCTCGCTCTCCCGGTACTTCCGGGCCAGCTCCACGCCGATCTGCACATGGGAGCCCTCCACCTCATGGTCGATGGACTTGCCCAAATCGTGGAGCAGTCCGGCGCGCTTGGCCTCAGTGACGTTGGCGCCGATCTCGGAAGCCAGCAGTCCGGCCACATGGGACACCTCGATGGAGTGGTTGAGTACGTTCTGGCCGTAGCTGGTGCGGTAGCGCATACGGCCCAGCAGCTTGACCAGCTCGGGGTGCAGGCCGTGAACATTGGTCTCAAAGATGGCCCGCTCGCCCTCAGCCTTAATCACCATGTCCACCTCACGCTTGGCCTTCTCCACCATCTCCTCAATGCGGGCGGGATGAATGCGACCGTCCAGGATCAGCTTCTCCAGGGCCAGTCGGGCGATCTCCCGGCGGACGGGGTCGAAGCAGGATACGGTGATGGCCTCGGGAGTGTCGTCAATAATCAGGTCCACCCCGGTCAGGGTCTCCAGGGTGCGGATATTCCGGCCCTCCCGGCCGATGATGCGGCCCTTCATGTCGTCGTTGGGCAGGGGCACCACCGACACGGTGGCCTCAGACACATGGTCCGCGGCGCAGCGCTGGATGGCCAGGGAGATAATCTCCCGCGCCTTGGTCTCGGCCTCGTCCTTGAACCGGGCCTCGATCTCCTTGATCTTCATGGCCGATTCGTGGGTGACGTCCTCCTCCAGCTGTTTGAGCAGGTAGTTCTTGGCCTCCTCGGCGGTGAAGCCGGAGATACGCTCCAGCTCGTCCACCTGTTTCTGCTTCAGCTTTTCCGCCTCGGCCTGGGTGGCGTCCAGCTTGGCGATCTTGGCGGACAGCTGTTCTTCCTTCTTTTCAATGTTCTCGGTCTTGCGGTCCAGATTCTCTTCCTTCTGTTGAAGGCGGTTCTCCTGACGCTGCAGCTCGCTGCGGCGGTCCTTGACCTCTTTCTCATGCTCGTTCTTGGCCTTGAGAATCTCCTCCTTGGCCTCTACCAGCGCCTCGCGCTTTTTGCTCTCGGCGCTCTTATAGGCCTCGTTGACAATGCGGGTGGCCTCATCCTCGGCGGATTTGATCTCCCGTTCGGCGGTGGCCTTGCGGCGGTTCCAGCCGAACACGGCGCCGCCCAACACGCCGACGGCCAGCGTAACGACCATGCCGATGATTGCGATGATTGGGTCCATTAGGTCTTTTTACACCTCCAAAATTTTCATGGCCGCGGCGGACCGCCGCGGCGCCCGCCGCCAGCTCAGCGGGCCGGCACGGGCTTGCAGTAAAAGGCCTTAAGGAGAGGACAGGCGGGCTGCCTTCTCCCCCCCTCGCGGCAACTGAAAAACATCCCCACAGGTTTTTCATATTTGTCCACCTAGCATTGTAAAGGCAAACCGCTTTTCTGTCAAGATTTATTCACATTTGAATTGGAGGGATTTTTGAAAAATTTTTCCATAACAGCAAAAAGCGGGGGATAAGCCCCCGCTTTACCAGAGCGCGCCTACCTCCGCGCCGGTGTAGTACCATGTGAGGATATCCTCAAAAGAGCTGCCGTCTTTTGCCATGGCGTTGGCTCCGTACTGGCTCATGCCCACCCCGTGGCCGTAGCCGGTGACATCAAAGGTGAACCGCTCCCCGTCCCAGGTGACGGTGAAGCAGGCCGACCGCAGGGAGAACAGGGCGCGCAGCTGGCCCCCAGTGAGGGTGATACCTCCCAGCGGCATGGAGACCACCCCGCCCCCCTCGTTGCGGCTGGCCTCCCCAAACCAGGCGGAGGGGTCGCCGGACAGGTCCGCTCCAGGGTAGGTCTCCAGGGTGAGGGTTTTGACCTCCTCCCCGGTCAGGGTGACCTGAGAGTGGTAGTTGGGCACCTCGTCCCCCTCGGGGCTGTCCACACTTTTCAGATAGGCCACCGAGTTGCCCCATACCTCCGCCGCGTCCACCGTCCTGCCGGCGGCGGAGGAGAAGAACAGCGCCTGGATGGGCTGGCCGGCGTAGAGGACGCCCAGACCGTCGGTGCCCGCCACCGCCCGGTCGATTTTTCCGCCGTACTCTCCAGCGTTCAGGCCCCACCGGGCCTCGGCGGCGGAGCGCTCGATATAGGCCTGGCAGCAGGTGCTGTCGCCGCAGATATCAGCCTCCGAGTGCTTGGAGGCCGCGCTGTTCTGCCGGATCACAGTGTAGGTCCGGGCGGCGCAGGCCTGGGCCTTCAGCGCTTCCTCCTCGAAGGAGGCAGGCATCTCCGCCGCTACCACCCCCCAGATATACTCCGACATGGTCAGCTCTGTCACTTCGCCCTCTTTGGTCAAAAGGCGCACCGTCCGGCCCCTGTCCTTCTCCCCGGCAGGGGCGGCGGAGGGGGCCCGGTCGATGGGCAGGGCGCTCTCTCCGCCAGGCAGCTCAGCCATCTCCTCCCGCTGATAGACCGGTTCCCCCCGGACCATCAGAGCGGGGAGAAAGAACAGCGCCACCGTCAGGATCAGCGCCGCGCTCACCACCCGCCGCCCGCCCAGGCTTAACCCGTTTCTGACTTCTTCCCGCACTTCCGCCGCCCCCTTTTTCACCAGTTTATGGGACAGGCGTCTGAATTATGCCAGAGAAGAATCCGCGCCTTTCGTTATTCCGCGGAAATCATATAGTAGTAGACCGGTTGTCCTCCGGCCAGGAGGGTAATTTCCGCGTTCGGACAGGCGGCGGCGAAGATTTTTTCCGCCTCCTGGGCCTGTTCCTCAGTGACATCCTCCCCGTAAAAAATGGAGATGAATTCCGCTTCCTGGTGGTTGTTGGACCGGGCCAGGTGGTCCAGCAGAGCGTTCAGATTCTGGTCGGTGCCGAAGAGCTGGTGCTCCACCAGCGCCAGATAGTCCCCCTGATGGATAGCAAAGCCGTCGAAGTCGGAGTCCCGGGCGGCGTAGGTAATCTCGCTGGTGCGGACGTTGGCGAAGCCCTCGGTCATAGCCGCGGTGTTGTCCGCCTCCCCGGCGTCGGGGTCGGCGCACAGCATGGCGGAAATGCCCTGGGGCACCGTCTTGGTGGGCAGGACAATCACCTTTTTGTCCTCACACAGAGGGATGGTCTGCTCCGCGGCCATAATAATGTTTTTGTTGTTGGGCAGGACATAGACAATTTCCGCCGGGGTGGCGTCAATGGCCTTTAAAATGTCCTGGGTGGAGGGGTTCATGGTCTGTCCGCCTCCTACCAGGCCGTCCACTCCCAGGTCCCGGAACACGGCCTCCAGTCCGGCTCCGGCGCACACCGCCACATAGCCGAACTTCTTCTCCGGGTCGGCGTGGGCCGGGGCGGCGGGAGCGCCGTGTTCCAGCTCGGCCTCGACGGCATCCAGGTCGTCGGTGCTCTGAACGTGCTTGCCGGCGGCCAGATCCTCCGCCTGGGTGCGCATGTTCTCGATTTTGGCCAGCTCCAGAGTGCCGTATTTCTGGGCCTCGTTCAGGGCGCTGCCCGGGGTGTTGGTGTGAACGTGGACCTTGAACGCGGTATCGTCCTCACCGATGACCAGACTGTCGCCGATGGAGTTGAGGTACTTCCGGAAGGGCTCCAGATCTACGTCCTCTTTGGCCTTGCGCACAATGAATACCGTGTCGAAGGCAAAGGTGATGTCATCCACGTTGACGGCCTCGAAATCAGCCTTGTCCGCGGGGGCGGTCCCGTCCTCGCCCAGCTCGGGCATAGGCAGGCCCCGGACCTCGTCCAGCATGCCCTGGAGAATGACCAGGAAGCCTTTGCCGCCGGCGTCCACCACGCCGGCCTTTTTCAGCACCGGATTCTGGTCGATGGTGCGGGCCAGCGCCTCCTGGCCCTCCTGAATGGCGGCCTCCAGCACCCCCTCAAAGCTGCCGTCCTCCCGGGCGTGACCGGCGGCGCGGGCGGCGGCCAGACGGGAGACGGTGAGGATGGTGCCCTCGGCGGGCTTCATCACCGCCTTGTAGGCGGCGGCCACGCCGAAGTCCAGGGCGATGGCCAGGTCCCGGCCATCCATGGTCTCTTTCTCCTTGATGGCCTTGGCAAAGCCCCGGAACAGCAGGGACAGAATCACCCCCGAGTTGCCCCGGGCTCCCCGGAGCAGGGCGGAGGCGGTGCCCCCGGCGGCCTGGCCCACGGCGTCATACTGCTTCTTCCGCATTTCAGTGGCCGCGGCTCCGATGGTGAGGGTCATGTTGGTGCCCGTGTCGCCGTCGGGGACGGGGAACACGTTCAGGTCGTTGATGGCCTGCTTCTGGGCGTTGATGGCGGCGTGAGCGTGAATCATCATCCGCTGAAAGACCGCCGCGTCGATAATTTGTACCATAGTCGGCAAAATTCCTTTCTACGAATGAAATCAGAAGCGCATGGAGTCCACGCACACATCCACCGAGGCCACCTCCACGCCGGTGGTCCTGCTGACCACATAGCGCACCTCGCTCATGATGGACCGGCACACGGCCATCAGGTTGACCCCGTTCTCCACGATGATGTGCAGCTCGATGGATACGGTGCTGTCCGCGTTGTAGTACACCTTCACGCCCTTGGCCATGGACTCCCGCTTCAGCAGGTGGACCAGCCCGTCTGTGGCGGAGCGGATCGCCATACCCTTTACGCCGTAGCAGTTGGTGGCGGCGCTGCCGGTGACGGTGGTAAAGACATCGCTGCTGACGCGGATCTCGCCCAGCTCAGTTTCCAGTTTCATAGGAACGTACCTTCCTTTCAAAGAGGATAGGGAACTTGCATATATACATTTTATATTGTATTCGATTTTACCACAAAATACAAGCCTAAAGTTTAGGCGGAAAAGGATTTTGCGGTCAGACCGCTTTCGACGCATAATTTCCAGAAACTGGAATATAATGGAGCCCACATCCACAGTCAGGAGGAGACGGGCATGACAGCCAAGAGCATTTACACCAAACTGACCAGTCGAAAACGGCAGCCTGCGCCGGAGGCGCGGACAAAGGCTCCCGCCTCCGCGCTGGTGATGGGGGCGGAAACGGGAATCCATCTGCTGCTGGCGGCGATCCTGGCCGGGGCGGTGCTGCTGGAGGAGCGCGCTCCCTTCGGCGCGGCCTTTGTGGCGGCGGCGGGATCCGGGCTGTACGGCGGGGCGGCGCTGGTGGGGGCCTGCTTCGGCTCGCTGACGGCGCTGGATTTCGCCGGCGGGCTGCGGTATGCCTCCTCCGCCATTCTGATTTTCGCCATTCATTTCGCGTTCTACGACTGGAAGCCGCTGCGCCGGCCCTGGGCCATGCCCGGGGTGGCGGGATTCCTGATCGCGTTTACCGGAATCATCACCCACGGCAGCGCCGCCTGGAAGCCGCGGGATTTCCTCTGGCTGGTCCTGGAGACCGCCCTCACCGTCGCCTCCGCCTGGGCGTTCCGGGGGGCGCTGGCCCCCATGGTCCGGCGCCGGGGGGACAGGCCCTCCTCCGCCGCGAGGCGGGTAGGACCGCTGGCGCTGCTGTGCGTCTGCCTGTCGGCCATCGCGCCCATGGAGGTGTTCGGCGTGCCGCTTTTATGGGTCGCGGCGGTGGGGGCCTGCGTTCTGGCGCTGCTGGTCCCGGAACAGATTCTGAACTGGCTCGGGGTATGGTCAGCCCCGGAGGCCGCCGCCGACCCGAGGGCCCAGCGGGTGGTCCGGCAGAAGCTGGAGCAGACCGCCAAAGCCTTCCGCACCCTGTATGACTCGCTGCGCTCGGCCTTTCGGGTTCCGGAAAACGACAACGACGTGGCCACCGTCTTTGACCGGGCGGCGGGGCGGCAGTGCCGGGCCTGCGCCCTGCGGGACCGGTGCTGGAAGACGGATTACAACACCACCTTCACCGCCTTGAACGACGCCACTCCGGCCATGGTGGAGCGGGGACGGGCGGAGGCCCGGGACTTCCCCCGGCATTTTACCGACCGCTGCATCCACTTTCCCGAGTTTTTGTCGGCGGTGAACGAGGAGCTCACCGCCCTGTTTTACCGCCGCCAGTACAACGCCCGCATTCGGGAGAGCCGGGCGGCGGTGTGCCGGCAGTACGCCCAGCTGTCCGATCTGCTGGGGGAGGCCGCCGCCGAGCTGAGCCGGGAGCTGACCCCGGACAACCTGGGTGACCGCCGACTGCGAAACCGGCTGGCGGAATTGAAGCTGGATGTACGTACCTCGGTCTACCGGGACGGCCGGGGGCTGCTCCGGGTAGAGGCGGAGGGTCCCCAGTGCGCCGCCCTGACCCGGCCCAGCCGGCTGAAGGACCTGTCGGGGCTGCTGGGCGTACCCCTCCGGGTGGAGCTGGAGGAGGAGGGGGCCGTCTCTCTGATTCAGCAGGAGCCGCTGATGGCGGTGGCGGGGGTGGCGGCCCGGAAAAAGAACGGCGAGACGGTGAGCGGCGACGCGGGCACCTACTTCAAGCGCCACGACGGCAAGCTTTATCTCTTATTATGTGACGGCATGGGCAGCGGGCCGGAGGCCAACCGGGAGAGCACCCTGGCGGTCCGTCTGCTGGAGCAGCTGCTCCAGGCCGGGGTGGACGCCCGCCGGGCGCTGACCACTCTCTCCTCCGCCCTGGCCCTCCGGGGGGAGGAGACCGGCGGCTTTACCACGGTGGACCTGTTTCAGCTGGACCTGTTCACCGGGGAGGGAGAGCTGTACAAGCTGGGGGCGGCCCCTACCTATATTAAAAAGAGCGGAAGCGTGCAGCGGCTCAGCGGAAAGTCCCTGCCCGCCGGACTGGCGGAGGGGGACGCCTCGGCGCTGGACCAGTTTTCCCTGCGGCTGGCGCCGGGGGACTGCGTGCTGATGATCAGCGATGGGGTGTGCTCCGGGCTGGAGGACGGGTGGCTGCGGGAACAGTTCGCCAAATTTGACGGCGAGAGCCCCAAGGACCTGGCCCGGGACCTGGTGACCCAGAACCTGATGGAGACCACCGACGACCGCACCGCCCTGGTGATCCGGGTGGACACGCGGACATAAAATAACCGCCCCGCCGGATGGACGGTTGACAAACCCCAAAAAATCGGGTACAATTATATATAGAAGAAGAACTGAAGTAAAAAAGAAACCGCCGCTCCGCGGAGCGGCGGTTTTTCGACACAAATTGACACAGCCGGAAAGCTGTGACGATGATCCCGGCTCCATAAGGAGTCGGGCGCTGTTACATAAGGCGGTTGGCCACCGATTGGACCCCAGGCAAATACCGATGGGGGGGTGGTGCGGATGTGGAAAAGGCGCGTGGCCGCTGTTTGTCAACGGCGGTTTTTCCATTCCCCGGAAGGCGCTGTAATATACGCCGGGACTGTTACGGCAATATTACTGTTCTGTTACATTCGGCCAGAGGGTGTTGACTTTGAAATTCAGGTTTGCTAGAATGCGATACGAGGTTAAGAGACCTTTTGTCCTGTCCCCGGCTGTGGATCGCCGGCTGCGTTCCGCGAGGGATGCAAGGGGAGTGACACGGGCGTGGCAGGGTGGAAAAGTTGAAAAACCTCGAAAAATTTGGCTAAAACGGAGAAAACTGTTTCGAAAAAGTTAAATCCTCAAGGTCTACCAAATCGAAGCGGAGTTCAGGTTTCAGCCAAAAACGGCCCCTCTCAGGCCGAAAAATTTTAAAGGAGGAATATCCGAATGAGAAACCTGAAGCGGGCTCTCAGCCTGACCCTGGCTTCTGTCATGCTGCTTGGCATGATGGTTGTCGGAGCCGGCGCTGCGGGCTTCCCCGACGTTGACGATGAGGACAACGTCGAGGCCATCGAGGTCCTCAACGCTGTGGAAGTCATTCTCGGTTACGACAATGGCGACTTCGGCCCTGACGATCTCGTGACCCGGGCTCAGATGGCGGTCATTATGGCCAAGCTGCTGAACCTGGACTACCAGTACTATGAGGCTACCTGCCCCTTTACCGACGTGCCCGCCTGGGCCCGGGGGTATGTGGGCGCGTGCTACGCCAAGGGCATCACCTCCGGCTACAGCGCCACCATCTACGGCCCCAACGACGGGATCACCCCTGTGCAGGCGGCCAGCATGATGATGCGCGCCCTGGGTTACTTCCAGTACGCCCAGGACTACAACGCCGGCTTTGAGGTGGCTACCGTCAGCCAGGGCACCGACATCGGGATCTTCAAGGGTGTTGGCTCCAGCGCCTCTGCCGCCATGACCCGGAACCAGGTGGCCAAGATGGCCCTCAACGCCCTGTGCGCCGAGATGGTCACCTTCACCGGCACCCCCGGCATGGAGGTCAACGGCGTGACCGTGGGCTACCGTCCCGAGTACACCTCCCGCACCAGCACTGAGATCAAGTATCAGGCCATTGAGAGCCGCACCAGCGACGTGTCTGGCGGCAACAACCTCAACCGCGGCCAGTACTACATCCAGCTGGGCGAGGAGCTCTACGACGGCAAGCTGACCCGCAAGTTCGAGCGCGACGAGTTTGAGCGTCCCTCCATCAACTGGCAGTACAACGGCAAGGAAATCGGCACCTATGTCAACTACGAGCTGAAGACGGCCGAGTTCCTCACCGGTGTCACCGGCGCTCAGATGTACGACGAGCTGACCTACACCACCATCAACGACAACGACCTGCTGACCTATGTTGACGGTGTGGACAGCGACATCCAGAAGGGCGATCTGGTCCGTTCCAACAAGAACGACCTGACTGGCACCGGCACTGGCGTGCTGACCGAGGTGTTCGTGGACCTGTCCCGCGACGAGATCACCATCACCTCCATCAACACCTGGCTGGCCAAGGCCAACTCCGACTACAACTCCACCAACGACAGCCTGTCCCTGAAGGTGTTCACCAACCGTGACAAGGCCGCCAAGGTTTCCAGCAGCACCAAGATTGTGGACGGCGCCAAGGTCGCCGCTGCTGAGAACGTGAAGAAGGACGAGTACAAGCTGGTCTACATGTCCGGCAAGGATAACACCTCCGTGTACAACGACTACGCTCGGTTCGACGTGGTGAAGATCTTCGACGCGGAGATTCTCCCCGAGACCGCTGTCACCAAGTGGGCCAAGAGCGACACAAAGGTCTCCGGCGACTTTACCGCTGACGGCACCGTCTATAAGACCAACGAGAAGGCCTACTACGACGGCGGCAACGTGCTGTACGACTACAACGAGACTCTGCTCACCGACATGAGCTACAACGTGTACCTGGACCGCTACGGCAACGCCATCGGCGTGGACCTGGCCGAGGGCACCAAGAACTACGTGTTCATCACCGGCTATGACCGCGTGGGCAGCAACATCTCCGTCAAGACCGCTGACGCCGCCGCCATCTTCCTGGACGGCACCATGGACGTCATCAAGGTCAACGTGAAGGACACCAACAAGTACATTGAGAAGATTGAGGACACCAACGCCAACTTCGTGCAGTGGACCGACAACAGAAGCGGCAACGGCTGGCTGGCCGAAAACCGCTGGTACACCTACACGGTGAACAACAGCGGCGTGTACACCCTGAAGCCCGCCGAGCGGATGTTCTACACCGACTACACCGACGCCGAGCTGGGTTCTGACAACGCCAAGATTCTCAACAGCGCCAACCTGTATGTGGACGACAGCCGCGATGATAAAGCCGGCACGCCCTCCTACACCAACCTGGGCCGCGCCTACGGCAACGATGACTCCATCTACATCACCGTGGAAGCCGACAGCGTGGACCACAGCGGCAACGGCGGCATCGACAAGGACGCCATCGTTGACGTGAACGGCGTGTACACCGGTGCGCAGAACGTGAAGCTGGAAGTGAAGCGTTCCAACAAGGAGCAGGTGGCCGAGGCTTATGTCTACACCGTGTATGACAGCAGCTACTACATCATCGCTTCCATCGTCCTGGGCGACGCGCAGGGCACCGCCGCGAACTACGCCTACATTCTGGGCGACGCCAAGAACGAGCGCGTCGAGTATGAGTCCTCCTCCGCCCGCGCCAGCGGCGACGCTACCTACTACTGGGAGTTCGACGCTGTCCTGAACGGCGAGAAGCAGACCCTGACCGCCAAGTCCAAGTACAACAGCACCATTCTGGGCCTGAAGAAGTTCCACGTCCAGGAGCTGCGCTATGACGGCGACTATGTCACCAACATCGTTGATGTGAAGGCTGACAAGGTCATGGACAGCAACCAGACCATGGAGAAGATCGACAAGATGGACGTGTATGACGTGGGCCACGTGGCCGCCGTTGACGCCTTCGGCGAGAAGGTTCACACCGGCTGCACCAGCCACTCCGGCAACGCCTACGGCTACAGCGACCACCGCCTGGACGGCACCATCGAGCTGGTAGGCCGCACCCTGTACACCGAGCGCGTGAAGGGCGGCAACAACAAGTATGATGTGGGCCTGGCCCTGGCCAGCGACGCCAAGGCTGTTCTGGTTCAGATTGAGAACGGCAAGGAAGTCGCCACCCAGTGCTCCAGCGTGAGCGAGGCCATCGGCCGCCTGGCTGACGCCGACACCCGCAACGTCCCCGCCGCTGAGGGCATCCAGTTCCAGGGCCGCATCGTGGCCGTGCTGAAGGACGGCATTGCCCAGTGGGTCGTGATCATCAGCGACACCGAGCTGCGCACCAACGACAAGGATTACAACAGCGGCACCAAGTCCTACCTGACCTGGGACAAGATCGACCAGGAGTGGGACCTGAAGGTTCCCGACAGCGAGTGGGTCGCCAATCCCACCACCACCCAGATCGCCCGCTGGCTGGAGCGCGCCGGCTGCTCCAACGTGAGCAAGACCCGCGACGGCTGGAACTTCACCTTCGAGGGCTACGACTACACGAACCAGTACATCAACGTGCTGGAGCCCGTCGTTGCTGACACCTACACCGTCACCGTGGCTGACGCCGCCAACGGCAAGGTCAGCGTCTCTCCCAAGGGCAAGCTGGAGAAGGGCACTGAGGTGACCATCTCCGCGACTGGCAACACTGGTTACGTGGTGGACAAGATCACCGTGGAGACCGAGGCCGGCGCTCCTGTTACCGTCACCGGCAACAAGTTCACCATGCCCGCCGCGAATGTCACCGTTACCGTGACCTTCAAGAAGACCGCCTCCGAGGGCAGCATTGTTGTGAGCCCCAAGGGCACCGCTCTGGCGGAGAATCACTACTCCATGACCGGGCTGGACGCCAACAACGAGATTGCCATCGGCAAGACCTTCACCATCAATGCGCTGAAGAAGATCGTTGTTTACGTGGACGGCGCGCGCACTGTGGTTGAGAAGGGCGACACCTTCGACGTGACCGCCGCTGAGGACCTCAGCGTAGTCATCAACCGGACCAAGTGGGCCCCCGGTGAAAACAACAGCTTGACCGAGGTTGAGGACACCAATTCCGACACCCCTGTCGCCACTCCCAGCATGGCCCGGTTCGCCCGGGCCATCCGGGCCGCGGTCGAGTACCAGAAGATGATCATTACCGATGTTGACGGTAAGGCTCACGAGTACATCGTGAAGGTCGAAACCGGCGCGGACGGCATGCGGACCATTTACTTCCCCTCCGCCAAGAGCGTGGCTGAGGCCGCTGACATCCTGAACGCCGCCGATGCGGCCAACAAAGAGGCCGAGATGGATTTTGAGACCGCCACCGACAAGGAGATCGAGGATAACTGGGGCGACGTGCCCACTCCCGCTGACAGCAACATCAAGGTTGAGCTCAACGAGGCTGCTCCCTACGTTGCCAAGATTTCCGAGTACGTGCCCACCAAGGGCGTGGCTGTGGACGGCTTGACCAAGGCTGAGGTCGTTGCTGCCCTGACCGCCGCCGCTAAGGCCAATGGCAAGGACTGGACCTTCACCGAGGACGGTATTGACTTTACCGCTGGCACCGCCACGGTTACCGGTACCGCGATCAAGGTGTCCCTGAAGAATGCGGCCTCGAGTCCTGCCCCCCTGGGTGGTGCTGACAAGAATGTCCCCACTCAGGTTTGGAAGGTCACCTATCCCGGCGGCGAAACTCTTGTACAAGCTTCCGATATGACTAGCGGTAAGAGTGTCACCAACGTTCTGGCTGGTGTGCGCGCTCTGCTACCCGAAGCTACTAAGTTTGAAGCCGCTTCCGCTGGTGTGGCGGTGGCCTCTTCCGACCCCAAGAAGCCTGGCACCGCCTCTGTTAAGGCCACGCTTAACCCTGATTATGCCAACGATAGCACGCTCTCTCAGTACGTGGATACTAAGTATGAGGCCGCTGTCGTTCTGATGAGTGCCGCGACAAGTAGCACCGGCCTGAAGGCAGGCGGTGTCATCCAGGACGGAGAGGGTACGCCCCGGGATCTCCTGGTTGCTACTGTAATCGATCCCGCGACCGGCGTCAAGGTTGGCCTGACTCCTGCGTACTATGTCCAGGCCGGGACCATCATCTACTTCTCCGCTGGCTCCGAGCTCACCACCCCTGTTAACGGGAAGTATGCGCACGCCGGCAAGAGCGTGACCCTGACCGTTGATGGAAAAACCAAACTCACCTTCGCTGTGGGCGCTGACGGCTCCATCAGCGGAGACAAAATGACCTACACTGTGCCCAGTACGACCAACGCCGCAACCCTTACCTTCGGTGTTGCTCTGACCGCCCCCACCGCCGACGTGATGGTGGATGGTGTAAAGGTTGAGCGGAAGGACACTGGCGTTGCTGGCGATCCGAGCGACGACACTCTGGTCATCCCCAACATGAAGGGCTACTCCCTGATCTACAAGGACACCGACGATGGGGAGTGGAAGAATATCGCCCCCGCCGCCGTGGATGTGGACGGAGTCGCGACTGTTGCTGCTAGCAGTCTGGGCAGCCTCAAGGTTCCTGTTGAGAACGGTGCTCTGCAACTCAAGCGCGGCTACTCGGTTGCCAAAGAGGGAACCGCCACCCTGTGGAAGGCCTATACCATGGATGAGGATGGCAACCTGACCGCTCTGGCCGCTCCCGCCTACTATCCCGTGGGGACCACCGAAAAGGTCTACATTGAGGGCAAGGACGCGAATACCATCCTGGCCAAGGCCAACAGCACCGCAATGCCCGGTAATTACTACCAGGTTCTGAAGGGTGAGGATGGGACTACCAAGGCCGTTTGGGAAGTGCCTGTTGCCGGTAACATCGGTGCGGACGACTACGCCGCTCTGATTACTGTTACCACGGCTGACGCAACAAACTATGGCAAACTCACGGGAGCTCTTGTGAAGGATGCCAAGAACACGATCACCATCAATGCCGGGACCGCCAGCAAGTACGTCACACTTGGCCAGGTTATCACCGGCGTCACCGGCAAGTTTGTCTCTGACGATGAGGATGTGCTGAAGAGTTCTTCCGTGAAGGTGACTGTAACTGTCGCGAAGAATAAGGACATCATCATCACTTGGATCTCTGACACAGCTGTTGACCGGCCTGCGGCTGGTGGAGACGATCTTACTCTCGGTAAACTCGTCCTCGATTTCGGGACTTATGAGTTAAGCCTGGAGGATATCACCCTTACAGTTCCCAAGTCCACTACTTAATGCGGTAAAATTGGGAAACCCAGGTTAAAGAACCCAACCCCGGGCCCGCAAGGGCCCGGGGCCCTTTTGTCAGCCGGCCTGAAGCAGGGCGAGGACGCGGTAGGTTTTACCGTCCTCATTGAGCTGCGCCTGCACAGAGGACTGGGCGTACCACTGCAGGCCGTTTCCCGACCACGTGAGGAACATCGCGCCGCCGCTCGACCCCAGCCGCTGGGAGTAGTGGATGCCCTGTCCCTGGATGAGGATGATATGCTCCCCATCCGGCCCGACGATGAACACCATAATGGGCTTTTTCGGGAAGGACAGGGAGTTTTTATTAATCTCCCCCTTCAACCCGGTGCCCGTGTAGGTGGTGACGTAACTCTGGCAGTCGCCCTTCCCGGACAGCGCCGCCGTCTGCTGGCTGACCGTGGTTTTCAGACTGTTCAGCGAACTTTGCAGTGAGCTCACCGCCGAGCTGGACGCCTTACCGCTCACCGCCGACGCCAGCGAGCCCAGCGCCGCGTCAATCTTCGCGTTGTCCTCGTTGAACTCAGTGCGCTTCACCTGATCCGTATCCTCCCACTGACACAGCTTATAGTTTCCCGTGTAGTTGCTCGCCATAAAAATTCCTCCTTTATAAAACAGATTCCATATACACAAGAAAAACGCCCCAAAGTGGGACGTTTACATACATTTATTGGAAATAAGGGGAGAGTGTACCCTGTTCCGGCCGGCGGTGGTCGAATCCTGTCAAAAAATTTTTCTGTTCAGGCGGTGGTATTTTTGTTATACTGTGGAAAAAGGAGTGGGAGCAATGCGAGAGAGACAGACGGGGGACAGGCTGGGCATTTATATCCACATCCCCTTTTGCCGCGGCAAGTGTGACTACTGCGATTTCTACTCCCTGGCGGGGCGGGAGGACGGTATGGACCGTTGTCAAAGGGCGCTGCTGGCCCACCTGAAGGAGAGCGCCTTCGCGGCCAGGGGCTGTGTGGTGGATACCGTCTACTTTGGCGGCGGCACCCCCAGCTTTTACGGGGCCAGACGGCTGAAGGAGCTGCTGAGCGCGGTGAAAAAGCACTATCATGTGGACAGAAACGCCGAGATCACCTTCGAGGCCAACCCGGACAGCGCCGATTTTAAGACCCTCCGCGCTCTGCGCCGGGCGGGATTCAACCGGGTGTCCCTGGGGCTTCAGTCCGCCTGTTCCGCGGAGCTGGAGGCGGTTCACCGGCCCCACACCGTGGAACAGGGCGACGAGGCGGTTGCCGCGGCCCGGAGGGCGAAGCTGAGCAACCTGTCGCTGGACCTGATCTACGGCCTGCCCGGCCAGACCATGGCCAGCTGGCGGACAACGGTGGAGCACGCCCTGTCCCTGGCCCCGGAGCACCTGTCCTGTTACGGCCTGAAGGTGGAGGAGGGCACCCCTCTCGCCGCCCGGGCGGCCGCCGGAGAGGTCCTGCCCGATGACGACACCCAGGCGGACATGTACCTGTGGACGGTGGACCGGCTGGCTCAGGCGGGGTATGAGCAGTATGAGATCTCCAACTTCGCCAAACCCGGCTTTGCGTCCCGGCACAACCTGCGCTATTGGCGCATGGAGCCCTACATCGGCTTCGGGCCGGGGGCTCACTCCGACTTCGGCGGCCGCCGCTACGCCTGGATTCGGGACCTGGAGGGCTACGCCAGGGGTGTTCTGGAGGGGGGCAGGCTTCTGGACAGCGAGGAGCTGATTCCCCAGGAGGAGCGGAGCGGCGAATATCTGATGCTCCGCCTGCGCACCACCCAGGGCATTGAGGAGTGGGAGTATCGGGGGCGGTATTTTATGGACTTTTCCCCCATCCAGGAGCGTCTGGAGCGCTTTCAGGCCCGGGGCTGGGCGGAACAGGCCGACGGTCGGTGGCGCTTTACCCCCAGAGGCTTTCTGGTGTCCAACCAGCTCATCGGCGATCTGCTGGAGCGGCAGGAGCGCTCCCGGCTTTCCGAG
This sequence comes from Oscillospiraceae bacterium, assembly GCA_910575265.1. GTDB lineage: Bacteria > Bacillota > Clostridia > Oscillospirales > Oscillospiraceae > Lawsonibacter. The sequence goes on from CAJTEA010000010.1 coordinate 55,516, forward strand.
CTGCTGCCCCGGGTGCGGGAGCAGTTTGGGGGCCGGCGGACGGAATGAATGTCATTTTTTTACAAAAATTTTCTGAGTTTCGGACAGGGCTGGGAGTTTTTTCCCCTCGCTGTCCGTCTTTTTTTACAATTTGTTCACAGGTCCGCAATTTTTGTTGCAACCGGGACATAATAGTGCTATAATGTACTCGGTTTGTTACGCTCTGCCATATACGCGGCCCTTGCGCCCGGGCGGACGGCGGTGACTTTGATTTTACATATGGCGTACGCGCCGTATCATCTATAGATTCCAGACTTGGAAAAGAAGGTGCAGGCTTTTGACAAAGTATCTGATTCACGGCGGGAATCCCCTCCACGGAACGATCCACATCAGCGGCGCCAAAAACGCCGCTGTGGCTATCATCCCCGCCGCCCTGCTGGTAGACGGCGTCTGCCGCATCGAAAATGTCCCTCAGATCAGCGACGTGACCTTGATTCTCCAGATTCTGCGGGAATTGGGCGCTAATGTGCGCATTGTCAACCGAACCACTATCGAGGTTGACTGTTCTCATATCCGCAACCGCCAGGTTCCCTATGAGCTGGCCCGGAAAATCCGCGCCAGCTATTATCTGGTGGGCGCGCTGCTCAGCCGGTTCAGTTGGGCGGAGGTGCCCCTGCCTGGCGGCTGCGACCTGGGCGGCCGTCCGGTGGACCAGCACATCAAGGGCTTTGTGGCCATGGGGGCCGAGGTGGATGTGCGCAACGGCCTGATTTACGCCCGGGTGCCCAGCGGAGCCCGGCTGTCCGGAGGGCAGGTGTATCTGGATATCGTATCCGTCGGGGCCACCATGAATATCATGCTGGCCGCCACCCTGGCCGAGGGCATGACCATCATTGAGAACGCCGCCAAGGAGCCCCATATTGTGGACCTGGCCAACTTCCTCAACTCCATGGGGGCCGATATCCGGGGCGCGGGCACCGATGTAATCAAAATCCGGGGAGTGAGCCGCCTGCGGGGCGGGTCCTACTCCATCATTCCCGACCAGATCGAGGCCGGAACCTATATGGCCGCCCTGGCCGCCGCCGGCGGGGATCTGACCATTGAAAATGTGATCCCCAAACACATGGACTGCATCACCGCCAAGCTGGTGGAGATGGGGGTTGACGTGGAGGAGCTGGATGACGCCATCCGGCTCCGGCGGGAGGGCCCGCTGGGCCGGGTGAATGTAAAGACCATGCCCTATCCCGGCTTCCCTACCGACATGCAGCCCCAGATTGCCGCCGTTCTGTGCGTCGCTCAGGGCACCAGCGTCCTCACCGAGGGGGTGTGGGACAACCGCTACCGCTATGTGGACGAATTCCGCCGCATGGGGGCCCAGATTCAGGTGGACGGCAAGGTGGCCGTTATCGAAGGGGTGGACCATCTCACTGGAGCTCCCGTTCACGCCTGCGACCTGCGGGCCGGGGCCGCCATGGTCATCGCCGGTTTGGCCGCTCAGGGCGTCACCGAGATCGATGGCGTTCACCACATTGAGCGGGGCTATGAGACGATCATTGAGAAGTTGGCCTCCGTGGGCGCGGATGTCCAGATTGTCAGTACGCCGGACGAGGAAAATACAGCCCAGGTAGGCTGAAAAGACGCGGACGGGCGGCCAAAGGCCGCCCGTTTTTTGAGGGAGAGAACCATTTGTTTACATTCACCACCTTTGCCAGCGGCTCTTTGGGCAACGCCGCTCTGGTGTCCTGTGGAGATACCCACATCCTGCTGGACGCGGGCATCTCCGCCAAACGGATCACCGCCGGGCTCGCGGAGCTGGGGGTCAAGCCCTGGCAGCTGTCCGCCATTCTGCTTACCCATGAGCATAGCGACCATGTGTCCGGTTTGCGGGTGCTGACCAAAAAAGCGGGCGCCCCCATTTACGCCACCCGCGCCACCTGCTGGGAGTGGTACCGAAAAAACCGGTGCGACCAGGTAAAGGGCCTGTTTCAGCCCCAGGAGGCGGGGGCCGGGGTACGGATCGGGTCGCTGTGGGTGGAGTCCTTCCCCACCCCTCACGACGCGGCGGACAGCGTGGGCTGGTCTGTCGCCGGGGAGGGAAGCCGGATGGTCCTGTGTACCGACCTGGGCCATGTCACCGATGAGGTGCGCCGGGCGGTGGAGGGCTGTGACCTGCTGGTGTGCGAGGCCAATCACGACGAGGACTGGGTCCGTTCCGGCCCCTATCCCTACTACTTAAAGCGGCGCGTTTTGGGGGAGTACGGCCACCTGTCTAACGAGGCGGGGGCGGAGCTGGCCGCCTTCGCGGTGGAGCACGGGACAAAAACCGTGGTGCTGGCCCACCTGTCCCAGACGAACAATACCCCTGTCCGGGCCTATGAGACAGCGGCCCACCGCCTGCTGGCCATGGACTGCGACCCGGAGCGGGACATCTCCCTGACCGTAGCCCCCGCGAATACCCTAGGTCCTACCGTCTCCCTGGGAAAGGAGGCGGCGGCATGCTGAGCGTTTACCTCATCTGCGTGGGCAAGCTGAAAGAAAAATTTTATAAGGACGCCTGTGCCGAATATGTCAAGCGGCTTTCTTCCTACTGCAAGCTGACGGTGGTGGAGATTCCGGAGGTCAAGCTGTCCAAGTCCCCCACCTTGGGGGAGATCGCCAACGCCCTGGACAAGGAGGGGGACGCTATCCGGATCAAAATTCCCCCCAGCTCCCGGGTAGTGGCCCTGTGCGTCGAGGGCCGGATGCGCTCCAGCGAGGAGATGGCCCACATGATCCCATCCCAGGGGAGTCAGGACAAGCACCTGGTCTTTCTCATCGGCGGCAGCTACGGCCTCCATCCCTCCGTCAAGGCGGAGGCTCATATACAGCTCTCCATGTCCCCCATGACCTTCCCCCACCACCTGGCCCGGGTCATGCTGCTGGAACAGATTTATCGGGCGTTCAAAATCAACGAGGGGTCGTCTTACCATAAATGAGAGCCTGACGCGGTTGCGTCAGGCTCCTTTTCCTTTCAGCGGTCCAGCTCCCGCTGGAACAGGGGAATCAAATGCTCCTGGTGAAGCTGCTGGCACAGGGCAATCTCATTGTCCAAAAGCCGACGCGGCGCGTCCCGGCTGACCGGCTCCAGAAAGCGCTCCCCCGTCTTCTGTGGCGAACCAGCTGTGTGCCTCCACAGGGCCAAAGCACAGTTTTTTAAGAATGATCCGACAGTCATTGACGAATGTTTCCTCTGGCGGGCAATGGAGCCAGGGACTGACCCAAAAATCGTTTATGGCTACACCCCCGTCAAATCAAAGGGCGGCGTGTACTCCTCCCTGGCGGAGGTCCGCTCCTGGGTGAAGCCGTTCAGGCCCAGATTGACCATATAGGTTTGGGCGGTGTGTATTTCGCTGGAGCGCAGGCGGCGGTTAAGCTCCGGGCAGGCGGACAGGTCCCCCCAGGGGGTGTACTGGCTCATGAGGGAGAAAAGCACCGTCCCCGGCGGGAACTCACCCGCCACCCAGTCCATCACCGCCTTGGCCTGGGTAACCTGACCGGGGATGATAAGGTGGCGTATGATTGTACCACTTAATAACAGTCCGTTATGATCAAACCGGCAGGGACCGGTCTGGCGGACCATCTCCCGGATCGCCGCCTGGGCGGTTTCCGGGTAATCGGAGGCGGCGGAGTACCGCCGGGCGGTCTCTCCGTCCAGATACTTCAGGTCGGGAAGATAGACATCAACTTTTCCCTCCAGCGCCCGCAGGGTATCCGTTTTGTCATATCCACCCGTGTTGAATACAACAGGGACAGGAGGGCGCCAGCCCTCCAGCAGGGCGGCGAGCACGTGGGCGTAGTGGGTGGGGCTGACGAAGTTCAGGTTGTGGGCTCCTTGAGCGATCAGCTCTCCGCAGATTTCCCGCAGCCGGTCCAGAGTGACGGCGCGGCCAAAATCCTGACGGCTGATTTTTTCGTTCTGGCAGAACACACAGTCCAGGGGACAGCCGGAAAAAAAGATGGTTCCGGAGCCGCGGGTACCGGAAATCGGGGGTTCCTCCCAGTGGTGGAGCGCCGCCCGGGCCAGAATGGGAACGGAGGGCACGCGGCACCAGCCCTGTCCCTCTGTTTCAGTCCGCAGGGCTCCGCAGTTTCGGGGGCAGAGGGCGCATCTCATACAAACCTCCCCAGGCGGCCAGCCACCTGTTGGGCGAAGCTCTGAAAGGCGTTGGGAACGGCGTAGACATCCCGCAGGGCGTTCCGGTCCGCCCACACCCAGCCCTCCGGGAGCTCCGGGCCGGCCAGCTCTCCGGTCAGGGCGGTCATGCGCCACTCCACATGGCTGAATATGTGGATTCCGGTCCCCGCCCGCTCCAGGACGGGGGCGGACAGCCCCCACTGCCGGAGCCCGCCGCTTTCGCTGGCCAGCTCGTTGGGATACTCCCAAAGTCCGGCCAGCAGGCCCCGGTCCGGGCGGCGGCGCAGGGCCACGGCGTTTTGATAAAAGAGCAGGTAAACGGTTCTCGCCTCCACCCGGCGGGCCTTCTTTGCCGCTTTGACGGGCAGCTCCCCCGTCCGGCCCTCCTGAAAAGCCCGACAGAAGGCCGCCGCCGGACACGTTTCGCACAGGGGAGCGCCGTTGGGAAGGCAGACGGTGGCCCCCAGCTCCATCAGCGCTTGATTGAAGTCCCCCGGCGCGTCCAGGGGGATCACCTCCGCCAGGGCCTGGGTCACCCTCTTTTTCATGGCGGGGGTGGAGATATCCCCGCTGTCCCCGGTGATTCGGGCGGTGACCCGGAGGACATTGCCGTCCACCGCCGGGACGGGCAGGCAAAAGGCGATGGAGGCGACCGCCCCGGCGGTATAATCCCCCACCCCGGCCAGAGCCCGGATATCTTCATAAGTATTTGGGAATATTCCACCGTGACGCTCCATGATCTGAATTGCCGCTTTTCGCAGGTTTCTGGCCCGGCTGTAGTAGCCCAGGCCCTGCCACAGCTTCATCAGGACGTCGGGGGGCAGGGCGGCGAGATCGGCCACCGTGGGGGCGGCCTCCAGAAACCGGCGGTAGTACTCCAGCACCGCCGCCACACGGGTCTGCTGGAGCATGATTTCAGACACCCAGATATGATAGGGACTGGGATCGCCGCGCCAGGGCAGCCCGCGGGCGTTTTCCCGGTACCACATCAGCAGGGGGATGGGAAGCTGCTGTAATTCGTCCAAGGCCAGGCTCCTCTCACTGTAAATAGCCCTATCATCATACAACGTTTCCAAAGAGATTGCAACTGATTGGGAGACGCTCGAAAGGATAACAAAATACTAATGAGAAGCATAATGGATTTGGGGATGGCATTTCCGGGCGAGGAGTGGTAAAGTCTTTGACAGAGCAAAGGTTAAAAATTTAACGAGGAACCGGCTGCCGCTCTTGTCGGAGACACGGTGAATTTTCAATCTTTGATCTCATCATTCCTTTTTCATCCATCCTTCCAGATCACCAAACAGGGACACCCCAACGGGGTGTCCCTGTTTGGTCTGTCCGCGGAAGCGGATGGCTTATTCAGTCATCCGTCTTTCATGTTTTTTCAGTAAATCCTCGACCGCCTCATCCAGCAATCTGGATTTTGGTATCCTGGTCCTCTGAGCCAGCAAATCAAGTTCCTTCGCCAGCTCGTTTTTCAACGAGGATGTAAACCTTGTCCGATTCACCAATATGGCTTCCGGCATTTTTTGCACCACCTTGCACGCTTGTATGTCATATAGTGTATCGTTGAACGAATTAAAATACAAGGGGTTGCATTTTATGTCATATAGTGTATAATGATGCATAGAGGTGATATGATGAAAAAGATCGAAAAAAAGGTAACAGTGGGAATGACGCAGGAGCTTTACAACACGCTGAAGCGGCTGGCGGAGGAGGACTGCCGGTCGGTTCCCAGCTATGTCCGGCTGGTTCTGCGGGAGCATGTGGAACAAAAGTAGCGGCGGGGCTTTCCCCGCCGCTGGAATCGCGTAAGCGTTTGTCAGCAGCCTCTGCCGTGGCAGTGGCCATGACCATAGGAGACACTGGACACGCAGGTGCCGTCACAATAACCCGCCTCATGATGGGATCCGCAGTAGGTTACGCCGTCGTGGGTGTGGCGACCGGCCAGCTCGCAGCCCTCCGCCGTACACAAAGCCCGGCACGCTCCGTCGCAGACACCTGTTCCGTGAGCGTAGCCGCAATAAGTCACGCCATCGTGGACATGGCGGCCGGCCAGCTCGCAGTCCTCATAGGCGCAGACGGTGACAGTGGTTTGCGCGGGGCGGCTGTAGTACCTCCAGCCTCCGTGACAGCCGTGAGCGGACGCGGGCAGGATCAGCGCGGCGGCCATAAGGGCGCACACCAGGCCAGCGGCCAGACGGCTTGGCTTTTTCATAACCAACACTCCTTATTGATTTGTTCCAAACAAAGTTTGGACTGTACCCTGATTCTATACCTTCCGCCGGGGAAAGGCAAGGCCGTTCGCGGAACAGTTAAAAATATTAAGCGGAGCCCAGTCCCTCACGATCCGTTAAACTTTCCCATCCCCCGGTCGATCCCCTCGGCCAGGACGCACTCAATGGCGTCGGCGGCCCGTTTGACGGCGGCGTCGATGGCTTTTTTGTCCTCGCCCACAAACTTGCCCAGCACCCAGTCGGCCAGATCATAGTCGGGGTGGGGCTTCTCCCCCACGCCCACCCGCAGGCGGGGAAACTGGTCGGTGCCCAGGTGCTGGATGATACTTTTCAGCCCGTTGTGCCCCCCGGCGGAGCCTTTTGCCCGGACGCGCAGCCGCCCCACCGCCAGGGCTGTGTCGTCAGACACCACCAACACATGGTCGGGGGGGATTTTATAAAAATCCGCCGCCGGGCGCACCGCCTCCCCGGACAGGTTCATATAGGTGATCGGCTTCATCACCAGCACCTTCTCCCGGTCGATGGTCAGGATATTGGTCAGCGCCTTGAATCTCAGCCGCTGGATGGGCTTATTCCGCCGCTCCGCCACCTCGTCGGCCACCATAAAGCCCACGTTGTGCCGGGTGTTCTCGTATTTGTCCCCCGGGTTGCCCAGGCAGACCAGCAGCCAGCTTACGCCGCTGGTATCGCGTTTCAAAAACATATCGTTCCCTCCACAGAAACAGGGCGGGCAACTGCCCGCCCCGGAATCGGATCACAGGAATAGCGGAGATACAGAGGTCTCCATGTAGATGTGGCTGATCGCCTCGGCGAAGAGATGGGCCACGGAGATATAGCGGAGCTTGTCACAGTGGACATTGGGGCGGGCGGGGATGGTGTTCAGGAACACAACCTCGTCCAGAGCGCTGTCCTGAACGCGCTGAATGGCGGGTCCGGACAGCACGCCGTGGGAGGCGCAGGCGGTAACGGACTGAGCGCCGCCAATCTCCACCAGGGCCTTGGCGGCGTGGCACAGGGAGCCGCCGGTGTCCACCATGTCGTCCAGGAGGATGACCCGCTTGTCCTTCACGTCGCCGATGATATTCATCACCTCGGAGGAGTTGGCCTTCTGCCGCCGCTTGTCCACAATGGCCAGGGGCATGTTCAGCTTCTGGGCAAAGGTCCGGGCCCGGGCCACCGAGCCCACATCGGGGGAGACCACCATGGTGTTGTCCCGGTCATTTTTAAACTTTCGGTTGAAATAATCCACAAAAATAGGGGCGCCCAGCATATTGTCCACCGGGATGTCGAAAAAGCCCTGGATCTGGTTGGCGTGGAGGTCCATGGTCAGCACCCGGTCGGCGCCGGCGGTGGTGATCAGATTGGCCACCAGCTTGGCGGAGATGGGATCACGGGGCTTGGTTTTGCGGTCCTGCCGGGCGTAGCCGAAGTAGGGAATCACGGCGGTGATCCGTCCGGCGGAGGCCCGCTTCAGGGCGTCGATGATAATCAGCAGCTCCATCAGCGCGTCATTCACCGTACCCGGCTTGCCGTCCTTCTCAAAGGAGCAGGTGGACTGGACCACAAACACGTCCGAGCCCCGGACCGTCTCATAGATGGAGGCGAAATTCTCCCCGTCAGAGAACGAGCCTACCTCCGAGTTGCCCAGCGGAATCCCCAGCTCCTTGCAGATGTCCCTGGCCAGCGCGGGGTTGGAATTGCCCGTGATGACTTTGATATCCTTGCCGTGTGCGATCATTTGTTTACATCCTCCCATTTTTTATCCGGCGCTCCGGCCGGCTCTCTCTTGTAATACCTGTTTTATTATTCTGTGAGGCAAGTCCTCACAGCTTCCCCTTTTTCTTCCGGTTTTCCGCCGCCCAGTCCGGCTTGACCTCCTGCCGGGTCCGGCCAATGGCCATGGCGTCCTCCGGGATATCCTCCGTTACCGTGGTACCCGCGGCGATAAAGGCCCCGTCCCCCACCGCGACCGGGGGGACAAAGTTGGTGTTGCAGCCCACAAACACATGACTTCCGATGGTGGTGCGGTGCTTCTGGAAGCCGTCGTAGTTGCAGGTGACGGTGCCGCAGCCGAAGTTGCAGTCCTCGCCCACATCGCTGTCCCCCACATAGGTCAGGTGGGCCATCTTGGTCCCCCTGCCCAGATTGCAGTTTTTCAGCTGGACAAAGGCCCCAATCTTAGAGCCCTCCCCCACCACGCAGTGGGGCCGGATGTGGGTATAGGGGCCAATCTGGCAGTTTTTCCGGATGACGCTCTCCTCACACTGGGAGGCGTTGATGGCGCAGCCCTCCTCCACCGTGCAGTCGGTGAGCATCACCTGGGGGCCGATCTGGCAGTTTTCGCCGACCACCGTCTTTCCCCGCAGGATAGTGCCGGGTAGGAGCAGAGTGCCCGCTCCTACCATGACCCCCTCCTCCACATAGACAGCGGCGGGATCCATCATTTGTACGCCGGCCCGAAGCAGCTCTTCCCGCTTGGCCTGAAGCGCGGCGGATTGATCGTTCATTTCGTTCCTCCATCAAGAACAAGATTTATTCCAGGCTATTATAGCACAGATCGAATCGTATTTCCACTATTCGGAAATAATTTTCTTCGGTGCAAAAAACACAATTTTTTCGAAAAAAATTCAATAAATTCGACAAAAACCGCCCATCCTGTTCCGGGACGGGCGGTTTTGTATTCCTGGTCATAGGGCGGGCATCAGTGGGCGCACGCCAAGACGCTCCCGCAGGCGGGAGGGGTGGCAGACGCGGGACATCTCCAGTCCGGCGCAGATGGTATCCACCAGATCCACCATCCAGGCCTCCAGAGAACGGGGCAGAGCGCCCCCCAGGGGCCACATGTGGGAGAGGATGATATTCCGCTCCTTTGGGGTGAGGGGGGTGAGGGCGGCGGCGTTCCGGGCGGCGAACCGGGGGTGGTCGAAGCACTGGCTGCCGGGGTGGGCGGACTTGTCGTGGGAATCGTACAGATACAGGTCGTGGAGCAGAGCCCCCCGGACGGCGGACCGCACGTCCAGATGAAGCAGCCGGGCCACCCGGTAAGTACTGAAGGCCACGAACAGGGAGTGATCCAGGGTGGTCACCGGGCCGTGGTGCTTCCACCGGCCCATCATCCGCACCTGGTCGGAATCCAGCAGCTCTCTTGTCAGATCAATAAATTCCCGTTCCCGCAGCTTTCGGCTCAAACAGCTCATTGGAATCAGTCCTTTCCTTATAATCACAGGGTCTCCCCCGCGTCATTTCTATGTCCACATCATACACTATCTTTCTCAAAATGTCATCTGAGAAATTTTTACAATTTTACCTGGTCTGTCCCTGGCCTTTTATCACAAATTTGAAGGAGCACAGCTCTCCCAGGCCCAAAGGTCCCCTCGCGTGCAGCTTTTGGGTAGAAATTCCCATCTCGCAGCCCAGGCCGAACTCCCCTCCGTCGGTAAAGCGGGTGGAGGCGTTCCAGTAGACGGCGGCGCTGTCCACCCGGCCCAAAAACTGGCGGGCGGCCCCCTCGCTGGCGGTGACGATGGCCTCGGAGTGGCCGGTGGAGTGGGCCCCGATGTGGGCCATGGCCTCCTCCAGGCTGTCTACCACCTTGACGGCCAGGATGTAGTCCAGAAACTCGGTGTCGAAGTCGGCGGGCCCGGCGGGGGTGCCGCCGATGATCTCCGCGGCCCTGGGGTCCAGCCGGAGCTCCACCGGCGGCAGGCCCTGGGCGGCCCGCCGGTCCGTCAGCCGCTCCCGGAGGGCGGGCAGGAACTCCTCCGCCACCGTCCGGTTCACCAGGCACACCTCGGCGGCGTTGCACACGCTGGGCCGGGAGCACTTGGCGTTTTCCATGATCTCCAGGGCCATATCCAGGTCGGCGTAGGCGTCCACATAGATGTGGCAGATCCCGGTGCCCGTCTCCAGCACAGGGACGGCGGCGTTGTCCACACAGGCCCGGATGAGCCCTGCGCCCCCCCGGGGGATGAGCAGGTCCACCAGTCCCCGGGCGGCCATCAGCTCGTTGGCGGAATCCCGGGAGGTGTCCTCCACCAGCTGGAGCGCGTCGGGAGACAGTCCGGCAGCGGCCAGCCCCTCCTTGAGGGCGGCGGTGATGGCGGCGGCAGACCGGTGGGCCTCCTTGCCCCCACGCAGGACACAGGCCGACCCCGCCTTCAGGGCCAGGGCGGCGGCGTCGCTGGTGACGTTGGGCCGGGACTCGTAGATAATGGCGATGACCCCCATAGGGACGGCGGTCTTTTCAATCACCAGCCCGTTGGGCCGCTCCACCCGGCTGAGGACAGCCCCCACCGGGTCGGGCAGCTCAGCCACCTCCCTCAGTCCGGCGGCCATGCCGGAGATCCGGTCGGGGCTGAGGGCCAGCCGGTCCAGCATGACCTCGGAGATGGTCCCCCGGGCCGCCTCCAGGTCCAGGCTGTTGGCGGCCAGAATGTCGCCGCTGTGCTCCTCTAAGGCCTTGGCCATAGCCAGCAGGGCCCGGTTTTTCGTCTCCGTGTCCGCCGCGGCGATATCCCATTTGGCGGCCTTGGCTTTTCGCAGCAGCTCCTGTGTCGTCATAGATTACACCTCAATCTTCGTTTAATGGGGCCACACCAGGCTGACCGCACACAGGGCCAGAGAGAGGGCCATTACAAGGTCCACCGCCCGCCGGTGGCTGGCGAACAGCGTTTGCAGGGACGCTCCGGCAAACAGCCACACCAGGTTGCATGCCGGCCCGGTGAAGGGCAGAAAAATTCCCACTGGAAGCAGCGCCCACAGGGAGGGGTTGTAGGGCAGCACATAGCCGGCCAGAGCGGTGACGCAGAAGATAATCACTTTCACGTTGGTCAGGTTGACCAGCAGCCCCGCGCGGAAGGAGGGGGCCGCCGGGTCGTGGTCCGGGTCGGTTCCCCTGGAGCGCGCCATATGCCAGGCCATCCACAGCAGATAAGCCGCCCCCACCCAGGCGAGCATCCCCACATACTCATTCAGCGCCGCCCCCAGCAGCCAGGTGAGGGCCACCGCCCCCATGGCGTCCAGAAAGAAGCCGCAGAACAGCCCCCGCCACTGTCTCAGGGCGGGACCCCGCCCATACCGCAGAGCGGCGCTCAGCGAACAGAGGTTGGCGGGGCCGGGGGTAATGCCCCCCACAAAGCAGTAAATCAAAAAGCTGGGTATCATTGAGACTGGCACGTCAGCCACCGTCCTTTCTGTTGGTGGCCCTATCCTACCAGAAAAAAATCTATTTGAAAAGCAAATGTTTTTAAAGTATTATATTGATATTATCAATGATTTGGAGGAGCCACCATGGAACTGAAAAATCTCCGCACCTTCCAGGCGGTTGTGGACCAGGGCAGCTACCAGAAGGCGGCGGACGGCCTGGGCTATACCCAATCCACCGTCACCGTACACATCCAACAGCTGGAAGAAGAGCTGGGCGTTCCCCTTTTTGAGCGGACCGGCCGCCGGATGGTTCTCACCCAGGTGGGGGAGCGGGCCCTGGCCCAGGCCCGGGAGCTGCTGGCGGCGGCGGACCGTCTGGCCCAGTTGGGGCGGGCAGGCTACGAACTGTCCGGCACTCTGCGGGTGGACATGGCCGAAACCCTTCTGTGCTATAAAACCCAAACGGTCATCCAAACCTTCCGCAAGCTGGCCCCCCAGGTACGCCTGATTATCCGCAGCCGCAACTGTCTGGACATCGTCGAAAATGTGCGCTCCGGCGTCTGCGATTTGGGAGTGGGTTATGACATGGACTGGAGCCGGGACGCGCTGGAGGTGGAGACTATGGGGGAATATGAAGTGATTTTGCTGGCCTCTCCAGAATTCTGCCATCCGGATTTCGTCACCCACAACCAGCGTAAGCCGGTTTCCCTGATTACCGACGAGCCGGACAGCGTTTTCCGCCGCCAGCTGGAGGACTACCTTCGTCTGCGCGCCATCACCTTGGACGCTACCCTGGAGCTGTGGAGCATCGAGACCATCAAGCGGTGTGTGATATCCAACCTGGGCTTTACCTATCTGCCCCGGTTCATCGCGGAGGATGAGCTGGCGGACGGACGGCTGGTGGAACTGATCGCCCCCATCTCCGGGGTTCGCTTTCCCGCCCTGTGCGCCCGGCGCAAAAACCGCTGGGTCACACCAGCTATGGAGTTGTTTACGCGGCTTCTGCGGGAAACCTTGAATTAACCGAACCGCCGGCGGAAGGGGGCGGTGTTCCCGTCCCTGCCAGGGCGCTCCAGGATGGAGAAAGTGACCCGCTCAAACAGCCGCCCCCAGCCCTCGTCTATCAGCAGCTCCCGCCAGAAGCGGGCCACGTCCTCCGGATCGTTGCGGAATACGCCGCAGCCGTAGGCCCCCAAAATCAAATCGGTACAGCCCCACCTGGCAAACAGGGCCAAAATCTTCCGCATCCGGCCCTTCATGACCTCCTTCGCCCGTTCCACACTGTCCCCGTTTCGGAGCACGATCCCCATGTTTACCGCGGGGGCGGTAATCACCGGGCAGGTGACAGGACTGGGGCTCAGAGCAAAGCCGCTGGCGCGGAAAAAGGTGACATCGCCGATGAGCATGGTATCGGTGTACACCGGGTCCCGGCTGGCCCGGTTGATCTCATAGTACCGGGGACCCTGGCCGGTGGTTTGGGTGTGGTACAGGTTGGAGCAGAAGGCCAGACATTCCTCCTGGGCCACCGAGCCGTTGAGAAAACCGCCGCCCGGGTTCTTGGCGGAGGCGAAATTGAGCGCGCCGAGCCTGGGGCACAGAGTTTTTCCCTCCGCCAGACGGAAAACAGCGTCCACTGTTCCCTCGCCCCGGACCTCCAGAGCGGGGACGGAAGCCCCTTCCGGAAGCTCCGTCTCAGCCGCCAGTTTGTCCAGCTCCCCAGCGGTCCACAATTCCACCGGCCGGGCGGCGTCCAGCGGAATCACCCGGTTCCCCAACGTATACCGCCCCGCCCGGCTGATCTCCAGCGTCTCCTGGGCCAGAGCCTTTAATTGTTCCCGATTCATGCCCTTTTCTCCGTTTTGGCTCCCAAAAACCGGGTGCCAACCGCTTTGCCCTCCACAATGTCGTAGAGCCGCTCGGGATGCTCCCCGTTGGTAATCACCATGTCGCAGCCCTTGGCGGTGACCATTTTGGCCGCCCGGAGCTTGGTTTCCATGCCGCCGGTAGCCAGATCGCTGCCCTTGCCGCCAGCCAGCGCTTCAATGTCCGGCGTGACCGCCTCCACGGTGGGAATGAGCCGGGCGGACGGGTCTTTACGGGGGTCGGCGGTGTACAGGCCCTCGATGTCGCTGAGCAGCACCAGCAGGTCCGCCCCTATCGAGCAGGCCACGATCCCGCCCAGGGTATCGTTATCCCCCACCTTGATCTCGGCGGTGGCCACCGTGTCGTTTTCGTTGATGACGGGCAGCGCCCCCAGCTCCAGCAGCCGGGCCATGGTATTCTCAAAATTCCGCCGCCGGTCGTCGTGGTCGATGTCCTCGCCGGTCAGCAGAATCTGGGCCACCGTGTGGTTGTATTGAGCGAACAGCTTGTCATAGGTGTACATCAGCTCGCACTGGCCCACAGCGGCGGCGGCCTGCTTGGTGGGCATGTCGGCGGGCCTGCCGGGCAGGTTCAGCTTGCCCACCCCCATGCCAATCGCTCCCGAGGACACCAGAATCATCTCGTGCCCCGCGTTTTTCAGGTCGGACAGCACCTTCACCAGCTCCTCCACATGGCGGATGTTCAGCCGCCCGGTGGCGTGGGCCAGGGTGGAGGTTCCTACTTTTACTACAACGCGCATGTTTTCTGCTCCTTACCGCAATTTCAGCGTTTTCTCATAGGCCGCGATCACCGCGTCCATGGCGGCGGCGCGGAAGCCCCGCTCCTCCAGGGCGCGGACCCCCTGGATGGTGGTGCCGCCGGGGGAGCAGACAGCGTCCTTCAGTTCTCCGGGGTGCTTGCCGCTCTCCAGAACCATGCGGGCGGCGCCCTCCACCATCCGCGCGGCGTAGGCCACCGCCTTGTCCCGGGGCAGTCCGCAGGCCACGCCGCCGTCGGCCAGGGCCTCCAGAAACAGGTAGGCGAAGGCGGGCCCGCAGCCGGAGACGGCGCTGGCCGCGTCCATCAGCCCCTCGGGCACCTGATCCACCAGGCCGGCGGGAGAGAGGAGGGCGGCGAAGTCGTCCAGCTCCTCCACCGTCACCCCCCTGCCGCAGTACTGCACCACGCCCGCGCCGATGGCGGCGGGGGTGTTGGGCATCATGCGGATCACGGGACAGTTCAGGTCCACCATATCCCGGACGCGCTCACAGGACAGGCCCGCGGCCATAGTGACCAGAACGAACCGCTCCTCCCGCTCCCGCAGAATGGGGGCCAGCGGGTCCAGCACCAGCTGCGTCATCTGGGGCTTTACCCCCAAAAAGATAAGCCGCGCCGCGCGGGCAATCTCCTCATTGCTGGACAAAGCCGCGCCGGGCAGCTCCGCCGCCAGGGCTTCCGCCTTGGCGAGGGTACGGTTGGCCAGCAGGATGGTCCCGGCCAGCCCGCTTTTTGCCGCCGCCCTGACGATGGCGGAGCCCATATTTCCGGTGCCAATCAAGCCGATGGTCTGATACATAACAGGTTCCCCTCCCGATCTTCTTTGTTTTGATTATACCATGGAAGTCCGGGATAGTACAGATTTTTTCCTCTTTAAAAAATCTTAATCTGTTCTTAATTGTTTTTCTTCCCCCTTCACTATATACTAACCGTACTAATACGCTTCATACAGTATCAGGAAGGAGGAGCTGTCATGCTGAACCTGGACTATCGGGACGCCCGTCCCATCTACGAACAGGTCAAGGACGGCCTGCGCCGGCTGATGGTCACGGGGGTGATTCAGGAGGGGGAGAAACTGCCCTCGGTGCGCACCATGGCGGGGACGCTTGCCATCAACCCCAACACCATCCAGCGGGCCTACGAGACTTTGGAGGCGGAGGGCTACATCTACTCAGTGCCCGGCAAAGGCTCCTTCGCTGCCCCAAACACCGGGGTGGACGAGGGACGGAAAAACGACCTGCTCGAGACCTTTGACCAGACGGCGGGGGAGCTGCTGTTTCTGGGCGTCAGCGGCGAGGAGCTATGGGCTCGGGTCCGGACTCTGGAAGGGGGAACACAAGCATGATTAAAGTAATCAACGTGGTTAAGACCTTTGACGGCTTCCGGGCTCTGGACGGGCTGACCATGACGGCGGAGAAGGGCTCCATCTACGGCCTGGTTGGCCCAAACGGGGCGGGCAAGTCCACCATCCTGCGGCACATCATGGGCATCTACCGCCCGGACTCCGGCTCCGTGCTGATAGACGGCGACCAGGTCTACGAGAACCCGGCGGTAAAGGCCAAGATCGCCGCGATCCCCGACGAGCTGTACTATTTCAACTCCGCCTCCACCCGGGACATGATGCGCTTTTACCGGGGGATGTACCCCAACTTCGACGTGAAGCGGTACGAGGCTCTGGCCGAGGCCTTCCCCGAGGTGGACGAGAAGCAGCCCATCCGCCGGCTGTCCAAGGGGATGCAGAAGCAGTCCGCCTTCCGGCTGGCCCTGTGCTGCAACCCGGAGGTGCTGGTGCTGGATGAGCCGGTGGACGGCCTGGATCCGGTGATGCGCCGCCAGGTGTGGACATTGCTTATGGGGGACGTGGCCCAGCGGGGGACCACCGTGCTGGTCTCCTCCCACAACCTGCGGGAGCTGGAGGACGTGTGCGACCATGTGGGTATCCTCAGCCACGGCAAGGTGCTGCTGGAGCGGTCCCTCACCGATTTGCAGGACAACGTGGTCAAGCTCCAGATCGCCTTCGCGGATGGGAAGCTGCCTGAGCTGCCCAAAGATTTGAACGTGCTTCACACCTCCCAGATCGGGCGGGTGTTCACTCTGATTGTCCGGGGCAGCCCGGCGGAGATCAAGACCCGCATGGCGGGCTTCGCGCCCATCCTCATGGAGGCCCTGCCCCTGAGCCTGGAGGAAATCTTTATTTATGAACTGGGAGGTGAGGACTATGCGGTCCGCGACATCGTACTTTAACGGCGCCCTCTACCGCAAGACCCTGGCCCGCTTCTGGCCCCTGTGGGCGGGCTACGGGGTGATCTGGCTGTTTTTCATCCCGCTGAGTATGCTCAACACCTACTTTAGCCGCTACATGAGCAGCGAGCCCCAGCGGCGGCTGTTGATCAGCGCGGTGAATCTGCCTGAAATGGCCACCTTTGGCCTGTATCTGGCCGCGTTCTTCGCCATTCTCTGCGCTATGGCGGTGTTCGGCTATCTGTATAACAGCCGCTCCTCCTGCTGGTTCCACGCCCTGCCCACCCGGCGGGAGGCCCTGTTCACCACCCAGTACCTGGCGGGGCTGTCCTTCCTGCTGCTGCCCCAGGCGGCGGTGGCGGTGCTGACCGCCATGATCGAAATGGCCTTCCTGCCCATGGAGCATTGGGGTGCGGCCCTGTCCGCCCTGCTGATGTGGCTGTTGGCCCAGAGCGGAATCTGCCTGTTCTTCTTCTCCTTTGCCGCCTTCTGCGCCATGTTCACCGGCCATATCCTGGCCCTGCCCGCCTTCTACTGTATCCTCAACATACTGGCCGACGTCATCTACACCCTGCTGGATGGCCTGTTCCACGAGTTTTTCTACGGCTACACCGGGTCCGCCGGGACCGCTCAGATCGTGGAGTACCTCACCCCCGCCTACGCCCTGAAGGACGCGCTGGTACTGCTTGGCGGCAGCGAGGAGGGACAGCGCTTCCGCTCCCCGGGCACGGTGGCCGTCTACGCCGCCGTGGGTGTGGCGCTGGCCCTTGTATCCCTGTACGTCTACCGCCGCCGCCACGCCGAGACCGCCGGGGACGTGGTGGCCATCCCCCTGGTGCGGCCCCTGTTCAAATACGGGGTGTCCTTCTGCTCCGGGCTGTGCCTGGGCATGTTCTCCGCGATGTTCTTCGGCTGGACGGACGGCATGGCCGTCCTCATCGCCAGTATCCTGGTCTGGACGGTCATCGGCTGCTTCGCCGCCGAGATGCTGCTGAAAAAGTCCTTCCGGGTGTTCAAGGCCTGGAGGGGGGCGGCGGTCATGGCCGCCGTCATGCTCCTGCTGTGCCTGGGCTGCTCCATGGACCTGTTCGGGGTGGAGACCCGGGTGCCCCAGGCGGACCGGGTGGAGCGTTTGAATGTCACCCTGGATCTGGGCTACCCCAACGACAGCGGCGGCAGCTACTCCGCCGTCCTCACCGAGCCAGAGAACATTCAAAAGTTCATCGACCTCCACCGGGCCATCGTAGCCGACCGGGACCGGCTGGACGGGAACAGCGGAAGCTATCAGACCGGGGACGACTACACCTACCTCCATCTGCGCTACACCCTGAAGGGGGGCTCCACCCTGAACCGCTACTACGACAGCTTCCCCATCTACCAGGAGGACATCGATCAGGAGGGCAGCGTCACCAATCTGGTGAAGGGCCTCTATGGGGACCGGGAATTGGTATTTGACGCCTATGGCTTTGAGGACTTCCTGGAAAAGGGCCGCCTCACCGGGGCATGGCTGGACCGGGTCAATAACGCCAGGGGCGAGACGGAGTACAACATCTATGTGGATGACTACGCCCAGGAGCTGTGGGACGCGGTACAGCAGGACTTTGCCGAGGGGACCATCGGCGTGCGTTATCTCTTCGACCACGGCGGCGACTGCCTGAAGGACACCTATCGCACCGATCTGACATTCAGCCTTACGGTTTACCAGCATCCCGGCTCCGGCCAGGAGGGCTACTCCGTCCAGGCCAGCCCCGCCGGTTACGACATCGACGAGAGTCTTATCATCACCCTCACCCCCAACGCCAAACACACCCTGGCTGTGCTGGATCAGACCGGCATCTTTGAGGAGGGGTACAGTCTGGCGGCCCATGAGCCGGACTATTACCCTGACACCCATACCTGGTAAGGGGCAAAGCCCCCTTCGCGTCAGGTAGGTACAGATACCACAAACCCGCCCACAGCCGAACCCTAAAACCAAAAAACAGGAGGCCGAAAACCGGCCCCCTGTTTTTTCACGCTCCAACCGCCACTTTGTCAAGAACAATAAAAAACCGCTTGCGTAAGTGGTCGAAATAGTGTAAAATATGCTTACGAGACAGCAGAAGCATATAAGGCAGGCCAAGGAGGGCAGCACCCCTCCAAGGCCCTATGCAGGAAACCCCGTTAAGGCCAAGTCCCACACAGCAGAAATTTTCTGCGCCCAAAGTCCATTATAACGGTTTTCCCGGCGATAATCAATGGGGAAATCAGGTGGACGCGTGCGTAGCTTCGGCGGTGTAGGGCTTAAAACCCCTGCGCCGCTTTTGTTGTCTTGATGGGAACGCCTTTGGGGGCTGGGAAGCCCCGCCCCCAAAGGCTGAACCATTAAGACAGGGGGAGACAACCCCTATTAAAAACAAAGGAGAGAACGATATGAGCAAAAAATTCCTATCCCTCGCGCTGGCCTTGGCGTTATGTCTGGGCTTGACCGTCCCGGCGTTCGCGGACGCAGCCTATGACTACACGTCCACCATGTATTCTGAAATTGGCGGGGAAGCTTCCGTCTATTACCACAACTACTCAGCCAACGGCTACACTGACCCGTCGGCGGAGAACGTGACGTTCTCCGTGGCCCCCGTCGGCGTCGCCAAAATTCGGTGGGAAGGTCCATGGAATGCGAGCGAGTATAGCGTCTATGTGTTTGACCAGGACTGTGTCGTCACCCGGAAGGATGGCCTCCCTTTCAATAGTTTTAGACTGCCGTCCATGTACGGTGATGTGGGGTATTCTGTTGGGATGGGTAATGAGTACTGGACTCATGTTGAAGAGGAGTGGTCCTGGGTCGAAGCTGGAGCTGCCGGGATACGCGTAGACCGTGATGACGGCTGGGCGTTCCAGTTTTCGCCTGACGGAGAAGACTGGAGTCCCCTTATGATGTCCAAGAAGGGCCTTGACACGGTGTTTCCTTTTGAGGATACGGAAAATGATACTACCGGCACTGTGCTGGAGTACCGCCCGCTGTCCACCCAGCCCACCGGAGGCCCCCAAGTAAGCGATTGGGCCAAGGAGCAGGTGAGCAAAGCCGCCGAGACTGGCCTTGTGCCTGACAGCTTGGGGAGCGACTACCGTGTGAGCGTTACCCGAGCCCAGTTCGCGGCGACGGCGGTAAAGCTGTACGAGGCCATGAGCGGCCAGAAGGCCCCCGCCGCCGGGGAAAGCCCGTTCACAGACACCAGTGACCCCGCTGTGATACAGGCCCAGGCTCTGGGTATCGTCAGCGGCGTGGGCGACGGCAAATTTGCCGCTGACGCCCTGGTGACCCGGGAACAGGCGGCGGCTATGCTGTCCCGCGTGTATACCAAGCTGGGCGGGAATATTCCCGAGGTAGCGGACACCACCTTCGCCGACAATGGCAAGGTTTCCGGCTGGGCCAAGGACGCTGTGGCGTTCATGGCGGATAAGGGTATCGTCAGCGGCGTGGGTGATAACAGCTTCGACCCCTTGGGGAACGCCAGCATAGAGCAGGCCCTTGTGATCGCCTTGCGGATGTTCGATAATTTGAAATAATCAGGAACGGCGGGCAGACAGCGGTACCACCCGCCGTTTTATATTAGAAATTTATACCATAGCTTATAAACAGATTGGAACAGAAAAGCCCCTTTACAAGAGAGCTTTTCTCTCGCCCAAAAATGCCAGAAAATTTTATTGCTTTTTAGATAGCTCTCCGGTATAATGAGAGGCAAGAGCGGTTATCCCGGGCATTCCATTGAAATGTCCTACCAAATTTCAGGAGGTCACACACATCATGAGAGAAGTATATGTTGTCAACTGCTGCCGCACCGCCATCGGCTCCTTCGGCGGGTCCCTGAAGGACGTCCCCGCCGCCGAGCTGGGCGCCACCGTTATCAAGGAGGCCCTGAACCGGGCCGGCGTAAAGCCCGAGAACGTGGACGAGGTCATGTTCGGCTGTATCCTCACCGCCGGCCTGGGCCAGAACGTGGCCCGTCAGGCCAGCCTGAAAGCCGGCGTGCCCACCTCCGTGCCCGCCTACACCGTGGGTATGGTCTGCGGCTCCGGCATGAAGTCGGTCATTGAGGCCGGCCGCACCATCGCCCTGGGCGACGCCGACATCATTGTGGCTGGCGGCACCGAGAACATGTCCGCCGCCCCCTTCGCTCTCCCCGCCGCCCGCTGGGGCGCCCGCATGGGCGACAACAAGATGGTGGACACCATGATTAAGGACGGCCTGTGGGACGTGTATAACAACTACCACATGGGCACCACCGCCGAGAACATCTGCGACGTGTGGGGCATCACCCGGGAAGAGCTGGACGAGTTCGGCTACAACTCCCAGAAGAAGGCCGCCGACGCCATGGCCGCCGGCAAGTTTGACGACGAGATCGTCCCCGTTATGGTCAAGCAGAAGAAGGAAATGGTGGAGTTCAAGGTGGACGAGTTCCCCCGCCTGACCCCTGTGGAGAAGCTGGCCAAGCTGCGCGGCGCGTTCCCCTGCGGCCCCGAGGGCGTGGAGGACGAGATTGTCCACACCTTTGAGCTTACCGGCGTCCATGAGGCCGACGCCAAGAAGCATGTCCAGCGGGTGACCGCCGGCCAGGCCTCCGGCATCAACGACGGCGCCGCCGCCATCGTGCTGGCCTCCAAGGAGGCCGTGGAGAAGTACGGCCTGAAGCCCATGGCCAAGCTGGTCAGCTGGGGCCAGGGCGGCGTGGACCCCAAGATTATGGGTGTCGGCCCCGTGCCCGCTTCCCGTCAGGCCATGGAGAAGGCCGGCCTGAAGATCGAGGACATCGACCTGGTGGAGGCCAACGAGGCCTTTGCCGCCCAGTCCATCGCCGTGGCCCGGGAGCTGAACTTCGACATGAGCAAGGTCAACGTCAACGGCGGCGCCATCGCCCTGGGCCACCCTGTGGGCGCTTCCGGCGCTCGGATCATCGTCACCCTGCTCCACGAGCTGGCCAAGCGGGACGACGCCAAGAAGGGCCTGGCCACCCTGTGCATCGGCGGCGGCATGGGCGTCGCCACCATCTTCGAGAAGTGCTAAGCTAATTCCAGATAATGAAAAATTATCAAAATCTCATTGGTTTTATCATTCTCTCCCTTTCGATTATTGCGGCTGCGATTATCCTGAAAGGTACGCTTATAGAGATGGCCGATATTATATACCAAGGTCTTGTATAGTCAGCTTTTATAAAGCGGCGCGGGCCGGCCTGGGGAATTTCTCCGGGCCGGCCTTTGTTATGGCAACGAAAAACCCCGGATACCTGCTCCAAGGTATCCGGGGCTTCCCGTTGAAAAAGAGGATTAAAATGAAACGAACTGTCTCTTGCGGATTTTATATTACAGGAAACTTATTAACAAATCCAACGTCAGATGTTACAAAAGGATTAAATCGTCTAAAAAATTTTTGGGGAGCGAGGAACTTTTTGGCAGATTTAGACAGGCCCCCAGGCAGAGAGAAAGGCCAACGGAGCGACCCGTCAGCCTTTCAAAAAATGGAGGATAGAATGAAAAGATGTTCTTGCCTTGCGAGTATCAGTATAGACAAGAGATTTTACAAAAGTTCTTGTGAGATGTTACAAAAGCTTTAAATATCATCGAAGATTTTGAAAAAATTCCTGGAGCAGCCCTTCGCACTCCGGGCCAAGCGGCCCCTGATAGACGCGGGGGCGGTGGTTAAACCGTTCCTCGAACAGGTTGAGCACCGAACCGCAGCACCCGGACTTCTCCTCCTTTGCGCCGTAGCGCACCTCGCGGATTCGGGCGTTGATGATTGCCCCGGCGCACATGGGGCAGGGCTCCAGGGTGACGTATAGGGCGCAGTCCTGAAGCCGCCAGCTCCCCAGCTGGGCGCAGGCCTCCCGGATGGCCTCCACCTCCGCGTGGGCGGTGGCGTCCCCGTCCACCTCCCGGCGGTTGCGGCCCCGGCCGATGATTTGACCGTCCTTGACAACGACGCAGCCCACCGGCACGTCGCCGTCCGCCATGGCCTCCCGGGCCAGGCGCAGGGCCTCGCCCATAAAAAATTCGTGGTCCATCTCACACCGCCTCCTTTGCTTCAGTGTACCCCACCGGCCGAATTTTCGCAAGTCCCGCTCTTGCGCCATATCGAAAACCGTGGTAAAATATCCGGCAAACTGATCGCAGAGGAACATCATCTATGAACACTTATCACGCCGGACAATTTGATATCGCCGTCATCGGGGCGGGCCACGCGGGGATCGAGGCCGCGCTGGCCGCCGCCCGGATGGGGATGCGGGTAGTGTGCTTCACCGTCAACCTGGACGCAGTGGGCAATATGCCCTGCAACCCGGCCATTGGGGGCACGGGGAAGGGCCATCTCGTCCGGGAGCTGGACGCTCTGGGGGGCGAGATGGCCAAGGCCGCGGACAAGGCCTGCATTCAGTACCGTCTGCTCAACCGAAGCAAGGGCCCCGCTGTCTGGTCCCTCCGGGCCCAGGCTGACCGCCGGGAGTATCAGAAGGTGATGAAGCGCGCCCTGGAGAAGCAGGAAAATCTCTGGGTAAAGCAGGCGGAGGTAGTCGAGATTCTAACGGAGGACGGCGCTGTCTCCGGGGTGGTCACCCACACCGGGGCGGTGTACCAGGTCAAGGCCGCCGTCATTGCCACCGGTACCCACCTGGGGGGGCGCATTGTGGTAGGGGAGGTGATCCGGGACTCCGGCCCGGACGGTCTTGCCGCCGCCCTGCCTCTGACGGAGAGCCTGAAAAAGCTGGGACTGTCCATCCGCCGCTTTAAAACGGGCACCCCCCCTCGGGTCAACGCCCGCAGTGTGGACTTTTCCAAAATGGAGCGCCAGGAGGGGGACGGGGGCGGGCTGGCCTTCTCCTTTCACACCGAGACGCCCCCGGAAAACCGGGCGGTGTGCTGGCTGACCTACACCAACGAACGCACCCACGCAATAATCCGGGCCAACCTGTCCCGCTCCCCTCTCTACGACGGCACCATCGAGGGGGTGGGCCCCCGGTACTGCCCCTCCATCGAGACCAAGGTGGAACGGTTTCCCGATAAAACCCGCCATCAGCTCTTCATTGAGCCCATGGGCCTGGACACCGAGGAGCTGTATATCCAGGGCTTTTCCTCCTCTTTGCCGGAGGAGGCGCAGATTGAGATGCTCCACACCATCCCCGGCCTGGAACTGGCCGAGATGACCCGCTGCGCCTACGCCATCGAGTACGACTGCGTGGATCCCACCCAGCTGGAGGCGACGCTGGAGGTGAAAGCCGTCCCCGGCCTGTACGGGGCGGGACAGTTCAACGGCTCCTCCGGCTATGAGGAGGCCGCCGTCCAGGGCTTTGTGGCGGGGGTGAACGCCGCCTTGAAGATACAGGGTAAGCCGCCCTTTATTCTCCGCCGGGACCAGGGGTATATCGGGGTGCTCATCGACGATCTGGTCACCAAGGGCACCAACGAGCCCTACCGCATGATGACCTCCCGCACCGAGTACCGGCTGCTCCACCGCCAGGACAACGCCGACCGGCGGCTGGTCCCTATCGGCTATGAATTGGGGCTGGTCTCCCGGGCACAATATGAGCGGGCGCGGGAAAAATACGCCGCCGTGGACCGGGAGGTGCGCCGCCTGGAGCACACCGGAACACCGCCCACCCCCGCGCTCACCGCCCTGCTGGCGGAGCGGGGGGAGCCCCCGGTGAAGGACGGCGCCCGGCTGGCCGACCTGCTCCGCCGCCCCCGGCTTACCTATACCGACCTGACCCCCTTTGACCCCGGCCGGCCTGACCTGGACCCCGCCGTGGTCAGCGAGGCGGAGATTACCATCAAGTATGCCGGCTACATCGACCGCCAGCTCCGCCAGGTGGAGGAGATCCGCCGGCTGGAGGAGCGCCCCATGCCGGAGGATATTGACTACCTGTCCATCGACGGCCTGCGGATGGAGGCCCGGCAGAAGCTGGCCGCCATCCGCCCCAAAAACCTGGGCCAGGCCGGGCGGGTGTCCGGTGTATCCCCGGCGGACGCGGCGGTGCTGATGGTGTATTTGAAGCAAAACGAGCGATAAAACCGCTCCCGTCTCGCCGCTTCGGCAAAAGGCCCTTTTGGGAAAGGAAGCTTTTGACGCTGTCCTGGGAGGTAATCACATGAAATTGACGCAAGTAAAGGGAAACACCTGGGTGATCGAGGCCAACCAGCTCATTCCGCTGTATAAGCTGGACGAGCACCGGTGCGTTTTACTGGACACCGGCCTGCTGGAGGAGCGGGAGGCGCTGGAAAACACCCTGCTGGAGGCGGGGCTGACCCCGGTCAGGGTGCTGTGCTCCCACGCCCATGTGGATCACTGCGCCAACAACGGGTATTTTCAGGAGAAGTATGGCGCGCAGATCGCGCTCACCTTTCCGGAGGCGGGGATGTGTTCCTCCCCGCTTACCCTGAAGTGCTACTTCCTCACCCTCTCCCCAGGGACGGTGGAGCGGGAGTCGGCCTGCATGGTCCACGAGCCCGACTTCTTTATTCCCCCCAATGACGCGCCCTTTACCTTGGGCGGCGTGGAGTTTCAGATTATCCAAACCCCAGGCCACTCCGCCGGGCACATCTGCGCCATTACCCCGGACAACGTGTGCTACACCGCCGACGCCCTGCTCAGCGAGGAGCTGCTCAACGCCAAGCTGCCCTACAATCTGAGCCACCAGATGGCGATCGCGAGCCGGGAAAAGCTGCGTGACCTGGGCTGTGACGCCTATATCATGGCCCACCGGGGGATCTGCTCCGGGGCGGAGATCGGCGGGCTGATCGACGCCAACCAGGCCCTGATTCAGCGCCGGGCGGGGGAGATTCTGGCCCTGGTGGACCAGCCCATGACCGCCTGCCAGATCGACGAAAAGACCTGCGTCCTTTACCAGCTCTTGACCCACAAGCCCCGCCGCTCTCTGCGCTTTGAGCGCAACGTCCGCTTCTTCATTGAGTATCTGGTGGACACCGGCAGGCTGTCTGAGACCTGCAAAAACGGGACCACCTACTATGTCAGAACGGAATTCTTATGAAATTTTCCGGAACCCCTTGCAATCAGGCGTGAATTGTGGTATGCTTTTGAATACTTTCGGGATTTTCCCGGCAAATCAGTCAATCTGCGGCCCCAGGGCCTTGAAAGGAACGAGTCAATATGAATACGCTGAATCTGATCCTCACCATCATCCAGGTCCTGTGTGGTCTGGCCGTGATTGCCGTAGTCATGCTCCAGTCCGGCAAGAGCGCCGGCCTGTCCGGAGCCATCGCCGGCGGCGCGGACACCTTCCTGTCCAAGAATAAGGCCAAGAGCCTGGACGCCAAGCTGGCCAAGATGACCAAGTGGGTGGCCATCCTCTGGATTATCATCACCCTGGTCCTGAGCCTGATTTAATGGCTCGCGCCGGGGGGGACGGCAAAAAAACAGCCCCCAGCCAGAGCGGAAAAGAGGATACAGAACCGGTGCGGTAAATACCGCGCCGGTTCTTGTTTTTCGCGGGGGAATATCGGTTAATCCAGCGCCTGTACCACCTCAAAGACCAGGCCGTCGCAGTGCTCCTTCCGGGGAATGCCCGCGTCGTGGGATTTCTTCAGCAGAGCGGCGCAGTTGATCTCTCCGTGGTCCTCCAGGAACTGCCGCCGGAAGCTGTCGGCCTCCTCCGGGGGATAGTTGGTCATGCCCAACACCATCAGCGCCCCCACAAGGGTGCCGCAGACGGAGCCGCAGCGCATGCCGCCGTTAAAGTTGTCTCCCAGGGCAAAGGCCTGCTCCTCGGTCAGCCCCATTTCCTTCGCGAAGGGGATCAGAACTGACTGGCAGCAGTTGAAATGGACGTCGGCGCGGGCCCGAAGCTCTTGGGCTTTTTCCAAATGTGTCATAGCTGGTTTCTCCTCTCTCAGTTAAAAATATCCGGTGTGTCGGCAAAGAGCTGCCGCGCCCGCTCCAGCACAGGCCGGTTTTCCGGGGCGGACAGCTGGGGGTCCTGGATCAAAAGCTCCCGCGCGGCCTCCTGGGCCTCGCTGAGCAGGCGCATATCCCCGGACAGATCGGCCAGCTTCATCTGGGGCAGGCCGTGCTGCCGGTTGCCGAAGAAATCGCCGGGCCCCCGGGCCCTCAGGTCCTCCTCTGAGATTTTAAAGCCGTCGGTGGTGGAGGCCAGGGTGCGCAGCCGCTCCATAGATTCCAGGCTCCGGGTAGCGGTGATGAGGACGCAGTGGGAGGGGTGCTCTCCCCGTCCCACCCGGCCCCGGAGCTGGTGGAGCTGGCTGAGGCCGAAGCGGTCGGCGTTCTCAATGATGATGAGGGAGGCGTTGGGCACGTCCACCCCCACCTCCACCACTGTGGTAGCCACCAGCACCTGCGTAATCCCCCCGGCGAAGGCGGCCATGGCCGCCTCCTTCTCCTTGGGCTTCATTTTGCCGTGGAGGATGTCCAGCCGCAGGTCGGGGAATACCTCCTTTTGCAGCTTCGCGGCGTAGGTTTTTACCGCCTTCAGGTTCAGTGCGGGGCTCTCCTCCCCGGGGAGGGCGGCGTCCGGGTTCTCCTCCACGGCGGGGCATATGATGTAGGCCTGCCGTCCCTCCGCCACCTGCCTGCGGACAAAGCCGTACATCCGCTGCCGCTTGTCCTCCCGGACCACATAGGTGGAAACGGGGGTTCGCCCCGGGGGGAGCTGGTCGATGACGGAGATGTCCAGGTCGCCGTAGATGATCAGGGCCAGGGTGCGGGGGATGGGGGTGGCCGACATGACCAGCACATGGGGAGAGATCCCTTTGCCGCTTTTCCCGGCAAGGGCGGCCCGCTGGGCCACGCCGAAGCGGTGCTGCTCGTCGGCTACAATGAGGGCCAGATTGTGAAAGGCCACCGCCTGGGAAATGAGGGCGTGGGTGCCGACAACGAAGTCAATTTCCCCCTCCGCCAGGGCGGTCTGGATCTTCTTCTTTTCTGACGGCTTCATGGATCCGGTGAGCAGTCCCACCCGCGCCCCGGCGGGGGACAGAAGCCGGGACAGGGAGCGGAAATGCTGTTCGGCCAGCACCTCGGTGGGGGCCATCAGAGCGGCCTGAAAGCCTCCCCTGACGCACAGCCAGCCGGCGAAGGCGGCCACGGCGGTCTTGCCCGAGCCTACGTCCCCCTGGACCAGCCGGTTCATAGGCCGTCCGGAGACCATGTCTTTGGCTACCTCGTCCATCACACGGCTCTGGGCGCTGGTGGGGGCGAAGGGGAGGAGGGCGAGAAACTCCTCCCTGGGCCGGACCGGAACGGCGCGGCCCGCGCCCTCCTGATCCCGGCGGCGCTTCAAAAAGCTCAGCCCCACCGCCAGATAGAACAGCTCCTCAAAGGCCAGCCGCCGGCGGGCCAGCTCCAGCGCCTCCTGGTTTTCCGGAAAGTGGATGCTTTTCAGGGAAAATTCCGCCGCCGCCAGTTGATGCTCCTGCCGGATGTGTTGGGGCAGAGTCTCAGCCACCTCTCCGGCGCAGGGGAGGGCCCGCAGGGTAAGGGAGGCCAGAAAGTGGTTGCTGATTCCCGCCGTCAGCCGGTAGACGGGCATGACGCGGCCGGTAACGCTCCGCCGGTCCGCCCGCTCAAAGATGGGGTTGACCATGGTCCGGCGGCGGCCCTGTTCCTCCACGGAGCCGAAGAAAATGTACTCCTCTCCCGCCCGGATCGCCCGCTCGATGTAGCTCTGATTAAAAAAGGTGAGGTACAGGACCCCGGTGTCATCCACCACCTTCACCTGGACCAGCTCCAGCCCCTTCCGGACACGGGAGAGCCGAGGGTGCTCGGCGGCGATGGCGGAGACGCACACCCGCCCCTCCAGGGGGGCGTCCCGGATGGGATACACCTCGCGCCGGTCCTCGTAGTCCCGGGGGTACCAGGTCAGCAGATCTCCGGCGGTGGACAGACCCAGCTTTTCCAGCTTCTTCGCCCTGGCCTCCCCCACGCCGGGGAACTCGGTGAGCGGCGTATCACGGGTAACGGTCATGGGCGGACCTCCTTTCGCTGCGTTTCACAACGCTATTTTATCACACATTTTGGAGGGAGTAAAGGTGAGGAATGGGGCTTGCCACCGGGAAAGAGAACCGGTATAATAAATTGAAATTTTTAATACAAAGGAGTGTCTGATATGTCTGAGTACATCCTGAATCTTCTCCCTCTGCACGAGGGGGAAGCGGAAGAGTTCAAGGCCATCGCCCCGGACGCCGTCCACGTCTACGCCCACCGGAGCACCGCAACCCCGGAGCAGATCGCCGCCGCCACCGTAATATTCGGCTGGCCCCGGGAGGAAATGATGGAGGGGGCGGTCAATCTGAAGTGGTTCCAGTCCATGTGGGCGGGCACCGAGGAGTACAACGGCTTCCTCCCCGAGGGGATCCTGTTCACCTCCTCCAGCGGCTCCAACAGCCGCAGCGTGGCTGAACATATGCTCACCGGCCTGATGGCTGTCTGCCGCCGCCTGCCCACCTATCTGGACAGTCAGCGCTCCCATGTCTGGAAGGACGAGGGTCCCATGAAAACCATCCTGGGCGGCACCGTTCTGGTGCTGGGAGCGGGCAACGTGGGCTCCACCTTCGCCGGGCTGTGCCAGGGCCTGGGGGCCAGAACCATCGGCCTGAAGCGGACCGTAAACGGTCCCATCCAGGGCTTTGACGAGGTGCGCGCCATGGACGAGCTGGACGCTCTGCTGCCCCAGGCCGACGTGGTGGCGCTGACTCTGCCTCACTCCCCCCAGACGGTGGGACTGATGAACGCGGACCGCGTCGCCCGGATGAAGGACGACGCCATCCTCATCAGCGCCGGGCGGGGTTCCGTGCTGGACCAGGACGCCCTGGTGAACGCCATGAAGGCGGGCAGGCTGTGGGGCGCCGCCCTGGACGTCACCGACCCGGAGCCTCTGCCCGCCGACAGCCCCCTGTGGGATGTGCCCAACCTGCTCCTCACCCCCCATGTGGCCGGCGGCATGCGGCTGGAGATCACCCGGCGGCGGTGCGTGGAGATGGCCCAGGACAACCTGCGCCGGTATCTGGCCGGGGAGAAGCTGGAGAATATCGTAAAGCAGTAGGGCAAAGCCCCGGCGCGTACGCCGGGGCTTTTGATGTGTGAATATTCTGTTTAAAACTCCGCGTTGCCCACGGTGCGGGGGTGGAGCTCCACGTCGCGGATGTTGTTGATGCCGGTAAGGTACATCACCATGCGCTCGAAGCCCAGGCCGTAGCCGGCGTGGCGGCAGGAGCCGAAGCGCCGCAGGTCCAGATACCACCAGTAGTCCTTGGGGTCCATGCCCAGCTCCTTGATGCGGGCCTCCAGCCGTTCCAGCCGCTCCTCGCGCTGGGAGCCGCCGATGATCTCCCCGATGCCGGGCACCAGACAGTCGGCGGCGGCCACCGTCTTGCCGTCGTCGTTGAGGCGCATATAGAAGGCCTTGATCTCCTTGGGATAGTCGGTGACGAACACCGGGCGTTTGTACACCTGTTCGGTGAGGTAGCGCTCATGCTCGGTCTGGAGGTCGCAGCCCCACTCCACCTTGAAGTCGAATTTGTCGTTGTTTTTCGCCAAAATCTCCACCGCCTCGGTGTAGCTCACCCGGGCGAAGTCGGAGGAGGCCACATGCTCCAGCCGTTCCTTCAGTCCCTTGTCAACAAAGGAGTTGAAAAAGGCGATCTCGTCGGGGCACTTCTCCAGCACGGTACTGATAACATACTTAATCATGGCCTCGGCGTTGTCCATGTAGTCGCTCAGGTCGGCGAAGGCCATCTCAGGCTCGATCATCCAGAACTCGGCGGCGTGGCGCTGGGTGTTGGAGTTCTCCGCCCGGAAGGTGGGGCCGAAGGTGTACACATTGCCGAAGGCCATAGCGAAGTTCTCGGCGTTGAGCTGGCCGGAGACGGTGAGGCTGGTCTGCTTGCCGAAAAAGTCCTTGGAGTAGTCCACCTGGCCGCCCTCGGTGCGGGGCGGGTTGTTCAGGTCCAGGGTGGTCACCTGGAACATCTCACCGGCACCCTCACAGTCAGAGCCGGTAATCAGCGGGGTGTGGATATAGACGAAGCCCCGGTCCTGAAAGAAGCAGTGGACGGCGTGGGCGGCCACCGACCGCACCCGGAAGGCGGCGGAGAACAGGTTGGTCCTGGGCCGCAGATGCTGGATGGTGCGCAGGAACTCCACGCTGTGGCGCTTTTTCTGCAAGGGATAGTCGGGGGCGGAGGGGCCCTCCACCGCAATGGAGGCGGCTTTCACCTCCAGAGGCTGCTTGGCCTCGGGGGTAAGCGCCACCGTCCCCTGAACGGCGAGGGCGGCCCCCACGTTCTGCCCGGCGATCTCCCTGTAATTGTCCAAAACGTTGGCGTCCATGACGATTTGAAGGTTCTTAAAGCAGGAGCCATCGTTGAGCTCAATAAACCCGAAGGTCTTCATGTCCCGGATGGTTCGGGCCCAGCCCATAACGGTGACGGTCTGGCCATCCAGGCGTTCCCGGTCGGCAAAGACGGCGGCAATGGTGGTGCGTTCCATATAATCCTCTCCATATCGTGCAAAATCGTTGTGCTGCCCGGACTTTCCGGACAGGATTTCTTTATTATAATGCCTTTTGCCCCACTTGGCAAGTGGTTAAGGACTTGTTTATTTTAAGCGGGTTCTCTTTGACATCGGGAACGCTATGTGCTACAATGTACTCTGAACTTTTATCTGCTATAAGATTGAGACCGGCTTTGACAGACCGGCTATATCATTTGATGAACGGGAGCGGAGCATATGCGCCACAAGAAAAGCCATAATCACAGGGCCGGCTGGAGCAGCTGGCAGATCCTGTTTGTGTTAGTGTCTTTAGTTGCGGTCGCGGGGTTCGGCATGATGGTCAGCCAGCAGCTGCTTTTGAACAACGCCAGGGTCATGGGTAAAAACCTGGTGACCAGCTACTCCAATGACGAGGAAAACCAGCTGGACGAATATGACCGCATCCTCACCATGGCCATGTACTATCTGGAGGATCTGGACGCCCAGGGCGCGGATAACGCCGAGGTCGCGGAGTGGCTGGTGGATTTCTTTGAAAAGAGCACCTCCCTGATTCAGTCCAACAGCCTGGAGCTCTATGTGGCGCGGGAAAACCTGATCATCTCGTCCAGCGGAACGCGGACTGAAAATCAGAATTATCAGGACCAGTCCTGGTATCAGCAGGCTATGGCGGCGGAGGGTCGGGTGATTTTTACCGACGCCTATTCCAGCGCCGCCTATGACGGCCGGATGGTGGTCACCATCGCCGTATCCGCCGCCGGCAGCGACAGCGCCGTCGCCTTCGATGTACCCCTGGAGCATTTCTTCACCAATCACACGGCTCAGGATTTGCCGGAAGGGGGAGGCTACTACGTTTTGGACCGCCAGGGCACCCTGCTGTATTACAGCATCCCCTTCCAGGCCTCAGACGAGGAGCTCCGGCCCTACGCCAAGGACCTGTTCGACCGGGTCAGCGGCGGGGAGCTGGACGGCAAGAACAACTCCATCATCGGCATGCAGGGGCTCCAGCGGGGACTGTACTATCAGAAAACGGAAAACGGATGGATGTGTATCCTTACCGTACCCTACGCCACGCTGCTTCAGGGCGTGCAGAGTATATTGGTGTGGTACGGCGGGGCCTTCGCCTTGTTTATGGCGGTGGCGGTGGGCCTGTGGCTGCGGGACCGCCGGCTGAGCAAAACCGCCAAGCGGAACGACGAGACCGTTCAGGTGCTGGGCAACACCTATTATGCCCTGTACCGGATCAATGTAATAACGGGCACCTATGAAATTACCAAGCCCTTTGACTATGTGAGGGAGCAGCTTCCGGATGAGACCGGCCCCTATGAGGAGCTGCTGCGAGTGCTGCGCTCCGACCTGGACGAGTGGACAGGGGACGACTTTGAGCGGAATTTCTCCCTGGAAAACATCCGGCTGCTGTTTGAGCAGAACGTGACCGACTTCGGCGGCGAGTTCCTGCGCCAGTCAGAGGAGGGGCAGCGCTGGATCAGCGTCCGCCTGCTCACCGACCCGGTGCGCATCCCCCATGAGGCGGTGCTCTGCTTCCGAGATATCGAAAAGGAGAAGGAGGAGCAGCAAAAGCAGGTCTACCTCCTCAAGGGCGCGCTGGCCGCGGCGGAGCAGAGCGAAAAATCCCAAAAGCAGTTTTTCTCCGTGATGAGTCATGATATGCGCACCCCGCTGAATATCATCATCGGGATGGCCAGTCTGGCTCTTCAGCCCGGCTGCGCCCAAGAGAAGATGTTGGAGTACATCGCCAAAATCGGCGCCGCCAGCCAGCAGCTTCTGGCCCTGATTAACGACATTCTGGAGATTTCCCGACTGGAGCAGGGCAACATCTCCATGGAGATCAAATCCTTTGACCTGCGGGAGGCCATGGAGACCTGGGGCGCCCCCTTCCAGACCCAGGCCCAGTCCAGCGGGAAGGAATTCAGCCTGTCCATGGACATCAAGGACAACATGATTAAAGGCGACCCCGTGCGGCTGGGCCAGATCATCAACAACCTGGTGTCCAACGCCATGAAGTTCACCGGCCCCGGCGACCGGGTGTCCGTCTCCTTGCGGCAGATGGGCGAGGGCCGGCGGAATAACTACCTCTTCACGGTGGAGGACACAGGCGCGGGTATGTCGGAGGACTTCCTGCCCAAGCTCTTCGATCCTTATGAGCGGGAGGTGCGCTTCGGCGCCAAGGAGGTGATGGGCACCGGCCTGGGAATGCCCATCGTGAAAAACCTGGTGACCCGCATGGGGGGGCAGATTTCCGTAACCAGCACCCTGGGCAGAGGCACCACCTTCTCAGTCACCCTGCCCTTTGATGTGGGCGAGGCTCCCGCCCATGTTCAGGAGGAGCGCCATGAGGAGGTCCAGCTGGAGGGGCGGCGGATTCTTCTGGCGGAGGACAATTTCCTGAACATGGAGATCGCCACCGAGCTGCTGCAGATGCGCGGGGCCAAAGTGACCCCGGCGGAGAACGGACGAATCGCGGTGGAGAAGTTCCAAGCCGCCGAGCCGTACTTCTTTGACGCCATTCTGATGGATATGCAGATGCCGGAGATGGACGGCTGTGAGGCGGCCCGCACCATCCGGGTGCTGGACCGTACAGACGCCCAGTGCGTCCCCATCATCGCTCTGACGGCCAACGCCTTCGCGGAGGATATCAACCGCACCGCCCAGGCGGGCATGAACGCCCATCTGGCCAAGCCCATCAATATTGAACAGCTCTGCGGCACCCTGATAAAACTGATGTCCAAACGGGCCGCGGCCCGAAACAAGACACAAACCGAAAAGGAGTGAACGTCATGGCCGCGAAAAGCAAACAGAGGTATACCATCCTGGTGGCTGATGACTCGGAAATGAACCGCTCGATCCTGCGCGCGATGCTGGAGGAGTCCTATGACATCATCGAGGCGGAGGACGGCCTGCAGGCCATCGCCACCCTCCAGCAGATGGAGCAGGAGATATCCCTGGTCCTGCTGGATATCGTGATGCCCAACGTGGACGGCTTCGGCGTCCTGTCCGCCATGAACAAGTACAACTGGATCGACAGTGTGCCTGTTATCATGATTTCGGCGGAAAATACCCGCGAATTTATTGAGCGGGCCTACGACATGGGGGTCACCGACTACATCAGCCGTCCCTTCGACATGATGGTGGTCCGCCGCCGGGTGATCAACACCCTTATGCTCTATGCCAAGCAGCGCCGGCTGGCGGCTCTGGTGAACGAGCAGATCTATCAGAAGGAGAAGGTCAACAACCTGATGATCTCTATCCTCAGCCATATTGTGGAGTTCCGCAACGAGGAGAGCGGCCTGCACGTCCTCCACATCCAGACCATGACCGAGATTCTGCTCCGCAGCCTGATGCGCAAAACGGACAAGTATAAGCTGGACCGGGAGACCATCAACCTGATCGGCAACGCCTCCACCCTCCACGATGTGGGTAAGATCTGCATCCCCAGTGAGATTCTGAACAAGCCGGGCCGCTTCACCAACGAGGAATTTGCCATTATGAAGCAGCACTCCCAGATGGGAGCGGACATGATGAAGGGGGTCCCCTTCCAGGACGAGCCACTGGTGAGATACGCCTATGAGATCTGCCGCTGGCACCATGAGCGCTATGACGGCAGAGGCTACCCAGACGGGATTTCGGGGGAGGATATCCCCATCTCCGCCCAGGTGGTGGCTCTGGCCGACGTGTACGACGCCCTGACCAGCGTCCGGGTCTACAAGCCCGCCCACTCCCATGAGAAGGCCCTGGCCATGATCCTCAACGGGGAGTGCGGCTCCTTCCAGCCCCTGCTTCTGGAGTGCCTGGTGGAGAGCAGCGACATCATCCAACAGGAGATGGCGGTGGACACTGTGACCAAGGGCGACCAGCGCATTATGGAGAACACGGCGGCTGAGATGGACCAGTATGAGGACCTGGCCGCCGCTGACCACACCCTCCAGATGCTGGAGTATGAACGGAACAAGCATCGCTTCTTCAACTCCGTGTCCCAGGATATCCTCTTTGAGTATACCCGAACGCCCCCCATGCTCACCCTCTCCCCCGCCGGGGCGCGGTGCCTGGGGCTGGATGAGACCATTGTGGATCCCTATAGCAATGAGCAGCTGCTGGAGCTGATCGCTTCAGATCAACTGTCCCGGATGCTGCACAGTACATCCCCGGAAAACCCCCTTGTGGAGCTTGACTGCGAAGCCCGGCTAAATGGTACAGTGCGGCCCGTCCATATCATCTGTAAGGCGATGTGGTCCTCGGAAGAGGAACCCCAATATACCGGCGCCATCGGCAAAGTGGTGGAACGGCGAAAAAAGGAGGAAATCCAATGACCATTCAAGAGTGCTACGCCGCCCTGGAGGGCAGCTACGAGGAGGTTTTGGGCCGGCTGTACAGCGACGCCCTGGTGAAGAAATTTGTGGGTAAGTTCTTGTCCGACCAGTCCTTCCAGCTGCTGAAAAGCTCCCTGGAGGCGGGGAATTACGACGAGGCGTTCCGGGCCGCCCACACCTTGAAGGGCGTCACCCAGAACTTGAGCTTTACCAAGCTGTATGAGTCCAGCCACCAGATCACCGAGGCCCTGCGGACCAAAAACTACGATCAGGCCATACAGCTCCTGCCCAAGATAGAGGCGGACTACGACCAAACCGCCGCCGCGATCCAGGCCTTTCAGGCGGAATAAAAGTTGAGGGACCATCCGAAAAAGGATGGTCCCATTTTAATTACTCCAGAATCGCGCCTCTGTCGGCGGAGGATACCATTTTGGCATACCGGGCCAGATATCCGGTTTTAATCTTGGGCTCGAGGC
The DNA here is from genome assembly GCA_910575265.1 of Oscillospiraceae bacterium. GTDB lineage: Bacteria > Bacillota > Clostridia > Oscillospirales > Oscillospiraceae > Lawsonibacter. The sequence continues at coordinate 91,215 of CAJTEA010000010.1, forward strand.
AGACCCATTTGGCCCGCCGGGTCTCCAGCTCCTGGTCGGACACCTTCAGGGTGATGGTGTGGGCGGGAATGTCGATGGCGATCCGGTCACCCTCCTCCACCAGGCCGATGTTGCCCCCAGAGGCCGCCTCGGGGGATACGTGGCCGATGGAGGCACCCCGGGTGGCTCCGGAGAACCGGCCGTCGGTGATCAGGGCCACGTCCTTGTCCAGCCCCATGCCGGCGATGGCGGAGGTGGGGTTGAGCATCTCCCGCATGCCGGGGCCGCCCTTGGGGCCCTCATAGCGGATGACCACCACGTCGCCGGCCACAATCTTGCCGTCGTAGATGGCCTGGATCGCATCTTCCTCAGAGTTGAACACCCGGGCGGGGCCTTCGTGGACCATCATCTCGGGAGCCACGGCGGACTGCTTCACCACACAGCCATCGGGAGCCAGATTGCCCTTGAGAACGGCAATTCCGCCGGTTTTGGAATAGGGATTGCCGATGGGCCGGATCACCTCCGGGTCGCGGTTGACCACGCCCTCCAGATTTTCGGCGATGGTCTTTCCGGTGCAGGTGGGCAGAGAGGTGTCGATCAGCCCCGCCCCGGCCAGCTCGGCCATGACGGCGTAGACACCGCCGGCCCGCTCCAGATCCTCCATATAGGTGTCCCCGGCGGGGGCCAGGTGGCACAGGTTGGGGGTCTTGTCGGAAATTTCATTGGCCATGTCGAAGGACAGCTCGATGCCGCACTCGTGGGCGATGGCGGGCAGGTGGAGCATGGTGTTGGTGGAGCAGCCCAGGGCCATGTCGATGGTCTCGGCGTTGTGGAAGGCGGCCTCGGTCATGATGTCCTGGGGGCGGATGTCCTTTTCCACCAGTTCCATAACTTTCATGCCGGCGTGCTTGGCCAGGCGGAGCCGGGCGGAATAGACGGCGGGGATGGTGCCGTTGCCCCGCAGGCCCATGCCGATGGCCTCAGTGAGGCAGTTCATCGAGTTGGCGGTGTACATGCCGGAGCAGGAGCCGCAGGTGGGACAGGCGTTGTTCTCATACTCCTCCACCCCGGCCTCGTCCAGCTTGCCGGCGTAGTAGGAACCCACCGCTTCAAACATGTGGCTCAGACAGGTGCGACGGCCGTCGTTCAGCGTCCCGGCCAGCATAGGCCCGCCGGAGACAAAAATGGTGGGCACATTTACCCGGGCCGCCGCCATCAGGAGTCCCGGCACATTCTTGTCGCAGTTGGGGATCATCACCAGCCCGTCGAACTGGTGGGCGGTGGCCATGGCTTCGGTAGAATCGGCGATCAGGTCCCGGGTGACCAGGGAGTATTTCATGCCCACATGGCCCATGGCGATGCCGTCGCAGACGGCGATGGCGGGAAACTCCACCGGAGTGCCGCCGGCGGCCCGGATCCCCGCCTTCACCGCCTCGGCGATTTTGTCCAGGTTCATGTGGCCGGGGACGATCTCATTGTAGGAGCAGACCACACCAATCAGGGGCTTTTCCAGCTCCTCCTTGGTGTAGCCCAGGGCGTAGAGCAAAGAGCGGTTGGGGGCGGCGGGGATGCCTTTTTTCACGACGTCAGAGCGCATAAGTATTACCTCCAAAATATATGTTGTATGAAATATTTAAGTTGTCTGACATCAGAGTACCACAGGAGACTGGACATGTCAAGGGGGAATGTGATAAAATAAAAGAGCTTTCCCCAAGGGGGAAAGCTCTTAGTCCGAATCCTGTTCTTGTTCTTTCAAGCTCTCCAAGGCCCATCTGGTGGCCTCGATCACAAATGCGGAAAAAGTAGCGCCAGTGCCACGAATTGCAAGCTCCACTTCCTCGATTACATCATTTGGAAAGCGAACATTCTTTTGTGTAGTCGCTGGAATTACAGGTACTTTAAATTTTCTTGCCATAATTGTCACCCGCCATACATTCTGTACTTTACATTGTGATACATACGCGGTAATATTTATGTATCCCATAAGTGTATCAAGTGTATAGAACGGAGAAAAAATATGACCTATGGCATTTTAAGAAAGCATTTCGCCGAGTATCTGCGTCAAAGCCAGATCAAAATCGACATTACCGGCTTTGATATGGAGGCTTTTTCCAAGGCTATGAATCAGGAACTGAAGGAACGTCTAAGCACGATTGAGTACATTGCCTTTGAGGATGGGGACGTCATGTCCAACGACGAAAAAGTAGCATCCATCCAATCGCTGTTTCAGCGTGATTTTTTAGAGTAAGGAATGAGAACGCATGAAGAAAGCCAGCCTGTCCCAGCAGACGGCCCGGCGGCTGTACAACATGATAACGGCGGAAAAAAAGTTTACCCCCGGGGAGAAGCTGCCCAACGAGCCAAAGCTTGCCCAAGAGCTGGGGGTAAGCCGGGCCACCCTGCGGGAGGCCATCCGGGAGCTGGCGACCCAGGGGGTACTGGAGGTTCGCCGGGGGCTTGGAACCTTTGTCTCTCAGAGGGCGGCGGAGATCGACGATTTCGGCTTTTCCGCTCTGGACCAGGTGAGGGGCCAGCTGCGGGAGCTGTTTGAGCTGCGGGCCGTCTTTGAGCCGGAGATGTCCGCCCTGGCCTGCCGCCGGGCCACTCCGGAGGAGCTGGCGGACATCCTGACCCAGGGGGAGCGGGTGGCCGCCTGTATCCATGCAGGGGAGGACCGCGCCCAGGCTGACCGGGATTTTCACGCCGCCATCGTCCGGGCCACGCACAACGAGTTTATGGCCCGCCTGCTGCCTATTATCAGCCAGGCGGTGGAGACCGCCATTGTTTCCGGCCCCCACAGGGACCGGCTGGCGGAGCATACCCTCCGGGACCATGCCCTGCTGATGGAGTTTTTCCAGAAACGGGACCCGGAGGGGGCCCGCCACGCCATGGCCATCCACATGCGCCACGCCATGGACGAGATGGGACTGGAAATCGGTTGACACCGGCGGTGTTTTTCTCCCCGGCATGTGCGTCAGGCGCTGATTCGCTGTCTGGCGGCCCATTTTCATTGGAATCCGCCCAAGGCAAGACTATAACCAAAAAGAGGCCTGACAGGCCTCTTTTTTCGCGTATTTTCGAACGGACCCTGTCTGTTAGTTCTGGTCCTGAGAGATATCCCCCCCGAAATACTTGTTGGACAGCTCGGTAAGGGTGCCGTCCTCCGAAAGCTCCGCCAGAGCGCCGTTTACCGCTTCCAAAAGGGAAGCAGTCTCCTCCCCCTCGCGCATGGGGATGGCCGCCTGGGTGGACTCCGAGTCCAGACAGGCTATTTTAATGTCGGCGTCCGGGTGGGCGTTCATGTAGTCGTAATAGCTTACCTCGGCGTTAAGAGTGGCGTCGACGCGTCCGCTGAGCAGCAGCTCAAAGGTCTGGTTCAGATCGTCCACCCCGGTGACCTCCGCGCCGTACTGTTCCGCCACGGCGGCGTAGGTGCTGGTAATCGTGTTGGCGGTGCGCTTGCCCGCCAGGTCCTCCATGGCCTGAATGTCCCCGTTGTCTCCTCGGACGATAACGGCGGTGCGGTTGTAGGCGTAGGGGGTAGAGAAGCTGTACTTCTCCGCCCGCTCCGGGGTGATGTCCACGCCGTTGGCCATGATGTCATAGCGGCCCGCCTCCAGGCCGGCCAGCAGGCCGTCGAATTCCCCCTCCACAAAAGTGGCGGTTACCCCCAGCTTTTCCGCGATGGCCTGGGCCACCTCCACATCGTAGCCCACCAGCTGGTCGTTTTCATCGTGGTAGGTCCAGGGAGCCCAGGTGCCCTCTGTGGCCACCACGATCTCTCCCTTGGCCTGAATAGCGGCCAGCAGATCGCCGCCCATATCCTCAGACTGGGGCTTATCCGTTCCGCCGCAGGCGGACAGGGCGGACAGACACAGCGCGGCGGACAGAACAACGGCAAAAATACGTTTTTTCATACTTGATACTCCTTATACCTGATAAAATTTCGGCTTATACGGTGTAAGCGCCCAGCTTTTTCTCTCCCCACCGCTGGAGCCAGGTGAGAACCGTGGAAAACATGAGATAGATCACGCCCACCTCGATGTACAGCACCAGCGGCTCATATACCCTGGCGTTGATCCGCTGGGTGACCATGAACATCTCTGTCACCGTGATATTGGCGGCCAGAGAGGTGTCCTTGACCATGGAGATCAGCGAGTTGGACAGGGCCGGGAACGCGGAGCGCAGAGCCTGGGGGAGTATAACGCCGCGGACGGTCTGAAACCAGCTTAGGCCCAGGCACCGGCCGCCCTCCAGCTGCCCCGCCGGAATGGATTCCAGCGCCCCCCGGATGGTCTCGGCGCAGTAGGCTCCCTCGTTGACGGAAAACACCAGCACGGCGGCGGGGAAGGGGTCGATCACCACCCCCACCCTCGTCAGTCCGAAGAACACTACAAACAACTGCACCAGCAGCGGCGTGCCCCGGATGACCCAGACGTAGAACCGGGCCAGCTGCTTCAGCGCCCGGAGGTTGGCGAACTGCACCAGCGCCACCGCCACCGCGATGACCATCGCCAGAGAGAAGGCGATCACGGTAAGGGGGACCGTTACCGTCAGGCCGGGCAACAGAATTTTCCAAAAAGAGTCGGTCACAAGGTCTATCAGCCTCTGATCCAGCATCAGGCGGCCTCCTTTTCCAGCTTATTCACAGAATACAGTATAAAGAAGAACCTGTCAAATTGCAAGATGGCGGTTTTACCATCTTTCCCTTTACTTTTTCCCACCGGTCATATATAATAAGCTGACTAAACAGAAAGCGTGGGAACTAAATGCTCCAATTTGACGAATACAAAGTAAAACTGAACAACCTGACCCCCGCCCTCCAGGAGCTGGCCCAGGCCCTGGACCTGGAGGCCGCGGAGCGGGAGCTGGATATGCTCCAGGCCGAATCCGCCGCTGACGGCTTCTGGGACAACCTGGCCAAGGCCCAGAAGGTCCAGCAGCGCATTAAAAACCTTCAGGACAAGGTGGACCAGCAGAACAAACGCCAGAGCCAGTGGGACGACCTGATGGCCCTGTGCGAGATGGGCAACGAGTTTGAGGACGAGAGCTTGATTCCCGAGCTGGAGGAGGGCTTTGCCGCCCTGGAGTCCAATATGGAGACCGCCCGGCTGGAGACCCTGCTCACCGGGGAGTATGACAACTCCAACGTCATCCTCACCATCCACCCCGGCGCCGGCGGCACCGAGGCCCAGGACTGGGCTCAGATGCTCTACCGCATGTACACCCGCTGGACCGAGCGCCGGGGCTTCACCTACCAGATCATGGACTATCAGGAGGGGGACGAGGCCGGGATCAAGTCGGCCACCATCATGATTGAGGGCCCCAACGCCTACGGCTACCTCCGGGGGGAGCACGGCGTCCACCGCCTGGTGCGGGTCTCTCCCTTCGACGCCAACGCCCGGCGGCAGACCTCCTTCGCCTCGGTGGAGGTCATGCCCGACCTGCCCGAGGACGTAGAGGTGGAGATTCGACCCGAGGACATTGAGATGCAGGTCTACCGGGCCTCCGGCGCCGGCGGGCAGCATGTCAACAAGACGTCCTCCGCCGTCCGCCTGATCCACAAGCCCACCGGCGTGGTGGTAGCCTCCCAGCAGGAGCGCTCCCAGTTCCAGAACAAGGACAACTGTATGAAAATGCTCCGGGCCAAGCTGGTGGAGCTTCAAATGCAGGAGAAAGCGGAGAAAATTTCCGATCTGAAGGGCGTCCAGCTGAAAATTGAGTGGGGCAGCCAGATCCGCTCCTACGTCTTTATGCCCTACCAGATGGTGAAGGACAACCGCACCGCCTTTGAGACCAGCAACATCAACTCCGTCATGGACGGCGACCTGGACGGCTTTGTCAACGCCTACCTCACCGCTGAGGCCACAGGCAACTGGGCCACAAAATAAAAATATAATGATACCGCCTGACCTTCTTGGTCAGGCATTTTTTTGTTCATGAAACTTTTCCACAGCGGCGCTAAAAAACACCCGTCTACCAAATGTCTACCAAAAAATCCCCCAACCCCTTGCGCCGCGAGAGGTTGGGGGATTTCCATTTTTTGGGGTGTCTACCGGATGTCTACCAGGTTTACTTTTTTACGTCAAAAGGCGCTGCTTGGAGGGCTTTTCATGGGTGTTCCGCGACTTTTTCGCCCCCTGTAAGGGGCGTGACACGGGCGTGGCAGGTCGAAAATGTTGAAAAACCTCGAAAAATTTGGTGGAAACGCAGAATTTTGTTACAAAAAGGTTAAGCTCCACAGGCTACCATAGTGAGTTTCAGATCCGCATTTCCGCCAAAAAAACGGCCCCTCTCAGGCCGAAAAATTTTGTAAGGAGGAATATCCGAATGAGAAACCTGAAGCGGGCTCTCAGCCTGACCCTGGCTTCCGTTATGCTGCTTGGCATGATGGTCGTCGGAGCCGGCGCCGCGAGCTACCCCGACGTTGACGACAACGACAACGTCGAGGCCATTGAGGTTCTGCAGGCCGTGCAGGTCATGCGGGGCGACGACAAGGGCAACTTTAACCCTGACAGTCCCGTGACCCGGTCGGAGATGGCCGTAGTTATGGCCCTTCTGCTGGACCTGGACTACCAGTACTATGAGGCTACCTGTCCCTTTAATGACGTACCCAGCTGGGCCCGGCCCTATGTTGGCGCGTGCTACGCCAACAAGATCGTGTCCGGCTACGACGCCAACACCTACGGCTCCAACGACGGCGTGACCCCCGTGCAGGCCGCGTCCATGCTGATGCGCGCGCTGGGCTACTTCAAGTACGACGTGGACTATTCTGACGGCTTTGAGACCGCCACGGTCCGCCAGGGCACCAGCATCGGCATCTTCGACGGTGTGGGCTCCAGCGCCTCTGCCGCCATGACCCGGAACCAGGTGGCCCAGATGGCTCTGAACGCCCTCCAGTGTGGTATGGTGGAGCCCAGCGACAACTCCTTCAGCATCACCACGCCTGACGGCTTCACCGTCGCTCAGGGCCGGACCAACTATGTCTATGTGGTGAGCAGAGATGTCACCGTGGGCAACGCCATCAACCAGACTCAGGCTAACAGCGGCAACGCCAACAGTGGTCTGACCGGCCCCATCCTGGACCTGGGTGAGCAGCTGTATAACGGCAACCTGAAGCTGAATGCCAACGACGTAGACGACTTCGGCCGTCCCGCCCGCACCTGGCAGCTGAAGACTGAGGTGATCGGCACCTACACCAAGAAGACCGAGCTGATCCAGAGCTGGGACACCAAGGTTACCAAGACCATGATCTATGATACCCTGGGCAAGGGCAACGTGGACAACCTGAAGGCCTCCAACAACGGTGAGATTGATAATGTCGATGATCTCCGGAACGTCCTGTATGTCTATGAGGACGGCGTGCTGGACTCCCGGACCGGCACCAAGGCCTTGACCACCTCCAACGCTGTCCACTTCGCGGACCGGAACAACACCGGCAAGATCGGCGATGACAGCACTACCTCCAGTGTAGACGAGGGTACGACTGGCAACGGCAGCCGTACGGAGCTGTACATGGACAAAGACGGCAATGTGAGCATCGTGGTGGTCAACACCTATGTGGTCCAGGCCGCCAGCGACTACAACGAGAGCAAGAAGGAGCTGCGCGTGGCTTCCGCCGGCGACACCTCCGAATTCATCCGTCTGGACAACTACACCCTGAGCGGCGAGGACTTTGATCTGGCCGCGGTCAAGGAAGACGACTATCTGCTGGTTACCGTGGCTGACACCAACGGCGATAACAAGTACGAGCCCCAGACCGTTGAGCCCGCCGAGATCATCAGCGGCAAGATCACCGCGTTCAGCGACAAAAACAACGTCAGCGTGGACGGCGAGAAGTATTCCTACTCCTTCCGGACCCTGGGCGACGGCGTGAAGAGCCTGGTCACCACCACCGGCGGCAATGTCGCTCTGGTCATGGATAAGTCCGGCTATATCATCGCTGTGGACGACACCATCGTGGGCGGCAACTATGTGTTCATCACCGGGACCGGCAGAACCATCGCGGGCCTGACCACCGCCGACGTTGTTGCCAAGGCCTACTTCTCGGATGGCAGCGAGGATGTTATCACCCTGAAGAAGGTGGATGGTTCCTCCAGCAAGACCACTCTGGAGGCCGCCGCCGGCTGGTATACCTACAGCAAGGACAGCTCCGACAAGTACACCCTCACCAGCCCCCGGGGCAGCTATGCCAGCGGCTATAACCTGAAAGCCGCCGTGGGCACCCCCGCCCTGAGCTCGAACAAGCTGCTGGTCAGCGGTCGTCCCTACCTGTATGAGATCACCGGCGCCAACGGCACCACCGCCAACGGCACTGTCAACGCCGACAGCATCCGCGCCAACGAGCGTACTGTTTTCGTGATCGTGGACAAGGACGGCGATGTGGCCACCGCGACCGGCATCTCTGAGGCCCCCGAGGTGGAGGTCACCGCCAACACCTACCAGATCGGCTATGTCTGGAACGACAAGAGCGAGTATGCCACCTTTGTGTTCATCGGTCTGGAGGGCAACGCCTCCTCCTCTGTCACCGCCAATGAGTCCAGCGAGTTCATCTATGTGATGGAAGCGGACGAGACGCTTCAGGACGAGGAGAGCACCTACTACACCTATAAGACCATCCGTGAGAACGCGGAGACCACCATTGAGGCCGAGGACGACGGCTATAAGGATTGGACCCTGTACACCAAGGTCAAGATCAATGGCGACAACGAGCGGATCATTGGCATGAAGGAAGTTGTCAACAGCCCCGCGGCCGCCGGTCAGACCGACAGCGCCAAGTGGCGCGTGGAGACTCCCAGCGGGGACAAGGTCGTCTGTGAGGGCAAGACCCTGATCATTGGCGATGAGTCTTACGTGATCAACGGGGATACCCGGCTGCACATGGTTGTGGACAAGGACGCCGGCATTCCCAACCTGAAGGTCAACACGGACGAGGACGCCGATTATGTGGTTTATGACGACGTCAGCGGCTCCGACCTGCGCGCCACCCTGGATGGCTTCACCATCTACGGCGAGTACTACGCGATCCTGGAGAAGGACTACGTGTCCAACAAGAACAACGTTCTGGATTATCTGTTCCTGCATGTGACCAGCGTTGGCGATTCCCACAGCTCCGACGAGACCGCCGCCGCGACCGCTCTGGCGGCCCTGGACGACAGCAACCTGCCCGGCACCATCATTCCCGCGGGCGAGGAGAACGACGCGGACAAGGCGACTGCCGCTCTCAAGCGTTACATCCAGAAGGAAATCGACCGCGTCACCAAGAACGTGAGCGTGAAGGTTGAGTGGCCCGCCAACTCCAACTACACCGCTCCCACTCCCGGCACCGCCGATGATCCTGCCGGTACTCCTGGCGCCTATAACAATGTGAAGGTCACCATTAGCAAGGAGGACGGCACCGAGCAGGTGGTCACTCTGAGCTTCACTGTTGACGGCCGCCCCTACAACTTCACCGTTGAGGAAGTCGGCGAGGCGATTGATGACAATGTTACCCCGGCCAATCTGTTCGACGAGAATGCCGAGCTGGGTGACAGCAAGCTGCCTGGCGAGTACGAGAACACCGAAGCCAGCAAGCGCGAGATGATGAACGACATCGCTGACCGCTACGCCGAGGAGGCCGAGAAGATCCTGGCGGACGGCATCGCTCCCGCCGCCGAGGTGGAGGACACCCGCGATCCTTCTTCCCGCACCCTGAGCAACGGCATGGTCCTGAAGTTCACCTGGGGCGCTGTCACGGTTCCCACGCAGCCCACGAGCGCGAATGATCAGGGCGCCGCTGACGGCTCCGCCGTCATCACCAAGCTGGAGCTGGTGAGCGCGGATGGCGAGACGAGGAAGACGGTTGGCGAGACCATCAATGTTACGGTTCCCGCTCTGCCCTTCGAGAAGACCGAGGCCGGCAAGGTTGACGCCGCTCTGGAGGCCGCCTCCGATGCCATCACCGCCGCCGCCAGCCAGAACGGCGACCTGAAGGATGCCCTGACTGTTATGAACACTCAGGGTGGCTACGCCCAGAATGACACCACCATCCCTGGCGCGGACATCAAGGCCGCCGCTGAGGCTGTGATTGCCGATACCGCCGCCGCCGATGGCGTCACCGTGAAGAGCGTGGCCACCAAGGTCACCACGGCTGTCAACGGCCAGACCGATGGCGCGTTTGAAGCCACCATCACCCTGGCCTATGAGGGGACCGAGAAGGCGATGGACGCGATCACTGGTGTGATTACCCCTTATGTTGATCCCGCCGCTGAGGCCGCCCTGTCCGCCGCCAAGACGGCGATTGAGGGCATGACCGCCGCCGACCTGACCTTCGAGAATAACAGCTACACAACGAGCAGCCACGCTGGTCTGGATACAGCTGTTCAGGACGCTGTTGATGCTGTCGTCACAAGCGAGGACATCACAGCTACCGTAACTGTGACTGTGACACAGGCGGCTACGGACGGCGACGCGAGTAATGCGAACGGGACGGATGGCGCGTTCTCCATCTCTGTCGCTCTGGCGTACAGTAAGGATGGCGTGACCGCGAACGAGACCGCTACCAACGCCAAGGGCGTGATCACCGCGACCGCTTTTAATGGCTGAGAGATAACCCAGTTCGCGCGATGTGGATTGTCCCCCCGCTCTTTCGAGCGGGGGGCTTCCTCATTACTTCTCGCCGTAGAGGAACACTTTAAACCCGGACGCGATAGTGGAACCGGAATTACAGATAATGGCCAGATTTTTTAACCCGTTGTAGGTGTAGGTGCTTTTGAACAGATTCACCTGGGACCCGGTCAACAGTCCGGACACCTTCAGGCCCCCATTGCGCAGCGGAGCCATGGACAGACAATAATCCTCGCTGTTGTTGGAGAAGTCGAACAGATTGACCATATTGTTGAACCCGGCCCGACTGCTTCCGCTGCCTTTTGTGAGGATCAAAAAGTAGACCCTCCGGAACTGGGACCAGGACACGCCGGACAGGTCCAGAGTGATCTCTGTGGCGGACCCGCTCTGCGTGTGGCTGAGGATGGTGTGGAGCTTGCTCTGTTCTGTCAAGCTCTCCACCGCGCTTTTCCGGTTGCTGATTTCGCTGTTCAGGCTGTTCTGCACCGCGGTCAGCGCGGTCTTATCCGCCTTTTTCCCCAGCGCCGTGTTGATCGCGCCGTCCGCCGCCGCCCGGGCGTCCGCCTCCGCCTTGATCGCCGCGTCAATCGCGGCGTTGTCCGCGTTGAAGTCCTCCATAACGACCTTGTCCGTCAGCTCCCACTGGTTCAGTCCGTAGTTGGGTGTGTGATCGCTTGCCATAAAAATTCCTCCTTAATTGTAGTTGAGCGAAAAAACCGTCTCGCCCGCGGGCGCGGAGGCCTCTTTGGCGAAGGAGGCTTTTTCGCTCCCCTGTAAATACAGAAAAAACGTCCTGGAGTGGGACGTTTTCATACATTTATTGGAAATCAGGGCGTACCGCGCCCTTTTTTCTGAAACAGGTACAAATTCTATGACACCGGATATGTTGATTCGATTCGCTGCGCTATACCAGCGCGGATCACCGTTTAGACTGACGTCCAAAAGCCTGATCCGAGAACCTGATAAAAAGGCGCTGAAAGCACAGCTTTCAGCGCCTTTTCGCTTATTCCGCCGCGGCAGGAACCGCTTCCTCCTCCCCGGGCGGGGGAGCGGGAGGGTCCGCTTTCTTTTTCCGGCGGAAGAGATTGCTCAGGTTGTCGATGACGGAGTAGTAAACCGGGGTAAACAGCAGGGTGATGATGGTGGAGACTACCATACCGGAGATCATGGTGATGCTCATATCGCTCATCATCTCCGCCGCGCCCTCCGCCATGCCCAAAGCCATGGGGACCAGGGCCAGGATGGTGGTCAGGGCGGTCATGAGCACGGGGCGGATACGGAGAGGACAGGCGTGAAGGATGGCGTCCACCCGGCTCTCCCCCTGTTCCCGGCGCTGGCGGATGTAGTCCACCAGGATGATGGAGGAGTTGACCACCGTACCGGCCAGCATAATCAGGGCCACCAGGGAGATCATGGACAGGTCCCGCCCGGTGAGGGGCAGGGCGAACAACGCCCCGGTGAAGGCCACAGGGAGGATCATCATCACAATCACCGGCATGACGAAGGACTCGAACTGGGAGGCCAGCACGAAATACACCAGTCCCAGAGCCACGATCAGGGCCAGCAGCAGGTCGCCGAAGCTCTTCATCATGTCCTCGTAGGCACCGGAAATCTCGGCGGCGTAGCCGTCGGGGAGGGTGTAGGAGTCCAGAATGCTGTTGATCTCCCGGGTGATGGCGGTGGTGTCGCCGCTGATGGTGTCGCCAGTGACGGAAATCTGCCGGGACTGGTCCACGCGGGTGATGCTCTGGGGGGCCAGCTCAATGTTCACGTTGGCCACGGAGGACAGGGGCACCGTTCCGCCGAAGGCGGAGGGAATGGCCATGGACTTGAGGGCGTCCAGGCTTTCAGCGGCCTTGCCGTCCCCCCGGACCACCACGTCCAGCTCCTTGTTGCTAATGGTGACGGTGGTGGCGGTGGAACCGGACAGCTCCGAGCGGACCGCCGCGCCCACCGTGGCGGCGGTGAGGCCGTATTGGGAAGCCGTCTCCCGGTTCATGGTGACGGTGACCTGCTCCACCTCCCTGGCCTCGGAGGTTGTCACATCCACCGCGTCAGGCAGCAGAGAAATCCGCGCGGCCAGATCGTTGGCGATCATCACCAGGGTGTCATAGTCGTTTCCGGTGATATCCACGCTGATGTCCGCGCCGCCGCCCATCATGGCGGTCATGTCAGAGGCGGACACGGTGATCTCACACCCGGCGATATCCCGGGTCAGCTCCCGCATGGCGTGGGCTACGTCGGTGCTGCCGCGGGAGCGGTCCTCCTTGTCGGTCAGCACCAGGCCCACGGTGGAGGATTCCGGCTGGGACAGATGATAGATGGACTCCAGCTCAGGGACGTTTTCCATGGCGATATCCACCACCCGGTCGGCGATGGCGGCGGTGTCCCGCACCTCGGAGCCCACGGGGGTGCTGATGGAAACCTGCACCATGCCCTGGTCCATCTCGGGCATCAGCACCATCTTGGTGTTCAGACAGGCAATGACAAAGACGGCCACCAGCGCCACCGAGGCCAGCATGCCCACCCACAAATGGCGGACAAAGTAGCCCAGCAGGCCGGTGTACACCTGATTCAGCCGGGCGCCCAGACCCAGCTTGCCCGCGGTCCGCTTCCGGGCCTTCTTCTCCGCCTTTTTCAGGGCGTGCTGGTGGATCTTTTTCTCGTCCAGCAGGAAGTAGCACAGCAGGGGCACCAGGGTGATGGCAATCACCAGAGAGGCCAGAATCAGAAAGGAGATGGTCAGACAGAAGTCGTCAAAGAGCATCCCGGCCATCCCCCCGGTGAGGGCCAGGGGCATAAAGACAGCCACCGTGGTGAGGGTGGAGGCGGTGAGGGAGGTAAAGACCTCCCGGGTGCCCTCCACGCAGGACTCCATCCGGCTGTGCCCCTCGGCGGACCAGCGGTAGATGTTTTCCAGCACCACAATGGAGTTGTCCACAATCATACCCACACCCATGGCGATGCCCCCCAGGGACATCATGTTCAGGGTCAGGTGAAAGACATTCATCAGCACGAACACCGTGAGGATGCACACCGGCATGGACACGGCGATGGTGGCGGTGGCGCCCCACCGGCGCAGAAAGAGGAACACCACCACGGCGGCCAGAACCACGCCCATCTCGATGTTCTGCACGGCGGCGTTCACCGCCATGTTAATGTAGTCAGAGGCGGTGTACAGCACGGTGTAGACCACCGCTCCGTTGCGCTCCTGGAGCTCGGCCATCTCGGCCACCACCGCGTCGGCGGTAGACACCTCGTTGGCCCCGGACTGCTTGGACACCTGAAGCACCACACAGGCGACGCCGTCGGTTTTGGCCACAGCCTCCGGGTCGCCGGTTTCCAGCACCACATTGGCCACCTCAGACAGGCGGACGGTGCCCCCGGTCTGGAGAGGAATAATCACATTGGCCACGTCCTCCACCGTCTGGAGCTTGGCGTTGGTGGTGACGGTGAGGGTCTGGGTGCCGTTTCGCAGGTCGCCTCCGGGGAACAGGAGGTTTTCGGCGGTGAGAATCTGGGCGATGTAGGAGTTGGTCAGCCCGAAGCCGGCGGCCCGGGTGGGGTCCACCTCCACGGCGATCTGCTGCTCCACGCCGCCGGAGATGGTCACCTGGGCCACGCCGTCGATGCGCTCCAGGGCGGGGGACACCGTGTCCTCGGCCAAGGCCTGGACCGAGGCCAGATCCTCTCCCTGGAGGGCGATCATGGCCGAGGGCATCAGGTCGCCGATGTTGATGTTGACGATAATGGGGTCCATGGCCCCATCGGGGAGGGACAGCCGGTCAAACTGCTCCCGCAGCTTGGTGGCGGCGATATCCAGGTTGGTGCCCTCCACATAGGTGATCTGGAGCTGGCTCACCCCATCGGAGGAAGTGGACTGCACCCCCTCCACCCCGGACACCGACATAATGGCCGATTCCAGAGGCCGGGTAACCAGCTCCTCCATATCGGAGGGAGTCGCGCCGTTGTAGTAGCACATCACCAGGGCGGCGGGGGCCTCCATGTCGGGCAGGAGGGCCAGCTGGAGCCGGGTGGTAAAGACCACGCCGAAGATGGAGATCATAATCACCGCCATCAGAGTGGTAACCTTGTGCCTGATACAGAATTTCGCGATACTGCTCACTGGCTTCAGCCCTCCCCGGAGACGACGCGCACCGCGTCGCCGTCAGACAGATAGGCCTGGCCTACGGTGACCAGCAGCTCACCGCCCTCCAGGCCGGAGGTAACCTCGGTAACGCCGTTGCCCGTCAGGCCGGTGGTAATGGCCGCGTAGCGGGCGGCGCCGCCCTCGCCGGCGAGATCGTCCACGACAAAGACATACTGCTGGCCGTTGCTGGTGAGGATGGCCTCGGTGGGGATGATGATGGTATCTGTTGACGTGTCGGTGCGGAAGGACACATCGGCGAACATGCCGGACATCAGCCCCTCCACATCCTCCAGTATGGAGATGTTGACGCTGTACAGCTTGGTCTGCATGTTGGCGGTGGCCTCGATCTTCCGGATGGCGCCCACCAGCGTCCGGTCCAGGGCGGTGATGGTGATGTCCACCTCATCTCCCTCAGCCAGCTTGGGCACCAGGGCCTCAGAGACGGATACCGCCACCTCCAGCTGATCCACCCCCTCGATGACGGCCACCGGGGCGGTGGGGCCCACATAGCTGCCCTCCGCCGCGTTCAGGGCGATGACCGTGCCGGAGACAGGAGTAATCACGTTGCCCCGGGAATCCACATTCTGGAGCACGGCGGACAGCTGCTCCATATTGGACATATAGCTCTGCATCCCCGCCTCCAGTTGAGCCAGGGTGGAGGTTTTCTGAGCCTGGGCGGTCTGAAGGGACAGCTCCGCCTGGTCGATCTCCAGCTGGGAGGCGGCCCCGATCTCAAACAGGGCCTTCAAATCGTTGACATTCTTTTCCGCCAGGGCGATCTGGCTGTCGAAGATAGCGGCCTGGTCCTGATAGCTCTGGACGGCGGAGTGATAGCTGATGCTGGCCGCGTTGTAGGAGGACAGGGTGCTGGCCATGTCCAGGGTACACAGGGCCTGCCCAGCGGTGACAGAGTCTCCCACCTCCACATAAAGGGCGGTGCACTCGGCCTGAGCGGACACAAAGACGGATTCCTGCCCGTCGGTGACTACCCGGCCAGACACCTTGTTTTCGGTGGAGATGGTGTCCACCCGCACCTCCTGGACCTGCACCGCCACACCGGCGGAGGGCTGTTCCTCCTTCTGAGAGCTGTCCGACCCGCCGCCTCCGCCGGAGGATTGACAGGCGGTAAGGCTCAGGGCCAGCGCGGCGGCCAGGGCCAGGGAAAAAATACGTTTCTGCTTCATGGAGCGGCCTCCTTTAATTTATAATGCCGTAGTCCACGGCCCAGCGGTAAGTGTTGTAGGAGGAAAACAGGTCGTTCTCCGCGCCGGCCACCGTCTCACGGGCCTCCTTCAGGTCGTCCTCGGCCTCCAAAAGGGTGTTGGCGGAGATAGCGCCCTGCTGATATTTCAGCTGGGCGGCGGCGTAGCTGTCCCGCTTCACCGCCAGAGTGGTGCGGGCGGCGGCCAGCACCTGTTGGTAGTCGCGCACCTTCAGATACAGGTTGCGCAGGCCCAGCTCAAAGTTCCGCACTGTGTTGTCATAGGTGTATTTAGCGGCCATCCAGGTGTGTTTGACCCGCTTGTAGTTTTCCGTTTTCTTCTGAAAGTCCGAAGCGGCGTCGCCGCCCACGTTGTAATACTTCTTCCGCTCCTCCTTCATGGTCTCGGTGGCCTGGTAGAGATCCCAGCTGTTCTCCTTGGCGGTCTCCAGATCCTGCTCCAGGTTCATGCTGTCCAGCTCCTCCTGAGTTACGGTGGGCAGGGGGCTCATGGATATCTCCCCCGTAATCTCCGCCCCGATCAGCAGCTCCAGCTGGCCTTTATAGGTGTTCAGGTTCATCCGCAGAGTGGACAGGCCGCTGTTCAGCGCGGCCCGGCCCGCCTGGGCCTCATGCAGGGTCAGGGAGGAGATATGCCCCAGCTTATAGCGCAGCTGAAGCTCCTCCAGGGCGCGGTCCAGGGCGGCCAGCTGCCGCTCCAGGCCGGTCTCCTGGTTCTCCATGGCGGCCAGGGCGATATAGGTGGCCTCCCCGGCCATGACAATCTGGTTTTGCAGGTTTTGCAGCTGCCGGATGGTCTCGGCGTTGTCCGCCTGCATATCGCCGTCCTTGATGGCGTCAAACTGCTCCCGGACGGCGTCGTAGGCCTGGTCCATCCGCTCATAGGCCAGGGTGCCGCTCTGACCAAACTGCACCATCATCCACTGGGCCTGGGCCAGCTGGTTGAGCTGAAGGCGCAGATCCTCCTTCAGCTTGTCGTAGTCAATCTCCTCCAGAATGTCCACGTTCTCCTGGATGGACCGGATCTGCAAATTGCCCTCCCGTATGCGGCGGTCCAGATTCTGAAAGGTGACCGCTCCCGCGGGGTCGGGTATGTACTCCTCCACAGGGGACTCGTCCTCTCCGTTCTCCGGGGCATCCTCATCCGGAACGGGGGCCTCCGTCTCATCCGATTCCCTCTCCGGAACGGCGGTATCCCCCTCCGGGGCGGCGTCTCCCGTCTCCGGGGACTGGTTTTCCTCCGTCTGTCCGGCGGAGCTGTCCGGGGCGGACACGTCCCCATCCGCCGCCAGGGCGGCGGAGCTCAGCAGGGACAGGGTCAGGGCCGCCGCCAGCAGCAGGGCCAAAATTCGTTGCTTCATACCGTTACCTCCATATGTTGCCGCGCTCCGGCAGCGCACCCAGAGCGGATCATCTCTACCCGAAGCCGTAAATTGTCCCGCTGCTGATCTCTTTGGGCGGGATTTCTGAGTGTTTCGGCGGCGGAAAAGGCCAGCGCCGCCATGGTCAGGAAAAAGACATGGTTGGCGTAGTCCCGGGTCGGCTGTTTCAGGCGGTCAGGGTCTACAACCTCCCACAGCCGGTCGGGGAGCAGTCCGGGACTGTCGGACAAAAAGGTTTGAAAATCCAGCCCGTGGTTGAGCCGCAGAATCTGAATCAGCCGGGTCAGCATAGGGTCCGCGCTGACCGTCCATTGGAAAAATTCCCCGAACATCGTCTCAGGCAGGGTGAGCAGATCGCCCTGCCCTTCGATCAGCCCTGATCGAAGGGCGCTCACAAAATGCTCCTGCAATTCGCCCAGCAGATAGCGGACCATATCCTCTTTGTCCGTAAAATACTGGTAAAAGCTGCCTCTTGGAATGTGGGCCGCCGAGATGATCCGATTGATGGATATATCGGTAAAGCGCGCCTGGGTCAGTTCCGCCCAGCAGGCGGCAATCAGACGGGTCCGCTTTTCCTTCGGCAGCCGGTAAAATGTCGCGGTGGGCACAGTCTCCCTCCTTTATGACAGGTCGTCGTAATATGACAGTCTGTCACAAATTATACGCGGACACACCCGGGCTGTCAAGGCAAGAAGTGTGAAGCTTTTGTTAATATTGGCTAACCGCCTAAAAAACCGTCCGCCCCGGAGCGGGAAGCGGACGGCAAAATGGTTAGTGGTCGTATTCCTCAAAGGCTTTAACCACGTCGGCCTCGGGGGCGGGGGTGGCCAGAGAGACCACCACAATGGCGGCCAGGGCAACCAGGAAGGCGGGCAGCAGCTCGTAGATGTCCAGCGCGCCGCCCAAGGGACGGACCAGGAATTTCCAGATGAAGATCATCGCGCCTCCGGCCACCAGGCCGGCCATGATCCCTTGACGGTTGCTCCGCTTCCAGAACAGGGCGCACAGCATAGCGGGACCAAAGGTGGCGCCAAAGCCCGCCCAGGCGAAGGATACAATCTGGAATACGTTGCTGTTGGGATCCCGGGCCAGGAAGAGGGCGATAATGGCGATTACGATGACAGTGAGCCGGGCGGTGAGCATGGTCTGCTTCTGGGTCAGCTTGACGCCAAACACGTTCTGTACCAGGTTCTCCGAGAAAGCGGAGGAGGCGGCCAGCAGCTGGCTGTCAGCGGTGGACATGGTGGCGGCCAGAATGCCGGCCAGGATGCAGCCGGCCACGACGGCAGGCAGGATGCCGTAGCTGGACAGCAGATTGGACAGCTGGACAATCACCGTCTCGGTGGCGCTGCCCTCCAGGAAGGGAATGCGGCCCGCGGCGGATACGGCGTGGCCCACGATGCCGATAAACACCGCCACCCCCATGGAGATCACCACCCACACGGCGGCGATGCGCCGGGAGAGCTTCAGCTCGTTCTCGTCCCGGATGGCCATAAAGCGAACCAGAATGTGGGGCATGCCGAAGTAACCCAAGCCCCAGGCCATCATGGAGATAACGCGGATAAAGCCGTAGGGCTCGGCGGAGCCGGTGGCGGCGTTGTAGGTCTCACCGAAGCTGAGGAAGCCGGGCAGGGTTTTGGCGTGATCCAACACCGCGTCCATGCCCCCGGCCTGGACAACGCCGAATACCACAATAATGGCCAGGGCAACCGTCATGATGATGGACTGGATCAAATCCATAGTGGCCACAGCGGAGAAGCCGCCCACCGAGGTGTAGCTGATGATAACCACAGCGCCGATGACCACCGCCGTCATATAATCCCAGCCGAACAGGCTGTTGAACAGCTTGCCGATGGCGGCCAGGCCGGAGGCCACATAGGGCACAAAGAAGATGAGGATAATCAGCGCGGAGATGCACATAATTACCGGCTTCTTCTCGCCGTAGCGCCTGGAGATAAAGCTGGGGATGGTGATGGCGTTCAGCTTGACGCTGTAGCGGCGCAGCCGCTTGGCCACCAGCAGGAAGTTGAGGTAGGTGCCCACAGCCAGACCGATGGCGGTCCAGCTGGCGTCGGCCACGCCGGAGAGATAGGCCAGCCCGGGAATGCCCATAAGCAGATAGCTGCTCATATCGCTGGCCTCGGCGCTCATGGCGGTGACCAGAGGGCCGAGCCCCCGGCCGCCCAGGTAAAAGCCCTCGGCGCTCTTTTTCGACCGGCGGCCAATCATCACACCGGTGAAAATCACCAGACAGAGATACACGATAATGGTCGCCATAATGCAAACTTGCGCGGTAGTCATACAATTCCTCCCAAACTTGTCCAGCGAAACACACACGCTGAAAGCAGATTGCTGGTATCATACCAGAAAAAGAACCGGAACGCAATATAGAATAAACTCCGTACTTTAAAATTGAAAACAGCTTATTTCACCCTGTAATTCAAGAGAAATAAGCTGTACATTTTACAAAATAACATTTTGTACGTTCTTACAAACTTTTTATTTTTTGATCCGAAAGCCTTGTAAGAACATCGGCATCATGGTCCGGCTGTACTGGGTGAGGGAGTAGTCCCCGCCGGACAGGCACCAGTCGTAGATGAGGGCCCGCTCGCACAGGGCGTAGGCCCGGACCATCTCGTTTACGGTGACGTCTCCCCGCAGCTCCCCCCGCTCCTGGCCCTGTAAGACAATCTGCCGCAGCAGTTTATAGTAGGTCCGGTTATGGTCCATCAGGGACTTGTCCCCCCGGGTGACCAACTGGGAGGAGTACAGCCGGGCGGCCAGGTCCAGAGAGATGGAGTTCTCCAGCATGGCAAACAGCTCCCGGTTCAGGTACATCAGCTGGTCAAAACGGTCCATCTCCGGGTCCATGACCTCGGAGAGCTCATCATATTTTCGGTCAAAGACATCCGCCAGGGTGGACAGCAGCTCGTCCTTACCCTGGAAGTAGTGGTAGAAAGACCCCCGGGAGGTGCCCGACTCCTCAATAATCTCCTCCACGGTGGTGTCGTCGTAGCCCTGCCGGTAAAACAGCTTCCAGGCCGCGTCGATAATCTTCCCCCGGGTATTCCGGGCGGTTTTTTTGGCCATTATGCCCCTCCCTGTCCCTCCGCAACCGTCAGTTGCGGGAATTTCCAAGCGGACTTGATTGATTTTTTCCCTGCTTTCTCTATAATAGAGGAAAATCAAAAGGAGGTCAAGACATGACATTGGCGGAAAAAATACTCGCTCTGCGCACGGAGCGGGGCATGTCTCAGGATGACCTGGCGGAGAAGCTGGGGGTCTCCCGGCAGAGTGTAAGCAAGTGGGAGACGGCCCAGTCCACCCCCGACCTGGACAAGATCATCCGGCTGGCCGACCTGTTCGGCGTGAGTGCGGACCAGCTGGTGCGGGACGGGGAGCGCCCCCAGCCCCCGGAGCCGCCCCCGCCCCAGACGGTCTATGTGGAGCGGGAGCGGAAAGAGGAGCTGTCCCCCATTCAGAAGCTTGGCATTGTGATGGAGGTCTCCGGCGCGGCTCTGGCTGTCATCGGACTGATGGGAGCGCCTCTATTGATTTTTGCGGCAGTGGCCCTGGTCATCCTGGGTCTGCCCCTACTGCTGGTGAAAAAACACCCCTGGCTCATTGCGGGTTGGCTGGCCGTGGCGCTGAGCTGTCTGGTTCTGAACCCCTATACCAGCGTATCTCCCTGGGGGCTGATTGGCGGACTGCGTTATCTGCGTTATTTGATCGTGAATCCGGAGATGAGATACCTCACCTATTATGCTGCCGCCGCCGTGGGGATTGTTCGGGGCCTGCTGGTCCTGGGGCTGCTTGTGTTCACCGGCCGGACCTGCGGCAGAGCCTGGAAAAAGAAACGATTTCCGGAGGAAACGTAAAGCTCCCGTCCCGCCGCAGCGGAAAGGCCTCGTTTAAACGGAGGCCTTTTCGCGCTTTTTTGCGCGTTTTCCGGTTTACAACCGCCCTATCCTGTGTTAAAATGGAACGACTTGAAAAAAGGAGCGTTCTAAACCGTGGCTTACAACTTTTTCCCCATGATCTCCCGGATGCGCTATATCAACCGCTGGGGCCTGATGCGCAACACCCAGCCGGAAAACATTCAGGAGCACTCCCATCAGGTTGCCGTGCTGGCCCACGCCCTGGCTGTCATTGAAAACCGCTACTTCGGTGGCCAGGTTGACCCCGGCGCGGTGGCGGTGGCCGCCCTGTACCACGACGCCAGCGAGATTCTCACCGGCGACATGCCTACCCCCATCAAGTACGACAACCCGGATATCCAGAGCGCCTATAAGGATGTGGAGGCGGTGGCGGAGAAAAAGCTGCTGTCCATGCTTCCTCCCGACCTGCGTCCCGGCTTTGAGGAGGCCGTTACCATCCCGGACCCGGAGATCCACGCCCTGGTCAAAGCGGCGGACAAGCTGTCCGCCTATCTCAAGTGCGTGGAGGAGCTGAAGGCGGGCAACACCGAATTCAAAAAAGCCAAGGAGCAGACCTACGCCGCGCTTCTGCAAAATCCTGTCCCCGCCTTAAAGTATTTTATGGACCACTTCCTGGACGGCTTTGAGCTGACCCTGGATGAGTTGAATTAGAAAGGAACTTTACGCTATGAAAGCCATTGTCACCGTCATCGGCAAGGACCGGGTGGGCATCACCGCCGCCGTGTGCTCCCTGTTGGCCCGGCACAACATCAACATTCTGGACATCACCCAGACCGTTTTGCAGGAGTTCTTCACCATGGTCATGCTGGTGGACACCGCCGCCTGTGAGAAGTCCATCGGCGATTTGACCGACATCCTGGCCCAGGCCGGCCAGGAGGAGGGGCTGTCCATCCGCATCCAGCGGGAGGACATTTTTAACGCCATGCATCGCGTTTAAGCGGAGGTAACTATGCTCAACCAACACGAAATCATGCAGACCATCCAGATGATCGACCAGCAGCATCTGGACGTGCGCACCATCACCATGGGCATCTCCCTGCTGTCCTGCGCCCACAGCGACGTAAAAACAGCCTGTGGCAAGGTGTACGATAAGATTACGAAATATGCCGAAAAGCTGGTGGCTACCGGCGAGGACATTGAGAAGGAATTCGGCATCCCCATCGTAAATAAGCGCATCTCCGTCACCCCCATCGCCCTGGTGGCGGCGGCGGCGGAGACGGACAGCTATGTCCCCTTCGCCCAGGCTCTGGACCGGGCCGCCAAGGCCACCGGTGTCAACTTCATCGGCGGTTTCTCCGCTCTGGTCCAGAAGGGCATGACCGACGCCGACCGCGTCCTCATCCGCTCCATTCCTGAGGCCCTGGCCGTAACTGACATCGTCTGCGCCTCGGTCAACGTGGGCTCCACCAAGGCGGGCATCGACATGGACGCGGTGGCCCTCATGGGCCGGACGATTAAGGACTTGGCGGAACAGACCGCCGACAAGGGCGGCTTCGGCTGCGCCAAGCTGGTGGTGTTCTGCAACGCAGTGGAGGATAACCCCTTTATGGCTGGGGCCTTCCACGGCGTGGGCGAGCCGGAAAAGGTCATCAACGTGGGGGTCTCCGGCCCCGGGGTGGTGTACCACGCCCTCCGGGATGTGAAGGGCCAGCCCTTTGACGTGGTGGCCGAGACCGTAAAGAAAACCGCCTTCCGCATCACCCGCATGGGCCAGCTGGTGGCCCAGGAGGCCAGCCGGCGGCTGGACACCCCCTTCGGCATTGTGGACCTGTCCCTGGCCCCCACCCCCGCCATTGGCGACAGTGTGGCCCGGATTTTGGAGGAGATGGGTCTGGAGGTCTGCGGCACCCACGGAACCACCGCCGCCCTGGCTCTGCTCAACGACGCGGTGAAAAAGGGGGGGGTGATGGCCTCCTCCCATGTGGGCGGGCTGTCCGGCGCCTTTATCCCCGTCAGTGAGGACGAGGGCATGATCGCCGCCGCCGGGTCCGGGGCCCTCACCCTGGACAAGCTGGAGGCCATGACCTGCGTCTGCTCGGTGGGGCTGGACATGATCGCCGTCCCCGGCGACACCCCCGCCGAGACCATCTCCGCCATCATCGCCGACGAGGCCGCTATCGGCATGGTCAACTCCAAAACCACCGCCGTCCGCGTCATCCCCGCCCCCGGCTGCCAGGTGGGCGACACGGTGGAGTTCGGCGGCCTGCTGGGCTCCGCCCCGGTCCAGCCCGTCCACCCCTTCTCCGCCCAGGAGTTTATTGCCCGCGGAGGACGCGTCCCCGCCCCCATGCAAAGCTTGAAGAATTGATGAAAAAGGCCCGCTCCAACTTGGAGCGGGCTTGAATTTTTAAAATTAGTAGGCCACGCCCCACAGAATGGAATGTTTGGCGGGTTTGCCGCAGCAGACGCAGGTGTCAGCTACGTGCTCCTGCTCCAGGGGCATACACCGGGAAGTGACTCCGGCCTTCTCCTTCATGGACAGCTCACAGTCCAGCTCACCGCACCACATGGTTTTGGCGAAGCCGCCCTCGGCCTCCATAAACGCCTTGACCTCCTCCAGGGTCAGGCACACCCGGGTGTGGTCCTCCAGGTTTTTCTTCGCCCGGTCATATAGGCCCTGATGGACCTCGTCCAGCAGACGCTTGACGGTGCCCTCCAGCTCAGCCAGGGGAACAAAGACCTTCTCCCCGGTGTCCCGGCGGCAGATGCAGCACTGGTTTTTCTCCATATCCTTGGGGCCGATTTCCACCCGAAGGGGCACCCCCTTCATCTCATACTCGGCGGCCTTCCAGCCCATGGACTGGTCGCTGTCGTCCATTTTGGCCCGGATATCCGCCTTCTTCAGCCGTTCCAGCAGGGCGGAGGCGGCGTCCAGCACCCCCTCCTTGTGCTGGGCCACGGGGATGACCATGGCCTGAACAGGGGCGACGCGGGGGGGCAGCACCAGGCCGTTGTTGTCGCCGTGGGTCATGATGATGCCGCCAATCATTCGGGTGGATACCCCCCAGCTGGTCTGATGGGGGTGGTGGAGCTGGTTGTCCTTGCCGGTGAAGGTGATGTCAAAGGCCTTGGCGAAGCCGTCGCCGAAGTAGTGGCTGGTGCCGGACTGGAGGGCCTTGTGGTCGTGCATCATGCACTCCACGGTGTAGGTCTCCTCGGCGCCGTTAAACTTCTCCTTGTCGGTCTTGCGGCCCTTCACCACCGGCATGGCCAGCACGTTTTCCAGAAAGTCGGCGTACACGTTGAGCATGCGCATGGTCTCCTCCCGAGCCTCCTCGGGGGTGGCGTGCATGGTGTGGCCCTCCTGCCACAAGAACTCCCGGTGGCGCAGGAAGGGGCGGGAGGTCTTTTCCCACCGCAGCACGGAACACCACTGGTTGTACAGCTTAGGCAGGTCCCGGTGGGAGTGGATAACATTTTTGTAGTGCTCACAGAACAGGGTCTCGGAGGTGGGGCGGACGCAGTACCGCTCCTCCAGCTTCTCGCTGCCCCCCACGGTCACCCAGGCGCACTCGGGGGCAAAGCCCTCCACATGGTCCTTCTCCTTCTGGAGCAGGCTCTCGGGAATGAGCATGGGCAGATACACGTTTTCGTGGCCCGTTTCCTTAAACTTCTTGTCCAGCTCGTTCTGGATGTTCTCCCAGATGGCGTAGCCATAGGGACGGTAGATAAACATCCCCTTGATGGAGGAATAGTCGATCAGCTCCGCCTTTTTGCACACGTCGGTGTACCACTGGGCAAAATCCACCTCCATGTCGGTGATCTGCTCCACCTGTTTTTTGTTTTCCTTGGCCATATATCTCAGTCCTTTATATAAAATGGTGTATTGGTCTCAAGCCCCTCTATTCTATAAACTTATCCGGGGAAAGTCAAGAGAAAACAGCGCGTTCCCGCCGGGAAAAGGGCGGGAACGCGTAAGGGATATTGTTAAGGGGTTATTTGCTGTAAGCGCCGGAGTAGTCCACCATGACCTCGTCCACCTTCTGCATCCCGGTGTCCACCAGAACGTAGTAGCCGTCCTCGTCCGCCTTGAGCTGGAGCATGACGGTCTGATCCTTCCCGTACTCCACATCGTCCAGCCGGTCCTCCAGCAGGTCCAGCATGCGCGCGGCATAGGCGGCGTCCGCGGCGGCGTATTCCTCCTCTGTAACGGTATCATAATCCATATCCCCGGTAACAGAGTCCCAGGTGTCAGAATAGTCATCATCCGTCAGCAGGTTATACAGGTCCAGGGGCGAGACGGTTACCTCCACCACGAAGTCTCCGTCCTTGGTCTTACTGCCCGTACCTACGGTGTACTTGGACTTGGCGTAAATTTTCTCCATCACGGTCTCCGCCCGTTCGATGGTCTCATCGGTGGGGTATTCCACCTCCAGGAACGTCAGCAGATAGTATTCAGCCTCACTGGCCACATTGCTTTCATGCATCTCTTTGGCGTCATCCTCGGTCATGTCCTCCACCAGGTCGATGTACGCCTTGTCGTAGACCCCCAGATAAGCGGCGTCCAGGTGGCCCTTGATGTAGGTTTCGGCGTCCTTCTCTGTCAAACCGCCTCCGCAGGCGGCCAGCGCCCCCAGCAAACAGAAAGCCAGCGCTCCAGCCGTCAGCCGTTTCCAAAGCGTTTTCTTCATCCCATTCTCTCTCCTCTTCTAATATGTTGCCGTGTCCGCCCCATGCCGGAATGGGCACCTGATTAAACTATACACCATCTCATAAAAAAGTCAAGCTTGCCCTGAATGGTTTGGTATGCTACACTAAGAAAAAGATGAGTTTCAACAGGAGGGGTTCGATGGAGAGCGAAGCGCGTCGGAAAGCTCTGTCAGAGCGTCTGGAACAGGCGAAGGGTCCGGTAAGCGCCGCCACCCTGGCCCGAGAGCTGTCGGTAAGCCGGCAGATCATTGTAGGGGACGTAGCCCTGCTGCGGGCGGGAGGACTGAACATTACCGCGACCCCCCGGGGCTACCTTCTGCCCCATCCCCCCGCCGGGATCACCCGCACCTTCGCCTGCCGCCACCGGGCGGACCAGATGGAGGAGGAACTCAACGCTATGGTGGATCAGGGCTGTACCGTGCTGGATGTCATCGTCGAGCACCCCATTTACGGGCAGCTTACCGGACCTCTGCGCCTGTCCAATCGGTACGAGGTGGCTCAATTCGTCGCCCGCTGCGAAGCGGAGGAGGCCGCCCCCCTGTCCCAACTTACCGAGGGGGTGCATCTGCATACCCTCCTCTGCCCCGATCAAGCCGCCGCCGGCCGTGTACGGACCGCGCTGGAAAAGCTGGGTCTTTTGTATCAATGATTTACAGGCGGGGCCGTCCATCCGGACGGCCTTCAGGCTGTCGAAAAAGTCTGCATGCCGTAAGGCAGACTTTTTCAAATAAATGTAGTAAAATAGGACAGGGGTGAGAAAGATGTTGGAGCGAGGAAAAAATGAGCGAGGGGTTATAGAAATAGTAGACACAGAAAGCCTGGTACCACGAGAGCATCTATTGCGGCAGGTGGAAGAGGCATTGGATTTCAAGAAACTGTACGAAATCGTGGAGCCGCTGTACAGCGAGGACGAAGGACGGCGGAGCGTCGACCCAGTGGTGCTGTTCAAAATCGTACTGCTCCAGCATCTGGACGGGAATACGTCTTTGCGGGGGACCCTGCGCAGGGCCCAGACAGATATAGCGTACCGGTGGTTTCTGGGATACACATTGAGCGAGGAACTTCCGCATTTTTCAACGGTAAGCTATAACTTCCGGCATCGGTATACCCCAGAAACAATTGAGGCGATCTTTCGGTGGGTGTTAGACGAGGCGGGAACAGCGGGAGCATTGACCCCGGCGGCGGTATTTATAGATGGGACGCACATCAAAGCCAGCGCAAATCTAAACAAGAAAATGAAGCAGGAAGTACCGGCAGCAGCAAAACGATACCAGGAAGAACTGCTGGCGGAGATCAACGCGAACCGGGAGGCCCATGGAAAAAAGCCTCTAAATGATGAGGACGAACCACCCAAAGCTGGAGGGAAGAAACGGGACAACACCTCAAAAAAGAAGCAGGCCCGGAGGAAGAAAGAGGCA
>CAJTEA010000011.1 GCA_910575265.1 Oscillospiraceae bacterium
CCAATCTCCGTATTCTTTGGGCAAGCTCCTCCATTTGCACCCATTTTCCACTACGTATAGCACTGCATTCAATACGTCCAGGTTGCTGATTTTGGCTGGTTTCCGCTGTTTGGGAAAGCTCTCTTTGATTTGCTCGTATTGCTCTTTCTTTATTTTCATTCTTTGATTATATCACAATCCCACTTATGTGAACACTACCTAACTGACTATCACAAAATCTAAGGATTCTTTTGGTTATCTTTCTAATCTGCATCATTTGGCGCTCTTCTGACCACTTTGCCAGTTCCTTAATATGTCCGAAAAATTCAGAGCCTATGTTTCTTTTTCTGAAATCGCCTTGCATCCACGACGAAAGTATATCTGTCTCAGTCCCAAACGCTGCCCACAATACAATATCTTCTGTTGTTCGGCCTGACATTGGCCATGTAAAGTATAGCTTTAAGGGATATTCTGTCATGGGCACTTCATAGTACCGAAGATTTCTGCCTGTAACGGAACACAGTTGTTTGCTCCTGCTGTCATGTGGCTTACTCATCTCATAAGCCAGAAGCTGCTCGGCAGTCTTCCGCACATCCTCGCAGGTTTTACTGACATACTTTTTTACCACTGGCAGAGATATCCCGTACCCCTC
This sequence comes from Oscillospiraceae bacterium, assembly GCA_910575265.1. Lineage (GTDB taxonomy): Bacteria > Bacillota > Clostridia > Oscillospirales > Oscillospiraceae > Lawsonibacter. The sequence goes on from CAJTEA010000011.1 coordinate 632, forward strand.
CGCAACCTTTCTCCGCGCTTGTTCCCAAATCCCCTCTTCAACACAATGCTTTGTAATCATTCGAATCAGGCGGATTGTCAGCCCCCACTTTAGCTCTACTTGAACATTCGGAATCTCTTCCGCAGGGAGTCTCTGCTTACAAAATGGGCAGATTCCTTCCTGTCGCAAAATCTTTAACTTCGCAGGTCCACCATTATACCGCACATCAGTAAGAATAACTGTTGAAGATTTTTTATCAGTATAGAAGCGTGACACCTCCTTGCCGCATAACGGGCAATCTGTTCTCGTAATGGGATATTCCAATTGGAATACTGTCCCCAAAGAAAACTGACTTTCCAGTGGACAATATTTCTCCATACTATACTCTATTGTCATTTTCATAGGTGTGGGGAAACAATGAAGTTATCACACTCGAACAGGGGAGAGTCGAATCCTGCCCCCTCAGTGAGACCGCCATCGGCCAGCTCTTTCTCCATCACATCGGAGGCATAGCCGCCAATCTTGCCGCTTTTCAGCGCATCGCACATATCTTGTTCGTTCACAATGCCGCCCCGAGCCATGTTCAGTACCACAGCGCCGGTTTTCGTCTCAGAGATGGAGTGGGCGTTGAACAGATGGCGTGTCTCATCATTAAGCGGCATATGGATGGTGACAAAGTCAGAGACCTTCAGCACCTCGTCAATGGACATGCTCTTGGCGTGCTGCTGCTCAAAAACTTCGACAGGCAGGTAGGGATCATAGGCCACGACCTCCATCTTGAAGGCCCGGGCCAGCTCACCCACCCGCTGGCCGATACGCCCGAATCCCAGTACGCCCAGGGTCTTGCCCCGGAGCTCCTGACCCATAAACTTGTATTTGTCCCAATGCTTATACAGTTTCACATCATTGCAGGCCGGAACCGTGTGGCGGGCCAATTCCAGCATCTTAGAGATGGTCAGCTCAGCCACGGCGTTGCCGTTGAGGCCGGGGGCGTTGAACACCTGGACGCCGTTGGCCTTGGCGGCGTCCATATCGATGTGGTTCAGGCCCACGGAACACACGCCGATGACCTTCAGCTTTTTGGCGGCTTCCAGAATCTCCTTGTTGATGGCGGGGTCCACCCGCATGATAAGGACCTCATAATCGCCAATTATGCCTGCCAGTTCCTCCTGGGTTGGGGAATCTTGGTGTCCACCTCCATGTACTTGCCCAGTTCCTCAGCGATGGCCGGGGAGACAACGTCAATAATGAGACATTTCATAACATAACCGTCCTTTTCTAATTTTTCTTTTCGGCTGAATCTGGTTCAGACTCCTGGTGAGGCAAGCTCCTTTTGTCAATTTTTGAAATATTATAGATATTTCCGAATCAGAAACAGCAGACCAACGGAAATAACCGTCAGCAGGTTCTCCAGCGGCGCAGTGTGCTCCACGATCATTTGCCGTGAAACCGCCAGCAGCATCACATCCACAACAGAATCAATGGAGTAGCTGGTAATCATCATAATCAGTTCCACGCCGATAATAATCAGGCAGGCGCTGGAGAGCTGGTACTGCAAGTAGGCCGTATTGTAAAACAGCTTGATTACGTTGACTCTGAAGACCATGCCTGCGGTAGACACAATACAGTGGAGCAGAATAATCACACCCAGCAGCAGTTCGATCAGCTCGGCAGCACGGGTCAATTTCTTTTGCACACTCAGTCCATGAAGCCACTTCCAATTTTTAATACTCATAGCTGCGAACTACATAGCTGGTATGGAGAATTTTATGGGCCTTTTCGCTGCCCGGCTTGCCCAGATACTCCTCATACACCTGCTTCACCAGCGGGTTATCGTGGCTCTTCCGTAAAGTCACGCCTTCATCCTCATCGTAGAGAGCTCTGGCACGCAGGCCCTTCAGGTCGGTGAAGTTGCGCACATCCGTCGGCTGAGAGGGCTGACCACCGCCGTTGACACAGCCCCCGGGACAGGCCATAATCTCAATGAAATCGTAGTGTTTCTCCCCGGCTTTCACAGCATCCAGCACCTAGGAGGCGTTCCGAATCCCACTGACGCAGCATACCCGTACCAGCGCCCCACCGATCTCGTACTCCGCTTCCTTGATTCCCCGATCCGTTCCACGGACTGCCCGGAACACCGGGTCAGCCAGTTCTTTGCCAGTAAGAGTTTCGGCGGCGGTGCGCAGGGTGGCCTCCATCACTCCACCTGTGACGCCGAACAGGTGTCCCGCTCCACTGGCAATCCCCAGGGCCGGGTCAAACTCCTCATCGGGCATTTGCTCGAAAAGCAGGCCGGCCCGGCGTATCATGTTGTCCAAGGCCCGGGTAGTCAGGGCAATATCTACATCGGGGATTCCCTCCCCGGCGGCGCACTCATCCTCCCGCTTGTGTTCAAACTTCTTTGCCGTGCAGGGCATGACGGAGATACAGACAATATCCTTGGGATCGAGGCCATGCTTCTCAGCATAGTAAGTCTTGGCCAGTGCGCCAAAAATTTGCTGGGGGCTCTTACAAGAGGGCAAGTTGGGCAGAAATTCCGGATAAAACTCCTCACAGTACTTTACCCAGCCGGGACAGCAGCTGGTGATAATGGGCAGATGCTCCCCGGTCTTCAGCCGCTCCATGAACTCGGTGGCCTCCTCCATGATGGTCATATCGGCGGCAAAATCAGTATCGTACACCCCGTCGAAACCCAGGCGGCGGAGAGCCGCAGCCATTTTGCCTTCCACGTTGGAGCCGATGGGCATACCAAAGGACTCGCCTAGGGTGGCCCGGACACTGGGAGCAGTCTGGATCACGACATGCTTGGCCGGATTGTCGATAGCGGCCCACACCTCGTCCGTCTCCACCACAGTGGTAATCGCTCCGGTGGGGCAGGCCACGATACACTGGCCGCAGTTGATACAGGCGCTCTGCCCCAGAGAAACGTCAAAGCTGGAGCCCACATGGGTCTTAAAGCCCCGCTGAGAAACCGCGATGGCAGATACCCTTATCACCTTCTCACAGGTAGCTACACACCGCCGGCAAAGGATGCACTTGCTGTTGTTCCGGATCAGATGGGGGGTGCTGGCATCGATCTCATACTGATTCTTCTCCCCCTCGAAGGCCATGTTGTTGTCCACACCGTACTCCCGGCACAGCCGCTGGAGCTCACACTCCCCGCTGCGGGGACAGCTGAGGCACTCCTGGTCGTGGATGGACAGCAGCAGCTTCAGGTTGGTCCGCCGGGCGGCCTGAACCCGCTTGGTGTTGGTAAACACCTCCATCCCCTCGGCGATAGGGTAGACGCAGGCGGTGACCAGGCTCTTGGCCCCCTTCACCTCCACCACGCACATGCGGCAGGCGCCGATCTCGTTGACACCCTTCAAATAGCACAGAGTAGGGATGGCGATACCGGCGGCGTGAGCAGCCTCCAGAATGGTGGATCCGGCGGGAGCGCGGCAGGGAATGTTGTTGATTCTCAGATTGACCATGTCAACGGTCTGCAAATTCAGTTTTTCCATTTCAGCACCCCTCCTCAGTCCCGGCTGATGGCATCAAACCGGCATTTCTCCATACAGCCGCCGCATTTAACGCACTTTTCCGTGTCAATTTTGTGAGGATTCTTCACACTGCCAATGATGGCTCCGGCAGGACAGGCCCGGGCGCAGGCGGTACAGCCCTTGCACTTAGCGGGGTCGATCTTGTAAGTAAGCAGCGCCTTACACACCCCGGCGGGACAGCGGTTGTTGACGATGTGCTCCACATATTCGTCCCGGAAATACCGCAGGGTGGACAGCACCGGATTGGGGGCCGTCTGACCCAGCCCACACAGGCTGTTCTCCTTGATAAAGGCGGCCAGCTCCTCAATGCGCTCCAGGTCCTCCATGGTGCCGCGCCCTTCAGTGATCTTGTTGAGCAGCTCCAGCAGCCGCTTGGTGCCCACACGGCAGGGGGTACACTTGCCGCAGCTCTCGTCCACAGTGAACTCCAGGAAGAACTTGGCGATATCCACCATACAGGTATCCTCATCCATAACAATCAGGCCGCCAGAACCCATCATGGTACCGATGGAGATGAGGTTGTCGTAGTCGATGGGGGTGTCGATGAGGGAGGCAGGGATACAGCCGCCGGAGGGGCCGCCGGTTTGGGCAGCCTTGAACTTTTTCCCTTTGGGGATGCCGCCGCCGATGTCCTTCTCCCGCAGGGTAGTGCCCATAGGGACTTCCACCAGCCCGGTGTTCTTGATCTTACCTCCCAGGGCAAAGACCTTGGTGCCCTTGCTTTTCTCACTGCCGATGGCGGCAAACCACTCTGTCCCATTGAGGATGATGGGGCAAATGTTTGCGTAGGTCTCCACATTATTCAGAATAGTGGGGCTTTCAAAGAGGCCCTTCACCGCGGGGAAGGGAGGCCGGGGATGGGGCTCGCCCCGTTTGCCCTCAATGGAGGTCATGAGAGCGGTCTCCTCGCCGCAGACAAAGGCGCCTGCGCCCAGCTTGATCTCCAAATCGAAAGAAAAGTCGGTGCTAAAAATATGCCTGCCCAGCAGGCCACGCTCCTTGGCCTGCTGGATAGCAATGCCCAGATGTTTTACCGCCACAGGATACTCCGCCCGTACATATACATAGCCCTTGCTCGCGCCGATGGCGTAGGCGGCGATGGCCATGGCTTCCACAACGCTGTGGGGGTCGCCCTCCAGCACGCTGCGGTCCATAAAAGCCCCCGGATCACCTTCATCCGCATTGCAGCAGACATATTTCTGCACCTTCCCCCGGTTCCCGCTGGCAAACTTCCACTTCAGGCCCGTAGGGAAACCCGCACCGCCCCGGCCCCGCAGGCCGCTGGTCAAAATAGTCTCGATCACACTGTCTGGAGTCATATCAGTTAACGCCTTGTACAGCGCGGCATAGCCGTCCCGAGCGATGTATTCCTCAATGCTCTGGGGATCGATCACGCCGCAGTTGCGCAGGACGATACGGGTCTGTTTGTGAAAAAAGTCCGTCTCTTCCAAGCTGCGGACTGTACCGGCAGCCTGGTTTTCATCGTAGAGCAAATCCTCTACCCGGCCGCCTTTGAGCAGGTGCTCGCTGACGATCCGGGCCGCGTCCTCGTTTTTGACGTGGCTGTAGATGGTCCCCTCGGGGAAGATAATGACGTTAGGCCCGGAGCCACACAGCCCCAGTCAGCCGCCCCGGATAACCTGGATTTCTTTCCGAAGTCCGGCCATTTTGATCTGCACTTCAAATTCGTCCGCCAGACGGCCCGAGGTTACGCCGCAGTTGGGGCCGGAACAGACCATAATATATCCTCGATACATAGTTCGTCCCTCCTTACTGCTTGGCGCCGATGGTGTACTCGGCGATAGCGTTGCCTCCAAGAAGGTGCTGATCCACCATTCGCACCGCCTTTTCCGGGGTCATACGCACATAGGTCGTTTTAGATTGGTGAGGCAGGCTGACCTCTACTACCGGCTCAAATTGACAGATACCGATACATCCGGTACGGACCAGCAGCACATCGTTCAGCCCTTGCTTCTCCAACTCGGTGGAGATGGCATCGTAGACGCCCTGAGCCCCGGCGGCCACGCCGCAGGTGGCCAGACCCACCACAACCCGTGGCTTTCCACCCGACTCCGGGTCCAGCCGGGGCAGAGTCCGCTCTTTGACTGCCCGCAGCATGTCAAAACTTTTGATCATTCCCTTTTCATCCATTCTTCCGCCCTCCTACCGGTATTTTTCCAGAATGGCGTCCAGCTCGTCCCCGGTGAGACTGCCGTACACATCGTTGTTCACCATAATCACCGGGGCCATGCCGCAGCAGCCCAGACACCGGCAGGCGTCCAGACTGAACCGCCCATCGGAGGTACAGCCGCCGCCCTCGATGCCCAGCTTCCGCTGGAGCAACTCATAGATATGTCCGCCACCCTTTACATAGCAGGCAGTGCCCAGGCAGACACTGATGTGATTGCGGCCCTTGGGGGTGAGAAGGTGGCAATGCCATAGATTTCGCTCAAGGGCTTGCCCAGCTCACCGGCCACGATACGCTGGACCTCCACAGGCAAGAAACCGTAGATTTCCTGGGCCTTCTGGAGGGCTGGAAGGGCAACGCCGGGCTCTTCCCGGTGCTCTGCAATCCACTCAGTCAGCTCCCGGACCCGGGGGTCCTCCATCTGGGTGCAAACGCAGTTTTTTTGTTTGCTCAAAATAGGTTCCTCCTCCCATTTGTCCGTTCAAAAATGATGAGGGAGCCTGTATTTACCAGGCGAACGGCGCTGGATAAACATACAGGCTCCCAAAAGCTGGGGTCAGGCGGCTTTCAGCGCTTCCCGCTTTCCCCGCACCCGCTGGAACAGCACGATGGCCACAAACAGGGCCAGCCCTACCACATCGCTGATGGGCTCGCTGCTGATGAGCAGGATGGAGGTGGCGGCGGCGACGACGCGTACCAGTATAGGCACCCTGGCATACAGGAAGCCCTCAGCGGCCACGCTGATCAGGGCTACGCCGATGACGGAGGTGAACAGAATCCACGCGCCGCTGAAGAAGTTGACGCCGTAGAGCAGCAGACCCTGGTTATACACGAACATATAGGGGACGATAAAGCCCGCGATAGCCAGCTTCACCGAGACCCAGCCCGTCTTCATGGGATTGCCGCCGGAGATGCCGGCTGCGGCGAAGGAGGCCAGGGCCACGGGAGGCGTCAGGTTGGCGAACATGGCGAAGTAGAAGCAGAACATGTGGGCCGCCAGGTCGGGCACGCCCAGCTGGATGAGGGCAGGGGCGGCGATGGTGGCGGTAATCAGGTAGGAGGGGATGGAGGGCAGACCCATGCCCAGAATCATGCAGGTGACCATGGTGAACAGCAGGGTCAGGAACAGGCTCAGCGCGGGGATAGTGGGGAAGGCGTTCCTGCCGATGCTGATGATGGCGCTGGCGATATTCAGGGCGAAACCGGTCTGGGAGCAGACGCCCACGATGATGCCCACGCAGGCGCAGCTGATGGCCACCGAGACAGTGGATTTGGCGGCCTGGGCGAAGGCGTCGTAGATGTCCTTCAGGCTCATGCGGCTGATGGGCCGCAGTTCCGCCACAGCGATGGTGATGAGGATGCTCCAGAAGGCGATCTTCAGCACGGTCCAGCCGGAGAGGAACATCATGGATACCAGGAAGATGATGGGGATCAGCAGATGGCCCCGCTCCCTGAGGACGACCCCGACCTTGGGCAGCTGGTCCTTGGGAAGGCCATACATCTTGTCCTTGTTGGCCCGCAGCTGCACCTGGAACAGAATACCTGAGTAGTACACAATGGCCGGGATGATGGCGGCGGTGACAATGACGGCGTACTTTACCCCCAGGGTCTCCGCCATGACGAAGGCTGCCGCGCCCATGATGGGCGGCATCAGCTGTCCGCCTACCGAGGCGGTGGCCACGACCGCACCGGAAAACTCGTCAGAGTACTTGTTCTTTTTCATCAGTGGGATGGTGAAGGAACCGGTGGTGACTACCACGGCCACGGCGGCACCGTTGATCATGCCCAGCAGGCCGGAGGCGATGACGCCCACCTTGGCCGGGCCGCCCTTGGTGCCGCCGGCCACGGCGCTGGCCAGGTCGTTGAACAGCCGGCCCATGCCGCACTTGTTCATGACCTCGCCGAAGATGATGAACATGACGATGTAAGTGGCCGACACCTTGATGGAGGAGCCGTAGATGCCATAGATGTCGGTGGTCAGATACTTGATGATGGCCGCCCAGGTGTAGCCCCGGTGGCGGAACAGGTCGATAGGAATATAGCGGCCGAACAATCCATACAGCAGGAAGATGATACACAGGATGGGCAGGGCCGCGCCGCTGATGCGGCGGGTGGCCTCCAGCACCAGAATCACCAGCAGGGTGCCCATCACCAAATCTAAGGTGGAGGGCTTGAAGCCGGTGGAGATAAACGTATCATAGCGGGCAAAGACATAGATGGGCTCGGCGACAGCGATGGCGGTAAAGATGTAGTCGTACCAGGCGATTTTCGTTCGGGATGCCTTCTCCCAGGCGGGATAGAGCACGAAGCTGAGGATCAGGATCAGTCCCACATGGATGGCGTGGTGCTTCAGGTTCTGGATGGAGACCATGCCGGACGCGATAGCCAGGTGATACACAGTGAACAGGAAACAGAACAGGGCCAGCCCCTTGTTCATGGTGGAAGAACCGAATTTCCGGGTTCGGGCGGCTTTCTCATGCTTTTCCAGAAAGGCCTCCTGTTTGGCGGCCTCTTCCGCCGACAGTTCCGGTTGGAACAGGTTGGTTTCTTCAGCCAAGGTGAAACAGCCTCCTTTGGGTCATGATTTCGCAGGTGACAAAGCTGTGGTGGGGTAGTTCCGAAAATTCCAGGATCGGCTGCCCGTTGAGCAGCAGCTCCTTCATGTTGATGTTCGAGGTGATCCAGTTAAATCGGGGAAAGACGGAGTTGATCTCGTCCATGTGGACCATGCCGTCCTCCCCCACATAGGTGGGCACGTCCATCTCTGCCGGGATGCCGGCCCCAAACCCGCCCACCTCAATGCGCTTGAGGAGGAAAGAGCCATCCCGCAGGACGGTGTAGTACTCGTTCCAGGGGACATGCTCAAAGGAGTGGGTGAGGGTGACAGCCACCTCGTCCCCTGGGTGGATGGTACGGGAGAGAATAACCTCCCCCGTCTTTTGATAGGAGACGCGCATGACCTGTACCGGGGTCAGTCCCCAGGCCAGGAAAAGCGTCAGCAGGGCGGCCGCCGTCCCGATGACGGCCGCCCTGTGCCGGCGGAAAGAGACAATCACTTGGTAAAGCCGTGGTCCGCCCACCATTTCTCCGCGCCGGGATGGAGGGGCAGCTGGATGTCGCTGATGCCCACATCCAGATAGATGTTCTTGTCAGCGGCGTTGTGGGAGGCCTGAATGGTGGAGATGTTCTCAAAGATGCCGGTGAGCATGTCGTAGACCATGGCGTCGGACAGGTCGGCACGTACCAGCATAATGTTGTACACAAAGACGCTTTCTACGTCCTCTTTGTTGTTGTAAGTATCGGCGGGGATGGTGGTGGCGGCGTAGAAGGGATACTTGGCGACCAAGGCATCCCGGCCGTCCCCATCAATGGGGACGATCACCATGTCGTAGCTGGTAGCCAGCTCGGTGACGGTGGCGTTGGGCAGGCCGGAGGTGACAAACACGGCGTCGCACTGGCCGTTCTTCATGTTGTCAATGGCCTCGCCATAGGCCAGGTAGTCCACGGTACAGTCATCATAGCTCATGCCATAGGCCTCGAAGATCATGCGGGCGTTCAGCTCCACGCCGGAGTTGGCCGCGCCCACGCCCACGCGCTTGCCTTTCAGGTCCTCCACCGACTGGATGCCGGTGTTGGCGGTGGTGACCAGCTGCACATAATTGGGCCACAGGCGCATCAGGGCCCGCAGCTCGCTGGCCGGCTCCTTGCCCTCATAAGCGCCGAAGCCTTCGTAGGCCTGCATCACCGAGTCCTGCATGGCGATGGCGATCTCAGCTCCGCTCTCTTGAATCAGCTGGATATTCTCACCGGAAGCGGCGGTGGACTGGGCGCTGGTGGTATAGCCCCAGTCCTTCAGCGCGGTGGCGAAGGCGCCGCCGATGGGGAAGTAGATGCCGGAGGTGGGACCGGTGGCTACGGTAACAAACTCCTTGGCCCGCTCCGCCTCGGTCAGGCCGCCCTCTACGGCGCCGCCGGCCGCACCCGGCGCGGCGGAACCGCTGCCCGCGCCGGAGTTGGCGGGCTGGCCGCCCCCGCTCTCCCCACAGGAGACCAAGGCAATCGCCATACACAGGGCCAAGGCAAAAGCTGTAATCCGTTTCATGTGTCTCATACTATACTCTCCTTTTCATCATTCGGATTGAGTTTTATTTCCACGATCGCGACCGCGTCGGAGAAACCAAAGAGGTTGTACATCTACCACAAAAAAACTAACAGGATACAATCATTTTATGGGGGAAATTTTTTCGGTCAATAGAAATAGCGTATCCCGCGCCATGGAGGACATGAACCGCGGGATTTGAGGAATAAACCGCAAAACGGCATGGAAGGGTCCATACAATCAGAGAAAAAGTGCTTGATTTTACAATAAAATGGTGCTAACGTATAACATATCTGAGATTTATAAGAAAGCGAGAGGTTGAAACCGGGAGGGGTCGAAATGAAAAATGGGCTTTTTCAGTATTTGCTGGTCAATATCAGCCTCCTGGTGCTGGTTGCGGCTATACTGATCGAATTAAAACCCCTGCGCCGTCTGCTGAAAAAACAGAACAAGTCCTTGACCGACCAGCTGTGCCTTGGGATAATTTTCGGGGCGCTGTCCATCAGCGGGACCTACACCGGTCTGAGCCTCCAGGGAGCGGTGGTAAACACCCGGGTGGTCAGTACTCTGGCAGCCGGCCTGGTAGGCGGGCCGCTCCCCGGACTGTGTGCGGGACTGATGGGCGGCGTCCACCGGATGCTCTATGCCCCCTCCAGCTTTACCTCTCTCGCCTGCGCAATTGGTACATTTTGCTTCGGTGTGATCGGAGCAATCACCTGCTGGCGCATCCCGCAAAAAAGGGGCCGGAATCTGTCCCTGATTCTACTGGCCATTCTGTCAGAGCTGCTGCAGAGTCTCATCATTCTGTCTATTTGCAGGCCCTTTTCCGCCGCGCTGGAGCTGGAAAAGGTGATACTCCCCCCAAAAATGGTGATGAACTCCCTGGGGCTTGTGCTGTTTATGAGTCTGCTGGACCGCTTCAACCGCAGTGTGACCATTGAGCTGGCGGAACAGCAACACCTGGCACTGCTCATCGCCCACAAGTGCCTCCCATTTCTTCGGGAAGGACTGGAAAACCGGGGCGCTATGGGGCAGGCCGTGGACACCGTGCGGGAGATGCTGCCCGATGTCTGTGTGGCACTCACCGACCTGGAGCAGGTGGTGGCGGCCAGCGGTATGGAACTGAGCGCAATCCCCCTCCCGGCCCAAAAGGCTATGGAAAGCGGTGAATTGGTGGTGGAACGGGACGTCTCCGACCTCTGCGGCCCTCCCCGCCGCAGAAGCCGGGCGTTCATCGCCGCTCCCCTCACCTGTGGGGAGAAGCAGATTGGAACCATTTTGTTCTGTGTCCCCCAAGGCCCCAACCTGATCCTGGAGGCCGACTGCTGCACGGCGGAGGGCCTGGCCCGGCTGTTTTCCTCCATGCTGGAGCTGGGAGAGCTGCAGCACCAGATTCAGATGCGCCAGCAGGCCGAGCTGCGGGCGCTCCAGTCCCAGATTGATCCCCATTTTCTGTTCAATGCCCTGAGTACCATCTCCGCCCTGTGCACCATCGAGCCTCAAAAGGCCAAGGAGACCATCCTCACCCTGGCCAGCTACTTCCGGCAGGCGCTGTCCATCAACGAGCCCTTTGTCTCTCTGGAGCAGGAGCTATCCAATGTCCGCAACTACCTGGCCCTTACCGAAGCCCGGTTTCAGGATGCCATCCATGTGACCTGGGACCTGCCCGATGTGCTGCCGGTGCTGTATCTGCCGCCCCTGATCCTCCAGCCCATTGTGGAAAACGCCGTGCGCCACGGCGGCACCGCGGTGGATGAGCGGCATGTCCGCATCTCCATTCGACAGGAGGACGGGAGAGCGAATATCCGCGTTTCGGACCGGGGCCACGGTTTCTCGGAGGAAATTTTGAAGCGCCTTCAGAATCCTCGGGATCCGGGCTATACCGGGCTGTTCAATGTTCAAAAACGGCTGCGGAGCGTCTATGGCGGCCAGTGCGCTTTTACGGTGGACAGCTCTGAGCAGGGTTCTACAGTGGCGGTATCCATTCCGCTGATTCCGCCGGGAGGACTGAAATCAAAACAGGAGGGGAGTGCGGCTGATGCGTGTCGCGGTTATTGACGACGAAAAACTGACTCGGGAGGAGCTGATTCGGCTGATTCGGGAGGACTTTCCTCAGGCCGAGGTCTATGAGGCCGGCAGTGGGGTCCAGGCCATGCAGCTGCTGGAGAAAAAGACCTTCGATTTCCTGTTCATCGACGTCCGCCTGGGGGATATGGAGGGGACCACGGTGGCCTCTCTGGCCCGGCGGCTGATGCCGGAGTCTAAGATCATCTTCGCCACCGCCTATTCGGAATATGCCGTCACCGCCTTTGAGCTCCAGGCCAATGACTACATCCTGAAGCCCTACGACCCGGCCCGCATCCGCCAAATTCTCAGCCAGTATGAGCGGGCTCATCCGGAACAGAACGACGATTTCCGGATTGCCATCAGCGGCAGCCGGAGGCACACGATTTTGTTGAGCCTGGACGACATTACCTATATTGAATCCCAGGGCGCCGGGAAGCGGTGCGTAATTCACACCGTCTCCGGCGAGACCTACGACGACAATACGGCCCTGGGCGCCTATGAGGAGCGCCTGCGCAGCAGGAGGTTTTACCGCATTCACAAGACCTGTCTGGTCCACCTGAAATATGTCCAGGATATCTTTCCCTGGAGCGGAAGCGACTTTGCCCTCCGGGTGCGGGGCTCCTCCACGGAACTGCCCATTGGACGGGACCGCCTGAAAGGGCTGCGGGCGAGTCTGCATATTTGAGCGTATAAAGATAGACAGCGGGAACTGAACGGTTTGTTCAGTTCCCGCTATGCTTCATAGGGAATTTTCGTTTTTTTCTGATGTTATCTCCGCCTCCACTCTTTTTCTTGGCCGGGTGTAGAACCGCTCGGCCAGCATTCCGGCGGTGGTGGTTTGCCGCTCCGGGCCGGACAGGTCCAGAACGACCCTTCCGCCGCTGAGCATAACGGTCCGGCTACCCATAGACAGGGCGTAGTCCATGTCATGGGTGATCATCGGGGTGGTGATCTTGTCCCGGTGGTTCACCGCGAAAAAGGAGCGGCTGGCCTTCCGGGTGTAGGCCAGGGCCAGATTCTCCTCAATGGTCATGCTGGGGGCGGTGCCCCGCAGGGGGTTCTGGTGGAGACAGCCGATGTTCAGCGCCCGCCTGTAGTCCTTCTGCCGGGTGATGTCCTCCTCCCCCAGAAGGATTTTGCCGCTGTCCGGGAGGACCTTCCCCAGAATGGCGTTGAACAGGGTGGATTTGCCCGAGCCGTTGGAGCCTAGGACGGTGACGAACTGGCCCGCCGGCACCTCCAGGGACAGGCCATCCAGGGCCAGCTTCTCGTTGACTGTGCCCGCCTCGAACCGCTTGGTCAGCTTCTGGACAGAGAGAGGGACGCCGCTCATGCCGCCGCCCCCTTTCCAGTCAGCTTCCGCTTGGCCAGGGGCACCGCCAGGGCGCACACCACAATGAGGGTGGACAGCAGCTTCACCGTGTAGTTGGGCATGTTGACCTTATAGGCCGCCTGGATCACCACTCGGTACACCAGGGAGCCCCCACCGCGGAGATCAGCATACTGTAGTAAACCACAAGATCACATCCATTTCCTCTCCCCCGCGGAGCACGAAGGCCCCGCAGGGGTTATCTTGTTTACTGGCCGAAGTGGCTGGTGCCGTCGGCCTCTACTAAAATGTCGTAGCCCTCATAGGTGGACTCCGGAAAGTCGGCGCCGAAACGGCCGGCGGCATGGAGGTTGACAAACTTGGCGTAGTCGCTGAGGGTCTCATAGGGCAGGCCGGCGGGAGCGGTCCCCTCCACGATCTTCAGAGCCATAGCCGCCGTCAGCCACCATGGAGTCCGCCCCGCAGTAGACGGGGATACCGGCCCCGTAGGCCACATCGGTGTAGGTGGCCATGGCGGAGGGGATGTTGTTGGACACACCGGTGATATTTTGGCAGTCCTCCCCGGTGAGGCCGGCGGCAGCGGGATCGGAGACGGCGGCAAAGACGATGGGGGTGTCCGTCCCATCGAAGACCGCCTTGGCGGACTGGGCGGTGGACAGGATCAGAGCGGACAGAATAACAGAAATGAGCTTTTTCATGATAAATTCCTCCTCATAATGCGGGCGGTCACAGGGCCGTCGCCATGTCGATGTGTTGTTTGACGATCTGGCAGGAGGCGTCCAGCTGGCGCTGTTCCTCCTGAGTCAGGTCTAGCTGGATGACCGCTTCCACGCCGGAGCGGCCAATACGGCAGGGGACGCCGCAGTGGATGCCGGTCTGGCCGTACTCCCCCTCCAGCAGGACGGAGACGGGCAGGACGCGCTTCTCGTCCCGGAGGATGCACCGGGCCAGCTCTGCCAGCGCCCGGCCGATGCCGAACTCCGTGGAGCCCTTACCCTCGATGATATCCATCCCCGCCCGGTGGGTCTGAGTCAGGATTTTCTCCTTGGACAGTCCCAGCCTCTCAAAGGGGATTCCCCCCACCGTGACGGCGGAAAAGGGGACCATGGAGGAGTCTCCGTGCTCCCCCAGACAGAAAGCGGAGACGCTCCGCCGGTCCACCCCCGCACCCTGGCTGACGCATCGCACCAGCCGGGCGGTATCAAGGAGGGTGCCTGTGCCGAAGCACTGCCATCGCTCCAGCTCCAGGGCCTTGCGCAGCCAATCGGCCACGATGTCAGCTGGGTTGGTGATGGTCACCACCGGACAGGTGAGCTTGAGGGGCTTCAGCTCTCCCGCCAGGGGTTTCAGCAGCTCCACGGAGCGGCCCAGCAGGTCCAGCCGGGTCTGGCCGGGCAGCCGGGGCTCCCCGATGGCCACCACCACCAGGGCAGCGCCGGCGCACTCGCTGTACCCTCCGGACCGGACGGTGACCGCATGGTCCATAAAGCTGACGCTGTCGGCCACGTCCAAAGCCTGGGCGGTGGCCTTCTCCGGGAGCAGGTCCACCAGGACGATCTCCTCACAGTCCCCGGCGGCGGCCAGGGCATAGGCGCAGTGGCTTCCCACATGGCCCGATCCGATAATGACTACTTTCCGATGTTCCATTACAATTCCTCCCTGCGTTTGGCCAAAGAAAAACGCCCTTGACCAAACGGATTTGTTTGGTCAAGGGCGAAATCATACAAAAATTCCGCAGTGCCACCTTGATTCAGGCCCATCTACAGGCCCTTCAGCGAGATACCAGCATATCCCCGACGGGTAACGTCCGTCCAGCCGTCGGCCATTTCAAGCCGCCCTCCGCAGACCATATTACTCAGAGTTCCGTGGAAGGCTTACACCGTCCCTTCCTCGCTGTGACGAAACCGACCTGACTTTTTTCCGCATCATTGGTTTATAGGTTTATTATAGTCCATCCTGGCTCTAATGTCAAGTTCCATATTTCTATGTCCCTTTCATCTTTTGTGGCAATGAATTGAAATATCAGCTGTCTCTTCTAACCAATCAAATATATTTGCGGACCCAACGTCGGGAGGGGCGCTGGGTCCGCTGGGCGTTATATTGTCACTCTCTGAAGAGAGGGACAGCAAGGTTACCTCACCCCGAACAGCAGATCACCGTAGGTGGGGAAGGGCCAGTACTTCTTGGCGGTGAGGGTTTCAGCTTCATCGCAGGGCAGACGCAGTTCGGCCATCTTGGGCAGGATGATGTCCCGGACGGCGGCAGACTCCTCACCAATGTTTTCCATACCAGTCAGGGCCAGAACCGCTTTCTCAAGTTCATCTATCTGTACAGCAATCTGGTCGGTGAGGGCGGACAGCTTTTTTACCAGTTCGGTCTCATGTCCACAGGGACAGCCGGAAATCAGTTCCTTCTTGGCAGCAGCAGTCTTTGCGGTATCCAGGGTATACGCTTGGACAGCGGGCAAAATCTCGGTACGGGCCATGTCCACCATGGTGTTGGCCTCGATAATAACTGTCTTACAGTAGTTCTCCAAAGTTACTTCATACCGGGAAACCAACTCCGCTTTGGTAAATACCCCCTGGCCGGTAAGCATAGCCACATTCTTCTCGTCCAGCAGATGAGGCAAGCAGTCCGGGGTGGTACGGTAGTTGAGAAGTCCCCGGTTTTCTGTGGCCTCCTGAATCCAGGCATCATCGTAGCCGTTCCCATTGAAGATGATCCGCTTGTGATCCTTGATGGTCTTACGGATCATCTCATGGAGGACGGTCTCAAAGTCCTCGACTCCCTCCAGCCGGTCAGCGTAGATCTTCAGGCTCTCTGCCACAGCTGTGTTAAGCATGATGTTGGCGCAGGCGATGGAGTCGGAGGAACCCACCATGCGGAACTCAAACTTGTTGCCGGTGAAGGCAAACGGGGAGGTACGGTTGCGGTCTGTGGTGTCCCGGCGGAACTTGGGCAGCACATCTACCCCCAACCGGACCTTGCCAGTGTCAATGCTGGTGTAGGGGGCATCGTGTTCAATGCAGCCCAGGATGGCCGCCAATTCATCTCCCAGGAACATGGACACCACAGCTGGAGGAGCTTCGTTGGCCCCCAAGCGGTGATCGTTTCCGGCTGTGGCTACCGACATACGCAGCAGGTCCTGGTAATCGTCCACCGCTTTGATGACGGCACAGAGGAACAGCAGGAACTGGGCGTTTTCGTAGGGCGTTTCACCAGGGGACAGCAGGTTGACGCCGGTGTCAGTAGACAGAGACCAGTTGTTGTGCTTGCCTGAGCCGTTCACCCCCGCAAAAGGCTTTTCGTGGAGCAGACAGACCAGCCCATGGCGGGCGGCCACCTTCTGCATAATCTCCATGGTCAGCTGGTTATGGTCGGTAGCGATGTTGTTGGTGGTAAAGATGGGGGCCAGCTCATGCTGGGCGGGAGCCACCTCGTTGTGCTGCGTCTTGGCCAGGATGCCCAACTTCCACAGCTCATCGTTCAGTTCGATCATGTAGGCTGCCACTCGTGGTTTGATGGTACCGAAGTAATGGTCATCCATCTCCTGACCCTTGGAGGGCTTGGCGCCAAACAGGGTCCGACCGGTGAAGCGCAGATCCTGGCGCTGCTCCCACATCTTGGCATCTACCAGAAAATATTCCTGCTCCGGGCCCACAGAGGGGGCTACTCGTTTCACGTCTGTTTTGCCAAACAGCTTCAAAATGCGCAGTGCCTGTCGGTTTAGTGCCTCCATAGAGCGCAGCAAGGGGGTCTTCTTATCCAGCGCCTCACCGTTGTAACCGCAGAAGGCGGTGGGAATGCACAGAGTTCTGTCCTTGATAAAGGCGTAGGAGGTGGGGTCCCAAGCGGTGTAACCCCGTGCCTCGAAGGTGGCCCGCAACCCTCCGGAAGGGAAGGAGGAGGCGTCAGGTTCCCCCTGAATCAGCTCTTTACCGGAAAACTCCATAATAACCCGGCCATCGGGTGAGGGAGAAATAAAACCGTCGTGCTTCTCAGCGGTAATGCCGGTGAGGGGCTGGAACCAGTGGGTAAAGTGGGTAGCTCCGTTGGCTACCGCCCAGTCTTTCATGGCCTGGGCTACCGCATTGGCCACCCCGATATTTAATTTGGCCCCCTCATCAATGGTCTTTTTCATGGACAGATATACGTCAGTGGACAGATTGGCTTTCATCACCCGGTCGTCAAAAACTAGACTCCCAAAATATTCCGGTACTGCAGACATTTTTAATCATCCTTCCGTTTTTAATTTTAGCAAAAGACGCGCCACCCCGTAGTGAAATTTCTACTACTTCAAATTGGTATAGCCTGAGAGGAACCGATCCACCTGGACAGCGGCGGCCCTTCCCTCGGCGATGGCCCACACCACCAGGGACTGGCCCCGGCGCATATCCCCGGCGGCAAACACCTTCTCTTCGCTGGTCTGGTAGGAACCCTCCGCTGTGCGTACGGTCCGGTCCATCTCCACGCCGAAGGCCTTGCACACGTCCTCCCGGCAGCCCACCGCCCCGGTAGCGGCGATGAGCAGCTGACAGGGCAGGGTGTCACCGTCGGTGGTGACCAAGGCGCTAAGAGCACCGCTCCCGTCCCGCACCAGCTCCTTGACCTGGACGGCGAACCGTCGGGGGTCCTGTCCGAACAGGGCCTGGACCTCCTCCTGGGCGTAGCCGGAGGGCAGAGTTCCCTCCGCGTTCAAATAGTCCTCCCGCTTCCGTCGGACCAGTTGGGTCACCGACTTGCATCCCTGGCGCAGGGCGGTGGCTGCGCAGTCGCTGGCGGTGTCCCCGGTACCGATGACAATCACGTCCCGCCCGGCGGCGGTGGGAATCTCCGGCTCCAACCCGAACTGCTGGCGCTGAACAGCGGCTTTCAGAAAGTCCGCCGCATAACACACCCCGGACACCCCCTGCCAGTCCACCCCCAGGGGCCGGGGCGCTTCCGCCCCGCAGCACAGCACTATGGCGTCGTACTCCTCCAGCAACCGCTTGGCCACCTTGGGGTTGGCGGCATTCTGGCCGGTGACGAAGGTGACCCCCTCCTGGGTCATCAGGTCGATCCGCCGCTGGACGATCTCCTTGGGCAGCTTCATGTTGGGAATGCCGTAGGTGAGCAGCCCGCCGGGGCGGTCCTCCCGCTCGATGATGGTGACGCTGTGCCCCCGGTGGTTGAGCTGGTCGGCGACGGCCAGTCCGGCGGGGCCGGAACCCACCACCGCCACCCTCTGGCCGGAGCGGTGAGGCGCAAACCGGGGCTTCACCTTTCCCAGCGCAAAGCCCTTCTCAATGACGCACAGCTCGTTGTCCCGGATGGTGACCGAGTCCTCGTAGAGGCGGCACAAGCAGGCCCGCTCGCAGGGGGCGGGACAGACCCGGCCGGTGAACTCAGGGAAGTTGTTGGTTTTCAGCAGCCGGGCCAGAGCGTGGCTCCAGTTGCCCGACATAATCATATCGTTCCACTCAGGAATCAGGTTGTGGAGGGGGCAGCCGAAGGGGGCGCCCTCCCAGATGATCCCCGCCTGACAGAAGGGGACGCCGCAGTTCATGCACCGGGCGCCCTGCTTCTCCCGAAGATCTTCGGCCAGGGGGAGGTGAAACTCCTCCCAGTCCCGAACCCGCTGGGCAGGCTCCCGTTCAGCGACATCCCGACGGCTGTAATCCATAAATCCAGTGATTTTACCCATATTGTCCGACCTCCTTTCAGCCCTGGGTGTTGGCGTAGAACGCCTCGATCTCCGCCTGTTCCCGGCTCATGCCCCGGCCCTCCCGCTGGGCGATGGCCTGGATCATCCGGTAGTACCCCTCGGGCATGATCTTCTTGAAGCAGGGGATGTAGGACTTGAAGGCCGCTAAAATCTCCCGGCCCTTCTCCGAGCCGGTAGCGGCCGCGTGCTCCGCGATCAGCTGGCGCAGTTCCTGGATATCCTGGCTCTCAGTGAGGCTGTCGATCATCACCTGGTCCTTGTTCAGCCGCAGATACAGGTCGTGGTCCTCGTCCAGCACATAGGCGATGCCCCCCGACATGCCGGCGGCGAAGTTGCGCCCGGTCTTGCCCAGGATGACCACCCGGCCCCCGGTCATGTACTCGCAGCCGTGGTCGCCCACGCCCTCCACCACAGCTACCGCCCCGGAGTTGCGCACGCAGAACCGCTCCCCGGCCATACCGGCAATAAACGCCTTGCCAGAGGTAGCGCCGTACAGGGCCACGTTGCCCACGATGATGTTCTCACAGGCCTTGAATCTGGCGGCTTTGGGAGGATAGAGGGCCAGCTTGCCCCCGGACAGGCCCTTGCCGAAGCCGTCGTTGCAGTCCCCCTCCAGCTTGAGGGTAAGCCCCTTGGGGATGAAGGCCCCGAAGGACTGACCCCCGCCCCCGTGGCAGGTGACGACGTAGCTGTCGTCAGGCAGGGAGCTTCCACAGACCCGGGTGATCTCCGAGCCAAACAGGGCGCCGAAGGAGCGGTCGGTGGAGGACACCTGTACATCCAGCGTCCCGGACTTCTTTCCCTTTAGGGACTTGCCCAGCTTCTCCAGCAGGACACTGACATCCAAGGTCTTTTCCAGATGGAAGTCGTAAGCCTGGGCCGGGTCGAAGTGGGTGTTTTCCTGGAAATCAGTGAGCAGGAAGCCGAGATCCAGCTTTCTGGCCCGGTCCACGGGCAGCTCTTTCCGGACGGTGAGCAGGTCTCCCCGGCCGATCAGGTCCTCCACACTCCGGACCCCCAGCTTGGCCATATACTCCCGAAGCTCCTGGGCCACGAAGGTCATAAAATTGATCACATACTCCGGTTTTCCGGCAAATTTTGCCCGCAGCCTGGGGTTCTGGGTGGCGATACCGGCGGGGCAGGTGTCCAGGTTACACACCCGCATCATGCAGCAGCCCAGGGTGACCAGGGGTGCGGTAGCGAAGCTGAACCGCTCCGCCCCCAGCATACAGGCGATGGCCACGTCCCGGCCGGTCATCAGCTTGCTGTCCGCCTCAATGGCGATCTGACCCCGCAGGCCGTTGTCTACCAGGGCCCGGTGGGCCTCGGCAACCCCCAGCTCCCAGGGCAGACCCGCTCCGTAGATGGAGTTCCGGGGGGCGGAGCCGGTGCCGCCGTCTCCGCCGCAGATATGGACCACCTGCGCCCCCGCCTTGGCCACCCCGGCGGCTATAGTGCCCACGCCGTACTCCGAGCACAGCTTCACTCCGATTTTTGCCTGGCGGTTGGCGTTCTTTAGGTCGTAGATGAGCTGAGCCAGGTCCTCGATGGAGTAGATGTCGTGGTGGGGCGGCGGGGAGATGAGGCCCACGCCGGGGGTGGAGAACCGGGCCTTGGCCACCCAGGGGTAAATCTTCTTTCCGGGGAGCTGGCCGCCCTCCCCAGGCTTGGCCCCTTGGGCCATCTTAATTTGAATTTCGTCGGCGCTGGTGAGGTAGGCGCTGGTGACCCCGAAGCGTCCGGAGGCCACCTGTTTGATGGGGGAGTTCTTTTCGGTGCCGAAACGCTCCGGGTCCTCGCCCCCCTCGCCGCAGTTGAATTTTCCGCCGATGCGGTTCATAGCCGCGGCCAGACACTCGTGGGCCTCCTGGGAGATGGCCCCGTAGCTCATGGCTCCCACGCCGAAGCGGCGCACAATGGACACCACCGGCTCCACCTGGTCAATGGGGATGCCGCCGTCAGGGGAAAATTTGAAATCCAGCAGTCCCCGGAGGGTGTGGGGCTTGTCGGCAAAGTCCACCATGGCGGAGTACTTCTGAAATGTCTCGTAGCTGCCCTCCCGGGCGGCCTTTTGCAGCAGCAGAATGGTCTGGGGGGAGTACATGTGGTCCTCTGTCCCCGGTCCGGAGCGCAGCTTGTGCCCGCCCAGGGAGTCCAGGGTGGCGTCCCGGCCCAGGTCCAGGGGGTCGAAGGCCAGGTCGTGGTTGTACACCACCCCCTGGCCGATCTCTTCCAGGCCGATGCCCCCCACCCGGCTCACCGTGTTGGTGAAGTAGCGGTCCACCACGTCGGGGTGGATGCCTACGCACTCGAAGATCTGCGCGGACTGGTAGGACTGGATGGCGGACACCCCCATCTTGGAGGCGATCTTCACGATGCCGTGGAGGATGGCGCTGTTGTAGTCCTCCACCGCCACGCCGGGGTCCTTGTCCAGCAGGCCGATGGACACCAACTCCTCCACGCAGTCCTGGGCCAGGTAGGGGTTGATGGCGGTGGCCCCGTAGCCCAGCAGGGCGGCGAAGTGGTGGACGTCCCGGGGCTCACCGCTCTCCAGGATCAGGGAGACTGCGGTACGTTTCTTGGTGCGCACTAGGTGCTTTTGCAGGGCGGATACCGCCAGCAGGGAGGGGATGGCCATGTGGTTCTCGTCCACCCCCCGGTCGGATAGGATCAGGATGTTGGCCCCCTTCCGGTAGGCCCGGTCGGCGGCAATAAAGAGCTGTTCCACTGCGTTTTCCAGGGGGCTTCCTTTGTAGTACAGCAGGGAGAGCGTCTCTACCTGGAAGTGGGGCCGGTCCATGTAGCGGATTTTCATCAGCTCCACGCTGGTGAGGATAGGGGAAGGCAGCTGGAGCATGGCGCAGTTAGCCGCCTTCTTCTGGAGCAGATTGCCGCTGGTTCCCACATAGACGGTGGTGTCGGTGACAATCTCCTCCCGAATGGCGTCGATGGGCGGATTGGTCACCTGGGCAAAGAGCTGCTTGAAGTAGTTGAACAGGGGCTGGTGGACCTGGTCCAGAGCGGCCAGGGGAATGTCGACGCCCATGGCCACCGCCGGCTCCGTCCCGGTGCGGGCCATAGGGAGGATGGAGCCCTTTACCTCCTCATAGGTATAGCCGAAGGCCTTGTACAGCCGGTCCCGCAGCTCCTGGGGATACTTTTCCACCCGCTTGTTGGGTACGGACAGGTCTTTGAGATAGACCAGGTTGGCGTCCAGCCACTCGCCGTAGGGCTGCTGGGCGGCGTAGTAATCCTTGATGTCTTTATCCTCCACCAGCTTTCCGGCGGCGGTGTCCACCAGCAGCATCCGCCCCGGCTGGAGGCGGGACTTCTTCACAATATGGGCGGGGTCGGTGTCCAGCACGCCCACCTCGGAGGCCAGCACCAGATAACCGTCGTCGGTGACGTACCACCGGCAGGGCCGCAGGCCGTTTCGGTCCAGCACCGCCCCCACCCGGTCACCGTCGGAAAAGACAATGGCGGCGGGGCCGTCCCAGGGCTCCATCATGGTGGCGTAGTAGTGGTAAAAATCCCGCTTCTTCCGCCCGATCCGCCGGTCGTTGGCCCAGGGCTCCGGGATGCACATCATCACCGCCTGGGGCAGGTCGATGCCGTTCATAAGCAGGAACTCCAGGGTGTTGTCCAGCATGGCGGAGTCAGAGCCGTTGGGGTCCACCACCGGGAGCAGCTTATCCATGTCCGCCGGGGAGATGACGGCGGACTCCATCGTCTCCTCCCGGGCCAGCATCCGGTCCACGTTGCCCCGGATGGTATTGATCTCCCCGTTGTGGAGGATATACCGGTTGGGGTGGGCCCGCTCCCAGTTGGGGGTGGTGTTGGTGGAGAACCGGGAGTGGACCAGGGCCAGGGCGGACTGGCAGTTCGGGTCGGTCAAGTCGGCGTAGAACTGCCGCAGCTGGCCCACCAGAAACATGCCCTTGTAGACGATGGTCCGGCTGGAGAAGGAGGCCACATAGGTGTCCGGGTTGGACCGTTCAAAGACCCGCCGGGCCAGGTACAGCTTCCGGTCGAAATCCAGCCCCCTTTCGCAGTCCGCCGGCCGCTTGACAAAGCACTGGCAGATGTGGGGCATGCAGTCCCGGGCCTTCTGGCCCAGAATGTCCGGACTGGTGGGTACATCCCGCCAGCCCAGGAACTCCATGCCCTCCTTGGACACGATGATCTCCAGCATCTTCTTGGCCTGGGCACGCTTCAGCCGGTCGGCGGACATAAAAAACATGCCCACGCCGTAGTCCCGCTCACCGCCCAGTTCAATACCTTCAGCGGCGGCGGCCTTTACCATCAGCTTGTGGGGGACCTGGAGCATCAGGCCCACACCGTCCCCCGTCTCGCCGGAGGCGTCCTTGCCCGCCCGGTGCTCCAGCTTTTCCACAATTTTCAGCGCGTTGTCCACCGTTTCATGGGCCTTTACGCCCTGGATGTTGACCACGGCCCCGATACCGCAGGCATCGTGTTCCAGGCCATAAATTCGATTGTTTTGCTGCCCCATGCAGTCTCCTCCTTTTGTTTTAAAACCGGGATAGTCTCCCCGCTTTAAACGGGGAGACTATCCGCATATGAACTTATCCTGCCTCGTCCTGGAGGGCATCGTAATCGGTTTCACCGGTGCGAACCTTTACCACGTTCTCCACGTTGTAAACGAAAATCTTGCCGTCCCCTTCGCCGCCGGTGCACAGGGCCTTCTGGGCCGCGGCCACCACCAGCCCGGGGCTGATTTTGGACACCACGATGTCCACCTGCACCTTGGGGAAGAAGTTCATGCTCATCTCCACGCCACGGTACTGGCCTGTCTTGCCCAGCTGCTCCCCGCAGCCCATCACGTTGGACACCGTCATACCGGTGACCCCCAGAGCGGCCATGGTGTCCCGCAGGACGGGAAACCGCTCTTCTTTGCAGATGATGGACACCCGGGTCAGCCGGTCGGTGCCGGTGTGGGTGGCCAGGTGGGGCGTCAGGGGCAGAGGCTCCAGGGCGGAGATGTCCACCGACTTGGAGGTGTTCTCCCCTCCGATGGTGCCGGGGTAGGAGGGCAGGAAATCAGCGTAGGCGGAGGTGAGGCCGTGCTCGGTAATGTCCAGGCCCATGATCTCCTCCTCCGCGGAGGCCCGCAGACCCACAGTAGCCTTAATCGCCTTGAATACGATTGTCATAACTACGGCGGTGTAGGCCGCGATGGTCACAAAGCCCAGCAGCTGGACGCCCAGGTGAGCGAAGCCGCCTCCGTAGAGCAGGCCGCTCTCCGTGTTGAACAGTCCGTCTGCAATGGTGCCCCAGATGCCGTTGGCACAGTGGACCCCTACCGCGCCAACAGGGTCGTCGATGTGGAGCTTGAAGTCCAGAAACTCCACCACCACGTCCACCAGAATGCCGGCCACTGCGCCGATGATGAAGGCGCCCAGGGCGTCCACCGTGGCGCAGGGGGCGGTGACGGCTACCAGGCCGGCCAGGGAGGCGTTGAGACACATGGACACGTCAGGCTTACCGCTCTTGACCCAGGTAAAGACCATGCAGCTCACCGTGGCTGCGGCGGGGGCGATGGTGGTGTTGCCCAGAATCCAGGCCATCTGAGCGGGATCGGCGGCGGCGGCGCCGTTGAAGCCGTACCAACAGAACCAGAGGATGAAGCAGCCCAGAGCGCCCATGGTCAGGGAGTGGCCGGGGATGGCGTGGACCTGGACGGAGCCGTCGGCCCGCTTGGTATACTTGCCGATGCGGGGGCCCAGCACGATCGCCCCGATGAGGGCGGCGATGCCGCCCACCATGTGAATCACTGCGGAGCCGGCGAAGTCCACAAAGCCCAGTTTAGATAACCAGCCCTGGCCGTTCCACACCCAGCCCGCTTCAATGGGGTAGACCACCGCGCTGATCACGGCGGAGTAGATGCAGTAGGACAGGAACTTGGTCCGCTCCGCCATGGCGCCGGAAACGATGGTGGCGGCAGTGGCGCAGAACACCAGCTGGAAGAAGAAGTTGGCCCAGTTGAAGCTGTAAAAGCCGGTAAACAGCTGGTACTCCGGCATGCCGATCAGGCCGAAAAAGTAGTGCTCACTGTTCATGATCCCGTAGCCCAGGAGCATAAAGACCACGGTGCCGATACAGAAGTCCATCAGGTTTTTCATGATGATGTTGCCCGCGTTCTTGGCCCGGGTGAAGCCGGTTTCCACCATGGCGAAGCCGCACTGCATAAAAAATACAAGCACAGCCCCTACCAGATACCATACGGACATGTCCATAACAAATTCCCCTTTCTCAAAACACAAAAAATAAGGCAAGGGCAGAGACGTCCGCGAAAAATCCGCTTCCAGACATCTTTGCCCTTGCGACAGGAAAATCATAGCATATTCAAATTGCGCCGTCAACCATCAAAATAGATAAGAATAAAGTGATATTTATGAATTACTTCTACTTGCAACTTGCAAAATATAGACAGCGGAACAACAGATTCTGATTACTTCCGCAGACAGGGCAACGCACCCATTCTGTGATTATCCCAATTTTGACAGACATTCAATAAACTCCTTTGGCTTCTCCATGTGTATGCCATGACCGCAATCAAAACGAACAATTTGTAAATCAGCAACAAGCTCCGAAACTCTTTTCAAGTCATCTTCACTGATATTTGTCTGTGCTTTCATAAATATTGTTTTGCACTTAATATTTTTCAATATGTCTTCATGCGGTATTCCGTTATGAAAGCTGTCATTATAAAATGTCTCTCCGAACATTGGGTCATACTTGTTCATGCCTTGGAAGGCGCTAAGCGCGGCTTTCGGCCAGAACAGTACCTTCAGATTTCTGTCTGGATGCTTATTTCTGTACTTTGATGCCATAGCTATCATTTTTTCTTTTATTTTTTCTTTTGATCTTTCTGGGAAAAGATTCCATGCGCACTGATTGCTGAAATAGTACAGCACAAAATCTTTGCTTTCAGATTGATTTATAAAATTATGGCAAATCGTAGATAAATCAATATAATTAAAGCTGCCTTTCCGTCTTTCTCCCTGTGAGGAAAAGAACGGCGTGTCTTCTAAAATCAGATACTTGCAAAGCTCTGTTTTGGATGCAATGTAAGCAGCAATCAGTCCTCCAGAAGAATGCCCCAAAAGATAAACTTTCTCTTTCACTACATCTTCTATAAAACAGATAATCGCTTTACCGATGTCCTCCACATTATATTGCGTTGCATTATGCAGGCTTTCTCCATGTCCATAGCAATCTACTGAGTAAATATGATACTGTTTTGATAAATGTCCCCACACATTTTCAAAACTTACAGCATCCACCCCTTGGGCATGAATAAGGACTAATGGCTGTAAGTTGTTTCTAATTTCAAAGTAATTGAGTTTTATTCCCTGCTTTTTATAAATGTGTTTCGATATCATATTGAGTTTTCTTCTATATATCGGGTTTGAAAAAGGATTTAGATTTATGTAGGGCATAGGTAACCAGCAGATGGGCCGCCTCCCACCCTATCAGTCTACCGGTAGTTTTCATTCAGGAACATGGCTTTCACAGCCACCACCTCGTCATGCTCCTCCTGGCTCACCTCCACGCTGGAGTTCAGGGCCTTCAAATCCGCCTTGACCACCTCCAGGGCCTGTATGGGCGTGACAGCCCGGCCTGCCTCAATAGTCCGCTCCATCCGGCGCAGGACAACCGGGTGTGCGTATCGGGCGGGAAGGGGAAACTCCTCAAAGCCGCTTAAAAACCGTTCCATCTCCTTCTGTGCCCGGACGGCTCGGTCTAAGATAGGCTGTTCCTTCGACTTGACGGCCCCGCCCCGCCGCTGGGCCGCCTTCAGCAGCAGCTGCCGCTTTGCCCGGGCGGACTTGCTCAGCTCCAGGTACAGGTCGGGTCGCTTCTCCAGCACGGTCTCCGCCTCTTTGAGTGTTTTCAGCGTGTCCATGGCCTCCCGGGTCAGTTCCGGCTTGAGGGGCTGCTCCCGCTCTTTCTCCTCTATACGGGCCTCCCCGGCGGCGCTCACCTGTTTGATCTCCGGATGGGTCTGCTTCAGATAGGCCAGGAGCTGGTCCACCTGCTCCTCGTGCTTGTAGGTACACTGCTTCTCCCTGCCGCCGTCATACTCCGCCACCAGGTAGGGGATGGAGGCGAAGATCCCCTTGTGGGAAAAGCCCCCCTTGCTCATGACGATGCGCTTGAAAACCCGGGTAATCTCAGAGTATGGGAGATAGTACCGGCAATTCAGGTAGAAGCTGCTGAGATACAGGGCCCTCTCCCCCACCCCGCAGGGACCGAAACGTTTGCAGGACTTCCGGTCGGCGGCCAAAATGTCCCGTTCCAGGGCCTCCCGGCCCAGCTGTACTGGTTTGAATATCATGGCTGATCTCCTGGTTCCTTTTTGATAGATGACTGTCCAAAAAATCGGAAGTTATTTTTAAGAATCACTATTCTTGGCGTTTTTGATTTCCTCTTTGAGCGATTTGATTTCATCCAAAATCAAATCGGCGCATCCGACAATAAGGCCTGCCAACAAGACTATACCTCCATAGATAGGGTACAAGTATGTTTCAGATACCCCACCACCAACCAAGTTTGAAAGCAGTGACCAAATACCTCCACCAGGGAATACAACCAGCATAAACATTACCGCCATTGCGATGAGTGCTTTTTTCATATTAGCCACCTCTATAAATAGACGATTTAATAACTCCGTTCAAGCGAAATGAATATCAACGCAGTCATGCAAGCCGCTGCCAGAATAATCAGCAAATCTATTGGTGCAAAAATAATCCCGGGCAAACCGCTGAATATGAATCCCACACTAAAGCGGTACAAATGTCCGTTAAGGAGGATCATTTCACCGATATACATAAGGAATGTCATAATAGAAGCAGCAATTGACGGAATCCATATCGAAAAGAACTTTCGTTTTTCTAAAGGAAATGAACCAACAAACACTCCACAAGTTACACCAAAAAGGATAAAGAACGCCGCCATTAAGGTGGCCGACAAGAGGGATACTTGAACACTACCGTCTCTCCAAAATGCCGTAAAACACGCGAGGACACAGAGACCAAGGAACGCGAAGGAACAAACCGATTGCAAAATCAGAGATTTAAGGCGCTTTTTTTCACCATTCTTTACCATTTGCCCAAAGCCATACAGACAGTTCAAAATGGTAATAATCAATAGAACCGAAATCATATAAAAGTGTAATTTGAACGCAGGATTATAATCTCCCATCAAAATGTCGACAGCTGTTTGAGTTTTGTATGTGGTTGCGGTTTCACCCCACCCTTCCGGAGGAATATAACACATATACATCTGCCAATCTTCAAGCTTTGTAACGGTTTCGGTTTTCGAAATGACAACTTTCCGTTCAAACAAAAATTCGGCGGCGAAGAAAATTCCTGTTGCTATGGAAGCGCCACCTAAAAGCGCAAATCTTTTAAACAGGTTGATACACAAAGGCATTAAAATAACGCTGACAATAATCGCTATGCAAATCGGGGTATACGGAATGATATACTTGGGATAGTTTTCCTTTGTCACGGTTCCATCAGCAATCATGCTGGTAATAACCCGAACTCCCATTGACAAAGGATAATATGAGACAATCAAAACACTGATACAAGAAAGCAGGTAATATCTGCTAAATGGTTTATCTTTCATATTTTGTCCCCTCAAGCTTTGATTTATCGCACCGATTGTATCACAGCCATTTCCCAGCGTCAAGAAAAGCGGGGCATACAGAGCGCCGGCCGCTGCTGTTCGGGCAGCGGCCGGTGTTTCAGTTTCAGACCTTGGCGGTCTGCTTCTTGGTGGCGTAGAGGAAAATGCCCAGCAGGGCGGCGGCGAACACGATGCCCACGGGGTAGGCCAGGGCGGTGTTATAGGCCACCAGCTTCCGGGCTCCATCCACCACCTCGTGCTTGTTGAGCAGCTGGCCCAGGCACTCCTCGCCCAGGATGAAGTAGGTGGAGGACACGGCGCTCATAAAGGT
The DNA here is from genome assembly GCA_910575265.1 of Oscillospiraceae bacterium. Classification (GTDB taxonomy): domain Bacteria; phylum Bacillota; class Clostridia; order Oscillospirales; family Oscillospiraceae; genus Lawsonibacter. The sequence goes on from CAJTEA010000011.1 coordinate 29,526, forward strand.
GGCGGGGACGGCGGTGATCCAGAAGTTCTTCTTCCGCTGGAACAGGTACATGCTGGCTGCCCAGAGGACGATCATAGCCAGGGTCTGGTTGGACCAGCTGAAGTACCGCCAGATTACGTTGTAATCGATCTTGCCCAGGGCGTTGCCGATGCCCAGGATGGCGCCCGCGCCCAGCACGGGGACGCACAGCTTCAGGCGGTTGGCGTAGCTCTTCTGGTCGATCTTGAACCAGTCGGCCAGGGTGAGGCGGGCGGAGCGGAAGGCGGTATCGCCGGAAGTAATGGGGCAGGCGATGACACCCAGCATAGCCAGCACCATACCGGCGGAGCCCATGGTCTTCTGGCAGATGTCGTACACGGCGGTGGGGCCGCCGGCGCCCATGGCCAGCAGCTCAGCGCCCTCATAGATAGAGCAGCCTGCGGCGGCCCAGATCAGGGCGATGATGCCCTCGGAGATCATGGCGCCGTAGAACACCATGTGGCCCTGGCGCTCGGACTTCATGCACCGGGCCATCAACGGGGACTGGGTGGCGTGGAAGCCGGAGATGGCGCCGCAGGCCACGGTGATGAACATGAAACTCCAGATGGGGGTGCCCGAGGGGTGCATATTGTACAGGTGGTCCCACAGCTCGGGGATGACGTAGTTGGAGTTGGTGAGCACGCCGAAGGCCACGCCCACCGCCATGATAATCAGGCAGATGCCGAAGATGGGATAGACCTTGCCGATGACCTTGTCCACCGAGATAAAGGTGGCGATGAAGTAGTAGATGAGGATGAGGACCAGCCAGAACATCTTGTTGGCCAGAATGCCGCCTGCGCCCTTGCACAGCAGCTGGAGCAGGCCGGCGGGGCCCACGGCAAAGACGGTGCCCACCATGATGAGCAGCACTACGCTGAACACCCGCATGACGTTCTTCATGCTGCCGCCCAGGTAGATGCCGGTGATCTCCGAGACCGACGCACCGTCGTTGCGCTCAGACAGCATACCGGCGAAGTAGTCGTGGACACCGCCAGCGAAGATAGTGCCGAAGGTGATCCACAGGAACACACTGGGGCCCCACAGAGAGCCGGACAGTGCGCCGAAGATGGGGCCCAGGCCGGCGATATTCAACAGCTGGACCAGGAACAGCTTCCACTGGGGCATGACCACATAGTCTACCCCATCGTTGATGCGGACGGCGGGGGTCTCCCGGTCGTCCGGGCCGAAGGTGCTGTCCACCACCTTGCCGTAGACGAAATAGCCGCCAATCAGCAGTGCCAGACAAAGAATGAAGCTTACCATAAATATACCTCCCTTATATTTCGGCCCCCCGCGTATGGCGCACGCGGGGCCGTTTTTAACACTGTGTAAGGCCCTCCAGGACTTCTCGGGCTCTGTCCGCCTCCTCCGCCGGGACGGTGATAAAATACTGCTCCCGGTCGATCCGGCCGTTGGGGCCGAAATTGCGGATGTCCAGCTTGCAGCCGCAGCCTCCCACCGGGGGCTCCACCTCGCAGTGCCGGGCCTTTACCCCCTGGATGCCGGCGGCTTTCAGGGCCTCCCAGGCCGCTTTCCAGCCTGCCCGGTCCCGCTTGCAGAAGACCTCTTCCCGTTTTTCAAATAGATTCATATGGAATCACTCCTATTCCAGCTCCTGTATCTCCGCCCGGATCAGTCTCCCCGCAGCGGAGGCCAACTGGTCTATGGACCGGATGCGGGCCAGGCTTTGCCCATAGATGGTCTCCGCCGCCGGCGCGTTCAGATTGGGCCCCATGAACACCGCCCCCACCCGGACACCCCGCCGGCGCAGGGCCCGGACCTCCCGGGCGGCGTCCTCCACCGCCGGGGCGTCGGCGTAATCGCGGCCGAAGGGATATTTCCCGCCAGGGGGAATCCGGTGGCTGTCGTTGGGGCTGGCGTCGGTGAGCAGGAGCAGCAACCGCTTTTGTTCCGGCGGGCTATCCAGCAGCTCCCCCGCCGCCTGGAGGACCAGGCCGTCCCGGTTCCAGCCGGTGGCGAAGTAGCGGAAGATATTCCGGCTGTTCTCCCCGAAGCCTTTTAGTACCCGCAGGATTGTATAGCCCCGCAGGCTGCAAAAGCCGGACACCCGCACGGGAACACCGCACCGGGCCAGGCTCTCCGCCAAGATGTACCCCTGGGCGGCGATGATCTCCTGGCAGTGCATCCTGGAGGAGGATGCGTCCAGCAGCAGGTCTACCGTGAAGCCGGGGCGGGAGGAATCGGTCCTCCGGGTGAAAACCCGCTGGTCGGACAGCACCACCGCTCGCCAGACGCGCCGGCTATTCAGCCTGCCGTACCGGGCATTTTCCTCCTCCGCCTGACTGTGGACCTGGAGGCAGTTCTGAATCTGTTCCGTCAGGCTGCGGATGGCGTTCTGGTAGAGGGCGCTGTCCGCTCCAAAAGCGGCCCGGTTCCGCTCCTGCTGGAGCTGGGCCTGCTGGGCCAGCCGGCGGGCCTCCCCATTGGGGGCCTGCTCTGGGGTAGGTACCCCGGCGGTGTACCAGAGATGACACCCCAAATGGATGCCGGTACATAACTTCTGCTCTATCGCGGTCAGCTCCCGCTCGGGCAGGAGTGAGGGGCCGAAACAGCTCTCGATGTACTTCCGGTCAGAGGAGACGTTCTCCTTCAGCCGAATTTTCGCCCGGCGGGTATCTAACCTGGGGCCGCTCTCCTCGTCCACTCCCGCTCCGTGTCCGACAGAGGCAACATCGGTGTGAACGATCTCCGTGGGCATCAGCCGGGTCATCACCCCGGCCCACTTTCCGGTAAGATGGAACCGTAGGACGGGCGGCGGGCGGCTCCTGCCGTCAAAGAGGCGGAAACGGGCAAAGAGTTCCAGGATAGCGGAAAACAGCTCCCTCTCCCCAAGCGGCCCAAGCTCCAGGGCGGCGGACAACCGCTTCTCATAGGGGGTCATCACCGGGGGACGCCTCCCCAGCACCGCCTTCCAACGAGCGGACTGCATGGTATAGCTGAGCTGGTTTTTGGCCATCCACTCTTGGCGGGAAAGGGTATGCTCCCGGTCGAAGAAGTCCGCCGCATACGCCCGGCGCAGGTCCGCCAAAATGGGCCGATGGGGCAGCTCCCGCTGAAAGGCGGCGCTCTCCAGGGCCAGCCAGGCCAAGTCGTCCAGCAGAGTCTGCCGCCGGTCCCCGGCCCATGCCTCAAAGAGCCTGGACGGCCCCTCCTCCCCATACCACTTCCGGACACAGCCCACAATGGTATTTAAGTAGAGGTTTAGGGTCCCGTCGGCGTTCATGGACAGAAACAGGGGCTCATAGCCGTAGATTCCCGCCCCGTTCCAGACTTGGTTCAGCGCCCGGCGCTGTCCGGCGGTGCGATGGGCGCTCATGGCTCAAACAGCTCCCCCCGAGTGAGCCTGGGGAAAATTCGGGCCGCCATCACGTCCCGGATCAGGCCCTGTTCGTAGCTGTCGGAGGTCTTGTTGGTGATCCCCATGTCCAGCGCCGGGCCGGAGGGAACTCCCGCCGCCATCAGGTCCAGGGCGTCCAGCAGCCCGCGCAGATCCAGGGGCTTGGTGGAAATCTCGCCGCCCTCGCACTTCTTCTGCAGATCAAAGAACAGCTGGCCAAACTGCTGCCGGTATTTTTTCTTCAGCGCGGGACAGCGGCGCTCCAGCAGCCGATCCAGGTTCTCCGGGCTGATGGTGGGCATCTGGATGACCACAAACCGGGAGGCCAGAGCTTCGTTCAGCTCCCGGGTTCCGGCGTAGCCGTAGTTCATGGTGGCGATGAAGCGGGTGGCGGGGGCCATGGAAAGCCGGTCGTAGCCGGGGATGTCCAGCACCCGCCTAAAGTCCAGGGCGGCGTGGAGGACGGCCAGCGCCTCGTTCTTCGCCATGTTGATCTCGTCCAGAATACCGAAGCCCCCGTGTTGGGCGCAACGGCAGATGGGGCCAGGCCGGAACTGGACCTGCCCGTCGGCAAAGGTGTCCATGCCCACCAGCCCAGAGGCGTCCAGATTCACATGGAAGGAGACGTTCCAGGCGGGGCGGCCAAAGGCTGCGGCCAGATTTTCCGCCAGCACGTTCTTGCCTGTGGCCTTGCCCCCGGTGAGGAGCAGGTTCTTCCCACACAGCAGTGCGGCGACGGCCTGTTCCCATACCTCACGCCCGTAGTAGTGGAACTGGGGGGCGGGCACGCGCTCCGGCAGCTCTGCGGGGTGGTCCCGCCGGAACCACTCCAGTCCCTCCAGCAGTTCAGGACTGACTCCCTCCTCTTTCAGAAATGAAAGCATTACCGAAGCACTTCCTTTACTTTTATAAAAGATTAGGCCTGGACGGTGTTTCCACCGCCCAGGCCGCAGCTTTGGTGATGGATGAATCACACAAAAACGAGGAGCATTCCTTTGAGCGTTCACATCATAGCACCAAAATTCCGAAAATTAAAATACTTTTTTCCTTGTAGTTACCATATTTTTTTGATATGATAACGGCCATGAAAAAGGCTCCGAGATTGCTTGATCCCGGAGCTTTCTCCTGTTCAGCGGACACGGCATCTGACGCTTATTATTCGATAGCGATCATAGTAGATTTGGGCAGCTGCTTCCACGTCGGTCTTCATCAGGCTCTTGCGCTTTACGGCTACTGTGATACAATACCGATATCAAATCAGTCTTAGGAGGTTACTATGTACCTATATAATATCCATGCAGCTTTGGAACCGCTGGAAGGGATACCGACTCTGAGCGGGAGCGTACTCGTCCTTTTGACATCTGAGGAGTTACAGCAGGGTGTCAGTATTCCCGGCTTAGAGCATATCCTTTGCCATACACCATCTGCCCGGGATGCTCGTATTTGTAAGGCGGAATCACGGCACAACTGCCTATGCGGAACGATCGTCACACCGCGGTACACAAAGGAGCATATACCTATTTCTTTTGGTTATCTTTTAACCGAGGGATTGGTCGTGCTGTGCGACGACACTGGAACGTCCCGTTCCGCCGTTCAGCATCTGCGGAAGGATAACCCATGCAGAGAGTTGGGGATAGGCAGTTTTTTCTATGAGTTTTTGGAGTTTCTGATTGTCAAGGACCTCCATCACCTCCAAGGGCTGGAGGACCATATGAATCAACTTGAGGATCAGATACTCTCTGGAGAACTGGAAGAGTTCAATTCCAAAATGGCAGCTTTGCGTAAAGAAATGATCCGCTGGATTCGATACTACACACAGCTGGACGACATGGTCTGTGAATTTCAGGAGAACGAAAATACTATCTTCAGCGATAGCGAGCTGAAAATGTTTCATATGGTGGAAAAGCGGATCGGACGGCTGAACAATGAGTCACAGGCACTTCGGGAGTATAGTCTCCAACTGCGGGAACTATTTCAGGCGGAGATTGATATCCGTCAGAATCGGATCATGAAGATTCTGACGGTCGTAACCACGATCTTTCTTCCCTTGTCACTGGTAGCGGGATGGTATGGGATGAATTTTACAAATATGCCTGAGCTGACATGGAAATACGGCTACATAGCGGTCATCATCGCAAGCACTCTAATTGTGTCCCTCTGTTTATGGATTATGAAAAAGAAAAAATTCTGGTAGTAAGCAAGGCTTATCCACCCTTTGTCCCTTATGCGCCGATATTGCTTCATCCTCCGCATTCCTTCTGTCCACTTCTTTTCCGCCAGAAGAACTTCCCGCCGCTCTTTACATCTGCGGATACAAAGCCTATAATAAGCAGACGTATAGGAAAAAACGCATATCGCATATCATCCTATATATCGCAGAGAGAAAGGAGGACCATGGGCAGAGGCCCATCAGAAGCGCCAGCGCCCGCCTTTAGGCGGGACGACGAGGTGAGGGGAGAATCGAAGGTTTCGGCGGATGCCCCTCCGTGCTGGATCCGGGCGCGTACACAGCCAGTAAATATGCGGGCAACCGCAAAACAGAGGGGCTGTGATCGGGGAACGAGGTCAAATGGCTGCGAGTTTGCCCTCCTGATTTTAAAGGAGGAAAATTGAATATGCGCGGAATTGTAGGCTATATCGGGCGGGAGCAGGCCGCACCCATCCTGCTGGAGGGCCTGTCTCGGCTGGAGTACCGGGGGTACGACTCGGCCGGAGTGGCGGTGTTTGATGCCGGAGCGGGCACATTGGCCGTCCACAAGGCCAAGGGCCGGCTCCGTGTGCTCTCCGACCAGCTTCACAGGGGAGCAGACCTGGACAGCACGGTCGGAGTGGGCCACACCCGCTGGGCCACCCACGGTGCCCCCAGCGATGTCAACTCCCACCCGGAGGGTGGGCTACATGGAGGACGGGGAGCTGGCCGTCCTCACCCGGGAGGGCATCCGGTGCTATAACCACCTGATGCAACCCATCGACAAAGAAATTGTCACTGTGGACTGGGAGATTGACGCCGCCGAGAAGGGCGGGTACGAGCACTTCATGTTCAAAGAGATCATGGAGCAACCCGAGGCCCTGCGCCGGTGTCTCTCTCCCCGTATCCGGGAGGGAGAGATTCTCTTTGAGGACTTCACTCTCAGCGATGACTATCTCGAAAATATGAACCGTATCTACATCGTGGCCTGCGGCTCCAGCTACCATGTAGGGATGGTGGGCAAGTACCATCTGGAGCGGCTCACCCGCATCCCGGTGGAGGTGGCCCTGGGCTCCGAGTTCCGGTACATGGACCCCATTGTGGACGAACACACTTTGGTGATTGTCATCAGCCAGTCCGGCGAAACCCTGGACACCATGGCCGCCTTCCGGGAGCTGCCCGAAAAGATGGAACAGGTTCTCTCCCGCCGGGATGACATCCAGTACTTCGCTTCACAGTACTTCAACCACAACTCCATCTTCTTCATGGGCCGCAACCTGGACTACGCTTTGGGTCTGGAGGGCTCGCTGAAGCTGAAGGAGATCAGCTACATCCACTCAGAGGCCTACGCCTCCGGAGAGCTGAAGCACGGCACCATCAGCCTCATTGAGGAGGGCACCCTGGTGGTGGCCCCCCTCCAGCTCTTTGCCTATTACGTGGCCCTGATGCGGGGCCGCGACATCGACAAGCCCCGTAACCTGGCCAAGAGCGTGACGGTGGAATAATACTGACGATACGATGACTCAGGGAGGGTCTGCCATGGAGTTTCGCACCCTGCACTATTTTACTGTCGTCGCTCAGGAACTGAACATTACCCGGGCGGCGGAAAAACTGAACATGAGCCAGCCGCCCTTGAGCAACCAGATCAAGGCGCTGGAGGAGGAACTGGGCGTCCAACTTTTTATCCGGGGCAAGCGGCGCCTGGAGCTCACCGAGGAGGGGGCTCTACTGCTGCGCCGGACGATGCAGATCCAGGAATTGGTGGAAAAAACCCGGCAGGAGATCGCCAGCCTCCGGGAGGGGATGACGGGCACCATCTACCTGAGCATGGTGGAGGGCCGGGCCCCTTTCCTGGCCGCCCAGTGGATCGCTGGCTTTCGGGAGGAGTTCCCACTGGTGCGCTATAACCTGTGGAACGGCAGCAGCGACGACGTGCTGGACCGGCTGCGCAAGGGGTTGGCCGACCTGGCTGTCATCGCCGCCCCCTACGACACCGAGCACCTGGAGGGCTTTCCCGTGGGCCGGGAGCCCTGGGCCGCCATGCTCCATCCGGACCACCCCCTGGCCAAAGAGCCGGGAGACACCATTCCCCTGTCCAGTCTGGTGGGCGAGCCCCTCATTGTCCCCAGCCGCAAATCCCGAATCGAGTCCATCCGCCGCTGGTTCGGGGAGATCGGGGCAGAGCCCCAAATCCTCTGCGAGATGTCCAACTATATGGACGCGGTAGCCCTGACCAGTCAGGGGGTGGGGGTCAGTATCTTCCCCCAGACGGTCGGGGTATCCAACGGGCTGGTGGTGTCCAAGGTGGTCACCCAGCCCGCCCGTCAGGCGGAGTATATTCTGGTCTGGAACAAGGGGCAGGCCCCCTCCGGGCTGACCCGGGAATTTATCAGCTATGTCCAGGATTACCTGGAGGAATGCCAGGCAGAGCTGTCATAGAAGAAAGCCCCCGCGCCGTTTTGACGCGGGGGCTTATCATATCTAAAAGATATGGTAACTGCAATGATATATGTATTTCATTTTTCTCAAAAGCTGTGCTATCATAAGAACATCCAAAGGGAACACAAACAAAAGCCAGAATATAATCAAGAAAGTGGAGGAACCGACCATGAAAAAGACCCTTTTTGAGAAGCTGTCCAACCTGCTGACCGGCTACTACAAGTCGTTCTCCATGGACTTTTAATCAGGATACCCAGACGAATAGAAGGAGGAATTGATGATGAAAAAGCTGGTTGACTTCCTGTCGGAGTACTACGGGACCTTCTCCCGCTGAGACCGCCTCTCCAATCTTTGTGTGATCCATCCATCACCGAAGCCAACGCCCGGACAGCGGAAACGCTGGCCGGGCACATTATATTTATATCAAAACGGAGGTATCGCGATGAGTATTCATGAGGAGTGCGGCGTCTTTGGCGTCATCAGCCCCCGGCCCGGAGATGTGGGCCGGCTGGCCTACTACGGCCTGTATTCCCTCCAGCACCGGGGACAGGAGAGCTGCGGCATTGTAGTCAATGACGACGGGGTCTTCGCCTCCCACAAGGACCTGGGGCTGGTAGGGGAGGTGTTCTCCAGCGAGGTGCTGGATCGGCTCCCCCAAGGGACTATGGCGGTGGGCCACACCCGTTACGGCACCACCGGGGCCTCCAACCGGAGCAACTGCCAGCCCATTGAGGTCAACCACCAGAAGGGCCGCATGGCATTGGCCCACAACGGCAACCTGAGCAACGCCGCCCAGCTCCGGGATGAACTGGAGCTGTCCGGGGCCATCTTCCACAGCACCAGCGACACCGAGATCATCGCCTATATCGTCACCAAGGAGCGGCTGTCCGCCCCCTCCATCGAGGACGCCCTTAGCGCCGCCATGCCCAAGCTGGAGGGGGCCTACTCTCTGGTGCTCATGTCCCCCCAAAAGCTGATTTGCGCCCGGGACCCCCACGGTTTCCGGCCCCTGTGCTATGGAAGGATGGGGGATGGAACTTATATTGCGGCCTCAGAGAGCTGCGCCCTGACAGCTGTGGGAGCGGAATTTGTCCGGGACCTGGAGCCGGGAGAGATTCTGATGTTCTCCAAGGACGGCATTGTTTCCCGCCGGGAGCACTGCGGAAAAGCGGAACACACCCCCTGCATCTTTGAGTACATCTACTTTGCCCGCCCGGATTCTATCATTGACGGGGTATCTGTCCACGCTGCCCGCCTGCGGGCCGGGGAAATACTGGCCCAGACCTCCCCTGTCCAGGCGGACGTGGTAGTGGGGGTACCCGACTCCGGCCTGGACGCCGCCCTGGGTTACAGCCGGGCCTCCGGTATCCCCTACGGCATTGGGCTTATCAAAAACAAATACATTGGCCGCACCTTCATCGCCCTCGGTCAGGATCACCGACTGGATCAAGTGAAGATCAAGCTCAGCGCCGTCCGGAACAGCGTAGAGGGCAAGCGGGTAGTGCTGGTGGACGACTCCATTGTCCGGGGCACTACCAGTGGCCGAATTGTCAGCCTGCTCCGGGAGTCGGGGGCTCGGGAGATTCACCTCCGGATATCCGCTCCCCCCTTCCTGAACCCCTGCTACTACGGCACAGACATTGACTCCCGAGACAACCTCATCGCCTGCCATCACAGTGTGGAGGAGATCGCCCGAATCATCGGGGCCGATTCCCTGGGCTATCTGCCGGTGGAACAGCTGGGGGCGCTCATCGGGCGGGACCGCTACTGCAACGCCTGCTTCACCGGCCGCTATCCCACGCCGATTCCTATGGATACCCGAAAGGACCGCTTTGAGCGGAAACTGTCGGAGAAATAGGTCAAGCGCTTTATTCCAGAACACCGTCAATTCCACATAAAAGCTGACAACGGTAACATCGAAACAATGAAGTATACCGGCCCTTTGTAGAAATCATCATAAAAATCCCTCCCAATTTATCCTATCATACCACAGGGTAAATAAGATTTCAAGAAATATATTTAATCCTATTTACAAAGTAGGTATATTAGAATATGCTCGGGACACCAACATAGAAAGGGGATATTTCCCATGAGCTATAAATTTGAGACCTTGCAGCTCCATGTGGGGCAGGAGCTGCCCGACCCCGCCACCGATGCCCGGGCCGTGCCTATCTATCAGACCACCTCTTATGTCTTCCGTAATTCTGCCCACGCCGCCGCCCGGTTCGGTCTGGCTGACGCCGGCAACATCTATGGCCGGCTGACCAACTCCACTCAGGACGTGCTGGAGAAGCGCTTGGCGGCCCTGGAGGGGGGCGTGGCGGCCCTGGCCACCGCCTCCGGCGCGGCGGCCATCACCTATACCATCCAGGCCCTGGCCCAGGCAGGGGACCACATCGTGGCCCAGAAGACCATCTACGGCGGCAGCTACAATCTGCTGGCCCACACCCTGCCCCAGTTTGGGGTAGAGACCACCTTTGTGGACGCCCACAACCTGGAGCAGCTGGAGGGAGCCATTCAGCCCAACACCAAGGCCGTCTATCTGGAGACTCTGGGCAACCCCAACAGCGATATCCCTGATATCGACGCAATCGCGGAGATCGCCCACGCCCACGGCCTGCCCCTGGTCATCGACAATACCTTCGGCACTCCCTATCTGATCCGACCCATCGAACACGGAGCGGACATCGTGGTCCACTCCGCCACCAAATTCATCGGTGGTCACGGCACCACCCTGGGCGGCATTATCGTGGACAGCGGCAAGTTCGACTGGAAAGCCTCCGGCAAATACGCCCCTATCGCCGAGGCAAATCCCAGCTACCACGGGGTCAGTTTTGTGGACGCCGCCGGCCCCGCCGCCTTTGTCACCCACATCCGGGCTATTCTCCTGCGGGACACCGGAGCCACTCTCTCCCCCTTCAATGCCTTCCTGCTGCTCCAGGGGGTGGAGACCCTCTCCTTGCGGCTGGAGCGCCACGCCGAGAACACCAAAAAGGTGGTGGAATTTCTGGCAAACCACCCCCAAGTGGAAAAGGTCAATCACCCCTCTTTGCCGGACCACCCGGATCACGCCCTATATGAGAAGTACTTCCCAAATGGCGGAGCATCCATCTTCACCTTTGAGATCAAGGGCGGCCAGCCGGAAGCCCATAAGTTCATCGACAGCCTGAAGATCTTCTCCCTGCTGGCCAATGTAGCGGACGTGAAATCCCTGGTGATCCACCCCGCTACCACCACCCATTCCCAGCTCTCCCCCGAGGAGCTGTTGGATCAGGGCATACGCCCCAACACCATCCGCCTGTCCATCGGCACCGAGCACATCGACGACATCCTCGCCGACCTGGAACAGGGTTTCGCCGCTGTGGCGCGGGGGTAAGAACGGAGAGACCTGTGATGAAATCCGAATCCTTGCGCCAGCGTGCCCCTGTGCGCTGGCTGACCGTGACCGCCGTATTTATGGCGATGAATATCGCCCTCAGTTCCTTCGGAATGCCAGTTCCGGGCGGACATCTCTATCTAAACGATATTGTCATCTGTACCACAGCCATCCTGCTGGACCCTGTTGGCGCATTTGCGGTGGGCGGGCTCGGCGCTTTCCTCGGGGATATGTTCTTCTACCCGGCGCCCATGTTTGTCTCCCTGGTCACTCACGGAATCCAGGCTGCTGTTATCTCCCTCTGCGCCCACGGGTTTTCCAAAAATCGTTTCAGCGGGGCGGTGCTGGGCGTGACTCTTGGGGCTGTTATCATGGTGGTTGGCTACTCCCTTGGCAGGGCCTTTGTGTACAGCACGTCTGAGTATGCAATCATAAAGCTGCCCTTCCAAATCCTGCAAGCCGTTGTGGGTGCTGTCTGCGGGATTGTGATCTGTTTCCCCTGCCGCCTGACAAAAGCCTGGGATCAGTGGCGCCAAACCAGCTCCGTTTAGAAGGCTCTTTTGAAAATGAAGGAAAGAAGGTCATAACATGTCCAACATCTGCACGTCCGCCGACCAGTTGATTGGCAAAACGCCCCTGCTGGAGCTGACCCATATTGAGAAGGAGGCAAAACTGAAAGCCCGCATTCTGGCCAAGCTGGAATATCTCAACCCCGCCGGGTCAGTCAAGGACCGCATTGCCAAGGCCATGATAGACAAGGCCGAGGCCAGCGGGAAGTTGAAACCCGGCTCCACCATTATTGAACCCACCTCCGGCAATACCGGGATCGGGCTGGCCTCGGTGGCCGCCGCCCGGGGGTACCGGATCATCATCACTATGCCGGAGACCATGAGCGTGGAGCGCCGCCAGCTTATGAAGGCCTACGGTGCGGAGCTGGTGTTGACTGAGGGGACCAAGGGGATGAAGGGAGCCATCGCCAGGGCGGAGGAGTTAGCCCAGGAGATCCCCGACAGCTTCATCCCCGGCCAGTTCGTCAACCCCGCCAACCCTGCCACTCATCGGACCACAACCGGCCCGGAAATCTGGGCAGACACCGATGGGCAGGTGACGGGCTGCAAGGAGGGGGTCTTAGTTGGCATCTCTTCCGGCGCCGCACTCCATGCGGCAATTGAGCTGGCCTTGCGGCCCGAGAATGATGGCAAGACCATCGTAGCCCTGTTCCCGGACACCGGCGACCGCTACCTGTCCACACCGCTGTTTGCGGACTGAGTATAGAGCGAACACGCCGGTGGAGCCACCGGCGTGTTTCTGTTCAGAAAGGATTTTATCATGATCTATGCGGATAACGCAGCCACCACCAAGATGAGCGGGGCCGCAATAAACGCCATGCTGAACTGTATGGAAAAAACCTGGGGGAATCCCTCCAGCCTGTACGGTCTGGGCCAGTGGGCCAAGGAGAGTTTGGAGGAGGCCCGGGAGCGGATCGCCGCCTGCATCGGGGCCTCCCCCAAGGAGATCACCTTTACCTCCGGGGGCAGCGAGGCGGACAACCAGGCTATCCGCTCCGCCGCCCTGCTGGGTGCCCGGAAGGGGAAGCGCCACATCATCTCCACCACCTTTGAGCACCACGCCGTCCTGCACACCCTGAAAAAGCTGGAGAGAGAAGGCTTTGAGGTAGAGCTGCTCCCTGTGGGAGAGTTAGGAACCGTCACCGCCCAGCAGGTTGCGGACGCCATCCGAGAGGATACCGCCTTGGTGACCATTATGTACGCCAACAACGAAATCGGCTCCATCCTGCCCATCCCCGAAATCGGCGCAGTGTGCCGGGAGCGGGGCAAGCGTGCAGGGACGGAGAACGTCCCTGCCATTGTCGGCATGGCGGCAGCCCTGGAGGATGCCTGTTCCCATCTGTCAGAGAATGCCGCTAAGGTCTCTGCCCTGCGGGATTTGCTCATCGGAGGACTCTCCCAAGTCCCCCACTCCGCCCTCAACGGGGACCCTGTGAACCGGCTCCCCGGCAATGTGAACTTCTGCTTTGAGGGTATTGAGGGAGAAAGCCTTCTCTTGCCGCTGGACGACAGGGGCATCTGCGCCTCCCCCGGGTCCGCCTGTACCTCCGGCTCCCTGGACCCCAGCCATGTCCTGCTGGCCATCGGGCGGCCCCATGAGGTGGCCCACGGCTCCCTGCGGCTGTCGCTGTGTAAGGAGAATACGGAAGCAGATGTAGACACAATTTTGGAAGCTGCCCCGGAGATTGTGAGCTATCTCCGCAATATGTCCCCGCTGTGGAAAGATAAGTTCGGCGGGAAGAAAGAATTTGTTTTGTGAGGAGGCTTGGACATGGCGCTTTATAACGAAAAGGTGATGGATCACTTCCGCGATCCCCGGAACGTGGGGGTGATTGCGGATGCGGACGGTGTGGGCGAGGGGGGCAACGCCGTCTGCGGGGACATTATGAAAATTTACCTCAAAATTGAGGACGGCATTGTGTCAGACGGGAAGTTTGAGACCTTCGGCTGCGGCTCCGCCATCGCGTCCAGCTCCATGGCAACCGAGCTGATTAAAGGCAAGCCCCTTTCAGAGGCACTGAAACTCACCAACAAGGCTGTTACTGAGGCCCTGGACGGCCTGCCCGCCCATAAGTTGCACTGCTCTGTTCTGGCGGAGGAGGCCATCCGAGCGGCAGTGAAGGACTATTATGGCCGGCAGGGTATTGCTTATGACCCAAAAGATTTCCCCGACTGCGGATCCTGTGAGGGCTGTCATGGATAAGAAAGCATTACTATTTGGTATCAAAGGGGTGTAAAAAACTCCCATTTCTCCCAATGCCCTTTCAGCAAAAGTTTAAGAAATTCCGCAGAAGAAACGTTTTGGAAACCTTCTGCGGAATCTTATTGCTTCGGATTTTGGAATTATAGAGTTTTTTACAGCCCCTTTTACCTCTTAAAGTATAATTCAAATGCTTATATGATACCGCTCCATCCAGGCATTCACCTGTACCAGATATGCCAGAAGTTGAGGGCCTGCCATCAACTGGCCAAACCAGGGCTTTCCCAGCTGCGTAGGTGCAGCAGAGAACTTTCTGGCCCGCCCTCGGTCGATAAGCGGCCGGATGGGAGCATTAGGATCTTCCAGCAATATGAGGAACCGATCTGTTACTAGTTTCTGATAAACAGGGCTATAGGTCTTGGGGTAAGGGCTCTTCTTCCGATGGAGCAGGGTCTGAGGCAAAAGCTCGCCGCAGGCGTCTCGAAGCAGAGCCTTCTCCTCCCCCTCCCGGTACTTCATGGACCAGGGCACGTTGTAAAGGTACTCGATAATCCGGTGGTCCGCAAAGGGGACCCGTGCCTCCAAACCGGAGTACATACTGGTCCGGTCCATCCGGTCCAACAGGGTACGCATAAACCACCGCAGATTCAGCCAGGAAATTTCCCGATGACGACACTCCACCTCCGTTTCACCCGGCAGACGGGGAGTTTGGCGAACGCTCTCCCGGTACCGCTCCAGGGCGTAGTCCTCCAGGTTCAAAGCCCGTCGGGCCTCCTCGGTCAGAAGCAGGACCCGGGTATCCATATTTTTGGACCAGGGAAATCCTTCCCCCTCCGTCAGTTCAGGGCGATAGAACCATGGGTAGCCTCCGAATATCTCATCGGCGCACTCACCGGTAAGGGCAACTTTGTTGTGCTCCTTAACCAAGCGGCAGAAGTAGAGCAGAGACGCATCCACATCCGCCATGCCCGGCAAATCCTTAGCATCCACAGCATTGTCCAGTTGTTGAGCTAAACGTTCCTCGCCGCACTCCAAAAAGGTGTGATTCAGCTCCGGGTGGGCAGACAGCATGATTTCCACATACGCCCGGTCCTGTTCCGGTTGGAAAACATTGGATTGGAAATATTGAGCGTTTCCGGTGAAATCGAAAGAGAACGTGTTCAGTCGTCCGCCCTGCCTCCCCAAAAAATTCGCAGCCAGAGCGGTAACGATGCTGGAGTCTACGCCGCCGGAGAGAAAACTGCATACCGGTACATCGGACACCATCTGCCGTTCCACAGCGTCACGTACCAAAAAGGCGGTGCGGGCCACAGTATCCTTGTAGTCGTCCTCGTGTTCCCGGGCCTGGAGCCGCCAGTAGTACGCAGCGCGGAATCCCTCTCTGTCAAAGACGGCGAATTGTCCCGGCTCCAGTTCCTTAACTCCTTTAAACACGCCGTGGCCGCTGGTACGGGCGGGGCCGATTCCAAAAATCTCCCGAAGGCTCTCCCTATCGATCTCCGGACAGACTTCCGGGTGCTGGAAGAGCGCCTTGGGCTCGGAGCCAAAAATGAGTTCTCCGTTCCGAAGCGTGTAAAACAGAGGCTTTACCCCCGCCCGATCACGGACTAAAACCAGTTGTTCCAGGCCCCCGTCCCAGATGGCAGCAGCGTAAATCCCGTTAAGTTGAGAGAAGAAGTCCGGACCATATTCCATATAGCCATAGAGAAGCACCTCAGTATCTGTCGTTGTGGAGAAATCGTGGTTTGACAAAATCCGTTTCAGTTCATCAACATTGTAGAGTTCGCCATTATAAACAATAGCGTACTCTTTTCCATTCTGCCGGCGAATCATAGGCTGGGCGCCTCCCACCACATCCCGAATGGACAGCCGGCTGTGGCTGAGGCCTATATGTTTCTCTAAAAATTGTCCTTCTTGGTCTCCGCCCCTGTGGCGCAAAATATGTCGCATCTCCCCCAGGATGTCATCCCACCTCTTCCTTTGAATTAAGTAATCTTTTTCAAAACTGCTAAATCCCGCAATTCCGCACATACTGCCACACTCCTATCCCCTTGCTGGTGGAATATTGTGTTGTTTACAGCAACAGTTTATGATGGAGGATTAAGATGTGTTCACAACGGATTCGAAAATTTCCGGATTCACAATCTGTTTTATTTGTTTAGTTTTGCGTTATCCATCGTATCTTTGTTTTCAGTCAGATTCTCTCCGTTCTTGCGTATGATTTCACTATACCAATAAAGGGCTTATTCATGCAGTTCTACCTCCCCCGCGGGTAATGTAATGGTAACCGTTCCCTGCATTGGCGTCCGGAATTACATGGATATCCAGGTTAGGCGCGGCGGAGATCAGCCGCTCGGTGAGGGCGGGTTTCCCGAAAGGCCAGCGTCGGGCTACCGTACTGCGTCCAATCACGATTTTGGATGCCCCGGACAGCCTGGCAAACTCCGCAATCTGGGAGGGGACATCCTCGCCGAAAGTAGTCTCGACGGACGCCCCCAGCTGCTGAGCTAAACGAATGTTCTCCCGTAGCCGTCTTTTGTCTGCGTCCTCCATGGCGGCAGTATCCGGTGTCTCCACAAACAGGGCGGTAAAGCGGCCCTGAAACGCCCTGGCCATCCGGGCCGCCGTACGAATGATTTTTGCATTGGAAGGGGACGAGGGCAGACACACCAAAATGTGCTCTTCCGTGCAGTACTCACCCCGGCTCCGGCCGGAGTGTCCCCCGCGCAGGCTCACTCGGTCGGCACAGCGGCGCAGGGCCAACTCACGCAGGGCAGTAGGTTTTCAAGGCTAAATATCCAAGGCTCAGTCCCGCCCGGCAGCAGGTCCTCTGCTTCCTGATCTACCAGCTCCACCCGATCCGCCCCGTCAAAAACGGAGTCCGGCACCCGCTCTTTAACAGTCACCCCGGTGATGGAAGCTACCGTGTCGTTCAGGCTCTCAATGTTCTGTACGTTCAGCGTCGTATAGATATCGATCCCCGCTTGGAACAATTCCTGTACATCCTGATAGCGCTTGGCATTCCGGCTTCCCGGTGCGTTGGCATGGGCCAACCCGTCTATCAAAAGAAGTTGGGGCCTGCGCCGCAAGGCAGCGTCCAAGTCAAATTCCTCCTTTTCCCCCAGCCGCTCCAGACCTCCCAATAGTTCAGCGGTCCGGGACTGGACAGGAGACTTGATGCAGCCCACGACAACATCTGCCCCCTGTTCTCTAACCTGGTGTGCCTCCTCCAGCATGGCACGCAGCTTGCCCACCCCGGCTGCATAGCCGAAGAAAATGCTTAACTTCCCCGTTGTCCCGCCAGCGAACCGGACTGAGTCCTCTCTGGTCTTATCCATATCCTTCCCTCCTGCCTGGCGGGGCGCTCCACCGAATACCAAACACGTTTCTCACAAGAGTTATTGTAGCACTGAAAGCATGGATTTTCCACCTCTGCCGGCTTGGGAATTTTCTCTTCCCTCTCTTCGTCAGGCGGAGCATCCTCCAGGTGGAAGGAATCCAGGAAATGATCCAGGCGATCCATCACAAAGTACCCTCCCACGAACATGATTGCCACAATAACCAACAGTAATAAATCCCGCATAAGTTCACACTCTGTATCGCACATTGGTCCGCTCCTCACATCTTGAAACACTTTTGCAGATCCTTGTTTTTTCCCAACACCAGCATAGTTTCCTCTGCACCCAGTACAGTCTCCGGAGCGAGGGTCAGTTCCAGCTTTCCATTTCTCTTCACGCCCATAATGCTCACATGGTATCTCCGCCGGATGTCAATCTGTCCAATGGTATGCCCGGCCCATTGCTCCGGTACTGTGACCTCAAACATAGCGTGTTCCTCGTCCAACTCCATGTAATCCAAAATGTGGTCGGTGCTGCACCGAATGGCCGTCCATTTCGCCAGCTGTTTCTCCGGATAGACCACCTCGTCCGCACCCCAAGAGATTTCAAAAATTCCTCATTGGTGCTATCCCCGATCTGGGCGTTGGTCACATAGGGCAGAATCTCGTCCACCCGTTCCTCCCGGTGGTCCACCACCAGTATCTGATATCCCAGCTGGTTGAGGTTCATAGCGATATACTTTCCGAACCGTCCCAGACCAATCAAAAGAATCAATTTCATTGCATTTCCTCCTCACCCAACCGTTATCTTTTCCTGAGGCAGTTTGGGACCGGTCTTTTTTACCCCAGACAGAGCGGCAAAAATCAGCGTCAGGCCGCCTACCCGCCCAAAGAACATCAGCCCAATCAGAACCAGCCGGGACAGCGATCCCAGTCCGGGCGTCATCCCCAGAGTCAGCCCCACTGTACCAATGGCTGAGGCCGTTTCAAGAAGACACACATACATGGGCAAACCCTCGATTATACTGATAGCCAGCGCACCGCCAGAGTGGTGGTCTTCATACCCCCAGCGGTGGAGCCGGGCGAACCGCCGATGAGCATCAGGGCCATGGTGATGTACCCACCCGGTTCGCTGAGCTGAGTCAGGTCCGCCGTATTGAAGCCCGCCGTTCGGGTCGTCACCGCCTGGAACAGCGATTTCCAGATACGCTCCCCCATGGGCAGAGCGTCAAACTCCCAGCAGAAGAAGTAAACCGCCGGAAGGATTAGCAGCAACCCCGTGGCACAGAAGATTACCTGGGTCTGCATCCGGTACTTTCGCCAGTGCCAGTGGTTGGTGCGTAGGTCATCCCAAGTGAGAAAACCGATACCGCCTGTGACAATCAGGAGCATCATAGTAATGTTGATAACCGGCTGGGCAGAGTAGGCGGTGAGGGAAGAGAACTGTTCCCGGATGCCCATCAGGTCAAAGCCTGCGTTACAGAAGGCGGACACGGAGTGGAACAGGGCCATCCACAGTCCTCGGAAACCGAAGTCCCGGCAGAACACCGGGACCATAACTGCGGTGCCCAGCAACTCAAACAGCAGGGTTGTCCTTATGATAAAGCCCGTCAACCGCACAATGCCGCCCACGCTGGGGGCTGAGCTGGCCTCCTGCATGGTACTGCGCTGCATAAGAGATATTTTTTTGCCGGAGAGTATGGCGAAGGATGCCGCCACCGTGATGACCCCC
This sequence comes from Oscillospiraceae bacterium, assembly GCA_910575265.1. Classification (GTDB taxonomy): domain Bacteria; phylum Bacillota; class Clostridia; order Oscillospirales; family Oscillospiraceae; genus Lawsonibacter. The sequence goes on from CAJTEA010000011.1 coordinate 48,743, forward strand.
ATACCGCCGATTTGGATGAGCAGGAGCAGGACACATTGCCCAAAAGCTGACCAGTAAATGGCGGTGTCCCGGACTACCAATCCCGTGACGCACACCGCCGAAGTAGCGGTAAACAGCGCGTCGTGCAGACCGGTCAAAACAATGAATATATCCAGCTGCCCCAGGATCATGCCACATATATACCATGCGATAGGAAGATATCATGCGTGTGTCGGCACAGACAAAGGCCAGAACGAACAGCGGAACTCCAATAAACAGAAGGAGAAATCCCAAGTTGGGATGCTGCCAAAGAAAACGTTCCGTTCTCTCATCAAAATTCCGCTCATGCTTTCGAATTGACTTTGTACCAGGCATCACTCCCTCTTTCTGCAATCAGCATACTATGTAAAGCATTAAAAGGGGGAAAGCAAATACGCTTGCCGGGTTAAGAAGCTGTAAACAGATACCAATAAAAAACGAAAGCAGGCAGTTACCCACTTTGGATAACTGCCTGTTGGCTTGCAGATTTAATTGAAGCAGGGACTTCTACCTCATTTTGCCGCCGGGTATTCGTTGCACAGCAGACGGTAGGGGGCTCGTCCTCCTCGATGGCCGGAAAACGGCCCACTGGCGGATTAAAGCGATTGTCCGTATTGTCATCGTTGCACTGGCTTACCTCGCCCAGCAGGACAGGGCCAGAGCCCTCCCCCACTGAGAAATCGTGGTACAGCCGCTGCTGGAGGTGGATACTCTCCCCGGGAGTGAGCCGCACCTGAGTGCCTGCGGAGACGACGTAGGTGCGCACATGGACTCCAGCTCTTTCAGCGCCTTATTGATTTCGGAACGTTTCATATATATCAGCCTTTCTTTCGGTATTTGGATATTTTTCCTGATAGGGATACAGCCACGGGGTATTGACGGGCAGTTTCGCGAAGTTCTCTCGCCGGTAGGTTTCATATACCGACCCCTGCCGCAGCCGGACCAGCCGGTCGGCCAGGGCCAGAGAATCAGCCAGGTTCACCGCAAGGATCACCACCGCGATATCCTTTTCCAAAAGCCGCCCCATCAGTTCACACAGGTGGCTGCGGATGGATACCTCCGCCTTTTTGAAGGGATGGATAAAAAACGCCACCTTGGGCCTCTGGAGCAACAGACGGGTAAACACAAGGTCGTATTTCTGCCGGTTACTCAACTCGTCGATCCGTTTATCGAATACATCCGTTCCCAGGACAGGGGCATACTCCTCCCGGATACTCCGCCGCATCCCCTTAGACAGCCATATCCTGGGGAAACGGTGGTCCATATTGAAACACAGGTTGTCCATGTAGCTCATGCTGTAAAACAGCATGGTTTCCATAGGCCGCTCCTGAACAATAGCGATGCTTCGGTCCAGGCCCGATCCCAGAGGCTTTCCTCCCACCAGAAGCTGACCGCTCTCCGGCTGCCCACTCTGTAAAACAGCCAAGAAGTCGCTCAGCGCACAGTCGTCCATATCCTGTATCACCATGCACTCGCCGGCGTTTACCTGCAGGTTCATGTCCCGAAGGTTCCCACAGCACAGGGCACGCAGTTCCAACACTGTATTGTCCGCCCGTTCCCTACACGACTCCTTCAGATGTGCCCGGACCCAGCGGTCATAGTCCCCCACGCAAGGCAGCGACAGGATATTCTCACGCCGCTTTTCAGGTTGAAGCATTTCAGGAGCCGACCGTTGGACATCAGGGCCGTCCGGTGGCAGAAGCGCAGGGTCTCCTCAAAGTGGGCGGAGAGATAGAGAAAGGAGATGCCCTTCTCTGCGTAGTGCAGCAAGATCTCCTGGAGTTTCGCTAGCTCGCTCTCGCTGATGAAAGCATCCACGTTATCCAGCACGATCAGGCGGCTGCCTGCCACCACCGCCTTTAGCAGTTCCACCACAAACCGCTGGAAGGTGGTCAAGCTGTCGATATAGGCATCCGCACGAATGGGCACACCGATCTCCTGAATAAACGGGATCAACTGATCTCGAAGGATATAGGGGCGGATGTGCCATTTTTTAAAGCCCGACCGCAGGACAAAGATATTGTCTGCCACAGTCAGGTCCTTGGCCAGACAACTCTCATTCCGGATCACGCTGATCCGGTTGTTTCCCCGCCAGCGGTCATGCCAGTCGTTCACCAGTTTCTCGTGGTAATAGACATAACCGTACCGCAGGGGTAGGTTTTGGGTCAGCAGGGAAAACAGGGCCTCCTTATTGGGAACATTCCGGTCGCTGGTGATGGCCGGCAGCAGGATTTCCACATCGGTCCCTACCCCCGGCATGGAAAACACGCATAGCCCGTACTCCTCCCCAAACAAAAGATGGATGCGGTTGTTCACATTGCGCAGGGCGATGCCGCCTTTGGCCGGGCTGTCTTGGGAGGCAACAGCCCGAGCACTCTTTTGCAGCTGCCCATTCATTCGGGCCAAGGTCTGCTCATCCATCCCTACCCCATCATCCGAAATGCGGATGAACAGCATCTCACCAGTCCGTTCCAAATGGATCTTCAGGTGGCCGGTACCGATCTTACATTCCGTACCATGGATGATACTGTTTTCAAGAATAGGCTGCATAGTCAGCTTTGGCAGGCGGCAGTTGTAAATTTCCTCCCGCTCCGCGCTGTCATAATCAATTGTGAGTTGGAGCCGTTCGGCAAAGCGGTACTGCTGGATCTTAAAGTAGGTCTCGCAGTTTTGCAGTTCCTCCTCCACCGACACTAGGTTCTCCACCTTGCTGATGGTGTAGCGGAAAAAGCTGGCCAGAGCCTCGGTCATCTCCGCCAGATCTGTCACTCCGGCCACCAGGACCTCGCTACGGATGCTCTCCAGGGTGTTATAAAGGAAGTGGGGGTTAATCTGGTTTTGCAGGGCCAGATACTGGGCCTGCCGCTTATTCAGCTTCAGAACCTCGGAAGAATCCAACATTTTTTGTAGATATTCCCACATTTGCTGGCTGGTGGGCGTAAAGAAAATAGATTCGTCTTCAAACAAGCTGTTCGGAGCGTATCTCTCTAAAAACAATCGGGTCTTTTTTTCCAGCCGTAAAAATGGCCGAATGATCCATACCGCAGTACACCACATTAAAACAGCCAAAGCTGCCGCTGTGATCACGATCAGACCCAACCAACGCCCTCCCAATTCCTTCGTCGCCACATAGAGGCAGAACAGTAGGCAGATATTTAGCAGTACAGCCACCAGACCTACAACCAGAAGCCGATGGGACAAAAATATCTCAATCTGTCGTTTTTCATAGTTCTCTCCCGTCAGCCGTAGAGCCGGCGGAATTCCACCGGGTTTACGCCGGTTATTTTGTGGAAGGTCTGGGTGAAGTGCTTCCGGTCACTGTAGCCCACCGTCTCGCACACCTCCGCTATTGGCAGATCAGTCTCCCGCAGCAGTTCCTTGGCCCGGTCGATCCGCACCTGGGTCAAGTACTTGGAAAAGCCCTCGCCGGTCTCTTTTTTGAACAGGGCACTGAAATATGTGGAGCTAAAGCCCACTGCCCCACATACGTCCTCCAGGGTGATGTTCCGCCCGTAGTTCTCCTGGATGTACTGTTTTGCCATACGAATGGGACGGGTCGTCTCGTTCTCCTGTTGTTCCTTCAACCTTTTGGGCGTTTGGATATGGAGTCCTTCCAGCTCTTTAAACAGCAGTTCCATCCGCCCTCGCTGTCCACATCGCTGCTGGAAGGCCTGAATTTCTCCATCGCCGCCGCCCGCCCGCAGGGCAAAAATTTCCCCCGCATCCAGCACCAGCTCTAAAATTTCCCGGCCCCGTATTCTGGACGTGGCCAGTACGCCGGCCCGCAAGCCCTCCCGTGCCAAGCGCAGCGTTTCTTCGTCAAGAATCTCGATTCCGTTGATCTGCCAGCTTGGTATAAAAGTGGGCGTAGCCGCTGATAATGACGATTTCAATATCCGGGCTGATCTCCCAGGCCTGACGGATTAGCTCCAGCCCATCGCAGCCCGGCATCCGAATGTCTGTAATCAGTAAATGAGGATGGAGCTCCTCCACCATCCGGAGAGCCTCCAGCCCGTTTTCCTCTTTGCCCACGATCTCCATGTCCAGCGTTTCCCAGTCGATCAGCGTCTCAATCAGCCGGCAAATCAACCTCTCATCGTCCGCAATAATAACCTTCCACATAAGATGTCTCACTCCCTGGTAGAGCGCCTATTCGGCTGGCTCGACAAATTTCGTAGTGTTGCTTAAAGATTCCAGAGGTCTTTTACCCTTTTCGAGCCCTTTTGCTTAACTTTTTTCTTGACAAACACACTTCTGATTAAAATAGCGACCTGCGGTGTGTGCCACACAAACGCAAAAATCTGTGAGGGCTACTTTACTCCTTTTCCACAATAATTTCCTTTGTTACACTCGGTGGAAACGAGCGCGACAGATGAACCCTCTTGCGACACAAAACTTCAAGACTTTTTTGAGTTCACTTTATTCCCTTTCAAAGCCCCAGACATTTCCTCCGGCGGCCTCTCATAGAATGTCCCAAGGAGGGATTGCTATGGAAATCAAACACACTCACCCGGAGTACGCCACCCTGGAGGAACGCCAGCAGGCGCTTTTGGACACCAAAAAGCTCTGCACCGCTGTCCTCCTGGCACAGAAAGACGCGGCATCCAGGCAGAGCGCGTAAGTCTGGGGCGTGCCAATGAAATTTGACGCAGCTTATGCCCGTCAGTCCCTTTTAAAGAAAGACAGCTTGTCCATCTCCGGGCAGTTGGACCTGTGCCGTAAGACGGCTGGCGGTGAATTGAATGTCTACAAGGATGCGGGCTACTCCGGCAAAAACACGAAACGCCCCGGCTTTGAACGGCTGCTCCGGGATATCAAAGCGGATAAGGTCCAAAAGCTCTATGTCTACCGCCTGGACCGCTTCTCCCGCTCTGTGGCCGATTTCGGGCGGCTGTGGGAGATGCTCCAGGAGCATAATGTGGAGTTTGTCTCGGTCAATGAGAACTTTGATACCTCAACCCCCATGGGGCGAGCCATGCTTCACATCATCATGGTGTTCGCACAATTGGAGCGGGAAACCACCGCTGAGCGGGTACGGGACAACTATTACCGCCGGGCCTCCTTGGGCTCCTGGCCTGGCGGCCCCGCCCCCTATGGCTTCGACATCGGGCGCCAGCAAACCTCAGATGGACGCTCTGTTCCCTCCCTGATTGTCAACGAAAACGCGGACATCGTGCTCCGCATCTTTGAGGAATATGCTGTTGAGGGGATGTCGCTGGGCCTGTTGGCCCGTAAGCTGACCGGTCAGGGCATCCACGGTCCCAAGCGGGATACTTGGGACAATGTGACCCTCTCCCGCATCCTTCACAACCCGACCTACGCCATAGCCGATGAACAGGTCCGGCTCTATCTTCTGGGCAAGGGGGCTAATATCACCTCGCCCGCCGAACACTTTGACGGAGTCCATGGAGTTCTGTTGGTGGGCAAGAGAAAAGCCTCTGACCGAAAATACACCAATCTGAAGGACCACTCCGCCTCAGTCATGAACAGTCAGGGGATCGTTCCCTCTGACCTCTGGCTGCGCTGTCAGCTCAAGCTGGACAGCAACCGCCAGTTGGGCAACAGCGGGAAGGGCACTTATACCTGGCTCTCTGGTCTGCTGAAATGCGCCAAATGCGGCTACAGTCTCAAGGTCATCTCGGACAAGCCTCACCGCTGGCTGGCCTGCAGCGGGCGGTACAATCTCTCCCACTGCGACGCCAGCATTCACGTCAAGCTCGCGGAACTGGAAGAAATCATCACCGCGGAAATCACGAAAATGTTAGACGAATGTCCATCGGAATCCCCAGAGATTCAAGAAAACAATTTGTATTCCAGACAGTTAGAAGAAATCGACAGAAAGGCGGATCGTCTGATTGACGCCTTCGCGGAGAGCTCGGATATCCCTCCCGCCTATCTCCAGCGGTCACTGGTCCGGCTGGAACAGGAACGTCAAACAATTCTGGAGGCGCGGCGCCGTGAGCAAAATCGTCCAGTCATGCCCGCTGTTTTGGACTTTCCCTCCCTCGGTTTTGAGGAGAAAAAGGCTGTTGCCGCTCGGTTTATCCGTCGGATAGAGGTCGCCGAACATTCCGCTGAGATCATTTGGAATGTTTAAGCCAAAAAATCAGGAGGAATGGAATTGTATTGTTCAGAAGATAAACAAGGGATGTATATCCTCCGCGCCATGGAGAATGTCTCGCCCAACGGCGACGCTTATACGGCAGCTGAAGCTCTCTTCAAGGTCTGCCAGCGCAATGACCGCCGGCTCTCCTACCCCGCTTTTCGGGAGAACCTCGCTTTTTGCTTCACAAGGGCTTGCTCCGCCTGAAAGGCCAGCGCCTGTACACGAATTGCAACTGGCGGTGTGCGCAGTCCGCCGCGTCCAGACTCGCTTGCCCTGGGCGTCCCCAATATCACGCTAAGACAAATCACCCCCGATTCCTCAGTGGCGCTGCCAGATAGACGCCGCCCCTCGCGGGATGACACCAGCGGACGCGGAACATGATGGCACGCGACCTCCCGCGCCCTTTTTCTCTCCAGTTATTATGACTTGAAACAAACATTTGAATGGGCTATAATGAGTCGAGAATTTATATCTGTGCTGGTGGGGGGATTGATTTGCAGAAGAAAGTGTGCCGTTCGATTAAAGATTTTTTCCGCTTTAACAGCACATTTTTCGCCACGTTTACCGTGGTCCTTGTGCTGTTCTCCCTCCTGCTCGGGGCATTTATGTTCTACACGCTTTACGCCGAGAATAAATCTTTGAGCCAAAACGCGGAGGTCTCCCAGCTGAATGTGCTAAAAACCACCAGCACCGCGGTGGAGCTGACCTTGCAGGATTTGCAGCTGCTGATGAACCAGACCATTTGGTCCAAGGAGTTTACCAGCGCGATTATAAACTCCAGTTCTGAAAATTACTCCAGGACTTCCTATATCGTCACCCAGCTGGCCCAGATCGCCAAGGACTACCCATATATTAAGCGGGCTTACCTCTATATCCCCACCGCGCACTCTGTGTACAGCTCAGATCTGTCCTATCTCTCCGCCAACGACTCCTTCGACCCGCTCTTTCAGGACCCGGAATCCATCATCGAATTTTCCAGCACCCGTCTGTCCGGCTCTACTGACTCTCTCTGCATCAAGCAGATCGATGGCCGCCCGCTCCTGTTTCAGCATCTGTATCCCGACTATCTCAACAGCATTGGCGTCCTGATCTTTGAGTTTGATATCTCGGCCCTGGGCCTTCTGGTAGCCCAGGCCGGGGAGGAGCAGCCCGATCTCTGCTATGTGTTCGACCCCACCGGCCGGCAGATTTTTACCAGCCAGGCCCCGGAGGATATTCTTCAACAGGCCCAGGACATTCCAGGGGGTGCCGAGGGCGTTCTGGAGGGCCCGGACGGCTCGCTGTATTTTTACTCCCGCTCCGCACAGACGGACTGGCTGTACATGACGCGGACCGGCCCGGAAGCCTTTCAGTTTCTGCCCTCCTTCCGGCGGGTGCTGACAATGGGGTTGCTGATGCTGCTGTTGGGACTGTTTATCTCCTTCCAGATCGCCTTCCGCGCCAACCGCCCCATCCGCAGCTTGCTGGGGATGCTGGCTGAATCTAACGCCGATATACATGACGCGGAAAATGAGATCGACTACCTCGCGAAAACCTACAACAGCACTTCCGAACAGAACTCCCATCTCCGGCAGGCTATCGCGAACATCACCCCCATGGTGCTTGAACCGCTTTTCATCAGCATCCTGGCCGGAAAGGCGCCCTCCGGCGCCGAAATCCAGAGCACTCTGGACAGTCTGGGGAACCCCATCTCCCCCAACGCGAAGTATCTGGCGGTGGTCATCGATATTACCGAACGAAACGGCTCCAGGCTTCAGGCCCTGGAGGCCAACCTGATTCTGCTCCAGATCCGGGATATCCTGCACCAGAGGCTCCCTGGTGATTACCACGGATTTTTGATCTCCAAAGATGACCAGTTTCTCTCCCTTATCCTGGTCATTCCGCCTGAGGACGGGGAGGTCTCCATCAACCAGGCTGTGCTGCGCCTCTGCCGCGCTTTGGACAAGCTGAGCGCCGCCGCCTTCTGCGACATCCAGTGGAGCTGCGGCAAAATCTACACCTACATCAAGGATGTGCGATACTCCTATCTGGACGCACGGAAGAGTCTGGACCGGCGGCGGTTCTACGGCCAGCAGGAAAACGAGGAGTTTTCCATCCCGCTCCAGGCCTCCTACTTTGAGCAGGCCAAGCTGATTTTCCACTCCATGCGTGACAAACAGCCCCAAATGGCCAGGACGCTTGCCAGCGAATTAACCAAAACAATTGCCGCGGAGTATCCGGAATCTGCCGCCTGCCTGTCCCAGTATGAGATATATGTGGACACCTTGCTGGAGATCGCCGGCGCGATGAATGTCAGCAGCACGGAGGAGCTGTCCGTCCGCAAGGAGGCTTTCTTGCGCGCCCTGCGCCAAAGCGGCGGCGTCCCCCAGATGTCCCAGGCTGTCTCAGACTTCTGCGGGGAGATTCTGGATATTTTTGAACGGCGCAATTACAAAAAGGCCGCCCAGCATATCAGCCGCATCCAGGAGTATATCCACGCTAACTATTCCAACTGCAACCTCTCCCAAAATATTGTGGCGGAGGAAATTGGGATCAGCCCCGCCTACCTGAGCCGGCTGTTCAAGCAGGAAATGGGCACCTCCTTCACTGAATATATCAACAACGTCCGCCTGGAGCAGGCCAAGCAGCTTCTGATTTCTTCTCAGCTCTTGATTAAGGATATCGCCTATCAGACAGGCTTCAACTCCCTTCAGAACTTTTTCCGGATTTTTAAAAAGAACATCGGCATTTCTCCAGGAGAATACCGAAGAGAACACATGAATCAGTAGCATGGACGGCGCAGCGGCATCCCGGTTGGGGTGCCGCTTTTCTGCCGCAAAAACGCAGTATCTTTTTTTGTGGTTTATCTCATATTTTGTTTTTTTGCCCCGATCTGAGATTTTACCGCAAGTTTATATCATTGAAATTTTATCTATATTGTTCTACACTGAGGAGCAGTTAGAGGGCCCCGACTGGCAAAATCAACAATTTTTTGTATGAAAGGAAGTGTGATGAAGCGGTGCAAAAAATTATTAAACATCTGGATGAGCATCTGGAAGAATATCTCCTGGCCTTTCTTCTGGTGATACTAACATCAGTCATGTTCCTGCAAATTATCATGCGTTATATTTTTCGCCATCCCTTCTCCTGGCCGGAAGAGTTGTGCCGGTATTGTTTTGTGTACTTCACCTTTTTGACCTTTTCGTACTGCGTCAAGAATGATTCCATGCTGCGCCTGGACATCATCCGTGAACTGCTCCCCAAAAAGCTGTGGTCTGTTTTACAGCTGTTTGTACAGGTCGTTTCCCTGGTATTTTTTGTAATCATGTTTATCAACTCCCTGTCCCTTATTGCATCCATTCAAAAAACCGCCCGTGTCAGCCCGGCACTGGGCATCCCCTATACGTACATCTACCTGTCCACTGTAATCAGCTTCGCGTTGGCGGTGGCGCGCTGCGTCCAGGTTCTCCTGCGTCCTGTGTATGCCCGCTTCCTGAGCGGAAAGGGGGAGCCAGATTGACCGTTGTCCTATTTGTTCTGTTTATCGCCTGCCTGGTGCTCTCCTTCCCCGTTGCCACCGCGATGGGTCTCGCCGCCATCGCGCCCGGCCTGATCCAGCCCTCCTTCTCCGCCGATATCGTGTATGTGATCCGGGCCATGGTAGTGGGAATTGACGCGACACCGATTCTGGCGATCCCGCTGTTCATCATGTCCGGAACCATTATGGCCCAGGGGGGTATCTCCGGAAAGCTGTTTGACGTGTTCGCCTACTTTTTGGGCAACAAAACCGGCGGGCTTCCCTGTGCCGTCGTAGTCACCTGCCTGTTCTATGGGGCAATTTCCGGCTCCGGACCGGCCACCTGCGCCGCAGTGGGCGCGATGACAATCCCCCTTCTGGTTTCCCTCGGATATGACCGGAGCTTCTGCTCCGCGATTGTCGCCACGGCCGGTGGGCTGGGCCTTATCATCCCGCCCAGCATCTCCTTTGTAAACTACGCCCTGGTCACGGGCACGTCGGTAACCGCCCTGTTTTCCGCCGGTATTCTGCCCGGCTGTCTGATTGCCCTGCTTCTAATGGGTTACTGCTATTTTTACTGCCGTTTCCATGGGGAGGACCGCGCAAAAATTATGGCAAACTGGAACAAGCTGCACAGCCAGAGCTTTTTCCAGGTGCTGAAGGAGGGCTTCTGGGCTCTGCTTACCCCGGTCATTATCCTGGGTGGCATATACAGCGGTATCTTTTCCCCTACGGAGGCGGCCTGTATTTCCGTGGTCTACGCCATCATCGTTTCCGTGTTTATCTACCGCTCGGTCACATTCGCGGGCCTTGGAACGCTGCTGGTAGAATCCGTTAAGTCCTGCGCGCCGCTGTGCGCGCTGCTGGCCCTGGCCACGGCGTTCAGCCGGGTTCTCACCCTGCTGAACGCTCCCCAGACACTGGCCGAATTCATCTCCAGCAGCATTCAGAGCAAGGTCTCCTTCCTGCTCCTGCTCAACGCGGCTCTGCTGATTCTGGGTATGTTCATTGACGGCGCGCCCGCAATTCTGATTCTGTCCCCGCTGCTGATGCCAATTGCGAAGAACTACGGCATTAATCCTGTCCATCTGGGTATCGTAATTGTGTGCAACCTGACCATTGGCCTGGCCTCCCCGCCCTTCGGCCTGAACCTATTCGTAGCCAGCACCACCAGCGGCGCGTCGGTGGTGGAAATCAGCAGGAAGGTCATCCCCTTCATTATCATGTTCCTGGCCGCGCTGATCCTTATTACCTTTATTCCCCAGATTTCTCTGTTCCTGGTTAAAGCGTAACAAAATATTTTTTGGGAGGTAAATCAAATGAAAAAAGTATTGACAAAAGCGGTTGCCATGACCACCATCTGCGTCCTTCTGCTGGCGTCCTGCGGCGGCAATTCACAGGGTGGCAGCGCGCAGAACGGCACATCCTCTTCCGGCTCGGAGCAGCCCTCATCCTCTTCCCAGCAGAATACCAATGCCCAGGCGGAGTATAACTTCACCATCGGCACCTCCGCCACCAATGATTCCGCCATCGGCAAAACCATGCGGTACGCCGCCGACTTGATCGAGGAGCGCACCGGAGGCCGCATTAAGATCACCTGCTATCCAGACTCCGCTCTGGGTTCCGACGCGGAACTGGTGGAGGGTGTACAGTTGAACAACGTCACCATGGTGATTGGTAACACCGCTCCGCAGGTCACCTTTGTCCCTGACCTCGCTCTGTTTGACCTGCCCAACACGTACAACGACATCACCGTGGCCCAGACCGTGCTGTCCGGCTTCACGGAGAAGATGGCGTCCAGCTTTGACGGAACAGACCTGCACCTCTGCCAGCTGTTCCCCACTGTGTTCCGCTATATGTCCTGCAACCGTGAGATCCGTACGATCGGGGACTTCAAGGACATCCGTATCCGCACCATGACCAACAACAACCACATGGCCTACTGGAACGCGCTGGGCGCTGCCGCCACCCCTCTGGACTTCAGCGAGCTGTATATCGGCCTCCAGCAAAGTCTGGTTGACGCCCAGGAGAACCCCCTGGACATCTTCCTCAGCTCTAACTTTTACGAGCAGCAGGACTATGTGATCAACACCAAGCATCTGGCCTTTGTCGCCACCATCCTGATGAACCAGGGCGTTTGGGACAGCCTGCCCGCCGACCTGCAAGCCACGCTCAACGAGTGCTTCGCGGAAATCGGCGCCTACGCCACCCAGACCGCCCAGGACGCCGAGGCTGAGAACCTGAAAATGGTGGAGGAGAAGGGCGTTACGGTGATCGAGCTGGACGAGGCGACCATTCACCAGATGAGAGAGGCCGCCGCCCCCGTCTACGAGATGGTCCGCGAGGCTGTGGGCTCCGAGCTGGTAGATGAGTACCTGGCCGCCATTGACGCCGCCGCGTAATAAACCCGACCCGCACCGAAAGGAGCTCGCCCATGTATCCAAGAAAAGACACCATCCCCATCCCACAGACCGCGTTTCAGGACAGCGGCGGCACGGTGGTCTACTGGCTGGCCGGCACAGGTTTCCTGATTCACAGCCACCGCCACAACATCCTCATTGACCCAGTGCTGACAGTCAAGCCGGATGACCCGTCGATGAGCGAAGCCGGTCTGCCCCTGAAAACGAACTATCCCATCTCCGCCGCTGAAATCCCTAAAAACTGCTATGTCCTGTATACCCACGCGGACGCAGACCATCTGGGGCCGGAGACCGCACGGATTCTGGCTGGAAAGGGCCTCACCATGATATGTGTCCCAGCGGTGTTTGAGCGCCTGGCCCGTCTGGGCGTCCCGCCGGAACAGATTATTACACTGCGCGTTTATGAGAGCATGAAGGTTGGGGATATCCTGGTCGAGTCTACCCCCGCCGACCACCCCTGGCAGCTGAAGGATCTGGCCCGGGGCGGCCGTCCCTACCGCGCAGGAGAGTGCTGCGGCTATATTTTGAACGTGCCGGAGGGCCGGATGTTTTTCCCGGGAGATACTCGGCTGATGGAGGAGCATCTTCGAATCCCTGACATCGATCTGCTGGCCTTGGATGTCTCCACCTGCGAGTACCACCTGAATCATACCTCCGCCGCGGTGCTGGCTAACCACTTTGACCACGCGGTCCTGCTTCCCTTCCACTATGGCACCTATGACTGCCCCAACGTGGCGGCCTGGCGCGGTGAACCGGAGGAGATATATGCCAAGGTGACAAACGGGGAAACCCGGGGGAAAATCCTGGCCCCAGGAGAGGAGTTCCTCTTCATGTGATGTGACCCGTTCCGGATTGAAAACGGTATTATAAAACAACAGAAGTAAACAATCCCTTCCCAGTTGTTAAAATCGGGAAGGGATTCCTGTCTGTTATGAGAAAAAAGTGTCAGCCCATAGCGCGGCTTTCTCCGGACCCGGTGCCCTTTTTATCAATCAGTCTGGAGCAGGGCGAACACGTCGTAGTGGACGTCATACCCGTTCATTTGATGGTTTGCGTTTTCCGCGTACTAGAAGATTTGAATCGTGCCGCAGATACAATATCCGCGGCACGACGTTTTATCTTTCGCGACAGAGGTACACAAATCAAATCGAAACGACACCAGTGACGGCCATGAACGCGATCATAACCAAACTGAATACATACACAGGGACAAGGGAGTACTTCAAGTGGTCCTTCATCTCCACGCCGGCCAGGCCCAGGGCCAGATAGGGGGAGGCGTTATAGAGATTCAAGTTGGCACTGATGACGCCGCAGGCAAAGACCGCGGGCATAACGTCCAGCGCACCCATACCGTATCCGGCGACCATCGCGACCACGGCGGGAACCACCACAGAATTTTTGGAGCCGCTGATGGTGATGCTCAAAGGCATGCTCAGCAGACAGAGGATAAACGGCAGATGGGGGATGATGCCGGAGAAGCCGCTGTTGGCGATCAGGTTGGACAGGTCGCTCAGTCCGCCAGCTCCGTTGTTGATGCCGACAATGCATGCCACGCCCAGCATGGTGAAAGCCAGGTTAAAGCACATACCGGCCTTCATCTTCAGATACTCGCCCTTGTCCTTGGCGGTGCGGTAATTCAGGAACAGCAGGACAACAAAGCCCAAAGCAAACGCCACATTGGATTTCAGCCAGCCGCCCAACAGGCAGATGATGATGAGCAGGGCGGCGAGGCCGTCCACAATGGCCATGGTTTTGCCCATTTTGAACTCCAGGGGCTTATTGATTTCCGCCTTGACCTTTTGGAACTCCTCGTCGGTCATGCCTGCGCCGTTCTTCTTTTCAAAGGCGGCCACAATAAAGCACAGCGCAAATACGGCCAGAATGCTGAAAATCACCAGAGGCCGGATGCGCAGGAACACATCATATACATCCAGGTCCACATAGGCGGAGGCCTCGTTGATGCCAGGGGCCCAAGGCATCAGGCAGATCACGCCGGAAGCCAGGGTTTCAATCAGCAGCAGAGCCTCGCGGCGGATATTCTGCTTTTCATACAGGGGACGAACGGTGGGGATCGTGCACAGCGCGCAGGTGGTGCCGGAACCGGACAGCTGGGTGGCCATACCAATGACGGCAGTGATGAGCAGCGTACCCAGCACATTATTGCCCAGATGGTTGATGATAAACTTGATGATGGCATCAAAAACGCCCGCCTCCTGGAGAATTCCAAAGAACAGGACGGCCATTACCATCAGGAACAGAGTTCCGCTGACAGAGTTCAGCCCGCTGCCGATAAAGCCGTTGATATCGGCGAAGGAAAAACCCATGATCAGCGCGGCGATGATGGGGACGCCGGTCATAATGACACCAGTGTTTGCCACATTCTTAAACAGCAGCACTACGATGGCGACCAGCATGATAAGGGTAATAATCGCGTTCCAAGTCATGATACAGATCTCCTTTCATATACACTCATATTTTAAAGGGACGGCCCTGAGTCGGGCCAAATCTCCCTTCTCGCGATGATAAAATTATAAAATGGTAGCAGCGATCTTTCCATATACAGTTGACACACGATTTTAAAAGAACATGTACATCTTGTCGAACTTAATCCGGACCGTATAGGTTTGGCATAACGGCGTAAAATAAAGGATCACGGGCAGAGGACGTATTTCCAGGGCAGTTCCCCAGGCAGGAAACAGCAGTAGCGCGCCCAGCCGCGTCTCATTCCGCGGGGGAATGTAAATCCGGCGCATGATACAGGATTCAAAGCCGCGCTGGCTGTATCCGCAATAGGCGCCGATCGCCGCTTCATATCAGTCAGCGTCCCTCCTTCAAAAGGGCATACTCCGTAAACCGCGGCCCCCAGAAGGAGAAGTCTGTTTTCCAATAGCCGTCAGTTAGCCTCCACTGGGCGTCTATCATCATAACCGGGCCGTCCGGCCGGTACCGGGGCCAGACGGGGAGCCCCAGGTGGTTGGGGTCGCCAGTTCGGATAAAGGCCGCCCAAGTGTCCATCATCTGCCGCTCCAGCTGTTCCGGCGCGCCTTTTGGAATAACCGTGCCAAACACATAGTTGCAGGGCGCGCCGTGGAGCGCTCGCCATCCCTCCTCTGGGTCGCGTAGGCAGAATACATACTCATACACCGGTATATGCTTTGCGCAGGCCCGACCGATGAACTCGCCGCCCAGGCACAGGCCCAGGTCATTGTGGACGGTCATAACGGCTTCCTTTTCCGTCATTTCCGGATGGAGGGCGACAAACCGCTGGACGTCCTCCAGGGTGACGCGCTTGTCCGCGTTGCGCTCCACTACAAACCGCCTGCTCTCCTCCAGATCCTTTTTCAGGAACATCTGGTCGTATTCCCCCTGGCTGCCGCCTATCATAAGTTCCCGGACGTTGATCCGGCCATCCGCGAAGCACTGGAACGCATCCGGCATCACGATTATCCCGTCGGCCACGGGGGAGAACATTTTACTGGCCTTGCTACCACCGAATTTGAAGTGAAACAGCGCTTTCTGCGCCTCCAAAAGCTGCCCGGCGGGGAGCGCAAGGGCCTCCTCCAGCGTATGGACGCCGGTCAGCTCAAACACCTTTTTTCCGATCTCCTCGCTGGTATCCAAGGCCACAGTGCCCAGGTCGGTCATATAGGAACTCTGGGCAATGGCTCGGGTGAACAGTCCCCTGGCGCTGGGCATGACCAGCAGGTGGCTGATGGCGTTGGAACCGGCGGAGTGGCCGTACAGGGTCACGTTTTCCGGGTCTCCAGTGAACGCGGAGATATGCCGCTGGGTCCAGCGCAGCGCCTCCACCAGATCCAAAAGGGCCAGATTGTTGCTGAAGCGGTATTCCTCCTGGTTGGTGAGGGAGGACAAATTCAAGCTGCCCAACACACCCACGCGGTAGTTGGGGGCCACAACCAGGACCTCCGGGTGGGCCTTGACAAAGTTTTCAGGGAGATAACCCCGCTTGTAGTTGTAGCCCTGGATGTAAGAGCCTCCGTAAATCCAGAACAGCACCGACTTTTTGGGGGTATCCAGGTCGCCAACCCAAATGTTCAGGTTCAGGCAGTCCTCGTCCGTGGGGAATTCAGTCAGCTCCCCACTGCGCTTGGCCCAAAACGGGTCAGGGGGCGGCTGAATGGGGGCCGGACCATAGGACTGGGGATCCCGGGCGGAGCAGTCAAAGGATTCCACTGGCCCTGGAGCCTGCCAGCGTTTGGCCGAAGCAAAGGGGATATTTTTGAAAACAAGAACACCGGATTCGCTCCGCGCCCCCTCCAGGGAGCCGAAAGAAAGCTGTACTCTGATCTGATCGCTCATAAAGCATACTCCTTTCAGTTGTTCGGTCAGAAGGATAACATGCCGGTGATAAGCATAAAGGCCGTCATAGCCAGACTGAACCCATAAACCGGCAGCAAAGAATATTTCAGGTGATCCTTCATATCCACGCCGGCCAGCCCCAGCGCCAAGTAGGGGCTGGCATTGAACAGGCTCAGGTTGGCGCTGATTACACCAGTCGCAAATACCGCCCCCACAACCTGCACGCTGTCAAATCCCAGTGGTGTGACCAGAGGAATCACGGCGGGCAAAATCATGGAGTTTTTGGCGCTGCCCAGCGTAATGCTCAGGAGCATACTGAGCAGGCAGAGGAAAACCGGCAGATGGCCGAGAAGTTCAGCGGGGATGTTTTGGGAAATCCATACAGCCAAATCCCCCAGGGCATTGGTGCCGTTGTTTACCCCGACCAGAACGGCTACTCCCAGCATGGTAAACGCCATATTCAGCGCAAGATAAGCCTGCCGCTTCATATATTCCGTTTGGGCCTTGCCGCTGTGGAAATTGACCAGCAGCAATACCGCGAGCCCAAAGCCAAAGCCGACATTGGAAGGCAGCTTTCCCGCCAGGAGCAGCGCCATCAGAACCAGAGTGAAAACGCCGTCAAACACAGCGGCTTTGGTGCCCAGAGGAAGTTCCAGCTTTTCATCCAGCTCCGCTTTTACTTGGATAAACTCCTCATCGGTCAGGCCGGCGCCCCGCCGTTTTTCCAGGACAGCCAGAAAGACGCACAAAAGCAGGAGCAGGATGACGCTGAAAACAATCAGAGGAATCAGGAACAGAAATACGTCATAGGCTTCCACTCCCACGTAGGAGGAAGCCTCTACCAGTCCCGGCGCCCAGGGGAGCAGGCAGAATATTCCAGAGGCCAGACTTTCCACCAGGAGAAGCGACTCCTTTCGGATATGCTCCTTCTCAAAGATGGGCTTCATGGTGGGAATGGTACAAAGCGCGGTGGTAGCTCCAGAGCCGTCCAGCTGTGTTAAAAAGCTGATGATCGCGGTAACGGCCAAGGTCCCTGATACGCGGTTGCCCAAAAAGCCCATGACAAATTTGACCAGGGCCTTGAACACACCCGCCTCATGCAGAATGCCAAAATACAGCACAGCGGTCACCATCAGGAACAGCGTGCCGCCTACAGACTGCAGGCCGCTGCCGATAAATCCGTTGATTTCCTTCGGGCTGTATCCCATCAGGGCACAGGCCGCGATGGGGCCCAGCATGAAAATGGTACCTGGACTGCTGACGTTTTGAAACAGCATCACAATAATGAAAACCATCAGCAGCAGAGTGATTATAATGTTCACAGTCATCGTATTCCCCCCATGCTTTCCCCCTATATTGAACATTATACCGGCAGAAAATCAAAACGCCATATGCAAAGTGCCTATAAAAAAGATTTGGAAATGGGCAGAATGGTCAAGCCAAAAGAAAAGCGAACACGCAGCCCCCGTTGGGAGCTTCATGTTCGCTTTAAGCAAAAAGCCCATGCTTTCAGGATAAAAATATGCAGCCTAACTGTTTTCTTTCAGCTTGGGATGCTTTATAATAGGATTGCTGGAAGCACCGGAATCCAGACCGCTCTGATCCCATCTCCGTTTAAGCTGGAAGGGGTTTTCGTGGCGGTAGTGCTCTATATAGTCCATCACCATATCTGAGAACATCAGCTTGGTCCGCAAATACGCGTCATCCAGACCGCATCCGATGATCTCCTCGATCTTGGTCAGCCTGTTAATCAGTGTGTTTCGGTGCAGATAGAGCTTCTTCGCGGTCTGTGATGTGTTACAGTTGTTGTGCAGGTATGTGTGCAGAATGCCGCACAGGTTCTCCTGGTGTCGCTCATCATAGCGGCGCAGGGCGGCATAATGGGGAGAACACAGGTAAATTAAATCTCCGCCATGAATTTCCCCAGCCGTTCTGGCGCACATGTCGATCACATAATAGAGATGATATTTCTCGCTGGAAAAGATCCGCTGCCCGCCGCTCTCGCTCAGCCCCATCCCCAACCGCAGGCAGCTCTCACACTGAAGGAAAATTGACCGGAAGGACATTAAAAACTCGGAGCAGCCTCCAAAACAGGCGTAAGCATGGTGCGTTTCCAGAACGGGTTCCAACGTCTCTGTATGGTAAGTCAAGGCATCCTTTTGATTGTGGAGGAGAAGAAGAATCAAAACCTGATCTCGCCGAATCAAGAGCCCCCGGGGAAAAACCGTCTGGAGCGCCTTGTACAGGCTGCTGTAAGGCTTGTTCCGCTGGAGCTGCTCAAAACCAATTACTGCGCAGCGGTAAAATTTTCGCAGTGGCGGCGATAACCGCGCGGCGCGGCTTTGCAGCTCCGCCTCACTCTCAATTTTTACGTCGATCAGATCGTTGATCAGGTCAGTATACCCGTTGTCATCCACGGAACGGACAACGCTCTGGTCCAGACACGCGTATTGCCAGAAGAAGGAGACCAATGCCACCACATGGTCTACTAAATAGGAATCCCGGTGAGGGCGGTCGGACAGAATCAGAAACTGGCCAAGGAAAGCGTGCCATTCCCAGATTTCGCACAGGATCGCATAGTGCCCGGTATCCAGAACTGATTCAAACACGTTGACCCTCCCCTGGGTGGGCAGGATCAGCTTGCGGCTCTTTTGCAGCATAGTATCCACGCTGGCCGCCGAGAGATAGCCCTGGAGCAGCAGCTCCTGGATATATTTGTCCTCAAAAGAAAATTCCACATCCGAGGCCAGAAGGTGGTAGCCGGAATTCATCCAGAACAGGGGGGCCTGAATCCGCTTAGCCAGCCGGCCTAAAAGCTGGTGAAGTCCCATCCGGCCGTAAATGCCGCCGCGAATCTCATCACACCAGCGGTTGAACTGAAACAGTTCCTCCATGACCCGGTTCCCAATCTGCTGTACAGACAAGCTGGTATACAGGCAGGTGAAGTGGCCGCCGCTCTCAAAGGGAGCCAGTACGGTGGGGTTGCCGCCGGCCAGAACCGCGACGCAGTCTGTGGTGCCCTCCCAGCCAGCTAAGGTCCGCGCCAGGTCAGGGGCTGAACCAATATAGAGCGTACCGCTGTTAAGGGATGAAACCTTTGAGGAGAGCAGAACAACGTTGTCAATACGCAAATAGCGGCTGTCAGGCATGTGGAGCACAGTAATCACATCTGCCGCGCGTTGCAGCAGCATGTTGAGCGTGAACATCTGGCTTCTCCCTTCTATGTGCATTTCCAATACAGGGCCTTATCTCATAAAACCCCCATTATTATAGCATGAACCTCTCTAAATATCAAAACGTTTGAAGCATGTTTGAAAGTGGAAAGGCAGGAAATTGAGCATGATCGCGAATGTGAACGGAGCGGAGCTCTATTACGAGGAGTATGGAGCGGGAAACCGGGTCATTTTGAGCTGCGCGCAGCACTATGACCCTGACCGGAAGGGCTGGCCCTTTGATTTGGCGGAAGAAGGATTTCATGTCTATACGGTGACCATGCGCGGATATGGGCCGTCTACCCATATTACGAAGGATTTCGAGAACAGCTGGTATGATGTGTGGGCGGACGATGCGGCGGGCTTTGCCCAGGCAAAGGGAATTGACCGCTTTCTCTACACCGGACAATCAGACGGCGCGGGTGTGGGCTGGCATCTGTGCTTCCGGCATCCTGAGATACTGCTGGGCTTTGTCGGACTGGCCGCCGGCCCCCACTCCCGCCGGACGAAGGGGTTCAGCGCCGCACGGCAGAACAACATGCAGACGATCTCAGATCCAGTGGCCGCGGAGCAGCTGGCACAATATCAGAAGCAAAGAATCTTGCATTTCGCGCGAAAATTCGCAGATAATCCGGAACTGAGGGAGGAATTTGAGCGCAAGGCTGAGAAGGTTTACCAGTGGCAGATGGATAAAACGCCTGAGGAGAAAAAAATCCACCCCGGTATAACGCTTCCGCAGTTTAAGACAGATCAGGCGCTTTTGGACGCGATGGAGCAGATAGACTTTCCCGTATTGCTCATCAACGGAATGAAGGACGCCATGCTGCCGATCAGCGACACCGTCTTGACCATGGGCGCCATTCCCAACGCCAAAGTCGTGTTCTACCAAGATGGGACAAATTTTGTACAGTATGACCACAGAGCAGATGTCCGCAGAGAAATTACAGCATTTGCGGATGAGATTTTCAGGAAGCTGTAATCTGGAATAAAAGCAACCAGAAGGGGGCAATGGCCGCGGCGCCGACTGGTTTGACGAGGTCCTAGGCAACCGCGAGGGCGTTGATAGTCTGGGGCAGAGTCCTGAAAAAGTGAACCGCCAGGGGCCTAAACCCGCTCAACTACTGCCCAGCCGTCGCTTTCCTTTGTTGCCTTCAGTGACAGCCTGGACTGGAAGGACCTGGCCGCCGGCGAGATTATCCAGCGGGTGACCACAAAGGTCCAGCCTGGCTCCATCGTCCTGTTTCACAACGCGGCTCTCCACACGCCGGAGGCCCTGCCCACGATTATCCAAACCCTCCTTCAGGAGGGCTACACCTTTGTCCCAATCTCCCAAATCATTCTTACCGGGGAGTATACCATCGACCACACTGGCCGCCAATGTCCCTCGTAAATGGAAAAACGCCCCAACCGGGGCGTTTTTTTAGCATTTCCGCAGAAAATCCGCCACAGCTTTCGCTTTGGGCGGGCAGCCGGGAACATATTCCCTGGCCATCGCGCAGCAGGTCCCGATTCCAGGGCCGGAGAACTCCTTTCCCCGCCAGCCCTGGCCGATGGCAATCTCTCCGGGGACGCTGACGCCCTCCTCCCGGAGGAGATACAGCCCCCGCACCAGCGCGGCATAACAGGCGGAACAGGCGCTGTCCGGCCGTACATTTCGGGTCAGCTCCTTCACCAGTCCGGCGGCGGCCGGGTAACCGGCCCCTTCCCGGGGCTCGTTCAGCCTTACGATATCCGAGAGTTCCACCCGCGCCGATCCCGCTCCCCACCGTTCCGCCAGGCCGATGTAGGGTACATCCTCCAGCGACAGCCCCAGCAGCTGGCAGCCGTAGGCATCCACCCGCACCGGATCCCAGCCCAAAAACATGTGGTTGGTCTGAACAGGGTTTCCGCCCTCCTCAAAGTTTAGGTCTCCGCAGATGCTGTCCACAATGGTGAGGGCGGGCCGCAGGACGGCGGCCAGAGCCGCGATGGGCTCCATCAGCCCCTCGGTGTGAAAGCGGCGCTTTTCCCGGTCTGGGATGCAGCCCTTGCAGTTTTTCAGCGCGCAGGTCATAGCGGTCTGACAGTGGCCCTTCAGTACCGGCAGATCAATGAGAAACCCGGCGTCCAGCGCCCGGCAGCAGATTTCCATGGGCCGCAGAGGAGTCTCCACTGTCCTGGTTTTGTCCCGCTTCAGATCAAAAAACGGTACACCGTACCGCCGGCAAACCTGAGCGCACCCGCTTTTTGCGGCGGCCTCCTCCGTCTTCGCCCCCACCCATGCGCTCTCAATCACGCTGATATCCTCAACGCCATTCGCCCGCAAATATTCAACGCAGCCGGAAATTACCCCGGGATGGGTGGTAGCTCCATCCTCCGGGGAGCCGGCCAGCACCAGATTCGGCTTGAGCGCCACCGGCGCGCCCGCCGGGATCCGCTCCGCGACCCGGGCGGCCTCCATCAGCGCCAGCGTCATCTTGTGGGCGTCTGTCCCAAAAATCTCGTAAATCGCCGCCATAAGCAGGCTCCTTCCTCACCGGTCTTTGTCATTATCATACCGGATCCGGTTTCCTTTGTCAAACAAATTCACCGCAAGGCCCAGCCTTGCTCTCCGTTGGCTATATGGCAAAAAAATGGGAGAATCCTCTTGGTCCCTATTGAGAAATAAAGGCCGCTATGCTACAATGGGGCATGCCGAACCGGCTTTCCGCCGGGAAAGCCTTTGGAATATCAGGAGGTATACAAAACTATGAAATTAGGAATCGTGGGTCTGCCCAATGTGGGAAAATCGACCCTGTTCAACGCCATTACCAACGCCGGCGCGGAGAGCGCCAACTATCCCTTCTGCACCATCGACCCCAACGTAGGCATGGTGGCGGTGCCCGACGCCCGACTGGACAAGCTGAGCGAGATGTACCACCCCAAGAAAACCACCCCGGCTGTGATTGAATTTGTGGATATCGCTGGTCTGGTGAAGGGAGCCAGCCGCGGGGAGGGCCTGGGCAACAAATTCCTGGGCAACATCCGGGCCACCGACGCCATCGTCCACGTGGTCCGCTGCTTTGATGACGACAACGTAATCCACGTAGAGGGCGCCACCGACCCCATCCGGGACATTGACACCATCGACCTGGAGCTGGTCATGGCCGACCTGGAGATGGTGGAGCGCCGCATTGACAAGGCCAAAAAGGCGGCCAAGGGGGACAAGAAGTTCCTCCAGGAGGCCGCCGACTTCGAGGGCCTGCGCAGCTGGCTCAACGACGGCAAATCCGCCCGGAGCTACACTGAGGTGGACATCGGCGCGGAGTACCCCGACTGCGAGCTGCTGTCCCTCAAGCCGGTGATCTACGCCGCCAACCTGGATGAGGAGGGCTTCTCCGACCCCCAGGCCGTCCCCTACTACCAGCAGGTGGCCCGGCGGGCGGCGGAGCAGAACGCCCAGGTGATCCCGGTGTGCGCCAAGCTGGAGGAGGAGATCGCCCAGCTGGAGCCGGAGGAAAAGCAGCTGTTCCTGGACGACCTGGGGGTGGCGGAGTCCGGCCTGGACCGGCTGGTAAAGGCCAGCTACACCCTGCTGGGCCTGATCTCCTACCTGACCTCCGGCGAGGACGAGTGCCGGGCCTGGACCATTACCCGGGGCACCAAGGCCCCCCAGGCCGCCGGAAAAATCCACTCCGACTTTGAGCGGGGCTTCATCCGGGCCGAGGTGGTGTCCTACGACGACCTGATGGCCTGCGGCGCCATGGCCGCCGCCCGGGAGAAGGGCCTGATCCGCTCCGAGGGCAAGGAATATGTGGTCCAGGATGGGGATATCATCTTATTCCGATTCAACGTGTAAGCGGGGGAGTTCGCTGTGAGCATCTATTTAGATCTGTTTTTCACCTTCGCCAAGGTAGGGGTGTGCACCTTCGGCGGGGGCTACGCCATGCTGCCCATCCTCCAGCGGGAGGTGGTGGAAAAAAAGGGCTGGGCCACTGACGAGGAGCTTACCGACTACTTCGCCGTGGGGCAATGTACCCCGGGCATCATCGCTGTCAACACCGCCACCTTTATCGGCTATAAGTACAAGGGTATCCTGGGCGGCGTTCTGGCTACGCTGGGCGTGGTGTTTCCCTCCCTGATTATCATCACCGCCATCGCCGCCTTTTTGTCCAATTTTGCCGAGTTCCCCATCGTTCAGCACGCCCTGGCCGGCATCAACGCCGCGGTGGTGGCGCTCATCGCCTCCAGTGTGCTGAAGCTGGGGAAAACCAACCTGAAGGACGCGGTCAGCATCGGAATTTTTCTGGTGGGGCTGGCGCTGGCCTTCTTCCTCAAGCTGTCCCCGGTGGTCCTCATTGTCTGCGCCGGTGTGGTGGGCTATGTGGCCCGGACCCTGGCCGGGCGAAAGGAGGGGAGCAAATGACCCTCCTTCGTCTGTTTTTTGAGTTCGCCAAGGTGGGGCTGTTCGCCGTGGGCGGCGGGCTGGCCACCATCCCCTTCCTTCAGGATATCGGCGCCCGCACCGGCTGGTTTACCGACACCGACCTGACCACCATGATCGCCGTGTCCGAGTCCACCCCCGGCCCCATGGGGGTGAACATGGCCACCTACGTAGGCTTTCAGACGGCGGGCCTGCCTGGCGCGGTGCTGGCCACCCTGGGGCTTATCACGCCGTCCATCATCGTAATCATCATCATCGCCGGATTTTTGCAAAAATTCCGGCAGTCCAAAACGGTGGACGCCGTATTTTCCGGCCTGCGCCCCGCCTCCACCGCCCTGATCGCCTCCGCCGGGCTGTCGGTGGCCGCGGCGGTGTTCCTGAGCGTCGGCGGCCTGGAGGAACACACCCTCTCCATCCACTGGCCCGCCGTGATTCTGGCCCTGGCGGTGTTCCTGTGCATGCGGCACAAGAAGCTGAAAAAGCTCCACCCCATCGTCTTTATCGCCCTGGCCGCCGTGGCCGGCGCGGTATTCCAGTTTTGAGACAGCAAAACCGCCTCTCCGGAAAGAGGCGGTTTCTTCATATCCTCCGATAGGTCACATAGTGGAAGTTAACCCCTTTTTCTTCCAGATCCGGTCCCCGCTCGGCTACGCGCCACTCAGGGCGCCGGTCCAGATCGGGGAACCAGCAGTCGGCATCCGGGAAGCTCCGCGCGATTTTGGTGATGTACGCGGTATCGCACCGGTCCAGCAGAGCCCGGTACACCGAAGCCCCGCCAATCACAAAGGCGTCCTCCGGAGCGGCGGCCAGCAGAGCCTCTAAATTGGGGAACACCTCCGCGCCCTCCGGGGCGAAATCCGGATTCCGGGACAGGATCAGATTGCGCCGCCCCTTCAGCGGCCGGCCGCCAGGAAAGGTAGCCAGCGTCCCGCGGCCCAGAATCACCGGATGGCCGGTGGTCAGGGCCTTAAAACGCCTCAAGTCCTCCGAGATGTAAATCAGCTGGTCCCCATCCTTTCCAATGGCCCAGTTCCGGTCCACAGCCGCGATCACATTCATAGGCACGCCCTCCTTACACCGCAACCGGGATTTTCTGGGCCAGCGGGTGAGCCTGATAACCCTCCAGCCGGACGCTGTCCGGGGTGAACGCGTAAAAGTCAGTGACACTCTCGTCCAGGTGGAATTTCGGCGCATCGAAGGGGGGGCGGGAGATCAGCTCCTCCACCACAGGGACGTGGCGGTCATAGATGTGGCAGTCGGCGATGACATGGACCAGCTCCCCAGCCTCAAATCCGGTGGCCTGAGCGATCATAGCCAGCAGAACAGCGTACTGCATGACATTCCAGCCGTTAGCGGTGAGCATATCCTGGGAGCGCTGGTTCAGAATGGCGTTGAGGGTGCTTCCGGACACGTTAAAGGTCATGGAGTAGGCGCAGGGGTACAGGGCCATCTCGCTGAGATCGTGGTGGTTGTAGAGGTTGGTCATGATCCGCCGGGAGGCGGGGTCGTGCCTCAAATCCCACAGCGCCTTGTCCACCTGGTCCATATCCCCCTGGGGGTAGTGGTGCTTCACGCCCAGCTGATAGCCGTAGGCCTTGCCGATGGAGCCGCTCTCATCCGCCCAGGCGTCCCACACATGGCTGTTCAGGTCGTGGATGTTGTTGGACTTCTTCTGCCAGATCCACAGCAGCTCGTCCACCGCCGACTTGATAAACTGCTTGCGCACCGTCAGAATCGGGAACTCCCGGCGCAGGTCGTAGCGGTTGACCACCCCGAACAGCTTCACGGTGTGGGCGGGGGTTCCGTCCTCCCAGCGGGGGCGGACCTCCCGCCCGGTGTCCCAGACGCCCTTGGACAGGATGTCTTTGCAGTTTTGAATAAATACCTGGTCGGCGTAGCTCATGGCGCGTTCTCCTTCTCCGTTCTGTATACAAAATGATTGTAACACAAAACCGGGCGGGACACAAGTGTCCCGTCCGGCCTTTCTCAGGCTCCTTTGTACTTTTTCCGCGTGGCGATGCCGCCCCGGATGTGGCGCTCCGCCTTGTTCCGCTCCAGAACCTCCTTCACCTGGAGGTAGAGCGTACGGTTGAAGGTAGGCAGACGCTCGGCCAGGTCCTTATGTACGCTGGATTTTGATATCCCAAACTTTTGTGCGGCGGCCCGTACCGTGGTCCGGTTCTCCAGGATGTAGAGCGCCAGACGCTCGGCCCGTTCCTCCATGTTTCCTTTCAAAGCACAACACTCCCCGCCTCTTGCTGTTTCAATCCTATGCGCTCGCCGGGAAGGATATGAGCTTTTTTCCTGGCGGAAGCATAGAGTGGAGGGGAGGAGTGAGGCCTGTGGGGAATCTGCTGGACTATCTGAATTGGCGGGGGGACCTGTCTCTGGCGCAGGTCCCCTTCGGGCCGGTGGACGGACTGATTCTGTCCGCCCTGTCCTATGTCCACCTGGACCGACTTGTCCCGGACGGACCGAAAGATCCTGTCCCGCTGGGGCGGACAGCCCGGGCGTATCTGGACCTCCCCCCCGCCCGCCGGGGGCGGTGCCGGCGCGAACAGGACCTGGCGCTGCTGAAGGCTCTGGCGGAGGCGCCCCGGTTCGCCTCCATGGGGCTGGCCTGTTACGCGGACCGCTTTGTTCCAAAGGAGGAGACCCAATTTGCCGCCCTGGCCGTCCTGCCAGGGGACGGCTCCGCGTTTCTCTCCTTCCGGGGCACTGACGGCACCCTGGTCGGCTGGAAGGAGGATTTTAACCTGAGCTTTCTGGACGTAATCCCCGCCCAGGTGGAGGCGACGGAATATGTCCAGACCTTCACCCGGGACTTTTCCGGCCCGCTGCGGCTGGGCGGGCACTCTAAAGGGGGCAATCTGGCGGCGGCGGGGGCGGTGCTGTGCCCCATGAAAACCCGGGACCGAATCCAGGACGTGTGGTCCTTCGACGGTCCCGGCTTCAACCCCTACCTTCTGTCCCGGCCAGGGTATCAGGAGCTGCTCACCCGTATCCACAGCTTCGTGCCAAAATCCTCGGTGGTGGGGCTGCTGCTGGCCCACGAGGAGCCACACACCGTTGTGGAGAGCGACCAGAAGGGCCTGTTTCAGCACGACCTGTACTCCTGGCAGGTGCTGGGCCCCGGCTTCGTCCGGACGGAGGAGGTGGACGCCGGCAGCCGCCGCATTGACCGGGCCCTGAAGGACTGGCTGGCCGGCCTGACCAACCAGCAGCGGGAGACGGTGGTGGATACCCTCTATGAGCTGCTGTCCTCCGGGGACGCCAAAACCGTCCAGGAGGCCCTGGAACCCAAAAATCTGGTCAACACCCTCCACGCCGCCCTGGACGCCGACCCCAGGGATTTGTTTACCCTGGCGGCTTCCCTGACGCGTCTGGCCGGCGCGGCGCTGAGGGCATTATAAAGCCCCCTTTGAAAGGGGGGACCGCTATGGTTACATATGGTGAGCTTTTCGCTTATTCTCTTGTAATCCTTGGCGTTGTCGGTCTGTGTTATCAGATCTTCAAAAGGAAATAGCCGCCCTCACGTCCCCGTTTTGTCAAAACGATAAAGCGGGGATCATAATATTCCACTGAATCTCCAATTCCCAACCGTTCAGACTATGATTCAGTCGGGTGGTAATCATCCACCCATCCGGGTCAAGGACTTCCCCATCCGGAACCACATAGCAGACAGTGGCACCCTTCTCCAGCGCCAGCATTAAAAAATCCGAATTCAGATTTGCTGTATGGTTGGCACAATAACGGGCGGTCGTTGGGACTTGACGCGGAAAGCGCATATACCCTTTCCGGTCGGTGACAGAAACCTCCTGGGGCATATGACTGACCGGGGAAAGCCAGAAAGAGCCGCTCTCCTGGTCTACATACTCGGAAAGAGCCAGAATTTCCCCGGTTCGGACATCTAAAATATAGCGTTCTCCTTCTCTGAGCGTCTGCCGGCATACATCGCATTTAGAACCATAGTACATTCTACTGCTGAAATTTCCCAAACAGTACAAAACAAAAGCAGCAAACAGCCCCAAAACAACTTTTTCATAGCTGCTTCTATTATTCCAAAATACCTGTACATTTTTCATAAACAGAGCCTCTAACATCATATAAATAATATTTCGTATATTATTAAGTAAGTATAACATCCTAAACATGTTATTGTAATGCCTTATAAAATAAATGTCAGAAAGTTAAACTGGCATGCAGAGGTGAAGCTTATGAACCCCGCATACCGTGAAATTTTTCGGATAATGGGCTTAAATATCGCCTACTATCGTAATTTGAGAGAGATGAGTCAGGAACAGTTGGGTGACAAACTTGGCTTTGAACAGAGTTATATGAGCAAAATAGAGCGGGCGGCGGTCGGAATTTCTATGGACACTCTGTGCGATATCGCAAAAGCGTTGAACGTAGAGCCCTATCTTCTGCTGAAACCGAAAGACTAACTGAAAGAAGCCTGACGGAACGCCGTCAGGCTTCTTCGTTCAAACGGAAACCGCCACTCTGGCAAGTGACGGTTTCTTTGTTCTAAAAAACTGTTACATTTAGGCCAAACCGCCAGCGCTGGGCGATTCCCTTACATACCTTTATTTTAGCATTTCCCCATCCCCTTGTCAAGGGTATGGGCGGCTCCGTTCTCATGCTTGAGGCGGGGCCGTTTTTATTTTTTCTCAATAATCTTTGCCGTATTTTTCAGCTTCCGGTCCCCGGTATTCCGCCGGTTAAGCTTCGCCACCAGAGCGGAAATTTCCCCCTGGGCCTGCTCCACCTCCGCCTTGAAGGCCCGGGCGGACAGGCGCAGGGCCCCGTGGCCCAGGATGATGAGCTGTTCCAGGCCGTCGGAGGTGGCCACCCGAACCCGGTGGTTTTTGCCCAAATCGTAGGTAGCTTTTTCGATATAGGCGTCCGCCGTCTCCGCTTCTTTGGTGTAGACCACATAGATGTTGTCCTTTTTCTCCACCGAGCCGGGGTTGCCCTTCACCTTGTAGGCGTCGAACACCAGAATCACCACGCACCGGCGGATACCCTGATAGTTGGACAGAATGTCCTCCAGGGCCTGCCGGGCGGCGGAGACATCCCTCCTGGCCAGGGCGGTCAGCTCGTCCCAGGCGAATATGATGTTGTAGCCGTCCACCAGCAGATACTCCGGGCCGGTTTTTTGGTCCCGGATGGTGTACTTCCGGTCGTCCAGGCTGGTGCGGGCGGGCCTTTTTACGCTCTGGAAGGCGAGGTCCCGCTCCACCTTGCCGTAAGCGCGCTCAAAGACGGCCAGCAGCTCCTTGTCCCGCTCCAGGCTGCCGCCCTGATACCGCCGCTGTCCCCCGGCGGGGGCGGCGGGTTCCGTCCGGGGCGGCTCCATCCCCAGACGCAGGCCGCTGTCCACGTGCATGTGCTCCCGGACCTTGTCCCACTTCACCATCACCCCCGCCCCGTGGGAGCAGAACACCGAGTCGGGTGGGTTCTCCACATCCCGCTCCGGGTCGTAGGAAAACTGAGCCACAAGTTCCGCCTGATTGGCGCAGGGCTCGTACCCCCTAAGGGAGCAGGACAGCCGCCCCCGTCCCCGGGTGTAGGCGGTGACCTCCCTCCAGTAGTCCCGCAGGCCGGCTACCGGGGCATGTCCAGTGAGAAGGGACAGCTCCCCCTCCCGCTCCGGGCCGCTCACCTCGCCCCCCATGGTCCGCAAATCGCTCATGGCCCGGCCCACGCAGTCGGGGGGAAGCTCCAGCTGAAAGTCATAATGAGGCTCCAGCAGGATACTCTCCGCCTGCATCAGCCCCTGGCGCACCGCCCGGTAGGTGGCCTGCCGGAAGTCGCCCCCCTCAGTATGCTTGTTGTGGGCCCGTCCGGCTACCAGGGTAAGCTTCATGTCTGTGATGGGCGAGCCGGTGAGCACCCCCCGGTGGCGTTTTTCCATCAGGTGGGTCAGGACCAGCCGCTGCCAGTTCAGGTCCAGCTCATCGGTGGGGCAGGCCGTGGCCAGCCGCAGGCCGCTGCCCCGGGGGCCGGGTTCCAGCAGCAGGTGGACCTCGGCGTAGTGCCGCAGAGGCTCAAAGTGGCCCACCCCCTCCACAGGGCCGGCGATGGTCTCCCGGTAGACGATGTTTCCCGGGCCGAAGGACACCTCCGCCCCGAAACGCTCCTGAATCAGACGGGTCATCACCTCCAGCTGGATCTCGCCCATGAGCTGGAGGTGGATCTCACCCAAAGCCTCGTTCCACACCACCCGCAGCTGGGGGTCCTCCTCCTCCAGCTGACGGAGATTGCGCAGCATGGCATGCGCATCACAGGCGGGCGGCAGCAGTACCTGATAAGTCAGCACCGGCTCCAGCTCCGGTTTCAGGGAGGGGGGCTCAACCCCAAGGGGATCGCCAGGCCGGGTCCGGGTCAGTCCGGTGAGGGCGCACACCGTCCCGGCGGGGGCCTCGTCTATCGTCCTGTATTTGGCTCCAGAGTAGACGCGGATCTGGTTGACCTTCTCCTGCCAGCCCTCCCCCTCCAGCACGGTACGCGCCCTCAGAGAGCCGCCAGTGATCTTTAGATAGGTGAGCCGGTCAGAGCCGTCCCGGGCGATCTTGAACACCCGCGCCCCGAATTCCGGGGGATAAACCGGGGCCGGAACGTACCTGGACAACCCCTCCAACAGCTCCTCCACCCCCTCCAGCTTCAGCGCCGAGCCGAAAAAGCAGGGGAACACCAGCCGCCGGGCGGCAAGGGAAGCGGCGTCCGCCGCCGTCACCTCGCCTCCGGACAGATATCGGTCCATCAATTCCTCATCGCAGGAGGCCAGATCCTCCTGGAGCGGCTCCAATCCGGTTGTAAAGTCCAGACAGCCGCTGTGGAGCCTGGCCCGCATCTGGGCAAGCAGAGCGTCCCGGTCACTGCCCGCCAGGTCCATCTTGTTGACGAACAGGAAGGTCGGGATACTGTGCCGGGCCAGCAGCCGCCACAGGGTGCGGGTGTGGCCCTGGATACCGTCCGAGCCGCTGATGACCAGCACAGCGCAGTCCAGCACCCCCAGCGTTCGCTCCATCTCGGCGGAGAAATCCACATGCCCCGGCGTGTCCAGCAGCGTGAAAGCGGTATCCCCATAGGAGAACTCCGCCTGCTTGGAGAAAATGGTGATCCCCCGCTCCCGCTCCTGGGCGTCGGTGTCCAGAAAGGCGTCCCGGTGGTCCACCCGGCCCAGCCTGCGCACCGCGCCGCTGAGGTACAAAAGCCCCTCGGACAGGGTGGTCTTTCCCGCATCCACATGGGCCAACAGACCCGTACAAATTCGCTTGATTGGCTTCTTCTCCGGTCCATTGCCCATTCCGTTCACATCCTATCTCTAAATGCGTAGTAGGAAATTATAGCACAAGAAACAGCATCAGTCGATAGACATTTCCGCAAAGGCACCAACTTTGACAATGTGACCAAGGAACAAGTGGCGGAGGCGGCGTAATGCCCGACATCATACAAATGTACCAGCCGAATGGGATTGATCCACCCGGCTGGCCTGCCATGTCAATTTGTCGGAAAAATGCTCAAAACAAGCGTGCGGCTCTTGTTCATCCTGCCGTTTTCTTGTCTAGCGCAAATTATTCTTAATTTGTATCAGTATCGCGCGCAAAAGGAAAAATGTCAATCGATCGGGCTTGCGTCTTTGGCGGTTTCGTATTAAGATAGGGGTATCCTGGCAAACTAACCCAAGATTGGGGGAAGGAAACTTGAACTATGAACAGACCCTGACCCGCCTGTGCGTCCTGTCCGGGCCAAGTGGCTTTGAGGAAAGCGTCGCGAAGGCGGCGGCGGAACTGCTGCGTCCCCTGGTGGACGAGGTATACACCACCCGGCTGGGCAGCGTGGTGGGGGCGCGCCGGTGCGGGCGGGAGAACGCCCAAAAACTGCTGCTGGACGCCCACCTGGATGAAATCGGCCTGATCGTCACCGGCCATGAGGAGGGCTTTCTCCGCTTCGCCCCCCTGGGAGGGGTGGACCCCCGTATGCTCCCCGACCGGGAGGTAGTCCTGCTCACCGACCCGCCTGTCCACGGGGTGGTGGCCTGCCTGCCCCCCCACGTCCAAACCGCTGACGATATGGACAAATCCCTGCCCATCAAGGACCTGTATATCGATGTGGGCCTGTCCCAGGAGGAAGCGGAGCGTCGGATTCCCATCGGCACCCCGGCCACCTACCGGGGGGGCTGTGCGCCTCTGGGAGAGAACCTGCTCCGCGGCAAAGCTCTGGACGACCGGGCGGGCTTCGCCGTTTTGCTGGATGTGCTGGAGCGGTTAAAGGATACGCCGCTTGACGTGGACCTGTACGTCCTGGGCTCCACCCAGGAGGAGACCCACACCACCGGGGCGGTTACCGCCGCCTATGAGATTGCCCCCCGGATGTGCGTGGCGGTGGACGTGACCCACGGGGACAGCCCGGACGCCTCCAAACACGAGACCTTCAAGCTGGGAGGCGGACCGGTCATCGGAGTGGGCCCCAACTGCTCGGCGTCCATGTCCGGACGGATGAAAGCGGTCGCCAAACAGATAGAGCTGCCCGTCCAAATTGAGGTCATGTCCGGCTCCAGCGGCACCAACGCCTGGCCCATCCAGGTCAGCCGGGAGGGAGTGGCCACCGCCGTGCTGTCCATCCCGGAGCGGTATATGCACACCCCGCTGGAGGTGGTCAGCATGCGGGACCTGGAGGACACCGCCAGGCTTCTGGCCGCCTTTGTCCGCGCCATCAAGGAGGGAACCCGATGATTGACCTTTTAAAAGAGCTGTGCCTTCTCAACGGCGTCTCCGGCGATGAGGAGGCGGTGTGCCACGGCATTTTGGACCGCGTCCGCGCCATTCCCCAGCGTCAAGACGGCGAGATTACCCTTTTGGACAAGGGGAATCCGTTGGGAAACCTGATTGTATTTAAAAAAGGAAAAAAGTCCACCGGGAACAAGGTCATGCTCTGCGCCCATATGGATGAGGTGGGCGTGATCGTCACCCGGATCACCGACGAGGGCTTCCTCAAATTTGACTTTGTGGGCGGGGTAGACCGCCGGGTAGCCATCGGCAAGCCCCTCCGGATCGGACACACCAAGGTCCCTGGGGTAATTGGGCTGAAGGCCATCCACCTGACCACGAAGGAGGAACGGAAAAAGGCCCCCAAAACCGAATCTCTCTATATCGACATCGGCGCGAAGGACAAGGAGTCCGCCGAAAAGCTGGTGGAGCCGGGGGATTATGGCGCCTTTGTCTGCCAGCCGGAGAAATTCGGGGACGGCCTGTTCAAGGCCAAGGCCATCGACGACCGGGTGGGCTGCGCCGTGATGCTCAAGCTGCTGGAGGAGGACCTGCCCCTGGACGTGACCTTCTCCTTCACCGCCCAGGAGGAGGTGGGCACCCGGGGGGCCTTCGGCGCGGCCTTCTCCGTCACCCCGGAGATTGCCCTGGTGCTGGAAACCACCACCGCCGCCGACCTGCCCGGGGTGGAGGGCCACCGCCGGGTGTGCGCCCCCGGCAAGGGGCCGGTGATCTCCTATATGGACGGGGCCACCATCTATGACCGGGAACTTTTTGAGACGCTCCGACGTCTATCAGAAGAGAACGGTATCCCCTGGCAGACCAAGGAGTATATCGCCGGGGGCAACGACGCCCGCACCATCCAGCGCGCCAAGGCGGGGGTGAGGGTGGCCGCCCTGTCCGCCGCTGTGCGGTATCTCCACGCCCCCGCCAGCGTGGGCAGCGTGGCCGACTTTGAAAATATGCTCCAGCTGACCCGGCTGTTCCTCCACGAGATGGCCCGGCGGCTGTAGGAGGGAATAAAGATAGAAAGAGAGTGATTTCGATGCGTGGAGAACATACTATCGAAGAACAGGTGGAGCAGCTGAAGGAATACCTGGGCTGTCCCTGCACCTACTATCCCCCTTCCAACGACTGCCAGCTGATGGACTCCGACTTCCACCAGGCCCGGGCTCGAGGGAAGAAGGAGGGCTTTGTCCCTATGCTGATCGCGGTGGACGAGCTTCTGCTGGAGTGCTTTGCGATCAACGGTGAGGACAAGAGTGCCGAACAGGCGCGACAGGAGCCGCTGCCCGTCCCGCTGGGGTCGGGGAAGGAATTTCTTCAAAACCGACTGCGCGAGTTCAGAAAGGAGCTAGAGGAAGATGAGCCCGGCTATTGGGAGCAGCTGATGGGCGAGGTGTCCGGCGGAGAGAGAATCGACCGCTTTTTAAGCATTTGGGACTATAACGGCAAACAGACCATTCCCATCGTTCTGGCTGAGATTCCGGTCAAAAATCCCTGGGAGGTCTTCGCTTACCTGCCCTTTGGCGGCTGGAACGAGTGTCCTGCCACCGAGGAGCACATGGCGGTGGCCAAGTACTGGTTTGAGAAGTACGGGGCCGTCCCCGCCCTTATGACCCCCGATGTACTGGAGTACACCATCCCCTTTGGCACCTCTGTCCCCAGCTGGCAGGCCTTGGACCTGGCCCTGGAGCAGTATGCCTACTGCAACGACATTGTGGACCAGGGGGTTGGGACGATCGGCGCGCTGGCCGACGGTCTGATGAAATCCCATAACTGGTACTTCTGGTGGGATTGAGGAGATAACATGGATATTTTAAGTGTTTTAAAGCAGCTCAGCACCGCCCACGGTCCCTCTGGGGACGAGGGGGAGGTCCGGGAAAAAATTGCCCAGCTGGCCCGCCCCTTCGCGGACGAAGTGATCACCGACACTCTGGGCAATCTGATTGTCCATAAGAAGGGGAGCGGTCCACGGGTGATGTTCGCCGCCCACATGGACTCCATCGGCTTCATCGTCACCCACATCGAGAAGGAGGGCTTCCTCCGGGTGGGCCGGCTGGGGGGCGTTTCCCCCAAGGAAGCGGCTTACAGCGCCGTCCGCTTCAAAAACGGCGTCAAGGGAGTATTTGTCCCGGAGGAGAAGGCCGACTTCGGCAAGCTGAAGCTGGACGAGTGCTTTGTGGATATTGGCGCGGCGGACGAAAACGAGGCCAAAAAGCTGGTCCAGGTGGGGGATACCTGCGTCTACGACGGCCCGGTCCGGGTTCAGGGGAGCCGGGTGACCGCCCCCTATTTGGACAACCGCGTCTCCTGCGCCGTCCTGCTGCGCGCCCTGGAACAGATTGAGAAGCCCTCCCGCGACCTCTATATCGTGTTCACCGTCCAGGAGGAAGTGGGCCTTCGGGGGGCCAGGACCGCCGCCTGGTGGGCGGAGCCGGACACCGGCATCGCCGTGGACGTTACCGATGTGGACGACACCCCTGGCTCGGAGAAGAGCGGCACCACCCGGTTGGGAAAGGGGGCGGCCGTCAAGGTGATGGACTCCTCCGTCATCTGCCACCCGGAGGTGGTGGCAAGGCTGGAGGATACCGCCAAAGCTCAGGGTATCCCCGTCCGGCGGGACATCCCGCGCGCTGGGGGCACCGACGCCGGTGCCATTCAAACCGTCCGCCGCGGGACGAAAACGGGAGGAATCTCCATCCCCTGCCGGTATATTCACACCCCGGCGGAGACGGCGGACCTTTCAGACGCGGAGGCCTGCGTCCGGCTGGCCGTGGCTTTTGCCCAGCAATAAACACATCGGTTTTTAAATTTTGGATACTTTTTCCGAATTATGTCTTGCAAAAAAAAAGGTGATCTGGTACAATACTAAAATGTCCAAGCATATGGACATGATTTGGAATACTCTACCGGGCCTGGGCGGCCCGTAACTAAGGAGAATGAACGCACATGGATAAGAAACAGAGAGAAGCACGCCGCCATCAGGAAGATATCGCGCTGCAGCGGGGGCTGCTGTGGGTGGCAGGAGCCATTGTTTTAGAGGTTCTGCTGGTGCTTGTCAACCGCTTCTATGTCAACTACTCCCTCAGCGAGGCCGGTGTGCACACCTATCTCGCGATGCACCAGGTCATGCTGGTGCTGCGCATGCTGGCTCCTGTGGCCGCGGTGCTGGCGTTGGTGTGGACGGGCTGGCAGCTGAAGCAGGAGAAAAAATTCGCGCTGCCTCTGATTTTAGCCATCGCGTTGGCGGCCGTTACGGTCTGTGCCCATGTGGCGATCAAATTCCGGGGTCCCGGCATGTCCATGCTGTATTGGCTGGTAATTGCCTGGGCGGTGCTGGCGATGGTATTTTATATCTACCAGCGGGAGTTTTTCCTGGGCGCCTGCGCCTGCGGCATGTCTGTGCTGGCGCTGTGGTTTGTCCGGTACGGCGCCGGTGGCCGGCCTGAGACCATTCTGATTTTGGCGGCCATCGCCGTAGTGACCGCTGCCGCTCTGTGGCTGAAGAAGAGTGATGGCGCCCTGCCCGGCAAAAAGCCGGTCCAGTTCCTGCCCCAGAAGACCAACTACGCCGTACTGCTGGTCACCTGTCTGGCCAGCCTGATTGTGGTGGTTGCCGCTATGTTGGCGGGAGGAGCCGCGGCCTACTACCTGATGTTTGTCATGGTCGCCTGGCTGTTTGCCCTGTTTGTGTACTACACCGTCAAGCTGATGTAATTATGAGAATATCGCAGGCTCCCCGCCGCTTGGGCGGGGAGCTTTTTTGTAAAGAGGTGTTTGTATGAAATCATTGGAGCACAAACGGGTCGGGATAGGACGGACGCTCTGTGGAATGATACTGTTCGCGGCCCTGTTTCTGCTGTGCCGAACCTTTCCCATTGTGGGGGACGACTGGTTCCGGGAGGCGCTGGGTGCCAGCCTGCACAATCCCATTGACCTGCTGAGGGAGGTGGCATCCCGCTGGGCCACAGTGAACGGTCGTATTTTGGGCAATATTCTGTCCTATTCCGCTGGAAGCCGTCCCCTGCCGCGGGAGGGAATGCGGGCTCTGTTTATTCTGGCCCTGGCCTGGCTGCTGTCTGATGTGGCCCGTCTGGAGGGCTGGCCGGGTCTGCTGTGGTGTGGAGCTTTGGTCCTGTCCCTGCCCCAGGGGATGTTTGCCCAGATCTACCCCTGGGCCGCCGGCTTTTTCAACTATGTGCCTCCAGTGGTGATGCTGCTGGCCTGTTTGGAGCTGGTCCGGCCTGTCCTGGACGGAAGTCCGCTGGAGGAGCACCCAGGCCGATGCGCGGCCCTGTTCCTGCTGGGCTTTGGCCAGCAGCTGTTTGTGGAAAACAACACCCTATATGCCCTGTGCGCCTCCGCCGTATTACTGGTCTGGTACCGGCTGGAGCGGCACAAATGGTCCCCCGGCCTGCTGGCTTTTTTCCTGGGCTGTGCGCTGGGAGCGGCGCTGCTCTTCGCGTCCCCCTCCTACCGTCTCGTCGGCGCGGAGGGCGGAGCCTATCAGTCCGGCCTGGGCGGCGGTCTTGCCGGACTGCTGTCCACAGCCCAGACCAATCTGCCCGAGGTGGCAAAATACTATATTTTAGATTGCCCGGTACTCTATTGGTCTTTGACGCTCTTGCCCTTGCTCCTCTGGTGGAATGGGGGAAAGAGGGCGTGGAAGGACGGTCTGTTGGCGGCGGTTTTGGTACTGGGATGCTTGGATCTGGCGTATATCCGGGTGAAACCGATGGCGGCGGCGGTCGTCTGGGGGGCGGCGCTCACCGCGGCCCTGTGGCGGTGGAGCCCAAACCGGGCCTGTCGGGCCTGGACCCTTTTCCTTTGGCTGAGCGCTCCCGTGGTGGCCGGACCGCTGCTCTTTGTCAGTCCCATCGGTTCCCGATGCCTGTTTTTATCCTATGTGCTTATGCTGGCCGCGGCCGCTGTGATGTTTCGTGCCCTGGAACCGGGCCGGTGGCTGGGCCCGCTGGCCGCTGTGGCGCTCCTGGGGCTGTTTGCCGGCTGCTTCAGTGTGTTTCTGCCGCTCCACCGGGTGGAGCTTCAACGCACACAGGCCATTCAAAACGCGATTTCCTCCGGTGCGCATGAGGTGGCCGTTCCCGCCTATCATGATGGCGGCTGGCTCTGGGACGCAGACAACGCCCTTAAAATGGAGGCGTATTTTTATCGGAACGAGCCAGGAGATCTAACTATCCGCTTTACCCCCTGAGATATGGCCGCCGATATTTAGTAAAAATAGGAACAACGAAAAACAGGTATATCTCCACCATTCAAGGCAAAGCTATAAGCGGATGTTCCATCCAAGCCAAACAGAAAACAATAAACGAATGGAAAAGGAGAGACAAATCATGTCTAACAGCAATAGTAGTAAGATTATGGTTCCCAACGCCCGCGAGGCTATGGACAAGTTCAAGATGGAGGCCGCCAACGAGGTGGGCGTCAACCTGAAGCAGGGCTACAACGGCGATCTGACCAGCAAACAGGCCGGCTCTGTGGGCGGCCAGATGGTCAAGAAGATGATCGAGTCCTACGAGAACGGCCTGAAGTAATCTGGTTCATCCCGGCGCTGACGCCCAAGGCTTGATCAAGCAGGCATAAAAGGGGGCCGGACGCGCAGCCTGCCGGGGAGCGCTGTCAGAGGGGACCGGGGATTCCGGTTCCTGGGACAGTTTTCCCCGGGGCGGCGTCCGGCCCTTTAAAAACAGCAAGTCCTCCGGCTGGCCGGAGGACTTGACGTTTATAATCCGTTGACAATGAATTGGGGGCGCCGCCCATCCAGCAGAAGCTTGACGGAATTCCACATATTCTGATGGGCCCGGCGGAAGGAGCCGCCGGTGATGCCGCCCAGATGAGGGGAAAAGACGGCGCGGTCCGCGATCTCAGCCGGGAGGCCCACCAGGGGGTGGTCGGCAGGGGTGGGTTCGGGATCAAAGGTGTCGATGGCGATGTGACCCAGCCGGCCGTCAATCAGGGCCTGCCGGACGGCTAGGTTATCCACCAGCTGCCCCCGGGCAGTGTTGACCAGGATTGCGCCCGGTTTGACGCGGGCCAAAAACGCTTCGTCCACCATGTGGGTGGTCTGTTCGTTGACGGCGCAGTGGAGGGAGAGGATGTCGCATTTGGCGGCCAGCTCCTCCAGAGGCAGATAGGTGACGCCCAATTCCGCCTCCACCCCAGCGGGGCGGCGGTGGGCGGTGTAGTAATACAGTTTGCAGCCGAAGGGGCGCAGCAGCCGGGCGACAGCCTGGCCGATGTCTCCCAGACCGATCAGACCCACCGTCTGCTCCCCCAGCTCGGGAGCGTTGGACACCATCACCTCCTCCTTCATCCGGATCTGCCGCCCCTCCAGAACGGCCGCGTGTCCGGTAATCCCATGGCGCAGGGCCATGAGTATGAGCATAACGGCATGCTCCGCCACTGATACGGCGTTGCACCCCTTGTTATTGCACACGAAGATACCCTTTTCCCGGGCGGCCTGAATGTCGATGGCGTTAAAGGCAACCCCTTCGGAGTGGATCATGTTTAGCTGGGGCAGCCTGTCCATCACCTCCCGGCTCACCGGAGTGATGGCGTCGGCAAAAATGACCTGGGTATCGGGGTGTTCCTCCGCCGCCTGAAGGGCGGACTGGTGCGCGCCGCTGAACACCAGCTCAACAGGCAGCCGCTTTACGTACTCGGGGATATACAGGTCATATCGGGCCTTGGGGCCGAAAACCAGAACTTTCATAGCGTCGCCTCCAGTGCGGCCCAGCCGTTTTTTTCGCGTTTCTTGGTGAGGGTAAGCCCGGCCTGTTTCAAAGCAGCCTCCACCTCATGGATCCGGGTGTCGATGATACCGGAGCAGAGAAATACTCCGTCCGCCTCCAGCAGCCGGGGAACCTGGGGGGCCAGAGGGATGATTACGTCGGCCACAATATTGGCCAGCACCAGGTGGTATTGTTTTTGGGCCAGCTCGGCGGCCAGAAACGGGTCAGACAGCACGTTGCCCGCCCGGACGGTATACCGGTCTTTACCAATCCCGTTGAGGGCGGCGTTTTCATAGGCCACGTCCACCGCCTTGGGGTCGATGTCCACGGCGACAGCTGATTTGGCTCCCAGGCACAGGGCGGCGATGGACAGAATCCCGCTGCCGCAGCCCAGGTCCAGCACGTCCCGGCCAGGGATGGTGTGCTCCTCCACCCCCTCCAGGCACAGCTGGGTGGAGGCGTGGGAGCCGGTTCCGAAGGTGAGGCCGGGGTTGAGATAGAAGGGAACCCGCCCCGAGGGAACAGGCTCCTCCCGGAGCCATTCAGGCACCACGTAGAGCCGGGAACCGATCTCCAGAGGCTTGTAGTACTTCTGCCAGCTGTAGGCCCAGTCGTGATCGGCGAGCGGCGTGGTGGTGTACTCGGCCTCCAGTCCCCGTGTATACGCTTCCAGCTGGTTCCGGCCGTCCGCGTCGTCTGTGACGTAAAATTTCACCCGGGTGACGCCCTTCATCCGGTCCAGCAGTTCCTGGTCCACATAGTCCCAAAACTGCCGGTTCTGTTCCAGAAAGCTGAGGAAATCCTGTTCGTCCTCAATGACCACGCTGTCCATTCCGGCGGCGGCCAGCTTGGCGCATACCTGATCCAGCCGGTCCGGGGTGGTGTTGACCGCCACCTCCAGCCATTTGATCTCGTCCATATTACCGCTCCGTTCCCATATAGAATAGCGCCAGCGTACCCGGTCCGGAGTGAGCGCCGATGACGGGGCCTACATAGTTGATATAGACCTCCTGAACGCCGAAACGGTCCTTTACCATACCGGCCACCGTCTGAGCGTCCTCCGGGCAGTCGCCGTGGCTGATGAACACGGTCAGGCTCCCTGAGTCGATGGCGGTCTGCTCCATCCGGTCCACCAGGGCCTTGAGGGAGGCCTGCCGTCCCCGGGCCTTGCC
Organism: Oscillospiraceae bacterium; assembly: GCA_910575265.1. Lineage (GTDB taxonomy): Bacteria > Bacillota > Clostridia > Oscillospirales > Oscillospiraceae > Lawsonibacter. The sequence goes on from CAJTEA010000011.1 coordinate 89,418, forward strand.
AATGTTGACCAGGCGCCCCTCGTTGTCCACATGGAGAACGGGCTTGATCTGGAGCATGGAGCCCACCATAGCGGTGGCGGCGGAGATGCGCCCGCCCCGCTTGAGGAAATGGAGGTCGTCCACGGTAAACTGGTGGCACAGGTTCAGCTTGTGGTCCTCCACCCAGTCCCGGACCTCCTCGATGGACCTGCCCCTGGCCCGCTCCCGGGCGGCGTACCACACCAGCAGGCCCTGGCCCAGGGAGGCGCACAGGGTGTCTACTGTGTACAGCTTCCGATGGGGGTATTTCTCACGCAGCTCCTCCACGGCGATGCGGGAGGAGTTGTAGGTGGTGGACAGGCCGGAGGAGAAGGCAAGGATCAGCACGTCCTGGCCGGCCCGGAGCAGGGGCTCCAGCGCCTCGGTGTACTGGGCCACGTTGACGGCGGTGGTGGTGGCTACCTCACCCTGTCGGAGACCCTCGTAGAAGGCATGTGGGTCCATATCCCGGTTGTCGGGGTGGTCGCGGTAGGTTCTGCCGTTCAGGATAAAGCCCAGGGGCAGCACCTGGATATCCAGCTGCTGAACCATTTCAGCGGACAGATCCGCGGAGGAGTCGGTGAGGATGGCAAAGCTGTGCAGTAAAATAATTTCGTTCATAATTGGCGAAAATCTCCCTTCTGTAAAGACACCGGGCAGGGCTCACTTGTGTTTGTCCCTGGCGTTTTGGGGCTGGAGGATGTCAAGGATGCGCTGGCAGGCCAGCTGGTTGGCGTAGCTGCGTACGGCGAAGTCCAGAGCCATCCGGGCCAGATCGGACTCTCCGGCCTCCGGGTCGATGGACTGGGCGGTGTCGGTGAGGGCCCGATCCAGGGCGCGGCAGAAATAGCCATACTGCTCCGGCGGGGTCTTCTCCAGCGCGCGGCCAGCTCCCATCAGCGCCCCGATGTTTTTCACAGACAGCACCTGCTTCAGCGCCACCACAGCGGTGAGATAGCCCAGGTGGGTCGGGCCGTAACGCTTGCCATCCGCCCGGGGGACCAAGCCGTCCTTAATGTAGTTGTTCACCATGGCGGAGGTAAGAGGGGGGCCCTCGTCAAAGCGGATGAGCTGGCGGGCCATATAAGAGATCAGCTGGTCCATATACAGGGCGATATCGGGCAGGTCTTCCCAGGGGGTGGGGCGCTCCTGCTCCATGCGGGTTTTCAGGGTTTGCAGCTCGTCCACAGGGGGTCCTTCCTTCCTGAAATATAATATTGGCAATTATATCATAGAATTTCTGGTATTGTAAAGAGAAAAAGGGATTAACGCCTCTTTAAATTTCCAACCTGACGGTGCAGCCGCTCCAGGGCGCCGCTGTGGTCGATGGAGCGCGAACGGGGGAATGCCCTGAGCAGACGATGGTGGCCGAAGGGCCCGCTGTCCAGCAGAGCCTGCATGGATGCGCGCCACTCCTCCAGCTGGAGCCGGACCTGAGCGCGGCGCTCCTCCTGGCGGCGCTCCCAGTCCTCCCGTTCATCGGCCAGCTCAGCCCGGCGCTCTGACAGCCGGAACGACAGCTCCTCCAGCTCCTCCTTCCAGCCGGCGCTCCGTTCCAGGGCGTCCAGCACCCTGTCGGCCAGATTCTCCCCAAATTCGTTGGAGGTCTCTTTGATTCTGGCGGCCAGCTCATCAATCTGAGCCAGCCGGCGGTTCAGCTTGACAATGGTGGCCACGGTGGCGGCCAGGTCCACCGCCATCACAGCCCCCAGCAAGCACAGCAAAATAATACCCATAAGGTGGGGAATCAGTCGGATCAGCCCCATCACCGTGGGGTGGAGCAGCTTGACCACAAACATACAGGCAAAGCCCCAGGCGATGGAGAAGCGCAGGCAGATGTAGCCGCTGAGGTTGAAGGGTTCGTCGGAATAGTCCCACCAGCGCTGGTGGAACAGCTTTTCCAGCACAAAGCCGGTGAGCCACTCCAGAATGGAGGTGAGGATAACCGAGCCCACAAACAGAATCAGCAGGTTGTTCGCCAGCGGCGTGAGGCAGGTCAGCACGATCACCACCCCGAAGCCGTAGACCGGGCAGACCGGACCGTTGAGAAAACCCCGGTTGACAAATTTTCCGGTGACCAGGGCGGCGTAGCTCACCTCGGTGCACCAGCCCAAAAAGGCATAGACAAAGAAAATCCAGAGAAACAGGTACAGCATGTATATTTCCTCCGCAGGGTGATTTGAGATATTATACTCGCTTCGAAGAAAAATGTCCAGTAGGGAGGAACGAAAGAAGGGGGAATATGGGTGATAGAAATGATATTCCGTTCCATCAAAAACAACTATTGGACTTTGGCTCCATTCTGTGATATTGATATAATGATCTGGAAACATCAATCCAATTATGAAAGGACTTGTTTATCATGGAGGAAAAACGCGAGGCCAGCAAACTGTGCCCCACCTGCGGCGGCGGGATGGTGCTGGAGGTCGCCTCTTATCCCATGGGAAGCGTGTTTTTGAAGGAGCGGTTCCATGTGGACATCTACCGCTGCCCGAACTGTGACCGTGTCAATCTGTTTGCCGCCAAAAGCAAGCTTATCACCTGCTCTGTCTGCGGTTCGGTCCACCACGCGGACGAGCGCTGCGCCATCTGCGCGATCAACGCCGCCTTTGACCGGAAAAATTGAGCGCCCCCTCGCCGCGGATCCGTATATCCCCGGGCTAGGTATGCTGGACAGCCGCGCTTGAAATCGTTTAGCATGATCTCAGCGCCCGGATGATCTCCTGGATTGTTTCCGTGTCTGCTCCGACGTAGATGTCTACCCGCCCGCTCCACTCCGCCAGATGGCTGTGATGATTTACACTTTGCGGTCTCCGTTCCATCTTGTCTCCCCCAAAAAACTATTCCACCGCAAGCAGTGCCATGTACTATTCGAAAGTACATGGCACTTTATTGAACCCTATTGTATTTTCTCTCTTCGCTCCGCCTGACGCAAGACCTTGGGAGGTTTTACAATTACATGGAGCCTGGGAAATAGGCGCTCAAATTGACCCAGTTGTCCCGCCCAATTCTTTATTCTAGGCACATAACCTTAAATTCCATGAACCATCAATGTAATATACGTTTATCTTTTCATTTCCACTATATTGACTAATCGTATTTAGAATACTCTGTACTCTTATGTTAGAACATATATGTGTTATATGGGATCATTCCACAACTGTTCACCCTTTCCTCAATAACTTTATTACAATCAGTTCTACTTTGTTTATATGGTCGTTCGTATCAGCTCAAAGGCCTCCGCATAATCGCAGCTTACAACGCTCCCCCACCGCCGCGCGATCGCGTACAGTGAACTGGCGGAACGAGGGTGCGGAGCCGTCCGGCTTTCCGTTTTGTAGCAGGACATCGCGGCAATTTTTGTCTCAACCGCTTCCGAAATGTCTACAAACACATTGGGAGAAAATGTATTTTTGTAGTAAGGAAAATTCCATTCCGTCGCGGAGGGGGTCTCAAATGTTAACAGCGTTCGCGCGGAGCATTCCGGCAGGGGGCGGCAAGCGGTCAGCGCGGCCTGAAAGCAAACCCGGTGATCAACATTCAAATCGCTGTGATGATGTGTCAACACTACAGCGGGACGAATCCTGTCCATGTATTGGCTGACCGCATGAATCACATCCAGCAGGTCTACGCTGTCCATGCGATTATCCGGAAACCGCTCAAAGGAGATAGACTGATATCCAATCAACTTGGCGGCACGTCTGGCGTCCTCCCGCAAAGCATCCAACCGCTGAACGGAAACATCCTCCCGCCTTTCCTCCCGCGCGGTAAGTCCCTCCGCCATAATCAGGGCATGGACCTCCGCCCCTGACTGTACCCATTTATGTACGCTCCCGCCGCAGCCGAGAATTTCATCGTCAGGATGCGCCGCGACAACCAGAATGGTTGAATTTTGTAACGCTGTCATAATGGAACCTCATTTCAGTCTGGCATAAAATACTCAAAGGTAATAAAGTCACCTTCCACACTCTGCTCTATAAATTGTAATCGTTCCATGACCTTTCGAGAGGAAATATTGTCTTTATGAACTTTTGATAAAAAGCAATGAAGGCCTTCCTTATGAAAACAATTACATAGGGCCATAACAGCTTCTACAGCATATCCATGTCTGCGACAGTCTCTATCGGCAATGGTATAATTAATGAAACAGTGCTGACCGTCTATGTGGTTTACGCCAACAAATCCAATCTCTTTCTGTTCTTCTTTATGAATAATCATAAAGTCGTATCTTGTTTCATCCAACTGGTATTTCTCAAACCATCTGAGATGTTCATTCATACTTATCGGCGTTGCGTCAACAAAATAACGAATAATTTCCGAGTCAGAACGCCAATTTACCAATATAAAAGCATCCCGTTTTTCAACTCCTCTATAAAGCAACCTCTCCGAGGCAAATTGATATTGCTTATCCATAATATTTTTCCTTTATCCATTGGTTTATTTGACAAGCAGCCCTGTATGTACCATATCCGTCTATCAAACTTTGTCCCAAAGCCCCCATCCGCCGCCGCACCGCCGCACTGTCAAGAACCGCAACAGCTTTTGAAAACGTTCCGTCCTTTATCCTCTCTATTTCACCAATATTATAGGTCGTACCCAAACGGTGCATCTCATTTGCCAGCTCCCGCTGATCCTCTGCCAGCACCACGCTGATATTTGGGACACCACAGGCCGCAAGCTCATAGAGTGTGCTGCCGGACGCGGTAATAAACAGGTCCGCTTGCCGCATGCAATCCGCCATATCCGCCATATACAGCAGCTTTACGCAGGGATGTCTTGCGGCAACAGCGGTCAATTCCTCAATGTACTCTGGTTGAAAGGAAGGTCCTATAATGATGTGGAACACGGCGGCTTCCCTGTCCCAGGAAAGGCAGGCTGAAATCAGTTTTTTGCACAGCCCCAGAGGATCAGCTCCGCCTGATGTGATGTAAATATCCTGAATCCGCTTCCGAATCTCTTTTCGCCCCACATGCCGAAAACACCGCCTCAGCAGCGTATAAGACGGACCGCACAGTCGAATGGGAACCGTTTCATAGTCCCGTTCATCCGCATAGAGATTTCCGTTTATTACAACATCGACCGGCAAAGTATACTTTGCCAGGTCGTCGATTGCCGCCAGGCACTCCACATGGGGCCTCAATTTCTCAAAATATGCGGGAGTTGCTCCATAATGGTCAACAATCAGGCAGGATACTTTGTTTTCTTTCAGCACTTCGATCAATTCTTCCGCCTCATCCTCAATGGACGGAAACGTATATTGCCCGGCACAATCATCCGTATAGGCATGTGTCAAATAGTGGACCGGAACCGCAACCGGCACTGTCACTTTATTTCCACACACAAACAATACTTCACAGCCCTGGGCGGCAAATTCTTCCGCCAGCGCTCCGCACCGGATCAAATGGCCGGAGCCAATCGCCGCGCCGCAGTCCAATCGAAATGCTATTTTCATACTTATTTTAAAAATTCCTCCTGAAATGCTTTGAAATTTGTTTCCAACAGCATTTCTTTTTCTTTCGCGTCAAACTGATATTCCTCGCAAAACCAATTGAATGACTGTATGGAATCCTCCATAGATATGTAAGGATAATCTGAACCGTAGAAGGTCCGTTCACAGGACAGGTGCTTCAAAACAAACGCATAATTTTGAATCACAGACGAACCTTTCCAGAAAGGAAGTGTAAAGCTGATATCCATATATAAATTATCATATACATCCATCAAAGAATAAGCATCCAAAACCCGAACCATCCCGCCATGGGCAAGAATCAGTGGATTCGTAAACCCATGCTCCAGGATATAGGCGGCTAACTCCACTCCGTTCGTATTGTAAATATCGGCCGAGCCATAGGCACAGCAGACTGTGAGCGTCATTCCAAATCCCTGCGCAATTTGGGCGAAGTCTGCCACCAGAGGATACTCCGCTCTCATGATGTGCTGCTCATACGGCAGCAGCTTGAGTATCCTTACTCCCGCTTGACGGCACGCCGCAATTTGCTCCTCCAAAACCGGTGCCGGAAGTCTCGGGTCCAGCATACAGGACGGGATGATTTTTTCTCCAAAGTCCAGCTTGTAGAAGCCTCTTTCAAAATCATGGTCCCCGATCATATACAGGACAGCCTGCTTTATTCCATATCCGCTTAATACCAGCTTTAATTCATCCAGCTCCTTTTGGGCATCTTCCATTGTTTCCGACTGAAAGGTATGGTGAATATGTGTGTCGATCATACTAAGCTTCCCCTTTTGAACTATTCCAATTCATCCCGAAATTCAGACAGGATATCGCTCCCGCCCGATCTCAGATATTCCAGAACCCGCTCTAAGAACGCTGTATCCTGCGGCCTGTCCCCCGCCACCTCGTTTGTCACCAGGCCGAGACGGATTGGGAAAGAGGTCTCCAGAAATCCACTGATACTCCCTCCAATCTGGCTCGTCCATGAGTTGCATCTTCCGCAGTGGTATCCAATGGAGTCCAGAAAATCCATATCTCCGGTTAATACCGCTTTCCGGAACCGAATTGCTTTCTCGGAATTTATAATCTTATCTAAAGGTTCATTATTAACATTGCCGATTATGTACAGACTATCATAATCCAAGCCGCATGGATTAACCGTCCCATCTGAATTGATTTTTATGTCAATCCAAGGATTTGCGCAACAAGAATACGACTCTTCGTGCTTTGTCAAATCAATTTTACCTGAGCCTGTCTGCATACTCAACAGCGGTCCCTCATAATAGTTGTCAATTGGCATCTTACTCCAGAATTTACGTGTAACTTCCGCATATTTTGCACTATCTTCAAAATCCACCCGGCTTATTGTAATCAAGATTTTTGATTCAGTCTGCCGTACTTCATAAATGAATTCCAAAATATTGCTTAACTCTCGTTCAAATTTTGAGCCGCGCATAATTTGTTCATTTGTTTCTTTGTCAATACTTTCAAAAGAAATCTGTACCCGACTGGGCGCACTTCGTATTAACCTCTTTCTGTTCTCTGCGTTCAAAGCGGAAGCGTTCGTAATAATTGACGCAAATACTTGATGTTCTGATGCGTATTGAACGATATCATAGATATGTGGATGCAGCAGCGGCTCACCATTTCCCAATAAAGATATATAGCTTCCCTTGGGCAACGCATTTATTATCTGCTGGATATGTTCCAGGCTGATATCATTATAGATACGGTTCATATTTTCTCGAACGCAAAAAGTACAATTGAAATTACAGCGGTTCGTCGGCTCAATATAAACGTTCAGCAGACTGTTCAGTTTGAGATCATCTTCCTGAATGTCTTCCGATTTCCTACTTTGTAACTTTAACAGGTCCTTTAACTCATCGTACTTGTTCAAATACAGCTTGGTTATTTCCAGCGCACGGGATTTGTCAAACATAATGTTACCTCTCTAAAATAATCATAAATTCTTTTTGGGGAATTGGAGCGTAATTGTGAATCAACCGGACGTTAGGGGTAAGTTCAAACGCAAGATCCAAAACATCCTTGGGGGAGTGGTAATAAACCGTGTCCTCCGGCGGGTAATCCGGAGTATAAATCGTACTCAAAAAATCTACAACCAATCCCTTCTTTGCTTTTATAAAGGCTGTTTGCAGAAATTTCCTGGTATAAGACAGATTATCCGACAGCTTAAAATTCATGGTTCCATTTGAAATAACATAATCCACTTCAGGAAGCTGCTCCGGCTGACGCATGAAGTCACAACAAATAAATTGTGCCTCCGGATAAGTTTCTTGATTGTGAGCAATAAACTGCTCCATCAGGTCTACGCCAATATAATGGTCCGGAAGACGCTCCATAGCCGCCAGATATTTCCAAAAATCAGCAAAGCCACAACCTATGTCCATCAAGGTACTGCCGGCAAAATCAATCTGCTCAGTCATAACCTGGAAACGTGTAAGCTGATCCTCCTTGCTTCCCCACCCCAATGTTCTGGGGGAAACTCCCATTTCCGCAAAGCGCCTCCCATAGCGCTCTTTCGCCGATTTCGCGACAGATTCCAAAAAATCGTTCATCCTCTATCCCTCACATAAATACTTTTTCAGGCATACTGTCTCAAAGGTTGTCCATTTTTTTCGATCAATACAGTCAAACCAGATATCTTCCTGCTCCTCAATTTGCTCCAGACTGTTTAAAAACTCCTTTGTATGAAACTCCTTCGGAATAATGACGACTCCGCCGTCATCGCAGACAGCGATAGCGCCATTCAGCCGGTCTACTTTTTCCCTTCGGATTTCTTCCGAAATGTCCGGAAAATCTTTTGTGTGAAAACATCCTTCCGGATTAAATCCACGGCACCAGACCGAATAATTCTCTTTTATAATATTTCTGGCATCACGGATGCTGCCATTCACAACAATGGCAGCGGCCTGCTGGTAAAGCAGCACAAACTTGGATACAAGCTCACCAATTGGCGCGCGGTCCCCGCAGTCAAATGTATCAATAAGCAGGACCGCCTTTTCCGGAATCGTTTGTATGTCCTCATGAACTTTCCAACTGCTTCCGCCGCTCGCATATGTATAAAATACTTCTCCTACACAGAAGTGCCCTCGATTGACCGCTTTGATCCCTTGGAGACAGCCTGTCTTTCCCAAGCAATCCGCCACCTCTGTTGTAGATACTTTGTTTTTTTCAATATACCGTATCAGTTGATTTTTCATATATGATCTCCCGCACTTTTATAAAACGTGCATTCCTCCTGTGAATATCCAATCTCATGTTCCAGGTTTTTTGCCCGGGTTTTCATTTCCTCAAAATCTGTTCCCTCAAAAATCGCTACCCCGACACGGCCAGTCGCGTTTTTGATTGGCCCATCCGCGCTGCCGCTGTATTGGTTCATATGAAACGCTAACAAATGTTCCTTCGCCTCACCAATCACATCAACAGCATTTCGGCTCCCATGAGGTTCTATAAAGTACATCAGGACTTTTCTGTCCGCGGCGTCAATCTTCAGCGTTTTTTCAGCTCCAAGCGCATGGTCAATATAGAAATCCATGAGGTCCACAGACTTAATACAGGGGAGAATGGTATTGGAAGTGGTAACGCCACCGCCTCTGTTTGCGATTTCCACAAGCCAAAATTTCCCGCTCTTCCTTTCCAGCAAATATTCGATGTGAATGAACCCGTACGAAATACCTATCTCCGCAACAATTTTCGCGGAATTCTCCTCCAACTGAGCAAATTGTTCTTTTGTCAACAGCCCTGGATAATACAGCGCCTTAGCGACTGTTGTTCGGTCTGAATAGACCTCTCTTGTTCCGGCCGAAAGGAACGTAAAGCCGCCTTTATGGCAATAGCCGTCCACATTAACAACGCTTCCATTGATATACTCTTCCGCGATGACCAGCCTGGAGTGAGAATTTTTAACCGCCTCAAACCAGGATTCCCGCAGTTCCTGGTCCGAATGGACCACGCAGACACCTATACTGCCTCTGTTGTCCACCGGCTTTATTACAATCGGATAACCTCGCTCAGCGGCAAATTGCCGTGCCTGCTCCCAGGACCAGCAAAGGGTATACTCCGGCTGCAAGATGCCGCAGCTTGTTCCACACTGCCGCTGTAAAAATTTGTTGTTTGTAATGGTCAACGCTTTCAGTGATGGGCCAGGCAGGTGATACTTTTCTGTCAGATAGGCCACCGCGTACATAGAGTAATCACACTCATCCGCCAGGACCGCGTCCGGTTTTTCCTTCTGGAAAATCTTTTCCAGTTCATCCAAATCCCGGCTGTCCACACGATAAATCACATCCGCCGGAATTTCTCCGCTCCAACTGGTCGTCGCGACCACCGCAAAGCCCTTTTCCTTCGCCTTGTAAACCAGCGGGAGCTGTTCCCAGCCGACGCCGATCAGCATAATTTTTCTACTCATAGTCGTCCTCCACACAGTCCGCTGTAATCGGGTCGTCCCGCTTCACCGCGTGTCTGATTTTACGTCCGATCAGCGCGTCACAGTCCCAAGCGGACAGACCGCCGCCTGTTTTCAGCCGTCTGAAATAGATGTCATCTCTTCGCAAAACCGCCCCGCAGGCAAGGTCCGTTCGGGCGAACGGATACTCTATCAAGCTGTCACGAAAATCCCGCTCAAAGAGCGTCAACTCTTCCTTTTTCCCGTCCCCCAGCGCAGATTCAACCTCCCGGATTTGTGAAATCATCTCTTTGAACTCCGGTATTTCCAGCGCGAAATGGTGGTCCGGCCCGGACTGTTCGCGGGAGAATGTAATATGCTTTTCAATCACACTGGCTCCCCGAGCCACAGCCGCGACCGCGACAGCCCACCCCAAGGTATGGTCTGATACGCCGACAGGCAGACGGAATCTCTCCCGGAGCGTATCCATGAAGCGCAGATTCGCGTCTCGCGGGGCAGTCGGATAGTTGGAAACACAATGCAGCAGCAACAGGTTATCTTTGCTCCCTTCGGCTGTGAAGCGGTCTACTGCCCGGCTGATTTCCGGGATCTCACAGTATCCAGTTGACATAATGACAGGCAGTTCTGTCCGCGCGACCGCGTCGATGATCTGGGGAAAGCCATAGGTCTGCGGCGACGCAACCTTCATCAGCCGCGCCCCGCGGTCCGCCAAAAGCTGTACCGCCTCAAGATAAGTAGGCGCGCTGAAGCAAAGTACATTTTTTTGCGCAGCCCTCGCGAACAGCGGCGCGTACCATTCCTCGTTCAGCTTTATTTGTTCAAACAACGCCTGATCATCCCGCGTAATCTGTTGAGGATGAACCAGTCGGTCCGGCCGGATAGACTGAAATTTAACCGCCTGTGCCCCGCTCTCAGCCGCCGCGTCAATCAAATCCAAAGCACAGCTTAAATCCTGATTGTGATTTGAGCCAATTTCCGCAATGACAAAGGTATATCCATCCACTAATACAGAATTCCATGCCATCGGTCCGCACCTCAATTCAAGCGTTCAAATCCACTGTGACAGATGTCCCCATCTAAACAACTCAGTATATCCCGGTTTTCTCTCATCAGATTTGCGATCTTCTGAAAAACAACACCGCATGCTTCGTCATAGGCTTTTATTTTTTTTTCTGTATGCGCGATCGAAGCATAAAAGCCAGTTCCAGCTAAAAAGCCAAGTTTCAACATTTCCTGTGTAAAATACGTTTTAACCGCCAATGGATCCACATCATCAATCGCGAAATGACACATTGGGTCAATACCACCAATGTGGATGTGAAGATGATTCTGATCCGCATTCTTCCGCCACAGCGCTTTCACAGTACGTCCTGTGCTGACCAGCGTTTCCGCCACACGATTCTCCCTGAAATATCGGACCGCCGCCAATGTGGCCGCCAGCGCGACCCGTTCGGTCCAATAGGTACTGCTGATAAAGGAATCCTGGGCGGCGGACATAACCTCGCCCTTTCCAATCACCGCGGAAAGCGGATAGCCGTTTGTCATGGCCTTCGCGAACACCGCGATATCCGGAGTCACGCCAAGCCGGAGATGACTGCCCCCCGCGCACAAACGGAACCCGGCGGAAACCTCATCAAAAATGAGTGCGATCCCACGCCGCTGTGTGACATCCCGGATTTTTCGCAAAAATCCGTCCTCCGGGTCGTCATTTCGAATTGGTTCCATTACAACAGCGGCGATTTGTCCCTCATATTCCCGTATCAGCGCCTCGAACTCCGCAAAATCGTTATAGCGGAAAATCCGATTGCTTCCCGCCAGCCCCTGAGGAACACCGGCCGGTTCCAGACCCTTTAAGTGGACCTGGGCCAGAGGATCCCCTTTTACCAGATTAGCGGCCAGATACCAATCCGTCCAGCCATGATAGCCACACACCAGAACAATGTCTTTTTTCGCGGCGGCTCTTGCGATACGGACGGCAATCGCCATTGCCTCACCACCGGTTTTCGAATAGCGCACCATATCCGCCCATGGATGCAGGTCAATCAACTCACGGGCCAGTTCCACTTCCTCGGGCGCGTTCAGGGTACACATACCCGATTTATCAATCGCGTCCTTCGCCGCGGCGTCTACCGGGTCAAAGGCATAGCCCAGTACGTTCGCTCCAACCCCCATTATACTGAAATCATAGTAGTGCTTCCGGTCCAGATCCCATACCTCGCAGCCCTTCGCGGAGGAGTAATAGCAGGGCCAGCTCTGGGGCGCCCACATTTCCGGTCTTTTGCTCAGCAACTGGGTTCCACCTGGTATTCTGGTTTTTGCCTCCTCGTATAATCGCCAGCCTGTATTCATCATAATCCCCCCTATTCAACCACTTCTACGATTCGATCGTTCCGAAGCGATATTTGCATGCCCTCATTACGCTCATATTTCTGATTGATTTGCCGTAATTCCGGCTTTTCCTCCAAATAGGCCAAAATATCCTCTGTTACAAAGTCTTCTTTTCCCAACGACGCAAAATGCTCATAAAGCCGCCGGATCAGGGTATAATCCTCTTCCTCATCAATCGTCCAGCGCTGGTCTGATATATCAGGAATTGGACAAACAAAATCCTGTAACTGAAATTCTTCCCTATGGGTCCGTATATAATATGTAACATGTTCCCTTTCAGAGGCCATTCTGGCCTTCTTCCAGATTTTTTTCAGCGCCGAGAATTTTACAATCTCAATATCTAACCCATCCGGGAAGGTTTCGGTCAATTCAGACATGTAGTCCGTTTCAGGTTTTAACTGTTCAATGGCCAAATCAATATAACGCCAGTCAATTACCGGACAGTCCGCTGTAATTCGGATCACGTATTCCGGCTGAAACAGACGGGCGCACTGGTAGTATCGGTCTAACACGTCCTCCTCAGAACCCACAAAAATCCGCGTGTCTGTTTGGGCGCACAGCTCAATTAAAGGCAGATTGTTTTTATCCACCGACGTTACCACAACAATATCGTCAATTTCGCGGCTCCTCCGTACCCGTTCCACAACCCGTTCCAGCACGGTCCTGCCTGCCAGGTCCTTCAAAACCTTGGACGGCAGACGCCTGGAACCGCATCTCGCCTGAATCAATACAAGATATTTCATAGTTACCCTTCTTTGATAAGCTGATACACATCTTCTATGTGCTCTTTGTATAAAATGCTGCTGGATACCCGCTCCTGAATCGTTGGGTCAAAAGACATGGACGCACCGGAATAGGTCGTTTTTTCAATTAGCGTATAACTGGGGTCACCTGCAAACAGCTTTGTGTAATCAGATTTATAGGTATATATGTTTGGATTATGCTTATAAGCCCCTTTTACAAGAGATTGGCACATCAAAATCTTCCATTACCAAAAAACCGCCCCGCTTTAAAACACGATCTGCTTCTGCGGCTGTCTTTAAAAGATAACTGCGGTCCACACAGTACATAAAGAATCCCAGTATGACAAAATCCATGCTGTTCTATTCAAAAGGCAGGTAATCTGAAGTGCCCTGAACCAGCTCCACCGCCGTGATCTTCTTTGATAACAGATTCTTTCTTCCAAATTCGACTGCCTCCATCGAAGGCTCCACTCCATAACACTTCAGCCCAAATTTTTGATTCAAGTACATCAGATTGAATCCGTAATCACACCCAATCTCCAGCACAGATTTTTTCTCCGATTCTTGAAGGAGTTCAGGATTCTTATCCAAGAATCCTGAAAGGAACTGGGTTCCTTTTGCGCAGGAGACCCTATTGGGGTTAAAATTTCTTCTAAAGTGAGCGTCTCCTTCACTCCGCAAAAACAGTTCTTTCGCATCCATATTACTGTTATCTCCTCTTTTTCCATAAACTTGGCATTACAATTTCAGCGTCTAAATTTTGAAACAGCTCTTCGGCCACTTCAATGGCATCCGGTTGACCAGCCGTGTGAAAAACAGAAATATTTTCTTTCAGCTGCGTTAAATCGTGAACGCCAAATACAAGCCGATCAATTGAAGTCTGTTTCTTCAAGAAACCAATCGCCAACTCTGCCCTCGATATGTGATATTTCTCTGTAATTTCTTCCACCTTCCGCAAAAGTGGAGCCGCTTTTCGCAAATACGGCGGAACCTCTTCCGGCCGCATAAAAATCAGTCCCTGAATAAACGCGCTTCTGGTATGAACCTTCGTTTTTGTTTTACTGGCGTGAGAAAATACGTCGGCGCGTAGCATTCTCTGGTCAAAAATGCTGAAGGGCGCCTGAATCAAATCAATACGTTCATCTGTAATTCCGGCCTCCGCCTCCGCGATCTCGTATACCGATACGCCTGTATTTCGTATATATCCCTCTTTTTTCAACTGGGACAACGCGCTAACCGCGGCCTCCTGAAAAACATAGGCCGGGGTATGAAAATAGTATCCATCCAAATAATCTGTATGGAGCCGGCGTAAGGAGCTTTGTAAATTTTGCTTGATGGTCACATAATACTTCTCTTCCGGCGTGTCCTCCAGAATGTTCGGCATCAGCTTTGAGGTGATAAACAGCTTATCCCGCTCGGTCATATGACGCCGCAAAAAAATCCCTGTTAGCTCCTCCGCCGTGCCATACGCATGGGCAGTATCAAAGCTGTAGATTCCATTCCGCGCCGCGTAGTCCATAATCGACAACGACTCATCCAGGTCCGGCTTCTTTTTGCCCCGGACTCCGTAGTCCATTCCGAACTGTACTGTGCCAAGACACAGCTCCATTGAAATTCCTCCTTCCCGTTCTTTAAGATACCTTATTTATCTTCTCCCCCTTTGAAATGGGCAACGACTTTCCTTACGGCCTGAATCACGCTCTTTACGTCTCCATCACTCATTCCGTAATAAAGCGGTAAGCTTAAAATACGCTCATACAGCTGCTCCGCGGCGGGGCAAAGCCCTTTCTTATAACCCAGTTTCTGATAATAAGGATGATAGTACACCGGAATATAATGTACATTTGGAACTACATTTTCAGCGGCAAGCGCATCGAAAATCTCTTTTCGCGACGCTTTCAGACGTTCCGGCTCAAATTGCAGTATGTAAAGATGCCATACAGTATCAGCCCGCGGAAGTTCTTTTTGTACAATCAGTCCTGCCTCCTTGGAAAAGGCCTCATTGTACTGACAGACAATCTCCTTTCTGCGGGCCGCGAACCGGTCCAATTTGTCCAGCTGGCTGGATACCAACGCCGCCTGAAAATCTGTCAGGCGATAGTTGAACCCCAAATCGACCTGCTCATAGTACCAAGGGCCAGCCTGGCCATGTTCCATCCACGCCTTGTCGCGGGTAATACAGTGCGTACGAAACAGCTTCATCTGTTCATAAAAGGAATGATCGTTTGTCAAAATCGCTCCGCCCTCGCCGCCTGTTACCGTCTTGACCGGGTGAAAGCTGAAGGTTGTCATATCCGCTATACTTCCCACAGGCCGGCCTGAGAGCCTGCTGCCAATCGAGTGCGCCGCGTCTTCAATCAGAATCAAATTACGCTCCAAACAAATCGAGCGTATTTCATCCAGCTGAGCGGGTTGGCCGGTAAAATCAACCGCGATTACCGCTTTGGTCCTGCCTGTAATCTTTTCCCGTATGCTTTGAGGCGAGATATTATAGGTATCCGGATCAATGTCCGCAAATACCGGTATTCCGCCGCAGTAGAGCACACAGTTCGCCGACGCGGCAAACGTCATGGGAGTTGTAATCACCTCGTCACCTGGGCCGATCCCCGCGGCGTAACAGGCGGCGTGCAGCGCGGCAGTCCCATTCGAAACCGCGACGGCGTGGCGCGCGCCGGTCAGCTCACAAAGCTTTTGCTCCAGATGATCCACCCACGGGCCTGTTGTGAGATAGTCACCGCGAAGCACTTGTTCCACCGCCGCGATATCCGCGTCATCAATATACTGATGGCCATAAAAAATAGGCGCTTTACGTACTGGAGTTCCCCCAAATAGAGCCAGTTTTTCCATAATGCTTCCTCTTCCCTCAATGCTCCGCGACTTTGGGGAGCAGCGCTTGAAGCTCCTCCACCGAAAGCCACTGGGTATTGCCGCCAGAGGAATATTCAAATCTGGGCGCGACCTTTATGCCTCCGGATATTATTTTGTCTTCTACCCACCAGGACATATGCGGGTACACAATATAATGCTTATTATACTCATATGTATACGGCGCGTCCTCCTTTGTGATCATAACCTCATGCAGCTTTTCCCCCTCCCGGATGCCAACCTCCCTCATGGCGCAGCCGGGAAGAATCGCCTGGGCCAGGTCTGTAATTTTAAACGAAGGGATTTTCGCGATAAATGTCTCGCCTCCCCTGGACTCTGTCAGGGCCTTGATGACAAGCTGAACGCCCTGTTCCAGCGTAATCCAAAACCGCGTCATCTCAAAATCCGTCACCGGAAGCTCCGTCTTTCCCGCTTGGACAAGTCCCCGGAAAAAGGGAATAACTGACCCCCGGCTGCCAGCCACATTTCCATAGCGGACAATCGCGAACTTTGTGTCCTTGGAACCGGAATAGGCGTTCGCGGCGATAAACAGCTTGTCTGACACCATCTTGGTGCCGCCGTATAAATTGACCGGATTAACCGCCTTATCCGTGGACAGAGCCACCACACGCTTGACTCCGGTATCCAGTGCGGCCTCAATCACGTTCATCGCTCCGTGAATGTTTGTCTTGATCGCCTCATTGGGGTTATACTCACAGGCCGGCACCTGCTTCAGCGCCGCGGCGTGAATGACATAATCCACCCCATCCAGAGCCCGCCGCAGCCGGTCCTGATCCCTCACATCCCCGATGAAATATCGCATGGTGGAATCATACGCGGACAGACGGTTGCGCATTTGAAACTGTTTAAACTCATCACGCGAGTAGATAATGATTTTTTTAGGCTTGTAATGGGACAGAGCATAGTCCACAAAATGGTTGCCAAAAGAACCTGTCCCTCCGGTAATCAAAATCACCTTATCGTTTAACACTGTCATTCATCCTTTTCTAGTTGGTCAAATGTCTTGCAAAAGAGCTCTGGCTGGTAAAACAACTCAATATTATCCTTGATTTGGTTATCTCTTTTAGACATCATAAACATTTCGCAACTGGTACATAGCGCCGCGTTCCACAGAATTGCTCTTTAAAAATTCAACATATTGTTCGCAGAACATGGGAAGCTGCAAATCACGCTCTCCTGCCTTATAGCCCTCTATCTGCATGTTCCGGGCATCCAAAAATACGCGGGTCAGTTCATCCTGCGCGGAGTTAGTCGCGATTTGTTTCAGCGCCAACAAACATTTTCTTGCGTGTTGTACGGACTGTTCCGCCGGTTTTTCCAGATTCTTTACATTGCTGAGCGTCTCCTCATACTCTTCTACAGACTTCATATTGTAGGAAATCCCCCACCCTGAAAAATACGCGTCAGCCGCGGTAATCGTTGGTATCCCATATGCCCAATACTCCATTGCGGCTTCTCCCACGCAGGTAACAATACAATCAGCAATTTCTTTTACCCATATGCCGCCAATACTTCGGTCGCACCAAAACATATTTTCGGTTTTATACTTCTCAAACATTTGCTTTATGTAATGCTCCTGTTTCCCAATGGAAGACAACGGATGATCTTTCACGATCCAATTGACATCCGGCACCTCGCTCGCAATTCTTAACGTATCCAAAAACCACTCGTTATAATCATAATAGCAATAGTGGCGAACCCCTCTGGAGGAATCATTTATTATGTGTGGCAAAATAAAAACATTCTTTTTTCCGTTTGCAATACCCAGCTGTTGGAGCAGAGCGTCTTTTTCCAGCCGCTTTCCGCTGTATACGAACAGGTCGTCATGCTCAAGGGGGCGCAATGTCTCCCGCTTCAAATATTCCTCAACCTTTCGGCGAAGACAAACAGAAGGCATATTTTCCAATACCAGCTTTCTTCCGGGCAAAACCTGCATGGTAATATCCGGGGAATCATTTGCGGCAATTAAAATCTTCGCCCCCATACTATATGCTACGCTCACGAATAACCCCTTCGTGTTAATCGGTTCTGAGGTTACAATATAGGCTGGCGGCTTATCCCGCAGCAT
This sequence comes from Oscillospiraceae bacterium, assembly GCA_910575265.1. GTDB lineage: Bacteria > Bacillota > Clostridia > Oscillospirales > Oscillospiraceae > Lawsonibacter. The sequence goes on from CAJTEA010000011.1 coordinate 107,399, forward strand.
TTCATACGCTTTATCAATGACAGACAGCGCGTTTTTAATGTGCTTGCAAAACTGCTCCTCGCTGATATCAAAACAGTCAAACGCCTCTCCCGCGTATTTCTTTAAAATTTCATCGTAAACAGCGTCTCCGCACTTGATTCCCCGATAGGTCAGCTGAAGAAACTCATCCTTCTTTCCGTAAACGAGCGCGGCCAGACGCTTCGCCTCCGCGAGCGTTTTTTGTTCGGATTCCGCGTCTTTGAATTTGCTGTAAAGCAGATGCCGGATTTCGTTCAGTCCAAACGAGGCGTCCAGGTCATCCAGCTGTTCATCCCCATGTCCATAGGTGACAACCGCAATCGGAAGACGCTCTTTTTCCTGAACGCCCAACGCGATAATATCCTCATGTACGGCGTATTCAAAATTTGAGGACAAACCGTGATAAATATAGAGCCATCGATCTGGATGGGACACCTCGCATTGATGGTTTTTCCAATAATTTCCGTTCTCCGCGATCAGTGCCCTTTTTCCCGCCTGGATCGCATGTTCCACCTGTGCATCCATCTTCAAAATCCTCCCTCACGATTTATGAATTGAGCAAACGTCTGCAAATTTCTGTCCTTTTCCGATAAGATGACTTGATCCTCTCCCCCCACCAGTTCCAGGGGCCACGCCACTCCAAGCTCAGGATCATTCCACACAATTCCGTCATCGTATTCGCCATAAAACGCCTCCGCGCATTTATAGGATACGACCGAATCCTCCAGGACAAGATATCCGTGGGCACAGCCGGCCGGAATCAGCAGTTCTTTATCATTGGTCCCTGTTAAATCAAAGGACCGCCACATTTTAAAGGTGGGACTGTCTTTTCTCAAATCAACCACAACATCCCAAACATGTCCCATAATACAGCGCACCAGCTTGGGCTGCTGTTTAACCCGCTGAAAGTGCAGTGCTCGAATCACGCCTTTTCGGCTGGTCGTGTAAAATACTTCCGCCAGATCATAGTATATTCCATGTTCTTCAAACACTTTTTTTGAGTAATCCTTCGTCAGACAGCCGCGGTTGTCCGCCGCGTTAAAAACAGTTATTTCAAGCAGGCCTGATATATCGGCAGCTCTGAATTCATATTTTTGAATCATGTACGACCCTCAATTTCTCTCCACCATGCCAGGGTTTTTTGACAACCCTCCGCAAAGCTGATGTTTGCCCGGAATCCGGTATCATTTTGCGTTTGCTCACAATCAAACGCGGATATAGGAAGATCAACCCCAGTAAACGGAACACTTCCGAATTGAAACTCCATATCCGGCGCGATGGCTTCCCGCATCTCCATTAAAAAGCTCTTCAGTGGACGCGCGTTTGAGCTGCCGATCAAATATTCATGAAACGCTCTGCCGTTTTCGCCAATCAGACGAATAGCCCGGGCCACATCATCAATGTACACAAAATCATAATTTTGTGATCCGGACGTAAACCGCGGTGTTTCGCCCCGCAAACATTTCCGGATTACACTGTTTACCAATCTTGGGCTGTACTCACCCGCGCCATAGGCGTTTGTTATTTTTCCCCAAACCAGTTCGATACCAATTTCCGCCGCCACGCACATACACATGGCATGCGCCGTACACTTGGCGCCGCCATAGACATAGCCTGTTCCCGGTCGGTTTCCCTGTGTGTATACCGCCGCTATGGTTTCCTGCTCTACAATACTTCCCGCTCCAAAAAAGCGCCGGCATCCCAGTTCCTTCGCCGCCCGCAACGCATTTACTGTCCACTGGACATTATCCAACTGGAGCTTCGTGTCCCCGCGCCGGGGACCGGCGGAGCCCTCCCAGGCAAAATGATAAAACGCTGAATACTCTCCAGCCGGGATCATGGTTGGAAGGGAAGCAATGTCTTTCAGATCGCAGGAGACCCTTTGAATTCGGGAATCCTCCGATAAATTGGAAAAATGACTGTTATGTCCAACCGCCCAAATCGAATAACCGTTTTCCAGCAGCTCCCGCACAACCGCGCTTCCGATAAATCCGTTGCATCCGGTAACAATTGCCGTCTTCACCCGCTATTCCTCCAGATATTCTGAAATTTGCCGGCGCATAACCTGGACAACATCTTCTCCCGCCAACCATGCGCGACTCCACTCCACTGTTTTTTCCACCGCCTTCTGAATATGCCAGCGGGGCGTCCAGCCAAGCGCCGTTTTGATCTTCGCGCAGTCCAGCTTTAAGTAGTGGTCCTCATGAGGTCCATCGCTTTGGCAGGATTTCCAGATCATTTGCCCGCCCCACACCCGGCAGAATAAATCAACCAGTTCGCCAGTCGAAACACAGTCCCTCTCATCCGGTCCCACGTTGTACCATCCCGCGAACTGAGGCGTTTCATATTGCTTCCGCGCCAACAGCAGATAAGCCATCACAGGCTCAAGCACATGCTGATAGGGCCTGACAGAATCGGGATTTCGAATCTGGATTATCTCATTCCTCTCAGCGGCCCGTAAGCAATCCGGAATAATCCGGTTCGGAGCAAAATCTCCGCCGCCAATCACGTTACCAGCCCGAACGGTGGAAATGGGAACGCCGCCATCTAAGAAAAAACTGTTCCGATAACAATGGGTGACCAGTTCCGCGCAGGATTTTGAGTTGGAGTAAGGATCATACCCCTCCAACGGCTCGTCTTCGCGGTAGCCCCAAATCCATTCCCTATTCTGATAGACCTTGTCTGTGGTAACAATTACTACTGATTTCACTGGGACCCGCGCAGTACGTACGCACTCTAAAATGTTGACCGTACCCATAACATTGGTTTCGTAAGTATAAACAGGCTGTTCATATCCGGTCCGGACAATGGGCTGCGCGGCCATGTGCAGGACAATTTCCGGCTGGGCCTCATAAAACACCTGGGAAAGCCGCCTCAAATGACGCACATCACCGGTAACACCGGTAATTCCCGCTCCTATATCACCGATCGAAAACAAGCTCGGGTCGGTAGGGGGGGCCAAAGCATATCCTGTTACGACCGCGCCCGCGTCCTTCAATATCTGACACATCCAGGCCCCTTTGAACCCTGTATGGCCTGTAATCAGAACACGTTTTCCCCTGAAAAACCGTAAATCTACCATATCAGTCGCTCCAGACTCTCCAGGGCGCCTCTCCCGACACCCACATACTCTCCAAGGCTTCCTTTTCCCGAACGGTATCCATACATTGCCAGAAGCCCGTATGCCGGTAGGCCATCAGCTGTCCTTGCCGTGCGGCTGTCTGTAAGGGGCCCTTTTCCAGCACAGTGTCGTCACCCTCGATATAATCAACAAACTCCGGCTGACAGGCCATAAACCCGATATTGATAAAAGAATCGTCGCCCTGGGGTTTCTCCCAAAATTCATTGATTCTCCCGGTTTTGTCAATATCCAGTACCCCAAACCGCTGGCTCGCCTGATAGGCGGATACTGTGACAAGTTTTCCATGGGATCGGTGAAAGCTCAGCAGCTCTGGAATGTCCAGGTTAGAAACACCGTCTCCATAGGTCAGCAAAAATGTGTCGTTCCCTATGTAGTCTCTCACCCGTTTGACCCGGCCGCCGGTCTGGGTGCTTAATCCAGTGTCCACCACAGTTACCTTCCAGGGCTCTGTGACGCTGCGGTGTATGGTCATCTCATTGTTTCCGCGGGTAAAATCATAGGTAATATCAGAGGTATGAAGAAAGTAATCGGAGAAAAACTTCTTGATAACATGCTGCTTATAGCCGGCACAGATCACAAAATCCTGAAAACCATAGGCTGAATAAAGCTTCATAATGTGCCACAGGATCGGCATCCCGCCTATTTCAACCATCGGCTTCGGCTTAAACTGCGACTCCTCAGAAATTCGTGTTCCAAACCCGCCAGCCAAAATCACTACTTTCATGTTATACTCCCCTCTGAGCTTACATCTCCCGGGTCACATCAGGAACCGGATTCCAAACCGCCACTTCTTTTCCATATTTATTTCGATAGTACTCTCGTCTGGTCTGCAGCGCGTCAAACATTCTCGCGATAATGTGCCCGGTAAACGGCGTCCGCATAGCGGTTTCCCACCATTCCTCACCATATTGCACATCCGGGCACACCCAGGGCTTTGGGATTCCGGCCCAATGCAGTAAACCGGGCCGCTCCAGAGCGTTGGCATAGGCCTGCCTGCTTCTGATTGGCGCGGAATCGACCGCGTACTGTGACCGGGCGTTCGTCGGAATCTCAATATTCCACAGTGGATCCAGAAATTTTATTTTTCCTTCCAGAAGAACATTCAGCTCGCATTGATCCAGCCACATGAAGGGCTTGCTTTTCGCGACAGAAATAACCGTTTGCCAATCCAGTTCGCTCCTGTATTTATCGCAATCATACAGTACCAGTCCCGTACTCACATAGTTCATGGGATCTCTTATGCCTAACACCTGTTCGCAGTACTCACGCGCTGACATGTTATTGACCGCAAATACGTAATTCACCTCATAAAAGCCCTGCCAGAAAATATCCGGTACAGCGCCAATACACGCCCCCTCCAGGTCCGTCCAAAACAGCCGCGCGATATCCCGCTTCACAAGCATATCCGCGTCTACCGTGAGCAGTCTTTCATAGCACCCGAGCATATACGGGGCCAAAACTCTGTAGTAAAGCTCAAGAGGAAACTTCTCTGTCCCCAGGGAGGACACATCAACCCGCGCCAGAAAGCCGCCCGGGTTATAGAATCTAAGGGAAATATTCTTACGCCGCGCCGCCATTTGAAGTAAAATCCGCTTATTTGGGTTTGAAATATCCCGCTCTATGATAATAATGTCATAGTTATTCTCATCACTTGCATGGTCAATCAATGACCGGATCACCACTCCCGCATATGGCGCATAATAATTGCTGGAAGCCAATACAATCGGAATATTATTCCTCTCAAACGCGGGAAACCACTCTTCGGCTCTCATAAAGCTTATCTCCCTTTCACCAATGAGTTACAGCAGATCACCAATCGTTGTTGACCGGTTCATCAGCGCGTTATCATTTTTTAATCCTAAAAACGTCTCATCTGTAATTTTCAGCTTATGAATCAACGACAGAAATACCTCATCCAGTTGTTTGTCGATCTGATGTCCAAGTCCATTCTGTATGTCTAAAAGAGTTTTAAAATAATCAAAAACTCCGTCCTGAACCCTCTGAATACAAAGGCGCTCCTTTTCGTCCCTGGTTTCAACCTCATAAACCGGTTGGCCATTCTGGTCAAATTCCAAAACGGACGGATCCGGAGACGTTAAAATTGGCTCCAATACGAAAAAATCCTCCAGCAAAACACTTTTTTCATTCTCTCCGTCACTATAAAACGATATGATATCCAGATCCTCAAACCTCGGAACACCGGTCCTGACTTGAAAGAAGTAAATTCCCTTCAGATGATTTTCTACGAGCTGTGTCAAAAACATCTGACTGGTGCCCTTGGAAACAAAGTCGAAAAAGGCAATATCACCGGCCTGTATATTTAAGGAGCCGATATATTGGAGGTAATTCCTCCGGCAAACTGCTCCTCGTTCTAATATTTCACGTTTAAAGTCCTGTAATGATTTGTTTTTCGTCTGGCTGGCATCCATCTGAATTCCAAACTGCATCCACAGCTGCCGCCCCAGCTCTCCGCTATAATGCAGATAGAGATCCTGCTCACCCCGCACCCCTGCCCGGATCGCGGCGGTGCGTGAAGTCAAAAAATAGGTAGAGTTTTCATTTCCCACCAGGGTATCGTACATTTTCTTCAGCAGATAACCGTCTCTGGCACAAAACCAGATATTGTTCCACCCCTCAGATTTCACTTGCTCCTGAAACCATATTACAAAATCCGCGATCATTGGGCCGAAAGCCAGATATCCTATTTCATACGCACGGTTCACTTCGATTGTCCTGTTCTCAGACTCAAACTGAAAGGGGCTATTCCATAATTTCGCGGCGAACAGACCGATTTTAATCCTGCATGATAGCCGCGTCAAATAGCCTTCCATACCAAAATACGCGGTCCGCTCCAAAAACTCCTCCGCGCTGTGTATCTTACAGGCTGAAATTCCGTTTCTTATGGCGCTTTCTATATCCGCCGCCGCATTGTCCCCTATATGCACGCACTTCCGACCACCAGCCCTGCGCTTCAATTCAGAAAAAAGGTTTTGTTTTTTTCCGGTATCAAACTCGCAGGAAGCAAGAATATCGGTATAAAAAGAAATGCCGCACTTTGCCAGCATCTTTTTCAGTTGTTCTTTCGAATACCATGTATCAGAGGTAATATAAATTTCACCACTGTAATGGGCGGAGCATTCCGATACCAAATCACAAAGCTCCTGGCGGGGAAGGACCAGGTCATAATCCGTTTCCCATTCCAGCTCAGCCAGTTCTTTCGCGCTGATATTCTCAATGCCATACTGATTGAGCATAGAAGCGTATATCGTTTCCAGCGCGGGCGACCCTGTACGTGACAGCTGCCGCTCGCAGGTTTGTCTTTTCGCGCTGAAATCGGAAATTACAATTCCTCTCTTTTCAAGTTTTTTCGCCACAATCTCCAATACGTCAGTTGGAAACAGCGTATACCGCATAATCAACGTGTCAAACAGGTCAAAGCTGATCACCGCGTACCGTCCAAACAGGTCCGCGAGCTCTTGCCTTGTCATGCCGCTCATATCTCCAAGGCTGTACACCGCTTCCTGACTCTCACAAAGATTTTTCCCCCGGATATCCACCAAGTCAATTTGATGCTCCACACAATCCGCGCCGATTTTTTTCGCGATCGTCCTACAGGACCCGGGACGGGCTACCACAAGGATCAGTGCCACATGTTGTTTGACCGCCTCGGAAAATGGAATAATCCTCTTCCCATATATTTCTCCATCCTCCCGATAGCTGGCCAGCAGACCGACAACATCACATATACTGTCTACCCGCGGCAAAATGTTCTCCGTTTCCAGGCTCAAGCCATAAACAGCGATTTTTCTGCCCCTATAGCGGTTCAAAATTTCCAGTAATTTTGTCATAACCTGTCACCTCGGCCCCATGATTCCACACTTATCTCCCCAACAGCCAGGAGAGCTCCAGATCCCACGCGGAAAGCTCGATATCCGGCTTTACCTGTTCTCCATGAAAATCGCTGCCTCCTGTTATGTGGAGGTCATATTTTTCTGCCAGACGCAGATAAAATGCCCGCTGCTCTGGTGTGTATTTCGGATAAAAACACTCGATGGCATCCAGTCCCCAGGCCGCTAATTGTCTCACAAGCCCGTCCAGCTCCTCATCGGAAAGCTTCATCTGATACGGGTGCGCCAGTGACACTTTTCCGCCGGACGCCTTGACCGCGTCTATACAGCCCCTCACATCCGATTCCAGCCGCGGAACCTTTTCCCAAAATTCCGCGGTATCAAGATACTGTTGAAAGGCCTCACGGGTCGTCTGTACATAACCCCGGCGCGCAAGAGCCTGCGCAAAATGCGGCCGGCCGATCACGGCGCCATTGGCGAGCCGCTCCACCTCGTCCCGCGACAGCTCCATATCTTTTGTCCTCAAATAGTCGAGAATCATTTCCTCACGTTTGATCCGGTTTGTACGCTGCCGCTCACACAATTGACTCAGGGCAGGACTGGACGGATCATAGTTGTAGCCTAAAATATGAAAATTTTTGTGTTCTCTGGCGCTCAATTCCACTCCGGGTATTATCCGAATCCCACAGCCCGCTCCAGCCTTGGCCGCTTCCTCAACCCCCTCGGTGGTATCGTGGTCGGTTAAAGCCAAAACGGCAATTCCCCGAACCACCGCTCGCTGAACAAGCTGTGTCGGGGTATACTGCCCGTCAGAGGCTGTACTGTGGGTATGTAAATCAACAATATACCGCACTACCGTTCACCTCTCCTACTTTCCCGAAGAATTTCAACCGTTTCCACAATCGCGTCCTGTACCCGCGGGCGCCAGCCCAGCATCTCCAAGCGGGAAGCGTCCAGCACCGCCCGGCTGACTTTGGAATATCCTGTCCGCTCCAGCCCACTGGGCGCCTTATAAATCACCTGACAGCCGCCCGCCTGGGCAGCCTGCCGGGCAAAATCACAGATCCGCATCTGATACCGCCTGTCCGCGATGTTGTATGCGGCGCCGCACTCCCCGCCCAGCAGAACAGCCAGCAGCGCTCGAGCGGCATCCACAATGTAACAGTGGGAGCGCTCCATCAGGCCTGTGCTCTTCATCACAATATCCCGCCCGTCCACCGCGCTCCACAAAAACTCAGAAACAGCCCTGCTGTCCTTCCGGGTCATGGTCGGCCCAAACAGGTGGCAGGGCCGCGCGATCACTCCGTCTGCCCCAAACTGGCTGATGTAGCTCTGGCACAGCACCTCCGCCGCCCGCTTTCCCTCAGGGTAACAGCTCCTGGGACTGGACAGGTCCAACGGACCACAGTAATCCTCAACGAAATCATCCATACCGGCGTTGGGCTGGCCGTACGCCTCCCCGGAGGATACAAACAGGAATCGCCTCATTTTATGGGACAGACCATAATCCAGCAGATTTTTTGTTCCCTGCACATTGGCTATCAGGGTTCCGGCGGGGTCCGCCGCCATATGAACCGGGTCAGCATTGCTGGCGGCGTGGATCACATAGTCCACATTCTCCGCGACACCTGTTATCGGCTCTGACACATCCTGCCGGCAGAAAAAGAAGGTGTCATCAGCCGGGCCAAACCGCTTTTCAGCCGATAAGGAATCCCTCCCCATAGCTATGACCTGGCACCGTCCATAACAGCGCAACAGATCCACCACGCAGCTGCCCAGCATTCCGGCGGCGCCGGCAATCAGAATCCGCTTTCCCAGCAGGAGCGACAAATCAAGGCCGGACAGTCCGCGGTCAAGAGCGGCGGCATACCGTCTGTTTTCAACAAGTCTCATCACTTTTCCCGCCTAAATTCGGGTGTTGGCATCCCTGAGCGCCAGCAGCGCCTTAAATATCTTCAAATCATCCGGTGTGGTCAACTTGATATTGGTTTCCGCGCCGATGGAGAAAAATACCTCCTCACCCAGCTCAGCCATCAGGGTACAGCTGGCGATGGAATTGGTAATCCCCAGCTCCAGCGCCTTCCGGTGGGCATTGGCCAGACGCCTGATGGGAAAGGCCTGGGGCGTCTGGGTCACGGCCAGCTGTTCCCGTGGAATCACCTCTCTGGAGCTCTCGCCCGTCGCGCGCTTCAGCACAACCGTGTTGCAGGGGGTAACCACAATGGCGGAGCCGTGCTTTTTGCACTGCACAATACAGTCTGAGATGATCTCCTGAGACACCATGGGGCGGATCGCGTCATGGACCAGGATGATGTCGTCCCCCGCGTACCGCCGCTCCGCTTCGAATACGCCGTTGCGGATGGACGCCTGACCGTTTTCACCGCCGGATACGATCCAGTCCAACTTGTCGATCCCATACTGCCGGGCATACGCTCGCAGAATATCATACCAACCGTCTAAACAAACAACCCCGATTTTATCAATATCCGGGTGGGACTGGAACGCCTCCAGCGTATAGATGATAACCGGTTTGTCGTTCACATTTAAAAACTGCTTGGGAATCTCCTGCCGCATCCGCTGTCCGCTGCCGCCGGCGATAATCAAGGCGATGTTCATAACGCGCTCCTTTTACAGTTCAAACGTACTCCTGAGCTGAGAGACAATCTCCTCCGGTGTCTTTTGGCCGTCGTTCTGTACGACCACATCAGCGTCCCGCGGCTCGTCATAGGGCAGGTCCACGCCTACCACTTCCTTTCGGCCGGAGGAGTACAACTGCTTCTGATCCCGGCGGTACAGGGTCTCCCGGGTCACTTTGATGTAAATTTCCTTATAGTTTTCAATGTTTTCCCGGTTCCACCGCTGAATTTCCCGGTACATGGCAATGCTGCACACCACTACGTCGATTCCCTGCTCCGCCAGCTCGCGCCACAGGCGGAAGCCCCGCCGCGCCGCGTCCAGGCGCGCCTGCGTTGAGTAACCAGACCGGCCAAAAATGCTCCTTGTCTGATCACCGTCCGCCAGAAAAACATTCGGCTTTCGCTCCTTTAATTTCTGGTAAAACAATCCGCCGATAGTCGTCTTTCCCGCGCCGGCCAGGCCGGTGAAGAAATAAACAGTTCCCTTTTCGCTCATATGTAAACTTGTCCCTTCTCTAATGGTACAGC
>CAJTEA010000012.1 GCA_910575265.1 Oscillospiraceae bacterium
CCTCGTTGTGAAAGACCACTCCAGGTTGGGGCGCAACCGTCTTGTGGTGGGGCAGCTTCTGGAAGAAGATTTTGTCCGGCTGAACGTGCGGTACATCGCCATTATGGACAACATCGACACCGCTAATGGCGTGAGCGACATCGTTCCCATGTAGGATTTGTTTAATGAATGGCACGCAAAAAATACGAGCGATAAAGTACGACGTGTCATGCAAAGCCGTGGAAACGTTGGAATCTCATTGACCACCAATCCCCCATACGGCTACAAAAAAGACTCGGAGGACAAAAACAAGTGGGTGATCGACGAACCGGCGGCAGAGGTGGTCAGGCGTATCTTCCAGATGTGTGTCAGTGGTCTTGGCCCTACGCAGATTGCAAAACAATTAAAAGCGGATAAAATTCCGACTCCTTCTGAGTATGGGAGCGCAAAGGGCCGAAATTACGGTGTAAAGACCGAACGGGCCTGTGATTGGGGCTGTGCGATAGTGGCAATCATTTTGGACAGGCAGGAATACGTTGGAGATACCATAAATTTCCGAACCTATAACAAGTCATTTAAGCAAAAGAAACGCTATAAACATTCAAAAGAAGAATGGAAAGTGTTTCCTAACACCCACCCCGCCATCGTTGACCGGGAAACCTTTGCCCTCGTTCAGAATCTCCGCCAGCACCGCCGCAGACCCACAAAAAGGGGCGTTGTCAGTATGTTCTCCGGATTGTTGTTCTGTGCCGACTGCGGAGAAAAATTATACTACAACACATTCAAAAGCGACGTCCGAAAGCGTCCGTACTTCTGCTGCTCCACCTACCGTCTGCACTCGGATAAGTGTTCCGCACACTTCATTCAAGAGCCGACTGTTGAAAAGCTGGTGCTGGAGGGGTTGCAAAGGCTTTTGTGGTATGTCCAGGTCTTTGAACAGAAGTTTCCCCAGGAGCAGATGGAGCGGTTTGGCTTACAGGAGAAAAAGGCGTTGACCGCAAAACGCCGGGAGTTGGACAAGGCCAACCAACGGGTATTAGAGATCGACCAGCTTATCCAAAAGAGTTACAAGGATATGTCCAAGGGGCTGATTTCCGAGGGGCGATTCGCCACCTTTTCGGTATCCCTGGAGAATGAGCAGAAGCAGCTCAAAGAGACTATTCCCGCACTGGAAACCGAGCTGGAGACTACTACGGACAAAGACGCCGCTTTGCGGCACTTCATTGAGCAGGCAAGGAAAGTGACCCGATTGACGGAACTGACGCCTGAAATCGTCCATGAATTTATTGAAAGAATTGTGGTATCCAAGCCTGACAAGGTAGACGGCAAGCGGTATCAGCGAGTGGATATTCATTACAACACCATCGGCTTGTGGACAGCGCCGGAGCCGGACGAAATGGAGAAGCTGTTCCAGGAGCATCTTGCAGACCAGCGTAAAAAGACGGCGTAGCTGTGGCTACGCCGTCTGAAAAGGGTTATCATTTTGGAATTTTTAGTTTGAACTTCTTTACGAAGAATGCCCCTCTCGATGATAGGTTCCGCCCATAAGCTCAAATAATGATATTTCCATGATATAGTCCTCCGATATGTTGAAAATTCCTGCAATTCAATCACATTCGGCTGATTCCACAAAAGTTTTGGGAGGAACTTCCTTACGAAGTTCCTCCCAAGTACGGGATTTTTGCCTGCATTTTTTTTGTCAATGCAAGTTGGTGGAGCGGCCGCAACCAACGGTGAACACTCCGCATGACTTGAAACCGCTACCTCAAAGTGTTCCTCTATCTCGTCCAGCAGAATATCGTCAATGGTGATCGGCCTGTCTCCGCCGTTGAGAATCAGCGTCATTCTGTCGTCGTAGAGGTAGATTGCCCGCAGGAAGATATTCACCATTCCCCGACGGTTGTTCTCGTCATTGACATTCCCTCGTTTCAGCAAATGGAGAAACGCCTTGATTTGCGGAACGGTGAATGTAACTTGCTTTCCCATCTCAATGGCAAGCTGGCCCTGCAATTCGTTCTTTTCCTGTTTGCGCTTCTCAATGCGCTCGGTAATCATATCCACCGCCTGCCCACGCTCCAAGGCTGTCCAAAGGTTTTCAATAGCGGCATCCGCCTCCTGTATCGCCGCCTTAATGCGCTTAATGGCGGAGCTGTCATAGTCGGCCTCACAAGCGGCAGCAACCGCGAGGGCAATTTTCTCAATATTGCTGTCTGTCAACAGCTTGCGGCACTCCAAAACAACCCTGTCCTCGATTTTCTGCTTGTTGACAACTTTCTTCCGGCAGGTCTTTTTCTTGGCGCTCTTGCAGGCGTAGTAGCGGTAGGCCGTCCCGGATTTTCCCGTTCCACCGTAGCCGGTCATCATCTCCCGGCAGTAGCCGCAAAACAGCTTCGTCGTCAGCAGATATTCCTCTCGCCCCCTGGAACGGACGGGAGCTTTTTTGTTGCGGTCAAGGATATGCTGTACCCGCTGAAAAAGCTCGTCCTCAATGATGCGGGGCATCCCGCCCGGTGTTTCCGTGTCCTTGTAGATGTAATAGCCGATGTACCGCTTGTTCCGCAAAAGCCGGTGCAGACTGTTCTTGTTGAACTCCTTGCCCTGGGAGGTCTTGACCTGCTTCGAGTTGAGATATTTCGTGATTTCAGCGACGGTTTTTCCACTGGCGTACATCTCGAAAATCTCCCGAACAACAGCGGCCCCATCCGGGTCAACATGAAAACGGCGTTCCTCGTCCACATAGTAGCCAAGGCCCGGATTACTCCCGTTGCTCAAACACTTTTCAGCATTGATGTCCATACCCCGCCGTATCTTTTGGGACAGCTCCGCCGAATAATACTCGGCCATGCTCTCCAACACGCCCTCCACCAAAATACCGCTGGCGTCGTCGCTGATATTTTCCCTTGCGGAGATCACCCGGACGCCGTTCTTTTTCAGCTTGGCCTTGTTGATGGCGCTGTCATAGCGGTTCCGGGCAAAGCGATCAAGCTGATAAACAAGAACGCCCTCAAAAATGTGCTTGTCGCTGTCGGCAATCATGCGCTGGAACTCGGCCCGACTATCTGTTGTGCCGCTCTGCGCCCGGTCGATATATTCGCCAATCACGATATGTCCGTTGTTCTTGGCGAACTCGTAGCAGGTTTGAAGCTGGCCCTCGATGGACTGTTCTGTCTGGCTGTGGCTGGAATAGCGGGCGTAAATCACGATGTTCACTCTTTCGCCCCCTCCAGCATTTCGACGATGGCCTTTTTCAAACGGTCATTCATAGGTGAGGCGGGGTCAAAGCACATCTCCACAAACCGCCTCATGTCCTTATCTTCTTCCAGAATTTTTGGCTTGTACTCGTTCAGCTTGCCCTGGGGTTTTTCAGTGCGGCAGCAGATATAATCCATCGACACATCGAAGTAATCCGCATACCAGATCAGCACTTTGATGGGAGCGGCGGAGTAGCCTGTTTCGTATCGATTGATGGTAGCCTGGGGGATGCCAGCGATTTTTCCGAACTTGGCTTGGGATAACCCGATGCCCTCCCGGAGCGTTCTCATTCTTTTGCCTATATCGCTCAAATTGCTCACCTCCTGTCGTACTAATAGTATAGCAGAAAGTGAGGTTTCTGTCAACCCATATTATGAATTATCAAGAAAGGAAATTTGAATGAAATGCCAGTATTTCATGTCAAGAAAACCACAGATTACACCGTCATGGCACACTACCATCTGCGTGACAAGTCCCTGTCCCTGAAAGCCAAGGGCCTCCTATCGCAAATGTTGTCACTCCCGGAAGAATGGGACTACACCCTGCAAGGGCTGGCCTACATCAACCGGGAGCAGATCGACGCCATCCGTCAGGCCGTCCACGAGCTGGAGCTGGCCGGATATATTGTGCGGGTGAGGGAACGGGACAGCCGGGGACGGCTGCGGGGAGCAGAGTACACCATCTACGAACAGCCGCAATCGGTGTCTGCTTTACCGGCATTGGATTAACCTGCGTCGGGAAATCCAATATCGGAAAATCCTATGTAGGCAAATCCGACACAATAAAATAAAGATATAAAGTAAATACAGAAAAATCAATTAAAGATCTATCGATTACCTATTCCTTTCCTATCCTTTCCCCCGCCCCCTCCCTTGGAGATGGGCGGCAAAGCCGCCGGAAGGGAATGGAACGGAAGGGAGAAGCAGAGAGGCCAAATAGCAGCAGGGGGTATTATGGGCGTTATCTGACCCGCAGAAATCGTACAGACGCGAAGCGGGTGTACGGTTTCTGCGGGTGCCACAAGAGGGCCGCAGGGCCTCTTGTGTGACAGTACAGCTTCACAGTTCAGCATAGGCCAGGTCAGGAGCGCCGGAGTGTCGGCCTCCTGACCTGGCTTTTTCATGCCTATTTCTACGCATTTAGAACCTCGTTTTTGGGGGTACAAGTCAAATCGTATTACCCCCTGTACGACCGCCGCTTGGAGACCTTGAAAATAGGCCGGTGGATAGGCCCTAAATGCGTAGGCTGATGGGGGACCATCCATCAATATGTTGAGTAGCGGGTCTGTGTAGAGAAAGTTGCCCCTATTATGGAGAAAGCAGGTATAAACACCTTATTCCGCTTTGACATTCACGAAAAGCCTTGTATCCAATATTACTGATATAATCCTTGAATATCCCATGGATTTAATATCCATTTTCCATCATTTCTCCATGGAAGTCCAATGCGGCCATCATTGCCTTGGTATACACATCCAAATGTTAGGACAGCTTCTTTCTTTTCTTCAGCGACTGTCCAAAATACTTTAACAACTACTTTGGATAAGGCGCAGGCACGTTCTTCAACTTCAACGAGTTCGAAAGTATTGAACAACTTGCTTTCAAAAAATTTCCTGCACTCTCCTGCCCGTTTCTTTTCAGAAAGAGTTCCAGGAAACTTTTTTTGCAGGTAGCTGGACAGCTTCCCATAGTTTTTATTTTTCCAGGCAGATAACATTTCAACAACAGCTACAATGTATGGATATTCTTCATAGTTTTCTTGTGTACCATTGACGGGAATATCTTTTCCAACCGTAACCACTTTCTTTTCCCATGATGCAATTTCTTTCTGTATCTGCTTGTTTTCTTCCGATTTTGCTAAGATTTCTTTTATGGGTACATGAGTAATCGACTTTTCATATTTGGCCTTTCGATCACTCTCACTGCTTTTCATTTTCATCCAGTCAGCAACAGCAAACATCAATGCAACGCACTTACAAGCAACATACTCGTTAGCATAGTTTAGATCGCGCCCATGAAGAATGCCATTTCGATATGGGAGTGTAATGGCTTCCGTATTCGTTTTTGTACGGTTTTTGGTAAAAATACTTTTTAACTTCGTTAGGCCGTCGCTACATCCAACTAAACAATCCCATGCGTCAACAGTTGTGCCATCAGCAAAAAAGCCCTGTCTTTTTGTAAAATCATTCACAGCGCCGTCTATAATGATTAGCCCGAGTGGAATACTTGCGTGATAACGTTCTGCAAAATGATCTTCAAAAAATTTTTTCAGTAAATCGTATCGCACCGCAAAGGCTTCTGAACTATTCTTAATCCAATGCGTGATTTCACGGACATCAGATTTATAATAGTTAATCAAAACTTGTTCAGCTTCCGCTAATCCACCTTGTTCAAAAGCTGCATTTGCGTTTCTTATTAGCGAAGAACTCATACTGTCATATGCACACCAACCATGGGGCGAGAATCGATCATTAAAAGATGTTACTTGTAAAATCGTATCTTTTACTTGATCTTCCGTCTTTTTTAGTTGATCTCGCTGTTCACGTTTTAGAAATGCCGAGAGGAACTTCATGGATTGTATATCGCTTTGAAGTTTACTCAAAGATATAAGGTTATCATCCATTTTCTATCATACCTTTCGAGGCTGTATTTCTAAAGATATTGTCAAGGGGGAATGTAAGATTGAATTTTTACCTTTTTAGTTTTCTTTATTCTTTCAAAGGCAACCACCGCCACTCATACAGAGAGGCGGCGGTTATAACCAGCATTATTTTAGCATTACCTCCAGGTCACTCTTCGGTGTTGTGATCGGCGCAATGTGATAATGCTCTACCAGATACTGTAACACATTGGACGACAGGAACGCCGGAAGTGTAGGCCCCAAGCGGATATTTTGGATTCCCAGGTGTAAAAGCGTCAGCAGGATGCACACAGCCTTCTGCTCATACCAGGAAAGAACCATTGACAGCGGCAGATCATTTACACCACATGAAAAAGTCTCTGCCAGGGCCACAGCCACTTGGATGGCACTGTATGCGTCATTGCATTGTCCCATATCCATCAGGCGGGGAAGTCCGGCAACGGTGCCAAGATCCAGGTCATTGAACCGGTACTTGCCACAGGCAAGAGTAAGTACGATACTGTCAGGAGGTGTCTGCTTTACAAACTCAGTATAGTAGCTGCGCCCTGGCTTTGCTCCATCGCAGCCGCCAACCAGGAAGAAATGTCTGACCGCTCCGCGCTTGACTGCTTCGACCACTTTGTCCGCATTGGACAAGACCGCGTGGCGTCCAAAGCCGGTTGTGACGGTTCTTCCGCCATTGATACCAGTAAACTGCATGGCTGTGGGGTAGCCGCCCAGTTCCAAGGCTTTTTGGATTACCGGCGAGAAGTCCTTTTCCGGCCCAATGTGAACCAGCCCCGGATATGAGACGGCTTCCGTCGTAAACACCCGGTCCGCGTAGCTTGTTTTCGGTGGCATGAGGCAGTTTGTTGTAAAAAGGACCGGAGCGGGGATAGAAGCAAATTCCTTTTGCTGATTCTGCCAAGCAGTGCCGAAATTTCCTTTGAGATGGGGGTGCTTTTTCAGCTCGGGATAACCGTGAGCCGGGAGCATTTCACCGTGGGTATAAATATTGATGCCCTTGTCCTTGGTCTGCTCCAAGAGTTGTTTCAAATCAAAGAGATCATGTCCGGAAATGACAATAAACGGCCCTTTCTCCACAGTCAAACTCACTTCTGTTGGAACGGGATTACCATAGGTTTCCGTATTAGCCTTATCCAGCAGCTCCATGCATTTCAGATTAACCGCTCCGACTTCCAGGACGATAGGGAGAAGTTCATCCATCCCCCAGTCCTCCATACCGACAGCAAAGAGGGCCTTATAAAAGAAGTGGTCTATTTCCGGGTCCGTATAGCCCAGGACAGCGGCGTGATACGCATAGGCGGCCATACCCCGGATGCCAAACAGAATCAGCGACTTCAGAGAGCGAATATCCTCCTCGGCAGTCCACAGATGCTCCATGCTATAATCATCGTTTTTCCCGCAGGCTGAGGTACACTTATAGCAGAGAGGAACAATCTGCCGCTTTACCTCATCCACACGCCGGAGCAGAGCAGAAAGGGCCTCCTTGTCAAAATTCACATTCGTAATTGTCGCAAACAACCCTTCCCGCACAACCTGATTGGCGGCATGGCTAATCAGATGCTCATTTCCGTCTATAGTCCTTGCGAGGCCAATCAATTTCCCAGTAAGCTGATCCTGCATTTCAGCAATACCGGCCTGCTTACCACATACGCCAGAATTTCCAGTACAGCCTTTGCATCCCGCTGTCTGTTCACACTGGAAGCAAAACATTTTCTGTTCCATCACAGTTTCCACCTTGTAATTATTCTAAAATTTTTCCGTCCGTAGAAATAGTCACCACATTCCACGGAATAAACTTCCCGCTCTCCTGCAAGGCCTGTTTGACCGCGTTTTCGATTCCGCCGCAACAGGGAACTTCCATTCGTACTATGGTTACGCTCTTGATGTCATTTCCAGAAATGATTTGCGTCAGCTTTTCAGCATAGTCCCCCTCGTCCAGCTTGGGGCAGCCGATGAGCGTCACATGGCCGCGGATGAACACATCGTGGAAATTGCCATAGGCATAGGCGGTACAGTCTGCGGCAATGAGCAGCTTGGCACCGCTAAAGTATGGGGCGTTCACTGGCACCAGCTTAATCTGTACCGGCCATTGGATCAGCTGGCTGGCGGCAGGCGTCTGTGCGGCAGGGGCAACGTAAGGATCCCGGTGAATCGTCTTTGCGTTTGTTCCGGGACAACCGCAAGGCAGAGGCGCGCTCTTCTGTTTAGCGGCCATCACAGCCGCATGGTCATAGGCGGGCGCTTCTCGTGTCTCAAAGCTGATCGCCTCCGTGGGGCAGGCGGGCAGGCAGTCACCCAGACCATCGCAGTAGTCCTCACGAGTGAGCCTCGCCTTACCGTCTACCATCTCAATAGCTCCCTCATGACAGGCAGCGGCACAGGCTCCGCATCCGTTACACTTTTCTTCATCAATATGAATTATTTTGCGAACCATAAAATTGTCCTTTCCGGTCAACTATATTTTTGAATCCCTGTTGACATCTTGGGATCAGTATAGTATGATTCACTTGTTTTGTATGTTGAAATTTCAACAGAGGGGACAAATCTGTGGAAAAATATTTTGAAGTATTGTGCATGTGTCCGCTGTTTCGGGATATTGCGCATTGGGAACTGACCAAGGCTCTACGTTGCCTCAACGCCAGGGTATTTTCCTTTGAAAAGGGAGAAGCCGTGATGAATGAAAGTGAACCAGCAAAATATGTGGGAATTGTCCTAACGGGCAGTTTCCAAATTGTTCGGACGGATTTCTTTGGTAATCGAAGCATGATTGCCAACCTTGTTCCTGGTGAATTATTTGGGGAATCCTTCGCTTGTGCAGGAGTAGAGGTAGTCCCGGTTTCTGTGCTGGCATCGGAGGCTGCGGAGGTTATGCTGATTGACTGTTTGAAAATTAGTCATTCATGCAGTAATGCTTGTCAATTCCATCAACAGATGATTGACAATCTTCTTCAAATTGTTGCGGCAAAGAATTTGGTGCTTCACCAAAAAATCGAGGTCACATCCAAGCGCACGACACATGAAAAGCTGATGGCGTATCTGATGCTTCAAGCTAAACAATTTGGCAGTCTGGAATTTGAAATACCATATGATCGCCAGGAGTTGGCAGATTATCTGGAAGTAGAGCGCAGTGGGTTGTCGGCGGAAATCGGAAAACTGCGTCGGCAAGGGGTCATTGAAGCAGACCGCAACAGATTCAAGATATACAAACCGTTTGATGTTTGAGGCATGGAAACATAGCGGTAGCAAGTAGCGGCAAGCAATGCGCCGGTATATACCCGGCGCGTGCTTGTTGGTGGCTGACCGCCCCCAAACCCCTGTAAAACCGGGCGCAAGTGCGCCCGGTTTTTTAAGCCGCCTCCGGCGTCTGCTGTTACCCGCAGGGAGAGAAAAATCTTCAATGCGCCTCCTGCTGGCGGTCACGATTTTTCCCTTTTCCCGTCACGCCTAAAATCCGCTCCACGTTGTTTTTGGCGGTGAGCAGTTCTATCATTTTTGCCTTTGCCTGCTTGTACTCTGGATACCGTTGTTTGTTCTCGGCCTGCAACATGGCATACTCCTGTTTCAGCGATTGCATAGACGGCAGCTTTTTCAAACCGAGAGAATCAAAGTACCGCTTCGCCGCTTGACAGGCCGTGATTTCACTGCTATGCTGTTCATAAAAATTTTCTCTTTTCCTGCCCGTCAATTTCCGATACTGTGCGTAAATCTCCCGTGTCTTACCGTAGGTTCCGATCTGCTTTTGCAGTTCAGAAATATCTTTCATTCTTGCACTGGCGGCTTTCGACTGGTCAGCTAAATCGTTGAATTTCTGAACTGCCGCATCACAGGCTTTTTCCAATTCTCCCAAGTCGGTCAGATGGTTCTCCTGCAAGTACATAACGGTCTTTGCCATCTCTTTGAGATTGAAAATCTTTGCCCAATGCTCAAACCCAGGAGAGTTGATTTTCTGCATCCTGGCTTGAATATCAATGAGCATATTCGGCTTGGAGGATGCTACCGCTCTTGCTTTGGGAGCGACAATTCGCTTGCCGGAAATTCGCTCTATAATCGCCGCTTCGGTGTAATCGTCACCAAGAGAATCACAGCGGACGAACCTCTTGCCATTTGGAGTTTTGAACGCAAGATGTTTACCCTGTTTTACTTCCACGCCCGCCACTTTCATAGCGGCGAGGAAGCTGTCAAAATCCTTGCAGCCTTGACCGAGGGCGGTATCGATCAAGCCCTCCAACTGGCCCCGGACGGTAGGCGGCTTATCCTCCCCCAACCATGTGCCGTAGCTGCCCCGGCTGGGCTTCGGTTCAGCAATCACCGACAGCCCATTTTGCAGGCACAGCATATCGGAGATTTTACGAATTGCGAATGAGGACCGCCAGAAGTTTCGGAATTTCCGGGTGCAGTCTATGGCAGTCGAGTTAAACACAATATGCGAGTGAATGTGATGTTTGTCAATATGGGTGCAGACGATAAAAGCGTGTTTCCCCTTCGTCAGCGACATAGCGAGGTCATAACCGATCTTGTTCGCCAGTCCCGGTGTAATCTCTCCTGGCTTGAAGGACTGCCGCAGATGATAGGCGATCACATCATTGTCCTTCCGTTCCCTGCCAGTAATGGCGGCATACTGCCGCTTGGAAAAGAGAAACTCCTGGTCAGCGATAGACGGATTGCACTGATAGGCTGTGACCAAATCGCCGCCGTTGGTTTTCTCTGGATTCTCCACATAGTCTGTCACCCGGCCCAGGGCCTCCGCCACAGTCCGGCCTTTGCCGCTGTGTAAGGGCATCAGTCGTGTTGTTGCCATCTTCACATCCTCCTCTCAAATGAAAAAGTGGTGGGCCGTAAAATGCGGCCTACCACCAGATTGTTATTTGATTTTCGATAGCTGCTCCAAAATGTTTCCAAACAGCCCACTGGCCTCCGTCAGCTTGCCGCAGATTTCATCCACCTCGTCAGGATAGACACCGCCGCCGGAATTGACCCGGCGGGCGATCTGATTCATATTATTGGAGGTATACCGCAGGAGCTTTGCACACTCGTCCAGCTCTTTGATTTGCAGTTGGACAATGTAGCCATCAATACACATCTTCCGAATATAGGCACTCATATTGTGAACGCCCATCAGCGCCATCCTCTGTTCGATTAAGCTCCGTTCCTCGTCTGTAACCTTGAAATAAATTCCGCTGGTCTTTTCTTTTGCCATAGTCCCCCTTATCTCCGCTTCTGCCATACGAGGTCATAGCCGAGAGCATCGGCCAGCTCCACGGCTTCTTTATAGCGCAAAGATTCACGGCGCAGCTTGTCGGAGAGATTGGGGACGCTGGGGCTCCATCCGTACTGCTCCGCCAGTTTTTCCACTAATTCGCTCATGGTGAAGCCCTCCCGGACAATGTAGGCTTTGATTTCGTTCCTGATATTCATAAAAATTGTACTCCTTTTCATAATCGTATTCGCCATCCGGCGCAAAATTAGGAAACGCCCCCAATGGCCTGGACAAGTTGGTCACAATGCCCAAGTCACAGGAGCGCACATCAGATTTCAGTGTTTAGCGTGAAGCCATTTAGAACCGTGAAAATCAGCAGGGAACAACGTATTATATTCGCTGTCCGGCGTTGCGTGTTTTCACGAAAAAGTATCATGCTGACGCCGTTCTATTCGCTGATTTCACATGGATTGAAATTTAGGGCGCAAAAAGGGGCGGTCCGCAGACCGCCCCTTTTTTCAGCATATTCAACCCTGGGCCTCTGCCGCCCGCTTTTTCTTCTCACGGGAACGTCTGGAATATTCCCGCTGTTTCTCCCGAATCTTCCGTCGCCGCTCCTGTTCCTTCAATTCCTCCGGCGTAGGCTCCGGGAGCGGCACATCGAATTTTCCGATAAACTTCAGGTAAATATCAACTTCCTGCATCCGTTCACCATTGGACCTGTCCGGCGCGTGGACAACGATCTTGTCCACGAACTCAAAAATCATCGGCGTGGTCAGCACCGAGAAATCGGTGTACCGCTTGACCAAATCCAAAAACTGCCCGGCCCGGTCCGTGTCGGCGTTGAATGCATCAAGCTCCGCCTGCTCACGCTCAATCGCCGCATCCAATTCCTCCTGCTCGCGCTCATAGCCGTCCGACAGCAACTTGAACCGCTTCTCTGTCAGACTGCCCGTGGCAAAGGATTCATAGAGTTTTTGAATCAGACCATCCAGCTCAGAGGAACGCTTGCGGTCCCGGTTCAGCTTGCGTTTCAATTCCTTTGCGGCGTTGTCCTGTTGAAGCTGAGAGGCGGCGCGAATCTTTTCCATAAACCCTTTTTCATCAGAGATAGCGTAGGTGCTGACTGTCCTGATAGTGTCAAGCAGCAACGCCCGAACTGCTTTCGTAGAGATATAGTGACTGCAACACTTTTGTTCTGACTGTTTTGCGGTCAGCATATAGGTGGCGCAATTATAATTATCGCCAGCATAAAGACCGCTTTCCGGGTCAGGCTTCCAGCCCTCCCTTAATGCCCTGCCGCCCCGCTTATGATTATACATTCTGGCTCCACAGTCGGCGCAGAACATCAGCCCAGTCAGGGGATTAGCCTCACCCGTGGTGTCCGTCCGGCGTACCGTCTGCCGTACTCGTTGGGCCAGCTTCCACGTCTCCTGGTCAACAATGGCCTCGTGGGTATTCTCAAAAATCAGCCATTCCTCCGGCGGACGCTTAATCATCTTCTTGTCTTTGTAAGAGGGCTTATAGGCTCGGAAGTTAACCGTGTGGCCCATATATTCCGGCTTGGCAAGCATATCCCGAATCGTGGCATCCGTCCAGTCATAGGGGCGGGACATATCCGTTTTGCTCTGACACGTTCCCCGGCCCCGTTGGGCGAGATAGTAGGAGGGACGTTCCACCTTATCTTCCATCAGGATTCTGGCAATCGCAAGAGGGCCTTTTCCTTCCGCACTCAAATGGAAAATGCGGCGCACAACGTCCGC
Organism: Oscillospiraceae bacterium; assembly: GCA_910575265.1. GTDB lineage: Bacteria > Bacillota > Clostridia > Oscillospirales > Oscillospiraceae > Lawsonibacter. Next base: position 12,838 of record CAJTEA010000012.1, read on the forward strand.
TGCTTCATCGTCCACCAGCCAGTGTTGTTTTTCATCCGGGTCCTTCTTGAACCCATAGGGAATCGTGTTGGTGACAGGCTTGCCGGACTTACCCCGTATCTGATACTGTGCTTTTTGCTTGCGGCTGCAATCGCGCACGTACCACTCGCTCATAATGTTGATGAACGGGGCAAACTCCCCTGTACTCTGGTCCTCGCTGTCCACACCATTAGAGATAGCAATGAACCGAACGCCATGTTGTCTGAAAAGAACCTCGGTATAAAAACCCGTTTGCAGATAGTCACGCCCGACACGGCTCATATCCTTGGCGATCACACAGCCGACCTTCCCGGCCTCAATGTCCGCCACAAGCTGTTTCCAACTGGGCCGCTCGAAGTTAGCCCCGCTCCATCCGTCATCCGTGTAATGGGAAATGTTGGTAAAACCCCGCTGAGCGGCATAGCTTTCAAGCATAGCCTTTTGATTCACGATTGAGTTACTGTCCCCAATTTGCTCATCATCACGGCTAAGACGCTCGTATAATGCCGTAATCTTCTCTGGCTCCAACCGCTTCTCGTTCATGTTGAACTCCCTTCAAGCGGCTGGCTCGTTTGTGGTATCCCCATTTTACCACAGTCAGTGCCGTTTGTCACGGCCTTGCGCCGAATTAAACGCAGAATTTTGTCATTGATTGTCTCCTGGGCGGTGTCGCTGAAATGAACTCTGACTTTGTAGGTAGTGGAACCGATGCGGCGGTAAATGGTGGCAGTTTTCGCCTCTGCTGGTTGAATTGTAGTTATATTAGCCTGCCTTTCTTGCGGTAGGACGCAACCCGTAGTATGATGTGGTAGATGTTCCAGGCAAACAGAAAGCCAGCTCCCGGCTGCGTAATGTCGTTTGCAACCGAAAGCTGGCTTGAGTGCCTATGTACTTTTGTCGTGAAAGGACGTTAGTTTTCACAGCATCCAAATCATCCTCTCACTTATAGGAGAAAAACCGGGGGTATGGCGGAACCATTTTCAAAAAGGTTTAGAAAATTTCTTGGAGCGGCCCGGTTTATTCGCCCATCTCTATTATACGGTCAAATTGGCCATGACCGCAAAAATATGGCGATAATGCAAGATTAGGCCGTTCTGTTCTGAAAAATTGCAAAAATGCAAGATGAAATCAGAAGTGCAGAATGCACACTTGATTTTGGTGTAACGTGACCGACATTTTGTCGCTCACGTTTCTGACAAACGAATACCATCGTTCTCCCAAGTATATTATGGGCGAAATCTAAAAAAACAGGCTAATGGCATGACAGTCCCATTTCAAAAAACATGACACCGCCCCTCGGATATACTTCGAGCGACAATTTGTCGCTCGAAGTTGTGCGGATATTGGTATCACCCCCTCCCATAGCACCGTCATTCACCACAAACGAGCAAGCCGCTATGTTGTATTAGGCGAAATCTCACATTCACCCTTTACAACATACATCTTTATAAAGCCGTTACACTTAATAAGGGTTTGGGACTATCCCAACAAGCAAAAACGGACACGGCCCGGCAGGGGCCGAATTAGGCCGTTTTTCGGGAGTGTGGCCACACTCCCTATGCTTGCTCAGATAGTGTTCCCTCTGTTCCGCTTCTCCTGTTCTCCACGTTAATGCCCACTGTATATAGCAGCTATCTCGCAAATTCTGCGTTTCATTTCTGTGCGAATATGTGGAGGCTCAATGCACTCACATCTATTCCCAAATCCAAGGAGAATATCATAATAATACTCGTTTTCAATAAATGGAAAATTCACAAAGTAATGTTCCTCGCCATCTGGCACAAAGTGGTCTTGGGCACAATATTCAAGCACCCTATCCAGTATAGATTTATGAATACGAATTTTGACTTCCGTTTGCATCGCCACCAAAGTTTCCTCAAAATCCAAAATCGGTTTTTGATAATTTCGTGGAATAAAAGTGTCCTGCTCCATTTTCAGGTCTGACATACGGGACAGCCTAAATAGGCGATAGTCGTTCCTGTGATAGCAGTACCCATAAAAATACCAATGACTGCTTTTCAACACAAGCTGATACGGTTCAACCGTCCGAACAGTTTTATTCCCATGGTGAGCTGTATACTCAAAGGAAAGCAGTCTGCAATTTTGCAAAGCGGCTTTGATCGTTTCCAAATATGGCTGTATATTTTGGTTACCTATCCACGGACTTAAATCTATACAAATTTGATTTGTTTTTATCTCAATGTCTTTCGCCTTTTCAGCAGGAATAAAACTTTTAACTTTCGCAAGAGCGTTTACCAGTTCATCCCCTCGTATCATATTGGAAAGGTTGGAAAGCCCCATCAAGATTGCGGAAAGATCAGAAGTTGAGAAAATCTTTTTGTCAATCTTATATTCCGGCATAATTTCAAAGCCGCCGCCAACTCCTGATGTGGAACGAATAGGAATACCTGCTAAATTGATTGCGTCTATGTCTCGGTAGATTGTGCGCGGGGAAACTTCAAACATATCTGCTAACTCCTGTGCGCCCATACGCTTTTTGTCAAGGAGCGTCATAATGATGCTGACAAGTCTATCAACTTTCATCTGGCAGCCACCTTTCAAAGAGCCTTTATATCATTATAAATTGTTGCCATACTGATGTCAATAATTAAGTGGTAAGATTACGGTGTAAGTAAAACAAGACCAAAGAAAATGGAGGGTATTATGTTCACAGTCTACATTTATGTCCTTGACACCTTGGCCGATTGGGAGTTGGGCTATGTTACAGCGGAATTGAACTCCGGGCGGTTTTTCAAAAAGGACGCGCCCGAAGTATCAGTCAAAACAGTTGCTATCTCAACGGAGCCGGTCAAAACAATGGGCGGTCTGACGATCGTTCCCGATTGCACGATCCGCGAAATTGCAGTAAGTGAAAAGAGTGTCCTGCTGCTGCCTGGAGCAAACACATGGGACGATCCTAGGTATAGCGTTATGATGAAAAAAGCCGGTGAGTTGCTTTCTGCGGGCGCTCTGGTATGCGCTATCTGTGGGGCCACTGTCGCACTGGCGAATGCTGGCCTGCTGGATCAGCGTCTGCACACCAGTAATGGAGCCGGATACCTTGAAATGGTTTCTCCCAGCTATAAAGGGCAGAAGTTCTTTGTTGACGTACCATCTGTGGTAGACCGTAACCTGATTACCGCAAGTTCCACTGGGGGCTTATTGTGGGCAAAGCAGATTATTGAACGGTTAGATGTTTTCCAGCACAACACACTGGAAGCGTGGTATGCGTATTTCAGCACTGGTGAGGCGCAACATTTCTTTACCCTTATGCAAACTTTGGCGTAGACACTAATACAGTTTTAACCTGCCAGCAGTGGCAGCAAAGAAAAAAACCGCTGCTGGCAGAAAATTTTTCATGCCTTTTTGTACGGTGGTTTTCAAAAAATGAAAGCCGCCGTTCTTTTATCCTCAAAAGGAGCGACGCGGTAACACTGACAGATACGGCGGCTGACAGGAGGCAGTCGCTATGAAGTACACAGCCATTCGACACAATCTGACATTCTTTGGTGTATCAAAAAAAGCCCGGCCTCCACCGGGGACTATTGCGGCCACGAGTATGTACTATACAGTGTAGGTTCTGCACAGTATTGTTTATCTTTCGCCCGGCGGGTCTGTGACCTGTCGGGCGGTTTTTATCGTTCCCAGCGGCCCGAAAATTTTTCTTCACTTTTTTCTCTGCGGAAAGCGGTTTTGCGCGCAAAACCTGTGCCGCTGAACGCTCTGTTAGCGAAAAGGGAAAGTACCACCACCATCCCCCGACGAAAGGGGGTGAGAAGATGGAAACCAACCCCCGCGACTATGGCGAACGGTGCAGATTTGATGCCTTTTGCAAGACCGTATTGAAGCATGAGGCAATCGACTACATCCGGGAAATGAAGCGGCGGGCCAGCCGGGAAATGTCCTTGGAGCGGTTGCCCCAAACGGCGATGGACAAGCTGTGTTCGGCGGACAGTTACCCCAGCGACAGCTATGTGTTTTCGTACTGCGGGTACAATCTGCCGATCAGAAGCCAACAGGTGGCCGACGCCTTTGCCGGTCTGCCGGAGCTGGAGCAAAGCATTTTGATTTTGCGCCTGGTGCTGGATTTGACAGACACCGAGATTGGCAAGGCTCTTGGTCTGTCTCGGAGTGCCGTCCAGCGGCGCAGAACAAAATCGCTGAATGTCCTGCGGACAAAGTTGACAGCGAGGAAAGGAGGTTAGCGCCCATGAAGAGCCGGAAGTACAAGGGCCGTGAACTGCTGCCGCTGGCGGTGAGCGATGCGGCCCAAGCTGGGGATAGCGATGCTGTGGAGCAGGTCTTGCGGTACTACGAAGGCCACATAAACAAGCTCTGCACCCGGACGGTCTACGACGAAAGCGGCTGTCCCCACGCCTGCCTGGACGAGTACATGAAAAGCCGCCTTGAAAACAAACTGATCCGCGCCATTCTCGGCGTGAATTGATAACCGGCCCCGGCTGGAGGGGAACAGCTTACCCTTTCCCTGTTCCTCCCGCCTGCGGGCCTTGTCCTGCGTCTTGGAAAGGGGAAATGTCTTTGACAAAAAATCAACCCAATAAAACTGATTGTGAAATTGAACTTCCACAAGCCATCATAGAAACCTTTGCCCGGTTCCTCGTCCCGGAGATACGGAAATATTACGATAGTGAACAGGGCCAGCGAGAGTTTGCGGAGTGGCAGGCAACACACAGGGAGGGAATCAGCGAGAGTTAAAGCGATATACAAAAGCAGGGAACAAGTCACAAATCGAGACCCCATAAAAATCCGTGTAAACGACAAACTCTGACAGAATAAAAAGGATCGACTCAGTCAAGAATGGAAATAACAACCAATTCAAGAAGGAGTCGAAGAAAATGAACGCAGCACCGCAGGAATTACTGAAAGAGTATGTCAAAAGTCAGCATTTCACCAGCACCACGGAGATCATGACGGCAATGAAGGAGATGTTCCGGGACGTGGTTCAGACAGCCATGGAGGTAGAGCTGGACGAGGAACTGGGGCGGGAGCGCTGCCAGCGAGCGGAGGCGTTGGAAACGGCGCCCAACTACCGCAATGGTTACTCCCGGAAGACGGTGAAGACACAGCTGGGGGAGATAGAGATCAAGGTTCCCCGGGACCGGAACAGCAGCTTCGAGCCAAAGATTATCGGCAAGTACAGCCGGAACGCGGACGGGATGGAGGAGAAGGTCATCGGTCTCTACGCCAGCGGGATGAGCCAGCAGGACATCGCCGAACAAATCAAGGAACTGTACGGCGTGGAGATATCCCCGGAACTGGTGACGAAGATCACGGAGAAGATCATGCCGGAGGTAACGGCGTGGCAAAACCGGCCGCTGGAAGCGGTCTATCCCTTCGTCTTTATGGACGCCATCCACTACAAGGTGAAAGAGGAACGCCGCTATGTGACCAAGGCGGCATACGTGGTCTTGGGCATCACCATGGACGGCAGAAAGGACATCCTTGGTGTGTGGATCGGGGAGCATGAGAGCAGCAAATTTTGGCTTTCTGTGCTGAATGACCTCAAATCCAGGGGAGTTTTGGATGTATATCTGTTCTGCACTGACGGGCTGTGCGGCATGATGCAGGCCATCCAGGCGGTGTATCCGAACAGCCGTTTACAGCGCTGCATCGTCCACCAGATCCGTTCTTCCACTCGTTTCGTTAGCTGGAAGGACATCAAAAAAGTAGTGGCTATCTGAAGAAAATTTATACCGCTGTGACTCTGGAGGAGGCAGAATACGCCCTGCTCCAGTTCGGGGAAACATGGCGGAAACAGTACCCCTCCTGTGTGAAAAGCTGGGAGGAAAACTGGGAAGTTTTAAGCACCTTTTATGAATACCCGCCGGAGATTCGGAAAATCATATACACGACCAACATCATTGAAGGCCTGAACCGCCAGTTCCGGCAAATCACGAAAAACAAGCCCAGCTTCACCAGCGACGATTCCCTGCGCCGGATGCTCTATCTGGCTGCTCAGCGCATCACGAAGCGCTGGCGGACCAGGTGCTCGAACTGGGACCTGGTCCTCAGCCAGCTCCAGCTCATGTTTGCGGACCGGGCTGTTGGCTGAGCCCTCCCTTTAGAATATCCCGGCGGGCCGGACGGCATTCACGCCTCCGGCGCACATACCGCCTGGCCCGCCGGGATGATGTGTCAGGAAGGGCTTCAGCCATCATTCTATTCTGTTTTCACAGCTCTATACTTGACTTTGTCGAATATCGCTTACACAAGATTTTACGGAAGGCCCACAAATCTTGTCCCCTGCTTTTGCCTTAGTGTAATTTGAAACCTAATTCGCGTATCATGTGGTAAAGATTTGCAACTTCTACTTCAAATACTTTTGCTATATCAGGTATTTTTGCATTTTTACTTGGATACCTACTATTAAGCCCCTTGTTAGGAACTTCAAATGTAACTAAAGTATAGTTATGTGCGGATGCTGTTGCAATGAGCCATGGGTCAGCAACGCTTCCCTTTGACCACTCTGTCAATGCAGATGGCGTATAACATGGATTTCTTTGAATATATTGCAGGATAGCACTATACTTTTCCAAAATATTTGGTTGCCTATGATCTACATAAAGACCGATTTCAAGGGCATTCATCCACTCTTTCAGACTATCGTTCCCCTGGAGGATTTCACTCTTTACTATATCCAAAATAGCTATTTTTCCATTCTTAATGGCCTGTTCCATCTGATTCCAAAATCCTGGAGCAAAATCAAAGGGATAGTAAGTAAGATGTGGAGTTATCAATGAGTTTGAGTCAATCAAGAAAATGGCTTCACTCATTTTGTTCCGCCTCCTACACTACCAGCCAGATTAGCAAATGTAGAACGATTTGTATTTGTAAGCCGGTAAGCATCAGTATAGAGGGTTTTTCCTTCCTGTACGCTACCTACAAGCATGGAAAAAAAACGTTTGTCAATTCTACTTGCAGCAGTGCGATAAAAATCTCCACCACTTTCACCCTGTTCTTTCTTCCTTTTTCGGCTATCATTATAGAGCTTTACTGCCCGCTTTGCTATTTTTTGATAAAGCTGATAATCAATAAACCCGCTGTCATATGCTTTCCTTGCGATCACAGTAATGCCACACTTAAATTCACGCACAAGTATTTCAATTGCCTGTTCAACATCATTTTCTTTGATTGTTAAATTCCAACTGTTTATAAATGCGGTTTGTGGCACCAATATTTCGGCTGCTACAGCATTACAAAGCGTTTCAGTTTTGTTAACCTTTTTCCCTGTGCTGTATCGATCATTAAATAAGCTATTCTCTCCTATACATATGTGAGAGAACTCATGCAACAAAGAGAAAAGCCTGCCATTTATAGAATCATTAGAATTAATAAAAATCAAGGGTGCATAAGCATCAATGACGGAAAAGGCCCTAAATTCTTCTACATCAAGTGGACGATGAGTATTATTACCTACGATTCCACTCATCATCACAATAACTCCTGCATTACTGATTGCAGTTCTTATTAAGCTGAAAGATTCTTCGACAGTGCGGGTATCCTTATACCACTTGTAGCTAATGCCTAACAAACTACGCACTTTTTGTGCAAACGTTTCAAAAGAAGATGTGCTTTTTAGACCTCCAACAAAAACCAAAGGACTATTTGCTTCAGAAACTAAATATTCATGCATCCACGTCTGCACTTGATCCATATCATGCAATATATCAATTAAGTTCCGACTTGGATTTTTAAGTTCTATGCTATCGATTGTGCGGTACTCAACAATGGACAGCTCTTCTACTGGTGGAGTTTGCAAGAAAAAATACCCTAATGGTATGCCTGTTGCTTTGCTCACTTTCTCAACTTGATTAAACGTAGGTTCTTTTTCGCCGTTTACCCACAAATTCAAATATTCTCTTATTTGATTTGGAAGTGCGTCAATTTTGATATGTGCAATAACCCAATCCAGTATCTCCATAGAAACATTGACAGGTACTTGCATTATAGTCTCACCTCCAAATTTTTACTTCCCGGCATCATCTCTACAATGACAATATTTTAATATAATAATAGGCGGAGGTCAAGGCTTTTATACCTTGACCTCCGCTGTTCGTTTCGACATCAGAGCCACACCATGACGGCAAAGCCGCCCTTAAAATAATAGGTGTTCGTCCAATGTCCAGTTGGTGGACTCGAAGGGGATCGAACCCTCGACCTCTGCGATGCGAACGCAGCGCTCTCCCAGCTGAGCTACGAGCCCAAATCAGCACTTTTCATGCGAAAAAAGTTGCGAATTTTGGATTTCTCAAATATTCGATTTTCAGGGGAAAGTCCAACAAATCGGACAGGAAAACGAGAAACGAAAAATCGGGTCGGATGTGTCTCACTATGGATGCGAACCGTGCGCTCTCCCAGCTGAGCTACAGGCCCATATGTAATTTTCGATAGCCGATTACCTAGACAGCTTCTTTATTATACCAGATTTTTTGCAAATGTAAAGAGCCTTTTTTATTTTCCGGAAAATTTTCACGGCCCATAAATAGATTGCACATCACAAATGCGGACCAAGGGTTAAAAAGGGGTAGGAAAACAGCGAAAAAGAGCGGAGAATGTAAGAATGTGGCAAATAAATCTCATAAGGCTCTATTGCGCTGTATGCGACAATAGTAACACAATTGAAACGGTAACGCAACGTCAAAGCAATAATTTCTGTCCCATCATTCTCGCAAAAGGCCCTCGTTCTGGGCACGCAAAAGTTGCCCGGGAATTGTGTGAAAAAACTATAATTCCTCTCAAAAAAAGTGGTATTATGGCATAAAACTTCATGCGGTTGTGACCCGCAAGCTAATTTTTTTATGCCTTAAAGGAGGATTCCACCATGAAAAAGGAAGATTCCAACCACATTATAAACAAGATCAACAACAACTATGAACTGGATGTGATAAATGCGGCGCAGACGCAGGAGCGGGAAGCGGGAAGGAGCGGAAAGCGCATGAAGAACTTTGAGCAGATCACGGCAACGGCGGAAGCACTGGCAGCGTTCCTGACAGCGTTACCCATTGCAAGCGGGCTGTGGGATGTGGAATTTCACCGGACATTCTGCGACGATTGCATGGCGGCAACTGTGACGGGACAAACTGCTCGCACACCATACAGCGGAATAATCCGCTGTGGTGGTTGATCCAGGACGGAGCAGGAGCACAAAACGGAACTGCTCCGGGCCAGGGTGGAAGCCGAATCGGGAATGATCGTGAAACTGGGGCCGGGTGCGTCCTTCCGGCTGGAAAATACACCTATTCACGGGTGGTACGGGCTTATGGCCGCGCCTGGGGAATTGATGTGGTAATGCTGGAATTCGCCAGTTCCGTCAGATCACGAAAAACAAGCCCAACTTTACCAACGATGATTTTCCGTGCGGGATGCCCTATCTGGCGTCTCAGCGAATCGGAAAGCATTGGCGTACCAGGTGCCAGAACTGGAATATGGTTCTCAGCCAGTTGGAGGTCATGTTCGCCGACCGGGCCGTTGGCTGACCCCTTCCCTTAGCGTATCCCGGCAACCGGGACCTTTGGTTAGGAAGGGCTTCAGTTCCCAGTCTACCCTGCCATAAGAATATATAAATGATATCATCTTTTGAAGGCATTTGAGATTTGTGCGGAAGTTCTGCCCCAAAGCATGTCTTATACAACTTGCCAATCAACTCAGAGCCAGGTGGACTTACTGGAGGCCGTCGCCGCCGTCAATCCCAACGTGGTGGCTGTGATGTCCGCCGGGTCCTCCGTAGAAATGCCCTGGCTGGACAAGTGCAAGGCGGTAATCCACGGCTACCTTTGCGGCCAGGCTGGGGCAGGCGCCATGCTCCAGGCCCTGCTGGGGGAGATCAACCCCTCCGGCAAGCTGGCGGAGAGCTATCCGCTGAAATATGAGAACGTTTCCTCCGCCCCCTATTTCCCCGCCAAGCAGCGCACCGCCGAGTACCGGGAGGGCCTCTATGTGGGCTACCGTTACTATGAGACCGCCAATGTCCCTGTTTTATTCCCATTTGGCTTTGGCCTGAGCTACACCACCTTCCAATACAGTGACCTGAAGGTCACCGACAGGGAGACCAGCTTCACGCTCAAGAACACCGGCAGCGTGGACGGCGCGGAGGTAGCTCAGCTGTACATCGGCAAGCTGTCCGGCAACGTGTCTGTGGCCGGAACAAACGCCCCGAATCCCTACGACAAAAAGATTCTGGCCGACTACTACACCGGAAATATCCAAACTGTCCCCGACGTGGAATTCGAAAACCTGCTGGGTCACCCCATCCCGGACGGCAGCTGGAGCGGAACCCTCACCATAAACGACGCCCTGTGCCAGATGTACTACGCCAAAGGCGGCCAACTCTCCCAACTACCGGCTGGAGTACTCGGGCACAATCAAAGTCCAGTGTTACGCTCCCGCTGACCAGTCTCAAATATTTCAGCAGTATTTTGCAGTTGTAGTAAAATGGGCGGTCCCGCTCCGTTGAGCACCAGCGCCTTTACCGGTGCAGAGGCGGTGCCCGCTTTTGTCTCAGCGCTCACATGAATCTCATGCTCGCCGAAAGTGACCCTGATTCTGACGCCCTCCGCATCCATTACGGAGGCCACCGAAATCGCCGAAGCCAGTTCCTCCGCGGCCAGGATCAGCCTGACCGCGCTGGTCAACATCGCCAATGTTCTGGGGGTCTCGGTAGACAGCCTGATCTACGACAGTGTCGTCCACGCCAGGCCGCAGCTTGAGCGGGAGATACAGCAGATCGTGGATTCCCGCGACGATTATGAGCTTCGGGTGGTCAAAGAGGTCACCCATTCGGTAGTGGACGCTCTGCGGGCAACCAATAAATCGCGTCAGGATTAGTCCATACACAAATACAAAATTCAGCAACCCCATATCTTAAAAATATGAAAAACAGCATTACACAAACGTGCAACGCTGTTTTGCTTTAAATATTTAGATAAAGATATTCCAGGGCCGATTCTGTCAGCCAGACTGAAACCGAGCCGCCCTGAACCGAAAATGTGCCCCAGCCGTCCCCGTCGATCACCGCAGTCCCTGTGACATGGCCCAGAGCATCCAACATGGTCTGGCCCGCCAGCCGCTGGCCCACATACATCCGCTTGCTGCCGCCAGCGCCGTCCGTCAGGAGGACCGCCGCTCCGGAGTCCGGACGTTCCCCGACCCCTTCCCGGGTAAAGCCCACCAGGGAACTGTCGTCAAAAAACAGGTGCTCCGGGCCGTAGGCATAGCGCTCCCGTATTTTGATCAGCCTGTCCAGTTGGGGGACCGGAGGGACGCCGTCATGGGGAATCCCGTAATAGTCCCCATAAAACACGCAAGGGGTTCCCTGGTCCCGGAGCAAAATCAAAGCATAGGCGATGGGCTTGAACCATGCCGGGATGAAGGAGCACAGCGCCTGGCCCGGCTGGGTGTCGTGATTGTCCACGAAGGTGACGGAGCGGGCCGGGTCCGCCGCTGTCAGGGTATTCTCGAACAGCCGGGACAAATCAAAATTTCCGTTTGAGGTGGCCGCCTCCAAAAAACGGAAGTGCAGCGGCACGTCAAACAGGGAGAGCGCCCGCCCGGTGGCCTCCAGATAGTGGGTCAGCTTTCCCACCTCATGTGACCAGTATTCCCCTACCACATAGAGGTCCTTTTTCTGTTCCCGCATAGCCGCCAACCAATCCCGGCAGAAGGCAAAGCTGATATGCTTCACTGCGTCCATGCGGAAACCGTCCATATGTACCGTCTCCTGATACCATTTGCCCCAGTTTCGGGTCTCCTGGATCACCTCCGGGTTGTCGGTATCCAGGTCCACCCCCATCAGATAGTCATAGTTGCCCTTTTCCGAGTCGGTCTCCCGATTCCAGGACTTTCCCGCAAACCGAAAAATTCCGTTTTGTTTGGCCGCCGCATCCCAGTCTGTTCCACTAAAGTGGGAAGCGTTCCACTGAAAATCAGAATAAGCCCCCGCCCGGCCGGGAAAAATGAACTTGGTCCACGCCGTGATCTGGCGCTGCCCGCTGATGTCCTGGCCCCGGTCCCTGTCCAGTCCCTCAATGACCGACACCTGTTCCGTGTCGTCGGCCCCCATGCGGTGGTTGAGCACCACGTCGCACAGCACCTGGATTCCCTCCCGCCGCAGGGTTTTCACCGCGGCGAGATAGTCCTCTTTTTTTCCGTATTTTGTGGCCGTGCCGCCCTTCTGGTCAAACTCCCCCAGGTCGTACATATCGTATACGTCATAGCCAACGCTGGCCCTTCCGGCGGCGCCCTTGTAAGCTGGGGGCAGCCAGACCATATTGATCCCGATTTTCCGAAGCTCAGCGGCTTGCGCCGCGGCACGTTTCCAGTGCAGCCCGTTCTCCGGCAGATACCACTCGAAGAACTGCATCATTGTTTGGTTTGTCATAGTATGCCATCGTTCCTCCCGCAAAATTCGACGTTCCAATAAGGACAGTATATGTAAAATCTTCACTCCTGTCAACCATAGCAAAAAGCCGGGAATCTAAAAATCCCCGGCTTTTTATCAAAATATCCAACTATACCCTATGTCCTGTCTGCAATTTCTTTACTTCATCTAAAGGAAGACCCGCAATCTCGGCGATTTCTTCTAACGGCAAGTTCCAGGCGTCGCTGTTCTCCATGTTCAGGAGGTCGAGGAAGGGGTTCACCCCCCAGATGGAGGCCACAGGCTCATCCGGCGATCCAAAGACAGCCCGGTTTCCCGGACGGATGGAGTTGATGAACATGCCATAGAAGTACCAGGCCGACAGCAGAATTGCCTTGCGGCCCTGCTGCCGAAGCCGCCCGCCCAAACACTGGAGTGTGAAGGTCTTGCCCGCTCCGGAGGAGCCGCCGATCCAGCTGTTGCTTGTAGTCGTCATAGGGGTCCAGGAACACCGGAGAGCGGTTGTAGAGGTCCAGCCCCAGGAATATCCCGTTCCGGTCGCTGAGCTCGTAGGAGGCAAAGGGGAAAGCCGCCGCTACCCCGCTTGTCAGGGCGTTGCGCCGGGATTTCCGTTCCACATACGGGTCCAGGACCAGCAGAGGGAGCATGGAGAGAAACGCCTGCTCGTTTTTGTAGTCGCACCGCCGGGGCAATCATGTTGATGGAGACGCACAGCTTTTCTACCGCCGTCACCCGCTGCTCCAGGGTCTCCGCATCCTCCGCTGTGACCTCGATGAGGGTGTGCATATAGTAGAAATCCTCTCCTTACCTGTTCATGGCGTCCACTACGATGTAGTCCCGGCTTTGGTGTCGATGGTGGTGGGAGAGAGAATGTCCAGAACGGTGGTGAACCCGGCCTCCAGCTCGGTGAGGCCCGGCTTTTCCTCACCCATAATCAGGCGTTTCAGGGAAAAGGGCTGGTCATTTTTCTTTTTACAGCCTGTAACTTTTTCTTTTGCTTCACTGGCGCTTTTTTGTTTTCTTCTGCATTGTATCGCTCCTTACTTGAAATCCTATCAAAAAACGAGTATAATATCAGTGAAAAGAGATTGTAGGAGGTGGGTAAAATGGTCTATACTTTGGATGAAATCGCACGGCGTATCCGGCCCGTCGCGGAAAAATACCATCTTCGCGCGGTATATATCTTTGGTTCCTATGCCCGAGGAGAGGCCCAGGAAGACAGTGACGTGGATCTGCTAATAGATGACACAGATTCCGGTCTTCGTGGGTTTGCTTATGGCGGCCTCTACGGTGACTTAAGAGATGCGTTGGAAAAAGATATTGATATGGTGCCCGTGAGCGGCTTAGACCTGCCCGCTCAGCGTAAGAGCGATGCTGATTTCAGAGAGGCCGTTCAAAAGGAAAGGCGGGAAATCTATGCTGTTGCGTGATCTCCAGCGACTTAAACGGATTAAGCAATATTGTGAAGATATTCAAAGCTCTATTTGTCGCTATGTCTCATCCCTTGAGGATTTTCTGTCTGATTCCCATTATCAGCACGCTGTTGCCCTTCTGTATTTTGCAGATAGGTGAATTAGCCGTCAGTCTCACACAGGAATACCGCGACAGCACCAAAAATCGCATACAGTGGAAACAAATCAGAGAGACGCGGAATATCGTTGTTCATAATTATGGCAATGTCAATCTGAAAATTGTTTGGGCTGTAGCCACATACGATATCCCCGAGTTGAGGCGATTTTGTGATGAACAGCTTGCCTCTGAGGAGCAAGCCAATGAGCTGTAGCCTGTGGGCTGCGGCTCATTCTTCATAAATCCCATGAATGGCAGTAGTCATGTCAAAGACACCCTCGGGCAGCTTGACCCGCTGGCTGGCGCGCTTGTTTATGATCTCATACAGCAGCTTCAGAATGAAGTCGTCGGAGAACGGGGCTCCAGCACCTCCAGCTCACACAGGTCCAGGTAGCGCCGGGCGGTATCCGCTTCCTCGTTCAGACGCTGTGCCCCTTGGACTTCACGTTGGCCTCGTACTGAAAAATAAGAAAGAAGCGGTGCCGGATAGCGTCGCTGGCCACCCCCTCGCCGATTTGAGTGATGTTGTCCTCAATCATCTCCCGGCAGCACTCGTTGTCCTCCGCCTCCGCGTACTCCCGCATCCGATCCACATAGGCGGCGGTGCCGGCGGGGAGAGCGCGGGCCGTCTCCAGGCCGTCGGCGGGGACGCCGAAGGCGATGTACTTGGAGCGGACAATGCCGTTGTCGCTCCGGGCGATCTGCCGTTTCAGCATATCCACATATTCCCCCCGGATACTGTCAACGCCGTCGTGGGCCGGCTGGGGCCGGACAAAGAACTCGATCCCCAGCTTCTCCAATTCCCGGTGGGCCAGAGGAAAATCGTAGGCCGAGTCCGCAGCGGCAGCCCGCGGTGGAATTACCCTTTGATGGACAACTTCCACCTGTTCCAGATAGGGCACCATATCATGGGCATCCCCCGGCGTCACGGTCAAGCCGATGATAATCCCATGATCGCTGTCCAGGGTCTGGTGGGAAAGGCAGTATTGGCCCCGCGGCTTCCCTGGCCGTTTCATATGCCCGGCCTCCGGGTCTGTCCGGCTGACCCGTTTCTTCGTTCGCCGGTTGTCTTTTTTGATCTGCCGGGTACGCTTCTTCCGCCGCCGCAGCTGGCTGATTGCACTGCGGTCCGGCATCCGTTCATCCAGGTCAATACCTAGATACCAACGAAGTGCGTTGCTGTCCGCACACCTTTCCTCGATTTGACGCTCCGATGGGATGCCGTAGAGAAAGCCCACCAGCAGATATTTTACTATTACCACTGGGTCTATAGGCGGGCGCCCATATCTCCAGCTGTATAGATGGGAGGTCTCCTCATACACAAACGATAAATCCAGTCGCAGCTGCGGTCAGGGCTTCCCGTTAGAGGGAGAGGGCTTTTTTTGAACTCACTGTGTTCCCTCCGTATTTGCGATAGATTGATAGATCGTGTCAAAACCGTGTTGGAGAAATTCGTTTGGGGACAAGCCCATTGTCTTTTGGATGTAGTCCTTTTTATTCGCTGTCAAAAGAATCAGTCCCGATAGCATCCCCCAACATGAAAATGATGTTGAGTTGCCTTGCTATATCCAGCCGCCTTTGCTATGTCATCCATAGACGTTGACGAAATACCTCTTTCAGCAAATAATTGAGAGGCTACAGATGCAATGTTTTCCCGATGTACACTTCTTGGCTCCTTTAGTGCCAAGGCGATGGGCCGCCAGTACATCCCTGTATGTTCCATGACGATGCGAATGTCCCCGCCGCCGCCCACCACCGATTCAGCTTGCTGTGTGACACGAATGCACGGAGTGTTTCCGTTCTTCAACCTGCGCAAATCGAACGCCGCAATGGGAGGGCCGGCTGACAGTTTGCCAAAACGAGCGTGACAGCTCAGGCAGGGCATTGTCAGTCCGGTTCCCTCCCATTGTAGCTTGGGTGTGGGCCGCCGCATAGGGCGGTCATCTTCCCCCTCCTGGGGGGTGTCACCTCCTTTTGGACGTAAAAAAGCACGATCCTACAATCGTGCTTTTCAGGAGTATTGATTTTTGTCACAAGGTCTTTCTTTTTTGTAACTGCTCAACTTTTTTGGGGCAGTATAAGGTTCTTTATCAGTACATTTCCAAAGCGGGACGTCTTCATACGCTTATTGGAAATTGTCGCGTTACGCCTATGCGGAATCAGCACTAAGAGCGTGGAGCCAGCGCCTGGATCAACCGCAGAATATCCTCCAGGGTACGGCGGTAATACACCGCGGGAGATTCCGGATATGAACGGAAATCAACTGCCGGCCGGTCTGTGCCGAAGATAGCGGTTACGCCAAGCTTGTAGGCCTCCTCCGCGCCAGAGCCGATACCTCCCACAATGGCGATCAAGGGAATACCGTGGATCCGTCTGGCAATACCGGAGATGACCTTTCCGTGAACGCTCTGGGAGTCAATGCGTCCCTCGCCGGTTATGGCCAGGTCCGCCCCCCGCAAACGGCGGTCAAAATCCACCACATCCAGCACCGCCTCAATGCCCGGCTTTAGCTCCGCCCCTAAAAACGCGACGCAGCCCGCACCCATGCCTCCGGCGGCGCCTGCCCCCGGCATATCGCTCAAGCTGTGCCGGAACCGGCTGTCCAAATGATGCAGCCCAGCGTCCAGCCGCTCCGCCATAGCCCGATCCGCCCCCTTCTGAGGGCCGAAGACATGCGCCGCCCCTCTTGGGCCGCAGAGCGGGTTATCCACATCGCACATTACGGTGATTCGGACGCCCTCCAGCAGCCGCTTAGTTTGTGTGCCGTCGATACAGGCGATTTGGCGCAGAGTTTCGCCGGTGGGGACAAACGCTTCCCCATTTTCGCGGAGGAATCTGGTCCCCAGCGCGGCGGCGCAGCCGCAGCCGCCATCGTTGGTGCAACTGCCGCCCAGACCCAGGAGAATTTCCCTGCAGCCGTTTATAACAGCGTGACGGATCAGCTCTCCCACCCCATAGGTGGTGGTTTTTTCCGGATTCAGCCGTCCCTCTGCCAGATTCAGGCCGGCGGCGGCAGCCATTTCAAGGATTGCCGTTTCCCCGCTGCGCCCGTAGACAGCCCGGACAGCCTCTCCATAGGGACCGGAGACGGAAACGGTAACCGGAACGGCCCCTATAGCCTCTATGAAGCAGGCCACCGTTCCTTCTCCCCCATCCGCCACCGGAATAGCTTCCACCTGGCAATCAGGAAAGAAGCGGCGAATGGACTCGCGGGCAATGCCGCAGATCTCCAGGCTGGACAGCGTACCCTTAAAGGAATCAGAAATAACGACACATTTTTTCATAGCTTTTGCTGATTGACTACATTGACAGGCCTTCCGGCCAGATACGCTTTCACGTTGGATACCGCGCAGTCCATGATCCGCTGGCGGCTCTCCCTGGGGGCCCAGGAGATGTGGGGGGTGATGATGCAGTTTTTGGCATTCAGCAGGGGGTTGTCCGCCCGGATGGGCTCAGTGTAGACCACATCCAGACCGGCGGCCCCTATTTTGCCGGAGTTCAGGGCGTCGGCCACATCCTGCTCGTTGATAAGCTGGCCCCGCGCGTTGTTAATGAGGATGACCCCGTCCTTCATCCTGGCAATGGAGTCCTTGTTGATAAACCCGGTGTTTTCCGGGGTCAGGTTGCAGTGGAGGGTGATGACATCGGACTGAGCCAGGAGGGTGTCCAGATCCACATACTCGGCAATCTCCCGGCCACTGTCGTTGGGGTAGATGTCATAGGCCAGCACCTTCATGCCCAAGGCTCTGGCAACGCGCCCCTCGGCCTGACCGATCCGGCCAAAGCCCACAACGCCCATGGTTTTGCCCTCCAGCTCGATGAGAGGGTAGTCCCAGTAGCACCAGTCGATGCAGTTGGCCCAGTTGCCAGCGTGGACGGAGGCGTCGTGGTGGCCGATGTGGTGGCACACCTCCAGCAGCAGGGCGATGGAGAACTGGCTCACCGATGCGGTGCCGTAGGTGGGGACATTGGTGACGGGGATGCCCTTTTCCGCGGCGTAGGCAAAGTCCACCACGTTGTAGCCGGTAGCCAGCAGGGAGATGAACCTCATGCCAGGGCAGGAGTCAATCACCCTTTTGGTAATGGGGGTTTTGTTGGTGAATACCACCTCCGCGTCTCCGATGCGGGCGATGGCCTCCTCCTCATCGGTAAGGCTGGTTCGGTCATAGACTGTCAGCTCCCCCAGCCTGCCCAGCTCCTCCCAGCTCAGGTCGCCGGGATTCTCTGTATAACCGTCCAACACTACAATTTTCATGGCAAGACCTCCTCCTTTTTCTTTGCCAGATAGGCCAAAAGGCCGCCAGCATCCATCATGTCCTGCAGGAAGGGAGGGAATCCTCCCGCCTGATACGTCCGACCCTGGGTTAGATTTCGGATTTTGCCGGAGGCCAGATTAATTTCCAGCTTGTCCCCCGCCCGTATTTCAGAGGCCGCCTCCTGACATTCTAAAATAGGCAATCCAATGTTGATGGCGTTCCGGTAAAAAATGCGGGCGAAGGATGCGGCTATCACGCAGCTTATGCCGCTGCTCAGGATTGCGATAGGAGCATGCTCCCGGGATGAGCCGCAGCCAAAATTTTCACCCGCCACAATGAAATCCCCGGGTTGAACCCGCGCGACAAACTCGCGGTCCAGGTCCTCCATGCAGTGCGCAGCCAAGTCCTCGCGTTTTGACAGAGACAGATAACGGGCTGGGAGGATAACATCCGTATCCACATTATCCCGGTACTTAAATACAGTTCCACCCATTGTATCACACCTCCTCTGGAGAAACAACTGTGCCGGCTACAGCACAGGCGGCCGCCACCGCGGGACTTGCCAGATAGATTTCAGAATCCCTGGCCCCCATACGTCCCACAAAATTACGGTTGGTGGTGGAAACGCAGCGCTCATGGTCTGACAGAACGCCTACGTGTCCCCCGTTGCAGGGACCGCAGGTGGGCATACTGACTGTAGCACCCGCTTGGATAAATAGCTCCAGCAGCCCCTCGGCTATTGCCTGAAGATAGATTTCCTGGGTGGCGGGGATGATAACG
Organism: Oscillospiraceae bacterium; assembly: GCA_910575265.1. Taxonomy (GTDB): domain Bacteria; phylum Bacillota; class Clostridia; order Oscillospirales; family Oscillospiraceae; genus Lawsonibacter. The sequence goes on from CAJTEA010000012.1 coordinate 31,858, forward strand.
CACCGCACATGCTCCGAAATTTTTCGGCCCTTCAAAATCCGGGCGGCCATGCGCAGGTCAGAGATGCGTCCGTTGGTGCAGCAGCCAATCACAACCTGATCCACCCGCAGCCCGCGGAAGTGCTCAACCGGTTTTACGTTGGAAGGAAGAAACGGCGCGGCCAGCACCGGACGCAGCTGAGAGAGGTTGATATCAATGGTGCATACATAGCTGGCGTCCGTGTCGGCCTCTACCGGGACAAAGGGGCGGCTGACCCGGCCGGACAAATAGTCCAGCGTGTTCTGATCTACTGGGAAGATCGCGTTTTTTGCCCCTGCTTCAATAGCCATGTTGCAGATGGTAAAGCGGTCATCCATGGGGATACCGGCAATGGCCTCTCCGGTAAACTCAATGCTTTTATAGCGGGCCCCATCCACCCCGATCATTCCGATCAGGGATAAAATCAGGTCTTTTCCTCCAACATATTCCGAAAACCGGCCAGTCAGGTTAACCAGGATGGCCGCCGGAACCTTGAACCAGTTCTTGCCGGCGTACATACCGGCAGCCATATCTGTAGAGCCGACACCCGTAGAGAAGGCCCCCAGCGCGCCGTATGTACAGGTATGAGAATCGGCGCCGATAATCAGCTCACCCGGAGCCACAAAGCCCTGCTCCGGCAGCAGAGCATGCTCAATTCCCATGCGCCCGCCGTCATAAAAGTGGGAAATTCCCATTTGCTGGGCAAACTGCCGCGCCAGCGCGCAGTTTTGGGCCGACCGGATGTCCTTGTTCGGGGCAAAGTGGTCCATCACCAGAACAATTTTGTTCGGATCAAACACCCTCTTCAGCCCATATTTCTCCATCTCATGAATGGCAATGGGGGCAGTTACGTCGCTCCCCATCACCAGATCCAGCGCCCCATAGACCAGATCCCCGGCCTGTACCTCCTGCCTGCCGCAGTGCCGCGCAAAGATTTTCTGTGTCATTGTCATTCCCACAGAAATTAACTCCTTTCCAGGAACCTCAGTTCTGCTTCATATTTTCCTTGTATTCATCCACGCGGTAGCTTGCCTCCATGGCGGTCAGCGCGTCCATGCCCACAATGGCGTTATACTCGCTGAAGGTGGTCATTATTCCGGTATCTTCCTTGGTCTTGCGGTTGGCCTTCAGCTCGGCCAACATGCTCCGCATCGCCCGGGCGGCGGTAAACACCGTGCCCACCGGGTAAATGACGACGCTGAATCCCAAAGCCTGAATTTCATCGGCGGACATCACAGGAGTTTTGCCGAACTCCACCTGATTGGCAAATTTATATACGCCGGGAATGGACCCTACAATCCTCATTTCATCCGCATTTCTCAACGCGTCCGCATAAATGATGTCGGCGCCCGCATCCCGGTAGGCCTCCAGGCGCCGGACTACCTCATCCATATTGTGGGTGGCCCGGCAATCTGTGCGGGCGATAATCAGCATGTCATCCCTGGCCTCTACCGCGGCCCGGATTTTTTCTACGTGCTCTTCCATGGAAATTACCGCCTTCTTTTCCATGTGACCGCAGCGTTTTGGAAATACCTGGTCCTCCAGATGGACGGCGGCCATGCCAGCCCGCTCAAACTCCCGTACCGTCCGATAGACGTTCAGCGGGTTGCCGTATCCAGTGTCAATGTCCCCCAGGAGCGGGATATTCAGTATACTGTTCATATTTGCGCATACGGACGCCATCTCGTTCATAGTCATCAGGCCATAGTCGGGCTGACCCAGGATTGAGCCAGAGGCGCCAAAGCCTGTCATAAAGGCGGCTTCAAAGCCGGCCTGCTCAATCAGACGGGCGGACAGGCAGTCATAGCAGCCCGGCGCCATGATGATTTCAGGATTTTTCAGCCGCTCTCTCAGCACCTGAGCGCCCGATTGCTGTTGTGTATTTCTCATACAATCACTTCCTAAATATTTGATTTTAAAATGGCGCGGGGTACATATACATACCCCTCCATGATCCGGCGGGCAGTTCGCCCAAAGACGGCCCGGGTAATTTTTCCGTCCTGAACCGTGGTGTCACATTCGATTATGCCCCCCGGATGCCCAATGCGTACCAGCCCGCTGTCCCGCCTGCCCCGCAGGTCATAGAGCAGGGTCCCAGGCGTAACGGCGGCGCATCCGGTACATACCGTGGCGGTGCCTGAGTAAGTCTTATGCATGATCTGCATGAACATATCCCGGGCCACAAAGTCAATCTCCTCCGGGATCACTGGCGTGCCGTCGATATGGCTGCGGTATGGCTGAGGCGGCGCTACGAACGCTACCATGGGGACGGCGCGGACCCGTTCCCGGGCGGTTGCCCGGTCGGCAATCCCCATCCTTTCCGCCGCAATGCAGCGGATATTTTCCAGCAATTCCAGCAGCTCCGGCCTGGAATCCACCTGGGCGGGCGCCTCCGTTCCGGTAAGCCCCAGGTCAGCGGCCCGCACAAAAACCATGGGGCTGGCCGCGTCTACCATGGACACGGTAAGCGGGCCGAATCCCTCCACGTGAATTGTATCAACCGGGTTTCCCGTAGGAAGCAGGGCGCCGGTTTTGGCCCCCACCGTCCCCGCCAGGTTTAAACCAATTCGGGCGCCAGTACCCGGCACGCCGTGAATTTTGTAATCTCCCAGCACTTTCGGCTTTCCGTCGATTACCGGGACCTCCGCTTGAAACACACTGTCCGTGTTGGTGTTGTAGATCCGCACCACGGTAACCGGCTCCTCTGCCCTCACAAGGCCCTGGGTGATGGCAAAGGGACCCACGGCGGAGGAAATATTGCCGCAGTTGCTGGAATAATCCACAAAGGGCGTGCGGATGTCCACCTGCCCAAAGGTGTAGTCCACATCGGCATCAGGACGGCTGGACCGGGCAATAATGGCCAGCTTGCTGGTCAGCGGATCAGCCCCACCCAGCCCGTCAATCTGCCGGTTATCCGGACTGCCGAATATGGACAGAATGACCCGGTCCCGCGCCTGAGGATCCGTCGGCAAATCGTTCTCCAGCAAAAAAACCGCCTTGCTGGTCCCGCCCCGCATAATAACACAGGGGATGTGCTCCATTTCCGGGTTGTACATTGATCCATCCCTCCAAATCCATCTAATTTTTCACAATAGAAACCGCATGCTCAGGCAGGAACGTAACGATCTGTGGGAAAGCCATGAATATAATCAGTATGGCAATCGCCAGCGCGAGATAGCTCCACAGATGGCGGTTGCATACGCTCTCTATTCCAACCTTGCGCAATCCCGCAGCCACATAAAGATTGAGGCCGACTGGAGGGGTGCAAAGTCCGATTCCCAAATTAATAATCATAATGACGCCAAAGGCTACATTGCTGATCTGATATGTGGCAAGGCAGGGCGCAAACAATGGGGCTAAAATCATAACGGCAGGAACCGTATCCATAATACAGCCTACAATCAGCAGAAGGATTGTGACCAGCACCCAGAAAGCAACCTTATTACCCGCAACCGAAATAATAAATCGGGCCAGATTAGAGGTTACATTTTCACGCGTCAGCACATAGGCAAACGCAGTGGCGGCGCACACAATAAACATAATTTGGCAGCTGGTTTTCACGGAACCCTTTAGGATATCACGGATGGTGCTAAAATCCAGCTCATGGTAGATAAATTTCCCTACAATCAGGCCATAAACAATAGCAACTGCCGCCGACTCTGTAGGAGTAAAAATCCCTCCATAGATACCGCCCAGAATAATGACCGGCATCAGCAGCGCCCATATGGCATCCCAAAACGTCAGCCACAAATTCTTCAGGCTGAACTTGTGGATTACAATTTCACCGCGGTGCTTTGTGCCATAAATGACAGAGTAGACCGCCATCCCCAGCGCCAGCATAATGCCGGGGATAATGCCTCCCAAAAATACGTCTGTAACAGAAATCCCAATTGCCATACCGTAGATCACCATGGGGATACTGGGGGGAATGATAATTCCCAAAAAGCCTGCCGCGGCAACCGTGGCCAGGGAAAACCGTTCGTCGTATCCTTCCTTAATCATAATCGGGACGATAATCGCCCCGATTGCCGCAACTGTAGCGGCAGAGGACCCAGAGATAGCGCCAAAAAAAGCGGAGGCAATAAAGGCCGCAATGGCTAGGCCGCCGGGCAGCCAGCCTAAAATCGCGTTAAACAAATTGACCAGCCGCTTTGCAACGCCGCCCTTTTCCAGCAAGCCGCCCGCAATCATAAAAAACGGAATTGCCATCAGGCTATAGGAGTCCGCTGCTGTAAAAAACTTTTGCGCTACCACCATCACAGGGATGTTGGTAAAACCGAATAAATAGATAAAAGAAGAAAAGGTGAGCGAAACCGCCACAGGGACGCCCATCAGCAGCAGAAAGATAAAACTCGCAAATAGAACAAAATAGACGCTCATTGCTCCACGCGCTCCTCTCCGTCCCAGCTCTGAATACCGGTATATTCCGCAACCATGTTAGATATCTGCGCAACAGTCGCCAAAATAAACCCGATGAAAATAACGCTGTAAATGACAATCATCGGGATATGCATCGCCGGAGAAGACTGATTGCCGTTCATAGTCTTGGCTACAAACAGGTAACAGGCATAATCAATAGCCAGATATGCGACCAACGTTATAACATCAGAGAAGATATGGGCCGCTTTTTGCAGACTTTTAGGAAGCATATTGATAAATAGATCTACCCCAAGATGCACATGGTCCCGTACCGCCACTGGCATCGCGATAAAGATTCCTGTAATCATCAGATAGCGGGAGGCCTCCTCGCTCCAAAGAATCGGTTCGTGGAGAACGTAACGATAAACCACTGTAGTGAGCACAAAGATACACATAAAAACAAATGCAACGGAAGCAATTGCGGTTTCAACACGATCCGCATACTGGCCAATTTTTAAAATAACGTTTCCTTTGGGGGATTTATCCATAGCAACCTCCTATTTTAACGCGATTTGTATCAAAATGGCCTTGGGTGAGAATCCACCCAAAGCCATAAGCCATTGGGTTAGAGATTCGAAATTACATCATTGATCGCATCAATATCAGCCCGCGCTACCTTTCCCCCTACAAAAGCGGGCCAGACCTGCTCTTTCATGATCTTCTGGCACTCCGCAATCTGCTCGTCGGTAAAGTAGATTACTTCAGTACCCTCCGCCTTAAACGCGTCCAAAGACTCGGCTTCCATCTGGTCAATCAGCTCATACTCCACGGACGAGGCCGCCTCAGCCGCCTCATACATCAGCTTTTGATAGTCCTCAGGGAGAGTATCGTAGGTGCTCTTGCTCATAATGACCGGAATAGGGCTATAAATCATGTTTGCAATTGTGAAATTCTTCGCAATGGTATGGATACTTGCCGTATAAATGGTAACGGGGGGATTGGAAGTGCCATCTACCGTTCCGTTCTGGATGGACGTAAACACCTCGCTCCAAGCCATGGGTACAGGATTGATTCCCAAGGCTGTCATAGTAGCCATAAAAATGTCGTTTTCCATCACGCGAATGGTCAGGCCGGAAAAATCAGAGATTTCTTTCACCGGGCGCTTGCTTTGGATAATGTCAAACATGCCGGCCTCCCAAAAGGTCAGGCCAACCATATCCAGCGACTCTAATTCGGAGAGCTTTTGTTTTGCCCAATCGCTGTGCAATACCTGGCGAGCCTGCTCCTTACTGGTAAACAGATAGGGAAGGTCAAACAAGGCAAAATCGTTGGTAAAGTTTGAGAGTGTAGCGGTGGCGCCAATGCCGATATCAACTGTTCCCATAGAGCAGCCTTCTTGCAGATCCCGTTCATTGCCGAGCTGTGAGTTGGGATAAACTTCAATACGCAAATCCCCGCCAGTTGCTTGCGCAAGATACTTGTCCATATACAGAAGAGATTGGTGGTAGGGGTGATTTTCAGCCAGTACATGACCGGCCTTCAGAACATAGGTAGCGTCAACCAGCGGATGTCTACAATCTTTCAGTATTCCCATCAGGGAATTCTATTTACCGACGGACAGGGCTGTATCTCCATCTGCAATGATTCTGCCGGAAAAATGCTGAAAATGAACTGTAATCAGGTGATAGGCCGGCATATTTCACAGTTTTTTTCTTCCGAGGCGCTCAATACGGTCTTCCAGAGCCACGAGATTATCAACCACCTGATGTGCAGCTTCGGTGGCGAACAGTACATCGCGTCGATCATCCCGATCCTTTCCAAGGAGGAGCTCAGCAATGTTATGATCAGTCTGGACAATGTCCGGACCATTCAAAAACAAGAGCAGCACATCCGCAGCGCTCTGGCCCAGAAGGGTTTTGTAGCCAAGCACCACTTTGAGGACTACGAGAGCCGGAATCTCGCCTTTCACACTCTGGTCTCCACCGCAAAAAAATTTGCCAAAAGTACAGACTGCGTTATCATCCTGGGGGAAACCGGCACCGGAAAGGAGGTCTTCGCCCAATCCATTCACAACTACAGCGCCCGGGCCAACAATCCCTTTGTGGCGGTAAACTGTTCCGCCATCAGCGAAACACTGCTGGAAAGCGAGCTGTTCGGCTACGATGAGGGGGCCTTTACCGGCGCAAAGAAGGGTGGAAAGCAGGGATACTTTGAGGTGGCGCACAAGGGGACCATCTTTTTGGACGAAATTGGGGAACTGAGCCTCCCGCTGCAAAGCAAGCTGCTGCGCGTGATTCAGGAGCGGCAGCTTATCCACGTTGGAGGCAGCAAGGTGATTAACTTTGATGTGAGGATTATTGCCGCAACCAACCGCAACCTTTGGGAATTAGTCCAGCAGCAGAAATTCCGGGAGGACCTCTACTACCGGCTGGCCGTACTGGAGCTGGAAATCCCCCCTCTTCGCCAGCGGCAGGAGGACATTCGCCCCCTTTTCCTCTCCTTTGTTACCCACCGGGACAGCCCCCTGTCCACGCAGCTGGAGACGCGAAAGAGCCAGCTCGCCGCTGTCTTACGCTCCTACCACTGGCCTGGCAATGTGCGGGAATTGGAGAACTTCGCAAAAACCGTCATGACAATGCGGGATCCCGCAGACTCAATTGATGCCTTTTTAGAATTGATTCAGGGTGAAATACAGCGCCGAAAAAAACGCAGCGGGCAACTGCGTCATGACCAACCATTTTCAGACGAGGAAACCGTTTCTATTCCGTCTGCTGAACGGATAAAAATTCAGGAAGCACTCATTCAGACAGGCGGAAATTACACCAAAGCAGCCGCCGTTTTGGGAATTAGCCGGGTGACTCTATGGCGAAAATTAAAAGCAATGAACAAATGACCTCAGCGGGCTTTTGCCGCCGGTCTACCAAATGACTACCAAAACGCCTCCAATCCATTGCGAAGCAAGGAGTGGAGGCGTTTCCAGTTTTTGGGGCATCTACCAGATGCCCGCCAATTTAACTTTTTAATAGAGCCATGCCCAAGCAGGGTGTGACCTCTATGTTTAGGTTTTGGGAAAACTTCGGCTTTATCCAAGGGTTGCTGACGGCCTACTCTATTCCCTATGAGTTGGTGACACCTGGTAAGTGGAAGAAAGCGTTCCAGTTTACGGCTGTTTTCTCTGTCTGTCAATCTGGGTATGGGGGCACGATTGAGAAGATTTTGAATCAGTGAGGCTCCCCCAAGGCGCTGATCGAAGCCAGCCAGGGCAAACCTGTAATTAAACAAATCGAGCAGAAGCAGATTGCTGTATAAAGTAATAATGCACCTACACGGAGGTGTAGGTAGGCGACCGGAGGGTCAGTTATTGAGTATTCCTCGATAACTGACCCTCTTTTTACTTTTCTGGAGGTGATGACTTGACCGAACATGATACCATGATCTCACTATGGCCCGACGACGGGCTGCATGGGCGGCGCAAGTGCTTCACAGACAAAAAGAAAATCACCCCAGAGAACGTGGTCGATGTGGTCAGCGCGGCCTACTCCACCCACTTGAAGAACCGTGGAGAGATTCAATACCTCTACGACTTTTTTCGGGGAAAGCAAGACATACGCCGCAAGGAAAAGCAGGTCCGGCCGGAGATCAGCAGCAAGGGCGTGGTCAATTGCGCTTCCGAGATTGTGACATTTGATTATAATTGTTTTGTAGGTGTGAGAATAGTTGTGGAGCCTTTAGTCGGCGCGCATCTGCTGAACACCAAATGTCCACTAAAAATAGGAGGAAATCAGGATGCCAAGCATACAGAAAATTCAAGGGAAGTCGGGGACCTCCTACAAGATCACTGTTGCCACCGGCAGGGACAGCACCGGCAAGCAGATACGGCACACAAAAATCTGAAAACCGGACCGCCCCATGACAGCGAAGCAGGCCGAGAAGGAAGCCCGCATTGTGGCGGCGGAGTTTGAATGGCAGATAGAAACGGGATTTATCGCTGATGACCGGCAGACCTTCGAGAAATACGCCTTAGCAGAAGTTACCCTTTTGCCGCTTTTGCTCCGCTATATAGAGAACTCTTTTTTGTGTTTTCGGCTATTCGGAGCACTCACCAGCCCCTGGTTCCCCTCCACATATCCCTCGCAAAAGGGAAGCCGGGGAGTTACCCCCGGCCTCCCGCGCTGTCACTCAATGACCAAATCCTCTACCACGACCCCAAGCGCCTCCAGCACAGCCTTTGCTTCACGGAGCTGGTTCTTGATCTCACGGTCGCGGTTCTCCGCCTTTTCAATACGAAGCAAATCCATATACTTCGCAATCATGTTTGTGGCCTGTTCTTTCTCTGTCATACCATTAATCTCCTGCATTTTGTTGACCCCCTTGTGTGTCTTGCTCCCCAATACAGTCAAGAACGTAGTCCTTCAAAACTGTATTGGAGGTCTGGCCACGTTCCGCACAATAGGACTTGAATGCTTCGGCTTGCGCCCTTTTGACCTTGCAAGCAAGTGTTGCCATATTCTCGCTGTCCCACTTTGCGTTGGCCTTTTTCTTCGCCTCTGAAACGGCCAAATCCTCACCTCCTCTACTATCTCATAGTATAGCACAGGAGGGAAACACTGTCAACCGTGTAAAATAGTCAAAACTACACGGTAAACACTGTATGCCTTGCCAACGGACGCACACGGTAAACCGTGCCATTATATCATTGTCAGGAGGGAATAGCCCCGACTAAGATAGGAGGTCTTGAATATGGCAGAAATCGCAATCTACATCCAAGCCCAGCCCTTGACGGAGAAGGAGTACCAGGGACAGCGGGTAGTCACCTTCAAGGACATTGACACCCCGCGCCAGCGGCCCGAGGGGACGGCCCGAAGAAACTTCAATACCAACAAGCGCCACTTCATCGAGGGGGAGGACTTTTACACCGTGGAATTATCCGCGGACGAAATTCGTACGCAGTTCGGAGCCGGGAAGAATGCAGGCCGGTCCATGACAGTCCTGATCAAAATGGGCTACCTGATGTTGGTGAAATCGTTCACGGATGGTCTGGCCTGGATGGTCCAGCGGCAGTTGGTCAAGAGTTACTTTGAGAGCCACCCGGAACCGGAACCCGTGAGGGCGGCACTACCCCAGGGAGAGAGGCCCTTGCCAAAGATTGGAATCATCACCGGGACGATAAAGGAGGGTAACACAATGAGCATCAACGAGATTGAAAGCAAGGTCCGGGAGTTGCGCCAACCGCAAGCCCTCATTGAGGAAGGCCAAGCCATGGAACGGCCATCGCGGTTTGCGAGCGAAGGTTTTAGCAAAGGGGATCCCCACTCTGAACGGGATACTTGCCGCCAACGGCTGTATCCTGATTGTGGTAAGCCAACTGCGGAATATCCCCGGGATTATGTGCGGTATGCCATATAAACCGGCCAGCGGGAACACTATCAAATATTTTTCCGCTCCGCGGCTGGAGACAAAAAGAATTGAGACTATGAAGGTCAAGGGAGAGCATATCGGACAAGTAACGCGGGTTGATGTACGCAAACGCAAATACAGTCCCCCCAGCGGGGAAACAAAAATTAATCTGATTTATTGGGAAGGGGCTTACCGCATGAGACAGCATCCACGCCGCGCGTACATACCGTCTCCCTGCTTGGAATACAGGTGGGTAAGCCGAGTTAAGCCGGGGTGTGTCCAGCCCCAAAAATGCCCACCACCTTTTTCTTTAAGCCATAGCCGCCTTCAACGCCTGGAGCGCCTGCTCCAGCTGGGCTCGGGGACAGGCCACATTCATACGGAACCAGCCCTCCCCGTGATAATCCTTTCCAGGGCTGAGCACCAGACCCTGGTCCCCCAGACGGCGGATGTTTTCTGCCTGGGAGCGCCCGGTTCCGGTAAAATCCAGCCACATGGTATAGGTCCCCTCCGGCAGACCGCTCCGCACGCCGGGCACCTCCCGTTGGATGAACCCGCAGGCCAGCTCCATGTTTTGACGTATGTAGGCCACCAGCTCATCCACATACCGGTGTCCCTCCGTGTAGGCCCCGATCAGAGCCGCGATGGAGAGGGTATTGGGGTCGTCGCAATAGCTCTCCGCCGACCATTTGTGGAAGCGCCTCCGCAGCTCGTCATTGTAAACCACGCTGTAGGAGGTGTGCAGTCCCGCCAGATTGAAGGTCTTGGAGGCCCCGCAGATGGTGATCGTGTTCTCATGGGCGTAATCGGATACCTGGGTAGGAGATACATGCCGGGCGGGCGCGAAAACAAAGTCGGCCCACACCTCGTCGGAGATGATGGACACCCCGTACTTCTCGCACAGCGCGCAGACCTGTTGGATCTCTTCCCGGGTCCACACCCGGCCGGTGGGGTTGTGAGGGGCGCAGAACAGGAAGCACCTGATGTTCTCCTCCAAAATCCGTTTCTCCATATCCGCCAGATCAACGCGGAATACGCCCTCCCCGTCCTGAATCAGAGGGGAGCCCACCAGACGGCGGCCCGCGTCGGAAATGGCGTGGGTGAAGCCGTTGTAGTTGGGGAACTGGATCAGCACCGGGTCCCCCGGCCGGGTGAGGGTTTTGAGCGCCGCCACCACTCCGCCCAGAGCGGAATTTTGATAACGGATCATCTCTGGGCGGATATCGGTCACGCCATGACGCTCCTTCATCCAGGCGATAATGGACTGGGCAAAGCGGGGGTCCGGGTCGCTGTAGCCGAACGCGGGGTGGTCCAGCCGGGCGCGGATGGCGTTGAGCACACAGTCCGGCACGGCAAAGTCCATATCGGCCACCCACATGGGGATCAGGGGCTTGTCTTCCGCCGTGGGATAGCGGGGAGCGTCCCACTTCTCGTCAAAGCCCCGCTGGTCCAGCTTCCGGTCAAAATCGTACATCGAAATCTCTCCTTATGTGGTAAGTCCCCGCAGGGGGCAGTCGGACAGAGCCACCCGTTCCGCCAGGGCTTTCAGGCCGTTGTCCCGGAGGTAGTCCTGAAAAATCGCCGGGGACTGAGCGGAATCCGGCCCAATAATCAGCTCGGTTACCAAATCCTCCATACCGATGCCGATCTCCTTGCACATGGCGTTCAGGTTCAGCGGATAGTATTTCTTGATCCGCTCCTTGGACACATGGTAACAGGGGCGCACGTTCAGGTCCTCCTTCTCAAAAGGGGACACCACCAGCCGCATCTCATACTCTGAGCGGAAGGAGGGGTGCTTGAAGGACACCGAACAGGCCCAGGCCTCGCACATCATCCGCCTGAGCTCCGGGTTCTCTCCGGTCAGAGGCGTCCCCTCCTGAATCAGCCGCAGAAACTCCTCTACCATGGGGTGGCCGGCCATGCTGTTCTGATAAAAGACCGCCCGCAGGGACAGAGCACCCTTGGCCATTTTTTCCAAATACTCCCGCCGAAAGGCGATGCATATCCCCCGGCCCCGGTTGCCATACCGCTCCCACTGGGCCGCGTCGTCCCGGTGGAAGGAGAAGCAGGCGGCAAAGGCGGAGTATTCCTTTTTCAGCTCCTCATGGAACAGGGCCCGAACCTGGTTGGCCTGATCCTGATTTCCGTCCCGCTCCAGCCGCTCGGCGATGGCACTGCACAGCCGCTTCATAAAGTGGCGCATCTCCGCCGAGTCGTTCATCCTCAGAACGTTGTTCACCCGCAGCTGGGCGCAGCGGAGGATGCCGTCCACCGCCTGAAAATCAGTGTAGTGATACAGGATATCGCCGCCATATTGGTCCATGCCGCTCCTCCCTTTCCAGGCTACGCCTCCGCCTTCACCGGCACGCCCGCCTCTACGAGCGCCAAGCGCAGACCGGACACTCCGCGGAACACCGCGCCGGACATGCCCACCAAAAGCGCGGCCTCGATGTTGATGTTCAGATCATCGGTGAAAAAACACTCCTCCGGCTTCAGGCCGAACTCCCGGAACAGCACCTGATACAGCTCGGGCTGGGGCTTGAGCAGCTTCCAATCGGCGGATACGATCCGGCCGTCAAAGCACTCGCTGCCGGGGACGCGGTCAAAATACCGGGGCAGGTCCAGCTTGGCGTTGGACAGCAGATAGATGCCATACCCCAGCCCCTTCAGCTCCCGGACCAGCTCCGCCATGCCCTCCATGGGCAGAAGGCAGTCTCTCCACCAGTTCAGGGTCAGCTCCCGGGCCGGACTGTGGAGCCGCTCCGGCAGACGGCGGCACATGGCGGCGATTCCCTCCTCAAAGGAGAGGGTTCCCCGGTCCATCTGAATCCACTCCACCGAACCGAACACCTGGGTCAGCAGGAGTTCCCGGTCCTCCTCCGGAACGCCCATCCGCTCCGCAAAGACCTCCGGACACCAGCGAATCAGGACGTTTCCCATATCAAATACGATATTTTGAATCATATTGGATCGTCCTCCCCGGCAATTCCCTTTCCGTGGAGCCTGGCCGCGGTGAGGGTGTTTTCCATCAGCACCGCCCGGGTGACCGGGCCCACACCGCCGGGGACGGGGGTTATGTAGGAGGCCTTTTCCCGGATGGCCTCGTAGTCCACATCGCCGCACAGCTTGCCGGCGGCGTCCCGGTTGACGGCCACGTCGATGACCACCGCCCCCTCCTTCACCATACCCGCGGTGATGAGGCCAGGATGGCCGGCGGCGGAGATGAGAATATCCGCCCGGCGGCACTCGGCGGCCAGGTCTGGGGTCTTGGTGTGGCAGACGGTGACGGTACAGTCGCTTCGCAGCAGCAGCATGGCCTGGGGCTTGCCCACGATATTGGACCGGCCCACCATGGCGCAGTTTTTATAGGCTGGGTCGATGTTATACTCCGCCAGCAGCCGCATCACCCCCGCCGGGGTACAGGGCCAGAAGCAGTCCACCCCCAGGATCAGATCCCCCAGATTGGAGGGGTGGACGCAGTCCACATCCTTGTCCGGCCGGATGGCCAGCTGGATCTCCCGGTCGTCCAGGTGCCCAGGCAGAGGAAACTGAATCAGGATGCCGTCGATCCCTTCCCGGTCATTTAAAAAGTGGATCACGTCCAGCAGCTCCGCCTGGGGGACATCCTCCGGCAGGCGGTAGGTCTCATAGTAGATGCCGCACTGCTGGCAGTCCTTCCGCTTGCCCGCCTCATAGACCTGGGCGGCGGGATTCTCCCCCACCAGCACCATGGCCATGCCCGGCTTGCGGTCCATCCGCTCCACCTGAAGCCGCACCTCTTCCTTGATCTTGGCCGCCAGGGCCTTTCCGTCCATGACAACAGCCGCCATAGCTCATTCCTCCTTGTCCGGCTCCTCCGCCGGGGCCGCCTGGGCGGCCTGTCGGTCCACGAAGAGCGTTGGTTCTTTTCCCGCGTGCTTCCACAGCGCCCACAGCAGCACCGCCCCCGCGATCGCGCCGGTGAGCAGCGCGAACAGCTGAGACACCCGGATGGGCGCACCGAAGATCTCCCATCCGAAGAGGTACAGGCTGTCGGTGCGCAGACCCTCGATCCAGGTCCGGCCCATGCCGTACCAGAAGAAGTAAAACAGGAAGCACTCTCCGTCAAATTTCCGCCTCTTCCCCATGAGATACACAAGGATAAGGCCCACAAGGTTCCAGGCGGACTCGTAGAAAAAGGTGGGATGTACCCCCAGCGCGCCGCTGAGGATGGCTTCATAGCCAGCCTGGTCCACGAAACCCTTATCCGCCATCTCCACCGCAATGGAAGGCCCGCACATCCGCCAGGGCAGGGCGGTGGCAACGCCGTAGGCCTCCACGTTCATAAAGTTGCCCCACCGGCCAATCAGCTGGCCGATAAACAGGCCGTGGACTCCCAAATCGGCGTAGGCCAAAAAACTGAGCTTCTTTCTCCGGCAGAACACCAGCAGCACGATTACCGAGGAGATAATAGCTCCATAGATGGCCAGCCCCCCGTCGCCATAGTTGAAAATCCGCCCCCAGTTCAGCGAACCATCCGCCCGGCGGTACATGTCCAGGTTAAACACCACATAGTACACCCGAATGGCCACCAGGGCGGCGGGGACGGCAAAGAACATCATATCGATGATGTTGTCCTCGCTGATACCGAAGCGCTTGCCCCAGCGGATACACAGATATACCGCCAGAATGAGGCCGCCGGTGATAATGACCCCGTACCAGTAGACGGGCCGGTTGAAAAAGGGAATGGTGAAGGCCACCCGGTTCAGGGTAAACTCCAGCCCCAGACCGGGGAAGGACACGGTGTTGATCACGTTCCTTCCTCCCTGGCCAGGACCACCGACAGGGCGGTGCGCTCCTCCGTCACCCAGTTGACGATGAGCTCCTCCGCCTCCTCCTTGGTGATGGAGGCGAACACTTCCGCAAAGCGCAGGAAATCATATCCGGCAAAGAAGGCTTGGGCCTGGCCCACGCACAGGTTCTCAAAGGAGTTCAGCCCCCGGACCCGGTTGCCGTATACCCCCTTCTTCACCCGCTCCCACAGGGCGGGGTCCACCCCCTCCCGGCCGATGCGGGCGGCCTCCTCCGCCACCGCTGTCCGGACGGCCTCCGGGTCTCTGGACTCGCCGTCCGCCGCCAAAAAGGCGCAGCCGAAGCTGCTCTCATAGCTGTAGCCAAACTCCTGGTTAATGAGGCCCTCCCGGTACAGCCTGGCGTACAGGGGGCTGGAGTTGCCCAGCAGCACCTCCAGGGCCAGGCCGCCCACCAGCTCCTGGCGCAGGCGGTCCTCCCCGTCCGTCTTGGGGTCCCCCTTCCAGCCCAGATGAAAGATGGGGGCGGACACCTCCATCCGCTCCTCAATACAGCTCTGGGCCGCCTGAGCGCTCTCCTGCTCCCCGTAATCCTTGGCGGCGATGGGGCCGGCCTGCTTGGGGAGGATTTCCCGGGCAATACCGCAGATATGCTCCGGGTCCACCGGGCCCGCCACGCACAGGACCATATTGGCCGGGTCGTAGAAGGCCTTATGGCAGGCGTACAGCGTCTCCGGGGTGATCCGGGCGATGGACTCCACGCTCCCCGCCACGCTCACCCGGATGGGATGGTGCCGGAACAGGGCCTTCATCAGGTTCATATAGCATTTCCAGTGGGGGTCGTCCTCGATCATGCCGATCTCCTGACCGATGATGCCCCGCTCCTTGTCCACGCTCTCCTGGGTGAACCAGGGCACCGAGACAAAGGACAGCAGAACGCGGAGATTTTCCTCAAACTTCTCGGTGGAGTCGAAGTAGTAGCCGGTGATGTCGTTGCTGGTGAAGGCGTTGGGGCTGGCCCCGTTGGCGGCCAGGTCCTGGAGGGCGTTGCCCTCCTGGGTGTCGAACATCTTGTGTTCCAGATAGTGGGCCACCCCGGCGGGGGTGTCGTGCCACTCCCCGTCCAGGCGGAAGCGCATATCCATGCCCCCGTAGTTGGTGGCGAAAAAGGCGTAGCCCTTTTGAAACTCGGGCTTGGGGAACACAAACACATTCAGGCCGTTTTCCAGCTTCTCATGGTACATGGCCTCCCCTACCTTGGCAAATTCCAGCTTTTCCATGGCTCAGGCCTCCTTTCCTTTCAGGAAGTAGATGGTGTCCAGCTGGAACCGCCGCGCGGACCGCGCCACCTGCTCCAAAGTGACGTCCTCCAGCTGCCGGGCCAGCTCCTCCGGACCGTCCTCCAGGCCGGCCACCGACTGGCCCAGCCAGAACTCCTCCTGGCGGCCCTGGTCGTCCAGCGTGGCCCGGTAGGCCCCGATGAGGGCGCGGCGGGAGCCCTCCAGCTCCCAGGACTCGATCTCGCCCCGGCGGATGGCCTCCAGCTGAGCCAGGATCTCGTCCCTGGCGGTCTGATACTTATCGAACTCGATGCCGGAGGACACCATCACGATTCCCTTCCGGGGCTCGGTGACCGAGCTGGCGTAATAGCAAAGGGACAGCTTCTCCCGCACGTTCATAAACAGCTTGGACAGGGTAGTTCCGCCGAAAATGGCGTTGCACAGGGTAAAGGCGGGGTAGTCCTCCTCCCAGCAGGACTGTCCCCCGGCGCGGAAGCCCAGGGCCAGCTTGCCCTGGCTGACATCCATAACCTCCTCCGTCACAATGGGCTCGGGTCCGACGGTCACCCGAACGTCGCAGACGGGCTCCACGCGGTTCTCGTTTACCGGCAGCCTGTCCAGCGCCCGTTTCAGCGCCCCGGCCACCCGGTCAGGATCAGCGGAGCCACAGAAATAGACCTCCACGCGCGCCTCCCGCAGCAGCTTCTGATACTGCTCCCACAGGCTCTCGGGGGTGATGGCGGCCACACCGGCCTCGTCCCCCAGCTTGTCCACCCCGAAGGCCTCGTATTTACACATCTCCTGGGCGAGGCGCTGGGTGGCGTAGGTCCGTTTGTCGTTGATCTGGGCCCGAATGCGATCGATGAGGTTGGCCTTCTCCCC
This sequence comes from Oscillospiraceae bacterium, assembly GCA_910575265.1. Lineage (GTDB taxonomy): Bacteria > Bacillota > Clostridia > Oscillospirales > Oscillospiraceae > Lawsonibacter. The sequence goes on from CAJTEA010000012.1 coordinate 48,584, forward strand.
GGCGGTGTAGTCCGGGCAGAAATGGCCGTCCTGGGTGTAGGGCTTGAGGAGCAGCTCGCCCAGCAGATCGGCGGCGGGCTCCAGGACGCTTTCCCCCTTCAGGGCGTAGGAGTCGTCCAGGAAGCTGGCCACGAAGCCCACGCACTGGGTCTCCCCCTTCTTGCGGACGGCGGGCTCAATCGCTCCGCCATACAGCTCGTCCAGGGCGGCGGACAGGCTCTCCATGTCCGGATGGACCGCCGAGCCCCGGCGAAGGACGGAAGGAATCAGGGCGTTGGCCCCGGCGGTTTTTTTGTCCAGAGGAGTCAGCAGGGTGACGGACAGATAGGAGCTCTTAAACTTGTTGGTATGCGCCGTACGCAGCCATACCCCGGGAAACAGCTCCCGGTGGGTCACTTGTGACATATTTTCGGTTCCTTTCTTTGAACGAAATGATTCCTTTTACAGCTGGATTATCATACCACGTCCCAGGGGGAAAAGTAAAGAGGGGAAACGTTAAATCGTCACCTCCAGCCGGTGGTTTCCCGCCAGGGCTCCCAGAGGTACGCCGCCTTCCACCGGCTTTCCATCCAGAGCGGCGGAATAGGTCCCGGCGCGCTTTACGCTGACGGCCAGCGTCCCCCCGGGCAGCTTCCAGTCCGCCTCATACCCCGGCCAGTCCGGGGGCAGGTTGGGCTCCACAGTCAGCGCGCCCTCCGTCACTTTCAGCCCCAGCAGCTCCCGCACCGCGATCTGCCAGTACCACCCGGCGGCCCCGGTGTACCAGGACCATCCCGCCCGGCCGATCCGGCCGGGGGCGTAGGACACGTCGGCGGCGATGACATAGGGCTCCGCCCGGTAGAGGCCGGTGGGATGGTTTTCCGGCAGGAGGGCGTTCAGAACCGCCCAGCCGTCCCGGGGCCGGTCCAGACGGAAGCAGGCCATGGCCAGCCACACCGAGGCGTGGGTGTACTGTCCGCCGTTCTCCCGCACACCGGCGGGGTAACCCTTGATATAGCCGGGGTCCTTCTCCCCCTCGCTGTCAAAGGCCGGGTCGAACAGGCGCGCCACCCCTGCCTCCCGATCAAAGAGCCGGTCCAGGGCGGAAGAGACCGCCTCATCCGCCCGCTGGCGGTCTGTTCCCTTGGGGAACAGAGCAAAGGACTGGGCGATGGAGTCGATCTGGCACTGGTCGCTCTTCTTGGAGCCCAGCGGAGTACCGTCCCTATAATAGCCCCGGCGGTACCAGCCGCCGTCCCAGGCATTCCGCGCGGCCTGAATCAACGCGTCCGCCCGTTTCAGCAGCTCCTGGACGGTGTCCTCCTCCCCCTTTCGGCGGCACAGGGCGGAGTAGTCCTGCAAAACCGCCGCCAGAAACCAGGTCAGCCACACCGACTCGCCCTCCACCCGGTCCATGCCGTCGTTCCAGTCGCCGCTCCCCATTCCGGCCAGGCCGTGGGGGCCGGCGCCCCGGTTCAGAGCGCGTTGAATCGCGGCCAGGCCGTGGCGGTAGAGGCTGTCCCGTTTTTCGCTTGTCCGGGGGACCTCATAGCGGTCCCTCTCTCCCGGCTCCAGGGGTCTGGCGGACAGATAGGGGACCTCCTCCTCCAGCACGTCCCAGTCCCCGGTGAGGTTGCAGTACCGGCACAGCACCCAGGGCAGCCACAGCAGGTCGTCAGAGACGCGGGTGCGCACCCCGGCCCCCTGGGGCGGGTGCCACCAGTGCTGCACATCCCCCTCCTCAAACTGCCGGGAGGCGGCAAGCAGGAGCTGTTCCCGTGTCCGTCCGGGCCAGGTGTACACCAAAGCCGCCGCGTCCTGGAGCTGGTCCCGGAAGCCGAAAGCCCCGCCGTTCTGGTACTGGCTGGTCCGGGCCATGAGGCGGCAGGCGGTCACCTGATAGAGACACCAGCCGTTGAGATAGCGGTCCAGCGCCCCGCTGGGGGTTTTGACGGTGAGGGCGGACACCTTGTCCTTCCACCAAGCCAGGGTTCGGGCCTCCTCCTCCCAAAACGCCTCCCGGAACAAGCGGGAACAGGGCCGGCCCTCCCGCTCCTTGGTCACCAGGGCGACAGGCTGACCGTCCGGCAGGGCGGCGGAGATGGGTTCCCCCTCTCCCAGCCGGTAAGCGACCCGCCCGGAACCCCCCGCGAGGGTGAACCGGAGGATACGGCGGTTTTCCTCCAGGGGTACAAACCCCTCTGTTATCAGCTTCCCACCGGGCAGCTCCTTCTCCCACCGGGCGAAGCCGGGGCCATAGGTGACGGTACAGGGCAGGCCGTCCCCGGAGGCAAACACGGAATGGCTCACCCCGTTCAAGCTGACCGTGACCGTCTCCTGGCCGCCCACCGCTAGCGGATCGTTGGCCCAGGGGGTCAGCCTGCCCTCCCGGGCGTTGCCGCCGGACCAGAGCAGGCCGGCCCCGGTCTCGTCGGTGAGCCAGCCGAACTCCGGATCGCACAGCACCTGTGACCACCCCACCGGCGGCAGCCGCTCCCCGGCGCGGATGGTGACGGTATCCCCCTCCATCTCCCAGGGAGCGGGGCCGGGGGACAGACGGACCGGGGGCGGCGGGTCGATGGTCTCCGCCGCGTCCCACTCCTCCAGGGGCAGAACCGCCTTCGCCCAGGCCAGCGCCGCCGGGGCGGCGGAGGGGTCGGCCAGGTGGACGCCCCCTTTGGCCCCCAGGGCGGATTCCGCCCCCAGCTTTTTCAACTCCTCCAGCAAAGCGGAGCGCAGGGGGCGGCGGTAGTCGCCCCCCTCCTCCAGAAGCAGCACCAGGTCGAAGGGATACCCCGCCCGGCTCAGCAGCTGGTGCCAGCGGCACCACAGGGCGGCCCGCTCCGTATCCTCCTCGCCGGACAGCGTTCCGGCGGCGATTGGGACATCGCCCGAAATTCCGTAGGGCCACAGGGCGCTCTGGGGCGGACGGTCCCCCGCCTCTCCGGCCGCCGCCAGTCGGGCCAGCAGGTCAAAGGCCGCCAGGGCGTCCCGCTCTGACAGGGCCAGCTTCCGCGCCACAGGGGCCAGGGAGGCCCCGCCCCCGTCTCTGCCCTCCAGCATGCGGCGGGTCCCCATTTGGGCGAACTGGGCGCTGTCCCCCAGCGCCAGAGCCAGCGAACAGGATACCCGTCCGCCCGGAGCCAGAGAGACCGGGATACGCACCATCAGGCAGGGGTCGGAGCCCGCGTCGGCCTGGAGCGGTCCCAGCCCCCGGTTGGGCAGGCCCCGCAGACCGCCCCGGCCCAGAGCGGCGGACCGGTCCAGGGCGGCGGAGGAGCCCTCCCCCGTCCAGGCGGCGGACAGGTACACGCTCTCCTCCTCCCCCCGGGGACGACGGCGGAACAGGGCCCCATTCCCCTCCAGAGAACACTCCAGGAACAGCCGGGAGAAGGCGGGGTGGGCGTCAAAGTCCCGCTGGGGGCACAGGGCGGGCTCCAGATAAAACAGCAGCTCCCCCTCCAGCCGCTTTTTCCCCCTCCAGGTCAGCTCCACCCGCCGCAGCTCCCCGTTTTCCCGCCGGGGAATGGACAGGGTCATCCGGGCGGACAGACCGGCCCGTTCAGAGGACCAGGCAGCCCCGCCCGCGTGGAACTCCCAGCGGTAAGAGCCTTCGCGTTGATACAGCGGCGCGGGGGTCAGCCCAAGCAGGCCGCCGGGACCGTTGAAAAAGGCGGACACACCGGCCGGAGCGTAATACTCCCCCGGCCGGGCCAGGACAACCGCCATCTCCCCCGCCCGGGAGCTGGTCAGGCCGTTGTCACAGGCCAGTACGCTGTAGCCGCCGTTGGTCACCAGGTGGCAGGCGGGGAAACGCCGTCCAAAGCGCTCTCCCGCCCGCTCCAGCGCGGGTCCAGAAGCGGGCCGGAGCTTTGTGGGAAAATCCCGCTCCTCCTGACGCATGATGGGCGCCCCCACCGGCACCCGCTCCTGGAGCAGCTCCCGGTAGGCGGACATGTCACAGTCCTTCATAAAGCGCTTCTGCATCACGTTGTTCCGCAGCACATTGTCGATGGCCACCAGGCTCATCCCCAGGTGGTGGGACATATAGGAGCGGACCACCTCGTAATCCTCATGTCCGGTGAGACGGGCGGGGGTGTAGTCCACCGCCTCGTACAGGCCGTAGCGGCCCTCCAGCCCCATGTCCCGCAGGCGGCGCAGGTTGCGCAGGGCGCTGCGGGGAGCCAGCAGAAGGGCCAGGAAGGAGGAGTAGGGGGACACCACCAGCTCGGTATCCAGCCCCCGCTTCAGCCCCAGCACCTGGACGCCGTGGGCCTTGTACTGGTAGCTCATGCCGGGGTCGAAGGCGTAGAACCCCGATTCCGAGATGCCCCAGGGCTTTTTCGTCTTGTCCCCCCGGCGCTTCTGGGCGTAGACGCAGAAAGCCAGCGTCTCATAAAGAAAGGAGTTGGGCTCGCAGGGCAGGAGGAGGTTGGGCATAAAGTACTCGAACATGGTGCCCGTCCAGGAGGCCATACCGCAGTAGTCGTTGTCCCCCACCAGCATCCGGCCCAGCCGCCGCCAGTGGCGGGCGGGGACCTCCCCTCGGGCCACCGAGATAAAGCTGGTCTGCCGGGCCTCGCTGGCCATCAGGTCGTAGACCCCATCGGTGAGCCTGTCCTGTTCCACCTCATAGCCGATGGAGAACAGCCGCCGCTCCCGGTCAAAGAGGGGGGCGCAGTCCATGGCGTTGGACAGCCTCTCCGCCCGCCGGGCCAGCACGTCCTCCCCCCACTGGTACAGCCCCTCCCGCAGGGCGATAAGACAGCCCCGCAGGTTGCCGCTGTCCACTGTGGACACATACCTGGGGTGGAGGGGTTTGGCCGAGGCGGTGTCATACCAGTTGTACAGGTGTCCCTTCCACTTGTCCAATCCTTCCACCGTATCCAGGATATGGGAAATCAGCTCCACCGCCCGCTTTCGGGGCGTCAGGTCCAGATCCGCCGCCGCCAGGGCGGACAGTAGCGCCATGCCAATGTTGGTGGGAGAGGTCCGCCGGGCCAGGGCGGGTCCGGGCTGCTCCTGCCAGTTGTCCGGGGGAAGGTAATGGTCCTCCGGGCGGAGGAATTTGTCAAAATACCGCCAGATCAGGGCGGCCTCGTGGAGGAGGAACGCCCGGTCGGCGGGGGGCAGGGCCTTCTTCTGGCCTGATGGCCGGCTCACCGCCCAGGCCAGGACAGGGGCCAGCAGCCAGACGATCCCCACCGCCTTCCCGAACCGCAGCTGAGCGAAGAGGAGCACAAAAGCTCCCACCGCCGCCGAGAACCAGGCCTTTTCGCAGTAGAACCAGACGGTCCCCTTTCCCTTTTCCGTCTGAGCGGCGGTAACCCAGGCCAGAAGATTTTTGTGGGACACCGTCATCCGCCACAGGGCGGAGGAGATGGCGGTGAGGGAGATATAGGCCTGATAGGGCAGGAAAATCAATTGGATAGCGGTCTGCAAAATGGCCCCGGCCAGACCGGCGATGACGGTGGAGTGATACCGCCGCCGTTTTCCGCCGCGCCGCACAGCCAGCTCCGCCCCAGACAGCAGCAGGTTGGACGCCGCCGCTAGCACCGCCACACCCCCCGCCCAGGCGAATACCCGCCCGGAGAAGCACATGCCCAGTACCAGGGTCAGCAGCGTAAAAACAGGGGACAGGGACCGGCGCAGATTGTCGAACATCTTCCACCGGGCCAGGGGCGGCAGGGGATTGGCCTCCTTCCCGCCGTGGCCGTCGGGGACCCGCCCGCCCAGCCAGGGCAGCAGCTGCCAGTCTCCCCGAATCCACCGGTGGAGGCGGGCGAAGTAGCTGTAGACCTGCCAGGGACAGCCGTCGGTGAGCTCCACCTCCCCCAGCAGGCCCGCCCGCAGGCAGCTGCCCTCCAGCAGGTCGTGGGATAAGATGGTGTTGTCCGGAAAGCGACTGTCCAGACAGGTGTAGAAGGCGTCCACCGAAAAGATGCCCTTGCCGGTGTAGGTGCCCTGGTCAAACAGGTCGTGGTATACATCGCTGGCGGTGGAGCCGTAGGGGTCCACGCCCCCCAGCCCGCCGAACACCCGGGAAAAAAAGGATCGGTTGGCCGCCGCCAGCTCCACCGCCACCCGGGGCTGGAACAGGGCGTGTCCGGCGGTGACAACGCGGCTTCTGGGGTCGATGACCGGCTGGTTCAGGGGGTGGAGCATGGCCCCGGTGAGCTCCCGGGCGGTGCCCACGTTCAGGCTGGTGTCCGAGTCCAGGGTAATCACATACTTTACCGACCGCAGCCAGCCCTTCTCCCCGGATTTCACCTCCAGGCCGGTATGCTTCCCCTTCAGCAGGCGGACCAGCTCGGTCAGCGCCCCCCGCTTCCGCTCCCAGCCCATATAGCGTTCGTCCCGTTCACTGAACGTGGGGGCCCGGAAGAACAGGTAAAAGCCGCCGCCGTATTTCTCGTTGAGGGCGTCCACCGCCCGGCGGGCGCTGTCCAGCCAGCCGGCCCCCTCCTCCCCCATGGGGGTCCCGCTGTCGGGGAGATCGGCCAGAATACCCAGACGCAGCTCCGGGCCGGCGTCCCGGTTGGCCAGGCGGTAGCGCTCCAGCAGCGCCGCCAGCCCGGGGCCGCTGTCCTCCCCGGTGAGGAGGGACACCACCACGCACAGAGCGCGCCCCGCCTTGGGAATACCTCCCTCCAGCTCCATCCTGGGCACCGGCCGGGGACGGACCAGATGAACCAGCAGAAAGTCCAGCCCGTTTTTCACAATATCGGACAGGGGCAGCAGGAGGAGCAGCGCCGCCGCTGGTGTCCCCGCCGCCCGCCACAGGGCCAGGGCGGCAAGCAGCGACAGCCCCAGCACCCCGGCGGCATAGCTCATTCCGGAGCGGATACGTTCCGGCTTCCCCAAAGGCTCCCGGTAGAGATACCAGCCCACATGGCGGCGGGGGCCTTTCCCCTTTTGAGCCAGATCCAGCGCCCCGCGGGCGGCTTCCCCCTCCCCCAGGCCATATTTTTTGGCCAGCTGGCACACCCGCTGCCGGTAGCGGCGGCGGGTATCCTCGTCCATGCCGGAGTAGCGGCGGGCGGGATCCTGGCTCAAAATCCGCTCCACCTGGCTGGCGCCCTCCAGCAGGGCGCTCCACTCCGCCCCGGACAGCGCCCGCAGAGCGGTGAAGATGGGGGCCATCTCCTCGGGGGGCACCCTGTCCTCCTTGAGGGCCTCCAGGTCGCCGCACCGCTCCGCCAGCCGCTCCACCAGCGCCCCGGCCAGCGCGGGAACCAGCAGGGACAGCTCCTGTTCCGTCAGCGGATGGACCGACTGAAACCCTTCCAGATAAAGAGCCAGCCGCCCCTGATCCAGGTCCGGCACCGCCCACAGAGCGCCCTTGGCGCAGTGCTGGAGCAGGGAGGCACCCCGTTTTGTCCCCCGCAGAGGCCTTCCGCCCCTCAGGGCATTCCGGGCCCGCTCCCCCTCGCGTATGGCCAGATAGTGGTTGTCCAGCAGCCACTCCGCCCCGCCGGGCAGGGCGGACTGTCCAGCGCTCCAGCCGTTCAGCGCCGTATGAGCCCGGTTTACTCGTTTCAGATCCGCCTTCAGCGCTCCGGCCAGACCGCGGCAGGACACGGTTCCGCTCACCTCAGCTTCCTTCGCGGCGTTGACGGCGTATTTTTTCAGATGGACCTCATCCATGGGAACGTGGGGGGTATTCATCAAAAGCGACCTCCTGGCGGCATATTCTTTTTCAGTCTCCCCCGGCTATGGCGGAATATACCAAAAAGGAGGCAACCCTCACGCAAGGAATTTTACTTGACAAACAGGGAAAACTGTGGTAGCATTTCTATCGTAAAGCGATATGCCTTTACATTTTTGATGCAGAGGGGGTCGTGCTCCATGAAAAATCAGGCCTACCGTATGACCATGCTCTTCGATTTCTACGGCGACGTCCTGACCGACCGCCAGAAGGAGTTTTACGACCTCTACTACAACGAGGACCTGTCCCTTGGGGAGATCGCCGAGAACTATGGCATTACCCGTCAGGGCGTCCGGGACGTGATTGTCCGGGCGGAAGCTGTCCTCACCGAGCTGGAGGACAAAACCGGCCTGATCAAGCGCTTCCACACCATGCGCCGCCAGCTGGAGCAGCTCCACGGCGACGCCAAACGGATGGCGGAGCTCACCCTCCGGCTGGACAACGCCGAGCTGGAAACCCTCGCCCAGCGCGTCCGGGACACCGCCGAGACCCTTTTGAAGGAGTAAGCCATGGCATTTGAAGGACTTTCTGAAAAGCTGTCCGCCGCCTTTAAAAAGCTGCGAGGCAAGGGCCGGCTCTCCGAAGCCGACGTGAAGGAGGCCATGCGGGAAATCCGCCTCGCCCTCCTGGAGGCCGATGTCAGCTTCAAGGTGGTCAAGCAGTTTGTGGCCCAGGTCACTGAGAAGGCGGTGGGGGCCGATGTGCTGGAGGCCCTGTCCCCCGCCCAGCAGATCATTAAAATTGTCAACCAGGAGCTCACCCAGCTGATGGGCGGCTCCGCCGCCAAGCTGGAGATTTCCTCCAAACCGCCCACGGTGGTCATGATGGTGGGCCTTCAGGGCGCGGGCAAGACCACCAACGGAGCCAAGCTGGCCGGCCTGATGAAAAAGCAGAACGGCAAGCGGCCCCTGCTGGCCGCCTGCGACATCTACCGCCCCGCCGCCATTCAGCAGCTGGAGGTGGTGGGCGGTCAGCTGGGCATCCCCGTGTTCCAGATGGGCCAGACCAACCCGGTGGACATCGCCAGAGCCGCCGTGGAGCACGCCACAGCCCACGGCAACGACATGGTGTTTCTGGACACCGCCGGCCGGCTCCACGTGGACGAGGAGCTGATGGACGAGCTGCGCAACATCAAGGCCGCCGTGGAACCCACCGAGATTCTCCTGGTGGTAGACGCCATGATCGGCCAGGACGCGGTGAACGCCGCCAAGGCCTTTGACGACGCGCTGGACATCGACGGCGTGGTTCTCACCAAGCTGGACGGCGACGCCCGGGGCGGCGCTGCCCTGTCCATTAAAGCGGTCACCGGCAAGCCCATCAAGTTTGTGGGTATGGGGGAAAAGCTGGACCAGATTGAGGTCTTTCATCCCGACCGGATGGCCAGCCGAATCCTGGGCATGGGGGACATGCTCTCCCTCATTGAGAAGGCGGAGCAGAATTTCGATCAGAAAAAGGCCCTGGAGCTCCAGGAGAAGCTGCGGAAAAACAAGTTTACCCTCACCGACTTCTACGACCAGATGAAGCAGCTGAAAAACATGGGTTCCCTCACCGAGATCGCCGGGATGCTCCCCGGGGTGAAAGCCAGCGACCTGGAGGGGGCCTCCATGGACGGAAAGCTCCTCCAGCGGATGGAGGCCATTATACTGTCCATGACCCCCGCCGAGCGGGAGGACCCCAAGCTGCTCAACTCCAGCCGGAAAAAGCGGATCGCCGCCGGCTCCGGTACCCAGGTGGTGGACATCAACCGGCTGCTGAAGCAGTTCGACATGCTTCAGGCCATGACCAAGCAGTTTTCTGGCGGCAAGCTGCCCAAAAACCTGCGGAAGATGATGGGCAAAAAGGGCCGGGGCATGCGGGGCGGAATGCCCGGTATGCCGTTTTAAACCGTTGGCGAAGCGCCCCGCGCGCTTTCCATATAACCAAACAAATTCATTTGGAGGTGAAGATACATGGTTAAAATCAGACTGCGCCGCATGGGCGCCAAGAAGGCCCCCTTCTACCGCATCGTGGTAGCCGACTCCCGCTATCCCCGTGACGGTCGTTTCATCGAGGAAATCGGCTTCTACAATCCCACCACCGATCCCAGCGAGCTGAAGGTGGATGTGGACCGGGCCCAGGCCTGGATCAAGACCGGCGCTCAGCCCACCGAGACCGTCCGCGACCTGCTGAAAAAAGCCGGCGCCCTGTAAGGCTGGAGGTCATGCATGAAAGAGCTTCTCACCTACGTGGCCCAGAACCTGGTGGAGCACCCCGAGCAGGTGTCTGTCACTGAGGTCGAGGGCGACGGCGAGACCGTCCTGGAGCTCCGGGTCGCTCCGGAGGACATGGGCAAGGTGATCGGCCGTCAGGGCCGTATCGCCAAGGAAATCCGTATTCTGATGCGCTCCGCCGCCCAGCGGGCCGGCAAGCGGATCAATGTGGAGATCGTCGATTAAGACAAAAGGCGCGGGAGTTTCCCGCGCCTTTGCGCTATGGAGGATCACGTATGTTACAGCAATATTTAGAGGTGGGCAAGGTCACCAATGTCCACGGTTTGCGGGGCGAGGTGAGGGTACAGCCCTGGGCGGACTCGCCGGAGTTTCTGTGCCAGTTCAAGACCCTGTATGTGGACGAGGCCCACTTTCCCATGACGGTGGAGCGTGCCCGGATCCACAAGAATATGGTTATCATCAAATTTGAGGGCCCCACCGACGTGCCCAGCGCCCTGTCTCTGCGCAACGCCATTTTGTATATTGACCGGGCGGACGCCCCGCTGCCGGAGGGCGCCTTTTTCCTGGCCGACCTCTACGGCCTGGAGGCCCGGGACGCCGCCACCGGCGAGATTTTGGGCAAGATCGCCGATGTGCTCACCCTGCCCGCCAACAATGTCTATGTGGTCAGGGGCGGCGCACGGGAGCTGATGATCCCCGCCGTCCCCCAGTTCATCGCGGAGACCAACGTGGAGGAGGGCTTTGTCCGCGTCAATATGATAGAGGGCCTTTGAGCCGCGGCGGTATGGGATCGCTCCATACCGCTGTTTTTTGAGGGTAAGCCCTTATATATATCCGACAAAGAGCCGATATACTGAATAGCAAAAGTTGGGAAAAGTCTACAGAGCGGTCCCCAAAATATGAAATGAGGAGTGTATGTTTTATGTACCTATGGAAACGGGCCAGAAAGGTTCTGGCTGTGGTCAGCTGTCTGGCTATGCTGATGTCACTGATCCCGGCGGCCAGCGCGGCAAACCCTGTTACAGTTACCTTTGATCAGTACAGCGTCCTGTTCAGCGATGTGCTTTTTGAGGAGGATGTACCTCTTTGGGGCGCGGGCAATACCGCGCGGGCCACTGTACGGCTCTATCATGTTCCTGCCAGCAGCACCGTTTCGATCCGTAACGACAGTGACGACCGTTCCGAAATGATCGAAGACGGGAACGCTGGTTTTGATACACAGTTTGGCGCCTATGTCGGCCCCAACAGCATACATCGGTACAGTTTGCTGGAGGATGGAGGCATCCGGTTCGAGGGTCTCAGCAACGGCTCTCTTCCGGTAGAGTTGGGCAAGGTAATCAGCCAGACGGCCGAGGACTGGGTCCGGCAGGCGGGCCTGCGCACCGGAAAAGAGACGCTTGGAATTGTTTTCAGCGGCAATACACGTCAGGATGTGGCGGATATCTACTTTGTTGCGGATGATGGCAAATTCCCTTTGACCAGCTCCGGCAATCAGAACGAAACGCCCACCCGGACGGCGGCGATGAAGGACAGCGGCTCGGCTTCCATTTCCAAGCTGTCCAAGCAGGAGATTGTTGATCTGCTCAATTCCGCGCCCCTCACCATGCCGGACGCCCCCTTTGTCACCGCCCCCTCCTGTACGGCCCCCTACTCCCCGGGCAAGGTGAAAACCGAGGTGCTGGACGCCGCAGCGGCCCGGCTGAGCGCTCTGCGCCGCGTCGCCGGCCTGCCCGCCGTAACCGCGGACCCCGCTCTGTGTGAGGAGGCCCAGTACGGCGCGGTGCTCCTCGCCGCCTCGGAGTTCTCCCACTACCCCGCCCAGCCCTCCGATATGGATAACAGCTTCTATTCCAAGGGCAAGAGCGCGACCAGCTCCAGCAACATCTACGCCGGCCTTCCGCTTACTTACACACCGGACGGCTTTATGGATGACAGCGACGGCGGCAACATCGACCGTCTGGGCCACCGCCGCTGGCAGCTCAATCCTCAGCTGGGCAAGGTGGGCTTTGGCTACGCCGTTGTGAACACGGGCTATCGAAATTACACAGCGGAAAAGGTCTTTGACCGCAGTGGAACCACCTCGGATTACAATTTCATCGCCTGGCCCTCCTCCGGCAACTTCCCCAACGACCTGAGCGCCTTTGAGAAAAACACCGCCTGGAGCGTCACCCTGAACCCCTCCCGATACCAGACCCCCAGCGCCTCCTCGGTAAGCGTGACTCTCACCCGGGAGTCGGACGGCAAAAGCTGGAGCTTTTCCGGACGGAACAGCTATCAGGCCAGCGGCTCCGGGCTCTACTTCAATGTGGAGACCAACGGCTACGGCGTCAATAACTGTATCATCTTCCGTCCCGACGGAATCGACAAGTATGAGGGCATATACACGGTAACCATCAGCGGCCTGAGCCCCAAAAGCGGCTCCGATTCCAGTCTGTCCTATCAGGTAGACTTTTTCAGCTCGAAGGACTACACCCCCACGCCTACAACGCCTACAACGCCTACAACGCCTACAACGCCTACAACGCCCACCAATCCCACTACGGTCACCTTCTCTGATGTAAAATCCACCGACTGGTTCAAGACCTACGTGGAGAAGGCGGCCACCGCCGGGCTCATCAACGGCACCGGTAACGGGAAATACGAGCCCCAGGCTAATCTGGAGCTCGCTCAGGCCATGGTCCTGGCCTACCAGATCGACAGCAAGGCCACCGGCCGGACCCTGCCCCAGGCCTCTGGTGCGTGGTACATGCCTTACTACCAGTACTGCCTGGACAACGGCATCATCACCGCCAGTCAGGTGAGCCAGTCCGACCTGACCCGGAAGGCCAGCCGCTTTGAGATGGTGGCTATCCTGGACAAGGCGGTGCCCGCTGACAATCTGAAGCCGGTCAAGACGGTAACCTCCATCCCCGACCTGACGGAGGGCGCCCCCTATGGCGCTACCGTCTACAAGTGGTACCGGGCGGGCATCCTGTCCGGCGACAGCGAGGGCCGGTTCAACGGCGGCAGCGACATCAGCCGGGCGGAGATGGCAGTGATTCTCTGCCAGCTCAACGGGCTGTAAACACACCAACAGGGCCTCTCCCACCGGAGAGGCCCTGTTTTTTGTCTCAATTATTTCTTTTCCAGGGTGAGGATGGCGGCCTGGGCGGCCATCTGCTCCGCCTCCTTTTTGCTGCGCCCGGAGCCGGAGCCAATCGGCTCGCCGTTCAGATCCACCTCCACAAAAAATCGTTTGTTGTGGTCGGGACCCTCCTCCCCCACCAGGCGGTACCGGAGAACCTGTCCGCTCTCCCGCTGAACCAGCTCCTGGAGGGCGGTCTTGTGGTCCAGGGGCTTGGTCAGTCCGGCAACCTCCCGGGAGAGGATATACTTCTGGACAAACTTCCGGGCGGAACCGATGCCGCCGTCCAGATAGATAGCGGCCAGAACGGCCTCCACCGCGTCAGCCTGAATGGAAGGCCGCTCCCGGCCTCCGCCGGAGCTCTCACCCTTGCCCAGGCGCAGATATTCCCCCAGGTCCAGCTCCCGGGCTACCTCCACCAGGCTCTCCTCACATACCAGCGCCGCCCGGGTGCGGGTCAGGTCCCCCTCGGGCAGATCCGGGTGGCCGCGGTACAGGTGGTCGGCCACCACCATACCCAGAATGGAATCTCCCAGAAACTCCAGCCGCTCGTTGCTTTGCAGCCTGCCCCGGCTCTCATTGGCCCGGGAGCTGTGGGTCAGCGCGTTCTCCAGCAGCGAGGCGTCCTGAAAGGTATAGCCCAGTTTTTCTTCCAATGTCTTCATAACCGTTAACTCCTTGAAGCCCTCTCCCCGCTTTCACGCGCGGGCCCTCCTGAGAATGCGGAACTCCGCCTGAAGGCGGAGTTCCGTCAGCGTTACATCTGTCAGTCGATTTTACTCTTTAGGAAACGGACCAGATCCCCCACCGTAGAGATGGAGGCGGTCTCCTCCTCGCCCAGCTCCTCCAGGCCGAATTCCTCCTCCAGGGCCATGGAAAGGTCCACAATATCCACGGAATCGGCGTTCAGGTCGTCGGTAAAGGAAGTGTCCATTGTAATGCTGTCGGCGTCTACATTGAATTGCTCGGCAATCAGGGCAGCCAGCTTTTCAAAGATCATAATGTGTCGCTCCTTTTATTTCTGTGCCTGGGCACTTGTTTCTTCCCCCTTATGATAGGCATATTTGAGCAAACTGTCAATAGGGTTTTTCCATTTTTTTCGCTTTCTGTTTTCCAACGTTGTTTCGCTCTTAAACATGCCACTTTCTCAGGAGACGGAGCGCCTGGGGCGCGAGAAACAGCAGGGCCGCAAGGTTTGGCAGAGCCATCAGGGCGTTGCATAAATCCACCAGCTGCCAGACCTCCGTTCCCTCCCATACCGCTCCAAGCAGGATGCAGCCAAGAAAGGCAGTCCGGTATACAGACCGGGCAAAGGTCCCCATCTCCCTGCCGAGCAGGAAGGAGACGGCCTGCTGGCCGTAATAGCTCCACCCGAGGATGGAGGAGAAGGCGAACAGCAGCAGGGACAGTGCCACCATCCCCTCTCCCGTCCGACCCAGGACGGAACCGAAGGCGGCGGCGGTAAGGGGGGCGCCGGTCAAAGCGTTGGGCGCGGAGGGGTCCCACACTCCGCTGACCAGAATGGCCAGGGCGGTAACGGTACACACCAGCATCGTGGACAGAAATACCTCAAAGATGCCCCACATCCCCTGCCGGGCGGGGTGGTCGGTCCGGGCCGCGCCGTGGGCCATGGCGGAGGTGCCCAGCCCCGCCTCGTTGGTAAACACCCCCCGGGCCACCCCGCAGCGCAGGGCGGCGGAGACCGTCCAGCCCGCTCCACCCCCCACCGCCGCGGCGGGGGAAAGGGCGCAGGAGAGGATCAGCCCCAGCGCCTCGGGTATTTTCTCCCAGTCGCGCAGCAGCACCGCTCCGCCGCCCACCAGATAGAGCACCGCCATGGCGGGCACCAGAGCGGAGGACACCGCCGCGATCCGGCCCACGCCGCCCACCATAACCAGACCAGCCAGCAGAGCGGTCACAATGCCCACCGGCAGGCGGGGCAGGGCAAAGGCCGCCTCCAGACTGGCCGCGATGGAGGAGGACTGGACCAGATTTCCGCCCGCCAGCGTGGCGGGGACGCAGGCCAGACAGAAACAGCCCGCCAGCAGCGAGGAACCCACTCCATCCCTCAGATAGTACATGGGTCCGCCCTGAAGGCTTCCCCCCGGCCCCGGTCGCTGATATTTGACCGCCAGCAGCTTTTCCCCGCAGGAGGTCATCATCCCCAGAAATGCCGAAATCCACATCCAGAACACCGCCCCCGGCCCGCCCAGCGTGAGGGCGGCGGCCACTCCGGCGATGGAGCCGGTGCCCATGGTGGAGGCCAGCGCGGTAGCCAGCGCCTGAAGGGAGGACAGCCCGCCATCCTTTCTCTCCGGCTTTTGGAGCATCGACCCGACAGTGGCCCGCCACCACGTCCGAAACTCGAATATCTGAAAGAACCCCGAGCCGATGGAGTAGACCAGCCCCGTTATCAGGAACAGTCCCAGCAGCCAGGGATTCCAGAGGGCGTCCGCGACCCTCGCCAAACAATCCACCGCATATCACCTCAAAAAAGAGATGAACCGCCCCGCCAACGGCGGGGCGGTCCTGAAAGACCTATATGCGGCGGGGAAGCGGTTATAGAACCTTGGATAGGAAAAGCTGGGTCCGGGGGTGCTGGGGGTGGTCGAAAAACTCCCTGGGGGTGTTCTGCTCCAGAATGTGGCCCCCGTCCATAAACAGCACCCGGCTGCCCACCTCCCGGGCAAAGCCCATCTCGTGGGTGACCACCACCATGGTCATCCCCTCCTGGGCCAGCTCCTTCATCACGTCCAGCACCTCGCCCACCATCTCAGGGTCCAGGGCGGAGGTGGGCTCGTCAAAGAGCATCACCTTGGGCTTCATGGCCAAAGCCCGGACAATGGCGATGCGCTGCTTCTGCCCGCCGGAGAGCTGGTTTGGGTAGGCGTCCGCCTTGTCGGACAGATCCACCCGCTGGAGCAGCTGGGCCGCCACCTCGTTGGCCTCCTCCGCCTTCATCAGTCCGGTGCGCACCGGGGCCAGGGTGATGTTCTTCTGGATGGTCATGTTGGGAAACAGGTTGAAGTGCTGAAACACCATGCCCATCTGCTGGCGGACCTTGTCAATCTTTACCTTGGGGTCGGTAATCACGGTGTCCTCAAAGGTGATGGTCCCCTTGGTGGGGGTTTCCAGCAGGTTGAGGCAGCGCAGGAAGGTGGACTTGCCCGACCCGGAGGGGCCGATCACCACCACCTTTTCCCCGGGACTGATGTGCTCCGAGATATCGTCCAGCACCAGATGGTTCCCAAAGGATTTGGACAGATGTTTAACGTCGATCACTTTGACGCAGCCTCCCCTCAATGATTTTGATGATGAATGTGAGCAGATAGACAATGACCAGGTAGAACAGGGCGGCCACCGACATGGGGGCCAGGTAGTTAGCCAGATTCTGTCCACTGCCCACGTTCTTCGCGGCGGCAGTCAGGTCGTACATGCCGATCATGCTGACAATGGAGGTCTCCTTAATCAGGGCAATCAGCTCATTACCAATGGAGGGAATCACATTCTTGATGGCCTGGGGGATGACGATGTACCACATAGTCGCGGCGGAGGACAGGCCCAAGGAGCGCCCGGCCTCCGTCTGCCCAATGTCCACGGAGAGGATGCCGCCCCGGATGTTCTCCGACACATAGGCCCCAGAGTTGATGCCGAAGGCAATGATGGCGGTGACCACCAGGGGGAAGCCACGGATGGCAAAGACTACAAAGGCCATGATGAACAGCTGAAGGGCCATGGGGGTGCCCCGCACCACGGTGACATAGACTGCGCAGATCAGCTTGGGTATCTTCATCAGCGGGGTTTTCGCCTTGGCCAGTCCCACTAGGGCCACAATGGTCCCCAGAATCAGGCCAAGCACAGCCGCGCCTATGGAGATGGCTAAGGTCATGCGCAGACCGGTCAGCATGCTGTCCAGATATTTCGCGTTGGTAAAAATCAGGGTGAATTTCTCAAGAAAGGTCATCGTTCCACCGGCTTTCTACTATGTCGCGCGGCGGAACAGTGCCTGAGAGTACCGTTCCGCCGCAGTATACGATTATTCCAGACCCATGTGCTTCATCACCAGGTCGTTAATGCCGTCCTCGCCCAGGTCGGCCAGCACTCCGTTGATGGCCGCCAGCAGCTCGTCCTGGCCCTTGGTGACGCAGATGGCGTACTGCTCCTCGGTGGGGGAGGGAGCCTCCGCGCCATCAACACCCGCGGCGTAGTACAGAGCGGCGCACTCAAAGCCGCTGTTCTTCTCCACAATGTAGGAGGCGGGCAGGTAATCCACAACTACCACGTCCACCTGGCCCGCGCCCACGGCGTCCGCCGCCAGCTGGGCACTGTCGTAGCGGGTCTCCTCGGCGCCGGAGTTTAAGAGCACACCGTCCCGGCCCAGGTCGTAGTCATCGCCGTCAGCGGCGTTGATCTCCATATCCACATAGATATCGCCAGTGGTGTCAGCCTGGACGCCGATCTTCTTGCCGGCCAGGGAGTCCCAGAGGATGTAGCTCACGTCGCCGTCAGTTCCATCGGGAGTCATGGAGCCGGCGGGGTAGATCACATACTGCACGGAGGTGAAGTAGGGGTCGGAGAAGTCCACCAGCTCCTTCCGGGAGTCGGTGATGGTGATGCCCGCCGCGCCCACGTCGGCCAGCTTGCCAGCGGAAACGGTGTCGATGATGGTGCCGAACTCTACGTTGGTGTAGACTACCTTGCGGCCCAGCTTTTCGCCTACCATGTTCATGACGTCCACGTCCACACCCGCGATGTCGGTGCCGTCGTAGTACTCAAAGGGGGCAAAATAGGCGTTGGTATACACCGAGATGTCGGCGCCGCCAGAGGGCTGGGCGGAGCTGGCGTCGCCGCCCTGGCTGCCGGAAGCGGAGGAGGGGGTGCCGGAAGAGGCCCCGCCCTTGTTGGAGCTGGCGGAACCGCCGTTGCCGCCGCAGGCGGCCAGAGACAGCGACATGGCCACCGCCATGGTCAAAGCAAGAATTTTCTTCATTTCAATGATCTCCTTTTCAAAATGCTGAACCGGTCCGTTTTCTCGAACTCTATGCA
The DNA here is from genome assembly GCA_910575265.1 of Oscillospiraceae bacterium. Lineage (GTDB taxonomy): Bacteria > Bacillota > Clostridia > Oscillospirales > Oscillospiraceae > Lawsonibacter. The sequence goes on from CAJTEA010000012.1 coordinate 66,651, forward strand.
AAAGTATACACCGCATAATATGCATAGTCAATAGATAAATATTCAAAATTCCCCTTTCTCCCGCTCATTTTTTAGGTAAAACGGACATATCACAGAGAAACACCGAATTGAAGCGGATTTCTTATGCAGCAAAACGGTATGAATATTCATTTTTCACGATGAAATTTTTTCGGCTGACGGAGAACCGGGCCGGAGGTTTTCCGTCTATAAAAAGAGGAAGGAACATTAAAAAATTTTTAAGACTGGAATTACAGGCTTGCTTTTTTAAAAAAAATTGCTATTCTATTCTTTGATCGCCGCGGCGGAAGGCCGCATGGAGGGAAAACGATATGAGAGCGCTTCTGTATGATGACACCTTTCCCCGTCTGGTACGGGACTGGCGGGACCACCCCGGCAAATGGGCCTCCCGGCTGGTCTTTCTTCTGGCCCCCTGGGTCTGCCTTTGGATGGTGGAAATTCTGAATGAGAACGATGTGTTCGACGACCTGGCCGCCTGGCAGGTGCTGATGAACATGATCTTTTACTACAGCATCTTTATCGCCCTGCGGCTGATTCTGGGCCGGAACCGCCGGGCGGCGGCGGCGGGGACGGTATTCGCGTTCCTCTTTGGGCTGGTGAACCACTATGTCCTCCGCTTCCGGGGCCGCATTCTCTTTCCGGCGGATATCACCGGCTGGCGCACCGCCGCCAACGTGGCCGAGGGCTTTGACTACTCCATCGACCTCTACATCACCCAGGCGGCGATCCTGCTGACAGCCTATCTGTGTCTGGTATTTTACTGCGTCCCCCAGAGGAAACGGGCCCGGGTCAAGCTGCCCCTCGCTCTGCTGCTGTGGGCGGTCATGGGGAGCTACTGCTACGCCTTTTTCTGCACCGGCATGCTCCCCGCTTTGGACATCTACACCCAGCAGTGGGTCACCCAGCGCAACGGCTTTCTGCTCAACTTCTCCATTGCTTTGCGGTACTCCTCTGTGGACAAACCGGAGGGCTACTCCAAAGAAGCGGTGCTGGAACTGATGGAGCGGTACCCCGGCAGCGAGGGGGATCCCGACGTCCAGCCGGTGAATCTTATCGTCATCATGAACGAGTCCTTTGGCGACCTGACCATCTTCGACACCTTCCGGCCCTCAGAGGACCCCACCCCCTTCCTCCACTCCCTGGAGGAAAACACCGTCAAAGGGTGGATGTACTCCTCTGTTACCGGCGGCGGCACCGCCACGGTGGAGTTTGAGTATCTTACCGGCTTTACCAGCCTGTTCCAGCCGCCCCACACCGTGGCCTATCAGCTCTATGTGGAGGAGGGCATGCCATCCCTGGCCGCCCTGGCGGGCAGCCAGGGGTATTCCTCCACCGCCTTCCACCCCTATAAGTCCTCGGGGTGGAACCGGGTGCTGGCCTATAACTATCTGGACTTCGACAGCCAGATGTACGAGGAGGACGTCCCTAACCCCTACCTTATCCGCAGCTACATCTCCGACAAGTCAGACTACGAGATGATCTACCGGGCCACCGAGGCGGAGGAAGGACCGCTGTTCTTCTTCAACGTCACCATGCAGAACCACAGCGGCTACGCCCAGGGCTGGAACAACCTGCCCCACCACATCACGCTGCCTGAACATCAAAAATCGGCGGACCGGACGGCGGAGCAGTTCTTCTCCCTGATGAAGGAGAGCGACCTGGCCCTGGAGGAGCTGATTACTTACTACAGCCAGTGTGAGGAACCCACCATGGTGGTCTTTTTCGGCGACCACCAGCCGCCCCTGGCCAACGCCTTTTACGAGGTTCTCTACGGAAAGCGGCTGTCTGAACGGAACACAAAGGAGGTCCTGCGGCAATACGCCGTCCCCTTCTTCATCTGGACCAACTATAACATTGAGGAGAGGCAGGACGTGGTGGTCAGCCCCAACTATCTGGGCGCGCTTACCGCCCAGCTGGCCGGACTGCCCCGCACCGGATACATGGACTTTTTGCTGGACATGTACGAGGAGCTGCCCGCCATCACCCCTGTGGGCTTTGTCACCGGCGACGGACAGTATCTGTCCAGGTCGGAGCTGAACGGGGAGCAGAAGGAATGGCTGAATCAATATGAAATTCTGAACTACTGCGGCATGGTGGACCTCTTTGACGGGGCCCGGCCCATGTTCTGTATGGAGTAAAGCGGAAAAACCGCCGGACCCGTGGGACGGGTCCGGCGGTTTTTTATATTTATGTCACTTTTTCAAAAAGCCGAACAGCCCCTTCTTTTTCGGCTTCGCTTTTTCCTCCGCCTTGGGGCGCTGAGGCGCGGGGGCCGGTGGGGCGGGCTGTTCCGGCTGAGGGGCCAGAGCCTGATAGGCGTAGCTGGAGGCCGGGCTCTGTCCGGCGGGCTGAGTGGTTTCCCCGGACAGACGCTGAAGGGCCTCCTGAGCGCTCTTATAGCCCTTATCCGCCGCCTTCTGGTAGTATTGTCTGGCCTTATCCAGATCCGCCGGGACGCCGTTGCCCTCCTCGTAGCACTCGCCCAGCAGGAAGAGCGCCCGGGGCTGGCCCCGTCCGGCGGCCCGCTGGAACCACTTGACCGCCTCCGGCTCGTCCTCGGCCACACCGATTCCGGTATAATAGCAGTAGCCCAGGTTGCACATGGCGGTGACATTGCCGTTTTCGGCGGACACGCGGTAGTATTCCGCGGCCTTGGCCTTGTCCTCCGCCACACCCCGGCCCAGCTCGTAGCACAGGCCCAGCATACACTGACCCCGGGAATTCTCCTGCTCGGCGGCCAGGGTGAACCAGTGGAAAGCCTGGGCGTCGTCCGTCTCCACGCCGATGCCCTGGTAGTAGCAGTAGCCCAAGTTGCACTGGGCACGGGCCAGACCCCGCTCGGCGGCCTGGCGGTACAGCTCCACCGCCTTGGCCTTATTCTCCACCACACCCTCGCCCAGCTCGTAGCACAGGCCCAGGGAACAGGTCCCGGAGGCGCTGCCGCCCTCATGGGCTTTCTGGTAAAGCTCCACCGCCTTCTGGATATCCTCCCTCACGCCATAGCCGTTTTCATAGCACTCACCCAGCAGCTGCTGGGCCCGGGGGTAGTCCTGGGCGGCGGAGCGCTCGAACCAGCGGAAGGCCTCGCCGTCGTCCTCCTCCACGCCGATGCCCTGGTAATAGCAGAACCCCAGGTTGCACTGGGCTCGGGCGTGGCCCCTCTCCGCGGCCTGGCGGTAGAGCTCCACCGCTCTGGCCTTGTCCTCGGCAACGCCCCGGCCCAGCTCATAGCACAGCCCCAGGTCGCACAGGGCGGGGGGATAGTTCTCCTCCGCCGCCTTCTGATACCACTCCACCGCCTTGGCGTAGTCCTGCCGCGCCCCATATCCGTTTTCATAGCACTCGCCCAGCAGGCTCATTGCCCGGGGATAGCCCTGCTCGGCGGCCTTTTGGAACCACCGGAACGCCTCGTCGTTGTCCTCTTTCACGCCGATGCCCCGGTAGTAGCAGAATCCCAGGTTGCACTGGGCTCGGACCAGCCCCTGCTCCGCCGCCTGACGGTACAGCTCCACCGCCTTGGCCTCGTCCCGCTCCACCCCGTCGCCGTACTCATAGCACACGCCCAGGGCGCAGGTGGCGGGGACGTAACCCGCCTCGTGGGCGCTGGTATAAAGCTCCACCGCCCTGCTCAGGTCCTTCTCGATGCCGTAGCCGTTTTCGCAGCACTCGCCCAGCAGCTGCTGGGCCCGGGGGTAATCCTGTTGGGCGGCTCTGGTAAACCACTTCACCGCCTCGGCGTCGTTTTCCTCCACACCGATCCCCTGGTAGTAGAAGAAGCCCAGGTTGCACTGAGCCCTGGGATAGCCCCGCTCGGCGGCCCGGAGGTAGAGCTCCCGGGCCTTATCCTTGTCCTCCTCCACGCCCCGGCCCAGCTCATAGCACAGACCCAGGGCGCAGATGGCGGGAACGTGGCCCTTGTCGCTGGACTGCTGGTACAGCTGGAAAGCCCGGTCAATGTCCTGCTCCACACCGTAGCCCCGGTCATAGCACTCCCCCAGCAGCAGCAGCGCCCGGGGATAGCCGTCGGAGGCGGACTGTTCAAACCAGCGGACAGCCTCGTCGTTGTCCTCCTTCACGCCGATGCCCTGGTAGTAGCAGAACCCCAGGTTGCACTGGGCTCGGACATCCCCCTTTTCCGCGGCCTGGCGGTACAGCTCCACCGCCTTCTCCAGGTCCTGGGGCACCCCGGTGCCCAGCTCGTAGCACAGGCCCAGCGAACAGCTGGCGGCGGGATAGCCGGCCTCATGGGCCCTGGTATAAAGCTCCACCGCCTTTTCCATGTTCTTTTCTGTCCCGTATCCATTTTCATAACACTCCGCCAGCAGCTGGAGCGCGCGGGGATAGTCGGCCTCAGCGGCTTTGGTAAACCATTGGAACGCCTCGTCGTTGTTCTCCTCCACACCGATGCCGGTGTAGTAGCAGAACCCCAGATTGCACTGGGCCCGGACGTGGCCGGCCTCGGCCCCTTTGCGGTACAGCTCCACCGCCCTGGCCTCGTCCTTCTCCGCCCCCTGGCCCAGCTCGTAGCACAGGCCCAGGGAACAAAAGGCGGGGACATACTCCTTCTCCACCGCCTGCTCGTAGAGAACAAAGGCCCGGTCATAGCTGCGCTCCACACCGAATCCCCGGTCGTAGCACTCCCCAAGCAGCGTCAGGGCCCGGGGGAACTTGCGCTCGGCGGCCTTTTCAAACCACTTCACCGCCTCGGGACCGTTTTCCTCCACGCCGATGCCTATGTAATAGCAGAAGCCCAGATTGCACATAGCCGGGGGATAGTCCTGGTCCGCCGCCTGACGGTACAGCTCCACCGCCCGGACCTTGTCCTCCTCCACGCCGTTCCCCACCTCGTAGCACAGCCCCAGGGCGCAGGTCCCGTCGGGGTAATGCTGCTCATGGGCGGCCCGGTAGAGCTCCAGCGCCTTTTCCATGTCCTTCTCCACGCCGTAGCCGTTCTCGAAGCATTCCCCCATCAGCACCTGAGCCCGGGGATACTCCTGCTGGGCGGCCTTGGCGAACAGCTCCGCCGCCTCGTCGTTGTTCTCCTCGAAATAGATGCCCTGGTAGTAGAAGTAGCCCAGATTGCACTGGGCGGGGGCATAGTCCTGGTCCGCCGCCTCCTGGTACAGCTCGGCGGCCTTCCCCTTGTCCATCTCCACGCCGTGGCCCAGCTCATAGCACAGCCCCAGCTCGGTGACGGCGGGCAGATACCCCTCGTCCGCCGCGGCCTCAAACAGCTCCACCGCCCGGACCAGATCCTTTTCCGCTCCCATGCCCCGGCTGTAGCACAGGCCCAGGTAGTACTGGGCCGCGATGCTGTCCCCGTCCGCCGCCTTCTGGAACCAGTAAAAAGCCTTGTCCCCATCCTTCGGCGCGCCGTCCTCACCGTAGAAATAGCTGCGCCCCAATCGGTACTGGGCGTCCAGGTCCCCGTCCTCCGCGGCCTCCCGGAGGGCCTTCAGGTCCTCCCGCTTCTTCTCGGCCATGTCGTTCAGGCTGTTCATTACCTTCGGATCGATGTAGATCATCACCGAATCCTGGTCAAAGGACTCAGGGTTTACGTTGAATTCCTCTGCCATTTGAACCACTTCCTTCTTTCTTTTTTTGTCAGTTCAAAAAGTCCTTCAGCTTTTTGCTGCGGCTGGGATGGCGCAGTTTGCGCAGGGCTTTGGCCTCGATCTGGCGGATGCGCTCCCTGGTGACGTTGAACTCCTTGCCCACCTCCTCCAGAGTGCGGGTACGGCCGTCCTCAATGCCGAAGCGGAGCTTGAGCACCTTCTCCTCCCGGGGGGTGAGGGTGGACAGCACCTCCACCAGCTGCTCCTTCAGCAGGGTGAAGGAGGCGGCCTCGGCGGGCTCAGAGGCGTCCTCGTCGGGGATGAAGTCGCCCAAATGGCTGTCCTCCTCCTCGCCGATGGGAGTCTCCAGGCTGACCGGCTCCTGAGCGATCTTCAAAATCTCCCGCACCCGGTCGGCGGGCATGTTCATCTCCTCGGCGATCTCCTCCGGGGTAGGGTCATGGCCCAGCTCCTGGAGCAGCTGACGGGAAACCCGGATCACCTTGTTGATGGTCTCCACCATGTGCACCGGAATCCGGATGGTGCGGGCCTGGTCGGCGATGGCCCTGGTGATGGCCTGACGGATCCACCAGGTGGCGTAGGTGGAGAATTTGTAGCCCTTGGTGTAGTCGAACTTCTCCACCGCCTTGATCAGGCCCAGATTGCCCTCCTGAATCAGGTCCAGAAACTGCATCCCCCGGCCCACATACCGCTTGGCGATGGACACCACCAGGCGCAGGTTGGCCTCGGCCAGCCGCTGGCGGGCCCGCTCCCCCTTCTTGATGGTCTTTTCCAGCTCGGCGCGCAGCTCCTCGGGAATTTCTTCCCCCGACGCCTTCAGCTCCTCCAGCTGTTCTTGGGCGGCGCTGCCGGCGGTCATGGTCTGGGCCAGCTCCACCTCCTCCTCAGAGGTGAGCAGATTCACCTTGCCGATCTCCTTGAGGTACATGCGCACCGGGTCGTCGGTGCCGAAGGTGTCGATCAGGGAGTTGGGGTCCACGATCTCCTCCTCGGTGATCTCCTCCATCTCCTCGGCGGGGGGCTCAATGGTGTCGGCCAGATCGGGGATATAGTCCTCCCCCACCGTCTCCACCCCCAGGTTCTCCAGGGTATCGTAGATTTTGTCCATCTGGTCGGTGCCCAGCTCCATGTCCTCCAACACGTCCAGCAGCTCGGAGGAGGAGAGCTTGCCCTTCTTCTTTCCCTTTTCAATAAGCTCAGCCAGCTTCTCCGCCCCGGCGACCCCTTCCACCACCTTCATGATCTCGATCTTGCCAGTCTCCATGCGGGTCTGGATGTCGGTCTGCTTCTCCTTCTTCTCCAGAATCATCTCAGGCGCGTCGCTGTCTTTCTTTTTCATTTCTTCTCCTCCATATATGCTTTCTTTTGTTGATATTTTTTCTGCGCGGCCAGCAGGGCGTCATCCTGCTGCAGGGCCTCCTGCTTATCTCTCTCCATCCGGATCACGGATATGTAATTTTGAATGGCCCGGGCGCTGTTGGCCACCGATTCAGGCTGGGCGGCCACTTGGGCCAGGTGGTCCATCTCCTCGCCGGTAAAGTCCTCTGCCAGCACCGCCGGGTGGGTGGACAGGCCCTCCCGGGCCCGGGCGCTCAGCCGGTCGAAGGCCCTGCCCAGCAGCGGGGAGGAAAAGGCCTCTCCCGTCAGACCGTCCATTTTGTCCACTGTGCCCGGGTCCACCATAAGCAGCCGTAGCAGCCCCTCCTCCGCCAGCGCGGAGCGGACGTTGTCGTATCGCAAAGAGCGGGTCTTTGGCTGGAGCTGGCTGGCCGGGGACAAATCTCGGCGCTCCTGCTGCTTTTTCGCCTTACCAATGCGGGCCCTCAACGCTTTGTTTACTTCTAATCCCATAGTCTCCAAGGTGACCCCCGCCGTCTGGGCGGCGTGGCCGCCGTAAATTTCCCGCTCCACCGCGCTGTGGAGGGTAGACACCAGCTGGGCCGCCTCCTGGAGGAAGGCGATCCGCTGGCCGTCGTCGGTCAGGTCGTATTTTTTCTGAATCTGGGCCAGACGGTAGTCCACCTGGTTCTCGCTCTGGTCCAGCAGCCTGAGAAAGGCGTCCCGCCCGTAGGACTTGATGAACTCATCCGGGTCCTTGGCCCCCCGCATCCGCAGGACCTTTACCTTTAATCCCGCCTTTTCCAGCAGGGGAATCGCCCGCTGGGCGGCGGCCACTCCGGCCCCATCGCCGTCATAGGCGATGATGGCCTCTTTGAAGTATTTAGCCAGCAGCTGTCCGTGCTCCTCCGTCAGCGCGGTGCCCAGAGAGGCCACCGCGCTGTCAAAGCCCGCCTGATGGAGGGAGATGGTGTCCATATACCCCTCTGTCAAAATCACCCGCCCCGCCTTTGAGGTCTTGGCGACGTTCAGGGCAAAGACGTTGCGGCTCTTGTTGTACACCGGGGTGTCCGGGGAGTTGAGGTATTTGGGCGTGGAGTCGTCCATCACCCGCCCTCCGAAGCCGATCACGTTCCCCCGCACGTCGATGATGGGGAACATCACCCGGTTGCGGAAGCGGTCGTAGACGCGGCCGTCCTTGCTGCTCACCGCCAGACCGGCGTCCAGCAGGTCCCGCTTGTCATAGCCCTGGGTGGACAGCTCGGCGATCAGGCCGTCCCACCGGTTGGGAGCGAAGCCCAGGCCGAAGTTGGTCAAAGTCCGTTTGGACAGCCCCCGGCGCTGGAGGTATTGGAGTCCCTCCGCCCCCTCGGAGCCGTTGAGCCAGCGGTGGAAAGCCCGGGCGGCCTGTCTGTTTATCTCCAGAATCTTCTCCCGGCGCTCCCGCGTCCTGGCGGAGCCTCCTCCCCCAAACTCCGGAACAGGGATCCCCGCCCGCTGAGCCAGCACCGCGACGGCGTCCTTGAAGGGCAGGTTTTCCAGCTCCATCACATAGTTGATGGCCCCGCCTCCCTTGCCGCAGCCGAAACACTTGTACATCTGCCGGTCGGGCACCACATGGAAGGAAGGAGTCTTTTCGCTGTGGAAGGGGCAGCAGCCCCAGTAGCTGTTTCCCTTTTTGGTCAGCCGCACCGACTCAGACACCAGGTCCACAATATCGGTCCGGGCCAGCAGCTCGTCCAAAAAACGATCCGGCAAGGGCAAAGGTTTTCCCCCCTATTTGTATCCGTTTTCCGGGATAATTATCCCAATTACAACACTGTCCATCCCTTTGGGATGAAAATATCCTTAAAGGTCTCCATGGCGAAGGGGTCGGTCATGCCGGCAATATAGTCACACACCGCCCGCTCGGTCCCCTCCTCCTGGCGGATCGTCTGGAAGTCGGGGGGGAGTTCGTCCGGGTATTCGCAAAAGTGCTCAAAGAGCCGGCGCAGCATATCCTGGGCCTTGCCCTCCTCCCCCTTGGCCATGGGGTTAGTGTATACGCTGGCAAACATGAAGTCCTTCAGGGCCAGCATGGCCTCCCCCACCTGGGGAGACTGCTTGATTTCCCTCTGTCCCCGGCTGGCCTGAACCGCGTCGGTGACCAAAGCGTCGATACGGGCGCTGTGGGTGAAGCCCAGTATCCTGGATATCTCCAGGGGAATGTCTATGGGATAGATGATTCCGCCCCGCAGGGCATCCTCGATGTCGTGATTGATGTAGGCGATGTGGTCGGCCAGCCGGACCAGCTGACCCTCCAGGGTGGCGGCGGGGGGGCCTTTGGTGTGGCAGAGGATGCCGTCGCGCACCTCCCAGGTCAGGTTCAGGCCCTCGCCCCCCTTTTCCAGCCGCTCCACCACCCGGACCGACTGCTCATAGTGGGCAAAGCCCCCCGGCATGACCTCATTGAGCAGCCGCTCCCCCGCGTGACCGAAGGGGGTGTGCCCCAGGTCGTGGCCCAAGGCGATGGCCTCGGTAAGGTCCTCGTTGAGAAACAGCGCCCGGGCCATGGCGCGGGCAATGCGGCTGACCTCCAGGGTGTGGGTCATCCGGGTGCGGTAGTGGTCCCCCTCGGGCTGGAGAAACACCTGAGTCTTGTGCTTCAGCCGCCGGAAGGCCTTGGAGTAGACGATCCGGTCGGTGTCCCGCTGGAAGGGGGCGCGGATGGCGCACTCCTCCTCCGCCCGCGCCCGGCCCCGGCTCTGAGATGACTTGCAGGCCAGGGGGGACAGCATAGCCTCCTCCCGCTCCCGCATCTGCTCCCGCAGTATCATGGACAGCCCCTCCTCTCTCAATTTTCTGTTCTGATTACTTATACGAAAAAACTCTTTCAATTCCTCTTTTTTCAGAAAAAATTTTTGGACCTGCCTCCGCCTTGACAATTCAGCCGCATATGGGTATAATCAAAAACAGAAGGGCACTGTTACGGCGGTCAGCCCAGAATATCGACTAACACACAGTTAGCCGCTCGGGGACCATCCGGGCGGCTAACACGCATTTATGGCCGACAAGTACATGAGTATCGCAATACCTGTCAGAAAGCGGACCGCTTTGAGCATCCGCTTTTTCCACATCTGCGCCATCTCCCCCTTTTGGACTCGCATCGGGGTCTTAACGGTGGGCCAACCGCCTTTATGTAACAGCGCTTCTTCTGACCCATCCAGTGGGTGGGCATACACATTATACCGCGATATGGCGAACCCTGTCAATTCTTAACGCTTTCATTATTGTACCCCCGCCTCCCGGCAGGGGTACTTTGTTTTGCGGGTTACTTTTTCTTCCCCGCGCCCACCAGGATGTAGACAAGGGAAGCCACAGCCAGCAAGTAGGGGTAATACAGACAGGGCATGATCTGAAAGGCGGATACCGCCCCGCCGGAGGCGGAGATAGCCACCAGCATCTGGGCGCCGTAAGGGATGACGCCCTGGAAAACGCAGGAGAAGGTATCCAGCAGCGAGGCGGATTCCCTGGGGGTAATGTGGTACTCCTCGCTGATCTCTTTGGCGATGGGGCCGGCCATGACAATGGCAACTGTGTTGTTGGCGGTGGCGATGTCCATCGCCCCCACCAACAGGCCCACGCCCAGCCGTCCGCCCACACGGCCCTTGAACACCCGGCGGATAAAGGCCAGCAGCGCCTCGAAGCCGCCGAACTCCCGGATCAGGGCGCACATGGCGGACACCAGAACGGTGACCATGATGGTCTCAAACATCCCGGAGGCGCCGGAGCCCATGCCGCCCAGCAGGCCCATAAAGTCGATGGTCCCGGTGGGCAGAACGATGGCCACCCCCGCCAGAATACCCACGATCAGCACCACAAACACATTCAGCCCCGCGATACCGCCGATGAGCACCAGTATATAGGGGATCAGCAGCAGCAGATTGTACTCGGGGATGTCGATCACCCCCACCCCGGCGTTGAGAGACCGGACCAGAACCACGGCCAGAGTGGCGATCGCGGCGGGCAGGGCAATTTTGAAGTTGGCCCGGAACTTGTCCCGCATCTCACAGCCCTGGGTGTTGCAGGCGGCGATGGTGGTGTCGGAGATGAAGGACAGGTTGTCCCCGAACATGGCTCCGCCCATCACCGAGCCCACGCACAGCGGCAGAGAAAAGCCGGACACGCTGGCCACCGCCGCGGCGATGGGGGTGATGAGGGTGATGGTGCCCACCGAGGTGCCCATGGCGGTGGACACAAAGCAGGCGGCCACAAACAGCACCGCCACCGAGGCCCAGGCCGGAGTGACGGACAGCAGGAAGTAGGCCACCGCCTCGGCGCTGCTGCGCCCGGTGACGCCCACGAACACGCCGGCCACCAAAAAGATCAGAATCATGGTCATGATATTCTTATCCCCCACGCCCTGGGCCATGACCGCCAGCTTGCTGTCAAAGCTCAGGCTCCGGTTTTGCAGGCAGGCCACCAGCAGCGCCACCATGAACACCACCACAATGGGAATGTTGTAAAAGGCCATCTCAATGCCCAGGCCATACTCAAAGAACAGGCCCATGCCCAGATACAGCACCAGAAACACCGCGATGGGCAGCAAGGCCGCTCCGTTCCGCCCCGGCTTTTTTCCGTTCAAACTCATGTACAAATATCCTCCCTTTTCTCCCGGTTTTCCCTATTTTAATGGAAATGCCCCCCTGTGTCAACGCGCTTCGCGCATATGCCGTAAAAAATCCTTTCCCCAGCACCACAGCGGCAGCAAATAGAGGTAGACGGACAGGGGCAGGGCGGCGGCGCTGACCTCCATCGTGGTCAGGGGCACGGTGGCCGCGATGGCCCAAGGCACCAGTCCGGCCAGATTGATGGTGGAGTTGCCGATCCGTTCCGCAAGCTCCAGAGCCGGAAGCCCCCGGCGGCGGTACTCTTCCTCCAGCAGCTGGGCGCTCATGACGATGCCCACCGTCTGGTTGCAGAACAGGGCGCAGCAGCCCAGAGATACCACAATGTGCGCGGTGAACAGGCCACAGCGCTCCGCCAGCCGTCCCACCCCGCCGGTCACCGGGGCCAGCAGGCCGGTGCCGCTGAACATCCCGGAGTAGGCGCAGGACAGGATCACGATCAGACACACACTGACCATGGAGATCAGCCCTCCCCCGGACATCAGGCCGGTCAGTTCAGGCATGGCGGGGCGGTAGCCCATTACGCAGGTACGCAGCACCTCCCCCGCCGGAAGCCCCTGGACAAAGAGGGCGCACCCCCCGGCCAGCGCGCAGCTTATGGCGATGGAGGGGACGGTGCCCACCTTCAGCCAGGGCAGGACCAGCAGGGCCACCGCGGGCAGGATAACCGGCCAGGTGAGCGCAAAGCCCTCCTCCAGAGCGGACACAATCTGGGGATCCATCCCCCGGATGGGGCAGAGAGCGGACAGCGCGCCAAACAGGGCAAGGGTGAGCAGAAACGGCCCCGGGGTGGTTTTCCACATCCGCGCTTGAAAGGTCCTCTGGTCCACCCCGGACACCGCGGCCGTCAGGGCCGCCGCGGAGGAGGCCGGGGAGAGCCGTTCCCCGAAATAGATGCCCGACATGACCGCCCCCGCCGTCACCAGCAGATTGGCCCCGCCTCCGCGGGCGATGGCCATGAGAATCACCCCCGCCGTCCCCACCACGCCGAAGCAGCTGCCGAAGGCCAGGCTGAACACCGCCGACAGCAGAAAGGCCACCAGCACAAAGGTGCCCGGCGTAATCAGCCGCACCCCCGTCCACACAAAGAGGGCCACTGTCCCCCCGGCTCGCCATAGGGCGGTAAGCAGGCCCAGCAGGAGCAGGACACGCAGCACCTTCAGCGAGGTCCTCACCCCGTCCGCCGCCATGCGCGTCAGTACGGAGGCTGGCGTACCCCGGCGGACCCCCACGATAAAAAAGCAGACAAAGCCCACCAGAAGAGCCCAGAACAGGGAAAGCCCCCTCACCATACACCCGGCCACACAGGCTAGAAAAATCCCAAATGCCATGAGCAGATCCATGTATTCCCCTCCCGATTTTCTGTCCAGGGGGGATTGTATCACCTCCGGCTCACTTTGTCACCCCCTTTTCGTCCCCTTCCCCCTTTTCTTTTTTTGTTTTCTGTGGTATACTAGAAAATAAATTTGTACGTAAAGGTTGGGAACAGATTTGGAGAACGTCACTCTCATTGGCATGCCGGGCTCAGGCAAGAGCACCGTGGGCGTCCTGTTGGCCAAGCTGCTGGGCTACCGGTTCCTGGATGTGGACCTGCTCATTCAGGAGCGGGAGGGGGCGCTGCTCCAGGAAATTCTGGACAGCCGGGGCACCCAGGCCTTTCTGGACGCGGAGGAGACGGCGGTGCGCGCTCTGAGCTGCCGCCGCACGGTGATCGCCCCCGGGGGCAGCGCCGTATGCCGGGAGGGTGCGGCGCTTCATCTCAAGTCCATGGGTCCGGTGGTCTACCTTCGGGTCCCGCTGGAGGAGCTGGAGCGCCGCGTCCAAAATCTGTCCACCCGGGGCGTGGCCATGGAGCCGGGTCAAACCCTGGCTGACGTGATGGCTTACCGCGCTCCCCTTTACGACAAGTACGCCGACCTGACCGTGGACTGTCCCGCCGGTCAGGAGCTGGCCCGCACCGCTCGGATTGTTCGGGACCGGCTGTGGGAAACAGATCGGCAGCGTCCCCAGCCCACAGGGAAAGAACGTGGGCCGCTCCGGGAATCTGTCCGGGGTGAATAAAAAGAAGGAAGTATTTCATGCAGTTTGAAAACCTGGGGCTGAACGCCCCCATCCTGAAGGCCCTGAAGGAGCAGGGTTATGAAAAACCCTCTCCCATCCAGGAGAAGGCCATCCCCCCCGCCCTGGCCGGGCGGGACGTGTTGGGCTGCGCCCAGACGGGCACAGGCAAGACCTGCGCCTTCGCCACACCGATTTTGCAGCGGCTGGAGACCGTCGCCGGCCCCAAACGGCCCATCCGGGCTTTGATCCTCACCCCCACCCGGGAACTGGCCATCCAGATCGGCGAGAGCTTTGACGCTTATGGCAAATACCTGAAGCCGCGCCACACCGTCATCTTCGGCGGGGTGGGCCAGAACCCCCAGGTGGAGGCCCTGAAAAAGGGGGTTGACATCCTGGTGGCCACCCCGGGGCGGCTGATGGACCTCCACGACCAGGGCTTTGTCGCCCTGGATGCCTTGGAGATTTTCGTGCTGGACGAGGCCGACCGGATGCTGGACATGGGCTTTATCCACGACGTGCGGAAAATCCTCAAGTGGCTGCCCCAGAAGAAGCAAACCCTGTTTTTCTCCGCCACCATGCCCCCGGAGATCAGCGAGTTGGTAAATTCCCTGCTGAAAAATCCCGTCAAGGTGGCGGTAGACCCCATCTCCTCCCCGGTGGAGGTGATCCGCCAGTCGGTCTATCTGGTGGACAAGGGGAACAAGACCGCGCTCCTGGCCCATCTCATGGAGCGGAAGCGGGCGAAAAACGCCCTGGTCTTCACCCGCACCAAGCACGGAGCCAACAAGGTGGCCCGGGACCTGGGCAAGGCGGGCATCTCCGCCGCCGCCATCCACGGCAACAAGAGCCAGACCGCCCGCCAGCAGGCCTTGGCTGACTTCAAGGCGGGAAACATCCGCTGTCTGGTGGCCACCGACATCGCCGCCCGGGGACTGGATATCGAGGAGCTGTCCCACGTATTCAACTACAACCTGCCCGAGGTGCCCGAGACCTATGTCCACCGCATCGGCCGAACCGGCCGGGCGGGCCGGGGGGGCGAGGCCATCGCCTTCTGCGATTTCGGGGAGAAGCCCCTGCTCAAGGACATTGAGAAACTCATCGGTAAAAAGATCCCCCTGGTGGAGGACCACCCCTACCCCATGCAGATTTTCGAGGCCCCCAAACGGGACAAAAATGGCAAGGTTATTAATGAGGAGGACGCGGAGGCCCGTCAGGCGGCCAGGGAGCGCCGCCGGGAACGGGAAGAGGCCAGGCGTCTGGCGGAACAGGCCCGGAAGGAGATCCCCCCCGCCGCCCAGCCGGATTCCGTCCCCCAGCGGAAGCGCCGCCGGAAAAAGAGCGGGACGGCTTCCGGAGAGACGGTTACCCTCCGGCCCGCGCCCAGCGCTCCCCCCTCCGCCCCCAGGCGGGGCGTACGGTCCGGAGCCCTGATGGACACCGGCGACTCCATGCCAAATACCGAGTTCCGCCGTCCCAACCCTCTGGACAGCGACACCATCATGGACGCCACCGCCCGTCTGCTGGCCCCCAGGCGCGCTCTGCTGTCTTCCATCCTGCCCGCCAAAAAACCGGAGCAGAAAAAGCAGGCCGCTCCCAAAAAAGCCAAGCCCGCCAAAGCGGAGGAGCCGAAGCAGGCCGGTCCGTCCAGGCCGGACCAGCCTAAAGGAAAAAAGCCCCAAAAGCCGGCCATGCAGGCCCCTTCCAAAAAGACCGCCCCCGCTCCCCAGAAGAAACAGGCGGCGCCTCGACAGCGGCGCCGGGGTGCGCCCCCCGAACCGCCCCGGAAAACCCAGCCCAAGGACTCTACAGAGCAGGCCAGCTTGATGAAACCCTATTATTTGGATATGGGAAGATAGGAAAGGATGCTCAACTATGCCAAGCGAAGCCGAAATCACAATGATTCAGAAAGCCGCGATGTACGACCTGATTGAGATTTTGGAAGCAGCCCCTGAAAAGAGCTATACCCCGGAGGAAATCAAAAAAATCATTCGCGCGTATATTTCCGGAAAAGAAAAATAATCGGATATGGAGGAAATCATCATGGATTATCAAGCCCTTTACCAGCAGAAGCTGACCACCCCGGAGCAGGCCGTTAAGGCGGTCAAGTCCGGCGACTGGGTGGACTACGGCTGGTGTACCAACCACCCCGTAGCCCTGGACAAGGCCCTGGCCGCCCGAAAGGACGAGCTGACCGATGTGAAGGTCCGGGGCGGCGTCACCATGTGGATGCCGGAGATCGCCAAGGCGGACGACGCCGGGGACCACTTTACCTGGAACTCCTGGCACTGCTCCGGCATCGACCGGAAGATCATCGGCAAGGGGATGGGCTTCTTCGCCCCCATGCGCTACTCTGAGCTGCCCCGGTTCTACCGGGAGAACATCTCTGTGGATGTGGCCATGATCCAGGTCACCCCTATGGACAGCCACGGCAATTTCAGCTACGCCCTGGCCGCCTCCCATCTGGCCGACATGCTGGACAAGGCCAAGGTTATCATCCTGGAGGTCAACCAGAATCTGCCCTGGGTCTACGGCCTCACCGGCAGCGAGATCAACATCGCCGACGTGGACTATGTGGTGGAGGGGGACGACCCCGCCGTGGCCCAGTTGGGCGGCGGCGGCGAGCCCACCGACGTGGACCGGGCGGTGGCCAAATTGATCGTGGAGCAGATTCCCAACGGGGCCTGCCTCCAGCTGGGTATCGGCGGCATGCCCAACACAGTGGGCTCCATGATCGCCCAGTCCGATCTGAAGGACCTGGGCGTCCACACCGAGATGTATGTGGACGGCTTTGTGGATATGGCTATGGCGGGCAAGCTCACCGGGCGGAACAAGGCCCTGGACAAGGGCCGGCAGGTCTACGCCTTCGCCGCCGGCACCCAGAAGCTCTATGACTATGTGGACCGCAACCCCGCCGTGATGGCCGCCCCGGTGGACTACACCAATGACGTGCGGGTCCTGGCCCAGCTGGACAATTTTATCTCCATCAACAACGCCATTGACATGGACCTGTTCGGCCAGGTCAACGCCGAGTCCGCCGGCCTGAAGCACATCTCCGGCACCGGCGGACAGCTGGACTTCGTGATGGGCGCCTACCTGTCCAAGGGCGGCAAGAGCTTTATCTGTATGTCCTCCACCGTCACCGGCAAGGACGGCTCCGTCAAGAGCCGTATCGTCCCCACTCTCACTCCCGGCTCCATCGCCACCGACCCCCGCTCCTGCGTGCAGTACATCGTCACCGAGCACGGCATGATTAACTTGAAAGGCCTGTCCACCTGGGAGCGGGCGGAGGCCATCATCTCCATCGCCGACCCCCAGTTCCGTGAGCAGCTCATTCAGGACGCGGAAAAGATGGGCATCTGGCGCGGAAGCAACAAGTAAAACACGAAAATCCCGGCCACAAGGCCGGGATTTCTCAGCTCATAAAAAAACCTCGCCGCCGGCGAGGTTTTTTCATAGCATTGAATGATTGGTTCTCATTGTCCAAAGACACAATCATAGAAATTGTTTTCCACAATCAACGCCGTACTGTCCAGCTTATAGCCCACCAGTCGGCGCATGGTGGAGACATACTCCTCCCGCTCCTCCTCTGTCATGGTGACCCCCTGGGCGGGGGTAAACTCGCCGGTGTAGCGGTTATAGAAGCCCCGGTCTGTGATCCAGCACCGGGAGCTGAACACCACCAGCCCCTCGCTGTCGGACAAAATGTCGCTGCCAGCCAGCATACGGGAATCGTACTCCAGTCCCAGCAGATTGGACACAGTAGGCAGAATATCCACCTGGCAGCAGGGTTTCTCCACCACCACCGGCTGATCCATGCTGGCTGACCAGAGAATCAGGGTGTTTTTGTACACATCAAAGTCGATGCTTCCCTCCTTCAAATACTCCAGGTCCTTGGAGCTGCCGAACTGTTTGCCGGTAATCTCCTCCAGGGTATCCACGTTGAAGTAGGGAATGTGGTCCGCGGTGGCAACGATCAAGGTCTTATCCAGCTTGCCCGCCGCTTCCAGTTTGTCCAAAAGGGTTTTCAGCGCCCGGTCCGCCTCCATAACGGTGGCAATATAGTCCTGGGTTGTCTCACTGTAGGGCAGAGCCCGGACGGTATCCTCATAGGGCCACACCACGCGGTTGTTGAGATAGGGCATGTGCCCGCTGATGGTCAGGTAATAGATGTGGAAGGGCTGGTTGGAGTTGATATACTCGTCCACGCTGGCCTCCACCACATAGGAATCCCGCTGGGGCCACAGCAGCTCTCCGCTGTCATTCAGCTCCAGGTTATCGAAGCCGGATTCATACTGCTTCCAGTCGTAGCCCAGGTTTGTGTGGGAGGCCAGCCGGCCATACATCTCGTAATTGCCGTGGTAGCCTAGGCACTGATATCCCTCACGCCCCAGCTGACGGGCCAAAGAGAAATAGGGGTTGAAGGTCTTCGTGTTTTCCCCGGCGGCATCCGGAAAGCGTATCTCCCCCGCGCGGGTCATGGTGGCGGGCTCGCCGTTCTTGGGATACAGGCCGAGGAGGGTCTGGCACTCGCCGTTGGAGGTGCTGGTATAGTGGAGGGCGGTGTAATAGTTTTGGAACACAAAGCCCTCGTTGGCCAGCTTATAGAGGGTGGGGGTAAGCTCCGGGTCGATGGCGTAGCCAGAGAAGCCCTCAATCACGATCTGAATCACGTTGTACCCCTCAAACATGCCGGTATATTCATTTTTCCGGGTGGGGGTGACATTGTTGAAGTAGTTGGCCAGCCACTTAATGTCGTCGTTGGCCCCATTCTCCGCCAGAGCGGCCAGGTCGATGTCCATCATGTTGAAAAGGGCGTTCCGAGACGAGGACGAGTCAGGCTCCGAGACGCTCCCGGCAGCGCCGTCCGGCTTTAGCATCTCCAGACCGCTGAAATCATCGCCCATGGTGTTCTTCACCGGAACGAGCATATGCTTCACATCCAGCCGGAGCATGGTCCACAGGCCAAGCCGCTCCACCTGATCGTCCAGATTGGTGTCCATCCGGTACAGCTCCGCCGGAGTCAGGTCCCCCTTCCAGGGCAGATGAACCACGCCCAGGCCCGCGATATGGAACACCGCCGCGCCCGCCAGCACAATCCCGGCAAACCGAATGTCCAGCCGTTTAAACCCGAATATCCGGCCGCCAAAAAAGCACAGAAGGATGGCGGGCAGAAGGAACACCAGAATCACAGGGAGCCTGGAGAGAATGGCGGAGAGAACCACGTTGGAGTAGTCGGTGAGCCGGTTGCCCGCCGCCAGCTTCAAAGCGCTGAGCCCATAGTAGGTCTGAAGGATCGTCTTGGCGATCATCTCCGCCACATAGACAAGAGAGACAAGCACTGACAGTATCCTGGCCACAAAACTGTTGACCGCCTTTCGCCATGGCAGGGTCAAAGCGGACAGGAAAAGTCCCCCCGCGACGGCAAACATCAGATACACCGGCGCGAAGATCAGATCGGTCCTCATGACAATATGCAACACCAGCTCCAGATAGATCAGCAGTACCGGGAACAGCAGCACTCGGGCCAGGGTCTGGGACACCGTTCCGCCTCCGCTCCGGCTGGAATATCTGCGGCTCCAGCCCATCCGTCTGCCATTATAGGCCATTGGAATCCACCTCCAGGCAACACCAGTTTTTACCTATCCTATTACTTTAAAAAAACAATCTAGGAAAAAGATGTAGGAAGTGGTAAAATAGACAGCATGGAGTATATAGATTTACGAAAACTAAATAGCGGAGAACTCAAACAGATACG
>CAJTEA010000013.1 GCA_910575265.1 Oscillospiraceae bacterium
CATTCAATACGTCCAGGTTGCTGATTTTGGCTGGTTTCCGCTGTTTGGGAAAGCTCTCTTTGATTTGCTCGTATTGCTCTTTCTTTATTTCCATTCTTTGATTATATCACAATCCCACTTATGTGAACACTACCTAAGAGCCTGTTTCAAATCTTCTAATGAGGAATTTATGTCAACCGTGAAAAATTTCGGTTGACGCTCTTCTCCGCGGGAATTATAATAATAGAGGAAAAGGAGGAGAACGCTATGAGCCGTGAAAAGGTGCTGTCGCTGCTGCGGGGGCGGCAGGGAGAATATTTGTCAGGGGAGGCCATGAGCCGGGAGCTGGGCATCAGCCGGGCCGGAGTGTGGAAGGCCATCGAGGGCCTGCGGCAGGAGGGATATACCATTTCCTCCGCGCCCAACCGGGGTTACCGCCTGGAGGACGCCCCCGACCGGCTGCGGGCGGGGGAGCTGTCCGGTCCACTGAAGGGGGCGCTGGTGGGTTCCACGCTGCTATGCCTGGACGTAATTGACTCCACCAACACCGAGTGCAAACGGCAGGCCATGTCCGGCGCCGCCGAGGGCCTGGTGGTGACGGCGGAGGAGCAGACCGGAGGAAAGGGCCGGAGGGGCCGGGGGTTCCAGTCCCCGAGGGGGAAGGGGCTCTATCTGTCCGCCCTGTTCCGCCCTGATCTGGAACCGGGACAGGTGTCCGACTTCACCGCCTGGGTGGCGGTGGCGGTATGCGACGGCATTGAGGCCTGCTGCGGCGTGCGTCCCCGGATCAAGTGGACCAATGACATTGTGCTGGAGGGAAAAAAGCTGGTGGGCATCCTCACCGAACTGGGGCTGGAGAGCGAGAGCAACGCCCTGGACTATCTGGTCACCGGAATCGGCATCAACGTCAACCACGCCGCGGAGGATTTTTCTCCGGAAATTCGGGATATGGCCACCTCTCTGGCTCAGGTTCTGGGTCATCCGGTGCGCCGGGCGGAACTGGCCGCTCAGGTTGTGCTGGCGCTGGACCGGATGTACGCCGGGTATCCGCGGAACAAGGCCGAATATTTGGAAAAATACCGGGCCGGCTGCCTGACAACCGGCCATCCGGTTCAGCTGATTACGCCGAATTCCCGCCGGGAGGCCTTTGCCCGGGAAATTGACGACCAGTTCAATTTGGTGGTGGAGCTTCCGGACGGAACCCGGGAGACGATCTCCACCGGAGAGGTCTCGGTCCGGGGGATGTACGGCTATGTATGAGAGGAAAGCAAAAAGACCGCCAAACGGCGGTCTTTTTGCTTTGGAGCGAGTGACGAGGCTCGAACTCGCTACCTCCACCTTGGCAAGGTGGCGCTCTACCAGATGAGCTACACTCGCGGGAACAAATGGTATTATACCAGAACCTGAGCCAAAGTCAACCCCTAAATTTAAAAAATTTCCATCCCTGAAATCCATAAAAAATTGGCAACTATTTTGCGGGGCTGGTTATTGGAATTCTTGACATGGAAAAAAAATAATGCCATAATGAGGTGAAGTACAAAAGTGGTTTCCCTTGCGACAGGACAAGCCGCGAACTATAAGGAGGTCTGGGTTATGGGTGATAAAATCAGTCGGATCGGCGTACTGACCAGCGGCGGCGACGCGCCTGGCATGAACGCGGCGGTCCGCGCGGTGGTGCGGACCGCGATGGGACAGGGCATCGAGTGTGTCGGTATCCGCCGGGGCTGGAACGGTCTGATCAACAGCGACTTTGTTCCGCTGAACGGCAGCAGCGTCAGCCATATTATCAACAAGGGCGGCACCCTGCTCTACACCGCCCGCAGTGAGGAGTTCATGGAGGAGGCCGGACGGGACAAGGCGCTGAACACCTGCCGCCTGCTGGGGCTGGACGGCATCGTGGCCATCGGCGGCGACGGCACCTTCCGGGGCGCGTTGGCCCTGAGCCGTCAGGCCGCCCAGCGGGGCACATCGCTGCAGGTGGTGGGTATCCCCGCCACCATCGACAATGATATCGGCTGCTCTTACTACACCATCGGCTTCGACACCGCCTGCAACACCGCCATTGAGTGTATCGACAAGCTGCGCGACACCATGCAGTCCCACGAACGCTGCTCCGTGGTGGAGGTTATGGGCCGCCATGCCGGATATCTGGCGCTGTCTGTGGGCATCGCCGTGGGCGCTACCGCCGTATTGATCCCCGAGCGGGAGCTGGATTTTGAGAAGGACATTGTGGACAAGATCCGCCGGGCCCGTCTGGCGGGCACCACCCACTATATGGTGGTTGTGGCGGAGGGCTGCGGCAGCGCCGTTGAGATCGGCGACCGCATCCACGAGGCGCTGGGGATAGACCCCCGGGTCACCGTTCTGGGCCACATCCAGCGGGGCGGAAGCCCCACCGTTCAGGACCGGGAGACCGCCAGCCGTATGGGCTATGAGGCGGTGATGTCTCTGATCGAGGGGGACGAGAACTGCGTGATCTCCGTTCAGCGCGGCTGTACAAAGCGCATTGAGATGGAAGAAGCGCTGCAAATGACGAAGTCGTTCCACATGGATCATTACCAGCTTCTGGAAGCCCTGACAAACGGAGGAAGCAAGCTCCACTAAAAGTTACAAACCAGTAACAGGACCGTTTCAAGCCCGGACGGTCCTGTTGCTTTTTTCTTTTCCGAAAAAAGTGAGAATAAAGGCTGGATAATTGAGGTTTTGCCGCAATATATGGCAGAAAAAATTTCTTTCCCAAATTTTCGAAAAAGATTTGACAAGTGGTAACAAATGTGTTACAATTCGGTTACAGTTTTTAAGAAGCCAAGCGTTCAAGGAGGTATATCATGGCAACCGAAAATCTGCCTCTTTCCTATAAGGGTCACCCCCTGCGCCGGAAAGACAATCTGATTTATTACGGAACTATGGCTGAGAAGTATATTATCATGCTTCAGGTCTTATCTACCAAAAAACAGGGCGATCTGTCTGTCGCGGACAAGGTTTCCGTCCAGCTGCAGTTCACCGACCCCGATCTGAAGAGTCGGGACCGGGTGCTCAAAAAGAGCGAGAAGGACAGCCTTTACGCCGCCGTGGATGTGGCCGCTGTCTGGCTGGACCGGGCTTTGGCCGGCAAGTAACAGAAGCTGTAACTTTTTTGTAACCAATACAAACGAAAGCCGTCTGCGCACAAAAATAGGAGGACGTCAATTATGCAGTTCAAACAGTTCGCATCCCGCCTGGCCGCCGCCGCGCTGCTGGTCAGTACAATGATTACCCCCGGCTTCGCCCTGAATGGCACCGTTACCACTGATGGTTCCACTCTGCGCCTGCGCTCCGAGGCCAGCACGGAAAGCACCATTCTAAAAAAGCTGGCCGACGGCACCGTGGTGGAGGTGCTCTCCAGCCTGGATGGCGGCTGGTATCAGGTGAGCTATGAGGGCACCACCGGTTACGTGTCCGCTGAGTATCTGACCGTGAACGATGATGAAAATCCTTCTGACGAGGTGGAAGTGGTCGCCGCGGCTGAAGACTCCCAGGCGGAGAGCGACGGCAAGAACTATGTCCGTGTGGTGGAGGGTCCTCTGAACATCCGCACCGGCCCCGGCACCAGCTACAGCAAGGCCGGTATGCTGTACACCGGACGCGTGGTAGAGGTCCTGGACCTGACCAGCGGCTGGTACAAGATTGAGAGCGGCTATATCTGCGCCGACTATGTGGTGAAGGCCGACGCCGCGGAGGCCAAGTCCTCCGGCAAGGCCCAGGAGATCGTAGACTGCGCCATGCAGTATCTGGGCTGTGCCTATGTGTACGGAGGCAGCTCCCCCCGGGGCTTTGACTGCTCCGGCTTTACCAGCTATGTGTACGCCCAGTGCGGCGTCAAGATCAACCGCACCGCTTCTGCCCAGCTGAACAATGGCTATGCCGTCTCACGCGGTGAGCTTCAGCCCGGCGATTTGGTGATGTTTAATTCCGGCAGCAGAAGTCCCGCCTCCCATGTGGGCATTTATGTGGGGAACGGTCAGTTTATCCACTCCTCCGCTCCAGGTGTCGGTGTGGTGATTGACAGCCTGAACAGCAATTTCTACTCCAGAACTTACGTAGGCGCCCGCCGCGTTGTCTCCTGAGCGACATATACGTGATTGGGACGCTCCCACTGGGAGCGTCCCTTAATTTACGCTTCCGCGTCCAGCCAGCCAGAGCAGGCCCCCGGCCTGGTAGGCCAGAAAGTCCCAGGGATCAAAGACGGCTCCCGCCTTCCACAAAGGGGCCAGAACCTCCCAGACAAGGCCGCAGGCCAGCAGAAGGGGGACCGTATGCCGCCAGGAGCGCACCGGGGGCAGTTTTCCCAACCGAAGCAGCAGATCGGTCCAGGCCACAATGGCCACCCCGGCAAAGATGTCGTTGGCGTAGCAGGTCAGAAACCAGCCCACCGGTCCGCCAGCCGTCCGCGCCAGCCACAGGCGGTTGGCTAGATAGAACGCCCCGGCCCCCCAAAGGGCAGCCAAATCAAACCGCTTCATCCTCACAGGAACATGAGCAGGACGACCGCGGCCAGAATGCCTACCACCACGGCCAGCGCCGTCATGCCAAAGGACATGGGCTCCCTGGTCCCCTGGATGGTCAGCGTTTTGGGATCGATGCCCGGATACCGCGCCAGCACCCGGGGATTTTCCTCCTCGCTGTCCTGGAGGAAGAGGAAAAGGGTGGGGAATACAGTGGTGTTCCAGGCGCGGTATGCTTGATCCTTGGAAAGTCCACGGGCCAGGACTAGCGGAGCGTGGGAGGCCACTTCTGACGCTTCCTGGTAGGATAAAGGCTGATTCAGGGGAGCCTTGAAAAAAATCCCGGAGTTGGACAGACGCATCAAATCTGACGAGGGGTCAGCGCTCCACTGGTGCGGGGGTTTTAACAGCATGGTGTAGCCCTCACCGCCCTGCAGACTGCGGCCGCAGGCTGGGCAGAACTGGTCCAGCCCGCTGACGATGGTCTGACAGCCGGGGCACCGGGCGGGAGGCGCGTTCTGGCCGCTCTCCTCTCCCAGCAGCAGCCAGTCGGAGGATACCTCCAGTATCCGGCACATCTGGGCCACATAGGCCACGTCCGGGTTGGTCTGCCCGCTCTCCCACTTGCTCACCGCCTGACGGGAGACCCTCAGCTTCTCTCCCAACTGCTCCTGGGACAGCCCCGCCTGCTTCCGGGCCAGGGCGATTCGTTCTCCTAAATTCATGTACATCCCTCCTTTTTCTGCCTTCAGCATACCAAAAATACGGTCCCCTGGCAAGAAAAGAAAGCTGGAAACTTGTCAACCTGACGTTGACAGAGGGGATTTTTTGAAATTTCCGCCCCTGACGCTTGACACCAAACGCTCAAAATGTTAATATACTATACTATCAGCGCGAGGAACGGAAAAGTAGCGTCCCACCCAAAGGACAGAGAGAGCCCCTCACTGGCTGCAAGGGGGCTTACGGCGGGAGATGTGAAGTGCGTCCGGGAGCGCGGCGGGTAATGCCGTCCGGTCTGGCCCCGATAGCGGCCAAATGAGTGAAACTAAGAGTGGAACCGCGAGGAATCGCCTCTTATGCCCATACGGGCGTAGGAGGTTTTTTGTTTCCACCCCAGGGGGTAGCTATGTTCAAAGCCTTGAATGAAATGCTGGAAGCTTACCAGCGCCGGGACCCGGCGGCCCGGTCCAAGCTGGAGATTTTTCTGCTGTACCAGGGGGTACACGCCACCATATACCACCGGCTGGCCCACTGGCTGTACTGCCGCCGGTGCAAGTTCCTGGCCCGCTGGGTGTCCCAGTGGTCCCGGTTCTGGACAGGCATCGAGATCCACCCCGGCGCGAAAATTGGACGCCGCTTTGTCATCGACCACGGCATGGGCATCGTCATCGGCGAGACCGCCGAGGTGGGAGACGATGTGCTCATCTACCACGGCGTCACCCTGGGGGGTACCGGCAAGGACCAGGGAAAGCGCCACCCCACCATCGGCAACAACGTGCTGATCTCCTGCGGGGCCAAGGTGCTGGGGCCTTTCAAGGTGGGGAATAACGCCCGCATCGCCGCCAACGCCGTGGTGCTGTCCGAGGTCCCGGAGGACGCCACCGCTGTGGGCATCCCCGCCCAGATCGTCCGCATCGCCGGCCGGGCCACTCACTACGCTGACGACGTGGACCAGACCAGCGTCAACAACCCCACCCTGGAAAAGCTGTCCGCCCTCAACGCCCGCCTGGAGCTGGTGGAAAAGCTGCTGGATGAGAAATATTTGGAGGAGAGAACGTAATGAAACTGAGAACACTTGTCCGCGACCTCTACGGCGTGGACCAGCCCCAGGGCTGTACGGAGGAAGAAATTGCCGCTATGAAGGAGCGCTTCGGCGCGATTCCGGCGATGGTGGAGGACTTTTGACGTACCTTTGGCCGAACAAAAGAGCTGAACTAGTGTCAGGACAACTGGAGTTTTCCGGAGGATTATCAGAAGTGGAAGTAGCTTTCCGAGCTTGACTGCCGCGTTTTTGGAGGCCGCTTTGCTGGAGGCCATAAAGGACTTGGGCGAGGAGGTTTGACCCAGTTCAAAAGGGCCCTTTTAGAGGAAACCGATAACATGGAGGAGAAAGAAGATGCAATTATACAATTCCGCCACCCACAAGAAGGAAGAATTTACCACTCACACCCCCGGCCATGTGGAGATGTACACCTGCGGTCCCACGGTGTACCACTTCGCCCACATTGGCAACCTGCGCTCCTACATCATGGAGGACGTGCTGGAAAAATTCCTGCGCTACGACGGCTACAACGTGAACCGGGTGATGAACATCACCGACGTGGGCCATCTGGCCTCCGACGCCGACACCGGGGAGGATAAGATGCTCAAGGGAGCCAAGCGGGAGCACAAGACGGTGATGGAGATCGCCCAGTACTACACCGACGCCTTCTTTGACGACTGCCGTAAGCTGAACATCAAGACCCCCGACGTGGTCCAGCCCGCCACCGGGCTCATCGACGAGTTCATCAAGCTGGTGGAGGGCCTGCTGGACAAAGGCTACGCCTATGTGGCGGGGGGCAACGTGTACTTTGACACCTCCAAGCTGGAGCGGTACTATATCTTCAACGCCCACGACGAGGAGGACCTGGCGGTGGGCGTCCGGGAGGGCGTGGAGGAGGACCAGAACAAGCGGAACAAAAACGACTTTGTCCTCTGGTTCACCAAAAGCAAGTTCGAGGACCAGGCCCTGAAATGGGACTCCCCCTGGGGCGTTGGCTACCCGGGCTGGCACATCGAGTGCTCCGGCATCTCCCTGAAGTACAATGGCGAGTACCTGGACCTCCACTGCGGCGGCATCGACAACGCCTTCCCCCACCACACCAACGAGATCGCCCAGAGTGAGGCCTACATCGGCCATCCCTGGTGTAAGCAGTGGTTCCATGTCCACCACTTGAATACAAACTCGGGCAAAATGTCCAAGTCCAAGGGGGAGTTCCTCACCGTCTCCCTGCTGGAGGAGAAGGGCTATGACCCCATCGTCTACCGCTTCTTCTGCCTTCAGAGCCACTACCGCAAGGGATTGGTCTTTACCTGGGAAAACCTGGACAACGCCGCCGGGGCCTTCCAAAAGCTGATCGCCAAAATCGCCGCTCAGGATCCCGGGGACGGCCCGGTGGACGAGAAGGTTGTGGAGCGGTACAAGGAGAAATTCCGCGCCCAGGTGGGCAACGACCTGAACACATCCATGGGCGTCACCGCCCTGTATGACGCCCTCAAGGCCAAGACCAACGGTGCCACCCGGCTGGCCATTTTGGGCAGCTTTGACCAGGTGTTGTCCCTGTCTCTGCTGGACAAGGCCAACCGCCTCCGGGAGGAGCAGAAGAAGCAAAAGGCCAGCTCCCAGGGCGGCTATACCATCACCGGCGAGGGCGACCCTGCCGTGGACGCGCGGGTTCTCCAGCGGTACGAGGCCAAAAAGGCGAAAAATTTTGCCGAGGCCGACCGTATCCGGGACGAGCTGAAGGCTCAGGGCATTGAAATCACCGACCTGCCTGGTGGGGCGAGCTGGAAAAGAGCGTAAAAGCAAGGCTGTCTCCTGCTCAAGGTGACAGCCTTTATTTATTTTTCTGATTTGCTCATTTAGAGTACAGATATTACAGGCCGAGTTTGGTGGAAAAATCGGAAAAGATCTCGGAAATTTTAATCTGCTGGGGGCAAACCGCCTCACAGCTCCGGCAGCCCACACAGGCGCTGGGTTTTTTCTCCGCGGGCAGCTGACCGACGCGCATGGGGGCGATAAAGCCGCCGCCTGTAAAAGTAAATTCATTGTATAATTCCAGAAGCTCGGGAATCTCCAGTCCCTGGGGACAGTGGGAGGTGCAGTAACGGCAGGCGGTGCAGGGGACGCTGGTCTGTGCGGTCATACGGCCGGCGATGGAAAGCAGGGCCGCTTTTTCCCGGTCAGACAGGGGCTTTTCCTCCTGGAAGGTGCGCAGATTGTCCTCCACCTGGTCCATGTTGGACATACCGGACAGAGTGACCGTCGCGGAGGGCAGGGACTGGATGAACCGGAAGGCCCAGGCTGGAACGCCTTCTCCGGGCCGCAGGGCGTTCAGTTCAGCGGCGTATTCGTCCGGCAGGTTGGCCAGCTTGCCGCCCCGCAGAGGCTCCATTACCCACACGGGAATGTTCCACTGGTTCAGCAGCTCCACCTTGCCTTTGGCGTCCTGAAATTCCCAGTCCAGCCAGTTGAGCTGGATCTGGCAGAACTCCATGTCCTTGCCGTAGGCGTCCAGAAATCGTTTCATGGTATCCAGATTGCTGTGAGCGGAGAACCCCAGGTGCTTGATCTCTCCCGCTTTCTTCCGGGCCATGAGGGAGTCATAGATGTGGAATTTGGGGTCCAGGTAGGCGTCGATATTCATTTCGCAGATGTTGTGAAAGAGGTAGAAGTCAAAGTAGTTCACATGGCACTTCTCCAGTTGTTTGTCGAAGATCTCCTCCACCTTGTCCATGTTGGACAGATCGTAACCGGGAAATTTATCGGCCAGATAGAAGCTGTCCCGGGGATACTCCCGCAAAATTCTGCCCATTACGAGCTCGGAATTGCCGTTGTGGTAGCCCCATGCGGTGTCGTAGTAGTTGACGCCTGCCTCCATAGCCCTGGCGACCATGCTGGCGGCTTCGTCCTCGTTGACAACGCCGATGTCGCCGCCGACGGTGGGCAGACGCATACAGCCAAAGCCCAGGGCGGACAGCTTCAGGTCCTGGAACTGCTTGTAGATCATGGGTTATCTTCCTTTCCATTGACGAATGTGAATTGGGACGCTATAATAGCGCTGTAAGTACACTGAGATTATATAACCTAAAGCGAACTTTAAGTCAAGACCTTTTGGGGGAAATTTTATGTTCTACACCATTGGAGAGATGGCCGAGCGGCTGAATGTGGCCCCATCCACCCTGCGTTATTACGACAAGGAGGGCCTGCTGCCCTTTGTGGAGCGGTCCAGCGGGGGCATCCGCATGTTTAAGGACGAGGATATGGAGTGGCTGCGGCTGCTGGGCTGTCTGAAAAAGGCGGGGATGCCGCTGAAAGAGATTCGCTCCTTCATGGACTGGTCCCGGCAGGGGGACGCCACCATCAGCCAGCGGCTGGAGCTGATTGAAAAGCAGCGTCAGTCGGTGCTGGACCAGCAGAAGCAGCTGGAGGACACCCTGCTCATGCTGGACTACAAGCGCTGGTACTACCAGACCGCCCAGGAGGCGGGCACCTGCGGCATCCACGACACCCTGTCTCCAGAGCAGATTCCGGAACAGTTCCGGCCGCTGATGGCGCAGTGGGAGAAGGAGTCATGAAGATGGAGCCGAAACAAATTTTAGACTGGTGTCTGAGCAACCTGGAGGGCACTGTTGTGGTGAACAGCTGGGGGGAGACAGGCGTCTTTTATAACCCAGGAAAGGTTCTGAAACGGGGGGTCTATGTCCTCACGGTCAAGGAGAAGGACGGGGATAATGACCGGGCTTCCCGGTTGGACCGCCCTGGTGTGTACCGGGTGAACTTGGGACCAAGGAAGCGGACTTATGTCAACCTGTTTGGCCCGGTTCCCAAGCGTCCGCCAAAAGGCGGCGTAGTGGAGGGGGATATGGACTTTACCCGGACGGATACTCTGCTGCCTCATCCGGTTTACGCCTGGATGGGCTGGGTGTGCGTTCTGAACCCTTCTGCGCAAACCTTTGAAAGCATGAAACCTCTTATTCGGGAGAGTTATGCGTTCGCAAAAGAAAAATTTGAGAAACGAGTGAAAAAAACAGGAGTTTGAATATGAGCGACTTATTTGAAAAATCCATGGCCACTCTGGAGCTGCCCCGTGTGCTGGAGCTGCTGTCCGGGTGCGCCGTCACCGACGAGGGCCGGGAGCGGGCGCTGGCTCTGCGGCCTATGGACGATATCGACGACGTAAAGCGTGCCCAGGCGGAGACCACCGCCGCCGTCAAGCTGATGGTCCTCCGGGGGACGCCCGGCTTCGCGGGAATCAAGCCGGTAGCCGCCAGTCTCCAGCGGGCGGACATGGGGGGCAGCCTGAATACAAGAGAGCTGCTGGAGATCGCCGCCGTCCTCCGGGCGGCCCGCGCCGCCTCCGACTACGGAGCGGGGGAGGAAAAGACCCCCATCTCCCACCTGTTCCGGGCTCTCACCACCAACCGCTTTTTGGAGGACACCATTACCAACTCCATCGTGGGGGAGGACGAGCTGGCCGACTCCGCCAGCCCGGAGCTGGCCTCCATCCGACGGCACATGCGGGCCACCGAGTCCAAGGTCCGGGACATCCTGCAAAAGCTTATCTCCTCCAACCAGTCCAAGTACTTGCAGGAGTCCATCATCACCATCCGCTCCGACCGGTACGTGGTGCCGGTGAAGTCGGAGCACAAGAACGCCATCCCCGGCCTGGTCCACGATGTGTCCTCCTCCGGCTCCACCTTCTTCATCGAGCCTATGGGGGTGGTGAAGGCCAACAACGAGCTGCGGGAGCTGCTGGCCAAGGAGAAAAAGGAGATCGAGCGGATTCTGGCCGAGCTGTCCGCCCAGTGCGCCGCCCACAAGGAGGACATTTCCGAGGACTACCAGCTTCTCATCTGGCTGGACGCCATCTTTGCCCGGGCCAAGCTCTCCTGCAAGCTGGAGTGCACTGAGCCCAGGCTGTCCGACAAGTACCTGCGCCTGCGGGGGGTCCGGCATCCCCTCCTGGACCAGAAAAAAGCCGTCCCCAACGATTTGGAGCTGGGGGAGCGGTTCGACACCCTGGTAATTACCGGCCCCAACACCGGCGGCAAGACGGTCACCTTAAAGACGCTGGGCCTCATCACCCTCATGGCTCAGTGCGGACTGCACGTCCCGGCTAAGGACGACTCAACCGTCCGCATTTTCTCCCGGGTGCTGGCCGATATCGGCGACGAGCAGTCCATTGCCCAGT
This sequence comes from Oscillospiraceae bacterium, assembly GCA_910575265.1. Lineage (GTDB taxonomy): Bacteria > Bacillota > Clostridia > Oscillospirales > Oscillospiraceae > Lawsonibacter. Next base: position 11,417 of record CAJTEA010000013.1, read on the forward strand.
CCCTGTCCACCTTCTCCTCCCACATGACCAATATTGTGGGTATCCTGAATGAGGCGGACGGAGATACCCTTATCCTCTTTGACGAGCTGGGGGCGGGCACCGACCCGGTGGAGGGCGCGGCCCTGGCCGCCGCCATCATTGAGTCCGCCCGGGGCATCGGCGCCCAGGTGGCGGCCACCACCCACTACGCCGAGCTGAAGGTCTACGCCATGACCACCCCCGGGGTGGAGAACGCCTCCTGCGAGTTCAATGTGGAGACCCTGGCCCCTACCTACCGCCTGGTGCTGGGTATCCCGGGCAAGTCCAACGCCTTCGCCATCTCCCGGCGGCTGGGGCTACCCGAGTATATCATCGAGAAGGCCGCCGCCCGTCTGGACGCGGAGAATGTGCGGTTTGAGGATGTCCTCACCCGGCTGGACCAGCAGCGGCAGGAGATGGAGCGGGAGCGGGCGGAGGCCCGGCGGCTCAAGCTGGACATGGAGCAGTCGGCGGAGAAGGCCCGGGAGTACCGGGAAAAGCTGGAGGCCGAGCGGGCCAAGGTGGTGGAGAAGGCCAACGCCGAAGCCCGTGCCATCATCGAGGAGGCCCGTGCCGCCAGTGATTTGGCCATCGCCCAGCTGAAGGAGCTGAAAAAGCGCCAGGACCTGGACTGGCAGCAGGTGAACGACGGCCGTGCCGAAGCCCGCCGCCTGCTCAATGAAGCGGAGCGGAACATTGGCGGAGCAGCCCCGGAAGTTGAGCCGCCGCCCCCTACCCGTCCAGCGGAGAAGGGGGACACGGTGGAGCTGCTCTCCATGGGAACAAAGGCCACCGTGCTGTCGGTGAACAAGGACGGCACCCTTCAGCTCCAGGCAGGGATTTTGAAGATTTCCGCCAAGCAGGAGGAGGTCCGGGTGGTGGACGGGGAGACCCAGTCCCAAAAGGAGGTCCGGCGAATTATCGCCAAGGCGGAGCATACCATCCGTACCGCCGCCGTCCCGTCCCAGGTGGATCTGCGGGGCATGATGACCGACGAGGCCCTCATCGTCCTGGAGCGCTTCCTGGACACCGCTATGATGGGCAAGCTGGAGACGGTCACTATCGTCCACGGCAAGGGCACCGGAGCGGTCCGATCCGCCGTGCGGACCTATCTCAAGCGCAGCCGCTATGTGAAGTCCTTCCGGCCCGGACGCTACGGAGAGGGAGAAGACGGGGTTACCGTAGCGGAGCTGAAATAAAAAAGCGGCCGTTTGGCCGCTTTTTACATTAAAACTGATACAAAAGCAAATACTGTGTCTTATTGTCCAGCGTGCTGGCGCGGATACTCACGGTGCTGTCGTCATCCCAGCCGATGCCGCCCTCGTGGAGGTTCTCATAGCCCTCCCGGTCGAAGGCGAAGAAGACGCCTTTCTCCAGGTCGGCCACTCCAATCTGGGAGATACCCAGGCCGTCCGTTTTGGAATCCATGGAAAAGTACAGCAGCCTGTTTCCGGAGAGGTTGAACTGGAGGTTGTCATTTTGATGGAAGGTCAGACCCTCCAGAAGGGTCTGCGCTCCGGTCTTCAGGTCCACTGCCCGGGCCTGCCCGTCTTCAGAGATCAGCACACAGCGACTTCCTGACATCTCCACGCCGCTGGAGCCCTCCTCCCAGCTGCGATAGTAGGGGGTCCGGCCCAGCGTTTGAATTATACGGCCAGTTGGAATATCATAGGAATAACAGGCAACATCCTGTGCCACTCCACTCTCGTCTATGGTGCTGCTGTGGAGGATCAGGGTGTCATTGTCTGCGAAGGCGGCGGTGTAAATCTCGATGTCCGCCAACTCATCCACCTGGACCAGGGTTTTAGCGTCCAGGTCGCAGAACCAGGTCTGGGACATCCCCAGCCGGTTGTCGCACAGAATGATGGCTCGGCGCATGTTCTCCGACCAATCCCATCCGTAGGCGTACTCCAGCTTGTCCGCTCCGGTGCCCGCCAGAATGTCCTCTGCCTCGCCGGTGTCCAGATGGTAGAGGAAGGGGTACTCGGTATAATCCATCTGTGTCCCTGTGGACAGGCGGAGCAGCAGCACATCGGCGCGGCCGGGGACGGAGGAAAGATTCCAGTCCCACGCGTGCTCACCCTCCTCGTCCCAGGCGCGGTGGTCCCCGGAGAAGTAGTCCAGCTGCCCGTCCCGGACATACCAGTAAAACTCCCCCTGATAGTGGAGGTCTCTGAATGTTATGTCAACCTTGCTGGTGTGCATGTCCACCTCCACCGGGACCAGCTCCCCGTCCCTGGGCTCCCAGAATTTGGCGTCTTGGAGGGTCTTCCAGTCTTCGTCCCAGGTCAGGTCGGTGAGCAGGCCGTTGGAGAAGCCGTACCGGCGGCTGTCCATTTTGATGTACTGGGCCTTGACCAGTTCGCCGATGTCGGCTTGACTCAAGTCGGGGCCGTCCGGGCTGACACTGCCGCTGGGCACCTGTTCGTGCTCCTCCATGCGGAAGAAGGACAGCACCGCAGTCCGCAGCTCCGGGCTGGCCGCCAGGGCGGCGGTGGCCAGACAGGTGACGGACAGGGCCGCCGCCAGGGCAATCGTAAATACCCGGCGGGCCGGTGTGTATGTTCTCTTTGTCTGATTCATAATACGCTCCTTCAATGCGGTGTCAGGGACGATTTTGTCCATCCCCCGGCGATAGTCGTTGATGTTCATAAACCCTCCAATTCGATCTTCAGCAGTTCCCGGCCCCGTTTCAGCCTCATTTTCACCGCTGACTGTCCCAGCTTCATGATTCCGGCAATCTCCGACACGGAGTATCCCTCATAATAGTGGAGATGGATGGGGAGTCTGTACTGCTCCGGCAGGCCCATCACTGCGCTGAGGGCCTCCAGCTCCTCTGAAGGGGCGGCGGGGAGGCTGTCCTCCAGCTCGATTACCCGTTTGCGCCAAAAGCCCCGGAGCTGGTCCCGGCACAGATTGGCGGTCACCTGAAGGAGCCACCGTTTTTTGTGGTCCTCGCCGTGAAAATCAGGGGCCCGGTACAGCAGCCGGGTAAAAGCCTCCTGGGTGATGTCCTCCGCGTCGGTCCGCCGCCCCAGATAGACCATAGCCAGACGGTAGACCGCGCCGCTGTAGGCGTCATACGTTTCCTCAAAGGTATGGGAACGGATCGTTTGGTTCATCGCTTGACCTCCTTTCATCCATAAAACGATTGCGGGCAGGGAATGGTCACAAGTTGAAATAATTATTGCGTAAAATCCGTAAAAAGGAAAGCGGAATTGGTTTATTCTGGAAAAGACGCGCGTTTCCGCGGTCGGGCGGCAGAATTGGAGGGAAAACCGCTGAAAATTTTTATGTTTGTGACAAATGTGGATTTGTTAAAAAAAAAGACCATAAACTTAAAAAAAAGCGATTTTAGGGGTGTTTGGAGAAAAAAGGGGGCAAAAATGATAATTTATTCCGTAAAAGCGGGCAAAGATCGCGGTAATATTTGTGCAAATATCCATTGACGAAACTGGGATAAATCTGCTATGCTTAATACACATCCTAATGAATAGGGCGGAGGTACGCGATATGTATAGTCAGGAAGCCGTCGTAAACAATCAGGTTGGTCTCCATGCAAGGCCCGCTACATTTTTCATCCAGAAGGCCAACGAGTTCAAGAGCTCCATCTGGGTGGAGAAGGAGGAGCGCAAGGTCAACGCGAAGAGCCTGCTGGGCGTTCTGTCTCTTGGCATCGTGAAGGGCACCCCCATCAAGCTGATCGCGGATGGTCCCGACGAGAAGGAAGCGGTTGAGGCTCTGTACAAGATGATCTCTTCCGATTTCTCTGAGTAAGCACCGCAAATCATCGTAAAAGGCGCCGCAACGCGGCGCCTTTTTTGACATGTCCGTAAAGGGGGGGTATCCATGACCTTTGATGAGCTGAAGGAAAAAGCCCACAGCCTGCCGCTGAAGCCGGGGGTCTACATCATGCAGGACGCCCAGAGCGCCGTGATTTACGTGGGTAAGGCCAAGGCGCTGAAAAACCGGGTCAGCCAGTATTTCCAGGATTCCGCCTCCCACACGGAAAAGACTCGGGCCATGGTGGCTCAGATTGACCACTTCGATGTCATCATCGCTGACAGCGAGTTCGAGGCCCTGGTGCTGGAATGCTCCCTCATCAAACGGCACCAGCCCCGGTACAACATTTTATTGAAGGACAGCAAGGGCTACCCCTATATCCGTCTGTCTAAAGAGGCCTATCCGAAATTTTCCCTGGCCTCCAAGGCGGCGGAGGACGGCGCCCGGTATTTCGGCCCCTACGCCGGGCGGCACAGCACCCAGGGCATCATTGAGGCCCTGCGCGCCGCCCTGCGCCTGCCCTCCTGCAACAAAAAGTTCCCCCGGGACATCGGCAAGGAACGGCCCTGTCTCAACTTTCACATGGGCAAGTGCGATGGCTACTGCCGGGGAGACGAGCTGAAAGAACAGCACGACCTGGCGATCGCCCAGGCGGTTTCCCTTCTGGAGGGCCGGTTCAGGGACGTGCGGAAGGACCTGACGGAAGAGATGGAACGGGCGGCGGAGGAGCTGCGCTTCGAGCGGGCCGCTGAGCTCCGGGACCGGCTCCAGGCCATTGAGCTGCTGGGCAAGCGGCAGAAGGTAATCGCCGCCTCCCTGGCGGATACCGACGTGGCCGGCTTTTTCCGCGGGACCGCCAAGAGCTGCTTTGTGGTCCTGCATTTTGTGGACGGCGAGCTGGCCGCCAAGGATTTTGACCTGCTGGAAACCCCCATGGAGGAGGAAGAGGGGGCGGTGCTGTCCTCCCTGACGCGAGAGTACTATGTGGGCCGCGCCCGCCTGCCGAAGCAAATTTTGATCCCCTGCGAGCTGCCAGACCAGGTGCCTCTGACCCGGATGCTGTCGGAGCAGGTGGGATACCGGGTGGAGCTGGTCACCCCTCAGCGGGGGGCGAAAATGGATCTGATCAAGCTGGCCAACCAGAACGCACGGGAGGAGGTGGAGCGGGCCACCACCCGGGAGGAGCGGCGGAACAAACTGCTGGAGGCGCTGGGAAAGATGCTCAGCCTGGAACAGTCCCCCCGGCGAATGGAGTCCTACGACATCTCCAACCAGGGGGCCAGTGATATCGTGGCCTCCATGGTGGTTTACGTGGACGGCAAGCCCCTAAAGCGGGATTACCGCCGGTTCAAGCTCAAGGATATGGATGGTCCTGACGACTACGCTTCCATGGAGCAGGTGCTCACCCGCCGGTTCCGCCGGTATCTGGACGGGGATGAGAAGTTCGCCGACAAGCCGGACCTGCTCCTCATTGATGGCGGGCGCGAGCATGTAAAGGTGGCTCAGCGGGTGCTGGAGGCTATGAATCTGGACATCCCCGCCTATGGCATGGTGAAGGATGACCGGCACCGCACCCGGGCCTTGGTTCACCCGGACGGCCGGGAGATCGGCATCCAGTCCATCCCGGCGGTGTTCGCCCTCATCGGGCAGATCCAGGAAGAGACCCACCGCTTCGCCATTGAATACCACCGCCAGCTCCAGGCGGGGCATGTAAAAACCTCCGTCCTGGACAAAATACCCGGGGTGGGGGAGAAGCGCCGCCAGCAGCTTTTGAAGCATTTCAAAACGGTCAAGGCCATCAAGGGGGCCTCCCTGGAACAGCTCCAGGAGGTTGTGCCCAAAAATACCGCTCAGGCGGTGTACCACTACTTTCAATCCGAACAGGAAAGGAAACACTGATATGCGCATTATTTCCGGTTCCGCCCGTGGGCGAAAATTGAAGGAACCCAAGGGGATGGACACCCGGCCCACCACCGACAAGGTGAAGGAGGGCCTGTTCAACATCATTCAGTTTGAGCTGGAGGGGCGGCGGGTGCTGGACCTGTTCGCCGGCACCGGCCAGCTGGGGCTGGAGGCCCTGTCCCGGGGGGCGGAGTATTGCGCCTTTGTGGACCAGCGCCGGGAGGCCGCGGCCCTGGTGCGGGACAACGTGAAGCTGTGCCGCTTTGAGGGCCGTGCCCGGGTGGCTCAGGGGGAGGCGCTGTCCTTTCTGGCGGCCTGCCGGGAAAAATTCGACGTTGTATTTCTGGACCCGCCCTACGCCAGCGGCTTGCTGGAAAAATCCCTGGAAGCGCTGACGGGATTTGACATTCTCCGGGAACATGGTATAATAGTCTGCGAAAGTGGAGTGGAATGGACAATTCCACCCATAGCGCCCCCCTATGAGGCGGGCCGCGAGTACCGGTATGGGCAGATCAAGCTGACCCTCTGCCGCCGGTCCGGGAGCGTGATACGATGAGCACAGCCATCTATCCGGGCAGCTTCGACCCGGTGACCCTGGGGCATTTGAACATCATCCGGCGGGCGGCGGCCTGTTTCGACAAGCTGATCGTGTGCGTGATGATAAACTCTAAGAAGACGGGAATGTTTACCCCCGAGGAGCGGGTGGAGCTTCTGCGCAGGTCCACCGAGCGCTTCACCAATGTGGAGGTGGATTTCTCCAATGAGCTGCTGGCGGCCTACGCCAAGCGGCGGAAAGCCCATGTGGTGGTCAAGGGGCTGCGGGCGGTTTCCGACTTTGAACAGGAGGTCCAGATGGCGGTCATCAACCGTAAGCTGAACCCCAGGCTGGAAACCATGTTTCTGGCGTCCAGCGACAAATATACCTATCTCAGCTCCACCATTGTCAAGGAGATGGCCCGGTACGGGGCCAACCTCCGGGAGTTTGTCCCCTGTGAAATTGTGGACGATGTGAACCGGCGCATGAGAGAGATGGAAGGAAAGGAAGGGTAACGTTATGGCGAGCGGTGTGGAAGAATTATTGGACATGCTGTTTGAGATGGTGGATGAGGCGAAGAACGCCCCTCTGTCCCCGGACAAGTTTGTTCTGGAGCGGGACCAGGTGCTGGACCTCATTGACGATATCCGCAGCCAGTTCCCCATGGAGCTGACCGAGGCCCGAAAGATGATGGCCCGCCGGGCGGAGATGGAGGCGGAGGCCAAGCGCAAGGCCGACGCCATTGTCCGGTCCGCCGAGGAGCGGGCCAAGCAGATGCTGGCGGCGGACAGCATTGCCCTCCAGGCCCGCCAGCGGGCCAACGACATGATGCGCCAGGCGGAGGAACGTAGCCGGGAGCTGAAACGCTCGGCCAACGAGTACTGCGAGGACGCCCTGCGCCGCACCGAGGAGGCGGTGGCGGAGGCGTACAACGAGATTAAACAGTCCCGTTCCCGCTTCCGGGCGGCGGCGGCCGCCGTCTCAACCGGCTCTCCCGGCGGTCCCGTCCAAGGGGGAAGAGCGGTCTATGACGCCGCGGCGGACCGGGATTAAGCTGGCCTGATAGGAGGGAAGCGAGGTCGTTTTGATGAACAATTCCATGAAGTGGGTCCTGAACCGGATGCCGGCCAGTGAGGACAGGTATCTGCCGGTCATGAGCCTGGAAAACGTGGAGAAGGCCCGGGCATTCCATCGCTCATTTCCGCACTATTCCGTCACCCCGCTGGTCCGACTGGATGGCATGGCCCGCCAGCTGGGACTGGGGGCGCTGTGTGTGAAAGACGAGAGCTGGCGCTTTGGCCTGAACGCCTTTAAGGTGCTGGGCGGCTCCTTTGCCATAGCCCGGTACATCGCCGGAGAGCTGGGGCGGGATGTGTCCGAACTGACCTATGACCGGCTGACCAGTCCGGAGCTGCGTGCGGAATTCGGTCAGGCCACCTTCTTTACCGCCACCGATGGCAACCACGGCCGGGGAGTGGCCTGGGCGGCCAGGCAGCTGGGGCAGAAGGCGGTGATCCGCATGCCGAAGGGCACCGTCCGGTCCCGCTTTGAGAATATCGCCAAAGAGGGAGCCCAGGTGAGCGTCGAGGAGCTGAACTATGACGACTGTGTCCGTCTTGCCGCCGCGGAGGCGGACAAAACAGAGCATGGTGTGGTTATTCAGGATACCGCCTGGGAGGGCTATGAGGAAATTCCCTCCTGGATTATGCAGGGCTACGGCACCATGGCCGCTGAGGCTGCGGAGCAGATGCGGCGGCAGGAGCTGGACCGTCCGACTCATATCTTTGTCCAGGCCGGCGTGGGCAGTCTGGCCGGAGCGGTGGCGGGGTACTTCGCCAACCGCTTCCCTACTGACCCGCCGAAATTGATTGTCATGGAGGCGCGGGCCGCCGACTGCCACTATCAGAGCGCTCTGGCCAGCGACGGCGGAGTCCGGGCCGTGGGGGGCGATTTGCGCACCATTATGGCGGGTCTGGCCTGCGGCGAAGTGAATACCGTCTCCTGGGACATTCTGCGCAATCACGCGGCCGCGTTTCTCTCCTGTCCCGACTGGATGAGCGCGAAGGGGATGCGGATGCTGGCCGCGCCGCTGAAAGGGGATCCGGCGGTGACCTCCGGGGAGTCTGGAGCCATCGGCATGGGCGTGATTACGTCCATCATGGAGGACAGCGCTTGTTCGGAGCCGCGGGAGGCCCTGAAGCTGGATGGAAACAGCCGGGTGCTCCTGTTCTCCACCGAGGGAGACACCGACCCGGAGCGGTACCAGAAGATTGTCTGGGACGGCTGGGACGGGCTGGAGTGAGGCCATGGAGTAAAACTGGACAGCGCGTGAGAGAGAAACGCTCACGCGCTGTTTTGTATACGAAACCACGTCGGAAATTTTAACCGGAAAGGTGGAACCGCGCCAATATGCGAGATGAGAAGGATTCCCTGCTGCCCCAGGGTGTGGACACCGCTTTGGCGGAGATTGAGAACATGCTTGACCAGATGCTGGTTCTGGCGCGGCTGTCCGCCAGCGGCCTGGATGTGGACAGGCCCGCCCTGCAAAAGACGCTGGAACGGCTGCAGGGAAAAATTGACCGCATCGCGGACAGACTTGACCAGTAGCTTGATATAAGCGCCGCCGGCCGGTGAGCTGGAAAACAAAGCCATGTGGATTTCTGCATATCCTTCCAAGTCCTGCGGATACTAAAGCTGTCAAATAAAAAACCGCAGGAGGCATGAGATCAATGAAAGCAACTGGTATCGTGCGCCGTATTGACGATTTGGGCCGGGTTGTGATTCCCAAGGAGATTCGCCGGACCATGCGTATCCGTGAGGGCGACCCATCACAGACAGCATTGACACCGTGGGAGCGGTTCTGCGTTGGCATGCTGGAACTGGAAAAGCGGATGGGTAAATAAGCGAAGCGGCCTCCCACATAAATTGTGGGAGGTCCGCTTTTAGGAATTCGTTTTGAGAAATACCTTATGCTCCTCTGTTGACAGTGACGGCTGAAAACGGTAATCTAACTGGTCAAACGCCTGGATATCAGCGATATCTGTGACGTTGTTCTCCGCCAGCCAGCGTACCATCTGTCCCCTGGCCATTTTGCACATGGTGCCCTTTTCGATGATCTTGCCGTTTCCCCATTCTCCAAACGTGCAGGTGATAAACCGGACAGATTTGGGCAGACAGGGCTCCACCGCCTTGCTGTACTCCTTGGAGGCCAGATTCAGCAGCGAGTCTGTTTCCGAAGCCAACTGCCGGGCCAGATAGTCACCCCAGAATTGATACAGATCCCGGCAGCCGTCCGCCGCCAGCCTGGCCTGCATTTCCAGACGGTAGGGGGTCACGCCGTCAAAGGGCCGCAGCAGTCCATAGAAGCCGGAGAGAATGCGAAGATGTTCCCGGAGATAGTCCAGATGGGATGTCTCCATCACGCCGGGGGCCATGTAGCGGTACTGGATGCCCTCGTAGGAGAGAATAGACGGGGTGAGATTTCGACGCAGGTCCATCTGCTCCAGGCGTTCTATGTTCAGCCTGGCAATGACGTCATTGCACCTCCAAAGGGTCTGCAAATCTTTGGGAGACATTCCCTGAAGGACAGTTTTCAGCATCTCTGTCTGTTCCAGAAACTGTGGCAGGCCGTCCACGGCAAAGCTGTCCGTGTCCACCACCATTTTCTTCGCCGGGGCGATAATGATGCGCATAGACTTTACTCCTCAGTTTTTTGCGGCGCCGCCACGCGCTGGCGGGCCGTGATGGGCTTTACATCGGTTACATGGGACAAAAATTCATCCAGCAGCGCGTCAAACTTTCCCTCCCTGTCCCATCGGGAGTTAGCGGAAAGGATGGCAATGGCCCGGTTGCGAACCAGGGAGTTCTTATTCCGCAAAAGTTCAGTGAAGCGGTCAAAGCAGGGGTACCAGATGTCGGAGGCTCGGCTCTCCTCCGCAATCTGCTGAGTGAAAGCATAGGCGTCTTTTCCCGTCAGGCGGGCGATACAGGCGTCGAAGTCCATATCAGATCAGCGCCCCCTCGCAGTGGTCGATTTCGTGCTGGATGATCTGGGCTGTCCAGCCGGTGAAGGTCTTAAAGCGGGTTTGGAACTGTTCGTTTTGATACTGTACCTTGATGGACTTCCAGCGTTTGGCCTTCCGGGTGCCGGTGAGGGAAAGACAGCCCTCTACCGCCTCATAGGGTTCGGATTTTTTGATGATCTCCGGATTGAACATCACCATATAGTTTCCCTCATTATTAAAGACGATGATCCGTTCACGGACGCCAATCATATTGGCCGCCATGCCAACACAGCCGGTTTTGTGGGCCGTCAGAGTGTCCAGCAGATCCTGGGCGGCGGGCAAGTCCTCCGGGCCGGCAGGCACGGCTTTTTGGGAAAGGAACGCTTCGTCCCGCGTGATCTCTCGTACCATGATATTGTGCCTCCAGTATACACTTCCCACAGGGGGAAATTTGTGGTATACTCAATAAAATAGCACAAACAAGGGGAAAAGGCAAATTGAACTAGGGACAGCGTAACGATTAGTCCGTTTTATGGGACACTGTTTCTTTTATTATATTATAAAAGAAAAGATGTTTACCTGGGCCGCCGCGGTAGTAAATGTGGGAATATTGTGGTTGCGTTCATTGTCTATATTAGTTATAATAAAGAAGTTATCGTAGAATTTGTCAGTATAACAATGAAAAGCGGTGTGAATAAAGGAGTGCGTATATCACAATGACAATTGTTGAGGCAATCAGCGTTATATTAACCGCAGCCCCCGCGGGACTTACAAGCCGGGAAATCTATGGGAAGATTGTAGAACATAACTTGTATGAGTTTCCAGCGGAAAATCCACCAGCTGTAGTAAACAGCATGATTAGGCGGCACTGCGTTGATTTGAATTTCCCAACGTCAAGTCCCAAGAAGCATTTTAAAATTGTGGGATATCAAGGGAAGAGACCCAAGTACGCGCTTGTTGAGAGCAACGTAGAGAAAACAGATGAGGTGAAAAATCTTAACCCTCATGAGCTGCTTCCGGAAGAAATTATTCAAGAAGCGTATAAAAAGCATATAGACTTTTTGCGAGACTCACTAAAAGACGCGATCATGAAAAATGATCCGGCATTTTTTGAGCAGTTGATTGTCGATTTGCTCATTGCTATGGGGTATGGTTATGATAAGGATTCCGGGATTGTAGTAGGAGGTTCCCATGATGGTGGAATTGATGGAATTATTTTTGAGGACAAATTAGAGCTGGACAAAATTTATTTACAGGCTAAAAAATACAAAACAGGAAATACAGTATGCAGGAAAGACTTGCAGGCTTTTGTAGGGGCCATGCAGAATGTGCATAAAGGTGTGTTTATAACTACATCAACTTTTACAAAAGAAGCCATAAGCTATGCGAAAAATCAGCAGCAAAAAAGCTTGAAGCTTATAGATGGGGCTATGTTGACTGATTTAATGGTGAGACATGAGCTTGGGGTTGTAAAGACCGCAAAACCTCTTGTTATTTATAAAGTGGATCAATCCTACTTCGGATGATTTTAGAAGAATATCTAAAGAGGAATTATACAATGGTTGAAGGATAAAAAAATGATCAATAGCTATTTTATAGAGAATACTCTTCAAGATTTGCTTGATGAAATTCAATATGTGTACCTGTCTGATGAACGGCCCTGGATTATTGGGTACAGCGGCGGAAAAGATTCTACTGTTTTAACACATCTTGTATATACCATGTTGAAACAATTACCCCCTGAAAAAAGGCATAAAAAAGTGTACATTGTGTCATCGGATACGCTGGTTGAAAATCCACTGATTAAAATATATTTGGATCAGATGCTCAACCAAATTCAGACGGGGGCTGATCAAGACCACGACAATCTGCCTGTCATAGTGAAAAAAGTGACCCCTGAGCCGGACAATTCCTTTTGGGCAAACATTATTGGGCGAGGGTTTCCCACACCCCGTACCAACGGGACATTTCGGTGGTGTACGGACCGGATTAAAATCGCTCCCAGTGGGAAATATATCCAGTCAATCATTCAGGAGCAGGACACTGAGGTCGTAGTATTACTGGGGGTTCGTAAAGCGGAGAGCGCGGCCAGAAGAAAACGCATGGAGGGCCGTGAGCTGCTGGGACACTTGCTGAACCGTCACGAAACCATAAAAAAGGCATTTGTCTATCCTGTGATATCGGAGCTCACAACTGGCGATGTGTGGGATATATTGGGCTCAAATCAACGTAAAACGGCCTGGGGCGGGGACAATAATCAGTTAATCAGCTTATATGCCGGGGCTGACAGCGGCGAGTGTCCGTTTGCTGGCATTTCCACCAAGGACAAGCAGCAGCAGTCTTGCGGCCAATCACGTTTTGGATGCTGGGTCTGTACGGTGGTCAAAGAGGATAAATCCCTGAATGGTTTTATTAAGAGCGGACATAGGGAGCTGAAACCACTGGCTGATTTTCGCAAGTGGCTGATGAATATCCGGGACCGGGATGAATACCGGGAAAAGAAACGCCGGGATGGAACTGTTTACTATACAAAAAATAATGAGTTGGGCTATGGTCCCTTTACATGGGAAGCCCGGCAGATGATTCTCCGGCGGCTGTTAAGGACGCAGGTCAGAATGAATTATGAGTTGATCACCATAGAAGAATTACAGGCAATTGACAGAATTTGGGATGAAGAGAAGGATATTTCACGCAGAACATTAGTTGACCTCTATTTTGAGGAGACAGGGACGCGGCTGCCTTGGGACGAATTGAAGTATCCGCTGTTCGATGAGGATACGCGAGGAAAGATCATACGTTACGCCCAGGACAGCGGTGTGCCACTTGACTTAATCAATACTATGATTTTAGGAACAAATACGTATAAATATTATTCGAACACCAAGGGATTGCGGGAAAAATTAACGAAAGCGGTGAATCAACAGTGGCTTCAGAAGAAGGTGCTTTGCGAACCGGAAGAAGGTAGAGCCGATGGAATTGAGGAGAGTTAAATTATATAATTTCAGTTCTTATGCCAAAGAAGCGAGTTTTGATTGTTCCACAAGTAATGGCAGGAATATTATTTTGATTGGCGGCAATAATGGGGCAGGAAAAACATCCCTTTTTACGGCCATAAAGCTGGCTCTGTATGGGCCGCTCTGCTTTCGCTATCAAGGAAAAAACGCTCAGTATTCAGCCAGGATCAAAGAACTGATGAACCATGACGCGTTTACAGGATCTGAGGTAAAAACTTATGTGGAGGTAGAACTGATTGTACCGGTCAATCAGAACTATATGACCTATACGATTCACCGCGAATGGAATTACACAGGCCATCGGGTGCGGGAATTATATTGGGTCAGCGACAATATGGGCCTGCTGCCTGACCGCGAAAGGGACTATTTTCAAAATTATCTTTTTACTCTGATTCCCCCGAATATGTTTGAATTTTTCTTCTTTGATGGGGAAGAGATCTCCAATTTTTTCTCCGATTCCGCATACAATTCCTATATCAAAAACGCGATACTGACATTATGTGGATATGACACGTTTGGGATGATCAAGAAGTTTTGTGACACTTATGTTGGGACGGAGACATCAGGAACAGAATATGATCACGTTCTGGAACAGCTCAGGCAAAAGGAAAGCTCTTTGGAAAAGCTGGAATCTGATATGGATGATTTAAAGGGTGCTATACAGAAGCTGGAGCATAGAAAAACCTCCGCGAAAGACGAAAAAGAAAATCTTGAGGCTCAATTCAAAAAATCCGGCGGACTTACAAAAAAGGAACGGGATGAACTGAACAATAAGATGCGCCAATATGACCGGATAAAAAATGAGTGCTCCAAGATGATTCGGGATTATGTGGAAGATTTCATGCCATTTTATATTGCGTTTGACCTGTCTCAAAGTGTGAATGAGCAGCTGCGGCGGGAAGAAAATATGCGTCAGTACCTTGCCTCCACGCGACGATTGTCAGTTTCAATGCTGAAGGATGCTATTTCCACAACCAATATGGTTTCCGCGGATCAGCTTGATAATTTGTCCCGCTGTTTGTATGAAAGAATCTCAACCGCGCTGTGTCCTGAGGAGGAACCGGATAAGTTTCCATTCATCCATGATTTGTCTAATGAGCAGAGAAGGCAGGTGTCTGCTGTTTTAGGGCAGCTGGACGGTTTTCGCCCTCGGGATATGATCAAGGCACTTCATTCAAAGAGAGACGCGACGGAGAAATATGAGAAGCTGTCCCGTCAATTTCGAGAATCGCTTCCAAGTGTTGACGCGAATACATTTTTTAAAAAATTCAGCGATCTATCCAAGAAAATCGCGGAATATGACAATTCAATCTCAGCGGCTAAAAAGCAGTTAGATAAATTGAACGCGGATAAGCCTCTGCTAAAAAAAGAGGTGGATTCACTGCGTGCCCAACTCCAGGCGGAAGCGAAGAATCAGACGGCGTATCTCTATACCTCGCGTATCAGCACTATGATGTCTGCTTTGATTTCTGATGTTGTGCGGGAAAAATTCAGGCAGATAGAACAATTGACCTTGCGGATGTTTCATGATATTACCCACAAAGAAAATTTTATTGATCTCATGGAGCTGGATGAGTCTTTTAACATTTTAATTTATAAAAAACAGGTTTATACGATCTCGGAGCTGTACGCGCTTATTGAAAATATTGGGATAGACGGATTGACTGAACGGTTGGGAAATACCGGTATACAAAACCTGATGAATTGGTTTCATATAACGTCTGTCAAATTGCTCCGGAAGAGTATGAAAACATATCTCACCAGTGAAAATGGAGCTGTTTGCGCCGGACAATCATTGGACCTCTATAAGAACGTGGAACTTTCGCAGCTCTCTAAAGGTGAAAAACAGGTGTTTCTTTTGTCTTTGTACTGGGCTATTATTAAAAGCTCTGGACAAAAGATACCGTTTATGATTGATACGCCTTTTGCCAGAATTGATACGGAACATCGCGAGCAATTGACAAAGCTCTTTTTTACAAGTATCAGCGATCAGGTAATTATTTTATCCACGGATGAAGAGGTTGTGGACGTTTATCATGACATGATACAAGACAGGGTAGCGCATGAATATCTGCTTTCGAACGATGAAATAACTGGGTACACATCGGTAAGTTCTGGATACTTCGCAAAGGGAGGATAACTGTGGTATTCAAACTGAAAACCTCCGCCAAAACGGCAGAGATATTTGAAGAACTGGGGCGCCGTACATACCTGAAGCCATATACGCTGGTCAAACATGCCATTGCGTGGTCAATTAAAGAGGGGACCTCGGTAGACAATTACCGCTCTGATACCAACGGGCTTGAATTAAACCGGCAAACAATCACCGGCGAGTATGATGTCTATTTTAAGGTGTTGATTGAACAGATCGCAGGGCGGCAATTATCAGAGGATGAGTACTTTCCCAAATACTTAAAGGCGCATATTGACCGGGGAGCGTTAATTCTGGAGTCCAGGTATAAGCATGCCGGGAGTCTGGACCGGTATATTTTGGAATCGTTAGGGGTAGGGGATACAGTATGATTTATCTGGATAACAGCGCTACCACACAAATCGCTCCGGAAGTTGTGGACGCGATGCTTCCCTACCTGACTGCCGAGTATGGAAACCCATCCAGTAAATACTATCCTTTAGCGGTCAGCGCAAAAAAAGCGGTTGAGGAAAGCAGAGAAAAAGTGGCCGCCTTGATTCATGCCAAACCGGAAGAGATCATATTCACCTGCGGTTCAACGGAAAGCAGCAATATGATTATCAAGGGAGTTGCCGACTATCAAAAGTATTACGAAAACCGGGGAAACCATATCATAACCTCGAAGATTGAGCATCACGCGACGCTTAACACATGCCGGTATTTAAATGGTGAGATTTATTCCAATCATGACGCGACATTTTCGCTTGGCGGAGATGGACCTGTTGTGGACCGTGGTTATCAGGTAACATTTTTAGATGTGGATCCTGTGGGCAAAGTTCTGCCAGAAACATTGGAAAACGCGATTCGGTCTGACACGACATTGATTACAATTATGTGGGCAAACAATGAGATTGGGACAATCAATGATATTGCCGCGTTGTGTAAGGTTGCCCATCAACATGAGGTGCTGTTCCATACAGACGCCACACAGATTTCCGGAAAACTGCCAATTGATGTGGAGGACGTCCCAGTAGATTTTATGTCGCTCTCGGCGCACAAATTTCATGGACCGAAAGGGGTTGGCGCTGCCTATATCCGCGGTGATGAATATGGTCTGCCGCCCATTACCGCGTTTATGCATGGTGGTGAACAGGAAAGCGGGATTCGTGCGGGCACTTTAGCGGTGCATAATATTGTTGGCTTTGGAAAAGCGGCTGAGCTGGCGCTGGTCCGGCAAAATGAGTATACACGGCGGCTTTCGCGAATTGACGCCGCGGCCAGAGCGCTATTCGCGAACGAGGCTGGTCTGGAACTGCTTGGTGACGCGCGTAACCATATTCCGGGCCTGCTCAGTGTGATTGTGCGCGGTGACATGTTTGACAATGAGCGATTTATACAGAAGGTCGGCGATCGGTACGCGATTTCCTCTGGTTCAGCCTGTACTGCCAATGAACCGTCGCACGTCCTCCAGGCGATTGGCCGTCCTGAGGAGACATCGCGTGTGCTCCGAATCTCATTGTCCGAAACATCCTCTGTGGATGATGTAAAGCGGCTGATTGATTTGCTGAAAAATTTCTGAGAGGGGGGAACTGTGATGAGTCTGCAAGATATTTTACTCCATGATACCTATTGGAGTGGAGAAAATGATCTTTTAAATGAGTTCTATGTGCCTTGCCTTTCCGCGAGCGTGGAATACTGCCGTGCGGTAGGATACTTCAATTCTTCCATTTTGTGCTACATAACCAATGGCCTCTTTCCATTTATCCAAAATGGAGGGAAAATTCGGATTTTATGCAGTACAAATTTGAGTGAAAAAGATGAAAAAGATCTTTCATTGGGCTATGATATCCGAAATATTCTACAGAACAAAATTGATCAGGAATTAGTAACAGCGTTAGACATGAATCTGGCGAACATCAAAAATCTCTGCTGGCTTGTAAAAAACAACCGTTTGGATATTAAGATTTGTATGCGGGCGAAGGCTGGGGCCCCAAAGCTTTTCCATGAGAAATTCGGGATTTTTAAAGATGAGTGTGGAAATAAAATTTCTTTTATTGGCTCCATCAATGAAACGTTTGGTGGTTGGATCGACAATGAAGAATCGTTTGAGGTATCTGCCAATTGGGTGCCTGCCCTGGCTCCACGGGTAGAGAGCAAAGAGCGGCGATTTGAAAACCTGTGGAACGGTACTGCGAAAGATGTTATGACGTATAGTTTTCCGGAGGCCTGTAAGCGGAAACTGATCGAACATGCCCCTGAATTTCCGCTTGAAGGGGCTTACCACAATGCGTTTGAGCCAGGAACAGCGGCTTTTCAGCCGCGGAGCAGTCAGAAAGCGGCAAAGAGCCATTTTATGGCTTCAGGATTTAACTGCCTGTTTATGATGGCAACTGGCTCCGGAAAAACAAAAGCGGCATTGTATTCCATGGCTCAATTGGACAGTTGGAAAGTCCTTCTGATCTGTGTGCCTGGGATTGAAATGGTCGAGCAATGGGAGCCGGATGTGCGTGCGTTTTTCCCAGACGCCGCGGTCATCCAATGCAGTTCGTTACATTCGGACTGGAAACGGCTGCTGCTGGCGTTGATTCAAGCAAGGATTCCGCGGCGGGCCGTTATCATAGCGACTTATGACGCCGCGGTTTCTGATTTTTCTATGGACAAATGGAGGAGCGTTAAAGCGGAAAATCTTGCGTTAATTTGTGATGAAGTTCATAATATTGGCGCGAGAGGGAAACGCCGGATTATGGAGCTTGATCCTCGGTACCGCGTTGGTCTGAGCGCGACGCCGGAGCGCGATTTTGATGAGGAAGGGTCCTCGCTGATTTTAGACTATTTTAACCGCCAGAAATATGAGTTTTCCATTCGAGACGCCCAGCGGGAACGTTACCTGGTGGAGTATGAGTACCGAGTCTTACCTGTCCCAATGAATGATTGTGATTGGCAACGGTATGTTCAATATAGCAAAGATATATTAAAGTACCAGTTTTCTTTCGATCATGAGAAACTGGATTCCAATAAAAGAGGTGTGCTTAAGGAAAACATTGACAGGCTGTACCGTGACCGCGCTGACTTAATCAAAAAAAGCGACAGCAAAATAGATGCGTTTGACGAAATTTTCGCTGAACTTCCTCCCGAGAGCCGCATTTTAATTTATGGTGACGATTTGTTGCAGCTGCGTGATCTTCAGGGGAAACTGAGCTCTATGGGTCGGCCCTTCTTTGAGTATACCGGAGACAAGGACGCGAGAAAAGTTCGTCCGATTATGCTTCAGCAATTTTGCCAGGGCATTCGAAAGATTCTGCTCGCGATTGGCTGTTTGGATGAAGGAATTGATATTCCAACCTGTGACGCGGCAATTTTTGTGAGCTCATCGACCTCGCGGCGGCAATTTATCCAACGTCGGGGACGTGTGCTCCGCGCTGCTCCCGGCAAGCAGAAAGCTTGGATTTATGATTTTTTGGTTGTTCCGCGGTTGGATTCCACCGTTTCAGACGAGGAACGGCAGCTCGCGTTACATATGATTGAATCCCAATATCAGCGGATCAACATAATGGTTGAAGACTCCTTAAACGGATTAGGAGAGCGTACAAAATTAGATCACTATCTGTCCAGACGCGGGCTAAACCCTTATGAGTACTGAGGTGAGGATGATGGAAGATTTATTAAATCAAACTTCAATTCAAAACAAAATTGATCCAAATGTAGTTTCTCAGATTTTGGACATTGAACGAAAAAACGTGTATAAAAAACGGCGCAACATTTTTGGGGATCTGAGGAAGCTGATCGAAGATAACGCTGAAGCGGAGGTGGCAGATAATGATCATCCGTAGAATTCGCTTTGATAACTATCGTGCTTACTATGGGGAGGTAGTATTTGATTTTCCCATTGAAGATGGGCGTAATGTGTCGATTATCTTCGCGAATAACGATATTGGCAAGACCTGTTTTTTCTCTGGCATCCTGTTTTGCTTATATGGAAATCGTGACAATGATAACCTACAGGATATGATCAACGTCAACGCGCAGCGTGAAGGTAGTTATCAATCTTCTGTTACCATTTTTGCGGAACAGGAGGGGGAAGAAATCTCGATCACACGGGACATTTCCCTGCGTGGCGGCATGAAAGATGATGTTTCCGGCAAGGATTTTCGGAGCACCCTTGTCATTACAAAAGGGGACGTTCCGATTGCCGCGAATGATGAATCGGAAAAAATGGACTATATTAATTCCATTGTCCACGAAGACGCGGCGCAATATTTTTTCTTTGACGGTGAAAAAATCAACGATTACAGTGTCGCGGATGGGCCGGAATATCGAGAGGCAATCGCTCGCATCCTTGGCATTAAAGAAGTGGAAAACGCCATTGACGATTTGAAGCGGATCGCCAAGGAGTATGAAAAAGACCGGGATGAGTGCCTCAAAAAACAGAATACTTATAATGATATTTTGCAACAGAAGGAGACGTTGGAGTCGTCCGTTCAAGAGTTTGAAAGACTGGATAATGCGTATCAGACTGAAATTCAAGAGGGAAACGCGCTCATTGCCAAACATGAAGAGGAATTAAAAAGATTCACTGAAATCGGAGAAAAAGTTATAAAAAAGCAAGAGCTGGCTCAGAAAATCAAGGAGCAGGAGCGGGAACTCAACTTGGTGGAGGTAGAGCGGCAGAAGCTTTTTCAGAAAAACGCCACAATAATTCTAGGAGAAATTCTTTTTGAGCGGTTTAATCGCGACAGAAGTGGGAAAGCGGCTACCCCCTATTTGTCTGGAACAGTACAGCGGTATTTAGAACATCTTCTTGCGGGACCAAAGTGTATTTGCGGAGAAGATATGACCCCGGAACATAGTCGGCATATTCAAGAGTATATTAGGACCAACCTGGTTACAGATGAGTCAATTATTATTACGCGGGAGCGAGAAGCCCTGTTTAACGCGATAACTAAATATTTGCCCCATGGAATAGAAAGTAAGAATGCCTTTCTTTCCTGCTGTGAGACGGTTTTCAAGTGGACAAGTGAGATTAATACGTTGAAAGGTGAATTGTTGAAATTAAAGCGGGAAATTGGCTCTTTTAATGAGGAAGCCGGCGAAAAAATTCAGCAGGATATCCAGAGGGCCGAAAAGAAGATAAAAGAAGCGGAGTATCGGAAAGCGCAAAATGACCTTAAGCTGTATGACGCGAGAACGGAACTGAAAAATCTGGAGACACATCTCGCGCAATATAGTCAGGCAAATAACGAAAGCGCCAGGTGCCAAAGGAAACTTGACTATGCGCAAAGATTGGAGCGGACATTTGAGGACTATCTTGGACAGCTTCTCGAAGAAAAGAGAAAAACTGTGGAGGAAAAGGCCACAGAAGTTTTCATGCGCATTACAAATAATCCCAAAAAATATCGCGGCATTTGCATCAATAGTGATTATCGGCTGCTGCTGGAACTGACAGATGGAGAGCAATATGAAATCGAACCGGGACGTATGCTGAACCCTTCGACAGGCCAATCCAAAGTAATCAGCCTTTCCTATATTGCTGGTCTGAATAAGTCTTCCAATTATGCCGCGCCTATTATTATCGATAATCCACTGGGCTTATTCTCAGATGAGCACAGGGAGGCTATCACAAGTTATCTGCCGTATTTTGGGAAGCAAATTATTTTTATGGTTTCTTCTGGTGACCTTACCGATAAGTACCGGAAAATTATTGAACCATATGTAAAAACCGAATATTACTTAGACAATACTGGGGATAGTACCTGGCCGAAATCGACCATCGTCCACAAGGAGGTGTATTGATTGTGGCAGAAGATTATTTTGACATTGATCGGTCAAATCATATTCGTACCTCCGTTGCGAACAAAGAATTTTATAATTTGATTGTAGATGAGAAAAAAATTTTTGCGGCAAAACATCAGCTCTATACCTTCGCGATTATGGTAGCGGTCTTTTACGGCGCGGTTCCCGATACTTCGACTAAATCAGAAGACATTTGCCTGGTAGGCAATGTTAATGCGGATAACCTCGCGATTGCAAAGGGGATTGTATCTCAACTATGCCCAGACATCGAAAATGGAGGTGATTTGCTGAAACGTATGACAGAATATGCGGATGCCGGGATTAATATTCTTCGGGTAGAGTATGGGAACAATGGGACACTGAGACTAGACCCCTATATTGAGTAAGTGCGGACGCTTGCGGAAAGACATGGGGTCTGGCCAATCATCAGGAGATGACTATCATAGGCCGGTCCTGGCCCCACAGCAGAAAAGGCTGCGGTGCGGGCGGATATACGGAACAGTATTTTTACCGTGTTGAAAACGAGGACATCTCTCCAGCGTTGATGTGCTCGGCGGACTGGCTCAGACGCTGTCAATACCGGGGGATTACATTTTTACCCTAAAGAAAAGGTGTCACATGATCCAGATGTGGAGGAGATTGTCCATATGCTTTGCCGACGCGGCAAACGCTCCCTAACAATTGTGAGGGCAGTATTAAGGGCGATTTTGGATGGCCAGTAAACAAAAAAACAGGGCCGGCAGCGATTGAGGGATTTCTCAACGACTGTCGGCTCCGCGTCTATGTGTCTGGGTACGTAAGCGTCAAATCAGCCAGCTCAAAAGAGAACCGCGGCGCGGCCGGCTTTTTTATCCCTGCCGCAGCCGCTCTATGATGCTGTCTTTGGCGATTTGGCGGTACAGCAGCGCCGGTATCGCCAGGGTCAGGAGGATGAGGAACGGATCTATCACCAACATGGGCCACATGACAAATTGGTAGGTGAAGAACCAAATTCCACTTGAAATTCCTCTTACGACTACCACAGAAAACAGAACGCCAAGGACAGCCGATGCGATGATCGTTCCCACCGCGTAATACAGCCCCTCAAAGGAGAGCATACGCTTTAGCTGTTTCCCGGTCATGCCGATGCTTTGCAGCATGGCAAATTCCTTTTTACGGGTGATAACGCTTGTCAGGAAGGAGTTGACAAAGTTTGCGATGCCGATAATTCCGATGATGATACTCAACGCCCCGCCTATGGTGATGATAAGGGAGGTAAGGTCGTCAAAGGAGCTGGTATAGGTCGCCTTGGATTCAAAATCCATGCTTGGCTCCACACTGTCGATATAGCTGTTCAAAAAATCCGCCATTTCCGTTTCCGTTCCCTCCTTCACATCAAAGGGGAAGCTGACCAGATGAGGGTTATCACACAGCGGCAGGAAGATTTCTGTCGGGAGATAGAACCGAGACTCGCCTGTGTTGCGGGTGGTGGCCGTGTTCTCGTTGGCCCGAACCTTTGCCATGATAATAAAGTCATAATTGCCGTCAATAGTAGAAGAAAGGCCGTTCATTGTCAGGTGATTAATCCGCACCCTATCCCCGACACTGATATTGGGGTTCTCTATGACGGTTCCATCGTCGTTACACTCTACGCTCAACAGGATATATTTTCCTGTTTTCAGCTTCTCCAGGTCAATCGTTCCCTCTATGATTTCCATACCATTCAACAGAAAATCGTCCGCGCCATACAGGCGTACAAAGGGATTTCCATTCTGGTCTTTGTTATAGCTGAAAAAAGCGTTGTGTTCCGTGGAAAACGGTTCTTCCAGCATCCAGGAGGAATAGAGCCTGCCGCCGTCCTTAAAACTGCTGTTCTGTCTGACGGCCTCAACAAAGCTCTCGGACAGATCCTGTTCGCTTTTTTCAACCTGGTATTGAAAGAAGTCCGCGTTGGAGATTACAAAGTCTGTATCCATAAATTTTGCAATATACTTGTCAATATCAAAGCCGCTGGACAGTGTGAATACTGTGTTGAACAATACCAAACTCAATGTCATGGACACAATCACCAGCATAGTACGCTTGCGGTTGCGGCCCAGGTTCGCCAGGGCCATAAAGTGGAGCTTCGCGCCGTGGATCGATTTTTTCTCTTTCGACTTGCGCTTTCCAAATGCCGCCGTATCATTCTCCGTATAGCGGATAGCCTCGATTGCGGAAACCGTACCAGCGATTTTAGCGGGTTTGCGGACGCTGACAAAGACAGTGAAAAGAGCGAAAGCGGCGGAGCCAATGAAGATAAGAGGATTTACCGTTACTTTAACGCCGGCGTCTGCGGTATAACTCGTTCCGTTCATTAGGAAAGGCACCAAGGCCCTGCCAATGAAGAAGCCCACCAGCAGGCCGATGGGAATACCAACCAGGGACAGCCGGATCGCCTGCCGATTGATCAACCGCTTGATCTGCCGCTTTGTTGTCCCCAGCGTTTTTAGCTGACCGTAGGACTGGATATCCTGAATGACGGAAATCTGGAAAATGTTGTAGATAATCAAATACCCGGTTACAATAATCAGCGCGACGCCAATGAGGCCGGAAACCAGCATGGCGGGATTATCCGTTAACGCGCCGCTCTGATAGGCCGGACTGACACGGGCGATCACATAATTGCCGTCCTCCTTGCTGCCGCCCATCGTGTCGCAGGTATAGCCGGTTTCGGAAAGCAGCTGATGGAGCTGGGCTTCTATATCGCCTTTCCCTCTGAACATCACATAGGCGGAGACGACACCGGAATAATCATTGTCCACAGGATAGGTATAGGTTAAAATGTCCGAATGGGCATCCAAAAAGGCTTTTGACACGATCAGCCGTCCGATGTTGCTCAAGCTGTCCGTTTCCCAAAAGCCGCAGAGGGTGAAATCGGTGGTATATAACTTCCCTTTTACCTCATAGGTCAGAGAAACGGTTTCCCCGATCCGCGCCGGTACGCCCAGGGCGTCCAGTGTCTTTGTGTCCGCGATGATCTCGTTGGACCCTTCGGGCCGGTGGCCTGTTGTGGGCGCGTAGCGGGCAAATTCCAGAGCGGTATCATCCATATACCACAGGTCAGACCGCCAACGCTCCAGGCCCGGATTTTTCAGCCGGTAGGAAACCGCTTTGGTATAGGCGATGCGGTCAATCAAGGGATTTCCCGCCACATCGCCGTAAACTTCATCGCTGATATAATTTAAGACCGCCTGCCCGTCACCGCCCGCCTTGCGGATGTTCTGATCGTGAACGGTGTCCATCAGGCCAGACCCAAGGGTGAAGATGGTGGTAAAGAGTATAGTCGTCAGAACGATCGCGATGATCGCGATCATATTCCTGCTTTTACTGGCCTTGAAGTAGCGGCCTGACAGCTTTTTGATCACCGCTCCGTTGTTGTTGCCGAATAAAATGTCATTCATCGTCAGCGCCCCCTTACTCAAAAATCCTGCCGTCCTCAATGCGGATAATGCGGTCGGCAAGCTGGGCGATCTCGTTGTTATGGGTTATCATCACCAGCGTCTGATGGAATTTGCTGCTGGTCGCTCTCAAAAGGCCCAGCACATCGCCGCTGGTCCGGCTGTCCAGATTGCCAGTCGGTTCGTCGGCCAGGACAATGGCGGGCTTGGAAATGAGAGCGCGGGCGATAGCGACACGCTGCTGCTGTCCCCCGGACAGGTTGTTGGGCATATTGTTCAGCTTGTCCCCCAGGGCCAGCAGGCGCACGACTTCGTCCATGAATTTTTTGTCCACTGTATCCCCGTCCAGCTCTACGGGCAGAACGATGTTTTCATAGACATTCAGAACAGGGACAAGGTTGTAGTTCTGGAAGATAAAGCCGATGTTGCGCCGGCGGAAGATGGTAAGCTGCTCGTCGTTCAGCCCGGCCAGTTCTTTTCCCTTGATCTGAACGCTGCCGGAGGTGGGTACGTCCAGGCCGCCCATCATGTTCAGCAGAGTGGACTTGCCGCTGCCGGAGGTTCCCACAATGGCGGCGAATTCCCCCTGCTCAATGGAGAGGGTCACGCCGTCCAGCGCCTTTGTGATGTTCGGCTCTGTGCCGTAGTATTTTTTGAGATCAGTTGTCCGCAAAATGCTCATGGGTTACGCCATCCTTTCTGTGATGCCGCTATCATAACAGCCAATTCTCACAGAAATGTCACAGGCCGCTGGTTTTTCACCCTTGAAATGTCACAATTCTGTGACATTTCAAGGGTCACGCGGCAGGAGAACAGAAAATGTAGAGCCGTTACCTGTTGTTGAAGTCACCTTGATATATCCGCCCTGAGTGGTGATGATCTCGCGGGCAAGGTACAATCCTATACCGATGCCCTCAACGTCGTGTACTTCTTCTTCCCGGTAGAAGCGTTTGAAGATCATGCCTTGTCTGCTCTCCGCGATCCCTTTTCCGCTATCGGTGATGTCGATCTTCACATAGAACTCCCAGCTTTGAACGGAAACCTGAATATCGCCGTCTGCCGGGGTGTACTTCACCGCGTTGTCCAGTATGTTGAACAGGGCTTCGCTTGTCCATTTCCTGTCGTGGGCGAGCGCGATATCTGCCGGACAATCCACACTGACATGGATGTTTTTCTTTTCGGCGTTCAGCAGAATACCGCCCAGCGCCGCCGCCAGGGTATCATAAAGCGGCTGGATCTTTCTATCCAGTGAGATGACGCCGGTTTCCAGCCGGGAGGTCTTTATCATGGCCTGCATAAGAAAGTCCAGCTTTTCAAGCTGGCCGCTGGATGCCCGCAAAAATTCCCGCTGCTTTTCCTCTGGCATGAGTTGTTCCAGCAGCGTGGCATTTACCATTTTGAGGCTGCTGATCGGCGTTTTCACCTGATGGGAAATGTCGGAGATCAATTCCTGCAGATCGGCCCGCTCCTTTGCCACGCTTTCCCGATTTTCCCGCATAACTTCATATAGGCGGACAAGCCGGTGATCGATTTTATAAAACAGGTTTTCCCCCTCATAGACTTGCGGCGGGGCCGATGTCCCGTCCAGCATATCGTCTATTGTTTCACACAGCCTGTCCGAAAACAGCACCAGCTTCCGGCGCAGAAAAGCCACGAAGAGAGCCGCGCAGATGAACACCAGCAGGATAAACAGCGGACCCAGCCACATGATTGCCGGATTTCTGGGAAAGAGAAAAGCCGCGGTAACGGTCATGATGGAGAGCAACCCTAAAAAAGCTGCCCCTACCGCACAGGCCCGGTTGATGGAAAGTTTACTCCCGTTCATTTCTTTATCCTCCCAATCCACATATAGCCCATGCCGTAGACGGTCTTGATATATTGTGGGCCGGCTGCCTCGATTTTTCCCCGGATGCGGCTGATCGCGACGGTCAAAGCGTGTTCATCCACAAAGTTTTCGTCCGCGTCCCACAGCTTTTCAAGAAGTACCTGACGGGTCAGAACGATTTGCGGATTTCTCACCAGCGCTTTCAACAAGCGGTATTCCATCGGTGTGAAGATAACCGGCTCCCCCGCGAGGGTGGCGGTCAATTCCGAAAAATTGATAGACAGCGTACCGTCCATGTAGCAATCGCCGCCTGTATGCCTCTCAACGCGGCCCAGCAAAGCCGAAACCTTTTTGCGGAATACGCTGATCGGAAACGGCTTCGTCACATAATCGTCTGCTCCCAACTCAAAGCCGCGCAGCTGGTCGCTCTCCATATCGTTCGCGGTCAGGAAAATCACGGCGGTATCTGGACGGCGTTCTTTGATTTCTGTACAGAAGTCAAACCCGCTTCCATCAGGCAAATTGACATCCAGCACAATCAAATCATAGTCCCGCGCTTTACAGAAATTGACCGCCTCTGATTTTGATATAGCGGCGTCCACGGTGTAGCCCGCCGCCGAAAGATTGTAGCAAAGTGTATTGTTCAAAAGATGGTCATCTTCAACGACTAAAAGCCTCATGGCTTCACTTCCTTTCCCCTTTAGGATAACATGAAAATGTCACAAAAACCTCACGGACATTTTATCCCACAAAAGATAATCTAATTTTACAGAGTTAGCACACGTAAATCAATTCCTAAAATGAGAACAATGAGGAAACAGAATCGTAGCAGGCGGACAACCCGCGATTATTTTAAAGTGAGACTTTGATTTGGCGCAAAAACGATCTCAGTTAGATACCCAGTCCGCTCCAGGCGAGGATTCTGTTTATTTGTTCTCTGGGCTGTTGACTTGTGGCTGCCGCGGTGGGTGGATGCCTAGAAAAACCGAATAATAAATAAATTTCATATATATTGACATATTGAATAACAATATATTATAATACGGGCGGAAAGGAGTGATTTTGTGCGAGAGACAGCCATTGAAACGGGGAAAGTGCGGGGGATCGCCTGCGGCTGGCCCAGTATCACCGCTTTTTACGGGATTCCCTACGCCGCGCCTCCAGTTGGGGAGCTGCGGTGGCGACCGCCCCAGCCCGCTGCGTCTTGGGCGGGAGTCCGGGATTGTGCCCGGCCAAGTCCACGCTGTCCCCAGGTGGGAGTGGGCAAAGGCTCCTTCTATGAGCGGGAGTTTTACCCCGTGGAGGAGCCTATGGATGAAGATTGTCTCTATCTGAATGTTTGGACCCCCGCGCGGAGTGAAAACGAAAAGCTGCCGGTTGTCTTTTGGGTCCACGGCGGAGCCTTTATGACCGGTTACGGCCATTCCGCTCATTTCGACGGGGAGCCGTTCGCTCGGCAGGGCGTAATCCTCGTTACCATCAACTACCGACTGAATATCTTCGGGTGGATGGTCCATCCGGAGCTGTCCGCCGAATCAGACCGCCATGTGTCCGGCAACTACGGCCTGCTGGACCAGATTTTCGCTCTGGAGTGGGTTCGGCGGAACATTGCCGCCTTTGGTGGTGACCCGGATAATATCACCGTCGCTGGTCAGTCCGCCGGGGCTATGAGCGTTCAGGCGCTGCTCACTACGCCGCTGACCGAGGGCATGGTATCCAAAGCGATTATGCAGAGCGGCGGCGGAATCACTGCTGTCCCGGATATGCGCTTTCCCGCTCTGGCCAAGGCGGAAGCATGTACAGACCTGTCGCCGCTGGGGGTGGCCTCTATTAAGGAAGCCCGAGCCCTGCCCTGGCAGGAGCTGCTGAAGCGGTGGATTCCCCATATGTATCATCCGGGACTCATCCGCGCGCCTGTCCAGGACGGATGGGTGCTGCCCGACAGCCTGGACCGTATGGCCCGTGCCGGAAACTACCGCCATGTGCCCTGCCTCATCGGCTATACCGCCAAAGAAGGCATCCCGGCCGCGCCCAATTACACGGTCTGGAAAGAATTGCTGGAGCGGGAGTACGGCTCCCGGGCTGCCGAGGTTCTGGCCCTGTTCGGCGGGGAGGAAGGCTTTGCCGCATACTCCAAAGACCACTTTACCCTTCACTGCCGGGCGGCGGCGGAGAGCTGGGCTCTGCTGCTGGAGGAACAGGGGACAGGGCCGGCCTACGTCTACTGCCTGGACAGGGACCTGCCTGGGGACGATATGGGGCCCTTCCACGCCTCTGATCTCTGGTATGTCTTTCAAACCCTGAACCGGTGCTGGCGTCCTTGGGAGAAAACGGACTACTGGCTGGCCCGGGCCTGCAATACCTATTGGGCTCAGTTCGCGAAGGACGGCGTTCCCCGGGGGGACCGTCTGCCTGTCTGGACGCCCTACACCCGGAGCTCCCCGATGACCATGGAGCTTGGGGCGGATATCGGCATGATGAAGGTCCCGAAAGATCCAAGGGTAGAGTTCCGAAAAGCGTTTCTGCTGGGAATATGAGGGCTTCGTCAAAAAGTAGAACTTTATTTCCGGGAAAAAGTGAGATATATTGGATAAAACGCAATAAAGCCATCCGATATTTAAAAAGAAAGACATTCAAGCAGCCTGCCCACGGATTGGGTCAGGCTGTTTTTTTGTGCAAAACAGATAGAATTTTGGAGTAAAATGAACATTCGCCATGGATTGATGAGAAAATTCGATTGACATAAAAATAATTAAATATTATAGTTTTTGTCGTAGATAATAATTAAAGGTAATAAAGGAGAAAATGAATAAGCAAGGAGGAATGAGTGTCCAGATGAAAAAAGTACTTACGTATCTGGAGGAGAACCTGGAAGAAATCCTGATGGTGATTCTCCTGGGAGCAATTTCCCTGGTAATCTTTGCCCAGGTGATTGTCCGCTTGTTTGGCGGGGGCTTCCCTTGGGCGGAGGAATTCTGCCGATACTGCTTTGTGTATACCGGCATGCTCAGCGCCGGATACTGCGTCCGCAAGGGAGTGGGCATCCGGGTGGACGCGGTCTACGGCTTCTTGCCAAAGCCCCTAAAGCTGGTCATCGACTACGCGGGCAAGATTCTGCTTACCGCCATCTATGCCTATATGGCCTGGGGCTCCATCGGCCTGATCTCCATCACCACCAACCTGAGCACCGCCATCCAGCTGCCCATGAAGTATGTATACATGGCAATCCCTCTAGGTTTCGGCCTGGGAACCATCCGGGGTGTGCAGGATTTGATTCTGTTCACCAAAAAGACATTTGGAAACAAGGAGGGGAATTAAATGCTTGGTATCGTATTCGGGTCCTTTGTGGTCCTGCTGTTCCTGGGTCTGCCCATCGCCGGGTCCATGATTTTCTCCACCCTGCTGCCCTCCTTTACTCTGGAGAATTTTCCTGGCAACCTGAACTACATCCTCCGGGCCACCGTATCCGGTCTGGACACCATGAGCATCCTGGCCATCCCTCTGTTTATGCTCTCCGGCGCGATTATGGCCCAGGGCGGCATCTCCCGGAAGCTCTTTGATATCTTTGCCGTGTTCATCGGCAAGTTCAAGGCCGGTATGCCCTGCGCCGTGGTGGTCACCTGCCTGTTTTACGGGGCCATCTCCGGCTCCGGGCCGGCCACCGTGGCCGCCGTGGGCGCCATGTGTATCCCGGTGCTCACCGAGCTGGGCTATGACCGGAAATTCGCCGCCGCCATCGTGGCCACCGCTGGAGGCCTGGGGGTTATCATCCCGCCCTCCATCCCCATGATTATGTACGGCGTGACCACCGGTGAGTCGGTGGGCGACATGTTTACCGCCGGCATCGTCCCCGGAGTCCTGATCGCGGCGTCTCTAATGACCTACTGCATTCTCTACTGCGTCCGCCACGGCGAGGACAAGGAGCGCATCAACAAGGCGGTGGACGCCCTGCGGTCCAAGGGCTACCTCCGGGTGATCTGGAGCGGTATCCCGGCCCTGCTTACCCCGGTGATTATTCTGGGCGGCATCTACTCCGGCAAGGCCACCCCCACCGAGGCCGCCTGCATCTCCGTGTTCTACGCCCTGTTCGTCAGCCTGTGCGTCTACCGGACCATGAAGCTGAGCGACCTGCTGTCTCAGATGAAGTCGGCGGTGAAGAGCTACGCCCCCATCTGCCTGCTCATCGCCTTCGCCATCGCCTTCGGCCGGGTGCTGTCCCTGCTTCAGGCCCCCGCCCTCATCTCCGACCTGCTGACCACCACCTTCCACAGCCCCTACACCTTCCTCATCGCACTGAACATCTGTATGCTCATCATGGGCATGTTCATGGACACCGCCTCGGCCATCGCCATCCTGGGCCCCATCCTGCTGGCTACCGCCAAGAGCTTCGGCATCGACGGCATCCACTTCGGCATCATTCTGGTGACCAACCTGGCTGTGGGACTGGTCAGTCCTCCGGTGGGAATCAACCTCTTCGTGGCCGCCCCCCTGGTGGAGACCTCCGCCGGCAAACTGGGCAAGAAGGTGCTGGCGCCCTGCGCCTTCTTCCTGCTGGCCCTGCTTCTGATTACCTTTATCCCCCAGATTTCCCTGTTTCTCCTCCCCGCTCACATGATGTAATCCCCCGGCGGCGCGCCGGAAAACAATACGATTATGAGAGGAATATCACTATGAAAAAAGTTCTTGCCCTGGCCCTGACGGCCGCCCTCGCGCTCAGCCTCACCGGCTGCCTGAACCAGGCCCCCGCCCAGGGCGGCGGCTCCAGTACCCCCGCCAGCAACAACAGCGGCGCCAGCCAGAGCAGCGGCGCCAGCACTTCCACACCCGCCCTGGACGGCGCCCCCGCCATCACCAGTACCGAGCAGGTCAACATGATCTGGTCCCACAACGCCGCCGTCACCACCGCTGGCCACCGGGCGGCTGAGAAGTTCAAGGAGGCCATGGAGCAGTACTCGGGCGGCAACATCACCGTCACCCTCTACGCCAACGGCGAGCTGGGCACCGTCCCGGAGAACGACCAGGCCCTGCGGGAGGGCACCATCCAGATCGGTTCCGGCACCACCGGCGGTCTGGTGGACCCCAGCCTGTCCTACTTCGACTGCCCCAACCTAGTGGACAGCAACGAGCAGGCCAAGGCCATGATGGACCGCTCCGGCGAGCTGTACAAGTACACCGAGGAGGTCTATGCCGATATCGGCATGAAAATGCTCTCCATCGTCCCCGGCGGCTTCCGGGAGACCAGCTCCAACAAGGCGGTCCGCAATTACGAGGAGCTCACCGGCCTGAAGATCCGCACCCTGGAGAACCCCATCGCCATCTCCTACTGGCAGTCCTGGGGCTGCAACCCCACCCCCGTCACCTTCTCTGAGCTGTACATCGCCCTCCAGCAGGGGCTGGTGGAGGCCCAGGAGAACGCCTACGACACCATCGTGTCCTCCAAGCTCTATGAGCAGCAGAAGTACATTATCAACACCCACCACGTCATCATGTGGTCCGGTATGTACATGAATCTGGACTTTTACAACAGCCTGCCCGCTGATTACCAGGAGCTGATCAACTGGGTGGTGGCCGAGATTTACGAGCCCTTCCTATATGAGGAGAGCATCAAGGCCAACGACGAGGCCCTTCAGACCATGAAGGACGCCGGCCTGGAAGTGATCGACTTCACCGCCGAGGATCTGGCCAAGATGCGCGAGGCCGCCCAGCCCGCCTATGACCTGATCCGCCAGACCGTAGGTGACGAGCCCATGGAGCTGATCGCCCAGGCCCAGGCCGCCGCCGCGGGCTGAGCGAAGCCACAGGAGGTTCCCCTATGGAAGCAATCGCGTACCCCGGCTATGAATGGCACCTGAATCAGTATCAGATCATCGCCACCGGCACCCCCGAGGAGCGGGAGGCGGCCCGTCTGGCCCAGCGGAGGTCCATTAGCGAGTATACCAAGCCTGAGGGCCTGGTGATGGAGGACCGCGCCATCTCCGGCGGAGATGGCCAGGACATGACCATCCGTATCTATACCCCCGCCGGCCTTTCCGAAAACGCCCCCATCGTGATGGACGTCCACGGCGGCGGCTTTGTGGGGGGCAATCTGGACATTGACAACTACCGATGCATCGCCCTGGCCACCGGAACCCCCGCCATTGTGGTCAGTGTGGACTACCGTCTGGCCGCGCCCGGCGGCGTCCATTTCCCCCAGCCCCTGATGGACTGCTACGCCGCTCTGAACTGGCTGGGGGAGCACGGCGGCGAGCTGGGGGGCGATTCCAGGCATATCGCCCTCCATGGCACCAGCGCCGGCGCCAACCTGTGCGCCGCCCTGGCCCTCTACGTCCGGGATCACGGCGGGCCGGACTTGTCCCTGGTGGTGCTCAACTGCCCCGTACTCAGCATGGAAAACACCTTTTCCAAACGGCAGTATCCCCAGTTCGCCCTGGGCACCCCTGTGAAGCGGGAAGGGGTGGAGTGCGTTTACCTGGGCGGCTTTGACGGCTCTGTCCCCAGCTACTACGCCTTCCCCAACTACTGCACCGATCTGGAGGGTCTGCCTCCCCACTACATCGTGGTGGGCGAGTACGACACCCTGCGGGATGACGGAGTGAACTACGCCGTCCGCCTGCTCCAGACCGGAGTTCCCTGTGAGATGGTGGTGGCGCCCCGCGTTGGCCATGGCTTCTGCGTGGTGGACCACCCCCTGACCCACTGGGTCCACAAGGGAATATGCGGCTCCCTGCGCCGGGAGTTCGGTATGGAGATTACCGAGTTTTAACCAAAAGGCCGGGCCGAGCGTTTGCCGCGGCTCGGCCTTTTCCTGTTTTGACATGAAGTCCCCAACACGGTATAATGATAACTGCGCATCCATCTGTTTTGGAAAGGGGAACGTCATGTTAAATCGTGAGTATGAGTATGTCTCCGCCATCGCGCGGGAGGGGACCCTGTCCGGGGCGGCGGTGCAGCTGGGGGTCTCTCAGCCCGCCCTCACCCGGTTTTTACAGAAGGAGGAGGGGGAACTGGGCACCGCCCTCTTCCAGCGCATCGACAACCGGATGGTGCTCACCTACGCCGGAGAGTGCTATCTAGAGCACATCAAGCAGATCTTTGTCATCCAGGCCCACATGCGGGCCGCTCTGGACGACATCGCCCGGATGGACCGGGGCCGGCTGCGCGTGGGGATTACCGGTATCCGCCGTCCCTTTACCATTTTCTCCGTTATCCCTCAATTTAAGCGGAAGTACCCCAACATCGATCTGACCCTGAACGAGTTCGCCAGCGACAGGCTGGAGGAGATGCTGGAGGGGCTGGAGCTGGACTGCGTCGCGGTGAATGTGACCAAGAAGCGGGACTGCTTTGAATATCTGCCCATCGCCCGGGAGGAATATGTGCTGGCAGTTCACAAGGACCACCCCCTGGCCCAGGCGGCGGAGCGGTCGGAGCGGTTTAAATATCCGGTGGTCCGGCCCGGTCAGCTGGAGGGTAATTCCTTCATCATGCTGGGCAAAGCCCACCGTATCCGCCAGTTTGCCGACAGCGTTCTGGAAGGCGGGCGGATCGGTTATTCAACCTCCATGCAGTCCCTCACTTTGGACGGGGCGCTGGAGGCGGTGGCGAACAATCTGGGTTGCGCGTTTACGCCGGAGGTCCTGCTCTCCTATATCCGGGGCTCCCGAAATATCCGCTATCTCTCCCTGGACATGCCGGGCACGGAGTATGATTTCAGCCTGCTCTACCGCAAGGGTGCCTACCTTCCCCCCAGCACAGAGGATTTTCTGACCATGTTCCGGGACGCGTTTCGAAACCAGAGTGGGAACGAGGTCTACTATGGATGATTACCTGACCGCTCCACACCGGGACGGAGACCTGGATGTGTCCGATATTTCCCGGAAGCGCCGGGGTCTGCGTTACGCCGCCCCCGACGGCAGTCCGCGCCCCTTTGATCTTTACTATCCCGACCAGGGGGAGGGCCGCTTTCCCTTGATTGTCAACGTATCCGGCGGCGGGTGGTACTATGGTCATCCCTCGTCCATCCATCTGGGCCGGTCGGTTCATACCGCCACAGCCCGGGGATATGCCCTGGCCAGCATTGCCTGCGCCAGCAGCCGGGAGAAAAAATTTCCTTACCAGGTCCAGGAGGTCCGCTGTGCCCTGCGCCATCTGCGCGCGCACGCCGGGGAGCTTGCCCTAGACCCGGGTTTTTTCGCCCTGTGGAGCTCTTCCTCCGGGGCCCATCTGTCCCTTCTGGCCGCGTTGACCCCCAACGACCCCTATTTTGACAGCGAGCCGGACAGCGAGTTCTCCGACCGGGTGGCGGCGGTGGCGGCGGTCTATCCCTGCTGCCGTCTGGACGCCTCTGTGGAAGATTTCCACGCGATCGGCCTGGAGCCGGTGAACTACCGCTCCGGCCCCCGGTGCGCCGAGTCCATCTTTCTGGGCGCGCTGGTGGAGGAAAGCCCGGAGCTGTGCCGGCTGGCCGCGCCCATTACCCATGTCCGTCCTGACATGCCCCCGACTATGGTTCTGCATGGAATGGCGGATACCGTCATCCCCTACACGTTTACGGCCGAGTTCGCCCAGCGCTGCCGGGAGGTGGCGGGGGAAGCGCGAATCCACAGCCGCATAATTCCTGGCGCAGGACACAGTGACCCCCAGTTCAAATCTGAGGAGATGTGCAACCGTATTTTGGACTTTATAGATGAGGTGCGGTTAGGACAGCGGTAAGTATTTGATGGGGATTCTATGGCCTGTCAAAAGACGAAAGGAGTATCCCCATGGAACAAAAATACCCTCATCTCTGTTCCCCTATCACGTTGGGACGGGTGAATTTCCGCAACCGTATGTTCTCCGCCCCCATGGGCGGGACCGATATCACCGCCGACTGCTCCGTCGGCCCCCGGACCCCCGGCTTTTATGAGCTGCGGGCCAGGGGCGGCGCGGCGGCGGTTACCGCCAGCGAGCTGGTGGTCCACCCGGAGACCGACGCCTCCCACATGTTCCACCTGGACTTGAGGACCCCCGGCAATCTGGCCAGCTGGACTTTCCTGGCCGACGCCGTGGCCCGCCACGGGGCGGTGCCCAGCGTGGAGCTGAGCCACTCTGGCCAGTACGCCGGCACCTACCTGGTGGACAAGGATAAGAAAAAGGGCCTGACCCAGTTCGGCCCCAGCGACTGGGTACGGCCTGACGGCATCCCAGTGAAGGCCCTGACCAAGGAGCAGATCGCCGACATCGTAAAAGCCTACGGCGACACCGCCGCCCTGGCTAAGCGGGCGGGCTTTCAGATGGTGATGGTCCACGCCGGCCACGGCTGGCTGGTCAACCAGTTCCTCTCCCCCGCCTTCAACCGCCGCGCCGATGAGTACGGCGGCTCCTTTGAAAACCGCCTGCGCTTTGCCCGGGAGGTGCTCCAGAGCGTCCGGAACGCCGTGGGCCCCGGCTTCCCCATCGAGCTGCGCATGAGCGGAGCGGAGCTCTTCGAGGGCGGCTATGATCTGGCTGAGGGCTGCAAAATCGCCCGGTATTTGGAAGATTTGGTGGATTTGATTCACGTCTCCGCCGGGAGCTATCAGTTCGGCTTTTTCCGCACCCACCTGCCCATGTTTGCCCCCCACGGGGACAACGTCTATCTGGCCGCCGAGATTAAAAAGCACGTCAGCAAGCCGGTGGCCACCATCGGAGCCCTCAACGACCCCGGCCAGATGGAGGAGATCATCGCCAGCGGTCAGGCGGATGTGGTCTATATGGCCCGGGCTCTGCTGGCCGACCCGGAGCTGCCCAACAAGGTGATGGCGGGCCGGGAGGACGAGATTGTCCGCTGCCTGCGCTGCTTTACCTGCATGGCGGAACGCCCCACCACCGGCACCCGGCGGTGTACCGTCAATCCGGTGATTGGCCGGGAGATCGAGGGGATGGAGGTCACCCCCGCCGCCGTGAAGAAAAAGGTTGTCGTGGTTGGCGGCGGTGTAGGCGGCATGAAGGCGGCCCTCACCGCCGCTAAGCGGGGCCACACTGTCACCCTTTTGGAAAAAACAGGGGAGCTGGGGGGCATACTCAAGAGCGAACAGGCCCTGCCCTTTAAGTATGAGATGTACCAGCTGGGCCTGACCCTGGCCCGTCAGATGGAGCTGGCCGGGGTGGAGGTCCGGCTGAACACTGAGGCTACCCCCGAGCTGCTGAAGCGGCTGGCCCCCGAGGCGCTGATTCTGGCCGTAGGCAGTACGCCTATCGTTCCGCCCCTGCCCGGCATCGACGGGAACAATGTGGTGGTGGTCAACAACTACTACCTGGAGAAGGACAAGGTGGGCGACTCCGTAGTGGTGCTGGGCGGCGGCCTGGCGGGCTGTGAGTGCGCCGTCCACCTGGGGATGGAGGGCAAGACCGTCCACCTGGTAGAGATGCGGGACTCTCTGGCGGTGGACTGCAACATCCGCCACCGTCCCATTCTGATGGAGAAGGTGAACCAGTTCGTCACCGTCCATCTAGAGCACTCCGGCCTGCGAGTGACCTCAGAGGGGCTGGTGTGCGGGGATAAAGAGGGCGGCGAGGTCCTGATTCCCGGCGAGACGGTGATCTGCGCCGTGGGCCAGCGCTCCAACCGGGACGCC
Organism: Oscillospiraceae bacterium; assembly: GCA_910575265.1. Lineage (GTDB taxonomy): Bacteria > Bacillota > Clostridia > Oscillospirales > Oscillospiraceae > Lawsonibacter. The sequence goes on from CAJTEA010000013.1 coordinate 48,427, forward strand.
GTGATGGCTCTGCGTACCTGTGCCCCCTGGGCGCGGGAGATCGGCGATTGCGGCCGGGTGTCCAACATCACTAACGCCGTCTATCAGGGCTACCACGCGGCCCTGGATATCTGAGGTGACCGGTATGCCAATTGGAATTATGACCGACGTCTCCGCCACCCTGTGTGGGGCGTTGATTGGCTGTGTTCTCAGCTCCCGGCTGGGGGATAATTGGAAAAAGCTGCTGAATAACCTGCTGGGCATCGCCGCTATCGTGATGGGCATCGTGCTGATTATCCGGGCGAAAAATCTGTCCGCCGTCATCCTGGCCCTGCTGCTGGGGGCCGTTGTGGGGGAGCTCCTCCGGCTGGAGGACCGAATCAACGGCGCGGCCACCGCCCTCACCGCAAAACTGATGGGCGGCGGGGCGGACGGGGTCTACCTGGCTCGGGTGAGCGCGGCGCTGATCCTGTTCTGCTGCGGCGGCACCGGCTGGTTTGGCGCGCTGAACGAGGGGCTGACTGGAGATGGCGGCATCCTGGTCACCAAGGCTATTCTGGACTGCGTCACCGCCTGCATCTTCGCCGCCCTGCTGGGGAAAATTATCCCCTGCCTGTGCGTCCCCCAGCTGTGTGTCTACTTGGCTCTGTTCGGGGTGGCCCATGTGGTGCGGAACGCCATTACTGACACGATGATCGCCGATTTCTCCGCTGTGGGCGGCATCGTCACCCTGGTGGCCGGACTGCGGCTGTGTAAAATCAAGGAGGATATCAAGGGGCTGAATCTGCTCCCCGGACTGATCCTCGCCTTCTTCGTCTCCGCCGCCTGGACGGCGGTAGTGGGATAATCTGATCGGTCAAAAACCTCACCGCGGCCCTTCCCCTCTGGCGGAAGGCCCTTATAGGGGCAGTGCGAGCCATCCGTTATACAGGTAGTCTTGACGGTCAAAAGCAAAAAAGAAGCCGGCATATCAAAATCAGCCCCAGCGGAATGTTCACTCCGCTGAAGCGGGTTTGATGTGCCGGCCTTGTATGTTACAAGCGCCAAAAGGAACTGTGGCGACGCGCTATTTAGTAAGCCCCTCGCGAGGAACTTCATTCCACCATGCGGAACAAATGCTTGTCAATCCTCAGTGTTACAATTTTTACCGTAATAGCGGCATACTTCCGGTGAGCTTATTGACCTTTTTCTTTGGGCCGCGGATCGCGACGCCGAAATATTGCAGGGCGCTTTCGGGAGTGTGGCCCATCTTCTCAATAAATTCGTTATAGGTTTTGCAGCCCTGGGCCAGATCGGAGAAATCCACCACGGTCAGCTCCTGAAAATCAGGCTGATAGAGCTTTTCCCGTATCTGCTTGATCATCTCCGGCGAACCCCGCAGGATGGGCACAGGAAATTCGATGATGCCAAGATGCTCACTGCCGCTTTGGTCGGTGACATCAGCCCCTACCACCTCCGGCATTTTCTTTCCCAGGGTAATCCCCATGATTGCCGCTGTATTCGCGATAATACCCAGGGGCAGGCTCTCGTCAATCACCATGACGCACTTTTCATGCTGCCAGTCCATTTTGCTTTGCCTCTTTTCTCAAAAATAGTTTGCGCTCTGACAGGAACAGGCCTGCCAACGTCAGAAATGTCTCAACAGCGGCTAGGGCGGTATTTCCTCCGTATCCTTGAATATGTCCCGGTAGAGACCGGGGGCCAGTCCAATAAATCGGTTGAAATAATTGGTGAAATGACTCTGATCGGAGAAGCCGGTTTGCAGCGCCGCCTCAACGGGAGGAACGCCTTGTTCCAACAGCTTTTTGGCTTTCCCGATGCGAATGTTTTCCAGATAGCTGTATGGCGTGACGCCCTTTGAGCGGGCAAAGGCCCGGAGCAGGGTGGATTTGCTCAATCCGGCGCAGCGGCAGAGCTGATCCAGATCAATCCGCTCGGCATAATACCGCTCCATAAAGGCACAAGCTTTTTCAATTTCCTTCCGGCACTCCGGGACACAGCTTTCAAAGGGCTGACCGTATTGCCGGATCAGCAGGGAGATCAGAAGCGGCAGATGCTCCTCTTTCCCAAATTCATGGGAGCCTTTCATCACCAGCTCATGGAGCGGGCGCAGACAGCAGGTGATTTCTCCATCCGAGATTACGTTTTGGGAAAATCCGGGCAGTTCCCGTCTGCCGGTCACTTTCTCCGCCAAATCCAGCATGACCTCCTTGGCGATGTTGAAGCCCCGGTAATCCAGCGTACCGCTGTCACTTTGAACACAGGCGTGGTTATCCCCTGGGTTGAACAGGAGAACATCACCCGTTGAAATGGTGTACTCCTGATTTTTGCAGGACAGGACACGCTCCCCGGCCTCCACAAACCCGATCACATAGTACTCATGGAAATGGTTCAGGAAAGGCCGCGCGATGCCCTCAAAGCGGTAAGCCTCTATGCGGAGTTCATCATCGTAGACCACCGTTCGCGCTTCTTGTTTCATACGGTGTACCTCCTTGCTCGTCCCATTATAACAGCCGGAGATTGTGCTGGCTTGTAAAATATCTTCATTTTTTGCGCAGTGGAGAAAATGGCGCGGGGATAGGTCAACCAATCCCCGCGCCCCGTTTTGGTTTATTGGGCCTGACGGGACCGGTAAAGCATCTGCGCCATCTCCTCCCGGGTGGGGAAGGACTTGTAGTGCTTTTCGCCGTTGTCACTGCCCACAATAATGCCCTGCTCCTCCGCCCAGGTCCGGGCGGGCTGGGACCAGTCGCTGGGGGGGAGCTTGGCCTGACCGGCCAGATAGCCCTCCATCAACTGATTGAACCGTTCCTGTGTCATGCTGTCGTCCTCCTCGTCCTCTATGGCCTGAGCTACATCCTGACGAAACTGGTCCATGGTCACCCCGTGTTTGGGCCACCACTGGAGCACGTCGCCGTGCTGGCTGGCGATCCCCAGGTTATAGCCCTCCGCGTGGCAGATCACCACCCCGGGGGCCAGAGGGTCCAGCTTGAACTCCTGGCACAGCGTCGCGGTGAGAGCCACGGCGTTGTGGTAGAGATCGTCAAAATAGGCATGGTTGGCCTCCACATCATAGCCTACCATGGTGCCGCCCTGGTAGGTGTGGCCGGCGGGCTCACAGCACTCAAAGGAGATATGGGTGTTGTTGGCGCTGCGGCCGGTAGTGCCCGTTCCGGCGTGCCAGCCCCGGGTGGTCCAGGGCAGAGTCTGGACGGCGCGGTCCCGGGCCACAAAGGCGTGGACGCACTTTTCCACACCCGGAGCGTTCCACCGGCGGAGAAAGACCTCCGGATCGGGCTGAGCCACCCCGGTGGAGTGGACCATTACCCCTCTGGGCTTGATGGTCTGTCCGGTCTTGTAGCAGTCGTTTTCGGTAAGAAATTCCTGATTCAGCGTAAGCTCCATAACAGCCTCCTCTGTGTCGGGCCTCAGCGAAGGCCCATCCATCCTATGCGGAAGCGGGGAAAAGCGTCCGGCGGTTGCCGGGGGATATTTATTCTGCCCGCGGAAAAATCTGAAAAAGCTATGGCTTTTTTTTGGATTTGTGGTATGATGATAAATACCGTCAGTATGGAGTGGATATTACCCGGGAAAGGAGGCGGACCGCGATGAAACGAAGATGGACAGCCCTGGGGCTGATGATGGCGCTGATCCTGACGCTGAGCGGCTGCCTGTTTCGCTCCCCGGACGACCTGTACCGCCAGCCGGAGACATCGCCGGGCTATGAGCAGCTCAACGCCGCCATCCGGACGGTACGCACCGGGCTGGAGGCGGAATTTGGGGTCCGGGTGGAGGATGTGACCATCATGGCCGGGGACAACACGGCCAGCATCCAGCTCCAGGACCTGGACGGAGACGGTCTGCGGGAGAGCGCCGTTACCGTCCTTCGGGTGCCCGGCATCGAAAAGCCCATTAAAATCTACATTTTCACCCAGATTGGGGAGGAATATGTGGTCACCGGCGTGGTGGAGGGCGAGGGCAGCGCTATCTTCGCCATGGACTACGCCCAGCTCAACGGAGAGGGGCGCAAGGAGGTGGCGGTGAACTGGCAGATCAGCACCGGAGCCTATCAGCTGGGGGTGTATACACTGGACGATATCGACCTGCCCGGCGAGGGCCTGAACGAGGAGGGCACGGTCACCGCCATCCGGGGGCTGACCCGGGCGGATCTGATGGCCACCGAGCGGCTGCTCACCCGGTGCAGTGTGGCCAGCGACGGCTCCAGCGGCTGCCGCCTGATCGACATGGACCGGGACACCCGCACCGATGTGCTGGTCACCCGGCTGGACGCCGGGGGCCTGAACAGCCAGGTGGAGCTGTACGGCTGGAGAGACGGGGCGCTGACCTCGCTGGCGGTGACCGAGCTGTCCGCGGGCATCACCGCCCTCAGCCGGGTTCGCGGCAACTATCTGGCCGGACAGTACAACCAGCCAGCCATCTATATCAGCAGCACACTGGCTGACAACAGCCGGGTTATCGATGTGGTGGCCTATATTAACGGGGAGCTGACCAATGTGGCTATGGACGCCTCCGGTGTCAGCCGGGAGCTGTTCCAGGGTTACACCGAGGTCAACCCCACCGATATCAACGGCGACGCTGTGGTGGAGCTGCCCTCCCCCAGCCAGCTGCCCACCTATGGGGAGAGCAGCTCCAGCAATTTCTGGATTCTGGACTGGGCTCAGTATGACGAGCGGGGCAACCGGAGCCATGTGCTTACCACCTACCACAACGTGAGCGACGGCTGGTATCTCGTCATTCCGGAGAACTGGCGGGACCAGATTACCATTTCCCGCAACGATCAGGTTACCGGCCGCCGGGAGGTGGTCTTTTCCCACTGGCAGGGGGAGGACAGAGAGCCGCGGCCCTTTCTCAGCATCTACCGCATGGCCAGCAGCCGCAGCGCCAGCGCGGTGGAGGACGGCTGGACCATTCTCCGGGAGGAGGAAAATGTGGTCTACGCCGCCAGCTTCCACGATAGCGGCTGGGACTGCGGCCTGGATGAGATGGACCTGCTGGAGCGCTTTGATACCATCAAGGCCAGCTGGCACTATGAGTAATGGATAGTAGGAGGGTGGAGCGCCCATGAGAAAGGTATTGGTCCTGGAGGACGAGGTAAATATCCGCAGCTTTGTGGTCATCAATCTGCGCCGGGCGGGCTATCAGACAGTGGAGGCCGGTACCGGGGAGGAGGCCCTGGCCGCGGTGAAGGAGAATCCGGATATCAAGGTGGCCCTGCTGGATATCATGCTGCCGGGGATCGACGGCTTTGAGGTCTGCCGCCGCCTGCGGGCCATGGACAACAAAATCGGCATTATCATGCTCACCGCCCGCACCCAGGAGATGGACAAGGTGACCGGCCTGATGACCGGCGCGGACGACTATGTGACCAAGCCCTTTTCTCCCGCCGAGCTCACCGCCCGGGTGGACGCCCTCTTCCGCCGCACCGGCGGGGATGAGGCGCCTGTCTCCGCCGATGAGATCAGCGACCCGCCCTTTCTGCTCAACACCCGCAACCGCACGCTGGAGAAAAACGGCCAGCGTGTCAAGCTCACCCAGGTGGAGTACGCCATTGTCAAGCTGTTTATGGAAAACCCCGGCAAGGCCCTGTCGCGGGAGGAAATCCTGGATACGGTCTGGGGCAAGGACTACTTCGGTGAGCTGAAGATTGTGGACGTGAACATCCGCCGCCTGCGCATTAAAATTGAGGACAACGCCCAGAAGCCCACCTTTGTCAATACGGTGTGGGGCTACGGGTATAAGTGGGGCAGTTAGAATATGGCCAAAACGACAAGGATACAGGATCAGGTCAAGATCCGGGGCATCCGGCGGCGGTGGCTGGTGAACAGCGTGGCCATCGTGCTGCTGATCCTGGCCCTGGCGGTGGGGGCCTTCGCCGCCATGCTGTGGAGCTACTACTACGGCGGGACGGCGGACGACCTGACCCGAAAGGCCACCTCCTCCGCCAACGGCTTCCGGATGTACACCCGGTCCGACTACCGGGCGGCCGCCCAACAGACGGTGAGCAGCTATGAGGACAAGGGCCGGCTGGAGCTGCAATTTCTGGACACCACCGGGGCGGTGCTCTTTTCCGGCAACGATCTGACCGCTGGCAGCACCCCCAGCACCCCGGATATCCAGCAGGCCCTTCTGGAGCGGACCGCCAAGCCGTGGAGCGGACGGGACCCGGACACCGGAGAGCGTATTCTGGCCGCCTCCAGCCCGGTGATCTACCAGGGGGAGGTGGTGGGCGTGATCCGCTATGTCACCTCCCTGTCCGAGATTGACCGGCAGTTTACCTTCTCCATGGCAGTGATCGCCGCTATCGCCCTGGGTATTTTCGCCATGGTCTACTTCTCCAATCTGTACTTTGTGCGCTCCATTGTAGAGCCGCTGGCCGGTATTACCGAGATCGCGCAGGTCATCGCCGGAGGCAGCTATGGGGTTCAGATCGAGAAGCAGTATGACGATGAGATTGGAGAGCTCACCGACGCCATCAATGACATGTCCCTGAAAATCCGTCAGGCGGAAAAGACACAGAGTGAGTTTATCTCCTCCGTCTCCCATGAGCTGCGCACCCCTCTCACCGCCATCACCGGCTGGGCGGAAACCATTCAGAATGGCGAGTGCCGCTCGGCGGACGATATCCGCAAGGGGATGAGCATCATCGTCTCCGAGAGCCGGAGGCTGGGCAACATGGTGGAGGAGCTGCTGGAGTTCTCCCGCATTGAGGACGGGCGGTTCACCCTGTCGGTGGAGCCCCTGGACCTGAAGGCGGAGCTGGAGGACGCGGTGTACACCTACACCGAGTTTTTCCGCAGAGAGGGCATCAGTCTGGAATACATGGACAACAGCCCAGAGGAGGTAATTCCCATCTCCGGCGACCCGGAGCGGCTGCGCCAGGTGTTCTGCAATCTGCTGGACAATGCCGCCAAGCACGGCGGGGCGGGCAAGCGCATCGACGTTTCCGTCTGGCGGGAGGGGGCGGAGGCGGTCATCCGGGTCCGGGACTACGGTCCGGGCGCTCCCGAGGAGGAGCTTCCCTTCCTGAAAAACAAATTCTACAAGGGCAGCTCCAAAGCCCGGGGCTCAGGCATCGGTCTTGCCGTGTGCGAGGAGATTATCACCCGCCACGAGGGCCGGCTGGACGTGGACAACGCCGAGGGCGGCGGCTTTCAGGTTACCATCCGCCTGCCCATTGAAATTTGAGGCGCGTTTTGATATAGTCAAAGCACCGCGGAAGCGGTGACGATACAAGACAGAGAAGTCATACCAAAGGAGAACCCAAATGTCCAAGCAAGAGCAGTGTTCCACATTCAAAACCATGTGCGGCGGCCAGGCCCTGATCGAAGGAATCATGATGCGGGGTCCGAAAAAGCAGGCCGTGGTGGTCCGAAAAAGCGACGGCGAGCTGGAGGTCCAGGAGAAGGAGCTGAAGTTCATCAAGGACAGGTATCCTATCCTGGGCTGGCCCCTCATCCGGGGGGTGGTCAACTTTGCCGACTCCATGTACAACGGGGTCACCGCCCTGATGTACTCCGCTGAATTCTACCCCGAGGACGGGGAGGAGGAAGAGCCCTCCAAATTTGAGACCTGGCTGAACGACAGGCTGGGCACCGAAAAATTTACCGCCCTCATCACCACTCTGGCGGTGATTCTGGGAATGGCCATGTCCATCGGACTGTTTTTCCTCCTGCCCACCCTGCTGGGCACGGCGGTCACCGTTCTCACCGACTCCATGCTGGCCCGGAATCTGGCGGAGAGTCTGCTGAAGCTCCTGATCTTTGTGGCCTATCTGGCCCTGTGCTCCCGGATGGGGGAGATGAAACGGGTCTTTTCCTATCACGGAGCGGAGCACAAAACTATCTTCTGCTATGAGGCGGGCCTGCCTCTCACGGTGGAAAATGTCCGGAAGCAGCCCCGCCACCATCCCCGGTGCGGGACAAGCTTTCTGTTTATGGTCATTGCCATTTCCATTCTTGTGTCCACCGTCGTGTTCGCGATCTGGCCGGTACACAACGCGCTTCTGCGCTTTCTGGCCCATCTGGCCATGCTGCCGGCGATCGTGGGCATCAGCTATGAGATCAACCGCTGGGCCGGACGGCATGATGGCCCGGTGACCCGGTTTTTTGTCGCGCCGGGACTGTGGCTGCAAAATTTCACCACCTTTGAGCCGGATGACTCCATGATCGAGGTGGGCATCAAGGCCCTGGAGCTGGTCCTGCCAGAGGTGAAGGGCGAGGACGCCTGGTAAACTATTTTCGACTTAAAATTAGGGGTGATTGGATGGCGACCACCTACAACAATCTGTTTTTGGATACCCGCGCCCGGCTGAAAAAGGCGGGGGTGGAGTCGGCCCAGCTGGAGGCCAGGGAGATTATCTGCTTCGCCGCCGACAAGAACCGGGAGCATTTTTACCGGGATATGTCCCTGTACGTATCCGGAGACCTGGAGCACCGGGTGGAGGAGCTGGTTCAGCGCCGTCTGGCGGGGGAGCCGGTGGCCTACATCATCGGGGAGTGGGAGTTCTACGGCCTGTCTCTGGATATCTCCCGGGACGTTCTCATCCCCCGGCTGGACACCGAGCTGCTGGCGGAGCAGGGGATCCTCAAGGCCCGGGAGTCCGGTGAGGGGGCCCGGGTGCTGGACCTGTGCGCCGGCAGCGGCTGCGTGGGTCTGGCCGTCGCCGCCAACGCCCCGGAGTGCCGGGTAGTGCTGGCGGAGCTGTCTGAGGGGGCGCTGCGGGTGTGCAAGCAGAACGTCCGCCGCAACGAGCTGAACGCCCGGGTCACCTGTCTGTCCGTCAACGCGCTGGAGGCCCCCAACTCCTCGCTGTGGGATTTTGATGTGATTGTGTGCAATCCCCCCTATATCCCAACCGGGGATATCGACGGACTGGATACGTCGGTGAAGGACTACGAGCCCCGCCTCGCCCTGGACGGGGGAGCGGACGGCCTGGACTACTACCACGCCATCGCCGCCAAATGGAAATCCGCCCTCCGCTTGGGCGGTACGCTGATTTTTGAGGTGGGAATGGGTCAGGCGAGCGCTGTGGAGGACATTCTGGACAAGAATGGTTACGAGGACATCAAGGTCCTGCCCGACACCCAGAACATTCTCCGTGTGGTGGAGGGGACCATCAACAACTAGGGCGGGAGATACCGGAATGAGACGGTGTGTTGAATACAGAGATGGAGAAATAGTCCGTTTTATCGGACAGCTAAAAGAGTAATCTATGGGACAGTAAGAGGCCGGAGGCCCTGAGCCTCCGGCGGGAAAGGATGATTTACATGGCCAGCAAAAAAACCATGATTGAGTCGGCCGCGCCGGCCACAGATAAGAAAAAGGCTCTGGCCACCGCCATGGCTCAGATCGAGCGGACCTATGGAAAGGGTTCCATTATGCGGCTGGGGGAGAACACCGGCGTGGTGGTGGACTCCATCCCCACCGGCTCCCTGTCCCTGGACATCGCGCTGGGGATTGGCGGTGTGCCCAAGGGGCGGATTATTGAGGTCTACGGCCCCGAGTCCTCCGGCAAGACCACCCTGGCCCTCCACATTGTGGCCGAGGCCCAGAAGCGGGGAGGCGAGGTGGCCTTTATCGACGCCGAGCACGCCCTGGACCCCAGCTACGCCCGGGCTCTGGGGGTGGATATCGACTCCATGCTCATCTCCCAGCCGGACACCGGTGAGCAGGGCCTGGAAATCTGCGAGGCGCTGGTCCGGTCCGGGGCCATCGACGTGGTGGTGGTGGACTCGGTGGCCGCGCTGACTCCCCGGGCGGAGATCGAGGGCGACATGGGCGACGCCCATGTGGGCCTGCTGGCCCGGCTGATGAGCCAGGCCCTGCGTAAGCTGGCCGGTTCCATCGCCAAGACCAACTGTATCGTCATTTTCATCAACCAGCTGCGGGAAAAGGTGGGCGTGATGTACGGCAACCCGGAGGTGACCACCGGAGGCCGGGCACTGAAGTTCTACTCCTCGGTGCGCGTCGATGTGCGCCGGGTCGAGGCCATCAAGGAGGGCGGGGAGATCATCGGTAACCGCACCCGGGCCAAGATCGTCAAAAATAAGGTGGCGCCCCCCTTCCGGGAGGCGGAGTTCGACATTCTCTACGGGGAGGGCATCTCCAAGTGGGGGGAGATGGTGGATCTGGCGGTCAAGCTGGACATCATCCAGAAATCAGGCTCCTGGTTCTCTATGGGCGAGACCCGCATCGGTCAGGGCCGGGACGCCGCCAAGCAGTTTTTGAAGGACAACCCCGAAATTGCCGCCGACGTGGAGGAGCAGGTTCGGGCCAACGCCTTCAAGCTGATGAGCAAGCAGTCCCAGACCGCCGCCAAGGCCGCGGGTCGGGCGGTGGACGTGTCCGCTGACGACTTTGACGACGGGTCAGGCGAGGAATAAATGGTCATCCAGGAATTAAAGCCATCCAGAAGGGTGGAGGGCCGCTGGCTGGCGGTGCTGGAGGATGGCTCCATTCTGCGTGTCGGCGAGGGCGAGGTGATTGACTTTGCCCTCTATGCCGGAAAGGAGCTGTCGGAGGAGGAAGCCGTCCAGCTCCAGGAATCCGCCCGCCGGAGCGGGCTGAAAACCAGAGCCATTGAGCTGCTCATGCGAAAGCCCCGGTCCCGAAAGGAGCTGGGGCGCAGGCTGTTAGAGTGGGAGGCGTCCCAGGAGGAGGCCGACGCCATCTGTGACCGAATGGAGGAGCTGGGCTATCTCAACGAGGGGGAATACGCCGGCCGGATCGTGCGGCACTACGCCGCCAAGGGCTTTGGAGAGCGGAAGCTGCGGGACGAGCTCTACCGCCGGGGCATCCCCCGGGAACTGTGGGACAGCGCGCTGGCTCAGATCGAGGACAACGCCCCCGCCATCGACGCCTTTTTGGAAAAAAAGCTCAAGGGAAGCCACGACCCCAAGGATGTGAAGAGAGCCTCCGACGCCCTGGCCCGCCGGGGCTTTTCCTGGTCCGAGATCAGCGAGGCCCTGCGGCGGTACGGCATGGAGGCGTATGACTAGCGCAGAACTTCCAACAGAACGCTGTGGCTGAGCCGCAGCGTTTGAACAAAGATTGCGACATCCTGCCGGAGAGAGACATCCGCCTCCGCACGCTGGTATTTGTACAGCAGCTCGTCGCCAATCTTTTCCTTGACTTCCCGCTCAATCTCCATGTATGCTTGGAGGGCCTGTTCGTATTCCGGGTCATCACGGATGGCTGGCGTGAGTTCAGTGATATAATTATAAAGGTCAGTCATGACTTTATTCATATTACGTTCCTCCGTTGTGTACCTATAAGTAGATTATACTCCGCAAATAGGTAAATGTCAAGAGGGGTTGGCAATGGATTCAAAAAATATTTTTGGAACAAGAGTTTATAAGCTTCGGAAGAAACTTGGACTAAAGCAGTCTGAATTGGGAGAAAGGGTCGGGCTGACGCATAAAGCAATTAGCACGATTGAAAGCGGGAAACGCGGAACCAGCTTTGAAAAGCTGGTTGAGTTGGCGTATGTGTTTCAGGTTTCTACCGACTACCTTTTGGGCATCACCGACGACCCCACCTGGAGAGGAAAGTAAAAAATTAGGAGCGATACCATGCCATACAAAATTGCGTTTATCTCCCTCGGCTGCGCCAAGAATCTGGTGAACACCGAGCAGATGATGGCCCTGTGCCGTAAGGCGGGGCACGTTGTTACAGGCGAACCGGAGGGGGCCGACGTGGCGGTGCTGAACACCTGCGGGTTTATCGAGTCGGCCAAGAGCGAGGCCATCGGCCACATCATCGAGCTGGGTGAGTTAAAGCAGTCCGGCAGGCTGAAAAAGCTGCTGGTGGCGGGCTGTCTGACCCAGCGCTATCCCGACGATATCCGCGCCGAGCTGCCCGAGGTGGACGGCATGCTGGGCACGGGGAGCTACACCGACGTGGTATCCGCCGTGGAAGAGCTGATGGGGGACGGGCGGCCGGAATATTTCGCGAATATCCACCGTACCTATGAGGACGGGGAGCGGATGGTGACTACGCCGCCCTATACCGCCTACCTGAAAATTGCCGAGGGGTGCGGCAACGGCTGTGCCTTCTGCGTTATCCCGAAGCTGCGGGGGAAATACCGCAGCCGCTCACCGGAGGCTGTGCTGGCCGAGGCGGAGCGGCTGGCCGCCTCCGGGGTGAAGGAGCTGATCGTCATCGCCCAGGACATCACCCGCTACGGTCTGGACTTGGCGGAAAAGGCCACGTTGGCCCGGCTGCTGAATGAGTTATGCAAGCTGGATTTCCACTGGATTCGTTTGCACTACCTCTATCCGGAGGCCATTACCGGCGAGCTGATTGAAACCATCGCCTCCCAGCCCAAGATTCTCCACTATCTGGATATTCCCATCCAGCACTGCAACGACGGCATCCTGGCCCGCATGCGCCGCCGGAACACCAAGGCGGAGCTGACAGAGCTGTTCGCCAGGCTGCGCGAAGCCATGCCGGACGTGGTGATCCGCACCTCCCTTATCTGCGGCCTGCCCGGTGAGGGGGAGGCGGAGTTTGAGGAGCTGTGCGGCTTCCTGCGGGAGCGGAGGCTTCAGCGGGTGGGGGTGTTCCAGTTCTCCCCGGAGGAGGGTACCCTGGCCGCCGCCATGGAGGACCAGGTGGACCCGGACACCGCCGCCCGCCGGGTGGAGCTGGTAGTGGACCTCCAGTCCCGGATCATGGACAGGTACAACGAGGAACGGCTGGGCACGGTGATGGAGGTCCTCTGCGAGGGCTTTGACTCCACTGAGGGCTGTTACGCTGGCCGGACCTACGCCGACTCGGCGGACATCGACGGCCGGGTGCTGTTCACCGCCGCCGGACTGGTTCCCGCGGGGGAGTTTGTCAACGTGAGGATTACCGGCGTCTCCGACGGGGACCTGACCGGAGAAATTGAGGAGTGAAACGCCAATGAATACCGCCAATAAGCTGACCATCCTGCGGGTGGTCATGATTCCGGCCTTCCTGCTGGTGCTGTATTTGGATGTGCCCTTTGCTAACTACTGGGCTCTGGCCATTTTCGCCGCCGCCAGCGTCACCGACACCCTGGACGGCTACATCGCCCGGCACTACAACCAGATCACCGACTTCGGCAAGTTTATGGACCCCCTGGCCGACAAGTGTCTGGTCACCGCCGCCATGCTCTGGTTTGTGGAGGTGGGCCAGATGCCCGCCTGGGCGCTGCTCGTCGTGATTGTCCGAGAGTTCGGCGTGTCCGGGCTGCGGATGGTGGCGGCGGACAAGGGCCGGGTGATCGCCGCCGGCTGGTCGGGCAAGGTGAAAACCGCCGCCACGATGGTGTGCGTGATTCTGATGCTGCTGCCCATCCCCCAGGCGATTAACAACATCTGTCTGGCGGTGATCGTGCTCACTACGATCTACTCCGGGGTGGAATATTTTATGAAGAACGCGGATATTTTGGCTCAGGCCAAATAACAAGGAGAGTTCATGATAACAACAAAGCGGAAGTCCCAGCTGAAGGAGTTTGTCATCCGTGTGCTGGCCATTACCCTGTCCTCCCTTATTGTAGCCGTCAATTTAAAGACCTTTGTGGCGGCGGGGGACCTGTTCCCCGGCGGCTTTACGGGAATCGCCCGCCTGATCCAGCGGTGCGCCCTGGAGTTCGCCGGAGTGGAGCTGCCCTTCGGCCCCATTAACCTGGCGCTGAACGCCATCCCCGCCTTTATCAGCTTCAAGCTGGTGGGCAAGCGGTTTACCCTGTACTCCTGCCTGACCATTGTGCTCACCAGTATCTTTACCGACCTGGTGCCCGCCCTGGATATCACCGAGGACATTCTGCTCATCGCCATTTTCGGCGGGATGATTAACGGCTTCGCGGGCAGCCTGTGCCTGTGGGTGCGGGTGACAAGCGGCGGCACCGACTTCATCGCTATCTCCCTGTCGGAGCGGAAAAACGTGGATGCCTGGAACTATATCCTGTGCGGCAATGTGGTCCTGCTGTTCATCGCCGGCGCCCTGTTCGGCTGGGACAAGGCGCTGTATTCTATGCTGTATCAGTATGCCTCCACCCAGGTCATCCGGCTGCTGGACCCGGACGGGCGGCGGGCCACCCTGCTCATTGTCACCGGCCGGGAGAGCGCCGGAGGGGTCTGCGCCCAGATTCAGGAGACCAACCACACCGCCACCCTGATCGAGGGGGTGGGGCTGTATAACGGCGACCCCTGTGTGATGATCTACTCCGTGGTGGCGGACAGCGAGGTCCGCTCCCTGGCCCGGAAGATCCGCCACGCCGACCCCAGGGCCTTTGTCAACGTCCTGCGCACCGAGCGGGTGGTGGGCAAGTTTTACCGAAGACCGAGAGATTAACCGAAAATGGGAGCGGCTTTATACCGCTTCTGTTTCTGTTTGCGAAAAGACATCCGATTCAGCCAACACAATGGTATAAAAAATGAATTAGCCGTCCATACTGTAAGAAAATTACAGTGTGGACGGCTTTTCCGTCCTGAGGAGGACATATGGACCGTAAACTGAAAACCTGGGAAATCGCGCTGATGCTCGGCGTTTTGATTGCCATCGTGGCGGGAAGCTGGCTGGGCCGGGAGCAGCGGGAGCTGGCGGACAGTGTGATCCGCTTTCATGTGATCGCCAACTCGGACAGCGAGGAGGACCAGACGCTGAAGCTGGCGGTGCGGGACCGGGTGCTGGCCCAGGCGGAGGAGCTCTATCCGGAGGACGCCACTCTGGCCGAGGCCCAGGCGGCGCTGGAGGGGCACCTGAGCGCTCTGGCCGCCGCCGGTCAGGCGGTGGTGGAGGAACAGGGCTTTGACTACCCGGTCACCGCCCAGCTCACCGACTGCTGGTTTCCCACAAAGGAGTATGAGGGCTTTGCTCTCCCCGCCGGGAATTATACCGCGCTACGGGTGGTCATCGGCGAGGGAAAGGGACAGAACTGGTGGTGCGTGGCCTTCCCGCCCCTGTGTCTGGGGGCGGCCAGCGAGACGGTGGACCAGGCCCTGGAGGCCGGCCATTTCACGCCGGACCAGGGCGCTCTGGTCACTGGCGACGGCGAGGGCTATGTGCTCAAATTCAAGGCCATGGAGTGGCTGGGCCAGCTTCAGAGGGCCTTTGAATGACAGATCAGAGAAACGCTCCGGCGGATTAACCCGCCGGAGCGTTTTGGTCTGTCAACCGGCCTCTGGCCGGCGCGCCAGGTCGGCGATGGTGATGCCGTCCAGATAGCGGCTGATTACCTGGTCCAGACCCTGCCACAGGGCCAGGGCGCGGCAGTCCGCCGCCCGGGCGCAGGGGTCGGCCCCCTGAGTGACGCAGGAAACGGGGGCCAGGGTGTCCTCCGTCAGCCGCAGGATGGTTCCCACAGTATACTGTTCCGGCGGCTTTGTCAGCTGATAGCCGCCCCCCTTGCCCCGCAGCCCGTTGAGCAGTTTGGCGCGGACCAGCAGTTTGATGATGCTCTCCAGATACTTTTCCGAAATCTCCTGCCGTCGGGCGATCAGCTTCAGGGGGATAAAGCCCTCCCCCTGGTGCTCAGCCAGGTCGATCATGACCCGCAGCGCGTAGCGCCCTTTTGTAGAAATCAGCATAGCGTACCTCCCCCTGATAAACCTATTATACAGCATGGTTGATAGGGATTCAACAATAAATTTGGAAATGCCCCGTGTGTTTGGTTCCGCCTATGGCAATTGGAAAATTTTTATGCTATAATAGGAGATCAGAACCCAATGAGACAGGAGGTTTATGAAATGGATATCCGCTATTCCGCCAATCCCAGGGATGTCAGGCGCTTTACCACTCAGGAGCTGAGGGAGGAGTTTCTGATTGAGAACCTGTACCGGCCCGATCAGGTGACCGCCGTGTACAGCCATGTGGACCGGATGGTCACCCTTGGCTGTATGCCTGTCAGCGAGACGGTCGCCATCGACAAGGGCATCGACGTGTGGGCCAGCTTTGGCACCCGCTACTTTCTAGAGCGCCGGGAGATCGGCATCTTCAACATCGGCGGCGCCGGGACCGTTACGGTGGACGGGACCGTGTACACTCTGGACTATAAGGACTGCCTCTATATTACCATGGGAGCCAGACAGGTGCTGTTCGCCAGTAAGGACAGCGCGAGGCCCGCCAAGTTCTACATGGTATCCGCCCCCGCCCACCGCGGCTATGAGACGAGACTGCTCAAGCTGGAGGACGCGGCCAAAAAGCCCTGCGGCGACAGCGCCGCCTCCAACAAGCGGGTGATCAACCAGTTCATTCACCCGGACGTGCTGCCCACCTGCCAGCTGTCTATGGGCATGACCGTTCTGGAGCAGGGCAGCGTATGGAACTCCATGCCTTCCCACACCCATGAGCGGCGGATGGAAATCTATATGTACTTTGAGGTTCCGGAGCATGAGGTGGTATTTCACATGATGGGCCAGCCCCAGGAGACCCGGCACCTGGTGATGAAAAACGAGCAGGCCGTCATCTCCCCCTCTTGGTCCATCCATTCCGGAGCGGGCACCGCCAGCTACACCTTTATCTGGGCTATGGGCGGGGAGAATCAGGCCTTTGACGATATGGACACCATCCCCACGGAAGAATTGAGGTAAGCCAACGAAATGAAGGAGGAATTTTCCATGAACAAGACCATTACCGCTCAGAACGCGCCTGCCGCCGTAGGCCCCTACTGCCACGCCAAGCTGGCGGGCGACACCCTGTATACCTCCGGACAACTGGGCCTGATCCCCGCCACCGGAGAGCTGCCCGAGGGCGTGGAGGCCCAGGCCGTCCAGGCGCTGGAAAACCTGAAGGCGGTGCTGAACGCCGCCGGCATGGAGCTGTCCGACGTGGTCAAGACCACCGTTTTCCTGGCGGATATCAACGACTTCGCCGCCATCAACGCCATCTACGCCAACTATTTTACGGGGGAGGCTCCGGCCCGCTCCTGCGTTCAGGCGGCGGCGCTGCCCAAGGGGGGACTGTTTGAGATTGAGGCGGTGGCGGTAAAGTAAGGGGAATCGATGGAAAATATGGCATCCAGGACCAGATAGTCCGCGCTTCCGGCTGACAGATTGGAGAACGAGACCGCGAAAAAAAGCGGGGCAGGTGAAAGGTGCCTCCCGATAAGAAAACATCGTGGGGCAAGAGAGAAACGGTATAGCTTCGGCTATGCCGTTTTTCTCATTCTTGCCTTGATGAAGTTACTTTGGATACTTCAAGGGCTCCAATGCCCTTATAGTAGATGTCAATTTCCTGGGTGCGGTTTTTGCCCTTCGGATCGCTGGCAGCATGGACAACGATCTTCTCGACAAACTCATGCAAGATACATGGGGTCAATTCGGGAATTTCCATATACCGTTCTACAACGGAGAGAAACCTTTCCACATTGGCACTTTTTTGTTCCTCTGCTTCGATTTCACCACGGAGGACAGCCGCTAACTCTTGAAGCTGATGCTGTTCTTTCTCGTAGTCAGCGGAGAGCTTTTGGAAACGCTCGTCAGAAAGTTTTCCCGAAATAGTATCCTCAGAGAGCTTTTGTCAAGGGTAATATTCAATTTTTGACAAACCAATAGATGGTGAGTCTTGCAAGCACCTTATATTGGCGGTATAATGTGCAAGGTTAATAATTTGCGACAGAGATTACTTAAAAAGGAGACGACTGAATGACAGCGGATAATATGAAGGCTGAACCAATTAAAGAATACTATATTGCCTATTTTGATTTACTGGGCTACAAAGAATTCTTTCGCAATTACCCAGATAAGGTAGAAAACTTTCTACAAGTCATATATGAAGCAATTTCCTTAACGACCAGTTACATACAGGAAGTGAATTCATCTCCTATTGCTACAGATATCGGAAATCTATCTATCCAAACAAAAATATTTTCGGACAACATACTGCTGTGTTTGGAGAAAACTACTACAAACGTAGACTATCCTCGTTTTTTGGCATTTTTAACAATCATTGCAGATATTCAGCGTAATTTTATTTTGAGATATGGTCTATTTCTCAGGGGTGGGATAACAATTGGAAAACTTTCGTTTAATGAGGATTTTATTTTTGGTCAAGGGCTGATTGATGCCGTTTCTTTGGAAGAAAATGCAATATATCCACGAATCATCATAGGACAAGCTACGCTTGATTATGTTTTACAGCCCCATTTTGTGCAACAAAGTGATTTGAAACAGGCTTGTGAGATTGAAAGCCGTGCTCATTCTGGTGCGTATATCTCTGATGAAGAGCTTGCGTTTTGCAACTCTATTATGCCTGCTATGAATATGGAAAAATTCTATTTACAATGGAGAGAACATCTCCTTTTTCCTACCAGTGATGGAATGGTTGTTTTAAATTATCTATACTGTCTTGACATCAATAGCATGGTTGACCAGACCGCTATGGTGCAAATGTTGGACTTTTTGAAAACATTTTCACCAAAGGATTATCAGAGGTTGAGCAACCTCAGTTCTAATCAGAAGCAACGGCTTGAACAGCATAAGGCCCGTATAATTGAA
Source organism: Oscillospiraceae bacterium (assembly GCA_910575265.1). Classification (GTDB taxonomy): domain Bacteria; phylum Bacillota; class Clostridia; order Oscillospirales; family Oscillospiraceae; genus Lawsonibacter. Next base: position 66,888 of record CAJTEA010000013.1, read on the forward strand.
AAAATCAATGAATTTGGAAAATATGATAATTTAGATATATCTAAGGTAAAAGAAGCGGGTATTAGGGAGCATATTTTAAAAAAATACTTGTGGGTGCTGACATTTCATAATTATGTATGCATGGTATATGGTATTTCGAGTTGTATGATTAAATCAGGAAGTACATGCGATGTTCGTTTTATGCGTATGACAGCGGAAGTTTTTAAAGATGATCTACCTGGAGTAAAGCAACAGAATGAGAACTGAAATGAATAAGCAGCAACTTACCCTTCAAAAATAGGAATTGTGGATATTTTATTTTTGCAACCGCAGGGAATTATTTTTATGATGCGCTGTGCCTGCCAAAAGGTTATAACATAAAATCACGCTGGGGTACAAAAAATATTCCAGCGTGATTCTATTATTTGAATGGGTTTAAGTTATCGTTCCATTTTTTATGTGGTAGTTAATTTTATGCTCCCTACAAAATTGAACCATAATCTCAGCTTGATTGTTATAAAAAGCCTTATGTGTTCTATATTTAGCAACCTCTTTACTATAGTTTGTTCGACCAAAAATAATGCGATCAGCAAATGAAATGGTTTCCAAAATTGCTAATAAATCCTGGTGAATCAAGTTGGGTGTAGGGTACGGCTCAATACTAACCCATGTATGGCACCCTTTATCATGCAGTGCCTTTAGCGATGCAATTCGTTCTGAGTAAGATGAAGCGTTAGGCTCGACCTGTTTACGAAAATCTTCGTCAAGTGAAATAAGTGTTATTCCATATTCGTTTTTTTGTGACAGGTCGGTCAGTTCTATTGGTAACAATCCTTTGGTAAGTACAGTACAGCGGATACCCGCTGCATTTAGTTTTTTGATTGCCGCCAAACTCATTTTGCAAACTTCATCATAACCGTACATAAAAGGATCTGTTGTAAAACACAACTGTACTGATTCAATTTTCGATTTAAGCCGTGGAATTTCACGATCAAGAAGTTCAAGTGTATTACTTACGAGTTTTGGAGTACACCATTGCTCATAATTCCCTACTTTGCCGAACCGCTTAGCCATCAGGAAAGCATAACAAGGATATAAACAGCCATGAGAGCAGCCTAACACATGATTCATGGTATAGTCTCCATATTCCACACCTGTTTTATAGAGCATGGACTTTCGCGTTATGGTGTCCATAGCGGCTATCTCCTTTTCCGCAAACTAATGGTTTTTCGATGTTGCTCTTGCCAAAATGTTGTTGCTGTCCCTTTTTCTGTATAGGCGGGTTGTCTTTGCACATCTATGTACCCACTCTTTTCAAGCGTTTTGAGGATTGAGCCACTTCGACCGCTGCTCAAACGTGACAAATCGCAGAGTACACCATATTGATTATAAAAATTAGCTAGAAGCTGATTGAGTCGAGTAAAAGAGGGGGTATTTTCGAGCAGTTCTTCCATCTTTTCCATAAGGATCTCTTCACTGATTATTTCATTTTCTGCCGTCTGTTGTAAAAGACTCATTTGCCCCCCGCTCTGGATTTCAATCACTAAGCGGTCAGTTCTTTTGGCAATGTTATCTGCCATCAAGATACAGCCATCAGGGTGATTGGTAGCATGAACCATTCGATATTTTGGATGTTGTCCAGGTTTTAGGCGAATTGGCATATCCAAAACATAGGTGTAATTTTTTCTTAATCGTTCCTTGTATAAGCGGGAAAATTCCTTTTCAGCGTCATAACAGTCAATTTCCCCTCTGCCATACTTGTCGATGATTTCCTGCCAATATGAACCGCCAGCAATATTATCCAGGTCCTGAAGGGACTCCATAGTGGAGCTGTCATATTCTTCGAGGTCACTAAAAACCTCGCTCTCACGCTCTCGAAAAGAAATTTTCTTGACACGACACGCTTCTCGAATAAAACCGAAAGAGTTTAGATTTATCAAAAGTTCTGCCGTTCTAAAAGCGGTCGCAACAGAGTCAAACAGTTTTGCATTTAAGACCTTCACCCCGTAAGGGTCAACATAGAGAAATACATTCAGTTGATGATACTGACTGATGGACCTTTGCAGAAGAGGCATGATATTATCCTCAAATTTTCCGCTTATCACCTCACATCTCTCCTTTGAATGTTCGGGCAGATTAGAGATTAGATCAGCAGCATAATTTAGCTCAATGAATTTCATAAAGACAGACGGCATAGGAAATCTCCCACGGTATACCGCCATACTTTTATCCAAACTCTGTAAGGCTGTTAGTGGCGATCCGCCTTTACCGTCATCAAATTTTCCCTTACCAGCAAAACAATCCACATATAGAACAGGATTACCCATTGACAGTATCTTATTAAAATATGGGACAAGATAGCAGCCAAGAAGTTCGTCCTTGACTTCCGACCAAATCTTTTTGGTTTTAAAGAAATCGCGATTATCTTTTGGCATACTTTGCTCCTTCAATGTAAAGTTGGGGGGATACTCTATTTCTGATTTGCCAACACCTGATACATCCGCATCAGCTCCGCCACGCACTTACTTTCGGTCATGTCCTTGATGGAAAAGTCATAGGCCAGCATCACCGCCTTGTCGTTCATCTGATGGGCTTTCCGCAGCTCCGGGGGCATAGTGGTCTCGTCATAGAGATCGGCGAGGCTGCTGTCCGGGTACAGGGCACGGGCATCCAGAATGGCCTGAGCGGTCTGTTCAATTTTTGCTTTCTGGGTATCGGTGGGCGTAGGCCAGGGAAAATTGTTGTAGACATCATTGACGGTGTAACTGTAATCGCTTTTCAATCGGCAACAAATGGTTCTCATCCATGCCATATGAACATTAGACTCCAAAATGCCAAAATGGTAAAGAGAGCCTTCCGGCATGATTCTAACCTTATCGCTACATAAAACGCCATCGTCCATATATCCCATAGGGATATATCGCCGCCTCTCTGATGACACCTGGGGAATAACGATATACGAACCTATCGGCATATTGGTAACATGAAAACTTGTTGGAGTTTCAGCAAGCTTTACTGTGCCGGGGCTTTTGTTTTTGAGTCTGTATTCCCTTACAGCCTCAATTCGTTTCATGCACTCTGGCATTTTCCTTAGTTCATTAGGCGGACAATTTCTCAAATAGAGACAGTATCGCGGTTTTTGGTTTATAAACTCATACGCACCGTACCATGGGTGAAAATACTTGATAGCAGCAGGCTCTTTCTCTAAAAAAGCATCCATTTCATCTCGCTCAAAAAGATAAAAGCCGCCATCAATAGGTTTGTTTCCGATACCGATCTGAGGAACTTGGCAAAGTGGTCTATTTCGGCTTTCAACAAAAATATTTTCAGCATCCACCAAGTATCCATTTATATTTTGTACTATTTGGGGCCTGTCTGCTGAATACAAAACTTTGGGCTTTGTACTGGGAGCAATACTGAAACCGACAATGACACAGTGAACATGGGCTTTGATTTTTGCCTCGCTGTCCCAGCGGAACGTCCGGTGGGCAAAGTCGATATGGACTCCGGCCTCAAAGAGAGGTTTCCAGAGATTTGCCACAGCCTCCCCCTGGGTCACGGAATTGGTGGACACCAGCGCGGCGCGGATGGAAGTTCCGGTCATCAGGTCGGACGCCTTTTTATACCAGCAGGAAACATAGTCCAGGTTTCCGGCGTTCTTCCAGCCGGGGAAAATGGCGTTCACATCATCTTTCTGCTCTGCTCCCATCATCCGAGCGCCCACAAAGGGCGGATTTCCCATAATGTAATCCGTCCGAGGCCAGTCCTCCCGCAAGGCGTTGGCCTCGGTGATGTTGGCATAGGATTTCAGCGGAAGAAAGTCCAGGGCCATATGGACTACATCTTCCGTTTCCTTCATCATCTGGCTTTCGGCAATCCAAAGAGCGGTCTTTGCCACGGTCACGGCAAAGTCGTTGATCTCAATGCCGTAGAACTGCCCGATAGACACTTGGATGGGGTTGCCTATATCCAACATAATCTGGCCCCTGTGCAGCAGGGAGATGGTCTCGTTCTCCAGCCGCCGCAAAGAAATATAGGTCTCGGTCAGGAAGTTCCCGGAACCGCAGGCTGGGTCCAGAAATTTCAGTTCGGCCAGCTTGCGCTGAAACGCCTCCAGTTTAGCCTTGCGGATTTTCTCCACCGTGACAGCGGCGATTTCCTCAAACTCCGCCTTCAGGCCGTCCAGGAACAGCGGGTCGATCAGCTTGTGGATGTTCTCAATGCTGGTGTAGTGCATCCCGCCAGAGCGCCGGGTCTCCGGGTTCAGAGTGCTCTCAAACCGATCAGGGAGCATTCGCCGGGGACGGCGATACCTCCGGGACAATCTGACACCTTATACTCCACCAACCCCAGATCCTTGGCCAGGGCCCGCAGGAAGGTTTTTCCAGTGTTCAAAAACACCTTCTTGTCCCCATTGGGACCGCCCTCCCGCTCGCCCCAGATGTAGCTGAGGTCATGGCTGAGCAGCTCAGCCAATGTACGCATGTGTTTTTCCTGAGATTGTACCGACATTTTGATACCCTCCTTCTAAAAATTGAGAGAGCAAGGGAACAAAACTCCCTTGCTCTCCATATTTCTCAGCGGAAGTTACGCCGCTGGTTTGATAATCTTCTCCGTTTTGACATCGAAAACAGGTGCGTTTTCCTCCGGAGTACCGGGGATGAGCTTCAGCGTGTACCCACTTTCCCGGGCCAGCTTGAACATCCCGACGATACGGTTAAGTTCTTCATCCGAAGGCTCATCTTCCTACCGGTGGTCGCTGACGGGCTCATAATCTGCGTCCATAACCTTGGCCTTAGCAGGCCGGGCAGTTAGGGATGTCCAGAAGGAGCGCAGGGCCGACGCTAGCAGCAGCCGGAACAGACTTCGCTTTCTGGGCTTCAGATGGATGACTTCATCCGCCTTCACTTCGTCGATCTCGCTGAGGGCCACAGTGAGCTTTCCCGCCGCCACATAGGCGGAGGACAGGAAGCAGGACACCGCCGCACTCTCAAAGGCGAACAGCTCCGGGGTCTGCACCCGCTTGGCGATCAGACGCTGGCAGGTCACGCTGGCGGCCTCCAGGTCGTCCACCCGGATGTCATCGGCGGACACGGTGCCGGCGGTAACCACGCCGCTGCCGCTGATGGTCTTGGCCTTGATGCCATAGGCCACCTTCAGACAGCCCTTGACCACCAGACGCTCGGTCTCCAGCGTCTCATAGTTCACGGTTTCCCCCTTGGGGATGTAGACAGTTTTCATGCAATCCACTCCTTTACTTCTCTCTCGGCGGCACCGGGCGTCCGTCGCCCAGCCGCACATCCTGATGGCTGTCGAACACTTCCCGGTAAACCTCTTTGCCGGTGGCGCCGCAGTCCTGGCAGGTCCAGCCCACCTCGCCGTTTTTGACGGCGGCAGCGTTCTCCCCATAGATCAGGGGGCCGCCACAGACGGGGCAGACACCCGCGATATCCTTAAATTCCATATTGACCTCCATTTACGCCGCCGCAGTTCGTTTTATTTGGACGGGCAGGACCATGGCGAAATCGCTGCGGCCCTCGGCCTCCAAAATCACAGGGGCTACGGAGCTGGTGACCTTCATTTTCACAAAGAGCTCTCCACGGAACTGCCGAAGGGCGTCCACCATGTAACGCAGGTCAAAACCGAATCCGATGCTGCTCTCTCCGTCAATCTGGACCTGGGTGCTGTAGCTCCCACTGGCCGCCGCCATTGACAGCCTGCCGCTGGAAAAATAGATGGGGGTTTTATCCATTTTGAGAAGCAGCTTTTTCATATAGTCCAGCTCGCCAAGGAAATCTTTCGGGCAGATGTAGAACTCCTCCGTAAATTCCGTCGGAACAGCTTTGTCCACGTTGAACACAAACGGCCCTTCAATCCGGGTCTGGATCACCGTAATCCCGTCGGTCATTTGGAGGTAATTCACGCCCATGCTGACCGCTATGTCCTGACTGCCGAAAAATTTCAGATATCCCAGCGTCTCGGGCAGTACCATAAAGGGCTGACGGACAGTCAGGCTGGCATCTACATCCCAGGCCATCCGACAACCATCCACGCAAAATACTTTACTGCCGCCGAACTGAACATGGGTAAACTTGGCCTCCAGCCTGTCATCGGGTTTTCTCAGCGCGTATTTAACGCGCTCCACCCGCTCCAGCAGATGCGCCGCATTGACCGTGTAGGTATACTTTGCCTCGACTTTCGGCATAGCGGGGTAGTCCTCCGGTAAAAAGGCCGTGTTCTGAGCACACCGGGGGCCGCAGGACATGGTGAGCTGGAGCCAGCGGTGCTTGCCATTGCTCTTCTCCTCTGTCTCCAAAACCAACCTGCCCTCAAAATGCCCGCAGGCTCGGGCGGCGTCTTTGGGCCGCTGGAACACAAAACTCAGGTTGTCCCCCTCGGCGGGGAGAGATGCGGTCAGCCAAGTATAGAAATCCGTACCGGTTAAGGTGCAGCGCCCGTCCTGGATTCGCACCAATACGCCCTCCAAAATCGGGAAAACCGCTTTTTTTACTGTTTTACTCACCCGGTCCAACGCCTGGGAAAATTCTTTTGCGTCAACAATAGCTCTCATGCCGCTTTCCTCCTTCTTTTTTGAATCTCCGGCCGCACGTTGACGCCCCGGGTGGAAAATGTGACCTTCCGCACCGTGCTGTCGCCAACCGCCAGAATGTTATAGACCATATCCACCACAGCGGTAGCCGCTGTGATATTGGCCGCTATGCTTTGGGGCGCCGATACCGACGTCTCGGCGCAGGACAGCTCCGTGGGAAACTTGTCCGTTTCCTCCAGCACATCCGGGTAGACCGTGCCGATAGGCGGGTAGTAAGTCTTGCCGCCCCGCCGCACGCCGCAGACCACCTGGCCGGTGTACTCACCGTTGCCGCTGTCGATGTAGATCAGTTCTTTTGCCTGGTTGAATACCCTGTGGCACAACTGCCGGGACTTGTTGTTGTCCACGGCCCCCAGCAGAATGACCAGCTCCACGATACGCCTGTTGTTATAGTAAGCACTCGTACTCCATCTCCGGGGCGTCAGCAATTCTTTTAACTGGTCCTCATCCTCCACAAAGGTGGGAACGTATTCTGTCTCCATGCCGAACATGCGGGAGTACCGCTCCGCCAGCACCTGGGCCTTGTTTTCGCCCAGGTCGGCCGGGGTGAAGTTCTGACGCACCAGGTTCTTCTCCTCCACCACATCGCCGTCACAGATGATGTACCGGACGGGGCGCTCCAGAGAATACAGCAGCCGGTACAGATGGGGCGCAATATGGCCCCCGGTGCCGCCGGCGCCCAGCTGAACGACTTTTACAGGACGGGTTCTGGAAAATTTCATGGCCGGTCTCCCCAAAACTTCTCCGACTCCAGGACTTCCCGCAGCCGGATTCTGGCTTCCTTCCTGCCCTGTGTCTCCCCGATTTTGACGTTATCACGCCACTCCCGGGGGAACGCCTCACCCAAGCTCTCGAAAACCAGGGCGGGGTCCAGCTCGCAGTAGGTGCCGCCGCAGGACATGCGCACCGTGATCTCCGGGAGAAACCGATCCAGGCGGCCCAGCACCGTATACAGCCGGGTGGCCTGTTCATCCTGGTCGTCTACCGGAGAAAACTTTGCCGCCATGCTGTTATGGCTGTGGATGTCCATGTAGTGGATATACCGCTCCTCCGGAAATTCGTCCCGGCGCAAATCGGCATTGATATGCGCCTTGGAGACCTCCTGGGGTGGAACGTGAACCACAAACTCCTCCAGCTCCTTGTCCCAGAGGATGTGAGCCAGGGCCTCAAACTCCGCCGCCTCACTCATGTAGCAGCGGAAGAAAGAGACGATCTGCTGAAGCAGGGATTGGGGAATCAGGGGCAGGGCCGGGGTAAACCCGGCCCTGATGTGTGGAAACTCCACCACGTTGTCTTTGGGGGCGATAAACTCGCCCAGCTTGGTCTTGCGCAGCTCGTAGACCTTGCCGTCCCCGGAGGGAAACAGGCAGATAGTCTTGTCCGACGCTTTGGCCTCTTCCAGAGAGGTGAACACGCCCTTGTAGCCGGCGATGCCCTTGCTCTGGGCTGTGACCCGGGGCTTCACCAGACAGTCGGGGCTCTTGTCCTTGGACTTTTTCAGCCCGTCCAGGAATACCTTGGACCGCTCAATCTCCTCCTTAATGGACTGGATCGTGGTTCCCTTGGGGTCAGTGATAGTCTTGGTAACCTTGCCATACTCCACCGACCAGGACACCCGCTTGCCCTCGCCCAGCTCGGGAAAGTCATCCGACTTGGCGATGCGCAGCTCCTCGAAGGTCATGGCGCCGTCGGTGATATCATCCTTGGCGCTGCCGTAAGAGAAGATAGGCGGTTTCTCAAACAGAGACTTGACCGCCGTCTGAGCTGCTTGGGTTTCCTGCTTGTCAATAGCCACTGAAATGGGATTGGCGGGCTCGGCAGCAGGGACGGGATTCTGTGTTTGGGTCTGCGGGGCAGACGGTTTCTCCGGCTGAGGCTGGGGCGTCGGGGCCGCAGCCTCAGCCGGGGTCTCATGGGCCGTAGGGGATTCCACTCTGGGTTGCTCTTGGGGAACGGCAGGCTGTTCCGCCTGCGCTGCCGGGAGGTCAAAAGGATTGATGTCACTGGCAGGACCGCCACCTCCAAAGATGGAAGCCACGTCCAGCTCCTCGCTGTCCTCCATGCCGGGAAACGGAAATGTGTTGTTGGGTTCACTCATAATGCTATTCTCCTTTCATTTTTGAACAAAAAAAGACCGTGCCCGCCTCCAAAAAGGCAAATACACAGTCGTTCTTGTTCGTCTATTTTATTTCAAGGTCGATTGAAGTCCGGTGCGTTGGGGCGCACTACGCCCCTGGCCGCTTTCCATTCCTCCCTAACTTACTCCGCCCTAACTTACTCCGCCCTGAAATACACCTACATTTTACCATCCGGGACAGGACCTGTATAGTTGAGGTTTTTTCAACTAAAAAAGCCGGCGGCGCAAAACTGCGGCCGCCGGCTTAATAAAGTAAGTTATTTTTTACCGCGTTCAAAACGTGCCTGCCACGTTTTTACGGTCTGCGCCTTTAGGAAATCCACCAGGGCGTCCAGCTCCTGGGCGTTGTCAAACTGTTCCAGTGCGCCATAATATGCCCGCCGGTCCTCCTCATGGATGATGATGGGCGGATGATCCAGCAGAAGCAGCAGATAATTCATCAGCAGCCGGCCGGTCCGCCCGTTGCCGTCGGCAAAGGGGTGGATGTTCTCGAATTTTGCGTGGAAATAGGCCGCTGCGGTCAGGGCCTGCTTTGGCCGGATATCTTCCAGCTCCTTCACAAGCTCGCCCAGCTCCTCCGGTACATCCTCCGGCAGGGCGCCGACCTCCTGAGCTCCGGTCACATAGTCGTGCTTTTTATACGCGCCGGGCCGCTCCCCCTTCTGGTAGCGCAGGGTGTCGTAGGTTCCCTGGGTCAGAAGTCCTTGCAGTTCGCAGATCAGCGCCTCGCTCAGCGGCTCCCGCTTCTCAAAGGCATCCAGCATCCGATAGTAGGCCGCCACAGAATTTTGAATCTCAAACAGGGAGCGTACATCTCCGGTATACCCCGTCACACCCCCGTGGTCGAAGATCTCCCGGGTGTCGTGGTAGGTGATCCGGTCGTTCTCGATCTTGGCGGAGTGGTAGATGAACGCCACACCGTTGCCGTTCATCTCACAGGCAATATCGGCGGCAGTTCTAATCTGTCTGCTCTGCCAGACGGAGATAACATCCTGATAATCCATCCAAAATCACCTCACAGAAAATTTTAGCATATTTTTTGCTCTCATGCAAGCTGTTTGACAGATTCAGACCCGTTTTGTCACCAGCTCCCGCACAATATCATCTCCCAGAAGTTGGCTGGTACGGTAGATATCCTGGCAGAACGCTTTTAAGCTAAAGTCCATGCCTGGCTCCTCTTTGTCCAGCAGCACTCCGGTAACAGTGAAGCGGCAGGCCGCCTGTGCCTGGTGAAGCTGGTCCAGATATTCCTGGGGCAGTTCACACTCGCCGTCAGTGACAAACACGATATCGGCGTTTCCAAAGCCCTCCTCCTTCATCAGGCGCAGGGCTTCCTCCATAGGTGTCTGGAAGTCGGTGCCGCCATTGAGAAAGGTCTCGGCAGCGGACAGCTTGTCCTGCATGGTGTACTCCCCAGGCCGGAACAGGTCGGTCTTGAAGTCCCCGTCTCCAGCGAAATGAATCAGAGCAAAGCTGCGACCGCTGTCTGCGGCAATCTCCAGCAGAGTCAATGCAACAGCCTTCCCCCATGCGGCGGGGTCGCCTCTTGTGGAGATGGATTCATCCAGGCAGCAGATGATATCCCCCATACCTTTATAAATGGGTTCCCGGCGTTGGTACTGCTTGATCTGCTTCCGCTGATACTTTTGCAGGAACAGCGGTATCGTCTTGGGGGAGGCCAGCATAGCCAGCTCCGATGTAAGCGCCCGGGAGAGATTGTTGCCCAGTTCCAGGGAATATTTTTCGCCTCGGCCATAGGCGTAGCCGTTACGCTTGCCCTGGGCGAACATTTCCCGAAACCGGCCCAGGTACTTGGAGATGTCTTTCAACACCTGGCTCTTCCGTACCAGATCAAGCAATCCAGTGTTGACCTCGTTTTTCTCCAGCTTGCCCGGCTCATCGCTCCAGGCACCGATGATGTTCTGTACCTCCTCCGCCTTCTCTGTCGCCGCGCTGACCGCCTGAGCAACAATGGCGGTCATATCTTCCTTATGCTGTGCGGCACTGGTGTCGATCATCTTGCCCACAGCCTCCACCTGGCGGCGCTTACTGTCCAAACGGTTAGCAGCGTCAACCACAGACTGTTCTAACTGGGCGTCACGTTCCTTGCACCGCTGCATCCGCTCCAGCAGATCAGCCAGGTCCTGCTGTGCCTGTTCTTCTGACTTTTCCAGCTTCTCCAAGGTGTTCAGCTCGCTTTTGTCCCCGCCCAGGTCAGAGAGAAGGTCGTCCAGCTCTCCGGCGGCCCGGGCAATAAACTCCGACGCAGCTTCATAGGCGGGCAGCTCCCGACCCTCGCAGATACTTTTCAGCGTGGAAAAATCCTCGCTCTGGGTGATGTGGTTCAGGATCGGCACGTTGAATTTTCGGGCCGCCACGGACAAGGATTCCTCCCCGGAGCGCCGGGGAAGCAGGGAGTAGAAAGACTGGAACACGTCCCGAGACAGGGCTGGGAACGAAGCCAGCTTCTTTTCAGCGTCCTGCTCAATCTGATCCAGACCACCGTCATCGGCCCGGAGATCGGTATAAATGCTGTCCTCCAGTTTGGTGGAGCGCATGACCCGATCGGTGCATTCCGCCTCTATTGGCGCAGCTGTCTCCGCTAAAGGAGAGTTCAATACAGAGTCAATGGTGCGGTATTTCTTCATCATTATGGTTTCCCCCTATCCCCAATATTTGAGCATCCAGGAGGCCATAGCGTATTTGGCGTACTCCGGATGGCTTGCGAGGTATGGAAATTCAGTTTTTAGAGCATCCTCCGCTGAATAGAGGTCATACTTCCCCGAATTATTGATGTGATCCAGATATTCAAAATAATTTTTACAGCAGGGCTCCATCTGAGCGTGATAAAGGGCGGCGTTTTTTAACAGATACTCAGTTATCCCGACGGAGCAGCCGAATTGGCAGACACGCTTATCGTCCGCTTCCCTGTGGACACAGAGATGGCACTTGACGTCCGGTGTCTCTCCGCACAAATGGCTTGCCAAATCGCTTAAAAAGTCGGCGAACAGGAAAATGGCTTCAGCCTCAGTCGCGTTGGAATAGCCATCCTCGTGAACGTGGGACGGGCCAAAGCCTGACATCCACGTTGTCAATATTTTTTGAGCCCTATCACAGTCGAGTTCCGGAAACTCCCGCTGCAAATAGGGAGCAGCGCCAAGCATGTTGGTCTCACCAGATTGACGCAGCTGTTCCAGATAATCAAAGTATTTTTTCATAAAGCACTCCTTTTTTGAAATGGAATCGTACATTTGATTTCAGAGGGGATTCTTGTTCCCCCGGAGCATTTCAACACGGTCCGCCGGCGGCACCGTGAAAGGCCCCGGCGGGCATGATCCATTCCCGCTGTTCCATATCGGATGCGGAAAACTCGCCGCTGGTCAACTGGTACAGCGCCTGCGGGTCGCTGTGGCAGAAGCAGCTTTTCGCACTGCCCACATATTCTGCCAGCGGCTGTTTGTTGTCCAGAGTAAAGCCCAGGACACGTTCATCTTCTTCCACTTCCACAAACCGCTCCGGGAACAGCTCACGGATTCCTGCCCAATGGCTGGGCAGGCTGAAAATACACATCATGCAGGAACAGCGGTTCCAGCCGGCAGCGTAACAGGGGTGCGGCGCAATATGCCACCGCTTGATAATCTCCCAGACCTGAGCCTCATCCCAGTCGATGACGCTGCGCCATTGATGTACCAGACGGTGGGCCTTGGCAGTGGCATTGGTGCGGTGGATCTCCATCTCGTTGTACTTCGCCCGACCGGCGCTCTCCTGACGGCGTTCGCCGGAGACGACCAGAATCTTCACGTCCCTCGCAAGCGCGTCAATATCGGAATAGAGCTTGCTCTCCACCTGGGCCTTGAGGGAGCCGGAGCACCAGCGTCCCTGGTGACAGCTGGATTTTGCGGGAAATTTCATACGCTGGCCGTCCTGCTTCAGCAGCTCCAGGTTGCGGATTACCGTGTCCGCCACCATAATTTTCAGGATGGAGCTGCACCAGCGCGTGGCAAGATTACTGCTCTTCGCCGGATATTTCATACGGCATCCCATGCCTTCCAGCTCTTTCCGTTCCAAATCACTCAGAATCTTCTCACGGAGCTGAGCGGAGCGGAGCTGTTTTTCCGACAGTGGGCATTCAATCGTTTTACCGCTGGCCGGGTCGGTATACTGGATGGGCCAACTCGCGCCCAGGCGGTATACCTCGCCCCAAAAACCGTTGACACGCCAGGACACCCTCAAGGTGATTCCCAGGTATTCGGCCACGGCCCGGACATAGTTCTGTGTGACGGGCCAGTCCATTTTCCGGGTAGGGTGGCCGCCGTCAATATCGTGGTGCCACAACTCCATCTTTTCGCGGGGCACACCCCGTTCCAGCAGGTCCAGGACACAGGCAAGGCTGTCCTTGCCGCCGGAGAACAGGACGATGATCTTATCGTAGTCCTCCAGCGGCAGGAGGCGGTCCAGGTAGATTGCCTCCATGTGTGCTGAGTCATTTCGCCCGGGCAGCGCCGGAGCCTGACCAACACCTCCACCATAGACGGTGCGGACAGGCGAGGGCAGAGGCGGGAATAGCGTTAACTGCTCATACACAAAAATACCTCCCAAAATAGAAAAGAATCGAAGCGGCACAGCGTACCGCTTCGATTCGTAGGTTCAGATGAGACTCAGCAGAAAAACTGAATCTCCTCCACACAAAAATGTTCTTTCCATTTTCGGCAAATCAAAAAGAACTGTGCCGAAATAATATCCAACAGCTCATTCAAATCACTTTGGGGAATCCGGCCGGCATTGTTGGCGACGATGCACTGTCCGGATCGGGTCAGCCATATCTTTGTGGCGTTTGGTGATGGCTTCCCTTTGGCAATGTGGACATGAATGGGCTCGTCGTTCTCATTCGACCAGAAGAAAACCAGATATCCCCCTATACGGAACAAACTAGGCACAGTGTATCCCTCCCTGCGCAGCATAGCGGTAGAGCAAATGGGCGTTGTTGTGCAGAAATTCATCAAAGAACGCCATTTCATCCGAAGAAAAGCCTTCCGCAAATTTCCACTGATAAGTCGGGAGTACACATCTGGCCGAGTCAAATCCGGCCTCTGTGGGGCGCTCAAAGTGGACTTCTACGTTCTGCTGACCATCAGTCTCGATAATCTGAGAATGGGTGATTTCGGTTTCGTCTGCCAGTGTAATGTAAGGATACATCATATTGATTCCGCCCTTCTGCACTGTCGTTTTGCTTTATTTTATCAGATGGACAGGAAAATATCAATAATTTCTGCGGCGGTATTGGTGATGGATCGCATACTATTGCGCTCAGTTTTCCTCAGAGGCGCCGCTTCTGGGCAGGAACTGGCCAGCTTTATCCAGCAGCCACGCTTTGATCCCATTTTTACAGGTCACACCGCTGACTTGGGACGGGCACCCCACAATGGAGCACATATCGCAGGTGCAGCTGTTCTCATTTCGTACAAGATCCTCCGCCAACTGGTCGATGAAACAGGCCAAGTCGGGGGACAGGGTGAAGGGCTCCAGCTTGTGGACGCAGTCGCCGCAAATCACAAAGCCGGTAGTCACATCTTTTTTGCAGAGCACACAGGATGCCATAATCTATATCTCCTATCATTTTTATTGGGCGGGAGGGCTGTCCCCTCCCGCCGCTGATGTTCAGAACGGAAAACTGCCATCGTCCGCGGGCTCCCCGAAATTTGGAGAGAAATCACCCGGCAGACCGAAAACGTCCCCGCCAGCCGCCTCCACGGGGCCACCGGCGCTGGCCGGGGGCTCCTGGTCCTCCTTGGACTTGGAGTCGCCGAAGTAGACATTGTCAGCGACGATCTCAGCGGAGCGACGCTTGTTACCCTCCTTGTCCGTCCAGTCCCGCATCTGCAGGCGACCGGAGACCACAGCCATGCGGCCCTTGGTGAAATACTTGCTCACAAACTCGCCGGTGGAGCGCCAGGCCACGATGTCGATAAAGTCAGTGACCCGCTCGCCGGTGGTTTTGTCCTTGAAATCCCGGTCGCAGGCGATAGAAAAGCTGGCAACGGGGACGCCCGCCTGGGTGCGGCGCAGCTCCGGGTCACGGGTCAGACGGCCCATAACAATGATGTGGTTTAACATATTCAACAGCTCCTTATAAATAATAATAAGTGGTAGTTGTAAGCAGTCAAGTAAAAAGGGCCAAATTTCGCCAGAAAGTATACCAGTGCCGGGGCGAGGTTTCGCCAGGAAGTATACCAGCGGAAAAAGTTAGTTCGTAA